>JBJMTV010000037.1:0-83052 GCA_045811525.1 Xanthobacteraceae bacterium | reverse complement strand
GTTCTGAGCCATCGGCAAACCCATATTGCCAAGCCCAATGAAGCCGATCCGTGCCATTGACCACTCCGTCGTTGATGCGCCGGGTAGAGTTTCATGCAGACTGCTCGCGCGCGGCCATCAAAGCCAAGCCCACATAGGTCGCGAGCAACGCCAGTTCCAAGGCGATGAGCCAAACGCTACCTCCGTATACTTGCGGGAACAACGCCTCGACGGCCGTCATTGAGATGACCGAGGTAAGCCAAATGACGCCGCCCCAGGGAGCCGCCAACCAAAGCCCCACACCCGCCACCGGATCAATGACGGCGAAGAAAACAGTCGCCGCCTGATACGGCACCGGATGGGCCTCGAAGCCGGATGGCAGCGGCGTGTCGACCCCGCACACCACAGCCCAATGGTAGAGACCCTTGAGCAACGAGACCACCGCCATCAGCCGCAGAAAGATGAAGAGCCGATGCGACCAGCGTCGTGCATCGTCCTCGTCCTCGCCCGCGTGGACGGGTTCGAGCATGTGCGGCTGGTCGCGATGCGTCATGACAGATGAAGATCATCGCACACCGGCGCCAGGTGCCGGGCGATATCCGCGCCACTCACCTCTGCCAGCGTCGCGGGTCGCCACTGCGGCGCCTGATCCTTGTCCACGATCACCGCCCGTACTCCCTCATAGAAGTCATGCCCGCGCACCACGCTCGACACAATGCGGTACTCGGTCCGCATGCACTGCGTGAACTCCAGGATTGCGCCACAGCGCATCTGCGCTAGCGCAAGCTTCAGACTGGTCGGCGATTTTGTGCGGATCGCGGCGGCCGCTTTAGCCGCCAAGGTGCCACTGGGAGCCGTAGTGCCGGCTGCCGCATCAAGGCGCATGAGGATATCCTCGACCTCCTCCCCGCAAAACAGTCCATCGACGACGGCTCGGCGCATCTGCAAGGGCTCAACCGGCACAGCCGTGGCAAAGGCGGCGAGCACCGCGTCCACCGGGGTGGCGGTGCAGAGTGCGTCGATGAGGTCACCGAAACGAGCCGAGGCAATGCGGTGGGTCGCGACGCCCGCGGCGACTCCCATATCGGCATCGAGCCGCTCGCCCGTCAGTGCACAATAGGTGCCGAGCTCGCCCGGCAGCCGCGGCAGAAACCAGGTCGCACCTACGTCCGGAAAAAAGCCGATCCCGACCTCCGGCATGGCGAACGCGAAGCGATCCCCCGCAACGCGGTGCGAGCCATGCACGGAGATGCCCACTCCGCCGCCCATGACGATTCCATCGATGAGCGCAACATAAGGCTTGCGATAGTGCTTGATGCGCAAGTTGAGTGTGTACTCGTCGCGAAAGAAGCTGAGCATCTCCGGATAGCGGCGGGCACGGCCGAGGTCGTAAAGCGCGCGCAGATCACCTCCCGCCGAGAATGCACGGCCTGCCGCGGCGGTAATGATCACGCGGCTCACGGCAGGATCGGATTCCCACTCGATAAGCTGGCGCGCCAGCGCGCCGACCATGGCATGCGACACAGCATTGAGCGCCTCTGGTCGGTTCAGAACGATGACGCCGGCGGCTCCCCGCCGGTCGAACACGATCTCGGACGCAGAATTCACAAGCCCACCCCGGTTTGACTGGAGCGGTTGGGCCGTTGTTGAGGCGGAACCAAAGGGTGGAGCGCGACTGTATTGGGCTTAATACGCATGTCGCGCTCAGTTGCCCAGCATGTCGCGGGCGACGATCAGGCGCATGACCTCGTTGGTGCCTTCCAGGATCTGATGCACCCTAAGATCGCGCATCACGCGCTCGATCGGATGATCCCGAAGGTAACCGTAGCCGCCGTGGAGCTGGAGACAACCGTTCACAGTTTCGAACCCGAAATCCGTCGCGAGCCGCTTGGCCATGGCGGCGAGCCGGGTCGCTGCCGGATCGGCTTGGTCGAGCGCCACCGCTGCTCGATAAACCATCAGTCGCGCCGCCTCGAGCTCCGTCGCATAGTCGGCGATACGGAACGCGAGCGCCTGAAAGTCGGCAAGCCGCGTTGCGAATTGTTTACGCTCCTTCATGTAGTCGATCGTGCGATCGAGACAGAACTGGGCGCCGCCCAGTGAGCAGGCCGCAATGTTGAGGCGGCCGCCATCGAGGCCCTTCATGGCGATCTTGAAGCCTTGCCCCTCGGCGCCGATGCGATTGCTGGCCGGCACCTTGCAATCTTCAAGGATGACCATGGATGTGGGTTGGGAGTGCCAACCAAGCTTCTTCTCCTGCGCACCGAAGCCGAGACCGGCCGTGCCCTTCTCGACCGCGAAGCATGAGATGCCCCGAGCACCCGCCTCACCGGTACGCGCCATCACCAGGTACACATCGGAAAAGCCGCCACCTGATATGAACGCCTTGGTACCATTGAGCACGTAGTGCTCGCCTTTGCGCACCGCCCTAGCCTTCAGGCTGGCAGCATCCGATCCGGAGTCCGGCTCGGTGAGGCAATAACTGCCAAAGCCCTCCATAGTGCAAAGGCTGGGCAGCAGCCGCAGCCGCAGCTCTTGCGCACCGTAGGCGTCGATCATCCACGCGACCATATTGTGGATGGAGAGATAAGCCGCCGTCGAAGGACAACCCTGGGCCAATTCCTCGAAGATCATGGCGGCGTCAAGCCGGGAGAGCGCCGAACCCCCCACTTCCGCGTCCACATGGATCCCGGCAAATCCAAGCTTTGCGGCGCGTCGAAGCGTCTCAACCGGTAAGCGCTCGCTCTCGTCCCAATCGCGCGCGAATGGCGTCATCTCATTGCGCGCAAAGGCGCGCGCCGTTTCCTTGATGGCGCGTTGCTCGTCCGTCAGCTCGAAATTCATAGGCGCGATCGATACTCACAAGATTTTCGAGCGTCAAATCGGGCACTGCTTCGAGCAGTCATGCGAAGCGTCCCGGCTCTGCTGGCGGCGCCGTCCAGGACGAGCTAAAAAGAGGCTCTTTCATTATGGGAATGCATGCATGGCCCTCAAATACGGACGGCCGATCGAACCCCGTCTCACTCCCGTTGAGATAATGGCGGCAGCACCATCCGGCACGCGGCTCGATCTCTCGACCCGACTACGGCGCAACCGCAAGGCGGAATGGATGCGTCGAATGGTGCGGGAGAGCGTACTGACGGCGGGCGACCTCATTTGGCCTTTGTTCGTGGTGGACGGCGATCGCGCGCGAATTCCCATCCCCTCCATGCCGGGGGTCGAACGTTTGTCGGTCGACCAGGCCGTCGTGGAGGCGCAACACGCGGCTGAGCTCGCCATCCCCTGCGTTGCGCTATTCCCCTACACCGATCCCACATTGCGAGACGAAGAGGGCAGCGAGGCGCTCAATCCCGACAATCTGGTCTGCCGTGCCATTCGAGCGATCAAGCGAGCCGTGCCGAACATCGGCATTCTGTGCGATGTTGCACTCGATCCTTACACCAGTCACGGGCACGATGGCCTGCTTCGTCACGGCACTATCGTGAACGACGACACGGTGCAGGTGCTGGTAAAGCAGGCCCTCATCGAGGCCGAAGCGGGCTGTGACATCATAGCACCCTCCGACATGATGGACGGGCGCGTCGGCGCGATCCGATCCGCCCTCGACCAGGCAAGCTTCCTCGACGTTGCGATCATGGCTTACGCCGCGAAATACGCGTCGGCGTTTTATGGGCCATTTCGTGACGCGGTGGGCTCATCGGCGACGCTTGTCGGTGACAAGGCTACCTACCAGATGGATCCCGCCAATACTGATGAGGCACTGCGCGAGGTTGAGCTCGACATTGCAGAGGGTGCGGATATGGTCATGGTAAAGCCAGGCATGCCTTACCTCGACATCCTGCGCCGCATCAGCGACACGTTTGCAATGCCAACCTTCGCCTATCAGGTCTCGGGCGAGTACGCCATGATCACGGCCGCCGCGCAGAACGGCTGGCTTGACGGCGACAAGGCAATGATGGAGTCGCTGGTTGCTTTCAAGCGCGCAGGCGCGGCAGGCGTGCTCAGCTATTTTGCGCCGCGCGTGGCGCGGAAGCTGAGGCAAGCAGTCTGAGGCAGCGTGATACGCCCGACCTAAGACTTTTGCGGATCCAAGCCGGAGGCAAGCGCATGGCGCGCGGTCTGTCGTGGTGGCTCGTTGTCTGCTTTCTCACGGCCGCGACGACCTCGGCCGCCGCGCAGGAGCCGGTCGCACAATTCTATCGCGGCAAGCAGATCACCGTGGTTGTCGGCTCTTCTGCAGGAGGGGGCTACGACATCTACGCACGCCTCCTCGCGCGTCATATGTCGAAACACATTCCGGGCAATCCCACAATCGTTATAACCAACATGCCGGGCGCAGCGAGCACAGCGGCAGCCGCATACGTCTACAACACCGCCCCCAAGGACGGGACCGTCATTGGAGCGCTGCAGAACACGGCCATCGTCGACGCACTTCTCGACGAAGCGAAGCGGGTGCGCTTCGACGCCTCGAAGTTCGTTTATCTCGGATCAGCCACGACCGACTACTACGTCTGCATCGCCCGCACAGACGCCCCTGTGAAGTCGTTCATACAGCTGCAGGAGCGCAAGCTCGTCATCGGTGCCAGCCAGCCCGGCACTTCGACGCGCGATTTTCCGGTGCTGCTCAACAATCTGACAGGTGCGAAATTTCGCATCGTGACCGGCTATCCCGGCACACGCGAGATCACCCTCGCGATCGAGAAAGGCGAGGTCCAGGGCTTGTGCGGGTTCAGCTGGTCCTCGCTGGTCGCACAACGTCCGGACTGGATTCAGAATGGCTTCATCCGCGTCCTGGTGCAGGAGCACGCGAAGGGACATTCGGCGGTCAACAGAATGGGAGTGCCGCTTGCGGTCGACTTTGCCAAAGGGGAGGATGAGCGCCGCATCCTCGAGCTGTTCTACAGCTCCGAGGTTTTTGGTCGTCCTTACATGATGCCGCCGGGGATGCCGGAGCAGCGGATCACCGCGTTACGCGCCGCCTTCATGGCAACGATGCGCGACCCTGATCTGACGGCGGAGGCGCAGAGGATCGGGCTCGACGTCGACCCGATTTCGGGAGAGGAGCTGCAGACCCTGGCAGAGCGCATCTATGCTAGCCCTGCGCCGCTGATCGCAAAAGCGCGCCAGGCGCTTGTCCTTGCCAATCCATAGAGACCAGCGAGAGCAATCGCGGGTCAGAGGAGCGCCAGCTGCATCTCGCAGAACTTGAGCGCGCGCCGGGCGCGTGACGCCCACTCGGAGGCTTGGTCTAGTGCCAAGTAGGCGCGCCAGGATTCTGCGGCCTGCGCCAAGTGGTCCTTGCGCTGGTGCAAGAGGGCCAGGTTGAACAGCGCATCCGCGTAGCCCGGCTCCGCGACGAGGGCTTGCTCAAGACATTCCATTGCTTTGTCGGGTTGGCCTTGGTCATCGAGCAGATCGGCAAGGTTGTACCAAGCCTCGGCAAAATGACCATCCGCCCCTAGTGCAGCGCGATATGCCATTTCGGCCTCGAGCTTCTGGCCCTTGCGACGCAGGAGATTCCCAAGATTGAACGCCGCAGTTGCGTCAGAGGGATCAACCCGCATCACCTTGCGATAAAGCCGTTCCGCCGTCGCTCCGTCGTCCAGCGCCTCGGCGGCTTGCGCCTGCTCGAACAGCTCATCCGGACTCTCCCGCACCTCCAGCACGGGAAGCACGAATTGCCCGCGCTTGTCGGTCACGCCCCTGAGTTGCTCCACGAGCAGCGCGTCCGAGGATGCCGGGAACAGCCGGAGCTTGGAAAGCTCCGCATCGGGCAACCATTTTCGGATCTCGTGCAAGCTGCGGGTGATGGTGGAGAGAGCGACACCGTTGGTGAGAAGCTCGGCCAGCTGGCGCGCCGCCGTGAGATCACGAAACCGGTACCGCTCGCCGCGACAGTCGAGCAATCCGAAAGCGCTAAGCTGCTCGATGACATCCAAGGGCAGGCGGACGAGTGCCGCAATCTGCCCTGCCGTATAGGTACGCAGCTCATCATCCTGCGGTGCCAACCCGGCCCATTCCAGGAATTGACGCTCGCTGACGATCGAGACGCCGTAGGACTTGGCAAGAGCCAGGCTCTTCGACGGGCCTCCAGTACCCAGCAGCGGCCAGCCCAGCGCACCAACAACCAGAGCGTCGGTTTTTTTGGTCAGTCCACGGCTCGGCGTACGACCATGGCTGCGAACGAGGCTGAACGCCTCCTCGCGCCTCATGGACGAAAGAAGGCCGGTAAACGCAATGCGGCGCGGGAAAGCCGAACCGATCGAATCAGACATCAGGAGTCAGTAACTCCCTGGGCCTCACGCCGACAAGACGGCATTTCCGCAGAATTACCGAGCTTGTGGGGAACTCAGTGGGCTCATCCCGGTCAGCGCGCCGCCGCCTTCTTCCTGGCAGGACGACGCGTTTCCGTGCTGGCCGCTGCCGGCTTCTTGCTGCCACTCTTGATACTGGCCCGAAGCGCCTCCATCAGATTGATGACGCCAGGAGGCGCTTTTTCCTCACCAATAACCTCGATCGGCTTGCCGGCCTCTTTGCTCTTGAGCAACTCGGTGAGCGCTTTTTCGTAGTGGTCCTCGAAGCTCTTGGGCTCGAAGTGACCGGCCTTGGTCTCGACGATATGCGCAGCAAGCTTCCTCATTTCGGCCGGGAGCTTAAGCTCCGGGATGTCGGCGAAATAATCGGAGTGGTCGCGGAGCTCATAGGGATAGCGCAAGGTCGTCGCCAACAATCCCTTCTCGAACGGCTCGAGCATGACGACGTGCTCGCGGCGCGTGAGCACGACTCGCGCAATTCCCACCATCTTCTTGTCGCGCATGGCGTCACGGATGACGGAGAACGCCTCCTGCCCGACCTGGTCGGTCGGGGCGATGTAGTAGGGACTATCCATATAGCGGTCGTCGATCTCGGCGCGCGGGACGAAATAATCGATGTCGATCGTATGCGTGCTCTCGATCCTGATCTTTTCCAGCTCCTCATCGCTCACGATCAGGTATTGGCCTTTGCTGTGTTCAAAGCCGCGCGTGATGTCCTCGCGCGCAACGGGCTCCCCGGTCTGCGCGTCGACCATTTGCTGCTTGAGCCTGTTGCCGGTCTTGCTGTTGATGCGATTGAACGAAACGCGCTCCGAGCTCGAAGAAGCCGGATAAAGCGCAATTGGACACGAGACTAGCGAGAGCTTGAGGTACCCCTTCCAATACGCACGCGGCGCCATGACGCAACTCCTACGCAATCAACTCAGGGGAAGGCTCTTGGTCGCAGGCGGGACCCCGTCCCCATCACCCCGTGACTATAGCTATGGGGCGCGACACGGGCCAGCAAACCCAATGCTCACCCAAATCCTTTAACTTTTTGCTGAGCCCTGCGACCGTGTGTTTTATCCCTCTCAGCAGTTCCAGATCGTCCCGGAGCTCCGGCGGCCGGGGCCACCCCCGAGGAAGCGCCGGAGCGGGGCCGCCTTCGTGTCGCAATGCGGACTAAGGCGAACGGGCCGCTGCGTCGATGCGATCGACGGAGGTGCGCAGTGCCCGGATGAGCTGCACGCTGCCAGGCAGGTGCCCCTCCTCGGCGTCCAGGATACGCAAAAACCCGCGCTTCTTCAGTGCGAGGACATCGATGCCATTGTGCAGGGCCTCGGCGCCCGCAGCGTCACATACGATGTCGATGAGCCGCTCCAGCGCGTGCAAGCGCCCGAGCAGGTAGTCGTTCTCGCGATAGCTGCGCGAGAAGAAGGCAGCAAAATGCCCGAACCCAGTGCCCTTCAATCGGTCGACGCCTGCAAAGCCTTTGAGCGTGCTGAGATCCTGCGGGCTGATGCGATCGATCAGGATCTCGTTGAGCTCGCCAATCTCGCGGGCGCTGGTCATGGGAAACGTCAACACGTCCCAGAACGGAAACCCGAGATAATTGATCAGTACCTCCCGGCGTGCTTCGGGATGCCATTGCACGGGATCGAGGGAGGCGAGAAGCTCATCGAGCTCGCGCGTGGTGGCGTCGAGCCCAATCTCATATGCGAGCTGCTCAATGAGCTCGTCGAGCTTGCCGGCCCTGCGCTCGACGAAATCGCTGGCGTACGCCTGGAGATGGCGAATGTCATCGAGGGAGGGCTCGGTCGGAAAGAGCTCAGCAACGAGACTTCGGACCCCGGCAGTGTAGAAGGGGGCACGCTGCCTTTGCCGCAATCGGTCTAGGCGCAGGTAAAACTCGCGTTTCAGGCCATCGACAAGCAGCGGGTTCAGATTGGCGAAACGCTCCTGATCCAGCAGCTGATAGAGCCGGTTCTGCCCCTCGATTAAAAAATGCAGACGGCGCTCGCGATATTTCACGTCGAACGACAGCAGGTACTTCACCCAGGGCGCAAGGCGGCCCGCCGTCTGCGCCTCGAATTCGAGCGCCTCGCTCTCGGCACGCTCGTAGACTATGCCCTTTTGCAACGCCCAGGCATCGATGATGTCGGCGACCACTCGTGCGATCGCCGATTGCGGCGAAACGCCTCGCAACCGCACGATCAACTCAGCACCGAACGAACGCACGGAAGCCAGTTTGAGCCGCACATAAGCCTGGTAGGCAAACCGGGCGTCAACGGCCACATGTGAGTTCACCTGCTCGCGCCAGACGCGCAAGTCGTCGGGCGAAATCGGCCGGTCGACTTGGGCCGGAATGAATTTGGCGACCAGCTGGCTGACTTCCGGACGGGCGCTGTCGATTATGGCGCGCAAGCGCCGGACCTGTGTGTTGAACTCGACCACACGGCCAAGCTCATCCGTCACGGGTTGAGAGCTTGGAATGTCGGAGAGAGCACCACGCAGCGTCACAAAGAAACCGGGGGTCCTGGGAGAGTGCCGAATAGAGGACTGGGGCGGATCCGGGTCGATATAGACCAGGCGGCGATCGACCTGGCGATGCGCCGGCCGGCCGTGAATAGCGGCGATCGCCTCCTGGAAGGGCCGGTTGTTCAGGACCGAGCCGTCTATGAACGAGGCAAGGGTCGGATCGATGCCCGTCCGCAGGTGGTCAGGGAAGCTCCTGGCGATGAATTCGGCGCGTCCGGGCCAGCCCCCCTGGCTCTCCGCGACGACCTCGTCGATTTCTACGATTCGCGCCGGCGGAAACGCGCCTGGAAAGGAAGAGGTTGCACGTGCCGCGAAAGCGAGCGCCGGTGCGTCGTCCAGCTCGAAGTCGCTTTCAACGTCTCCGTTGGAGTGGCGTTGATAGCCAAAATGCAGGACCTGGTGGTGCTCGCGCTCGTTTATCAGTGGTGGGTCGTGGATCTGGACAAGCTGCTGGTAACCCTCGAAATCGGTGAGGGTGACGAACAGATCGAGTGCGTGGCCCGACGGCAGTAACGACGCATTCTCATGGCGCGGTTTGCCCATGACGCGTACGGCGTCGTACATGAGCCGGGCCATCACTCGGCCCGATAGGGGCGGCTTGAACCAGCGCGAGCGCACGAACAGCGAGAGCTTCTGGCGCACCTCCAAGTCGCGGATTGCACGAAATCTGCCGGTCAGTGCGGCCGCCCAGATGAAAGGCTTCAAGAACCACTTGGTCCAGGTGCCCGCCCGCGCTTCGGCGTCCAAAAGAATGGCGACATCAGCATTGTTGAGCCACAAGTCGCGCAGCGCCCCCATCGGGAGATCATGGCTCAAGGCCCGCGCCAACATGGTGCCGTTGATGCCGCCCGCGGAGGCGCCGGCAATGACGTCGACCACCACCCGCAGCTCAATGCTGCGGCCAATGTCGCGCAGCAAATCGAAATAGATGTCCTCGGTATCGTATTCGGAATCACGCCCCTCACCCGGTCCTGAGAAACGCGCCTGCTGTCGATCCACACGGTCGCCCATATGGTGAAGCGCACTGGAAGCGCGCACCAGCTTGAGGATCTCCTTGCTGATGCCGTGCATATAGATCGCGAGCGAAACACCGCCGAAGCAGACCAGTGCCACCCGGAGCTCTTTTTCGCGCAGGTCGGCAACCCCTCAGCCGTGCACGGTCCCAGACAGGACCCTACTCCATAGTCGCCGCGCTATCGATCCAGATCGGCTGGTAGCCCTCGGACTCCAGCGCGTTGAAGATGGCTTCGCCATGCATCTGACCGCGAATTTCGACGGTGACGTCCAGCTTTGCCCCCTTCGCCGGAACATCGAGGAACAAGCGGTGGTGATCCACGGCCAGGATGTTTGCGCCAAGAGTTCCGAGCCGGGTGGCAATGAGCCCGAGCACCCCGGGCCGGTCGGGAATGGACAGACGGAAGGAGGCGATACGATCCTCGCGCTCGAGCTCGCGCACCATGACTGAAGCAAGAATGCGGGCATCGATGTTGCCGCCGCAGAGAATGAGCCCGACTTTGCGGCCGCGAAACCGTTCCGGCTGGGCCAGCATGGCGGCAAGCCCCGCGGCGCCGGCTCCTTCCGCCATTGTCTTCTGCAGGGTCAAAAAGGCATTGACTGCACCCTCCAGCTGAGCCTCATCGACCAGCACGATATCGGCAACGAGGTCGCGCACGATCGGCAGCGCGAGCTTCCCCACGTTCTTGACAGCGATGCCCTCGGCCAGGGTCGGCCCGCCAAACGGACGATCATCGCCCTTCAGCGCGTTCCAGAACGAAGGGTAGAGCGCGGCTTCGGCGCCGAGCAACTCTAGCGAGGGACTCTTCGCCCGCGCCGCAACCGCATTGCCGGCAATCAACCCGCCGCCCCCGACCGGAACGACCAGAGTCTCGAGCTCAGGCACCTCCTCCAGCATTTCCAGCGCAATGGTGCCCTGCCCCGCAATGACCAGCGGGTCATCGTAAGGATGTACCCAAGTCAATGCGCGCTCGCGTGCGAGCTCCTCAGCACGTACTTGCGCATCAGCTATGGATTCGCCGTGCAGAACCACATCAGCCCCGTGCGCCTGCGTCGCCTCGACCTTCACGAACGGCGTCGTCACGGGCATCACGATAGTCGCCGGTATTGCGAGACGGGCAGCATGATAGGCGAGCGCCTGAGCATGATTGCCGGCCGACATTGCAATGACGCCGCGGTCCCGCTCAGGCCCGCCAAGCGAGGAAAGCTTGTTGAGGGCACCCCGTTCCTTGAATGAATTGGTCACCTGAAGGTTTTCGTATTTGACGTACACGTCAGCGCCGGTGAGCGCCGATAGCTTGGGGGCGGGCAGCATGGGTGTGCGCAGCACCTGGCCAGCAATCGTGCGCCGGGCAGCTTCGATCTCGGCAATGCTGATCGTCATGGATGCTTATCGGTGCAGCCGCGCGCCCCGTCCGACTGGGACGCGGCGTCTCTGGTGCTCTTGCGAGCACAAGGTTTAGTCTCGATCTGCGCAGGGGATTCGGCGCAAGTCGAGGATACAAGCTCTGGCCTCGGCAGGTAACAGCAGGATGGCGCGCCATGGCCGGCAGTGAACCGCGACGACTTGGGCTTTCTGTCGAGCTCAAGCCACATGCCTACGACCCGGCCGTGCACCCGGAGCTTTTCGCGGGCGTGCTCGCCCGGCGTTGCCTCGCTTTTCTCATCGACCTCGCCATCATTGCCGTGCCGATTGTTCTCGCCGGCGTCTTCATGTTGCTCACGACCATCGCAACCCTGGGACTCGCGGGCCTGCTGTACGCGTTCCTCTCCCCACTGTTTTGGCCGCTGATCGTCATCTGGGCGATCTGCTACTACGGCTTCAGCTTTGGCAGCCCTGCCTCCGCCACCATAGGCATGCGCGTCATGGATTTGGAGATGCGGACCTGGTACGGGGCGCCTGCCTACTTTCTGCTTGGCGCCGTGCATGCGGTTGCCTTCTGGCTCACCATCTCTTATCTGACGCCACTTATCCTGCTCGTCCCTTTCTTCAATCACCGGCGGCGTCTTCTCAATGACGTGCTGGTGGGCTCTATCGTCATCAATTCTCAACCCCGCGCCGAGGCCTTGCGGCGCGCCTATATGGGTGGCTGAAATCAATTTGACGACGGCGGGAACGCCGGGCAATTCTACACGCAGCGCAGAGCGTTGCCTCGTTGGCGCGGTAAAGTGGTCGTGACACAGCATTCTCGAAACACACCGCAATTTTATCTGACCGCGCCCTCCCCCTGTCCGTATCTGCCGGGGCAGGAGGAGCGCAAGGTGTTCACCCATCTGGTGGGAGAGCGTGCTGCCGAGCTCAACGATCTGCTCACCCATGGCGGCTTCCGTCGCAGCCAATCCATCGCATATCGACCGGCATGCGAAACCTGCCGAGCCTGCGTCTCGGTCAGGGTGGTTGCTGCGGATTTTCGGCCGACACGCAGCATGCGGCGCATTCTCGAGCGCAATGACGACATTTCCGGCGAGATGCGGGTCGCCGTGCCCACGTCGGAGCAGTATTCGGTGTTCCGCTCTTATCTTGATGCTCGTCACCGCGATGGCGGGATGGCGGATATGTCGGTTCTCGATTTTGCTTTGATGGTCGAGGACAGTCACGTCGAAACGCATATGGTCGAATATCGCCGCCGCGCCTCTCCAGAGAGCCGCGATGAGCACCCGGCAGGTGAATTGGTGGCGGTGGCTCTCACAGACGTGCTGAGTGATGGCCTTTCCATGGTGTACTCATTTTTTGAGTCGGAGGAGGCACCGCGCTCGCTCGGCACCTTCATGATCCTCGATCACATCGACCGGGCGCGCCGCATGGGATTGTCGTACGTCTATCTCGGCTATTGGGTGCAAGGCTCGCGCAAGATGGACTACAAGGGACGCTTCCTACCGCAGGAGCGGCTCTCGCCTGACGGCTGGAAGCGGGTGGAAGGCGCAGCCGCAGCTGTCGAGTAACTTTGCGCCGCCGAGCTGGTCAGGTGCGTGCAAGCACTGGTTCGCGCAGCGTGGATGCGCGCGCTGATCAGCCGCCCCACTGCAGAGCTCAACCGGTTATCTGATCGTGCATCAACTTCAGGTTAAGCCCTATGATCAGCAGCGCTGCCAGGACCGCGAGCGCGGTGATCCAGAACGGCGCCACCAGCTCTCCCATCTTCCTGCGGTCGGCTGTGAACATCACCAGCGGTACGATCGCAAATGGCAGCTGCATGCTGAGCACCACTTGGCTCAAGATGAGCAGCTTGGCGGTACCCGATTCGCCATACCAGATGGTCACGACCGCGGCCGGTACGATTGCGATTGCGCGCGTCAATAGGCGCCGCGCCCAGCCCGGCAGCCGAATGTCGAGAAAGCCCTCCATGACGATCTGACCCGACAGCGTCGCAGTGACGGTCGAGTTCATACCGCAGCACAGCAGTGCGATGCCGAACAGCGTCGGGGCGATGGCGGAGCCGAGTAACGGGGCCAGGAACGAGTGTGCCTGATCGAGCTCCGCCACGTCGGTTTTGCCAGCCTTGTTGAACGTCGCAGCGGCCAGGATCAAGATAGAAGCGTTGATCAGCAGGGCGAACATCAAGGCGATCGTCGAGTCGGCTGTCGCCAATCTGATTGCCTCGCGCCGCTCCGGTACCGTCTCGCCCAAGCGACGCGTCTGCACCACGCCCGAATGCAGATAGAGATTGTGCGGCATCACCGTGGCACCAAGGATGCCGAGTGAGAGGTAGAGCATCTCCGGGTTTCTGACGATCTCAGTGCTCGGGACAAAGCCTCGGATGACCGCACCCCAACTCGGATCGGCGAACGCGATCTGGATGCCGAAGCACAGCGTGATCACTGCGAGCAGGGTGACAACAAAGGCTTCGATCCAGCGGAAGCCAATGCTCTGCAGCCACAGCACGAGGAAGACATCAAGCGCTGTCAGCACCACGCCGATCGCGAGCGGCACACCGAACAGCAGATTTAGCCCGATCGCCGTACCGATCACCTCAGCAAGATCGGTGGCGCAGATGGCGATCTCCGCCGCAAGCCACAGTGGCCATGAGACAAGACGCGGAAAGGCATCCCGGCAGGCCTGCGCCAGATCCCGCCCAGAGGCGATACCAAGCCGCGCGCACAAGCCTTGCAGCAGGATGGCTATGAGATTGGAGAGAAGCGCAACCGTGAGCAGCGCGTAGCCAAACTTCGAGCCCCCCGCGAGCGAGGTCGCCCAATTGCCGGGATCCATGTAGCCCACGGCGACCAAATAGCCGGGCCCGAGGAAGGCAAGGAGCTTCCTCCAAAACGGGCCCTGGGGCCGGATCGCAACTGATCCGAACACTTCCGAAAGCGAAGGTCGCCCTCGGGAACGGCGCCACCCGGATGCACTCAGGTCGAGAGAGGGCCGTTGCTCGTGCATTCGCGGGACGGGATCCAGAACCCAGCCCCCGCTGATATCTTTGTTGCGAATAATTTGCAATTGCAGCCTGCAGCGCGGCACGGCAGCAAAGGCCGAGGGGCAAGGACCAAGCCTACTTCTCCGGGGGCGTCCTCGTCGCCGCGACCGGCAATTGGCCGAACCGGTTGTTCGTTAGAAACCTGTCCGGCCGCACGCCCCCGGCATCGCCCCGGTTACCGCGCCAAGGTGCAAGCTCCTTGAGCGATTGGCTGAACACGCGTCCGCCATTGTCAATCCAGGTCAGCCCCTCCTGCGCCGTGAAGGTCTTAAGATCTGACAAGTACCCATCCTTGTAGCGCTGCAGACGCACCCCACGTCCGCGTCCCATTTCCGGCACCTGCTCCAGCGGGAAGATGAGGAGCTTGCGGTTCTGCCCAATTGTCGCGACCAGCTCTCCCACAACGGGCGTGAGGGCGCAGGCGACATCCGGCGGTGTCACGTTGAGCACCTGCTTGCCCTTGCGGGTGTTGGCGACGCACTCGTCCTCGGCGACCACAAAGCCGCGTCCAACCGAGCTGCCCACCAGCAGCTTTCGCCCGCCCTGATAGCGAAACACGGCTACGAAATCGGCATCTTGCTCAAGATCGGCGAACAGGCGGATGGGCTCGCCGTGGCCGCGGCCTCCCGGCAGCTTTGCGGCATCGAGAGTATAGAAGCGCCCGTTACTCGCGAAGGCCAGACACTTGGAGGTCGTCTCGGCCGGGAACGCGAACTTAGGTCCGTCATCCGTCTTGAAAGTCACCCCGGACAGATCGGTCACCGTGCCGCGGAGCGCTCGGATCCAACCCTTCTGTGAAACGACGACGGTGATCGGCTCGCGCTCGACCAGCGCCTGCTCTATTGCTGCGTCATCGTGCTCGGGTGCCTGCGCAAAGCTCGTTCGGCGCTTGCCCAGCGCGGTCTTCGCACCAAACCTGCTGCGGACGTCCCTGATCTCATCAGCGACCTTGCTCCACTGCAGCTTCTCCGATGCCATGAGCTCGCTTAGAGCCTTGCGCTCGACGCGCAGCTCCCGGTCTTCTTTCTTGATCTCCATCTCGTCGAGCTTGCGCAGGTTGCGCAGGCGCATGTTCAAGATGGCTTCCGCCTGCACATCGGTAAGCTTGAAGGTCCTCATCAGCACCGGCTTGGGCTCGTCCTCGGTGCGGATGATCTTGATCACCTTGTCCACGTTGAGATAGGCGACGAGATAGCCGCCGAGCACGTCAAGCCGGTGCTCGATTTGACTGAGCCGGTGGCGTGTTCGGCGCAGCAGCACCTCACGCCGGTGTGCAAGCCACTCGGAAAGCGCCTCAGCGAGCCCCACGACCTTCGGGATGCGGCCCTTCACGAGGACGTTCATGTTGAGCGGAATACGGCTTTCCAGCTCGGTGAGCTTGAATAGCGACTCCATCAACAATTCAGGGTCGGCAGTGCGCGAGCGCGGCTCGATGACGAGCCGTATGTCTTCAGCCGACTCATCACGCGCCTCCGCCACCAGGGGAAGCTTGCGCTCGTTCAGAAACTCCGCAAGCTTCTCAACCAGGCGCGCCTTTTGCACGAGCCAGGGCACCTCGGTGATCACGATGAGGTAGGTACCGCGCCCGGTGTCCTCCTTATGCCAGCGTGCACGCACCCGAAACGATCCGCGTCCGGTGGCATAGGCCTCAGCGATGGCCTCAGGAGGATCCACGATGATGCCGCCGGTCGGGAAGTCGGGGCCCGGCACGTATTTCAGCAGCGTCCGGGTGCGGGCATTCGGCGTCTCGATCAGGTGAAGCGCGGCGTCGCACAGCTCAGCCGCATTATGCGGCGGAATTGACGTGGCCATGCCCACGGCGATGCCCTGTGAGCCATTCGCAAGCAGATTGGGAAATGCACCCGGAAGCACCACGGGCTCGTTTTCCGAGCCGTCGTAAGTAGGCTTGAAGTCAATGGCGGCCTCATCGATGCCTTCCAGCAACAGCTGCGCGACCTCCGTCAGGCGCGCCTCGGTGTAGCGCATGGCTGCGGGGTTATCGCCGTCGACATTGCCGAAATTCCCCTGACCGTCGACAAGTGGATACCGCTGAGCGAAATCCTGAGCGAGGCGCACCATCGCGTCATAGACCGCCTGGTCGCCATGCGGATGAAACTTGCCGATGACATCACCGACAACGCGCGCACATTTTTTGAACGCCGTGCCCGGATCAAGCCGCAGCTGCCGCATGGCATAGAGGAGGCGCCGATGCACCGGCTTGAGCCCGTCGCGTGCATCGGGAAGCGCACGTCCGGTGATGGTGGAGAGCGCGTATTGCAGGTAGCGCTCCTCGAGCGCGTCACGCAACGCAATCTCTTCCACCTCGCCTTCCGGAACGGGAATCAGTTGTTTGCCCATGACGAAAAGTTAATGGCAATGCGCGCGATGAACAAGCAATGAACGCGTTGGCCACCCTGCGTTCTGAATCGAGCGCTTAGGCTCGCAGAATACGAGACGCCCTGTTGCGGCTCGCAACAATGCAAGGAGAGTCACAAATGCGCACGACCTTAATCGCTGGATTGCTCACGCTTGGATTAGCGCTGGGCGCCGGCGCCCCGGCCCTCGCCGCCCCGGTTCACGGCTCCTCGATCGGCCATGCCGCACACGCGGGACGCGCCATCGGACAGGTCCAGTGGTGGCGATATCATGACCGCCACCGTCATTGCGCGGTGGGCCGCCATGGACGGCTGCATTGCTCGTGGTGGTAACAGCCTGAGACGGGGGAGAGAGTTCGGTGAAGAGCACCGGCTCTCTACCCGTGCAGCGCAGAGGATGCAGGCTCGCGTAACACGGCGGCGATGAAGCTCGCGCGTGCTTCGGCCAAACCTAGCCCGCGCGGCTCCAGCACGTGGCGCAGCAGAAAGAACCCGGTGAGCGAGTAGCCATCCAAAATGTCTTGCGATGAGAGCTCTTCAGGGAGCTGCCGCCGGGACGTCTGCAGGAGGAACGCTGGTATCGGCAATAGCTTGTGCCGCCATGCTTCCCCGGCCTCGCGCGACACGGCACGACTTGATTTGGGCGAGACGTAGACGAGGTCATCGACTGCGCCGGTGGCGGCACAGCAGCTGAGATCGAGCCCGAAACCTAGCTCGGCAAGCAGCTGCAGCTCGAACTGCGCGACCGCGACCCGCGCCTCGCGCGCATCGAGGAGCTCTTCGATTATCGTCTCGAGCGCGGCATGGATATGCGGGTGCGGATCGCGCTCTGGCAGCAGGCGGCAGAGCGCCGCAAGGTGCGTCATCCCGTAAAGTGCGTGGGCGACAGCGAGGAACGAAGCCGCTCGGCCATCCAGAGCCTCGACAGAATAAAGTCCGAGATGCTCGTCGAGCCGCGCCCGCCAGCTCACACTGAGGCGATTTCCCGGCTGCAGCAGCGGCCGCAGCCGCGAGCCTGATCCGCCTCGGACCATGCCGAGATGGCGCCCGTGATCGCGCGTCAGCAATTCGAGAATGGCATTGTTCTCGCCGTGCCGCCGCGTCCCGAGTACGACCCCTTCATCAATCCATTGCATCGAGCTCGTGGCCTGTCGCTATTCGTTCGGGAAATCCAGTCCCATTCCGCGATAACGCTCAGGGTCATCGGCCCAGCGCTCACGCACCTTGACGAAGAGGAACAGGTGTACTGGGCCCTCGATCATCTCGGCAATGTCGCGGCGAGCCTCGGCTCCGATCGCCTTGATGGTGGCACCTGCTTTGCCCAGCACGATCTTTCGCTGGCTCTCACGCTCGACATAGATCGTCTGCTCGATGCGCGTTGAACCGTCCTGGAGCTCTTTCCATTGTTCGGTCTCCACATGCGACTGGTAGGGAAGCTCCTGGTGCAATCGCAAGTATAGCTTTTCGCGCGTTATCTCGGCGGCAAGTTGCCGCAGCGGGGCGTCGGTAATCTCGTCTTCCGGATAGTGCCAAGGCCCGACCGGGGCCTCGGTCGCGAGCCATGCCTTGAGCTGGGGCAGACCGTCCCCGGTCAGGGCCGATATCATGAATGTAGCACTGAAATTCACGCGCTGGTTTGACGCATGCGCAAGCCCGAGGAGAGCGGGCTTCTCGACAAGGTCGACCTTGTTGAGGAGCAAAACTTTTCGCCCCTCGAGCTCGGAAAGCTTGTCGAGAATCGCGCACCCTTCCTCGTCGAGGCCGCGCGCGGCGTCGATCAGCACGCAAGTGATGTCTGCGTCCTGCGCCCCACTCCAGGCATTCGTCACCATGGCGCGGTCCAGCCGGCGGCGCGGCGGGAAAATACCGGGCGTGTCGATGAAGATGAGCTGTGCGTTCCCGACAAGCGCGATACCGCGCAGGAGCGCACGGGTCGTTTGCACTTTGTGTGAGACAATTGCGACCTTAGCTCCGACCAACGCGTTGAGCAGCGTGGACTTACCCACATTCGGGGCGCCGATCAGAGCGATGAACCCACAATGGGTGGCGCCCTCAGCCATCCACCCGATCCGTCTTCACGCCGGCTCTGCTGAGCATGGCGGCTGCGGCTGCTTGTTCCGCAGCGCGCTTCGAACGGCCAAGCCCCTCGGCAGGCGCCAGATCGGGCAGTGCGACCGTCACTCGAAATTCCGGGTCATGTGCGGGGCCCGTGCGCTCGACCTCACGGTAGGCTGGAGTGGGAAGCCCACGAGCTTGTGCCCATTCCTGCAGCACCGTCTTGGAATCGCGCAGCGGGCGAGCAGGCGTGCGCATCCGCTCGCTCCACAATCGTTCAATCAGAGCCGCGGCGGCGGGATAGCCGCCGTCCACGAACACCGCTCCAATCAATGCCTCGCAGACATCGGCCAGGATGGCGATGCGACCACGACCACCGGCATTGGCTTCGGAAGAGCCGAGCATGATCGCACTGCCGAGATCGATGGCACGCGCGACCTCGGCGCAGGTCTCCTGGCGCACGAGGTCGGCAAGCCGTCGCGACATTTCACCTTCGTCTGCCTTGGCGAAGGCCCGAAACAGCATATCGGAGATGACCAGCCCAAGGACGTGATCGCCCAAGAATTCGAGCCGCTGATAGGAGCCGGCCCGGTTGCGTGCACCAGTCAGGGCAGAAATATGCGTGAGCGCCTGCTCGAGCAGCGCCGGGTCGCTGAAATGATAGCCGATCCGCTCTTCAAACCCAGAGAGGTTGGCTCGCCTGGTTCTGGTGCCCTTCTTCTCGCGCGTTGCCAACGCGAGCGGCAATGCTTCCTCTGAAGGGCCCGAGCTGGCCGGTTTGTCGGGGGCGACTGGGACAGAGCCTTCGATCGAAGCCGATCGAGTAGTTTCCCTGCGGCTCATCGAACGATCGTGAACAGCCGGCCCCAGCGGACCGACCATGGCCAGCGCCACACCATCCACGCGTGCTCCCCTTCGAGGATCGAGAAGAAGATAATTTGCGCGCGCCCGACAATATTTTCGAATGGCACGTATCCAACCTGGCTCAGGACGCGGCTGTCGGTCGAGTTGTCTCGGTTGTCGCCCATCATGAAGTAATGGCCTGCAGGAACGTGGTATACGGGAGTGTTGTCGTAAAACCCGTTATCCATCAGATCGAGGGTGGTGTAGCTCACGCCGTTAGGCAACGTCTCGCGCCAACGCTTGATGCGCGAGTCGCGCGCGCCTTCGTCGGTATCGATGAAATCCTCGATACGCTCGCGCTTTATCGGCTCGCCATTGATGTGCAGCAAGCCATCGATCATCTGGATGTTGTCACCCGGCAACCCGATCACGCGCTTGATGTAGTCGGTCGAGTCGTCCTTCGGCAGTCGGAAGACGACGACATCGCCCCGATTGGGCTGCGATGCCCAGATGCGTCCGGGAAAAATATTCGGCGACAGGGGAAGCGAATAGTGGCTGTAGCCATATGAAAACTTTGAAACAAAAAGATAGTCGCCGATGAGCAGCGTCGCCTTCATCGATCCGGATGGAATGTTGAATGGCTGAAACAGGAAGGTCCGGATGACCAGCGCAATCAGCAACGCGTGCACAATCACGCGGCCGGTTTCGGCAACACCGCCTTCCTTTTTTTTGGCCATCGATGGCACGCCCATGTGCTTGGTCCTTTTTGCTGCCGCACCCGTCTGCCGCGGCGCTTGCTGAGTAGGCCTGCCCCTCGAAGCCAAAAATGCTGTTGCGTTCAGAAATTTATGCGGATGAACAGCGTCCCGCGGAGTCTCCAGGAATCCTGGCGCGCCCTTGTAACCGCTCGCAGCACGAGGCGCAAACGCCTGTCAAAACGCGGGTTACATGATGCCTCCGGGAACCAGCGAAGCGCCGCCATCGGTGCGGGGAATGGCGGAGATCACCACCAGCGCTTGCGCCATTGGACCTTCGTCGGTGATGGTCACATCGATGCGGGCATCGTATCCGGCAGGCGTGATGGCCTGCAGTCGCGCAAGCGCACCTCCGCTCAACTCGATGGAGGGGCGGCCGGAGGGCAAGTTGACCACCCCCATGTCGCGCCAGAACACCCCAGCACGCAACCCGGTTCCGAGGGCCTTGGCGCATGCCTCCTTCGCAGCAAACCGCTTGGCGTAGGTCTCCGCCCGGCGCGCGCGGCTCTCGGCCTTGGCGCGCTCGGTTGCCGTAAAAATGCGGGAGATGAAACGCTCGCCATGCCGCTCGATCGTCTGCTCGATCCGGCGCACATCGACGATATCGGAGCCAATACCAAGGATCATGTCGAACCCCTGCCGCGCTCCATCGCGGCGCGCATCGTCCGCACGGCACTCTCGAGACCGGAGACGATCGCCTCGCCGATGAGAAAGTGGCCAATGTTGAGCTCAACCACTTCCGGCAGAGCGGCGACCGCCTCGGCGGTATCGAAATCAAGACCATGGCCGGCATGCACTTCGAGGCCGGCCGCTTTCGCGAGTGCCGCACCGTCGCGAATGCGCAGCCATTCGCTCTCCGCAGCCTCCATGCGCTCATCGGCCAGGGCCTCACACCAAGCCCCAGTATGGATCTCGATCACCGGCGCCTGGATGCGCGCGGCAGCCTCGATCTGTCGGGGATCGGCCACAATGAACAGAGAAACCCGGACGCCTGCCTGCGCAAGCCTGGCCACTGCCGGGGCAAGCACGTGGATTTGAGTGACAACGTCGAGACCCCCCTCGGTCGTGCGTTCCTCCCGCCGCTCAGGGACTAAACAGGCTGCATGCGGCATGGTTTTCAGCGCAATCCCCACCATCTCATCCGTCGCCGCCATTTCGAAATTGAGCGGCTTGGCGATTTCGGCCTTCAGCCGCGCCATATCGTCATCCCGAATATGGCGGCGGTCCTCACGCAAATGTGCGGTGATGCCATCGGCGCCGGCCTCGATCGCGAGCTTCGCCGCACGCACCGGATCAGGATGCGATCCGCCACGCGCATTGCGGATGGTCGCGACGTGATCGACGTTGACCCCTAGTCGCAGGTGATTAGCGCTGTGCATGGGAGTGCCATAAGGCCTGGCAGGGAGCTATTCGGCTCGACTCATTTCAATCTGAGATCGCGAATCTGGGATCGGCCCTTCAAGCGTTGACCCGCTCGGCGCTTGCGACGACGTGCTTGGCACGCAGCTGAGCAATGATCGAATTCAGATGCTTGATGTCGAACACCTCGAGATCGATGGTCACCGCTGTAAAATCAGGCGCGGAGCGCTCCATGTGGATGTTGTCGATATTGCCATCATGATCGGCGATCACCTGCGTCACCTGGGCAAGCGAGCCAGGCTCGTTCACGGTCTGTAGCTGAATGCGGGCCGGAAAGCGTTGCGGGGTCTGCTCCTCGACGTCCCAGCGCAAGTCGAGCCAACGTTCAGGCACGTCCTCGAAATCGATCAAGGAGGGCGATTGAATCGGGTAGATGGTGATCCCCTCCCCCGGCGTAAGAATACCGACGATCCGATCACCGGGCACAGCACCGCCATTCGGGGCGAAGCGGACCGGCAGATCGGTGTTGATGCCGCGGATGGGGATCGCCGCTCCGGATTGTCCCGGCACCTTGACCTTGACGGCTTTTGCCCGCTTCAGACCGAACCAGCCGCTCTCCGCTTTCGGCTGCTGGGCGATGATGGCTGCGCGCTCCTCCTGGTAATCCGGATACATTGCCCGCACCACGTCAGCGGCCCGCATCTCTCCCCGACCCACGGCCGACATCACCTCCTCAATCGACGCACGCGCCAGCCGCGGCAGCGCACCTTGCAGCTTCTCGTCCGAATAGAGCATCTTGGCGCGCTCGCAGAGCCGCTCGACGATGCGCCGCCCAAGGCCGGCATACTGAGCCCGGACAGCAACACGGGTCGCACGCCGGATGGCCGCGCGCGCTTTGCCGGTTGTCACCAGAGATTCCCAGGCCGCCGGAGGCGCCGTCTGTGCCTTCGAGGTAATGATCTCGACCTCGTCGCCATTGGCAAGCTCGGAGGCAAGCGGCGCAATTTTGCCGTTGATTTTGCAGCCGACCGCCATGTTGCCGACGCCGGTATGCACTGCATAGGCAAAGTCGATGGCATTGGCGCGCCGCGGCAGCGCAATCAGCTTGCCTTTCGGCGTGAAGCAGAACACCTGATCGTGAAACAACTCGAGCTTGGTATGCTCGAGAAACTCCTCCGGATTCGAGCCTTCAGCGAGAAGCTCGATGGTTCGCCGCAACCATGCATAGGCACTCGATTCGCGCGACAGCATCTCCGTCGGGGAGCCGGGAAAATCTTTGTAGAGCGCATGCGCCGCGATTCCGTACTCCGCTAACTCATGCATCTCGCGTGTGCGGATCTGCAGCTCGACACGCTGCTGACTCGGTCCGATCACGGTCGTGTGAATGGAGCGGTAGTCGTTCTGCTTAGGCGTCGAGACGTAATCCTTGAAACGGCCCGGCACCACCGGCCACGTGGTGTGCACCACGCCGAGCGCCTGATAGCATTCCGGAACTGAGCTGACGATCACGCGGAACCCGAAAAGATCGGAAAGCTGCTCGAATCCGACCGACTTGCGCTCCATCTTGTGCCAGATCGAATAGGCGCGCTTGCGGCGCCCGGTCACGGTCGCGGCAATCCCACGACCGGACAGTTTTCCGGTGAGCTGGCGCTCAATCTCGCTCACCAAGCCGGCATTCTTGGTTTCCAGCGCATGAAGCCGCTCGCTCACGACGCGGTACGCTTCCGGATTGAGCTCTTTGAAGGCCAGATCCTCGAGTTCCTCGCGCATCTCGTGCATGCCCATACGGCCGGCAAGGGGCGCGTAGATGTCGAGGGTTTCCTCGGCCATGCGATGCCGCGTCTCGTGCCGCACGTGCGATAAGGTGCGCATGTTGTGCAAGCGGTCGGCGAGCTTGACCAGCAGCACGCGCACATCGTCGGCAATGGCCAACAGGAGCTTGCGCAGGTTTTCGGCCTGCTTTGCCTCTTTGGTGACGAGGTCAAGCTTGTTGAGTTTGGTCAGACCGTCGACGAGCGCGCCGATGTCCTTCCCGAACATCTGGTCGATCTCGCCGCGGGTCGTCGCAGTATCCTCGATCGTGTCATGCAAAAGCGCAGCAGCAATCGTCGAATCGTCGAGCTTGAGATCGGTGAGGATCGCCGCGACTTCCAGCGGGTGGGAGAAATATGGGTCGCCCGAGGCACGTTTTTGCTCGCCATGCGCCTTCATCGCATAGACATACGCACGATTGAGCAGTGCTTCGCTGGTCGCCGGATTGTAGCGCTTTACCCGATCGATCAATTCATATTGCCGCATAATGTGGGCAGATACGCCTCTTGATCTCGCAGGTTTGTCAGTGAGTTGTGGAACGATGTTCATGTTTCGCTCGAGTGACGCCGGGCGTTACCCCGACCCGCCAGAGGCCATGCGACATGGCAATCCTCGCCCGCCGGTCAACCCCCGGCAGCTTCATCCACACACAGGATATCACGGCGCTTGTTGTTGGCGCCAACGGGTGGCACAGCGTCCAAACTACAAGACGCCAAAACTACAGGCGCACAAACAAAAACGGCCCGGAGTATTCCGGGCCGCAGGACGCGTCGCGCGAAGGGGTGGCCGAGGAACTTATTCCTCTTCTTCGGGCTGCTCCTCGGGAGGGGTCAGGCCCTCCAGGCCCTTGAGCAACTCCTCCTCAGTCATCCGCTCGCTGACCACCTCGGTGTCATCGGCGTCGATGCTCCCGCCGGCTCCGCCGATCAGAGGAGCGGTGTCGGGCTCCGGTTCATCCACCTCGACGTATTTCTGCAGCGAGTGAACCAACTCCTCGCGCAGATCGTCGGGCGAAATCGTCTCATCGGCGATCTCCCGCAAGGCGACGACAGGGTTCTTGTCGTTGTCGCGGTCTATGGTGATCTGAGTGCCGGAAGAAATCATGCGGGCCCGGTGACTTGCCAACAACACGAGGTCGAACCGGTTATCAACCTTGTCGATGCAATCCTCGACAGTGACTCGAGCCATGGGCGCGGCGCTCCGATACCTTTGAAGGGGAAGTGCTGGGGTAGGTAGCCAGCCCGTTGGCAAAGTGCAAGGCGAAACTTGCCGTGCGTGCCGATTGCGCCGCACATTTTCCTTGGCGCAGCGGGACGCCTCTGTTACCCAGAAGCTCGGAACCAGCCCGCCATCCTTACATTTACATTTAATGTGAGCCGTAACGGCAAGCGTCCCGCCGCTTTTCCGGCCGGGCGAGACCAAGCCAGAATAACAGCCCACCGGCGATTATTCAGCGGTTTGCCCCGCACCCGAGCGCCGGCCCTATTTGCGATCAAGCGACACGCGCACGGACGCCACCGACCATGGAAAGCAAGACTGAAAAGATCGCCCTGTTCATTGACGGGGCGAACCTTTATGCGACCGCGAAGTCGCTCGGATTCGACATCGACTACAAGCGCTTGTTGCGCGAGTTTCAGTCGCGCGGTTACTTATTGCGGGCGTTTTACTACACCGCCGTCATCGAGGATCAGGAATATTCGTCGATCCGGCCCTTGATCGATTGGCTCGATTACAACGGCTACAGCGTCGTCACGAAGGCCACGAAGGAGTTTGTGGATCAGACCGGGCGGCGCAAGGTGAAGGGGAACATGGATATCGAGCTCGCGGTCGACGCCATGGAGATCGCGGGATCAATCGATCACATGATCCTGTTCTCGGGTGATGGTGATTTCCGGTCCCTGGTCGAGGCGGTGCAGCGCCGCGGCGTGCGCGTGACGGTGGTTTCCACGATCTCAACTCAGCCGCCGATGGTGGCCGACGAGCTGCGCCGACAGGCAGACATATTTCTCGATATCGTGGAGCTGCAGCCCAAGATCGGGCGCGACCCCTCGGAGCGAGGTCCGCGCGAAGGGCGCGAGTCGCGACCAGAGCGGCATACACCACAATTCCTGCAGCGTCCCATCGCGCCACAGCGCGCAGCGGCCGGCGTGCCAGTCGACGAGGACGATGATTTCGAGGACTGAGCGGGCTCAAACGCCGGATGGATCGGGCAAACCCGGGCGCGACTGTCCGCTCTGCCCCCGGCTCGCGGTTTTCCGCGACGAATGGCGGACGCGTGAGCCGTCATGGTTCAATGCCCCGGTTGCCTCGTTCGGATCATCCGATGCCCGTTTACTTATCATCGGTCTCGCACCCGGTCTGCGCGGCGCAAATCGAACCGGGCGGCCGTTTACCGGGGACTATGCCGGCGACCTGCTCTACGAGACGCTCGCGCAGTTCGGTTTTGCTCGCGGCAGCTATGCAGCACGCCCGGACGACGGGCTGGCGCTGATCGATACGCGCATCACCAATGCCGTCCGCTGCGTGCCCCCGGAAAACAAGCCGACGTCAGCTGAGATTAAAACCTGTCGCCGCTTTCTCGCAGCAACGATCGCCGAGATGCCGGAGCTGCGCGCCATTGTCACGCTGGGCCGCATCTCGCACGAAAGCACGCTGGTTGCTCTTAGCGAGCGCCGGTCTATGGCGCCGTTCGGGCACGGCGCGATGCATAACGTCGGCAAGTTGCGGATTTTCGCGAGCTACCACTGCTCGCGCTACAACACCAACACGCGTGTGCTCACGCCGCAGATGTTTCGTAATGTTTTCGCAGCGGCCCGCGCCTATCTCGACTCTTCGAGCCAGGCGACGACCTCCTCGGCACTCTTGTCCGGCGGGAAGACGGGATAGAAAACCTTGGCAATCACGCCAGCGTCAATGACCAATGTCATACGCTTGAGCAACGTCATGCGGTGAACCGAGAACGTCGGCAGATCAAGCGTGCGCGTCAAGCAAGGCCCTCGTCCGACAACAACGGGAACGGCAGGGCGAGGCGCTCAGCGGCCTCACGCTGAAAAGACGTATCTTGGGTCGACAAACCAAAGAGGTGGGCCACCCCGAGGCGTTTCAGCTCCGCAAAATGATCGCGAAACGAGCATGATTGGGGCGTGCAGCCGCGGGCGCCAGGAATGGCGTCCCAGCCTTCAGGCAGCGGCTGTCCAGGCACGCCGGTACGCGGGTAGATGTAGACCACGGTGCGACCGGCAAGCTTTGACAGGTCAACCTGCGTTCCGTCGGTCGCGGCAAGCGACACCGGGGGTAGCGCGCGTCCCGTGAGGTGCCGCGTCGCGCCGTCGTCTCTAGGGACGGGAAGATTGGCGGGCAGCACCGTGGGGTCGTGTGGAATGCTCATGTCATCTTCCTCCACTGCGCAGCTTACCAACGAGCTCCAGGAACTCACCCCACGTGATTGGCAGGTGACCGCGGGCCTCGCCGCTTCAAAGCGTGCCCACGAGGTCACATCCGCCGATAAACGTAGCCGCCCTCATGCCGCTCCGCGGTGAGCGGGGGCAGCGCGGAATGGTGCGGGGATAAATGACAGACCGGATCGGCTGCCGCTGCATCTCCGGTTAGAGCAAATGCCTGGCAGCGGCACCCGCCAAAATCCTCCTCCCGGCGCGAGCAGCTGGCGCATGGCTCCTTCATCCAGGTGGTGCCACGAAATGCATTGAACGCGGGCGAGCTTGTCCAGATGTCGGCCAGCGAATGATCACGCACGTTCCAGAAGTCGAGACCGGGAATCGTTTCTGCTGCGTGACACGGCAGCACCTTGCCTCCTGGGGTCACGTTCAACGAGCGTCGTCCCCAGCCACCCACGCATGGCTTGGGATAGCGCGCGTAGTAATCAGGCACGACTGCATCAATCACAATTTGGCCGTGGTGACGGACACGCAGCTCCTCGACCAGAGTGGCGGCACGCTGCACTTGCTCGCGCGTCGGCATCAACAGAGCCCGATTTTTCAGAGCCCAACCGTAATATTGAGCGTGTGCAATCTCCACGCGACTGGCACCAAGAGCAATGGCGAGATCGACCAATGCGGCGATCCGGTCGATATTGGCGCGATGAACGACCGCGTTGACGGTGAGCGGCAGTTTCAGCCGCACCACCTCGCCGGCCAATGCGCATTTGCGCGCAAACGCGCCATCGTAACCGGCAATGCGGTCGGCTGAGCTTGCCTCGCTGTCCTGCATCGAGATCTGCACGTGATCGAGCCCCACGTCGGCAAGGGCAGCGATGGTCTTGCCGCTGACGCCCACGGCCGACGTAATCAGGTTGCTGTAGAGGCCAGCCGTGTGGACGGCAGCGGTAATCTCCACCAAGTCGCGCCGAGCGCCGGGCTCGCCGCCCGACAAATGCACCTGCAGAACGCCGAGAGCGGCTGCTTCGCGGAATACCCGAGCCCAAGTAGCCGCATCGAGCTCGTCATCTCGTCGATCGAGCGCCAGCGGGTTCGAGCAATAAGGGCAGCCGAGTGGACATCGGTGTGTCAGCTCGGCCAGGAGGCCAAGCGGTTTGTGCAGCCGCGCCGGAGACGTGCTCATGATGCCGCAACGCTTATCTTATCGAGCAGGCATCCGGCAGACATGATCACAACTCGAGCAGTCGTTTGTCCGCCAGGGTGCGCAGCAACGCCGTCACGTCGGTCAGGATGCGCTCACGCGGCGCCTTGTAGGTTTTCGCAAGGTCATCAACGATCTCGCTGAAGCTCGCCGCGCCATTACAGCGCTTGATGATCTCGACGGCAATCGCGTCTGCCTTGAACACGCGCTCGGGTGCGAGCAGCACCCACCCGCCCTGCGCCTCGCTATGAACCAAGCGCACGCCGCGTGGTAAGCGTGGTTGCGCCCCGCCCGGGATACCTGGCTCGCTCATTTCATGGCCGCTAAACGGCGCTCCCCTGATCTGGCGGCACGAAACCCCCGGGAGGCACGTGCCCGGGCACGACATACGCATGATAGAGGGCGTCCAGCATGGACCACAGTACGGCACACTTGAACTCGAGCGCCCTCAGCACGGCTTGTTGCAGATCGGCTGTGCGGGCGTTGCGCTTCACGTAAGCGAGCGCGAAAGCCGAATCTCGAGCTGCCAGAGGCGGACGCTTGGAGAAATAGGACAGCGTCTCCGGGCTGACGAATGGGTAGCTCCTGAGCATGCCTTCCAGTCGGTCGCTGATGATTTGCGGCGAAAAGAGCTCGGTGAGGGACGAGGCGATCGCTTCCACGAGCGAGCGATCCCGCACGAAGTGGACATAGGCGTCGACGGCAAACCGGGTAGCCGGCAGCAATCCAGCGAGCGACATGACGTAGTCGCGATCGAGTCCCAATCCATCGGTTAGCTTGAGCCAGCGAGAGATGCCGCCGTCCTCCTCGCCTTCGCCATCATGGTCGACGAGCCGGCTGCGCCACTCGCGGCGCAATACCGGATCATCGCAGCGCGCGATGAGGCTCGCATCTTTTATGGGGATCATCGCCTGATAGTAATAGCGATTGACCGCCCAAGCCTGAACTTGGCCCTTGGTACACTTGCCCCCATGCAGCAGCGTGTGGAACGGATGGAGATGGTGGTAGCGCTGAGCACCAATGTGGCGCAGCGCCGTTTCGAGCTGCTCCGGCGTCATTGCCATCACAGCACGATCTCCATGCCGTCTTCGGCAACTTCCCAACCCGCCGCTTCGACCTCTGCCCTTTCCGGCGATCCGTCGATGAGAATGGGATTGGTGTTGTTGATGTGGACATACAGCCGGCGCGGCGCAGCAAGACTGCTGAGGCGCATCAGTGATCCCTCCGGGCCTGCGATTGGCATGTGGCCCATGCGATGTCCCGATTTGCTGCCGGTCCGCGTCGTGATCAACTCGTCGTCGCGATAAAGGGTACCGTCGAAGAGAACTACTTGCGCACGCGCCATGCGGTCCAGCATGGATGCGGTCACGGCAGCCGCCCCTGGAATGTAGACTATGCGCTTGCCGTGGCCCGATATCTCAATTCCCACATTGGCAGCGGTTTCGGCCGCAGTGTCCGGATTATCTCCTTCCAGGTAGAGAGGGAGCTTGCCAGGAGCCGTAAACAATTGGGCTGCCAATCCCCCCGGCAACGGCACGACTTCGCCGCAGGTCACCGGCTTGCGAAGCACTACGTCGGGGGCAAGCACATCGAATACCGAGTTTCCGGCGAGCGTGGTGAGGGTCGCGGCCGTGCCATAGAGGGTAAATGGCTCCCGCTCGCGCAGGCTGAGCAACCCGGCGACCTGATCGATCTCGCCGCCGCTCAACATCACGGCCTTGATTGGGCTTCCCCGAGTCGCGCCTTTGGGGTGCAGGGCTGGTGACGCTCGCAGCTGCTGTCGCAGGTCAGGTGACGCGTTGATGAGGACCCAGCTCTCGCCGTCGCCGCTCGCGGCCAAACTGGCTTGCGTGCGCGGCCGCACTCGGGAATCCCCGGCCCATGCCAATCGGCATACCGGGCAGGTACAATTCCATTGCGGAACGCCTCCACCCGCCGCCGAGCCGAGCACGATGGCGGTTAGGCGTCCCATTCACCGAAGAGACGCGGTTGCAGGCAGTGGGAGCTTACAGCTCGGCCGGCAGGTAGCCGTTGATCTCGAGGCCGAGGCAGATCTCCACGAGAGTGGGGGTAGTCCAGACCATCGTTCTCTCCTTGAGGCTTCTCGTCGTCGGCCTTTTTGTCCGGCCTTCTCATCCGCGCAGTTTAGATTAGGGCGGAGAGCGCGGCAGTGCAAGGATCACAGGCCAATATCCCCGAGCTCAACCTTTGGCGCGCATCAGCCGACCGCGCTCGCGCTCCCAGCTCCGCTTCTTTTCGGTTTCCCGCTTGTCGTGCAGCTTCTTGCCCCGTGCAAGGGCCAGCTCGATCTTGGCGCGTCCCTTTCCATTGAAATAGAGCTTCAGCGGTACGAGGGTCATGCCCTCGCGCTCGACTGCCCCCACGAGCCTGTTGATCTGCCGGCGGTGCAAAAGCAGCTTGCGCAGCCGCTTCGGAGGATGGTTGAAACGCCCAGCCTGCAGATATTCCGGGATAGTGGCATTGACCAGCCAGATTTCCCCCTGCCGAGCATCGGCATAGGATTCCGCGATGGTCGCTTTGCCAAGCCGCAACGATTTTACCTCCGACCCGGTCAGAGCAATGCCGGCTTCGAATGTCTCGTCGATGAGGTAGTTGAAACGCGCTTTGCGGTTCTGCGCGACGATCCGATCATTGTCCGTCCTTGCAGCCATTCCGCCAATCATCCTCTGCCCTTCGCAACTGCTCCCAGAATGCGTATGCCACTCAGGCTGCCAAGGTACCCCGAGCCTTGAGCAGATCGCGTATCTCCGCCAGCAGTTCTTCCTGTTTCGTCACGGCGGGGGCTTTTGCCGGCTCAGCCCGAACCATGCGGTTCATGAGCTTGACAACCAGGAACAGAACCCAGGCGATAATGACGAAGTTGATGAGAAACGTCAGGAAGCTTCCCCACGCCAGCACAGCACCTTGCTTTTTCGCCTCGACCAACGAATCAGCGGTAACTTTCGGCGACAAGGGGATGAAATAGTTCGAGAAGTCTAAACCGCCAGTGAGCGCGCCGATGATCGGCATCAAGAGGTCGGCCACGAGGGAGTTGACGATCGCGCCGAAGGCTGCGCCGATGACAACGCCGATCGCCAAGTCAACGACGTTGCCGCGCATGGCAAATTTCTTGAATTCGCCGAGCATGTCTCCCTCCAAACATGTGACGTTTTGCAATCGAGAGGCGGATTGCTGCGACGGCCACAAGCCTGCGTCAGGTCAGCAAGCAGGATCCAAAAAGATCACCCGATGCGAGCCTAGTTGCTCAGTCCGGCGTGAACCATTGCTTCGCGTACGGCGGCCTTGGTCCTTTCGGCGAGCGGTACCATCGGCAACCGCACCGTTTCGGCGCACTTGCCGAGCACAGACAAGGCATATTTCGCCGGCGCGGGGTTCGTCTCGATGAACAATGCCGTATGCAGCGGCATGAGCTTGTCGTGTAGCTGCAAGGCTACGCGGTAATCGCCGCGCTGGCAGGCATCCTGGAATTCGGCGCAAAGCCGCGGGGCCACGTTTGATGTGACCGAGATGCAACCGTGACCGCCATGCGCCATGAAGCCCAAGGCCGTGGCGTCCTCTCCGGAGAGCTGGTTGAACCCCTCGCCCATGGCGGCCTTCTGCTGTGAGACGCGCACCACATTCGCCGTTGCGTCCTTCACACCCGCGACCTGCTCCAGCGCAAACAATCGCTTCATTGTGTCGACTGACATGTCAATCACTGACCGCGCCGGAATGTTGTAGATGATGATGGGAATATCGACGGCGTCGTTGATCGCCTTGAAGTGCTGATAGAGCCCCTCTTGGGTGGGCTTGTTGTAATAGGGCGTGACCACCAGGACAGCGTCGGCCCCGGCCTCTTGCGCGTGCTCCGAGAGTGCGATCGCCTCCTTCGTGGAGTTCGATCCTGCGCCGGCGACCACGGGCACGCGGCCCTTGCACTGGTCGATGCACCACTCGACCACATGACGATGTTCATCGTGCGACAGCGTCGGACTTTCACCAGTAGTGCCAACGGGCACGAGCCCGTCGGTACCCTCGCCGATCTGCCAGTCCACGAGCTCGCGAAGCGCCCTTTCGTCGATCGAGCCGTTGGAAAAAGGTGTGACAAGCGCGGTGAACGAGCCGCGGAAGCTCGTCTTGGCAGTCATGATTGCGATCCTCTGAAAGTGGACCTCGGGCCTGGCATGCCACCGGGAGCCGTGGTGTGCTTCACGCAACAAAAGCAGTCACAGCATTGTTAACGGGAAGGGGGATCAGGCGGAAGGCCCCCCTGGCCTCGCCGCCGCCTTTTCGCCGAGGTCCGCGCCGATGCTGGCAATTAGCACTTCCTCAATCTTATCAACCGAATAACAATTCAGCGCCGGCCAGACCGGAACCAGGAACCAGCGTGAAGCACAGGTCTTCCACACCAAATTCGTGGGCACTCGTGCTGGCCGGATTGGCCGGGCTCGTGTCCGCTTGGGCACTGCCCTTGCCTGCAGTGGGCGCGGCAAAGAAGGCAGAAAGCCCCTCCACCCAATCTGCTACGACTGACAAAGATGCCGCCACAAGCAGCAGCAAAGCAAAAGCAAAGGCACCCACGAAGGACAAGGTAAAAGAGAGCACAGCTGGTAAAGGGAAGCTCAAAAGCACTACGGCGAATCCCAGCTCCCGCGACAAGCCTTCGGGGAGCACGCCCAGCACCTCGGCTGCCTTCGTAGCCGCACCGGGTCCGTCCCTCCCGCCCGCCGAGGCGGTGGCCGCCAAAGAAGCGATCGACGCCGTGCGCAAGGGCAAGCCGGCGCAAGCGCTCGAGCTGCAAAAAACACTGAACGACCCGGTCACGCGCAAGCTGGTCGAATGGATGATCCTGCGCAGTGAGGAGACCGACAGCATTGAGCTCAGCCGATATCTCGCATTCATTGCTGAAAATCCGAGCTGGCCCGCCATTGCGCTGCTGCGCCGCCGCGCCGAGGCGACGCTATGGTCGGACCGACCCGATCCGCCTGTGGTACGCGCATTCTTCGGCAAGGACCGACCCACCACGGCCAAGGGACGCTTCGCACTTGCCCGCGCCCTCCTCCTGCAAGGCGACCGGGCCGGTGCTCAAGCGCTGGTGCGCGAGGCTTGGCGCTACGACAACTTCGCGAGCGACCTCGAGGCGGTAGCGCTCGATGTGTTCGGCGAGCTGATCACACCTGGCGACCACAAGGCGCGCATGGATATGCGCCTCTATGCCGAGGACGTGGACGGCGCTTTGCGCGCTGCTAACCGCGCTGGCGGCAGTGCCGTGGCGATCGCGACGGCTCGCGCGGCCGTGATCAAGAAGGCGCCGAATGCAGCCGCGTTGCTGGAGGCGGTTCCCGCTGGCGAGGCAGGCCGTGACATCGGCATGATCTTTAGCCGCGTGCAGCTGTTGCGCCGTGAGGAGAAGATTGCAGAGGCTGCGGCACTGATGCTTTCAGCGCCGAAGGATACGAGGCAGGCCATTGATGCCGACCAGTGGTGGATCGAGCGGCGGCTCATTGCCCGCAAATTGCTCGACCTCGGTGATCCAAAAACGGCCTACCACGTGGTAACCGCCGCCGAGTTGCCGGCCCGCGAAAACTATCGCGGCGAGTCGCAGTTCACCGCCGGCTGGATTGCGCTGCGCTTTCTAAAGGATCCAGGCACGGCTCTGGGACATTTCGCAAAAATCGCTCAAGGCATCAGCAATCCTATCACTCTCGGGCGGGCCGGTTATTGGCAGGGCCGTGCCCTCGAGGCGCTCGGCAGGCAGAACGATGCGCGCGCGCAATATGAGGCGGCGGCCCGCTACCCGACCGCGTATTATGGCCAGATCGCGCGGGCACGGCTGGGTTACAAGGACCTCGTCCTGCGCAAGCGGCCCGAGCCCGGGGCTGATCGCCATGACACCATCGCGCGGCTTGAGCTCGTACGCGCCTTCGAGATCCTCTACGAGCTAGGTGAACGCGACCTCATTGCCGGCTCCCTGGCTGATCTCGGCGAACGCTCGAGCGATGCTGTGGCGCTTGCAGCCCTCGGGGATGTCGCCGAGCGCAACAAGGATGCCCGGGCCATGCTGCTGCTAGGCAAAGCGGCCCTCGGCCGCGGATTGCCGCTGGAGCATTACGCGTTCCCGACTGTCGGAATCCCCGACTATCGCAGCATCGGCCCGGCAATCGAGCCTGCCGTGGTCTACGCCATCGCACGACAGGAAAGCACCTTCAATCCGCGCACGGTCTCCAGCGCGCGCGCGATGGGACTGATGCAGGTGACTCCGGCGGCGGGCCGCTATGTCGCAAGGAAGTTCAGTGCTCCCTACGACGAGAAACGGCTGCTCAGTGACCAGAGTTACAACGTGCAGCTCGGCGCAGCCGAGCTCGGCGACCTCTATGCGGATTACCGCCGCTCTTACATCCTGACCTTTGCCGGCTATAATGCCGGCCGCGGACGCGTGCGCGAGTGGATCGCACGCTACGGCGACCCTCGTGACGCCGCTGTGGATCCGATCGATTGGGTGGAGCTTATTCCTTTCTCCGAGACTCGGAATTACGTGCAGCGCGTCCTCGAGAACTTGCAGGTCTACCGCGTGCGCTTCGGCGGCGGCTCCAAGCTCATGATCGAAGCTGATTTGCGGCGCGGCAGGTCAGAGAACTGAAGCTCGGGGCCCTAGCGACAAGGCCAGGCTGCTGGTGAGCGCAGCCAAGCGAGAGCCTCCCTCATTCCTCTGAGCCGGGTTTACGGACCCAAAACTGGTACATTCCCGCAAAAGTGGTCGGATTATCGTTCTCGAACGCGTCCCACAGCGAAAGGTCGCGCTCATCAGCAAGCGCAGGGTACCGGCTGCGGAAGCCCTGCATCGCTGCAGGATCCAAGATGAACGAGACGAACTGCAAGCGCTGTTCCGCGAGAAACGCCGCAATCTCAAGGAGCGTCATCTGGTGCTCTTGCACATGGAAGAGCATGTCACGGCATTCGCTGGTGGTGAAAAAATCAAGATAGGCAGCGACGCGCCTTGCGGGCTCGTCGTCGGCAAGAGCCAGGAGGTCCTGTCGACTCCGGCGAATGAACTCGAGAGTGGGCGGATTTGCGCGCCCCGCCACGAAAGCCCGGGCTGCATTGACGTCGGCGCGCGCCAGCTTGCTGTAGAGGCCGACGCGCATGAAGCCGCCCTCGCGTAACATCGCCACGAGGTTTCGCCACCCCTGCCAAGGATCAGCCATGTGGTGCAGCACGCCAGTGGCTTCGATGATGTCGAAGCTGCGCTTTAACGTTGTGAGCTGAGCAATATCGGCCACGGCAAATTCGATATTGCCCAGTCCGAGCGCCGATGCCTGCCGTTTGGCAAAGGCGACACTCGCCGAGCTGAGGTCGATCGCCAGGACCTGGGCGGCCTTAAACTCACGAGCGGTGTCGACGAGGTTCTGTCCGGTGCCGCAACCCGCAACCAGGATGTCGACTGTCTCGGCTTGCCTCGCTGCGGGCACCGATTTGTAGGTACTGCCGAAATACTGGCCTAGGGAAAGAGGCTGCGGAGCGGGTCCCGGCTTTACCCACCGCGGATACGGATTGTCCTCATAGTGCTGCCTCACCTTGAGCGAAACCGGGTCGGTCACGGCGGTCAAGCGAGGGATGGTCTCGCGCAGGTGTTGCTCATCAGCCGGCTCGCGCACCTGCTGGTCAACCAGCGTCGCCACGGACGGCGACCAGGAGTGCTGCAGCAGCTTCTGGGCTCCGGGCAAAAAATGAAGCGGCTCATAAGACGCTACGGCTATGAGCCACAATACAGGAATGGTTTGCCCAGACGCTATTGCTTGGACGACGCTGCGGCGCATCTGCGCAACCGTTTCCAGCTCTAAAGCTGTGGCGTCGAACACGTACTCGTTGATGAAGCATTGCCGGGCCAGCATGCAGCAAAACCGCAGCAGGCCATCTTCGGCGGGGGCAGCAGGTCCTTCGCCAGCCGCTTCAAGGAAGATCGAGCGCAGGCCGGTGAGGCAGCGCTCAAGCTCGACGTCACACACCGGCCCGTTCTGCAACAAAGCGTGCAGCAGCTCATCTTCTCCGATCGCCCGCAGCCGTCCGGATAGATCGTCGAGGACCAGCCGTCTTGGCCAAGCGCTCACTGCGCGCGAGCAGGCGTCCCTGATGGCAGGATTGAGCTTGACGAGGCTCGCTGCAGGCACTGCGAGATCGGTCGGGCGATCCCAGCCGTCCCTGAGCGCTCGCGCCAAGTGATCCCGCACACCCCCGGGATCGAGCTTGAACTTGCGATTGCGCACGCAGGCTACGAACAGCGCCTTGTGCTCGCTAGTTTCGGCGGCCGTCAGCGCCCGTGTGGCGAGGGTGAGCGCCGCCGGGACCGCACCTTCGGCCACAAGCGCCTGGACCAGTTGTCGCAACGCACCCGACTCGGAGCGAGCAAGCGCCAATGCTTCCTCGAAATTCGCCAATGCCCCCTCTACGCGGCCCAGCCGAATCAGAGTCATGCCGCGTCCGCGCAGCGCCTCGGGGTAGCGGCGCTCGATCGCAAGAGCGTGGTCATAGCCGGCGAGCGCGTCGGCGTGACGACCGATGTGGAAGAGCACATTGGCCCGATTGCAGTGCGCCGGAGCAAAGCCGGGCTGCAGCGTCAACACGCGATCGTAACTGGCAAGCGCGTCGTCGTGTCGGCCCGCGCGATGCTGCGCCGTGCCGAGGTTGAGCAAGTCACCGGCAGAGTCCGGCGCAAGGGCAACCGCGCGTTCGAAACCGTCGATCGCCTCCTCCACCCGCCCAAGCTCCATGAGCGCGCTCGCGCGGTTGCCATGTGCTTCGGCAAAACCGGGCTGCTCGTTGATTGCCGCCTCAAAGCTGCCGAGCGCTTCCTGCTGCCTTCCCCCCCGCGCCAGCACCATCCCGAGGAGATTATGGGCGCGCGGTTGGTGCGGATCGCTGACAAGCGAGCGGCGTACCAGGTCCACGCCTTGGCTCAATTCGCCTTGCTGGCAGCTGATGACCGCAAGATGGTAGAGTGCAAGGGCCTGCTCGGGCTCGCTTTGCAGGACTTCACGGAACCGGCTTGCCGCCTCGCTCAGTGCAGCCTCTCCGTGCAGGCGGACGGCCTCCTGCAGCGTAGCGGCGGTGGACGCCCCCATTTCCAATGTCCCTCGGGATCGTGCAGTAGGACCGCTTTATAGCCTGTTGCTGGAGCACCGATGAAGCAGCAACCGAGAGAGAAATGACCGGTACAGCCGCCTCCAGCACCTTCATAACCGCACCGGACGGACTGCGGCTGCACGTGCGCCGCTACGGACCGCGACCGGGCGACGCAGTGCCCGTGGTTTGCCTCCCCGGCCTCGCCCGAACGGTAGCCGACTTCGAAGAGCTTGCCCTGCATTTAGCGAACGACCGCTGCGTGATAGCGATCGATGCACGTGGTCGTGGTCGATCCGAATACGATGCAAATCCGGCGAACTACAACCTGCAGGTCGAGCTTGCCGACGTCCTCGCAGTCCTGACCGCGCTCGAGATCGCCCGCGCCGTGTTCATCGGCACGTCGCGCGGCGGCATCGTGACCATGCTGATGGCGGCAGCTCGTCCGCGCGCGATCGCCGGCTGTGTGCTCAACGACATCGGGCCGGTGATCGAGATGGAAGGCTTGATGCGAATCAAGAGCTATGTCGGCAAGCTCCCGCAGCCCGCCAGCATGCATGAGGGCGCCGATATTCTGCGACGGCTTTTCGCAGCCCATTTTCCGAAATTGAGCGATGACGATTGGGTGTCATTTGCCCGGCGCACTTTCAACGAATCCGACGGAAGGATCGTTGCCAATTACGACGCACGGCTCACAACCGCCCTCAAGGGTGTCGACGCCGGCCGTCCACTCGCGCCGTTGTGGAAGGAGTTTGATGCGCTAGCCCGGGTGCCGCTCATGGTGATTCGCGGCGCCAATTCCGACATTTTGTCTTCGGCGACAGTGGAGGCCATGCGCGCCCGGCGCACCGATCTCGAGGTGATCGAAGTGGCCGACGAAGGCCACGCCCCGCACTTGGCAGTTCCAACAACCCTTTCTGCCGTCGCCACGTTCATCGCTACTGTTCGCTGACATAGCACGCCGTAAAAGCACAATCCCCGGCGGGTATGCCCGCCGGGGATTGCTGGAGGTCGTTCGTGCCAGGATCGAATCAGGCGATCATGGGTAGAAGTTGCGCTGCCAGCGGAAGAACGCCGACCACACGTCCTGGTCCTCGAGCCGGGTGACCGGGTTCTGCGGCAGGCCGGGCACGACAGTAGCGGCGCCTTTGTAGGCCGTGTTCAGGTGGGTGTAGAGGACCTCGAGACCGATATCGAGGTTCGGATGCGGGTTGAACTGCGTCCGTGTACCCACCTGGTAGAAGCTGAAGTCCGGGTTGCAGCTGTTCCCCGCAAGCGGAGTGACACCGGCAAAGGGTGCAGCCGCAAGTCCGCCGCAAACCGCAACTGGGTTGATCAGCCGGGTGGCAGTGGCGCTGTAGTCGGTCATGACGTAGCCGCCGAAGAAGCTGGTCTTCCAGCGCGCGTTCCACACGTGCTCGTAGAAGGCGATCGCGTTCCAGACCGTGGTGAGCTCGATATCGCCACCCGTGGTGAACACACCATCGGCTTGGAAGCCCCATCCGGCATTTCTGCCCGGGTTGAGGATCGACCAGACCTGGCCGATCGCCGAGCCGTAGCCCGCCGCGCCAACCGAGTATTGGGCATTGACACCAAATTTGTCGCCGCCCGGCAGGTTGAACAGCGCACCGACGCTGGCCGCCCAGCCCTTCTTGTCCGGCGGATGGCCATTGTTGACGTTGTTCGGCGTGGCGTAATAGGCACCGGCCACGTCGTGAATGGCGCCGGAAGCCGCGATATAGCCCCAGGCCTGATCGAGGCGCAGCTGCAGCACCACGTCGGGCATTCGCATGCCGTTGCCAGTGTTGGCGCAGGCCACGCCTGCGGCCCCCGAGGTGCCGAAAGCGCAATCGACCGTCAGCGCTCCCGGAAATGCGGCAAATCCCACCACCGTGTTGTCAATGACCGAGCGGTTGCGGTTCGGGTCTTCCAGCGAAAGCGTGCCGGAGAAGCCGTTGCCGAAATTGGCGGTATAAGCCCACACGTTCCACCCCGATGCACCGGTGTCCGACACCGTGCGCACGTTGTTGTAGCTGTAGGCACCCCCGTACGTGACGGTGTCGTAGAAGGACTGCGCCTTACCTACCGTGAAGCCCGCCCACTGGATGAAGGCGCGATCCCAGAACACCGCACCGCCAGGCGCATCGCCAGGGGTCGACTGCTGGATGCCGATGCGGAAGTAGGAGCGCAGGGTGCCCCATTCCGTCTGATCGCGTACGTCGACCGAAAACGCAGTACGGACGCGGTAGTCCACGTCGTTGGTGCGCACCCGGTCATACATCGCCTGCGTCGTCTGGTTGAACGTGCCGTCCGGCACGCCGCCGCCGCCGGCGTTCCAGTCGAGCTGGACACGCAGATAGCCGCCAAGCTTGATGCAAGTGTTGGTGCCCGGCACATAATAGAAGCCGTCCCCGTACAGCGTGCAAATCTTCACTTACTGTATTGACTTCACCGGCATGTCCGCCGCCTGCGCCCCAGCAACCGCCACCAGTCCCGCGGCGCTACCGAGGAGAAGACTCTTTACCATCTTCATCTCAACCTCCATCTGTTGTCGTGGGAGGGATCGGTTTCCGCCGGGCGCTGCTCACCCTGGAAGCTCCCCAAGTTCCCCTCGCGATCCGCTTTCCCGTTGCCTCGTTGTCCCCTGGCAGCGGCTTTCGCGGAGTGGGCGACTTAGGGTGCCCCCCTCCGTCGCAGTGCGCACGTTAACTCAAATGCGTCTGTTCGCAACGATGAAGCGCCGCCTGAACGCGCGGACGAATGCTTTTCAAGGCTGTGTCGCCGAATAAACACTGCGGAAACATCGGCTCACACGCGCATGTGGGCAGGCAAGGAGGACTGGTAGAAGATTGATTTGCTTGATCAAGTGCGAGAGCGCGAGAGGGAAAGCTCGATCCGCTGCTCCGGCACGCTGCAAGCAGCTGCAACATCGGCCTTGCGGCGTTGCAGACTTCGTGGGGACCGAAAATCGGTGTGCGGTGACACCGTTGGACCAGTGTGCGGGAAATCGCGGAGACGGAGGGATTCGAACCCTCGATACGGCTTTAGACCGTATAACGGTTTAGCAAACCGCCGCCTTCAGCCACTCGGCCACGTCTCCAGCGCGCGGAAATCCTTATAATTTCGCCCTGGAGCCGTCAAATGCACGAGCCCGCGCGTGCTTGCACCCGAATCGGTAGTCTTACCCTGATGCGGGCGGATCAGCCCGCCTTCAGCCAAGCGCGCGCTGCGCGTTGCGCCTGGGCAATCTCTGCCTCCGACATCTGCTCGGCCACCTCACGCCGGAGGCGAATCGCCTGGGCATTGCCCCGCAATGCCGCGAGATTGAACCACTTGTGGGCGCTGACGAGATCCACGGGAACGTTGCGTCCCGCAGAATACATCAGGCCGAGATCGAAGAAGGTATCGGCGCCCGCCGGGGCCTCACCCAATGCAGCGCATTGCACATCAGCGATTTCAAAGCGTGCCATCTCTTATCCCCTGTTCACGCGCGCCCGTCAGTTGCGGACTTTGCGCTCACCCAGCAGGCAACAGATCACTGCGAGTCTTCCTCACAGCTTCTACTGCCCATCCGGCCCCCCGGCCGGCGCAGGAAATATCGAGCTAAAGTTTGAACGGTGTTTTAAAGGTCTCGATGAATCGAATCTGAATGGGTTAACGCTGTGCGCATTCGCAGTCGGTTATAAAATGAGCTGTGCGCCCTTACCGCCAGCGTTCAGCATGTCCCCTGACAGCAAGGCCACTCGAGACCCATAGCTTGCTACTGTCCGGGATTCCGAAGCTCGCAAACTACGGTACCTTACAATGATGCGAGCTTCGCAATAGGACACCAGACTGCCGCACAAGGTGCGAGCTTCGGGGCAGACACTTAGCCTTTGTATGAATCGAAAGGGATTGGGCCATGACCAAGATGATCATTGCCGCTGCCTGCTCGCTTGCGCTGCTCGTCGCGGCGAGTTCCGGTCGCTCCGCCAGGTCTGAACTGCGCATGGCGCAAGCAAGCACGTCGAAGGACAATTCTCCGGCACCGCCCACTGCGCAGCGGCAGAAGCGCCGAGAGTGTGCGGCAAAGTGGACCGAGCAAAAGGCCAAGACTGGAGTGAAGGGGCGTGTCGCCTATCGGAAATTCATGCGCGAGTGTCGCAAAGGCTTTCCGAGCCGCAGCTAGATTGCAGCCGGTCCGAAGATTGACTCTGCTCCACGCCTATGCGGTGGAGCACAGGGGATCATTCAGCCTGAAATGAAACCGAGGGCGTCGGTGAGAGGCCGGGGCCCAAACACGCGGCTTTCACCGCCGTCGGGGTGTGGACGAACCACAATCACTTTAGCCTTCATGAGTTCTGCATAGCAGCATGAAGGTCGATCCCCTGTCTCGCCGACGCCCTCTGTCGTCCACCGGAACCGGCGCTGCGAGGTCGCGATCGCGATGCGCTGACCACGCCTCGACTTGCGCCGGCCCGTGTGACGCAGTCATCGACGTCGTTCGAAGTCGAAGACTGTGAAGCGGCGCGTGGCTACTTCTTCTTCCGGCGCTTGGTCTTCTTAGCGCCCTTTTTCGCCGCCTTCGCTGCCTTCCTTCGCTTCTTCGCCATGCTGCCCTCCTAGCGTGAGTGAGTGGCGATGTCTTTCAGTGTCCGCGGGGATCGCGAACACTGCAACCGGATTACTACAGCGCGACAAAAATGCCAGCATTTTCGGTTGCTCGGTCTCATTCTCACCTGCAGTCACACCACATCTTGCGTGTTCGAAGCTGACAGCTGCATGCACAGGACGCATGTGCACAGTACATCGCGATGAGTTTGCACGCTTGACGTGCGCGCGCAGAAAACGCCGATGCAACGGGCACTTCTTTGATGTTCGCTGTCATATGCGCGAAGCGGCCGAAGCCCGAGCACAGCGCATGCACACGCTCCTGAACAGCGCGCCGCTGATGCGTTAAGCATAGCCAGCAAACTTGTGCAGAAAGTTTTGTAATAGGCAGAGAAATGCTGGGTGGTCAGTCGATCGTGATGCGAATCGTGCGAATCGCGTACCCTGATTCGGTTTTCGCAGATGCGCAGTTCGCAGGTTGCGCGCGAATGTCGCCGATGCAGTAGAGCGGACTTTCGCACTTGGAACCAGAAAGGTCGCCGTGCCGGACCTATTCTGACGTGTTCCAGTCGATCGCGAGTCATGCACGCGCGCGCCAAACGGGCATGGTGCGCACGCCGCTGACGCGGCTTTGCACACCCTACGCACCCTACGCAGCCTACGCAGCCTACGCAGCCTGTGGCCTGAGCGGTGCTCGCAACCTTGTAGGGTGCGCAAAGGTGCGAAGCACCGTGCGCACCGTCCCATTAGCAGTGATGATGCAGAGTGCCGAATGGCATTGCTAAAGCTGGGGCTCAGCAGCCAAGCCTGCGCTTGAGCAGATCGTTCACGGATTTCGGATTGGCTTTTCCGTCCGTGAGCTTCATCACCTGCCCCACGAACCACCCGAGAAGCGCAGGCTTGCTCCTGACCTGCTCCGCTTTGTCTGCATTGGCCCTGATCACATCCTCAATGACGCGCTCTATGAGGGACAGATCGGTGACCTGTTTTAGGCCAAGCACGTCGACAAGAGCCTGCGGATCGCCCCCTTCCCTCCAGACGATATCAAATAAATCCTTGGCTATCTTGCCGGAAATCGTGCCGGCGACTAGCAGGTCGAGGATCGAGCCGAGTTGCGCCGCCGAAACCGGCGACATGGCAATGTCCCTCCCCTCCCTGTTCAGGCGGCCACTCAGATCGTTGATGATCCAATTGGCCGCCGTCTTCGGATCGCGGCCGTCGCTGACCGCTTCAAAAAAGTCTGCGGTGTCACGCTCGGCCACGAGCACGCCTGCGTCATAGTCCGAAAGGCCGAGCTCCGCTTTGAAACGGCTTTTTTTCTCGTCCGGCAACTCCGGCAATTGCGCTTGAAGCTCTTCGACATAGGCGCTGGTCAGCTCGAGCGGAAGCAAGTCGGGGTCGGGGAAATAACGATAATCGTGCGCATCCTCTTTGTTGCGCATGGAGCGGGTCTCTCCTTTGTCGGGGTCGAAGAGCCTCGTCTCCTGCTCGATCGTGCCGCCGTCCTCCCGGATCTGGATCTGGCGACGCGCCTCGTAGTCTATGGCTTGCCCGATGAACCGGATCGAGTTCACGTTCTTGATCTCACAGCGGGTCGCCAAAGCGTCGCCAGGCTTGCGGACCGACACATTCACGTCGGCGCGCAGATTGCCCTTCTCCATATCACCGTCACAGGTGCCGAGATAACGCAGGATGGTCCGCAACTTGGCCACGAAAGCCTTCGCCTCATCCGACGAACGCAGATCCGGTTTGGTGACGATCTCCATCAGGGCTACGCCAGAACGATTGAGGTCCACGAATGACATGGTCGGATGGCGGTCATGCAGGGACTTGCCGGCGTCCTGCTCCAGGTGCAACCGCTCGATGCCGACTTTGATTGCGCTGCCATCCGCCAAGTCGACGACCACCTCGCCCTCACCGACGATCGGCGACTTGTACTGGCTGATCTGATAGCCCTGCGGCAGATCGGGATAGAAATAGTTCTTGCGGTCAAATACCGACTTGAGATTGACGCGCGCATTCAGCCCGAGACCCGTTCGCACCGCCTGCTTGATGCATTCCTCGTTGATCACCGGAAGCATCCCGGGCATGGCGGCATCCACCAGCGACACACGCGAGTTCGGCTCGCCACCAAAGGTCGTCGACGCCCCTGAGAACAATTTGGATTGCGAGCTCACCTGCGCGTGAACCTCCATGCCGATGACCACTTCCCAGTCGTGGGTATGGCCTCGCATCAGCTTGGATCGCGGTCCTGCAGCGGTCATGTCGCAAGTCCAATATGAATGCGCGGCGCGCGTGTGTCAGTCGGTCGTGCAATGGCAGTGGGCGCGCTTCTCTAAGCGCTCGGATGCTTTGTCACAAGGCCGCCGCAGTTCCGGCCTCACGGACCCGGAACCCATGCCAAACCCGTGCGTTGGCCGCCCGAGTCCTGGCTTGCGTGAGGGTTGTCATGTCACAGATCGGTTCCCCCGAGATAAGGTTGGGGGCCATTCTCGGTGTACTGGTTGCAGTGGCGGTATTGTTTTTCCTCCTCACCGGGGGCGAGCACGTAGGCAAGAAGACGGTAAACAGTGACGCCGACTTGCCGCCGGTAGCAACCGGAACTGCGCCCCCCCGGTAGCCCATTGCACCTCAACGCGCTGAGGCGGCGCGGTCACCGCGTGTGATCCGATTTACCGTGGAAACTGAACCCGCATTCCGCGGGTTCTTGGTGCGACGCGGGCAGCCGGATTTCGCTGCGCGCCCTTAATCCGAGCTACGAGGTTGGGCTCTTCCGCGCTACAACCCGGTCAATGTCGCCGGGTAGACTTCGCGCATTGCATCTTGCGCGCCTGGAGAATGCGATGAATGCTTTGTTGAGCGGCCTCGTTGCGTTGAGCGTCACCCTACTCGCCTTGTGCAATCCGGGCTTTTCCCAGCCCGCGAGTATCATTCTCATCAACGGCAAGATCGTCACCGTTGATGATCAGTTCAGAGTGGCGCAGGCGCTCGCCATCCAAGACGGCCGTGTCGTCAAGGTCGGCAGCTCTGCGGACATCGAGGCCCTCAAGGGTCCTGGCACACGGGTCATCGATCTCGCAGGCCGCACTGTCCTCCCCGGCCTCATCGACAATCATGCCCACTGGATTCGTGCTGCCGAGCACGACGAGCTGCGCTTTGACGGCATCACATCGCGGGAGCAAGCCCTCGCGCTGCTTGCTGAACGGATTGGTAAAACGCCGAGAGGCAGATGGGTGGTGGTGCTGGGAGGCTGGTCGGAGGAGCAGTTCACCGACGACCCCAAAGGGTTCTCACGCGAGGAGCTTGATGGCATCGCACCCAATCACCCGGTGGTCTTGCAGGCGATCTACAATCACAGCTACCTGAACAGTGCGGCGCTTGCCGCAGCAAACGTAGACGCCAGCACTGCCGATCCGCCAAACGGCAAGATCGAGAAGGATGCGAGCGGCAATCCGACGGGCTTCGTGGATGGCCCCGGCGGCGTGGCATTCGTGGCGGCAAAAATCCCGCTGGAAGATCAGGATGCCTGGCTAGCCAACACCCGCAAGTTGATGGGCTACCTCAGCAGCATGGGAGTGACGGCTTGGCTCGATGCCGGTGGTCGCGGCATGGGTGCCAAGCACTACGAGCCCTTTCGGCAGCTCGCTGAGCGCGGCGAGCTCAATGTGCGGGTGTTCTGGACCTTCATCCGCCAGCCCGCCACGCCGGCACAGGTCGACGCCGTGATAGCGGAGATCAAAGAGCTGAAGCCTTTTCAGGGATCGGACTACTTCGAAAATGTGGGCTGGGGTGAGTCCGTTTTTCTTCCTGTCACCACACAGCTCCTGCGCACCACCAGCAACACCAGGCCAGAGGATCTCGCGCAGATGCGGCGCGTGCTGGTGCCTTTGGCGCAACGCGGCATCTACGTGAACTCGCACGTCGAGATGAGTGCCGCAATTGAGGCTTTCCTGGACGTTTATGAATCCATCAACAAGGAGGCCCCAATCAAAGGATTGCGGTGGTCGTTCTCGCATCTGGACCAGGTCACTGGCAGACAGTTGGATCGTATGAAACGGCTTGGAATGACGGCGCAGATTCACAGTCGTCCGCTCATCCAGGGCGCGCTGATGCACAAGGTGCATGGCGAGAAGGCGTGGGACATGCCCCCGTTCCGGCGCATTCAGGACAGCGGTATTCATTGGGGATTGGGTTCGGATGCCACGGCCGTGACAACCTCCAATCCGTTCTACACGCTTTGGTTTGCAGTCACCGGACGAATGGTCGGAGGCCGCGTGGTGAACCGGCAAACCATCACGCGCGAGGAGGCGCTCATCGCACATACGCGATCAAACGCGCTATTCCTGTTCCAGGAAGCAAACCTTGGTTCCCTCGCTCCAGGAAAGTATGCCGATCTTCTGGTCCTCGACCGCGACTACCTCACGGTCCCGGCAGATGAGATCAAGGACATCAAACCCCTGATCACGATGGTGGGTGGCAAGATCGTGCACGACGTCATGCCTAAATAAAGCCACTCGGGCGCGGTGGCGACCACTCGAGCAGCTCGCGTGCAATTGCATCGCATTCGGCATCAAGCGGCTCGCTGGAGACTGCCCGTTTTGCTTGCCCGTACCAGTAACGCGCGTTGTCGAGATCACCCTCGACCCGGTGCAGATAGGCGTGCACCCATGCACAGATCGGGTCGGCCTCATTCATGACGATGCTATGAGCTATCTCCCAGTCCTTCTTGTAAGCCCACCAAAGTGCCGCGAGCGCGGGGGACAGGCCGGACGGCGGCTCTTGCTCTGCCAGAGACGCTTTGAACTCGCCAAATTTCATGCGCGATGGCCGGTTCAGCCGGCGCCAGTCTGCCACCACGGCTCCGGCGAAAAGCGACCTGCCGCTTGCTCGATAATGTGACCGAGTGAGAACAATTTCTCCTCTTCAAAGGCTCGTCCAATCAACTGCAGTCCGAGCGGCAAGCCTTCACCGGACAGCCCCGCTGGTACTGAAATTGCCGGCAAGCCGGCCATGTTCACGGGCACTGTGAACACATCGTTGAGGTACATGGCAACGGGATCAGCGCCACCTTTCTCGCCGAGCGCGAATGCGGCAGACGGCGTGGCGGGCGCCAGAATAGCATCGACCCCGCTGGCGAAAGCCTCCTCGAAATCGCGCTTGATCAGCGTGCGCACCCGCTGCGCATGCACGTAGTACGCTTCATAATAGCCGGCGGAGAGGACATAAGTGCCGATCATCACGCGCCGGCGCACCTCGCTCCCGAAGCCTTCGCCCCGCGTGTTGTGGTACATCTCCGAAATGTCGCGGCCGTCGACTCGCAGCCCGTAACGGACGCCATCATACCGGGCCAGATTGGAGGAGGCCTCGGCCGGAGCCACGATGTAATAGGCGGGCAGCGCATACTTCGTGTGAGGCAGTGACATTTCCACAATCTCGGCACCGGCGGCCCTGAGCCAGTCGGCTCCTTGCTGCCAGAGCTTCTCGATCTCGGCTGCCATTCCCTCCGCCCGATACTCGCGCGGCACGCCGATCTTCATGCCTCTGATCGACTTTCCGACGCTGCCCTCGAAGTCGGGTACGAGCCGGTCGGCCGATGTCGTATCCTTCGGATCGTGTCCAGCCATCGATGTAAGCAGGATTGCGGCGTCCCGGACGGTGCGCGCGAACGGCCCGGCTTGATCGAGCGAGGAGGCATAAGCGACTACGCCCCACCGCGAACAGCGCCCATAGGTGGGCTTGATGCCGACCACCCCCGAGAACGCTGCCGGCTGGCGGATCGATCCGCCCGTATCGGTACCGGCGGCTCCGAGGCAAAGCCCCGCGGCGACCGCCGCAGCCGAGCCGCCCGAGGAGCCACCGGGAACGAGCGGCGTGTTGCCGCCTCGCCGCCGCCAAGGCGAGATCACGGGACCATAAAACGAGGTTTCGTTCGAGGAGCCCATGGCAAACTCGTCATTGTTGAGCTTGCCTAAAAGGACGGCCCCGTCGCCCCACAAGTTTGCAGTCACAGTTGATTCGTAAGTGGGGACGAAGTTGCTGAGAATGCGCGAGCATGCGGTGGTGCGCACGCCCTTGGTCGCGAACAGATCTTTTATGCCGAGCGGGATGCCTTCGAGGGGCCCCGCAGCTCCACGATGCAGCCGCGCATCGGCGGCCTCGGCCATGGACAGTGCCGCATCGGCAGTTTCAAGCACATAGGCATTGAGCGTGCGCGCTTGCGCCATCTGCGCCAAGTGCGCTTGCGCAAGCTCTATTGCCGAAAATTCCCGTTTGCGCAGGCGCTTGCGCGCCTCCGCAAGGGTGAGCGAGACGAGGTCGCTCATCCCTCGCCTGGGCTGTCGCAAAAGAAACTGTTCTGCGCCGACTTGCTCGGCGCCTTCTGCCGGTAAATCACCGTTCCGTCAGGCTCACGGGTAATCTCGATCTCGCCCGGCTGCGGCAGTCCCATATTGGTGAGGTCCTGAGCGGTCAGACCCTCAGGCATCTGGCCGCGCGCAATCTGGTCGATAAGCTGCAGGCGAAAAAAATCATCCGCTTCTTCACAGGCCAGGCACATCGCTATTCGACCACTTTCGGAACCACAAAGAAGCCGTCCTCGGTTGCAGGTGCGTTCCTCAGGACATCCTCGGCGATGCCGCCATCGCTGACCTCATCCGGGCGTCTCCACATCTGCATTGGAGTGACTGAGGTCATGGGCTCGACCCCGCTCACGTCAACCTCGGACAACTGCTCGATGAAGGCGAGGATGGCATTGAGCTCGCCTTGCAAATGAGGGATCTCCGCTTCGGGCACGGCAATGCGTGCCAGATGCGCGATCCGCCGGACAGTGTTGGCGTCGACGGACACAGGGCCTCCGAAGTCACCTTGCAGTTTTGCGAGCCTATATCAGAGCGTGGCTGCGCCCGCCAACCGGATCCGCATTGCGCCAATGCCGCAAAGGACCAATATAGAGGTCATGGATGCTCCCAATCCTTCTGCCCTGCCCACATTTGCGAGCCGTACGCCGCTCCATGTCGGCGCCATCGGGCTGAAGGCTCGTCGTCTCGAGCGCCTCCTGTCCTTCTATAAGGATGTGCTCGGCCTCCACGTGCTGCACGAGGAGCCAGGCCGCGTCACGCTCGGCGCGGGCGGATCAGCCTTCCTTGAGCTCGAGCAGTCACCCGATGCGGCGCCCGATGACAAGCGCGAGGCGGGTCTTTACCACACCGCGTTCCTGATGCCGACGCGGCGTGACCTAGCGCTATGGATCCTGCATGTTGTGCGCAATAAGACGCCCCTCACCGGCGCTTCCGACCATGCCATCAGCGAGGCGCTCTACCTCGATGATCCGGAAGGCAACGGCGTCGAGGTCTATTCGGACCGGCCGCCTGAGACCTGGCACTGGACGGGTGACGATCTGCGGATAACGACGGACCCTCTCGATGTAGACGACATCCTGCGGGAGGTCCCAACGAAGCCGGAATTCACCGGCGCGCCCGATGGTCTGCGGATCGGTCATGTTCACTTGCGTGTGGGCGATGTTGCGCGCGCTGAGTCCTTCTATCGTGACGCGCTCGGCCTCGACGTCACGCGTCGGCGCCATGGCGCATCATTTCTCTCGTCCGGGCGCTACCATCACCATATTGCCGGCAACGTGTGGCACAGCGCAGGCGCCGGCCAACGTGACCCGCAGCGGGCGGGGCTGTCGTGGGTTGCACTCGAAGCGGCCAGCCCCGCCGCTTTCAATTCGGTGAAAGCGAAGCTCGCGCAAGCCGGCGTCCGCACCACGCAGACGGGGCAACAGCTCGAGACCACCGATCCGTGGGGAACGCGCGTGCGCATCACAGGTGCTTGAGCGGGCTCGAGTTGCCTCGACTGCCCTCACTTCCGCTAAACGCTATTCGCGCGAGGCTTCACGCGCCGAGCCGAGCCTGCGCAAATGCTCGAGCGCCTCTGCGGCCAAGCGCTTGGTCAGCTCGGCTGCCGGCAGCGGGCGCCCCAGCCGCGCTGCCTGGCCGGCCCACATCGGGGAGAAATCGCCGGAGCCTTGTGCTTCCGCTTTGGCGCGCAACGGTGTAATCGCGCCTGCTGCAAGCGGAAAATCCGGGGCGAGCGGTGACATCGGTCCGATCTCGCGCATAAGGCGATTGACGATTCCGCGTGCAGGGCGACCCGTCATCAGGCGTGTGACGGCGGTGCTGTCGTCCGCAGCACTCGCCAGCGCAGCGCGATGCGGTGCGGAAATCGTCGATTCGGGGCACCAGAGGTAGGAGCTGCCGATCTGCACGGCAGCGGCGCCAAGTGCAAAGGCCGCCGCAATGGCACGCCCGTCACTCACGCCGCCGGAGGCAATGACCGGCACTTTGACGGCATCCACGATCTGCGGGATGAGGGCGAAGGTTCCGACCTGGTGGCTGATGTCGTTGCTGTCTTCCGCCAGAAATAATCCGCGATGTCCCCCTGCCTCATAACCCTGCGCAATGACCGCATCTGCCCCGTGCGCTTCCAGCCAGCGTGCCTCGGCAGCCGTGGTCGCCGAGCTGATGACGCGCGCGCCGATGTCCTTGACGCGCGCCAGCAGCGCCGCAGAAGGCAAGCCAAAATGAAAGCTTATGACTTCCGGCCGCAGCCCCTCCATGACCGCGCAGAAGGTTTCGTCAAATGCCGCTCGGTTGCTGGACGGTATCGGCGCGGCGGGATCAATGGCCAGCTCGCGGTAATAGGGCTCGAGCCGCTCCCTCCAACGCGACTCGCGCTCATTGCTCAGTTGAGGCGCGGTGTGGCAGAAAAAATTGACGTTTACCGGCTTTTGCGTGCGCGAGCGAAACTTGCCGACGTCCTCACGCAGCTGATCGGGCTTGAGCATGGCACATGGGATCGACCCGAGTGCACCCGCTTGAGCGGCTTCGGCGGCAAGCCGCCAATCCATCGCACCAGCCATAGGTGCCTGCACAATCGGGAGCTCAATGCCGAATAGCTCGAGAACACGACGGTCTGGCCACATGTCACTGATCCGTGCAGATGTTGCAGCTCTGGCTTGGGCTCTTCCTGAAACAAGTCGAACGCTCCAGGGCCAGCTTCCAGTTGCGCCAGCGCTCAACTATCCTGCTGGCCGAAAGCACATCAAGAACGTAGCGCTGCGCGCAGGAGATTGCACCATGACCTCGCTTGCAACGATGGAGAAACCGGTTGCCCGCATTGAACTGCCGGCAGCGCGCGCACGGGTAGGAATGATTATTCCTTCAGTCAACAGCTTGAGCGAGCCGCAATTCAATGCCTTCGCCCCGCCGGGGCTGGGTATTCACGTCGCACGCGCGCGTGTCGCGGGAGAGTGGAAGCGGCCGCTGCCGGCGATGGCCGAGGAGATCGCCACCTCGGCGAGGCTCCTTGCCGATGTCAAACCCGACCTGATCGTCTTTCATTGCACCGATACGTCCATGAGCCAGGGGCCGCAGGGTGAAGGCCGGATTCTCGACCTCGTCCGCGACGCGACGGGTATTGAGGCAATCGCGACCAGCCGGCTGGTTGTGGAAGCGTTGCAGGCGCTGAAACTGAGCAAGCTCGTGCTGCTCAGCCCTTACAAGAGCAACCAAGCTGTCATCGACTATCTCAGAGCGACAGGGTTTGAAGTCGTTCACGACGTGGCGCTCGGATTGTCCGCTCTTGAATTCGCCAGCGTTACTCCTGCCGAATGGACGGAGCTTGCCTGTCGCCACGACCGCCCCAGTGCCGACGGGATTTTCCTCAGCTGCACCAACACGACGCAGATCGAGGCAATCGCCGCGATCGAGCAGGCGCTGGGGAAACCGGTGGTGAACAGCAATCAGGCGGTGCTGTGGGGCTGCCTGAGACGGCTCGAGGCGGTGCTCGCGCCTATCCCGGATATGCCGTCCCTCGGTCGCTTGATGCATCAGCAGCGCGCATGACTTTGCCAGGTGAGGGAGGACCCATGAACATTTCCTTTGCACGGCTGGTCTGCGCAGGCATGACGCTCCTTTGCGCGCTGGGGATGCTTCTCCCAATGACGGCGTCGGCGCAGCCCTATCCGTCACGCCAGATCACGCTGTTGGTCCCATTTGCCCCCGGAGGACCGGCCGATTTTCTTGCCCGCCTTGTTGGACAGAAGCTGACGGAGGATCTTGGACAACAGGTCGTCATAGACAATCGCCCTGGCGCGAACACGATCATCGGCGCGCAGGCGGTCGCGAAAGCCAATCCGGATGGCTACACGCTCCTCCTGGCGATCGATGGCACCTTGGTGATGAACCCGTTCCTCTACAGCAAGCTCGCCTACGACCCTTTCAAGGACTTCGTGCCGATCTCCTTGATCGCCCTCGTTCCCTCGGCTCTGGTTGGCAACAGCAACCTTCCGGTGAGCTCGCTGAAGGAGCTCGTCGAGCAGGAAAAGGCGAAGCCGGGCACGTTCCACATCGGCATCAGCACGCCCACGTCGCAGGTCAATGTGGGGCTGTTGAACCAAATGGCCGGAACCAACTTTTCGATGATTCCTTACCGCGGCGGCACCACCCAAATCACCGGGATCCTGGCGGGCGACATTCCGCTGGGGATGGAGAGCATCAACGTGTCCCTGCCGCTTTGGCGCGCGCAAAAGCTGAAGATACTGGGCCTGGTGAGTGGGGAACGCTTGTCGCTGGCGCCGGAAATCCCGACCATTGCCGAGACTTTCCCCGGCTATGATCTCGGCATCTGGCAGAGTGTCGTCGCGCCCGCCGGGACGCCTCGCGAGATCGTCAACAAGCTGCACGCCTCCTTGACGAAGGTGCTCAGCATGGCGGAGGTGCGCGACAAGCTGGCCGCAGCAGGGATCGAGCCCGCGATCAGCAAGTCACCGGACGAGTTTGCCGCGTTTATTCGGGCGCAGGCCGAGACCCGAGCCAAGGTCATAGAGGCCATCGGCCTCAAGCTCGATTGAAGGGGGCGCGCCCGATCATGCCGCGCACTTCTCGCGCAGCCCTGCACGTTGCAGGCGCGGCAGTACCTCGGTGCAAAAGAACGGTAGCTCATCGAGGTAATTGACGAGCGACAGGGCAATACCGTTCAGCCCGGCCTCGGCGAGGTCGATGAGCTGGCGCGCAACGTGATCAGGATCGCCGACAATCGGCAAGCCCCCCATACCCTGAGCAAACCCATTGCGGATCTGCTTGAACTGCTCTGGTTCCGTATTCTGCGCAGTGATGTTCTTGAGCGCCAGAATATCGTCGACGGCGCGCCAGTCGGCGTGCTCGACGATGGCGTAATTCCAGTACTCTTCGGCTTCCTTCCTCGTGGGGCGGCAGGTCACAACACCGACAGTGTAGACGCCGAGCTCCCTGCCCTGCTCCTGCGCTTTGGTCTTCGCGTCCACGACTTTCTGTGCGGTCTCACCAAGCGACGTGCGGGATGCCTGGAGAAAGAAAGCATCGCAGTTGCGGATGGCGAAGGCTTGGCCTACCGGCGAGGCCCCGGCATTCATGATCAGGGGGCGGGTTCCGCCATACGGTTTGGGTTTTCCTTTGATGCCCTTCATCTGCAGGTACTGGCCGTTGAAATCGAAGCCCTCCTTCTCCGACCAGATCATCTTGATCACATCGATCCATTCCTGGGCGTAGGCGTACCGGGACTCATGGTCGCGCTGCTGCACGCCGAACATCTGGAATTCGCCCTCGTTCCAACCCACCACGATGTTGAGGCCGAACCGGCCCTCGCCGATGTGGTCGGCGGTGACCATCTCCTTGGCGGCAATGATCGGGCTGAACAGCGGCGCATGCACCGTGCCGAACGCGGTGATGCCCTTGGTAGCCGCGAGGAGACCCGTTGCCCAGGTGATGGTCTCGAGCGTGGCACCCTGATAGTCGGTGTCGCCGCCATAACCCTTCCAGCGGCCGATTGGCAGCATGAAATCCAGACCCGCTGCATCCGCCATTTTCGCCAGCCGGAGATTGTCGGGCCAGCTTCCGGACCACCGCTCCGGCACCAGCGTCACGGCTCGTCCAGACGAGCAATTCGGGCCGAACAGGCCGATCTTCAGCCTGTTGGCATTGTACATCGACATGCGATCGTGCTGCGATGGAGCGCGAGCGAGCACAGGTCCTCCTGCGGGTAAGGTCACGTTCGTCCCTGCGAAGAGGCTAGCGCATGCATACTCCTTTTTGAATGGCCCTCGGCTGTGACCTTGCAGGCCTCTGCGCCCGGGACGAGAATCATCGTCACGCACAGCCGATAGCAAAAACCTAAGATCTCCGGCTCTCCACGGTAGGACCCTCCATGCATGCTCTGCGATCCGCGGTGCTTGTTTTCACCCTCCTCGGCGCCATCGCCCCGTTCGCCGTTCGAGCGCAACCGGTTGAACAGTACCCGACTCGCGCGGTCCGCCTCGTCGTGCCTTTCCCAGCTGGCGGCCCGACAGACATTCTCAGCCGGGTGGTGGGACAGCGGTTGAGTGAAGTCTGGGGACAGCCGGTGGTGATCGAGAATCAGCCCGGGGCGAATACGGCAATCGCGGCTGCGCGCGTGGCCAAACTGCCCGGTGATGGCTACACGCTGCTGGCGGTCATGGACGTCACCATGGTGCTCAATCCAATAACCAACAAGAGCCTGCCCTACGATCCGCTTCATGACTTCGCACCGATCACCCTTGGCTCGAAGAACACCTCGCTGCTCATGGTGCGCGCGGACGATGGGCCGGCCACCGTGAGGGAGCTGATTGCGCGCGCCAAGGCCAATCCCGGCAAGCTCAATTACGGCGCCGGCATCATCACCACCCGGCTTGCCGGCTATCTGTTCAATCGCGAGGCAGGGATCGATGCCCAATACATTCCGTTCAACGGCAGTGCGCCGACCGTCCAGGGGCTCCTCAACGGGGCGGTCGACTACATCGTTGATGGCACGGCAAGCAGTTTGCCCCTGATCCAGAGCGGGAAGCTGCGCGCACTCGCCAAGCTCAACAGCCAGCCTTTACCGGCTTTGCCAGATGTCCAGCCGCTCGCGGTCGCCGCTTCACTCCCCGCGCTCGACGATATATCCACGTGGATCGGGTTCGTAGCGCCCAAGGGAACCCCGCGCGCTATTATCGAGAAGATCCACCACGACATCGAGGTCATGTACGCCGACCCGGTGATCGCGGAGCGGCTGCGTAACGCGGGGATCAGCGCCGCCACCAGCACGCCCGAGGAGTTTGCGCTGTTCGTGCGCAAGGAGCTCGATCGTTGGAGCAGCGTTTTCCGGGATAGCGGCATCAGCTTGAATTAGCGGCGTCGCACCGTGAGTTAGCGGCAGGCACGACTGTCGCTTGGGGCGTCATTCGGCCTTGATCCCGGCCGCCTTGATGATCGGCCACCACTTATCGATCTCAGCCTTTTGAAAGGCGTGGAGCGCTTCCGGCGTCTGCTCCTCGCGCGGCGGAATTACGGAGGATTGCGCCTCTAACCGCTGCCGAAGCTCGGGCTCGGCGAGCGCGTCGACAACAGCGCCATTCAACTTGGCAATAACGTCTTTCGGTGTTCCTGCAGGAGCCCACAGCCCATACCAGGTTGACACGTAGAGCCCAGGCAGTCCGGCCTCATCGACCGTCGGTAGCTCCGGTATCGCAGCCAAGCGCGCCTTGGCGGTGACGGCAAACGGCCGCACCTTGCCCGTCCGGTACATCTCGACAGAGCTGCCGGTGAACTGGTCGAACATCAACGTGACATGGCCAGCCACAACGTCGGCGATCGCAGCTGCGCCGCCGCGGTAGGGGACGATCTGAAGTGCAACACCGGCCTGCCGGCCGAAATAAACGCTGGCAACGTGAGCAATGGATCCCACTCCCGCGGTTGCAGAGGACGCCTCGTTGGGATTGGCCTTCAACCAAGCCACCAGTCCCTTGAGATCGACAGCTGGTACATCCTTCTTGGTGACGATCACAGAATAGTTCGATGGCAAGAGCGCAATCGGCGCCAAGTCCTTCACCAAATCGTATTGCAGACTGTAAAGCGCGCCATTAAAGACGTGGGTACCCAGGTGACCCATGCCAACCGTATAGCCGTCCGCCGGGGCGCGCACGACGCGCCCGACCCCGAGTGAGCCCGCCGCTCCAGCTACGTTTTCGATGACAACAGACTGGCCGAGCGTGCTCTTCATTCGCTCGCCGAGAAGTCGCGCAAGCGTGTCCGCGGGACCGCCCGCCGTGAACGGCACGATGATGGTGATCGGCCTGGAGGGGTAGCTTTGGGCCGTTGCGGGCCCGGCCCGTAGTAGCACGAGCGTCGCAAGGATAACGCATATCGCCCTGATCAGCCCCTGCCGGCTGCTGCCGTCGTCTTGCATCGTCAATTCTCCTCGCGCTCCGGCGCAATCCGCAGCGACCGTACGAAACGCGCGTTGCCGACATACCAAGCAACGAGCGCGGTGAGCTCGACGATCTGCCGTGCCGAGAAGAATTGCCTCACCTCCGCAAAGGTGGGATCATCCACCTCGCCGGTGCGCGCCGCCTGCTCCACATAAGCAAGCGCCGCCCGCTCTTTGGCATCGAACAACGCGGACTGGTGCCACGAGGGCAATGCATCGAGCTTTGCCGCGGGGACTCCTAGGCGGAGCGCGATCGGCCTGTGCACCGATTGCTCATACGCGGAATCATTCACCTGAGCGACGCGCAGGATCAGCAGCTCCTGAAAATCGCGCGCCAGCGAGGATTCCTCACGCATGGCCGCAGCATAGGCAGCCTGTGCTCGCAACAGCTTTGGGGCATGACCGACGACGCGATGAATTGTGAGGATGCGTCCGCGTTGCGCGCGGATGCGTCCATAGAGCTCCGCGAGCAAGGGATCGTCAGAGTCTTCCGCTGCCCCATCCACGCGCGACAGTTGTTTCGGTTTCATGGCTCTACTCGCATGGGTTTTGCTGGCAGCTCACCGCCCCGGACGCGCAGTCATCGCCTACGTCACCAGAACGGCAGGCCGACATAGTTCTCGGCAAAGGCCGTAGCGGCGGCGCGCGACCGAAAAAGATAATCGAGCTCGGCAAGGTGCAGCCTCTGCTCGAACGCCCTGTCCGGGAACGTGTGCAACAGCGTGGTGAGCCACCATGAGAAGCGCTCTGCCTTCCAGACCCGCGCGAGCGCCCTGTCGGAATAGTGATCAAGCGCGCCGGGCGAGTGTTCCTTGTAATGTTCAATCAGCGCCAGCGATAAATAGCGTACATCGCTGGCGGCAAGATTGAGCCCCTTGGCTCCGGTCGGGGGCACGATGTGCGCAGCATCGCCGGCGAGAAACAGCTTGCCGACCCGCATCGGCTCGGCGACGAAGCTGCGCAGCGGAGCAATGCTCTTCTCCAGCGAAGGGCCAGTCACAAGCCGAGCGCGTCCCTCCTCATCGAGGCGCAGCTTCAGCTCGTCCCAGAACCGCTCGTCAGGCCACGCTTCCACATCATCGGCCAGGCTGCACTGCAGGTAATAGCGACTGCGAGTCGGAGAGCGCATCGAGCAGAGCGCGAATCCGAGATGATGGCGCACATAGATGAGCTCGTCGGAAACCGGCGGCGTGTCGGACAGCAGTCCCAGCCAGCCGAATGGATAGGTACGCTCGTAGCTTGTGATCGCGTCCGGCGGCGCGCTCTTGCGGCTGACACCATGAAAACCATCGCAGCCAGCAATGAAGTCGCATTCAATCTCTTGGGTCTTGCCCTCGACACGGTAGCTCACGCGCGGCTTGCTGGCGAACAGATCGTGCAGCGCCACGTCGTGCGCGGCAAAGACAATCTCCGCCCCACATGCTGCGCGACCATCCAGCAGGTCCTTGGTGATCTCCGTCTGCCCGTAGACGGTGACGCTCTTCCCGGTCAGCCCCTTGAAGTCCAGTCGGTGGCGCACCCCTTGCACGCAAATCTGCGTGCCGTCATGAACGATGCCCTCGCGGTGCATGCGTTCTCCCACGCCGGCCTCGTCGAGGAGATCGGCCGTGACCTGCTCGATGACGCCGGCACGAACTCGGTTCAGCACATATTCTTCGGTCTGCCGCTCGAGAATGACGTTGTCGATGCCGCGCTTGACAAGGAGCTGGCCCAGCAAGAGGCCAGCGGGCCCGGCGCCTATGATGGCAACTTGCGTACGCATTTTCATCCTCGCGGAAGTCGCCCAGCTTTCGGCACCGAGCAGTCGGCGCGCCCTGATTTGAATCAAATGACAGGCGCTCAGCGCGCCCAGCGTAGAGATTGCTCGGTGCCGAGCACATGGCCTAATCTCCACGCGCCTTCAAGTTTTTGCAATCACGTCCGCCTCGCAAGAGGTTGCGAAAGGTAGTGCTATGTCCAAGCCGAAGGTCCTCGTTTTTGCTCCTCGGGAGGAGCCGCCGGAGACAATCAAGGCGCTCGAAGGAATGGGTTGCGAGGTCCTCTTGGGGGATCGCCGATGGCAGCTGCCGCGCGGCTCACACGAGGATGAGGTGGTCGAGGCAGCGCGCGATGCCGTCGCGCTGATGGGCACGTCGATCCGCCACACACCGATCAGCAGACGGATCATGCAGGCTTCACAGCGGCTGCGCATCGTCGCGAAATATACGGTCGGTGTGGACGACATTGACGTCGACGCGGCGACCGATCTCGGGATCATGGTGTGCCACGCACCAACTGAATCCAATTGCTTCGGAGTGGCTGAGACGACGGTTGCCTTCATGCTGTCGCTGCTCAAGAAAGTCGGCTCGCGCGATGCCGACATACGCGCCGGCAAATGGCGCACGGCAGATAACTTCGCTTACTACGTCGGCAGCCGCGCCTCCGACGGATTCCCCGGCCAGACCATCGGGCTCGTTGGCCTTGGGCGCATCGGCACGAGGGTTGCACAACTGCTCGCACCGTGGCGCGCGCGTCTCATCGCCTATGATCCTTATGTTGCACCGGCGCATTTCCTGACCCACGGCGTCACCGCCGTCGACTACGAAACACTGTTGCAGCAATCGGATGTGGTCTCATTTCACGTCGTACTGACGCCGGAGACCCGCTACATGTTCGGCGACCAGCAAATCAAGCTGATGAAGCCGAATGCCATTGTGATCAACACGGCGCGCGGTCGTATTCTCGACGAGCGCGCGCTCGCCCAGGCGATCGCCGAGGGACGCGTTCGCGGTGCGGCCATCGATGCCTTCGAGGAGGAGCCGCTGCCGATGGACTCGCCCCTGCGGCTATTGGGCGACCGGGTGGTGCTGTCGCCGCATTCGGCGTCGTACACGGAGGGCGGCGAGCTGCGGCAGGGGGTGGCCTGGGCCACTCGGTCCGTTGTCACCGCACTCGCCGGCGGAGTTCCCGACAACGTGTACAACCGCCAGGTGCTGGGCCGGTGGAAGGAGCGCTTCGGGGAGGCGCGCATCAACGAGTAGCGACCAGGGCGGATGCTTAGTCAGAGAGCTTCATGAACACGGTCTGACCAACCGCACGCAAAGACCCTTGCCGCGGCCACACCGGCATTTCTCGGAGAATGTCGGCCGCATTTGGAACCGGGTTATGCTCTCGGAACTGCCACGCGTATTCCTCTGGGCTCATGAAATAAGACCTCTTCCCTCCGTAATCGACATCCAGGAGCCGAAGGATTTTAGGTAGGACCGTAACATTGCAGGCATAGATACCGCAGATGACGGAGCTGTCGGACATTGGCTTGGGGCCGACGAGAGCGTTGAACGGAGGGCCGTTGTCGTAGAGGGATGTAATCGGCTTAAGGTGGATGAGGATGGCGTGATTTGCGTCGATCGAAACACCCTCTCGCCTGATTGTGCTATCCAAGTCGCTTAGCACCCGAAGCGAGATAGCCGTGTCCCGTTCAAGCGTGTTCTTCGCGGCGAATGCGACGTTCGAATGTGCTTGGAAGAATAGTAGGATCACGAACGACACTGCGACAAGCCCAGCCCCGTACAAAAGGCTGCCTTGGCGCACGCTGCGGACGTAAAGCACAAAGATCGTGGGATATATGACGGCGAGTGGCAGATGGATCGCGGTATATTTGTAAGTTGTCCATGAAGTCCTGACCAGTCCGAGGCTCCATGGTGCTGCGAGCAGCGCGACAAAGATCATGAGCGGGAGCACTGATTTACGGCCATATCGCCGCAACACATCGGCGCTGACAACAATCAGCATGAAGAGAAACCCCATCTTGATCACGAAGGGGATGAGGTGTTGGCCGCGAAACAAGAACTGCATGAGATGCGCGAAGAAGGTCTGGAATGAGGTCAGGAATTCGGCCATCGTTCGATTAAGGGACTCCATTAAAAGATAGTCTTTGGGGATGGGCCATCGATCGACTAACGTCTGATGATAGGCGACGATAGCCACGTAGAGGGGAGCCGAAATTGCGGCGCTGAGGACGAGCAGTGCGAGCGGAAACCTGACATCAGCGATGGTGCTGGCATCCCGGCTTAAAAGATTCACGAGCCAAACAGCGAGAAATGCAGCAAGGATGAACAGCGCGACGGTCTGATGAATCAGGATTGCGCATAGGAACAGAACCACCAGTCCTGCTACGCGCTTTGCTCCGATCCCATTCGCGCCAAATAGCACGATCAGGTAAGCGCTCGAAAAGATATAAGCTACCGCGAGGGAAGCATGGTTATCCTTGTAATACATATTCTCGAGGTGAACCGGGAACATGACAAAGAGCAGCACGAATAGGACAATGTGTCTCGGTTTAGAAACGCGAAGCAGAAAGGCCAGCGTCGTGGCACAGGTGAGTAATCCTGCGATAAAGAGGACGAGCGTGTAGTGCGGAGACATGAGCGGCGCCAAGATTGCGCGAACGTAGTCCGCCCCGACACGGCCGATCCCGTAGTACCACTCGAGCCGGCCGCGCGGATCAAACATAAACAGCCAGTCGTCTGCCATGACGATAGTGAAGGCCATGACAGGTAGCACCATCAGGTACACGATCAACGCCGATGCGCTCAGCGGCCACCGGTTCTGCCGGACGTATTCGAGGAATGCGATGAACGCCGCCAATTCAGTTCGCTCGATGTGAAGGCCGCAGCCATTTTTCAGGTCGCGCTTAGCCGCGCAAGATTTTCGCTGATCAGGTGCTTTCGCCAACCAGACTTGAACTTCAGTAGAGTAGTGCCGCTTGGTCGAGCCTCTTGCGATCAGGCCGAATACGGCACAGCAATCCCCCATGGAGCTTATAGCCAAATCCAGGTGATTTGAACTGATCGGCCCGTTTACGTGGGCGTGGCCCGGTGGACATGATCTCGTCCTAATCGCTGGTCGACCGGCTTGTTGAGCACGGCGCAGCCATGGTGGCGAGGCATCGTTGTTTGGAAGGTCAGGCCCGAGTTCTCGCCCTATCACGGCGAGACATTTCAAGTACTTGATTTCGGGGCGTTCGGCGGCGGCGGAACCATTGGCGAGGTTGGCCGGCACGACGTGAGCGGGGCAGCGGTGGCCGCCGCCTTGCTCCATCCACAGACCGCACGGACGCGCGGCGCGACCCCCCGGGGGCTGATTGCCCCATTGCGCCATATTGCCCCAAAGGCATGCGTTTTGCACATAGCTGCGGCGCAGCATAAACCCTGTTGCGCCGCAATATGGAACCATATTTCTGCGATTGAGGACGCTCCATTTCGATTTCAGAGAAAGGACAATCGCATGCTCGTCGCCATTATGAATTTCCTTCGCTCGTGGAAGAGGTACAATGCCAGCCTGCGGGAGCTAAATCAGCTAGGAGACCGCGAATTGGCGGATATCGGCCTCACCCGCGGCGACATTCCGCGCGTGGCCTGGGACAATTCGAGCGAACAGTAAGGCTACATGGGCAAAGCGCCGGCCTGAGGCCGGCGCTTTTGCTCTGCAATTCAGGAATGGCTCAGGAGGTGGGCGGCCGGACCTGCGCTGTGCTCACCTCCTGCGGGCCCCAGGCAAGGGCAGAATTCTCCACCTGGATGCGCAGGAAGGCCGCCACAGCATAGAGCACCAGGAAAGCTAGGGCGTAGAGCGGCAGATCAAGCGCGAGCGGCACTAGCACGAGCTCTCCAGCCACAATCACATAATTCGGGTGCCGCATCAGGCGGTATGGGCCGCTTTCGATCAGAGGCGCGCCGGGGAGCACGATGACGCGCGTTGTCCAGCGGCGTCCAAGCGTGGCAAGCACCCAGTACCGGCAGACCTCCAGCAGCAGGAAGGCGATGACATAGATCGGGATGACCGCGCGGTCATGGCCCAACACCCATAAGCCCGCCAGCCAGCTCGCATGCACGAGCATCATGACCGGGTAATGCAGCCCGCCGAATTCTATGGCGCCGGCGGCGCGCAATCGTCGCGTGTTCTGCCAGTCCCAGATGAACTCGACGAATCGCTGAAAGGTCACAAACACGAGGAGCGCGACGGCACCGGTCATCTCTGCTCTCAGGAACTCAGACGCACCTAATGCGAGGCATTATATTACGTTTTTCTCTCCCATGCCTGTTCGGGACTTGCAAGGAGCGCTAGGCCAAGGCTGTTTCGTCTGAAACGAGCCCGGTGTCCCGCATGGAGCTGAAATCGGCGAATGCTCCCGTCCACGTTATCGGAGGCGGTCTTGCCGGCTGCGAGGCCGCTTGGCAGCTCGCCAAAACGGGCGTGCCAGTCGTGCTCCATGAAATGCGTCCTCTGCGCACGACTGCGGCGCACCAGACCGACGCTCTGGCCGAGTTGGTCTGCTCCAATTCCTTCCGCTCGGATGACAAGGAGCAGAATGCCGTCGGCCTCCTGCACGAGGAAATGCGGCGGCTGAATTCGCTGATCATGCGCGCCGCAGACTCCAATCAGGTGCCGGCCGGCGGCGCCCTTGCCGTCGACCGGGAGGGATTTGCCGCGGCGGTCACGGCTACTCTGGCCGAACATCCCGCTGTCGAAATCTCGAGGGAAGAGATCACTGAAATGCCGCCGGAGGATTGGGACAGTGTGGTCATCGCCACCGGCCCACTTACTTCTGCCCCCCTCGCCGCAGCCATTGCCAAACTGACCGGTGTGGACGCCCTCGCCTTTTTCGACGCCATAGCGCCGATCGTCCACCGCGATACGATCGACATGTCTGTCGCATGGCTGCAGTCACGCTATGACAAGGAGGGTCCAGGCGGCTCGGGGGCGGACTACATCAATTGCCCGCTCACACGTGAGCAATACGAGCGCTTCGTGGACGCGCTGATCGCCGGTGACAAACTCGCGTTCCACGAATGGGAGCGGACAACCCCCTATTTCGATGGCTGCCTTCCAATCGAGGTCATGGCCGAGCGCGGCCGAGAGACTCTGCGGCACGGCCCGATGAAGCCGTTCGGGCTTACCAATCCGTACCCCGGCACAGAGAAGCCCTACGCCGTGGTGCAGCTGCGGCAGGATAACAAGCTTGGTACGCTGTTCAACATCGTGGGTTTCCAGACCAAGCTCAGGCATGGCGAGCAGACACGGATTTTCCGCACCATCCCGGGCTTGCAACAGGCCGAGTTCGCGCGGCTCGGGGGACTACATCGCAACACCTTCATCAACGCTCCCAAGCTGCTCGATCGGACTTTGCGTCTGAAAGCAGCGTCACGACTGCGCTTTGCCGGCCAGATCACCGGCTGCGAGGGATACGTGGAATCCGCTGCGACCGGTCTACTGGCCGGCCGCTTCGCCGCGGCGGAGCGGCGTGGCGAGCAGATCGCGCCACCACCGCCCACCAGCGCCCATGGCGCTCTCCTCGGTCATATTACCGGTGGTCATATCGAGACCATCGATGCGGGTGCACGCTCTTATCAGCCCATGAACATCAACTTTGGGCTGTTCCCTCCCCTCGCCCAGGCCCTCACGAACCAGAGCGGCCGACGGCTGCGCGGGCCAGAAAAAAGCCTCGTGAAGAAACGCGCGCTCACTGCGCGGGCGCTGGATGACCTGGAGACCTGGATGGCAGGGATCACCGCAGCCGCGGCTGAGTGAGGTCGTCCGACTTTATGGCGGCCATGGAAATGGGCCGAGAGGACCATGCTTGCACGTGTTGATGATTGCGACTAGTCGTTGAGGAGTTCGTGCGGGCACGCTCAACAGCACGACTGGGCTGACAATCCGAGCTGCGCCGATCTGCCGTACTGCACATGATCTCGCTGGACACCATTTACCGCGATCGCTTCGAGAGCACCGGCCTCAGCAAACGCAACGCAGTTTGGCGTGTCCTCTGCACAGACTTTTTCAATCCACTGATCGGTCCGGACAAGGACGTCCTCGATCTCGGTTGCGGATATGGCGAATTCATCAACAACGTCGCGGCAAGATCAAAAATCGGCGTCGACCTCAACTCGGATTCGCCCAAGCATCTTTGCTCGGAAGCGCGGTTCGTGCACACGAAGGCGACCGACCTGTCTCCGGTTGCGAGCGACAGTCAGGACGTTGTCTTTACCTCAAATTTCCTGGAACACCTGCCCAGCAAGCATGACCTCGACTTGGTCTTTGATGAAGTACGGAGAGTGCTGCGTGACGGCGGGCGCTTCATCGTTCTCGGCCCCAACATCCGGTACGCCTACAAGGAGTATTGGGATTTCTACGATCACTACCTGCCGCTCTCGCACTTGTCACTGCAGGAGGGCTTGCATCAACATGGCTTCAGGGTGATCCGCAACATCCCGCGCTTTCTGCCGTACACCATGAAATCGCGGCTGCCGAGTGCGGATGTGCTCGTATCGATGTACCTGAAGATGCCGTTCATGTGGTGGGTGGTAGGGAAGCAGTTCCTGGTGATCGCGCGCAAGGGCGAGCCAGATGAGACGCTGACCCGCGGTATGGTTGCGGAGTCGCTCTCAGGGAAACTCCGCTAACGGAACATGCGTTCTGGGTCGCGTGCTGCACGCCAGATCAGCCACTGACGCCGCCAAGGCGCGAGCGAAATCGGCACAAATGGATCGTAAGTGCGGCCGTCCATGGCCTTGAGCGTGGCGCCGACGGGCGCCAAGGGCAGCAGCGCCGGAACGATGGCCTGGGGTGAGGTCGCGAGCAAAGCGCCGGCTTGAGCGAGGTGCTCGCGCGCAAGCCTCCGCAACTCGCCAAGGGCGGCACGGAGCGCCGGCGTGGCCCTGCCTTGCGCGAGGTCCGCGCGATCGCATCCATGACGTTGAAGAACCTCTGTCGGCACGAAAAGCTGAGCCCGGGGCGCGTGAAGAGGAAAAGCACTGAGCAGTCGGGCTAGCTCACTGGCAATGCCGGCGTGGTGAGCGAGCGGGCCAATCCCCGGATCGTCGCCGCCGCTGAGAATGCGCGCGGCGGGCAGGATCGGGCTCGAACCTGCCGCGTAGCTCTCGAGCTCGGCACGCCCTGCCATGGGCTCGTCGTAGAGGTCCAGCCGGCGTGCCTCGATCAGCGCCCGCAGCAGATCGGGGGGCAACGCGTATCGGGCGATCGTCTCGGTGAGCGCCAGCGCAACCGGATTGGCCTGTGCGTCACCGCGCGCAGTGCCGTCGAGCAGATCACTCCACCACTGCAAACGAATCTCGCCAGCGAGCGGCTGGCGCACCACCTCGCGCACGCGGGCGATCTCGATCTTGAAGGCGTAGAGGGCGTGCAGAGCACTCCGACGCTCGGCCGGAGCAAACAGGGTGGCAATGAACCGATCACGGTCGGCCGCACGAACCAGCGCCGCACAATGAGCAAAAGCGGCTGCCGACAGCATGGCTGAGGCGGCTCACGGTTACGATTGAAGGACCTTTGAGGGTACCCTGCGGAGCTCCCGAACTGTCCGACGAGACTCCGGGCGCCTATTGCTGACCGCGCTCAGGGGCGCGCCTTGGCGGCAACGCGCGCGTCCGTTTCCATGCGCGAGGTGCCGACCCCGAGATAGATGAGGATCGGAGCAGCAATGAACACCGACGTGTATGTGCCGACCAGCACCACGCCGAAGATCATGGTGGCCACAAAGCTGTGAATGGCGTGCCCGCCGAAGAACAGCAAAGCAAGCAGCGAGAGCGTGACAGTGACGTGGGTAATGATCGACCGCGACAGCGTCGAATTGACCGACACGTTGAGCAGCTCCGGCATCGGCATACGCTTGTAACGCCGCAGCATCTCGCGGATGCGGTCGTAGATCACCACCGTATCGTTGAGCGAGTAGCCGAGAATGGTCAGCAGCGCAGCGATGCTTGCAAGGTCGAAATCGATCTGCGTGAGCGACATGTAGCCGATGGTCAGCACCAGGTCGTGCACGTTTGCGATCATCGCCCCGAGCGCGAACTGCCATTCGAACCTGAACCACAGATAAATCAGGATCGCCAAAATCGCGAGCCCGAGGCCGATCGTACTTTTGGCGAGGAGCTCCGTTGAGACGCGCGGGCCGACCACCTCCTCACGTCTGACATCGACGTCGCTGCCAAGAGCCTGGCGGACCTTCACCTTGGCCGCCTGCTGGGCCCCCTCTCCTCCGGGCTGCTGCGCAACGCGGATGAGGACATTTTCCGGTCCGCCGAACTGCTGCAATTGCACGTCGCCCAGGCCGAGCTCGCTCAAGGTCGTCCGCATCTTGGCAAGGTCGGCGGGTCCGCTCTTGGATTGCACCTCGATCAGTGTGCCGCCGATGAAGTCGATGCCGAAATTCAGTCCGTGGAAGAAGTAGAGCAGGATCGCCAGGATCGAGAGCGCCGCAGATACCGGAAAGCTGATGCGCCGAAAGCGCATGAAATCGAACTTCGTGTCGTCCGGGACGATGCGCAGGAGCGGAATAGCATGGTGCAGGCGCACATCGGCCTCGATTTCATGAAATCGCGAGCTGTCGCGGCCGTGCCCAGCGCACCCACCAGGCCACAATCAGCCGCGTCAGAGTGAACGCGGTAAAGACCGTGGTCACGATGCCGACACCGAGTGTCACGGCAAAACCGCGTACCGGCCCGCTGCCGAAAAAGAAAAGGACCGCTGCCGCAATGAAGGTCGTGATGTTCGAGTCGAGAATGGTGGCGAGCGCACGCGTGAAACCGGCATCAATCGCGGTGATCGGCGTACGGCCGGTCCGAACCTCCTCGCGGATGCGTTCGTAAATCAGAACGTTGCTGTCGACAGCAATGCCGATCGTGAGCACGATGCCGATAATGCCGGGAAGTGTGAGCGTGGCATTCAGGAGCGACAGCACGCCGAAGATCATGCCGACATTGATTCCCACTGCGACGCTCGCGAATACGCCGAAGATGCCATACGTGACCACCATGAAGATGACCACGAGCGCAGCGCCAAAATACGATGCAAGCTTCCCTTTCTCGATTGAATCCTGACCAAGGCCCGCCCCTACCACGCGTTGCTCGATGGCGGTGAGCTTCGCCGGCAGCGCACCGGCACGCAGCAGAATGGCAAGGTTATTTGCTGATTCAACGGTGAAGCTTCCCGAGATCTGCCCGGCACCGCCAATGATCGGCTCACGGATCACCGGTGCGGAGATCACCTCGTCATCGAGCACGATGGCGAAGGGCCGCCCCACATTCTCTTGCGTCACCTGCGCAAACTTGCGGGCTCCCGATGTGTTGAATTTGAAAGAGACGATGGGTTCGCTCGTCCGCTGATCAAAGCCGGGCTGCGCGTCGGTGAGCTCGTCACCTGAAACAATTACTCGCTTCTCGAGAAGATACGGCTGCCGGTTCTCTGCCTTGGTCCCGTAGACGATCTCCGATTCCGCCGGCGGCCGCGTCTGCACGGCCTGCTCCGCCGGCATCGAAGTGTCGACCAGCCGGAATGTCAGTTTGGCGGTCTTGCCCAGAATGTCGAGCAGCTGCTGCGGATCTCCCAGGCCGGGTACCTGCACCAGAATGCGATCATTGCCCTGACGTTGAATCGAAGGCTCGACAAGCCCCAGCTGATTGACCCGCTTGTTGATGATCTCGACCGATTGATCCACCACCTGCCGTACCCGCTCGAGAATTGCCGGATCAGTCACGGTCAAGCGGACGAGACCACCGCCGACGTTCTCCACATCCAGCGAGCGGGCCCCCGTGGTACCCAGAAACCCGCCGAGCGGCTGGGCGAGGTCACGCAGCTTCGCAAGCCCCGCCTGCAGGTCGGATTCGCGGATCCGCACCTCGACCGAGTTCCCGCGGATGATGGGCGCACCGGTCAAGCCGACCCGAGCCTCGCGCAACACCTTGCGTACATCGTCCTGGACGGCGAGGAGCTTCTGCCGCTTCACGTCGTTCTGATCGACCTCCAGCAGAATGTGCGAGCCGCCCTGCAGATCCAGGCCGAGCACCACGTGCCGCTGCGCCCATGCAGGCCAGCGCTTCACGGTGGATTCGGGGAAGAAATTTGGCACAGCGCACATGCAGACGATGAATGCCGTCAGCAAAATCGCAGTCGCTTTCCACGTCGAAATATTCAGCATGATGGTTCCGGCGCAACGATGCTCGCCGCCACAAAGATCGGACCGGAACGCGGCCGATCAGGTTACTAGTGTCCCGATTCCGAAGCTCGCATGGCGACAGCGTAGTTTGCGAACTCCGCAATCCAAGGACAGTGGGTCAGTATGGATCTCGTGTGGCTTTGGTTCAGAGGTCCGCATGATGAGCTTGCGGAAAGATGATGCGGATTTCTGAACCGTCATACTCGTGTCTCTCGCTTTCGAAGCTCGCAGAGCATGCTGCCGCATACCATGCGAGCTTCGAAATCGAGACACTAACCCTTGCTCGCGTCGTCCTTGACTGGTTCGCCCTTGGTGCGCACGCCCGACACCATTGAACGGACTTGGCGCACGCGCACGCCATCAGCGATCTCAACCTCGATGTGGTCGTCATCGACCACCTTCGTCACCTTACCCATCAGTCCGCCTGACGTAACAACACTGTCCCCACGACGCAAGTTCTTGACCAACTCCTGGTGATCCTTGGCCCGTTTCTGCTGCGGCCGCAGGATCAAAAAATACATGATGACGAAGATCAAGACGAAGGGCAGCAATTGCAGCATGGGGTTGTCGCCGCTGAACAGACCCATCTGGGCATACGCGGGCGTGACGAGCATCTTGACGTCCTTGCGGCTGGATTTGGCGCTCTCTTGAGCCCGCGCCGGCGGCGATGAAATCGGCGCGGACTATAGCCGTCAGGGGCCCAATTGCAATGTCGTGCAAAGGCCTGGGGCCGAAGTCGAAACCTTCAGTTTTGGCAGGCTTTTAGGCTCCTCTCTTGCAGCGTCTGCCGCGCCTCGGTAAGGGTGCTTCGCAAGCTCCTCATTCCATGCCCCGAACCCCCAACAGGCGATCCGCAGGCGGCAGAGCGACCGGCCGAGCAGGCAACGGCTCTGCTTCGCAGCGGCTCATGCTGGAGAGGATAGCAGACGCACTCGAGCGCCTCGCTCCCGCCGCTCCGAGCCCCCCGCAGTTCGACGGCGCCGATGCTTTCTCCTGGCTTCCCGATGGTCAGCTTCTGCCGGTCAACAGGGTCAATCGCGTCGAAATGTCTCTCCTCAAGGGTATCGATCGCGTTCGCGACGTGCTGGTTGACAACACGCAGCGGTTTGCCCGTGGGCTGCCCGCCAACAATGCCCTTCTGTGGGGCGCGCGCGGAATGGGCAAGTCTTCATTGGTCAAGGCTGTGCATGCTGCCGTGAACGTGGCGCATCACGACAAGAGAGCGCAGGCTGAACGGCGCGGCCGGCTCAAGCTCATCGAGATTCATCGCGAGGACATCGAAAGCCTGCCCAATCTTATGAGCCTGGTGCGTAACGCACCTTATCGTTTCATCGTATTCTGCGATGATCTTTCATTCGAGGTCGAGGACACCACCTACAAGTCGCTGAAGGCCATGCTGGAGGGCGGCATTGAGGGTCGTCCTGACAATGTCGTTTTCTACGCGACATCCAATCGGCGCCATCTCATGGCGCGCGACATGATGGAAAACGAGCGCTCGACCGCCATCAACCCCGGCGAAGCCGTGGAGGAGAAAGTCTCACTCTCTGACAGATTCGGACTCTGGCTGGGATTTCATCGCTGCAGCCAGGACGAGTTCCTGGCGATGGTCGATGGGTATGTCACCTATTACGCAATCGCGTGCGGGCGCGATGAGCTCCATCGTGAGGCGCTGGAATGGGCCACAACGCGCGGCGCGCGCTCCGGTCGGGTCGCTTGGCAATTCGTCCAGGATCTCGCGGGGCGGCTCGGGGTCAGCTTGAGCCATGGGATGGCCTGAAAACACGACGTCCTGTGTCAGGCTCTACGCGCGACAAACCCGATCAGCGGAAGCCCGGCGGCGGATCGTCTAGGCGCCGCCCAAGAACCTCGTTGGGTCCATCGGCGTTGCGCCTTTGCGAACCTCAAAATGGAGTTGCGGCGAGTTGACGGTGCCGGTCTGGCCCGAACGCAGGATGACTTGCCCGCGTTTCACCTGGTCTCCCCGCTTGACCAGCAGCTCCTTCGCGTGAGCGTAGGCTGTTACATAGCCGTTCGGGTGGCGGACCAGAACCAGATTGCCATAGCCCTTGAGCTCGTTGCCGGCATAGGCGACCACCCCGTCTTCAGCCGCCTTCACCTGGGTGTTCTCGGGCAAGGCGATGTTGATGCCGTCATTCTGCTGACCGTTTGTGCTCGGGCCGAATCCGGCGATCACGCGACCATTGGCCGGCCATCGCAATTTTGGCAGTGAGCCGGTGGCCTCGGCCGACTTCCCGGCATCCTTGCTGGCGGGGGGGTCGACTGGCGTGAAAACGCTGGCGCTCGCCGCAGTCTCGCCTTCCGCCGCGGCCGTCTGCGACGTCACGGTCTTTCCTTGCGCGAGCGCCGGCGCAGTCTTCCCGGCCGCACCCGCTGCTGCGCTGCGCACACCTGGTATCGTCAGCCGATCGCCTACATTCAGTCTCGTCGCAGGGGCGAGATTGTTGGCGCGGGCGATTTCATCGACGCGCTTGCCGTAGAGACGCGCGATCTTGCTGAGCGTCTCCCCCGGGGCCACAACGTGCACGCCAGGGCTGCCGCTTTGACTCATGGCCGGAACGGCGGCTGGCTTGTGCGCCGGCAGGCCCGGACGAGTGACCGCGCCCGGGGCCGCGCTGTAACGTGGGATGACCAGCTGCTGGCCGGCGTGCACCGTGGGCGGCGATGGCAGATTGTTGGCCTGAATGATGGCCGAGCCCGGTACGCCGTAGCGGCGTGCGATAGCGTCGACGGTGTCGCCGTTCGCCACCGTAACTGGAGTGCCGCCATCCCAGGTCCAATGCCCTGAAGGGCCAGGCTTCGGCGCGGCCACCAGCGACCCGGTCACTTCCGCGTTCCCGGCGGGTCGCAGGCGCGCTGGACTGGGATTTGGCGTGTACGAGGCTATGCCGCGGCCACCGCCTGCCGTGCCGGTGGTGGGCGGTAGCGGCTGCACGGCCGCGGCTTGCGGGGGAAGCGGACGAGCCTCCACGGCGCCGGTCGGCACCGCCTGAGCTTGGCCGACCGACCCGGTTGCTTCCGAGCTGGGGCGAAAAGGATCGTCGTTGAAACGCGACGATTCATTGCTGCAGGCGGCGACACTGATCGTCATCAGCGTTAGCGCAGCGGCTCGTGGCCAGCACCAGACGCGCCGCAACTCGGTCACGCGGGACATTGTTACCCACTCGGTACGCAATACAGGGCCGCAGTAAACACCGCGCGGGTAAACAACAATTAAATGATTACGCCCTCTCAACCTTACTTTTGCACTTCCGGCAGTGTCGTGGTTCTCGGCAAATGCAAACGAGGAATCAGAGCTCGTGTGCCGGGCCCGGCAGCAGCGGCACGAAACGCACGCCAATGAGCGTCTCTCGCGCGAGGCCAGCTGCGCCCTTGGTGAGCTTCACGAGGTGCTGCGTCCCTGTGTGTGAACCCAGTGGAAGGATCAAGACCCCGCCTTCGCTCAATTGCTCCAGCAGCGCGTCGGGCACGCTTTCAGCAGCCGCAGTGATGATGATGCGGTCAAAAGGAGCACGGTCAGGCGCTCCTGCCAAACCATCACCTGCCCGCACCTCGACATTGTCATAGCCGAGTGCCGCCAGGCGATTTCGGGCCCGCTCAGCGAGCGTGCGGTATCGCTCAATGCTGACCACGTTCTGCGCGAGGCGTGACAAAATGGCGGCTTGATACCCCGATCCGGTGCCAATCTCGAGAGCGCGATGCTCGGGCTCGAGCCGCAGCTGCTCGGTCATGTAGGCCACGACATAGGGCTGGCTTATCGTTTGCCCGCAAGCGATCGGCAGCGCCTGGTCGGCATAGGCTTCCTCGACATACGGGCTCTCGACGAAATGCTCGCGCGGCACTTCGTCCATCGCGCGCAGCACGCTGGCATCAGTGATGCCGCGTTGGCGCAGGGCCAGCAGGAACTGCATACGGCCCACATTGTCATCCGCAGGCAGGTGGTTGGGCACGGCTTTGCCTCCCGCGCGAGCTTACCCCCGAAGTCGCGCCATCTCGATAGTTTTGATGAGGGCGGCCACCGCAAGGCTGCCGGGGTCCCACCGGCCCTATTCAATCCAGCCACCATTCTGTGTAATTTGGACCTGAACCGGAGGTCGAAGGATGGGGGCACGCCCCAACGGCAAGCACATTCTGATCGTGGAAGATGAGCTGATGATCCGCATGCTCCTGGAGGACATGCTGGATGAGCTCGGCTACACGGTCGGCGCCGAAGCTGGACGCCTCGATGAAGCGCTCAGCGCGGTCGCGAACAAAAGCTTCGATGTCGCTATTCTCGACGTCGATCTCGGCGGTCATCCCATTGTGCCGGTCGCTGACGCCCTCGCATCCCGCGGCACGCCCTTCGTGTTTGCCACGGGTTACGGCGAGCGCGGGTTGCCGGAGCCATACCGGGACCGGCCCATCCTGAAAAAGCCGTTTCAGATCGAAGGGCTCAAGCGGGCGCTCGAGGCAGCTCTCAAATAGTGGGCCGATCCCGCGTTCAATCGAACACCTCCGTCAGGCGGGTGAGGAATGGCTCATCTGTCATATCCAGCCGCAGCGGAGTGATCGCGATACGGTTATCGTTGAGCGCGGAAATGTCACTGCCATCGGCAGGCGGCACAGTTCGCACGCGCACGTAAGCGATCCAGAAATAGGCATTGCCGCGCCCGTCCTGGCGCGCATCGATGTGCAGGCGGTCCTGGCGGTTGCGGCCCTGGTTCGTGACCGAGATACCCTTCACCTCGCCGGGCGGACAGTCTGGAAAATTCACGTTGATCAGCACATCGCGCGGAATGCCCGTGTCGAGCACACGGCGGATGATCTCGGGCCCATATCGTACTGCGGTCTCCCAGTGCGGCGGCTCGCCGCTGCGCGACTTATACGACTGCGACAGTGCGAACGAGGGGACGCCCAGAATGGTCCCTTCCACGGCGCCCGCAACTGTACCGGAGTAGATCACATCCTCGCCCGCGTTGCGTCCGCGATTCACCCCCGAGAGCAAGAGATTGGGGGGACGGTCCTTGATGATGTGGCGCGCACCCATGATGACACAGTCCGTTGGCGTCCCTTTGACCGCATAGCGGCGCTCCGCAATTTCGCGCAGTCGCAGCGGATCATTCAGCGAGAGGGAGTGGGACACGCCGGACTGGTCGAATTCCGGTGCGACCACCCAAACATCGCGCGAGAGCGCCTGGCCGATCTCAAGGCACGCTTCGAGCCCTTCCGAATGGATGCCATCGTCGTTGGTGATGAGAATTCGCATCGGTGCCGTTATCGACCGGGAACGCACCAGCCGCCGCAGAGCGCATCATGCAAGCGGGCAAAACGGATCATTTGACGCGGTCGATCGCCTTCAGCCCAGCCATATAGGGCTCGAGCGCCTGCGGAATGGCAATGCAGCCGTCCTGCTGCTGATAAGTTTCCATGATTGCGATGAGCGCCCGGCCGACGGCGACGCCCGAGCCGTTGAGGGTGTGGACAAATCGCAGCTCACGCCTATTCGCGCTGTCGCGAAACCGCGCATTCATGCGGCGAGCCTGGAAGTCACCACACTGCGAGCATGATGAGATCTCGCGATAAGCTTTCTGCCCCGGTAGCCACACCTCGATGTCGTAGGTTTTTTGCGAGGGGAAACCCATGTCACCGGTGCACAAGGTCACCACCCGATAATGCAGATCGAGCCGCCGGAGCACCTCTTCGGCGCAGGAGAGCATGCGCTCATGCTCGTCCTTGCTCTGCTCAGGTGCCGTGATGGAGACAAGCTCGACCTTGTTGAACTGGTGCTGCCTGATCATGCCGCGGGTATCTTTTCCGGCAGCACCGGCTTCGGCGCGGAAACACGGGGTAAGGGCCGTCAAGCGCATCGGCAGCGAATTCATCTCGAGAATTGCGTCGCGCACCACATTCGTGAGCGGCACCTCGGCCGTGGGTATCAGCCACAATCGGTTCAGCGCCTGGGTAACACGCTGCTCGATCGATATTCGAGGAGAAGTCTCGGTCGCTGCCTCCTCAAGGGCGCGGCCGAAAGCCTGCTGCAGCGTCTCGGTATTGGTCACTACGAACTGATCGTCTCTGAACTTCGGCAGTTGCGCAGTGCCATACATCACCTCGTCACGTACCAGCAGCGGCGGCGCAATCTCTTGGTATCCATGCGTTCCCGTATGCAGGTCGAGCATGAATTGTCCGAGCGCCCGCTCGAGCCGCGCCAAGCCCGAACGCAAAAGAACGAAGCGGGCACCCGACAGCTTGGCTGCGGTTTCGAAGTCCATTTGCCCCAGCGCTTCGCCCAGCTCGAAATGTTGCTTAGGCGCAAAGCCGTACGTGCGCGGAGCACCAAAATGATGATGCTCGATGTTGTCACTGCTGTCCTTGCCGTCGGGCACGTCGGCCAGCGGTAGATTGGGGATCTGCGCAATCGCCTCATCGAGGTCGCGGGACGCCTTGCTCGCCTCCGACTCCAATGCGGGGATCTGCTCTTTGAGAGCGCCGACCTCGCCAAGCAGCGACTGAGCGGTGGCTTCCTCGTTGCTTCTCTTGGCGGCGCCAATCTCGCGCGCCACCGCGTTGCGGCGGGCGAGTGCCGCTTCCGCCTTCTGGATGGCAGCGCGGCGCGTCTCGTCGATGGCGAGCAGTTGCCGCGCCTGTGCGGGCAAGCCACGCCGCGCCAGGCCTTGGTCGAACTCGTCCGCGTGCTCACGCAGCCATTTGATATCGTGCATGAAGCCGCTTTTCCCTGCCCACTTTACTCGGCTGGATTGGGCTGCGCCTTGGCGGCCGCGGAGTTGGTGGCGCGAGCCTTCTTCTCGACCACCTGCACCGCCCAGATCGAGCCTTCGTAGAGGAGCAGCAGCGGCAGCGCCAGCGAGAGCTGGCTAAGGACATCGGGGGGAGTGAGAACGGCAGCAATCACGAATGCGCCGACAATGAAATAGCGCCGCTTTTCCTTCAGCTGCTGCGCCGTGATGATGCCGACGCGCCCGAGCAGAGTCAGTATGACGGGCAGCTGAAACGCAACCCCGAATGCAAAAACGAGGGACATGATCAGCGAGAGATACTCGCCCACCTTGGGCATCAAAGTTATCGGCGTCTGACCTGGGCCCCCCGGCTGCTCCATGCTGAGCGAGAAGCGGATCAGCATCGGCATGACGATGAAGTACACGACGAGACTGCCGAGCGCGAAAAAGACGGGGGTAGCGAAGAGATACGGCAGAAAGGCCTGGCGTTCGTGCCGATAGAGCCCGGGCGCGACGAACATGTAGATCTGCGAGGCGACCACGGGAAATGACAGAAAGGCCGCGCCGAACATCGCCACCTTCAGATGCGTGAAAAAGAGCTCCAGCAGAGCGGTATAGATCATCCCGGTCTTGTCAGTGCCCGCGACCCATGCGTAAGGCCAGACCAGCACGTTGAAGATCTGCGTTGAGAATACGAAACAGATCGCAAACATCGCGAAAAAGGCAACCAGAGCCTTGATGAGCCGGGACCGCAGCTCGATCAAGTGCTCCATCAGCGGCGCTTTCGACGCATCGATCTCCTTCTCGTCCTCCTCTCGGCGGCGTCTTTCCTCGTCATTGAGGTCCGTCATGCCGCCGGACCTCCGGCACTCGGCTTGACGGGCTCGAGGCCAGCGCTCGCGCTCGGCTGATCACCACCGCTTTGGCTAGAAGGCTCGATCGCCGCGGGCACCGCAGCCGCCGGCAAGGCGGGATCGGCAGCCGCTGCAGGCTGCGGAGGCTGCGCCGGCTTATCAGCTAGCGAGTCTTCGATGTGGTGCTGCGTGCTTTCCAGCTCCTTGCGGATGTCGCTGACCGGATCGAAGTTGGCGTAGCTCTGTGCCTTGCTGGTGAGCTCGTCGACCTCCTTCTTGAGGTCAGCCATTTCCGCTTCACGCATGGCTTCGTGAAACTGGCTCTGGAACTCGGATGCCATGCGCCGAAGCTTACCGGTGAACTGCCCAAGCGTGCGCAGCGCTCCAGGAAGCTCCTTGGGTCCGATGACAACCAGGGCAACGATGCCGATGAGAAGGAGCTCGCTCCATCCGATGTCGAACATGGCGATATCTCCGGCGGCTGCAAAGATCGCGACCGGCACGCCACAGCGACGGCGAGCAGCGTGACCTGCGTCAGCCGACCTTGCGCGCCTCGCTCGACGTGGTCGCTGTCGTGGCGCCGGTCTGCGAGCCGCTTGCGGCCTGGTGATCGATGCTCTTCATGGGGTCGGGCTTGACCGGCTCTTCGGTCTTTTCGTCTTCCGAAAGGCCCTTCTTGAACGACTTTATTCCCTTGGCGAAGTCGCCCATCAGGTCGGAAATCTTGCCGCGGCCTCCGAACAGCAGAAGACCGACCGCCAGCACGATGATCCAGTGCCACATGCTCATTGAACCCATGCGCGTATCCTCGTAGCGACGGGGCCCGCTGGCCCACTGGGCCGCACGGGCCCGCCCTCCTGGGTGATGGTCCCAACCTAGGCGGCGACGCACGTAAAAACAAGGACCGTACGGGAGAAAGCCGCACCAGCTTTCGTCACTTAGCTCGCCGCACACACCCGGTGAGCGACGCAATTGAGTGCGCCGGCACGCCTACTCAGTCGAATCCGTGCGTTCGGCCGGCGGCGCGAGACCGAGATCCAGATCCTGCGGCTCCAGTGGGTCCTCGTCTTCACGCAACGCTGGATCGTCAGAGGGCATTGGCACGGAAAAACCTGATGGCAGCCTGCCATCCAATAGCCCCGAACCCTTCAGCTCGTCGAGACCCGGCAGATCCCCCAGAGAGTCGAGGCCAAAATGCGAAAGAAACTCTTCGTTGGTCCCATATGTCACCGGCCTGCCTGGGGCTTTGCGCCGTCCGCGCGGACGAATCCACCCGGTCTCGAGCAAGACGTCGACCGAGCCTTTGGAGGTGGTCACGCCGCGGACCTCCTCGATTTCTGCCCGCGTCACCGGCTGGTGATAGGCAATGATGGCGAGCGTCTCGATCGCAGCACGCGAGAGTTTTCTGGTTTCAACCGTTTCCTTGCTGAGAAGCCAGGACAGATCGCTTGCAGTTCGGAAGGTCCATTTGCCGTTGATGCGCACCAGATTGACGCCGCGGGAGGCATAGTCCTCCTGCAGCCGCACCAGCGCTTCCCGCACATCGAGGTTCTGCGGCAGACGCTCGGCCAGCACCTTTTCGTCGAGCGGCTCTGCGGACGCGAACAGCATCGCCTCCAGCAGACGCAACTCCTCCGCGCGGGGAGCAGCTGCGTCCTCCGGCTCCTCGTCTGACACGACAATCTTCAGCTTGGCCATAGACCCCCTCCTCGTCTCAACACTGTCCTTCGGATTTGGCCTCACGACTTGGCCTCACCGATCTCCGCGGCGCCGCTGGTCCCCAGCCCCGCAACAGAAAGCTGGCGCTTGCGCACGTAGAGCGGTGCGAAGGCGCCCTGCTGATGTACCTCCATGCGTCCTTCGCGAACGAGCTCCAGCGTCGAAGCAAAGCTCGAAGCAAGCACGGTAGCGGCGAGCGAGGGCTCGACCACGAAAGCGATCAGGTATTCGTCAAGGCGTGCCCAATCCGAGCTATTGCCGATCAAGCGCTCGAGCGCCTCACGTGCTTCGACCAGGGACCAGACGGTCCGCTTGGCAAAGCGCACATGTCCGAGCGCGGTCCGTTGGCGCTGCTGGGCATAGGCCGACAGAAGGTCGTAGAGAGTGGCAGACCATTGCGGATGCTTGATGTGGGCAATCGGCTCCGGCTGCCCGCGGCGAAACACGTCGCGATCGAGCTGAGCGCGGTCGAACAGGCGCTCGGCCACCGCTCGGATCACCTCGAGTCGCTTCAGCCGCAGCGCCAGCGCATTGGCCATGTCCTCCGCGCTTTGTCCTTCGGGCGCATGCGCATCAGGTAACAGCAGGCGCGACTTCAGATATGCGAGCCAGGCCGCCATCACGAGATAATCAGCAGCGAGCTCGAGCCTGAGCTTGCTCGCCTCCTCTATGAAGACGAGGTACTGATCGGCCAGCGCCAGAATAGAAATCTTTGCGAGATCAACCTTTTGCTGGCGCGCCAACACCAGGAGCAGGTCGAGCGGTCCTTCAAAGCCCTCCACATCGACAACGAGGGCCGGCTCGGCGCTTGCACGCTCGACCGCCACATCAGCTTCAAACTTGAGCTCATCGCCACTCATGCGCGGCCCTTTCCAACGGTGGCGGTTTGCAGCATCAGTGCAGTCCAGCGGGCACGCAGGTCGTCGGCATCGCTTGGCGCCATCGCAACGTGCGGCACGCGGCAGGCGAGCGCGGCTTCGGCGCGCATCGAGGCGGCACCTCCGAGCGGCGGAACGGCTGCTGCCACAGCCTGCATCTCGTCAAAGCTACCATTGCAGTGGAGCACGACGTCGCAACCTGCTGACAAGGCGGCATGTGCGCGCTCGCCAATGGAGCCGGCAAGAGCCCCCATCGAAATATCATCGCTCATGAGCAGTCCGCGAAACCCGATCCAACCGCGAATCACTTCCCTCACCACAGTGACGGAAGTCGTCGCAGGAGCAATAGGATCGATGTCGGAATAGACGACGTGGGCCGTCATTGCGACCGGCAGATCGCCCAATTCACGAAAGGCGGCAAAATCGGTCGCGGCCAGCGTTCGATGGTCGGTGTCGACGCGCGGCAAGCCGACGTGACTGTCGGCCGTCGCGCGGCCGTGGCCGGGAATGTGCTTGAGCACGGGCAACACACCCTGCGCTAACAAGCCCTCCGCCGCCGCACGTCCTAAATCGACAACCTCCTCGACGGTATCGCCGTAAGCACGATCGCCAATGATGGAGTGGGCCCCCGGAACGGGCACGTCTGCGACAGGTAAGCAGTCAATATCGATCCCCACGTCGAGGAGATCGTGCGCGATCAGCCGGGCTCCGAGCCGGGTGGCGGCCAAGCCGCTTGCCGCATCCGCACGGTAGAGCGACGTATATGCCGCCGCCGGCGGATACAGTGGCCAATGGGGAGGGCCGAGGCGCTGCACACGGCCGCCCTCCTGGTCGACGAGGACGGGGGCGTTGCGCCCCAGGAGATCGCGAAAAGATGCTGTCAGTCTTTGAACTTGGGTAGGAGTCTCGATGTTGCGACTGAAGAGAATTAATCCCCACGGCTCCGCCTCGCGCAAGAACGTGCGTTCGTCGGGGGTGAGGCTCGGACCGGCTGTGCCGGTGATGAAAGCACGTGCCGACATGAGGGCCGAGTACCAAGCCGCAGGTGAGCGTAGCGCGCGCCGCGCGCTGATGTCGCGATGCCGAAGTTCGCATCTTGCGCGACATCGTGGTTTGCGAACTTCGAGATCGACTAGGAACCCATGGATCTCGCGTGGCTTTGCGGATTTCTAAACCGCCATCCTAGGGGACGAAGCACTGACCGCCCGCCGCTTTGTAGGTGGCGCAAAACCGGCTTGCCTCCTGAGCCGAAGCGAACGGCCCGACCTGGGTCCGATACACGACGCCCTTCGTTCCGAGGTCCGCGCGCGTGATCAGCGGCTTGCGATCACCAAGCTCGGTGGGGAACTTGCCTTGCAGAGAACGAAACACGGCTTGCGCTTCACTCTCGCTCTTCTGCGAGGAGAGTTGCACCACGTGCCCACCGGTGCTGGCGGTTGTTTCCGGGGACGAGCGTGGAGGGAGCGTTGCCGTACGCGTGCGCGGGGCAGGTGCGGCCCCCTCGCCCGATTGCGGCTGTAGCGAAAGGGGCGTGCTGCCGGAAGCCGCGGCTGGCGGCGGAGCGCTGGCGCGAGGCGCCGTGGCGGCTGATCGGGTTGCGGGTGCACTCACTGCCGGCGGAGCCTCGACCGGGCGACCACTCGCATCGCCGCTGTCGGAACGAATACGTTCCGTGCGGATGGGCTTTGCATCGAGTGCAGCCCCGGGGCTCGGGGCGGCGGCGCGTTGACCGGGCGGCGGCACCGATGGAGCAGCCTGGAGAGGAGGCGATGCGCTACCTGTTGCAGCAGGAGCAGCAGCGCCAGCTCCTGATGCGGCAGGCGCGACGGGGGCTGGCAGCACCACACGCGGCGACGACGCAGTGCCAAGATCCCTCAGTGCGACGGGCTCCTCTTGCCTCGTGACAACCTGCTCGCGCCCGACATTCGCGACGCGGTCCTGCACCGCTTTGCCGGCCTGATCGCTTCCCGGCGGGACTATTTTCGTGGGGCTTGAGGAATCTGCCGAGATGATGGGCGCCGACTGCAGCGTCGGTGGGTAATAGCTTCTGTACCCATAGGCCGCTGCCGTGCCGAGCATTGCGCAGCCGATGAGCGCAAGCGCCGTGGCCAGCCCGCTATGGGTACGGCGGCGGGGCGCATCATCGTACATTTCGTCTTCGTCAGGGGGGAGCGGAGCATCCTCCTGGTAGAATACCGGATCGCCTGAATGCTCCTCATCGCCGTAGTGCGATTGCCGATCGTCTTCGGCCTCGTGTTCTGCATAGGCGCCGAACTGCGAGTCCTCAGAGTGAGCGCCGGCCGAGCCCTGGTCAGCGTCGAACTGATCTTCGTCATGTACATCCCTGTAGCGCTCGTCGCGGGACTGGGAGGGGAAGGAGGAAAAATCCTGCTGGGGATAATAGTCCTGGCGTCCGGTGAAGCGGCTTTCCTCATGTCCCCGCTCGTAGGCCTGGGCGGGCCGGCTGGGCTGGGCGGGGGCTGGATCGGCTTCCCGTTCATACGGAGGGTGCGCGGAGTTTCGCCCGCCGCGGCCGAGGTCGCCGAAGGGATCGGTCTGTCCGATCAGGCGTGCGAGCTCGGCGAGCGGATCACTCGCTGTGGAAGGCGAGCTCGAATGCGCAGGCGCAGCGGAGCGCCGATAGGTATCAGTCGCGCGAGAAGATCGAAAGGTCTGGTCGTCCGCCATACTCATCCCGTTTCCGGTCTTGGCGTCACACCCGGCATCGCTCCTAGCACCCTCATCGAACGGCTGGTCCGCGACCGGCGGACAAGGTGGGCTGCTATCGGCCTACGCACCGAGCGAGACTAACGCATCTCCTCAGGGGCCTCGACGCCGAGCAGATTCAGCCCGGACGCGAGAACGGTAACCACGCCTTGCACCAAAGCAAGGCGGGCTACGGTTAGTTGTGGATCATTCTGGATAATGAAGCGTAAATGTGGCGTGTCCTGCCCCCGGTTCCATTGGGCGTGGAACTCACTGGCGAGATCATAGAGATAGAAGGCGATGCGGTGCGGCTCATGCGCCAGTGCCGCCGCGTCAAGCAATCGGGGATAGCTCGCCAAGCGCCGCATCAATGCCATTTCACCCGCGTCCTCAAGCGGCTCCAGGGAAGCATCCAACAGCTGATGGGCCCGCTCCACGGCATTGCCAGGCAAGGCGATTCCGGCTTCGGCGGCACGGCGAAACACGGAGTGACAGCGCGCGTGGCCGTACTGCACGTAAAAGACAGGGTTTTCGCGGCTCTTCTCCAGCACTTTCTCCAGGTCGAAATCAATCGGCGCATCGTTCTTGCGATAGAGCATCATAAAGCGCACCGCATCGCGCCCGACTTCATCTACAACTTCATTCAAGGTCACGAACTCACCGGCTCGCTTTGACATTTTCACCGGCTGGCCTCCGCGCAGGAGCTTCACGAGCTGGACGATCTTGACGTCCAGGTCGGCCACCTCCTTCTTGGCTAGTGCTGCGACAGCCTTTACCGCCGCCTGCATGCGCCTGACGTACCCGCCGTGGTCCGCGCCCCATACGTCGATCAAGTTGGCAAAGCCGCGATCGACTTTGCTCTTGTGATAGACAATGTCCGAAGCAAAGTAGGTGTAGCTGCCGTTCGATTTGATCAGCGGCCGGTCGACGTCGTCACCAAACAAGGTGGCGCGGAAAAGCGTCTGCTCACGGTCCTCCCAATCCTCCGGGGGCTGCCCCTTCGGTGGAGGCAGACGGCCTTCATAGACGAAACCAGCGGCTCGGAGAGCGGCAATCGTCTCACCCACTTGGTCATGCGGCCCCTCGATCAGGGAACGCTCCGAGAAAAAGACGTCGTGCACGACGTTGAGCGCCGCAAGGTCCTTGCGGATCTCGGCCATCATCATCGCGACCGCCTGCGCCCGGACCGTGGGAAGCCATCGCGCTTCCGGCTCATGCTGGAGCCGCGTGCCGTATTCCGCCTTGAGCGCGGCGCCGACCGGCTTGAGATAGTCGCCGGGATAAAGCCCCTCCGGGATCGGCCCCACCTCCTCTCCAAGAGCCTCGCGATAGCGCCGGAACGCGGAACGCGCGAGCATATCGACCTGGGCACCCGCATCATTGATGTAGTATTCGCGCGTGACATCGAAGCCGGCAAAAGTCAACAGGTTCGCGAGCGCATCACCGAACACCGCGCCGCGACAGTGCCCCACATGCATCGGCCCGGTGGGATTGGCGGAGACGTATTCGACATTCACAGGGCCGCTTTGGCCGGTCTGCCCGCGCCCATACTCGGCGCCGTCTTCGAGCACGGCGCGCAGCGCATCGCGCCACGCGGCGGGATGCAGAGTGAGGTTGATAAAGCCTGGGCCGGCCACTTCCACATTGGCGACCAAGGGGTCCGACCTCAGCGTGTCGGCAATAGCCTGCGCCAGCTCGCGTGGCTTCTTGCCCGCGTCCTTGGCGAGCACCATGGCTGCGTTGGTGGCCAGGTCTCCATGGCTGGCATCGCGTGTAGCCTCAACGACCACGCGCGACTGATCGATGCCCGCCGGCAGCACGCCGGCTGCAGTGAGTGCGGCGGTTGCCGCCCGGATTCGATCGAGAACAAGAGCAAAAATGTTTTGGCTGGACATCGACAAACAAAGAACGAGGCGGCAACAATTCGGGTGCCGCCTAGCTCAATTCACACAGCAAGTCAAAACGCGCCACCACCTAAGCCTTTGAGTTGATGCATTAACAAAGCCACACACGGCTAAGGGATGAGTCATGGCGAGACGTCTGCATTGGCTTGGCGCGACGATGTTGGCGCTCTTTGTCCTATGCGGCAGCATATCTCCCGACAGCAGGTGGGGAGGCGGCGCC
>JBJMTV010000036.1:0-158796 GCA_045811525.1 Xanthobacteraceae bacterium | reverse complement strand
GAATGATCCAGTCGCTTCGCATCATGAGCATCGAGGAGAGCCCACGCATTCTGACGCTTGCCGGAGACGAGGTGGGCTTCGTTTTCCACTCCTGGGGCACGACCGGCATCATCCTAGAGGCAGAGCTCAAGCTGGTGCCGGCGGAGAGCTGGATCGATTGCATTGCCACTTTCCCGAGCTATGCCGACGTGATTGCCTTTGGAAATGCGGCGTTCGACGGCGACCTCGATATCTTCTTGCTGAGTGCTGTCGAGCGCCGCTTTGCGCCGTACTACAAGCGCCTCGGCGAGCATTTCGACGGCAGCCGCGACGCCATGTTCGCGATGGTGAAGGAGAGCGACGTCGACCGCTACTTTGCTCTTGCCGCCGAGCTCGGCGGGCAGCCGTCAATGGCGAGCAGCGCATCGCAAAGCGCGGCCGCCAATCTGCGCCGCATCCACGAGACGGCGTTCAATCACACGACGCTGATGGCACTGCAGGTCGACCGCGGCTGGACCTATCTGCAGGTGGTGATGCCCAACCCCTACGAGGCCAAACTGGTCGAGCAGCAGATGCGGCGGTTCGGTGACGAGGTCCTGATGCATCACGAATATACCAAGGAGAAGGGCCGTTGCCGCATCGGCGGTTTGCCACTCGTGCGCTGGACAAGCGAGCAGCGGCTCAACGAGATCATGCGCTCCTTCGAGGACGATGGCTGCGTGCTCAATAATCCACACATCTTCAAGCTCGAGGACGGCGGCCGCTTCGATCCGGAGGGGAGGAAGCTTGCTTTTCGCGCCTCAGTGGACCCGCTTGGCCTCCTGAATCCGGGCAAACTGCGTTCCGTCTCGTGATTTCGGCTGCCATCTTCGCTCTAGGCGCGACATCGAGCTGCAAATTGGGGTGCGCTTTTTCAAGTATATTGTGTCGCATGGTTACAAGTGAATTATGTCGCGCCGATACAAGTGAATTATGTCAAATCAGTCCGAGTGGCGGAGGCGCTGCCGTTATCTGCGTGTGCTATGATCTGGGGCCGGGAGAAAGCGGACACAGGAATGAAAGCGACTGACAAAAGGATGTTGAAAAGCGCGATTGCGTCCGCGGGGCTGGCACTGATCACCTTGGCCGGTTTCCTTGACCTGCCGTCGAACGCGCAGGGTCTCGAGAAGGTGACGGTGCGCTTCACCTGGAAGCTCAAAGGCGAATATGCCCCGCTCTATGTCGCTCTCGATAAAGGCTATTACAAAGCGGAAGGCCTTGACGTGACGCTTGCCGAAGGGAACGGCGCGCAGAACGTGCTGAAGCTTCTGGCCGCCGGCAACGAAAAGTTTGGTTACGGGCCGGCAGTGGCGGCGGCGTCGGCAGTGACCCAGGGGCTACCGGTGAAGGTCGTTGCTCTCTACCAGACCAGCGCGCCTATGGGCGTGATTGCCTTTCCCGAAACGCCGCTGCGGCAGCCAAAGGATCTCGAGGGCAAGCGGTTGGCGATCTCGGTCGGTGAGACTTTCGGTGACATGATCCGGCCGTTCACTCGCATTAACAATGTCGATGTGAGCAAGATCCAGCTCATCCAGATGGACGCCTCCGCTCGCAGCTCGCAATTCCTGACCCGCAAGATCGACGTGATGTCGGTCTATCTCAGCAATGAGCTGCCGCAGCTCGAAAAGCGTGCCGGCGTGAAATTCAATGTGCTGAAGGTGACGGATTACGGCCTGAACGTACTCGGCGCCTCGATGTATGTGGGCAACGACTTTGCCGACAAGAGCCCCGAGCTCGTGAAGAAGATGTTGCGCGCGACTGCCAAGGGCTATCGCGATGCCATGGCGGACCCCAAGGAGGCCGCGCGCATCATGGCCAAGCACATGGCGGTCCCCGAGCAGCCCGACGTGCTCGAGCAGCAAGTTGCGGCGACGGTAATCACAACAAACGCACCCGCCGGCAAGCCGATCGGCTGGCAGGAGGACGCCAATTGGCAGGCCACGCTCGGCCTGCTCAAGGAGTCGGGCGACATCAGCGAGGTAAAGCCACTCGGATCGTACTTCAGCAACACCTATCTGCAGAACCCGTAGCCTGGATAAAGCGCGCGAAGCGCGCGCAATCCGGGAGCAGTCTCGCCGCAGGTCACGGCCCCGGATTCTGCTGACGCTCCATCCGGGCTACGCGGTAGGGTCCGCGATTCAAGGGTGCGTAAAAACCGCGCAGCCAATCAGCGGCTTTCGCGCATCCAGGTTGCGGTAACCGAGCCGACCAGCAGCAGCAGGCCGATCAGTCCTGCGAATACCGGCAGCACGCCGATGCCGCGCACCACGCTCGATTCGCGGATGCGCAAGCCCAGCCAGTCGTCCCCCTTGAACGTGTCGCCGGAGCGCACTGCGACAATGCGCGGCAGGTGGACGTTCCCGGCATCGGCGATGCGCACCGCATCACCACCGGTTGCTTTGGCGAGCGGCGCCATCACCTCGGGTGTCGACGTCACCTCCGTGAACTCGCGCGGGTTCGCAGGCCCGACATTCGCAAGCGCGTTAAGAGTGCCGTCGCTCGCGTGCCAGAGACCGAGCTCGTTCGCGGTGATGGTCGAGCGCCACACCCCTGGCTCCGCCTCGCTCAACGTCAGTTTGCGGGTCTTCCCCGACGGCGTCGTCAGGGTCACCTCGCTCACAGAATCAGACATGGTCTGCCGTTGCACCGTGAGGTCGCGCCCACGCACCATCAGCCGCAGGGCCTCTTCCTCCAGGTCGGGCTGCTTCATCAACCAGTGTGATAGCCGCCGTAACAGGTCGATGTGCGGGCCGCCGCCCTCGTAGCCACGCGCCCATAGCCAGATGTGATCGGAAAGCAGCAGCGCAACTCGACCCTCGCCTTCGCGCGACAGCAGCAGCAGAGGCTTGTTTTGCGGACCGCGCATCACAGTCGTGCCCTTTGCGGCGCGGCTATCCACCAGACGAAACCAGCGGCTCCAGTGCGGTGGATCAGTGTCGGCGCCTTCCAGGCCACGCGTCACCGGATGGCGCTTGCCGAGATCCGTGAGCTCAGGGTGGAATGGACCATTGTTCATTTGCCCGCTCGGCTCGGCGGGCAGGATCACGTCGAGCGGGGTGCGCCAGATGCTGGTTTGGCTTGCATAGTCGGGGCCGGCGGCCACGAGCACTGCGCCGCCCTGGCGAACGTAGCGAGCGATGTTGTCGAAATAGATGATGGGCAGCACGCCCTGCCGGGCGTAGCGGTCGAAGATGATGAGCTGGAACTCGTTGATCTTCTGCTGAAACAGCTCGCGCGTGGGAAATGCGATGAGTGAGAGCTCATTAATCGGCGTGCCGTCCTGTTTCTCCGGCGGGCGCAGAATCGTGAAATGCACGAGGTCGACGCTGGCGTCCGACTTGAGCAGGTTGCGCCAGGTGCGCTCGCCCGCATGCGGCTCGCCCGAGACCAACAGCACGCGCAGCTTGTCGCGGACGCCGTCGATCGAAACTACGGCCCTGTTGTTCACCTCGGTGAGCTCGCTTTCCATCGCCGAAGCTTCGATCTCGACGATGTTAGAGCCGGCATGCGGGATGGGCACGTTGACGCTCACATTGGCGCCGACGCGAACGGTGCGCGTTTCAAGCGGCTCGCCGTCGCGTCGCACCGTGACCTGCGCCGTGCCGCCCGAAGTGCCCTGGTCCACGACCCTGAACGTGACGGTCTGGCTCTGCCCGACAATGCCGAAGCGGGGGGCGGTCACCAGCATGACCCGGCGGTCGCGCTCGTTCTTGTCTCCTGTAATGAGGGCGTGGACCGGCGCATTGAAGCCGAGCGCCGCAGCTTCCGCCGGCACGTCATGCACACGTCCGTCGGTAATGAACATGACGCCTGCAACCCGATCGCTCGGCACATCGGTCAGCGCCGATGAAAGCGCGGTGAACAGCCGTGTCCCATCGGTTTCGGCATCAGCTTCACCGGCCTCGACGAAGCGCACCTCGATGCCCGGCATGCGGCCGAGACGCTCGGCAAGCTGCGCCCGTACCGCCTCGGTCTGTTTGGTGCGTTCGCCGAACTCCTGGCTCGGACTCTTGTCCACCACCACGACAGCAACCGAGGTCAGAGGATCGCGGTCTTCGCGCGTGAGTGAAGGATTGGCGAGCGCCAGCACGAAAAGGGTGAGCGCAAGCGTCCGGGCGAGCGCACCGCGGCTGCGGCTCAGCAGCATCAAGACGGCGATTGCGAGCGCGAGCAGCACCGCCACCCAAAGAATGGTGGTGGGCACCAAGGGAGAGAATGAGATACCGAAGCTCAACTGACCGACCTTCTGTTTATTGGAGCCGCGCTGCTACTGGCCAAGCCGCTCCAGCAGTGCCGGCACGTGCACCTGATCAGCTTTGTAATTGCCGGTCAGTGTGTACATCACAATGTTCACGCCAGCGCGAAAAGCGAACTCACGTTGCCGCGGCTCGGCTGCCACGAGCGGCAGCATCGGCTGGCTATCGGGGTGCAAGGCCCAAGCGCCGGCAAAATCGTTCGACGTGATGATGATGGACGACACCCCGTCGCCGGCCCGCGCAGGACGGCTCGCCGGCTCCTCGTCGTTGCTGGTGGGCATCGCTTCGACCCATAGCTGGCCGGTGTTGAAGCGGCCGGGAAACTCTTTCAGCAGATAGAAGGTCTTTGTCAGGACGTGATCGCGCGGCACGGGCTCGAGCTCGGGGATGTCGAGCGCTGAAAGGATGCTGCGTAGCGCCTGCATTCCTGGGCCGCGCGTTGCGCCACCCGGTCCCGCCGGCGCCTCGACTGCGTCACGCGTATCGAACAGCACCGTTCCGCCCTGTTTCATGTAGGCATCGATGCGCTCGAGCGCCTCACGCGAGGGCTTGGGCGCGCTCGGCACCACAGGCCAGTAGATCAGCGGATAGAACGAAAGCTCGTCACGTGCAGGATCGAGGCCGATCGGCTCGCCGGGCTCGAGCGCGGTGCGCTGCGCCAGAAAGAGGCTGAGCCCCTGCAACCCGGCCTTGCTGTAACGATCAACCTCGGCATCGCCGGTGATGACGTAGCTGAGCCGCGTCTCCATGGTCGAGCGCAGCGCCTGCTCCTCCGTCGCCGCGCCGGGTTGGGTCTGCGCGCGCGCGTGCGAGAGCCCGCCACCAAAAGCAGCGGCGAGCACCACGAGAACGAGAGCAGCTGCCGCCGGTCGCCGACGCGTGAGCTGCCGCAGGCCGCCCGCCAGCAGCAATACGACGACCGCGTCGAGCAGCAGGAGGGCAAGCGCAAGCGAAAGTATCGGTCCTCGCAGATCCTGTGGCTCGCTCATGCGGTAGGCCTCGTGCCGGGCATTGAGCGGCGACACGTCAAGGGGCGCAAGCCGATCGGCTGGCGCCAAAGTATTCACGGCCAGCAGGCCCTCAGGAGGACCATAGAATCCAGGCGGATGATCGGCGCTGCCCCGGCCGACATAGCTCGTGGGCACCGCCCGGGCACTTGCCGGCGGCGCACCGAAAATACCAAATCCGTCCATGATGCGGCTCGGCGGCAGCACCTCGCGGGCGGCGCGCCCGCCGGAGGCCGTAGCGTCGGCGCTGGTGGTTGAGCCGGCGAACGCGACGATCCGCTTGAGCATCTCGACGAATGTGCCGGAAAGCGGGAGGTCTGACCATCGCGTATCGGCGGTGATGTGAAACAGCACAATCAGCCCCTTGCCGCGGCGTTGCGCCGTGACCAGGGGAGTGCCGTCGGCAAGCGTAGCCCAGGTGCGATCGGTGAGGCCGGCGTCGGGCTCGGCCAGGACTTGCCGCGTGACGGTGACATCGGTCGGCACGGCCACGCCGAAGAACGGGCTCTCGCGCGCGAACGCGGCGAGCTGCTGCGGCTGCTCCCAGGACAGGCTGCCGCCGAGAATGCGGCCGCCGCGCCGCAGCCTCACCGGCACCAGATCGTCATCAGCAGCGGCGAGACGCGGTCCGGCGAAGCGCACCAGCACGCCGCCATCCTCGACCCAGCGGGTGAGCGGCTCGCGTGCCTCCGCGACATTGCCGACGTCGGCCAGCACCAGCATCGGCAGGCGCTGCTCGACAAACTGGCTCACCGCCTGCGCAGGAGAGCTGCGATCTGCGAGTCTTACATCCGCGAAAGGGCCAAGCGCGCGCGAAAGGTAATAGGTGGATGCCAGCAGCGGTTGCGCGGTGTCGGCCGTAGCCCCGGTGACGACGCCGATGGACCGGCGGCGCCAGCGCTTGTCGAGAAGCTGCACGGCACCGGCGGAACGTTCGCCGGCAATTTCGAGGCGAGCGATGTCGTTGCGCATCTCGACCGGCAGAGTGAGCTCGACCTGCGTCTCGCGCTCGCCACTGCCGAAGGCGAAGCTCGTCTCCCCCAATGGCAGGCCCTTCATGTCGAGTGCGCGCACAACGCCGCTGTCCGTGTCGCCGCCCGCGCGCAGCACTTTCACCGTCAAGGCGCCCGCCGCATTGTCAGCGGCGGCGAGCGCACGGGCGCCGGCAATCCCGCCTTCGATCACCGTGATGGGCTGCTGCTCCACCACCCGGTGGAGGGCAGTCACGAACTCGTTCCCGCCGCCCAGATCAATGCTGTCGGTGAGCCAGACGAGCTCGACGCCTGGAGTGGCGGAAAGGAAACGCCCCAGTGTCGGCAGCATGTCGGCGCGCTCGACGGCATGTGGCTTTGGCTTCACCTGTTTCAGCCGCACGCGCGCAGCGGCCGGCGCCTCCAGCGAGATCTCACGGCTTGGCTCCGACATGGGCAATAGGGCGACGCCACGATTGTCCGCCTCGGCGCGCGCGATCAAATCCTCGGCCGTGCGCATGCGGATGTCCCAGCTCGCGGCGGCAGTAAACCCATCATCAATCAGCAAAGCGAGCGGCGTGCTCGCGGATGAGGTGGCGACCGGCGGATTCCACAAGGGTCCGGCTGCGGCGAGGATGACCAGCGCAGCAAGCGTCAAGCGGAGCACGGTGAGCCACCAGGGCGTGCGGCGTGGCGTCTCCTCTCGCGGTGCTATCTGGAACAGCAACCGAGCGGGTGGAAAATCGATCCGCCGCGGTTGCGGTGGAATGAGCCGCAGCAGCCACCACAACACCGGCAAGCTGAGGAGCCCCAGCAGCACCAGCGGCTGCGCGAATCCAAGCGGCAGCCAGGGAATCATGCGCAGGCTCCAAAACGATCAGGCGTCACGCATGCGCTCCGATACGAGAGGCCATGCGTGGACGACCGCTCACAACCGCTCCCGGAGGTGGCGCTCCGATGCGCTGGTGCAATGCGAGCAGGAGCTCGGTCGCCGCTCGGTCGGTCCGGTGGATCGTAAAACTCCAACCAATCTTCTCCGTCGCCCTGCGGATTTCGGCACGGTGATGCGTCAGACGCATCTGGTATTCGGACTTCCACGCCTCGGCGCGGCCAGCGGTAATGGAGCCGGCGCCTTCCGGCTCGATGAACTCGACACGGCCGGAATAGGGGAATGTCTCTTCCGCCGGATCGACGATCTGCACGCCATGACCATGCGCACCACTCGAGGAAAGGCGCGTAAACATCTGCTGCAGCTCGGCCGCCGGATTCCAGAAGTCCGAGACAACGACGATCTCGGCGAGCGAGGAGGGCGCAAAGGCGGGCGGCAGGCTCGGGCGCTCAGCACCGTCATGAATGATTGCGTTTGCCATCTTGTCCAGGACATTGCGGCTGCCCGTCGGACGCATCAGGCCAGGCATGCCCACGCGTTCTCCCGCCTGCACCAGCACCTCGGCCAGCGCAAACGCCACGACCAAGCAGCGATCGAGCTTGGATTCCTGGGCGAGCTGCGACTTGAACATCATGGACGGCGACCGGTCGGGCCACAGCCAGACAGTGTGAGCGGCTTCCCATTCGTGCTCGCGAACATAGAGATGTTGGTCGCGCGCGGAGCGGCGCCAGTCGACTAGCCGCGACGGCTCACCGGACACGAAGCGGCGGTACTGCCAGAAATTCTCTCCTGGTCCGGCGCGCTTCCTGCCGTGCAGGCCGTGTATGACGGTCGCGGCTATGCGGCGCGCCTCCAGGATCAGGCGCGGCATGCTTTCCGCAAGCGTGCGCGCTTGCCCGCTCGCATGCTGCGTCGACTTGATCTCCTGCTTGTCGGCACGCCGGCTGTTTGCCATCGGGTCAGCCGATGCGGCTCGTGAGCTTGGCGATGATAGCCTCCACTGTTTCACCGTCCGCGCGCGCGGCGAAGGTCAGCGCCATGCGGTGCTTGAGGATGGGCTCTGCCATCTCCATCACATCGTCGACCGAAGGCGCGAGCCTGCCATCGAGCAGAGCACGTGCGCGTGCGACCAGCATCAAGGCTTGGCTGGCGCGGGGACTTGGTCCCCAGGAGATCGATTTACCGGTCTCGCCGCTCTCGACGCCGGGTCGCGCGGAACGGACCAGCTTGAGAATGGCGTCAACGACGGACTCACCCACCGGAAGTCGGCGCACCAGGCGTTGCGCGGCCAGCAACTCATCCGCTGTCATGGTCGGCTTCGGCTTGCTCTCCTCCGTGCCGGTCGTGTCGAACACGATTTTGCGCTCGTTCTCGCGGTCCGGATAATCGACGTCTATTTGCATCAGGAAGCGATCGAGCTGCGCTTCCGGCAAGGGGTAGGTGCCTTCCTGCTCAATCGGGTTCTGTGTTGCGAGAACGTGGAAAGGCCGCGGTACGTCGTGCCTGGTGCCTGCCACCGTGACGTGATGCTCCTGCATGGCCTGCAGCAGCGCCGATTGCGTGCGCGGGCTTGCACGATTGATTTCGTCTGCCATGAGCAGTTGGCAGAAGATCGGACCACCGATGAAGCGGAAGCTGCGCTTGCCGCCGACACCCTCGTCCAGCACCTCGCTGCCGACGATGTCGGAAGGCATCAGATCCGGAGTGAACTGGATGCGACGCCCGTCCAGCCCGAGCACCGTGCCCATGGTCTCCACCAGCTTGGTCTTCGCGAGACCGGGTAGACCGATGAGCAATGCATGTCCACCGCACAGGACGGTGATGAGGGCCTGCTCGACGACCTTTTCCTGACCAAAGATCACCTTGCCGATGGCCGTCTTGGCCGCGGCAACTTGCGCCGCCGTGGCCTCGGCCTGGCGCACAATCATGTCTTCCAGCGTCTCAAGCCCTTCGGTGGCTACCGCCATGGCGTCCGCTCCCTCATCATCCGCTTCTCTCTAGCGAGGCCGTGCGGCCCATGTGTCTCACAATCACTTGTAATGGCGTGGCAAAATGACAGCAGCAGCTCTGCCGACCCTGAAGAGGGTGCAAGATCGAGGCCATACGCTCGTCACGCGCAGACAAACAGCCGGTCAGTGCCTAGGTTCCAGGGAACAATGGCGAAGGCAGGGCGGCAGGTAAGGATTGGAGGATGGTGGATCTGGAACGCACGGGGCGGGGGCTCGAGTCCATAGCCGGCGAAGCGCGACAGGCCACGACCAAAGGCCCGCCGCCTGTGCATCTGTGGAATCCGCCGTTCTGCGGTGACCTCGACATGCGCATCGCGTCCGATGGGACCTGGTACTACCTCAAGACGCCGATCGGCCGTCCGGCTCTGGTGAAGCTCTTTGCTTCCGTGCTCAAGCGCGAGGGGGACAAGTATTTTCTCGTCACACCGGTAGAAAAGTGTGGGATCAAGGTCGATGACGCACCCTTCCTCGCGGTGGAGCTCAAGGCGGGAGTAGGGCAGCGGGGTCAAGTCTTGCAATTCCGGACCAATGTAGAGGAGTGGATCACGAGCGGACGCGATCATCCCTTGCGTTTTGAGCCTGAGGCGGAAACGGGAGGTCTCAAGCCTTACCTTCACGTCCGACGTGGTCTGTGGGCGAAGGTCACGCGCCCGCTATTCTATGAATTGGTCGACCTGGGCGAGGAGCGCGAGATCGAGGGGACGCCGATGTTCGGGGTCGCCTCAGATGGGCAGTTTTTCGCTATGGCACCATCCGCCAGCCTCGAGGACCTGGTCTGATGGATGTGGCGTTGCCGAGCGGGGAAGTTGTGCCCGCCCATGACTTTTTCATCCGCGCGCGCAAGCGCCTTTCGTTCGAAGTGCCGGCAGCGCTCAACGATCACTCGCACGAGGCAAAACGGGGCGATCTCGATCTCGACCCGACGCTGTGGCAGCGGGCTGGCGTAACCGCTACCCGGCCCGCAGCCGTGCTTATCCCCGTGGTCGACCGGGGTGAGCCGCAGGTGCTGCTCACGCAACGGACCGAGTTGCCGAGCCATCCTGGGCAGATCGCGTTTCCCGGAGGCAAGATCGATCCGCACGATGCCACCCCGGTCGCCGCCGCCTTGCGCGAGGCGCAGGAGGAAGTCGGACTCGCACAAGAGCTGATTGAGCCGATCGGATATCTCGACCTTTATCTCACCTTTTCAGGCTTTCGCATCCTTCCGACCGTGGCACGCGTCGCCCCGGATTACCGACTCACCTTGAATGGAGCCGAGGTTGCCGATGCGTTCGAGGTGCCGCTTGCCTTCTTGATGGATGCGCAGAACCACTCCCTGCGCAGCCGCGATTGGAAGGGAGTGCAACGGCGCTATTACGCCATGCCCTATGGCGAGCGCTACATATGGGGCGTGACGGCCGGTATCCTGCGGAATCTCTATGAGCGGATCTACGGCTGATGGCGGAGCAATCCCTCCGCGGGCCGGCAACCCGCACCGGCCCATCGCGTGGTCCATCCCCTGGCCAGTCGCCCGGCCTATGTGCCGCGTTCCCGCCGCTGCGTGCTGACTGATAGTCTCGCCCCATGCTGCGGCCCGTTGCCACCGAGCTTGCGCTGTTCCTGGCGCCATTTGTCGCCTACGCGATATTTCTCTGGGCGACCCGCGCTGGCGTGCTCGATCAATCGCAATGGAGCTTGTCGCGCCTGGGCTCACTCCTCATCGCCGCCTTCGTGCTTATGATCGGCAGCTTCATTGTGCTGGCGCAATGGGGCGGGGCGCCGCCCGGCTCCAACTACGTGCCCGCGCATATGGAAGACGGGAAGCTCGTCCCGGGTGAGGTAAGGTGAGCACGGCGCAACACCGGCTCGAGGTGCCGTGGCTTTACCAGGCGCCGCTCGGGCCGTTGCTGGCTGTGCTCGACGATGCCGGCGAAGAAGCGCGCGTAGTCGGTGGCGCCGTACGCAACGCTCTCCTGGGAGAGCCGCACGGAGATATCGACATCGCCACGACGGCGCCGCCGGCGGAAGTGATCCGGCGTGTGCAAGCGGCGGGTTTCAAGGCGGTGCCGACCGGGCTCGAGCACGGCACCGTGACTGTGGTCGCCGAGGGCATACCGTTCGAGGTCACCACCTTGCGCGAGGACGTGGAGACCTTCGGCCGTCACGCCAAGGTGGCGTTCGGGCGGGACTGGCGGCGTGACGCCGAGCGCCGCGACTTTACCATGAATGCGCTGTCGCTGGCGCGCGACGGCCACATCTATGACTACGTCGGCGGACTTGCGGATGTCGCCGCTCGCCGCGTGCGTTTCATCGGCGATCCGGCCATGCGTATTGCCGAGGATTATCTGCGCATCTTGCGGTTTTTCCGCTTTCATGCGGCCTATGGCGAGGGCTCGCCGGATCCTGCCGGATTGACGGCTTGTATTGCCGGCCGTGCCGGCCTCGAACGGCTGTCGCGTGAGCGCATCCGCATGGAGACGCTCAAGCTCTTGGTGGCGCGGCATGCCCCGGCGGCGCTCGTCGTCATGGCCGAGAGTGGGCTCCTTCAAGAGGTTCTCGCCGGCGTCCCGCTGGTGGGCGGTTTTGCCAACATGACCAAGGTCGAGAGCATGCTCGCGCTTGACGCGGACGCGGTGCGGCGGCTCGGGGCCCTCGCCGTGCTCGTCGCCGAGGACGCGGAGCGGTTGCGCGAACGCTTGCGCCTTTCCAATACGGAGTACGAGCGCTTGGCATCCATGAGCGATGCTTGGTGGCGGATTTCCGCAGAGCTGCCCGAGTCCAGCGCGCGGGCACTGCTCTATCGCCTCGGGCCGGTGCGCTTCACGGATCGCGTGCTGCTGAGCTGGGCGCGCGCGACGCAGCCGACGACCGACCAGGATTGGACCCGGCTTGCCACCTTGCCCGCCCGCTGGACGGCGCCGAGCTTTCCGCTGAGGGCTGCCCAACTGATGCAACGGGGTGTGCCGAAAGGGCCCCGGCTCGGTGCCGCGCTCACAGCGGCCGAAGCCGCCTGGATTGCGGCAGGTTTTCCCTGCGACACGAGCGCGCTCGAGGCGATCGCCGACACCGCCGCCGGCGCGGTCTAGCGGGCGCCGCGAGCGCAGAAGGCGTAGCCTGGATAAGCGCGCGTAGCGCGCGCAATCCGGGAGCGGTCTTGCCGTAAACGCTGGCCCCCCGGATTACGCTGACGCTCCATCCGAGCTACGCATCCTGCGAAGATTGGTTCCGACTCGCTCGAATGGTTCTTTCGCATTACATTGAAGGGCATGACTGCCCACCGTCGTCCCGCCGACATAGCGCGCCGCTCCGCCCAGGCACTCGCTGGCCGCAAGAGCGGCTGGGACAGCTTCCGCCGCGAGACCTTTGCTCTGCCGCGGGCTGCCGCGCGCGCCAAGGCGCGCGAGCTTTTCAGTCGCTATCCAAAGGCAGCCTATATGACTGAAATCGAATCCTGGCGGGTGCTGCCTGACGACTGCATCGAGTTCACGGTCCGGCGGTTGCCCACAGCTGATTGAGGCTCCCTCAGTCGAGTCCGCGACTAAAGCCTTGCTACACTCGGCCTCATGCTCGAATCGCTGTCCAGCGCGCTCGGAGCGATCTCGCTTGCGCAGCTCGTGCTCATCGCTGCGATGGCATTCGTCGCCTCGCTGCTGGGCGGCATCGCCGGGTATGGCACGGGCGCCTTGATGCCGCTCGTGCTGGTGCCGATCGTCGGCGCCGAGCCCGTGGTGCCGATCCTTTCGCTCTCTGCGCTGTTCACGAACACCAGCCGGGCCGCCGCGTTCCGCCATCTCGTCGATTGGCGCCGGACGTGGATCGTGCTTGCAGCTGCCGTCGTGACCTGCGCGGCTGGTGCGTGGGCCTACACAATGCTGAGTGGCAAGGGCGCGCTCATCGTGATCGGCAGCATGCTGATCGCGAGCGTCCCGTTGCGACGGGCAATGAAACGGCGCGGCGTGGCGCTTTCCGATTCGTTGTTGGCAGCGGCGGCGTTTGGGTGGGGGCCACTCGCGGGCGGCACGGTCGGAGCCGGGATCATCCTGTTGTCTCTCTTGATGGCGGCGGGCCTGGAAGGCGCCGCTGTGGTCGCCACCGATGCCGTGATCTCGCTCGGCATCGGCATGACCAAGCTCGCCGTCTTCGGTTTCGCAGGCGCGGTCAATGCGACCGTGGTTGCCGTAGCCCTGCTGATCGGTGCGATTGCGTTCCCCGGGGCATTCTTTGCCAAGGCGCTCCTCGCGCGTGTGCCAGTGCATGTGCATACGGCGTTGCTCGATATGGTGGTGGCGGGCGGCGGGGCCGTGATGATCGCGAATGCCATGCTGCGCTAGGCCCGATCATGGCCACTTCACGACCGGCGGCAGCGAGGAGAGGATCGATTCGACGTTACCGCCCGTGCGCAAACCGAAGACCGTGCCTCTGTCGTGGAGCAGGTTGAACTCCACGTAGCGACCACGCCGTACCAGTTGCTCCTCACGTTCGGCCTCGCTCCACGGCTTTGCGAAATTTTTTGCGACGATCTGCGGGTAGATGGTGCGAAAGGCGCGGCCCACTTCCTGAGTGAAGGCAAAGTCCGCCTCCCAGTCCCCGCTTTCGAGATAGTCGTAAAAGATGCCGCCGACGCCGCGCATCTCCTGGCGGTGCTTCAGGTAGAAATAGTCGTCGCACCATTTCTTGAACTTGTCGTAGGGCGCGACCTGCGCATGGGCATCGCACGCTGCTTTCATCGCCGCGTGAAAACCGAGAGTGTCGGGATCGTCCTGCCGTCGGCGTGCATCCAAGACGGGCGTCAAGTCGCCGCCTCCGCCGAACCACGATTTACTGGTGATGACAAAGCGCGTGTTCATGTGTGCTGCGGGCACATGCGGGTTCTGCGGATGCGCAATGAGCGAGATTCCCGATGCCCAGAACCGCGGATCAGCGTCGGCTCCCGGAATGTCGGCCCGGAATTCCGGCGCGAACTCCCCGTGCACTGTGGAGACGTGGACGCCGACCTTTTCGAATACGCGGCCCTTCAACAGCGACATCACGCCGCCGCCGCCCGCAGCACCGTGGTGATCGGTCCGATTCCACGGCTTGCGCACGAAGCGACCCGGCGCCTCGCGCGCAAGCGGCGCATGAGCGGGGAGCGCATCCTCCAATTCCTCCAAGGCAGCGCAAATTTCATTGCGCAGCTCTTCGAACCACACACGCGCGCGCGTCTGACGCGCCTCCCGGGAATTCATGGCGGATCGCCTGCGAGCTGCGACTCGCGTCTCACATCTGCGCACATGCTGTGATTGTGAAACGAACGCTGCGCCATTTCCACAAGCGCGTGGCGATGTGCGGCACTCGACATAGTCGCGTTGCCCGAGATTTGCACGTTGTTCCGCTGTGCAGGGAAAATTTTGTGCGGGCTCTTTTTTTTGCCATGGTTTCAAGAGACGTTCTCGCCGTGGGGGATATCGGGGAGTGTGATGTCGCCCGCGCTTGCATGGGGGTTTGCAAGCGGCTGGTGGCGACAGCGCCAGCAGCGAGGCGGGTGAAGGGCAGCGCCTTGGGGCGTGAGATTTGGCCTTCATCCGCCTCGTTTTGTTTTCAACACAGCTTGGTGCGTTGCACGTCCTGAATGCAGAGGGGCGTGACGCAACTGCCGTAGCGCCTCTCCGGTTGCCATCGCGGCAGCCACCGCGACGTTGAGGGAACGCAGACCCTCGCGCATCGGAATGCGCAGCCGCGCGTCCGCGGCGGCATGCACCGCGGCCGGCAGTCCGGATGATTCGCGGCCGAACAGCAGCACGTCACCGACGTGGAAGACATGGTCGAGGTAGTCGCAGCTCGCAGCCGTGCTGAATACGATGAGCCGGGCTCCCATTGTCGCGCGCCAGCTCTCGAATGCGCTCCAGCTCGTGTGCCGCATCAGCGTGACATGCTCCAGGTAATCCATGCCGGCACGGCGGAAAGCGCGATCGGAGGTCGGAAAGCCAGCCGGCTCGATGATGTGGGCTTCTATTCCAAAACATGCGGCAAGCCGGAGGAGCGTGCCGGTGTTTTGCGGAATGTCGGGTTCGAAAAGGGCGATCCGCACGCTGTCACTCGCTGGTCTCGGCGCGACCGATTGTTGCTTGCCGCGGTCGGCCGGTGGCTCGCATCGACGTGCAGCGGGTGCTGCATGCGCCGAAATGTCCACGCGGCAAGTCGTGCATGCGATGTTGCTTGATTGTCGGAAAGCTGTCACTCGCGACCCACTTGCACTCGCAGGGCAGGGGTGCCAATAGAACCGCTGAATCGGGGCCGCTTGGCCTCTTGCCGCCGATCGTTCTCTGCAGTCCGGGAGACGGTTGGCCGGCGGGACGGAGAGTGCCCGGATCATGCGCCGCCGCCAGGCGGCGTGTCCGTGTCGGAAAGGCAACTGCGCGGCGCTTTCTCGTGCGGGCGGACTGGCGGCAGCGGATTGGTGACAAAGAGAGGGACTGAAACGTGACCACGATGCCCTCGCCCGAGCCCACGCGTCGTGATTTTCTCTACATCGCGACCGGGGCTGTGGCAGCGGTTGGAGCGGCGGCCGTACTCATTCCGCCCATCGCTCAGATGAATCCGGATGCTTCTACAATAGCGGCCGGCGCACCCATCGAGGTTGACCTCACGCCGATTGCGGACGGGCAGGTGATCAAGGTCTTTTGGCGCGGGAAGCCGATCTACATCAACCATCGTACCAAGAAGCAGATTGAAGAGGCACAGAACGTCGACGTGGCCAAGCTGCCCGACCCGCAGCCGGACTCGGCGCGGGTGAAAGCAGGCCATGACCAATGGTCAGTGCTGATCGGAATCTGCACGCACCTCGGCTGCATACCGATCGCGCATCAAGGTCCGTACGACGGATATTTCTGCCCCTGCCACGGCTCGATTTACGATACCTCCGGGCGCATCCGCCAAGGTCCGGCTCCCGCAAATCTTGCAGTGCCGCCATACGAATTCGTATCGGACAGCAAGGTCCGGATCGGCTGATCATCCGCGGCCCACTCTCGCAAGGTTCATCATGAGCGGACATTCGACATACCAACCACAGAACGCATTCATGCAGTGGTTGGAGCGGCGGCTGCCGATTGCCGGGCTCGTCTACTCATCCTTCATCGTGTACCCGACGCCGCGCAACCTGAACTATTGGTGGACATTCGGCGGCATCCTGAGCTTCATGCTGGCCGTGCAGATCCTCACCGGCGTCGTGCTGGCGATGCACTATACCCCGCACGTGGACTATGCGTTCAACTCCGTCGAGCAGATCATGCGCGACGTGAATTACGGCTGGCTGTTGCGCTACCTGCATGCCAACGGCGCGTCCATGTTCTTCCTCGCCGCCTACATCCACATGTTTCGCGGAATGTATTACGGCTCCTACAAGGAGCCGCGTGAGGTACTCTGGATCCTAGGCGTCATTCTGCTGCTGCTCATGATCATGACGGGGTTCATGGGCTACGTGCTGCCGTGGGGGCAGATGAGCTTCTGGGCGGCGACGGTGATCACCAACCTGTTCTCGGCCATACCTGTGGTCGGCGAGACGATCGTCACCTGGCTGTGGGGCGGGTACTCGGTCGGCAATCCCACTCTCAATCGCTTTTACTCGCTGCACTACCTGTTGCCGTTCGTGATTGCCGGAGTGGTGGTGCTGCACGTTTGGGCGCTGCACATGGTGGGCCAGAACAATCCCACGGGCGTCGAGCCGAAGACCGATCGCGACACGGTGGCATTCACGCCCTATGCCACCATCAAGGATGGTTTCTTCCTTGTTGTCTTCTGTCTCTTGTTCGCCTGGTTTGTGTTTTACGTACCAAACTTCCTCGGCCATTCGGATAACTACATTCCGGCCAATCCGGCGGTAACGCCAACGCACATTGTGCCGGAATGGTACTATCTGCCGTTCTACGCGATCCTGCGTGCGATCCCGAACAAGCTGCTCGGGGTGTTGGCGCTCGGCGCCTCCATCGTGATCCTTGCATTCCTGCCATGGCTGGACACCTCGCGCGTGCGCTCGGCGCGTTATCGCCCGGCCTATCGCCAGTTCTTCTGGCTGTTTGTGATCGTGTGCATCGGCCTCGGCTGGCTCGGCTCCAAGCCACCCGAGGGCTATTACGTGTTGTTCGCGCGCCTCTTCACCGTCTACTACTTCGCATATTTCCTGATCATTCTGCCGGTGCTCGGCTTCGTCGAGAGAACGCTGCCGCTGCCCAACTCGATCGCCGAATCGGTGCTGAAGGACGGCGCGCCCATCGGTGCACCGGCCCCTGCATCGGGCGCGCGGGCATGACGGAGAAGCCGATGATCAGAGCACGCACGCTTGCTGCTCTCGCGCTGTCGTTGAGCATCACTATCTTGGCAGAGCCGCTGCTGGCCCAGGATCAGCAGCACGAGAACCTCGCACCTCCGAAGAACAAGTGGTCGTTTGCGGGTCCATTCGGCAAATTTGACCGTGCGCAACTCCAGCGCGGTTTGAAGATCTATCGGGAGGTCTGTCAGACCTGCCATGGCCTCAAGTTCGTTACCTTTCGCACGCTTGCCGAGCCGGGCGGGCCGGGATTCTCACCGGCTCAGGCCGGCGCCATTGCGGCGGAATATCAGGTGCCCGGCGAGCCTGACGATCAGGGCGAGATCAAGCCGCGCGCGGCGCGGCTCGCCGACGCGTTCCCCGCTCCGTTTCCGAACGATAACGCTGCGCGAGCCCGCTACAATGCTGTACCGCCGGACCTCTCGGTGATCGCCAAGGCGCGCGGCTATGAACGCGGTTTTCCCTGGTGGGTGTGGGACATGACGTTCGGCATGTACCAGGAGCATGGCGTCGACTACGTCACCGCACTGATGCAGGGTTACGAGGACAAACCGCCGAGTGATGTGACCCTGCCGCCCGGCAGCTTCTATAACAAGTACTATCCCGGGCACGCGATCGCGATGCCGCCTCCGCTGAGTGACAAACGTGTCGACTACACGGATGGCTCGCCCACCACGCTCGAGCAGTACTCCAAGGATATCTCCGCCTTCCTGATGTGGGCGGCGGAGCCGCAGCTCGAGGCGCGCAAGCGCATCGGTCTCCAGGTGTTCCTTTTCCTGATCGTGTTCGCAGGCCTGCTCTATTTCACTAAGAAGAAAGTTTGGCACGCCGTGCAGCTGCATCCGGAAACGCTGACCCCGCGCCCGCCGACGGAATATCCGAAAGCCTGACAATCCTATCTGGCGCCCAACTGCGCGGCACGCTTGCGCGTGGGCGTTGCTTTTGCTGTTCAGACGAGGGACTCTGCTACGCCGGGCCGCAGACGGGCGTCGCGCGGGGGTGCGCTGCCGGCGGCAGAACGATTTCGGAGGTCTGACGATGTCCTATGTGCTCCGGGTAGGCTTGGCGGCTCTGTCGCTGGGCAGTCTCATGACTCTGGCGCAAGCGCAGCCCTCAGCGGCGCCGCCTGCTCAGCCCGCCGCTCCGCCCCTTTTTGCCACCACGAAAGTCGACGGCACAGATGGGGTCTACATCTTTCGCTATCAGGGCCATCAAGCCATGTTCATCGTCACCCCCGAAGGCGTGATCGCGACCGACCCGATCGGCGAGCGCCGGCCGCAGGCGGTGACCACCTATATCGCGGAAATCCGCAAGATCACGCAGGCGCCAATCCGTTACGTGATCTACAGCCACAGCCATTACGATCACATCGCCGGCGGCAAGCCGTTCAAGGACGCGGGTGCGACGTTTGTCGCGCATGAGAACGCGAAGACGCTGCTGCAGCAACGCAAGAACCCCGACATCGTCATTCCTGATGAGACAGTCGGCAATCAGCGCACCATCACGCTTGGCAATACCGCGCTCGAGCTCAACTGGGTCGGCAAGAACCATGGGGCCGACACGCTGGTCATGCGGCTACCACGCGAGAAGATCATCTTCACGGTCGATTGGATTCCGGTCAACGGCGTGCAGTTTCGCGGCATGGCCGACACCTATGTTCCCGACATCGAGACGTCGTTGCAGAAGGTCATCGACATGGACTGGGATCGCTTGATCCCCGGCCATCCCGCGCCCGGCGGCCGGCTCGGCACGAAGGATGACGCGCGCGCGCAACTGCAATATCTCAAGGACCTCTCCGCCGCAGTCAAAGAGGTGGTCGATGCCGGCAAGACGTATCAGGAGGCAATGGGAATCAAACTGCCGAAATACGAGAGCTGGGGAGGCTATGGTCCCTACCTGCCGATGAACATTGAGCGTTATTACGACTTCTGGAATCGCGGGATATAGCCACCACCCAGACACGCGCTTGCGCCTCGATGCCTTTACTGCAGCAGAATCGACGCGAACGCTGAGGACAGGAGCCCCGTCCGATGAGCAAACTCTGCATTGACGGAGGCGTTTGCTTGGCCGCCGCGTTGAGCGCACTGGCAGTCGGCATTGGGACAGCCTGCGCGCAAGTTCCGCAGACCGTTGCTGCGCCGGGCCAAATTGCTTTCGCCACATACCAGGCGCAAGGGGCGCAGGTATACGAATGCAAGGCTGCTGGCGATGGTAAGCTCGGCTGGGCGTTCCGTGAGCCGATCGCCACGTTGATCTTTGAAGGCAAGACGGTCGGGCGCCACTATGCGGGGCCCACTTGGGAGCAGATTGACGGGAGTGCAGTGACTGCGAAAGCTGTTGCGAATGCGCCCGGCAAAAACACGAGCGACATCCCTTTGCTCAAGCTCGAAGTCAACGGGCATCGCGGCGGCCAAGGTGTGCTGAGCGGGGCCACTATTGTGCAAAGGCTCAACACTGTAGGCGGTGTGCACACTGGCGCATGCGACAGAGCGGGCATGCTCCACAGCGCCGCGTATTCGGCAGAGTACGTTTTTCTGAAGAGCCCGTGAGCGGCCGGCATGCCTCGCCGGTCAACGAGCACTGCGCTGCGGCTTGTACGAAAGCAGCTGTTGCGTCTTTTCCTTCCGGCCATCATCGCGGCCCACGCGGGGATGGCCCGGGCTCAGGAGCCGGCCCCTTATCCCAGCCGGCCCATTCACCTGATCGTGCCGTTCCCCGCCGGCGGGCCGAGCGACCTCGTGGCGCGGTTGATCGGCCAGCGAATGTCGCAGGACTGGGGGCAGCCGGTGATCATCGAGAACCGGCCCGGCGCCAACACCCTGATTGGCGCGCAGGCGGCGGCGAAAGCCGCACCCGATGGTTACACCTTGTTCATGGCGATCGATTCGACTTTGGTCATGAACCAGTACCTCTACAAGAGCCTGCCCTACGATCCACTCAATGACTTCGCGCCGATCACCCTGACCTCCAAAAGCATCTCCGTGCTGAGCGTCCTGGCGAACGGACCGCAAACCGTTAAGGACCTGATCAGCGATGCAAGGGCCGCGCCCGGCAAGCTCAACTATGGCGCTGGCACCATCACCGCACAGCTGATGGGACATTTGTTTCACAAAGCCGCGGGCGTCGACATCGTCTACGTGCCGTTCAAGGGCACGCCCGAGACGGTCAATGGCCTCCTCACCGGCAGTGTGCAATTGATCTACGCTGCCAACGTGATCGTCGCGCCCTTGATTGGGAGTGGGCAGGTGCGCGCCTTGGCCAAGCTCGACCGTGACGCGCCGCCGAGCCTCGCCTCCATCCCGGTACTCGCCGATGCCGCCGGTCTCTCTGATCTCGACAACATCTCGGTGTGGCTCGGGCTGGTGGCGCCGCGCGCCACGCCCCGGCCGCTGATCGAAAAGATCAATGCCGAGGTGGTGAAGATCCTGGGCGATCCGGAAGTCCAGGATCGCTCGGAGCGCACCGGCAACCATCCCGTGACTTCGACGCCCGATCAGTTCGCCGCCTTCATCGCGAAGGAGGCGCAGCGCTGGTCAAAAGTGATCAAGCAGACGGGGCTCAGGCTCGATTGATGCTGGCGCGACGCTCTCGGTTCAGTGCGGCATGTGTCGGTCGAAGAAGCGCGCGATCTCCGCAAAGGCTTCGCGCGTCTCCGGTGCATTCGCATTGACCGAATATTGCGCGTGCGAAAGGCCCTCGAAAACCTGCAGATCGGCTTCCACTCCCGCGCGGCGCAGTTTGCGATGCGTGCGCACCGTCAGGCTTAGAAACAGATCGCGTGTGCCGGAGGTCAGAATCGTGGGGGGAAAGCCCGCGAGATCGCCATAGATTGGCGACAGCATCGGCTCCTTGAGGTCCCGCCCATTGGCATAGAGGTAAGCGGCGTCCTTCAGATAGCCGTCATAGGAGACCTGGAAGTTGTCGACCAGGTTATGGCTGTAAAATGTGTCGCCGGTCTTCGTCATGTCCGACCAGGGCGAGCCTGGTGCGATTGCGGCGGGGAACGGCAACCCTTCCTGGCGCGCACGCAGGAGCAACGCCATGGTCAGCGCGCCGCCTGTCGAGGTGCCAAACACCGCGATCCGCTCTGCGGGCACAGTTTTGAGGAGCTCGCGGTACACGGCGACGCAGTCATCGAGCGCCGCAGGGTAGGGGGCCTCGCTGCTGGTGCGATAGTCGACGGAAATCACTTTCGCCCGTCCGAACCCCGCCATCAGCGTGCCTTCCCTGCTTCCCGGTTCGCCGGGGTTGAGGACGTAAGCCCCACCATGAAAATGCAGGAACACACGGTTCTGGTTCTCGGGGGCGATTGTCTGCGGGGTGAGGACGAAGACATTCACGCCGCCCATCGTCGTCTGCTCGAGCTTGACGCCGAGCTTCTCGCGCATTGCCGGCAGCAGCGTCTTTGCCGGGGCCGCCACTTTGGCCACCAGCTCCTTCCACTCGGCGATGTTCTTGGGATGGATGTCCCACGGCGCCGGCGCCGCCGCGACCAGCGGGCGCATCTCTGGGCTGATGTCCTCAGGTACCGGGAGCGTGTAGGCCGGGATCTCGCGTCCTTGCTCCGCGGCGCCGGTCTGAGCCAGCGCTGCTGTGGCTGGCAGGAGGCATAGCGACGCGAGCGTGAGACGATGCAACAGCATGACAGGTACTTCCCTCGTTGGACTGGCCGGCACCGCTCGCATTCTCATTCCGGGCGGTATGAGCACAGAATGATGCCTCACAATGTCGAACGCGTCGACAGGGCAGCAACGCAGATGACCTCATTGGATCGGAGTTGCTCTCCCCGGTGCGCTCGGTGAAACGAGGGCGGGCAGTCAACCATGCCGCGAGCCAGCAAAGTCGAGGGCTCAGATTTACCCGGTCGGCTCTCCTCTTTTGCACTTCGCGCGGAATAGCCGGCGTTGTTTGCCGTGCAGTCCTTTAGCCGTAGCCAGTTTCGAGCATTCGATGGATTTCGCGCTCCGCGGCGCTGGCGCTGCGTGGGCCATGGCGGACGCTGCAACTGTGAACGCGAGGGCTACCACACCAATGATGAGACGCATTCTGGTGCTCCCGTGAGCTTTTGTGAGAGTTTGCATCTACAACGAAACCGAGCCGGTCGTGCAAGGGGGACAGGGGAGACCCGCGACGCGCTTTTACGCGCAAACCGACGAGATCGTGATCACCATCACAGCGGCCAAAAGGACGGCATGTCAAACCATCACTGCCGCTGGGGGCGCCTCGATGGAGGATAGACATGTTGCTCTTCGAATGTGTCATTGCGGGCTGCGCCTTGATGCTCGCCCTCGCGGTGCGGGTGATTGTTTTTGCGCCGGCACCGCGCGCGTCCTCCAAACCAAAGACGCTCTCAAGCGGCGGTCGCAAGACACGCGCGTCGTCCCAAACGCGGCCGTCCACCGCGGGAGAACGCCACGAGGTTCCGAGGCTGGCACTCTCGGGCTTCTGAGGCCAGCCTTGGCGCGACCTCGATGAGCAGCATGCGCCGCTTCCTGCCAGCTCGTGACTTTTGTCATTGTCGTTGCGAGTACGGATGCCGGCATCAGTGCAGTGTGCTAGTGAATGCCTGCTCGAGCCCGGAGGACTTTGCGATGCGCATCACCAACGGCAGATCATCGGTCATTTCCTATGTGCTGGTTGCCGCGGTGTCCGCGGCGCTCTCTGCTGTCGCGACCTTGGGTACCTCAGTGCTCGTGACGATGTCCGCTGCGCAACCGGTACCGTCAGCACCCGCGCAGCTCCTCACCCAGCCGCTTGCTGACCTGCCCGGACGAGAAGTCCGCATAAGCGTGTTGGATCGTGAGCCTGGAGCGAGCAGCCCGCGCCACCGGCACCCCGGTCATCACACGTTCGGCTACGTGATTGACGGTACCTACGAGTTTGCGATCGATGGGCAAGCAGCTCGCACCCTGAAGCCCGGCGACACCTTCTACGAGCCTCCGGCCGCAGTTCACTCGACGTCGCGCAACCCAAGCAACAACGCGCGCACCAAAATTGTGGTGTTCATGGTGGCCGATCAAAAGAACCCGAGCACCGTTCCCGAATAACGGGGCAATCAAACACGTCAGCTTTCGCGATCACAGCTGCGATAGATAGCGCGCAATTGCATCCCGCTCGCTTTCGCTCAGCATTTGCATGAATTTCGGCATGTCGCCGTTATTGGTTCGCTCATCGACAGCAAAACCGTGCATCGACGCGACCAGGTACTCGTAGCTCAGGCCAGCCAGGCGCGGCGCCGGCGGACCACCCTGAAAATTCTGTTGGTGGCAAGGCTGGCACTGGGCAATACCTTTGGGCGGCGCTGATGATGGAGCCGCTGCGCGCTGCACTGGCCAAGTCTTGGCTGCGAAGTAGGACGTGATCTTGCGAAGGTCCTCCTCCGCAATGCTCTTGGCAATGGGCGACATGATCGGGTGGTTACGTTCGCCATTCCGGTAATTGCGCATTTGTTTGAAAAGGTAGGCCGGCTCCTGCCCCCAGATGATCGGAACGGTCTTGGGGTCGGCGGGCACCCCGTCCTGGCCGTGACAAGCTGCGCAGACTTGCGCCTTCGCCTCGATGTCATCCGCTGCATGCCCCGGCGCGGCGGTCGTGACGGCGATCGCGGCACCGAAAACGGTCGCAAGCACATATTGGCGCATAGCTTATCCCTCCCTCGTCGGTTCGAAAGGCGACGTTCATGCGAGTATGGAGAGAAGCACAGCCAGGAGCAATGTGCGGGATGGGCGGCGTGGGGACGCCCTGGGGACCGCCCCGCTGGCGAAGAATTAGCACCGAAAGTACGGGAATTGGCTTGTATCAGCCGCGCACCAGAGTCACGATGCGGCTTCGAGCCGAATCCACGGGTGATAGCGAACCCGCGCAATTTCGAGCCTTGAGTCAACGAACAATCATTGGGATGGAAACATGCGAAGCAAACTGATGCTGACGCTCACCGCCAGTACCGCAGCGCTGCTGACGGCTCTCGCAGCAGCCCCAGTCTGCGCGCAAGATGAGCCTGTGCTCACCGGTACCGTCAGCTCCGAAGCTGAAGGAAACATGGAAGGTGTGGTCGTCACGGCCGCACAGGCCGGCTCGATCGTTCGGGTGAGCGTGACCACGAATGCGCAAGGACGCTACACATTTCCGCAGAATCGTCTGCTCCCAGGCGAATACGCCATCAGCATACGGGCCGTGGGCTATGACGCTGACGGCCCAACCCAGGCGGTGGTCGAAGCCGAGAAAACCACGACCAAGGACCTCAAGCTGAGGAAGACCAGCAACCTTGCGGGTCAGCTCACGAATGCCGAGTGGATGATGAGCATCCCGGGCACGGAAGAGCAAAAATCCATGCTGCTCAATTGCACGGGTTGCCACACCTTGGAGCGCGTCGTGCGCTCGACGCACGATTCCGACGAGTGGACGCATGTGGTTTCACGCATGTTGGGCTACGGCGCCGTCAGTCAGCCGATCAAGCCGCAACCCATGCTGGACCGATCTCGTGCCGGAACGCCGGAGCAATTCCGCAAGGTTGCCGACTATCTGGCGACCATCAATCTGAGCTCAAGGGACCAATGGAGCTATGAGCTGAAGACCTTGCCGCGTCCGAGAGGCCGCGACACGAATGCCATTGTGACTGACTACGACATGATGCGCCCGACCACCGAGCCGCATGATGTGCTGGTCGATAAGGACGGAAACGTCTGGTACACGGATTTCGGCGAGATGTTCATCGGCAAGTTCAACCCGAAAACACTCAAGCTGACCGAGTACCCGATCAAGAAATTCAAGGATAAATCACCGACCGGGCTCCTCAGCATCGACTTTGATCATACCGGGAAGATTTGGTTCGACACGATGTACCAGGGGGCACTCGGCTGCCTCGATCCTGCGACCGGGGAGATCGCATATTATCCGCTGCCTCCCGAATACAACGACGACACCGTGCAGCTGAATTTCACCGGGCTGCGCCATGAGGTGGACGGCAAGGTCTGGACCAAGAGCGTGGGGACGCAGCATATCTTCCGGCTTGATATCGCGAGCGGGAAATGGGAGCGTTTCCACCCGACTGATTACCTGCCCAATATACGCAACGCGGGCATTTACCAGGTGATCTCGGATTCGCAGAACAATCTCTGGATGGCTGAATTCACCGAAGGTCATCTCGGCAAGATCGATGCGAAGACAACGAAAGTGACGTGGTACCCGGTACCCACCCCGCACGCGCGAGCGCGCCGGATGCAAATGGATGCTCAGGATCGCATCACGGTGACCGAATATCGCGGGAACAAGGTGGCACTGTTCGATACGAAAACGGAGAAGTTTACCGAGTACAAGCTGCCGGACTACACGTTTCCGTACCGTGCAAACTTCGACAAGAACGGTGAGCTGTGGGCCTCCACAATGCACACCGACCGCGTCGTCCGACTCAATCCAAAGACCGGCGATGTGGCGCAATATCTGATGCCAGGCGACACCAACATGCGCACGGTGTTCGTCGACAATGCGACGCCGAAAGTGACGTTCTGGGTCGGCAGCAACCACGACCGCAGACTCGTGCACGTCGAGCCACTCGATTGAGTCACGGCTGAGACATCGCCGCCGCTCATGGGGTGGAGATCCCGGTGCGCGCAGAAAGAAGGGGCAGGTCATGCAAATGACTTGCCCCTTACCTCATGCGATCGCCGGACGTGCACGGTCGGACGGGCACCCTTAAACCGGTGATCGCGTGTGGGTTTGAAGCTGGGGTCGCGATTACACCTCAGAGCAGGATCACCGCGAGCTTCAGTCTCGCGGCACTACTCCGGCTTGAGGCCCGTGAATTTCACCACGTTTCCCCATTTCTCGGTTTCCCGGGCGATGAGCTGACCGAAGTCGGAGGGAGAGCCGAGGATTGGCTCACCACCTATTTCCGCGAGCTTCGCGCGCAACCTCGCATCGATTAGACCGGCGTTGATCTCGTGGTTCAGCCTGTCGATGATCGCGACAGGCGTGCGCTTCGGGGCAGACATCCCGTACCACTGGCTTGCTTCATAGCCTGGAACGAAATCTCCCACTTTCGGCAGCTCTGAAAAGAGCTCCGCGCTTGTTGCGGTGGTGACGGCAAGCGCTCGTAATTTGCCATTGCGGATGAAATCAACGGTTCCCGGCGTGGTCGCGAAGAAGACCTGCACCTGTGCACCGAGCAGGTCGCTCAGCGCTGGCCCCTGGCCGCGATAAGGGACATGAACCATGTTCACGCCAGCCATGAAATTGAACAGCTCCCCGGCCATGTGAGGTGCGCTTCCAGTGCCCGCCGAGGCCATGTTGACCTTGCCGGGGTTGGCCTTGGCATATGCAATCAATTCGGGAACGGTGTTCGCCGGAACCGAAGGATGCACAAGAATGGCCATCGGCACCCGAATGATGCCTGCGACCGGCGCAGTGTCGCGGATGAAATTGAAACTGAGCTTGTCGTAGAGCGTTGCATTCACAGCGTTGGGCACAGTTGCCAGCAGCAAGCTATGGCCGTCCGCCGGCGCGTTGATCACGGCTTCGGTCCCGAGATTGCCTCCCGCTCCGGGGCGATTTTCAACCACGAACGGTTGTCCGAGCCGATCGGCCAGCCATTGTCCAATCAGCCGCGCAGTGATGTCCACGCCCCCGCCTGCGGCAAAGGCGGCGACGATGCGCACCGGGCGCGACGGATAGGTCTGTGCCCGTGCCATGCCTGCCCATGCGGAAGCGGCCGTGGCAAACGCAGCCAGACGCAAGAATTGTCTTCGCTGTAGGAGGCGCATGGTACTCTCTACCGTTCGCGTTCTCTGCTGATGTGTTCTCGATCAAGCAACCGGCGCCAAGCTACGCGTCGTCGGTGCCCGCAAGAAAAGGGGCCAGGATTGTTCTGATGACCATGCACCATAGCACCCGCGGCGCGCCAGAAGAGCACGAAGCGAATGGCTGAACCGCCACGCTGGTCGTGCAAGGGCCCAATAACGCAGCAGCTGGGCAACGGTTCAATAGGTCCGCAGAAAAAAGGAATAACTCCAATAGGTTGGCTCGCCTTGCGGGAACGACATTTGTGCTCGAACGTTGGCAAAAGCGGTCTCGAGTGCACGAGTTTTGGGCATCGTAACCGAGGCTAACGGACCGGGATCTGGCAGGGAATGTGCGGCTTTTGCGGCGTGGTGAACTCGAGTTCGACGGCGGACGCGTCTCTCGTCACGGCCATGCTCCAGCCGCTCGCCAAGCGTGGGCCGGACGCGACAGGCATCTACTTGCAGGACCGGGTCGGCTTCGGGCACCGCCGCCTGAGCATTCTGGACCTCGCGCCGACCTCGCAGCAGCCGATGGTCGATCCACAACTCGGCCTCGGCATCGTGTTCAACGGCTGCATCTATAACTTCAAAGAGCTCAGAGCGGAGCTAAAGGAGAAAGGGTTCACCTTCTTCTCGGATGGTGACACCGAGGTGATCCTCAAGGCTTATGCAGCGTGGGGCCGCCGCTGCGTCGAGCGGTTCTTCGGTATGTTCGCGTTTGGCCTTTGGGAGCGCGATAGCGGTCGCGTGCTGCTCGCGCGTGACCGGCTGGGTATCAAGCCGCTCTATTATGCCGACACCGACAGCGGCTTGCGGTTTGCATCGACGCTGCCCGCGCTGCTGGCAGGCGGCGGTATCGATACTTCCATCCATCCGGCCGCCCTGCACCACTATATGAGCTGGCACTCTGTCGTACCGCCGCCCTTGACGATCTTGAACGGCGTCAAAAAGCTCGCGCCGGCAACGCTGATGGTGATCGAGCCCGATGGCCGCAGAGTCGAGGAAGTTTATTGGCGCGTAGAGGTCGGTGCGCCTGGCGCTGACCGCGGGAGATCGAAAGCCGAGTGGTCGGAGGCTCTTCTTGCGGCACTCGATACGGCAGTCGAACGGCGCCTTGTCTCCGACGTCCCGATCGGTGTTCTGCTCTCCGGCGGACTGGACAGCTCGCTGCTCGTCGGCCTGCTGGCACGCAAACCAGGAATGAATCTCAAAACCTTCTCAATAGGTTTCGAGGCGGTCGGTGGGATCGCCGGTGACGAGTTCAAGTACTCAGATCTCATTGCGCAGCGCTTTGCGACCGAGCATCACCGCCTACGGGCGGGTCCGCAGGAAGCGCTGGATGCGCTGCCCGGCACCATTGCCGCCATGTCCGAGCCGATGATGAGCCACGATGCGGTCGGTTTCTATCTTCTATCGCGCGAAGTCTCCAAGCACGTGAAAGTCGTCCAAACCGGCCAAGGCGCGGATGAGATACTGGGCGGATATCATTGGTATCCGCGCTTGCTCGATTCCAATGATCTCACAGGGGACTACGCGCGCGTCTACTTTGATCGCGACCACGCCGAAATGCGCGAGGCTCTGGCGCCTCGCTTCATGAATGGAGACTATAGCCGCGAGTTCGTTGACGCTTTCTTCCAACGCGCGGGCGGGACAAGACCGGTCGACAAGGCTCTTCAGCTCGACACCGACATCATGCTTGTCGATGACCCGGTGAAGCGGGTCGATAACATGACCATGGCATTCGGCCTGGAGGCTCGCGTGCCGTTCCTCGATCACGAGGTTGTCGAGCTCGCGGCCCGCATGCCCGCAGATTTGAAAGTGGAGCATGGAGGGAAGTACATCCTGAAGGAAGCGGCTCGGTCGCTCATCCCGCGCGAGGTGATTGACCGGCCCAAAGGCTATTTCCCGGTGCCGGCACTGAAGTATCTGCGCGGGCCATTCCTCGATTTCGTTCGCGACATTCTCAACAGCTGCCGCGCTCGCCAACGGGAGTTGTTCGCTCCCAGCTATGTGCATAAGCTTCTTGCTGATCCCGAGCACGCCTTGACCCCCAAAGGGCACTCCAAGCTCTGGCAGGTGGCGCTGCTCGAATCCTGGCTCCAGACCCATGGACTTTAAAATCAAAACGAGCACACAGCGTCGGCGCGAGACCGAGGCCGCTTTCTCAATGGGCATAGAAGAAGAATATTTTCTTTGTGACGCCGTCTCGCTCGACTTGGCGATGCGGACGCCGGAAGAGCTGTTTCAGCACCGGCATGCGCAAACTGGAGCCTCGGTCAATTACGAGATGCTGCAGGCGCAAATCGAGGTGGCCACCCGGCCGCACAAGTCGGTTCGCTGCGCGCGGGACGAGCTGATCAACTTGCGCGGCACGGCCAGCGACGCTGCCGCCAAGCACGGACTGAAGATCATTGCCTCAGGAACCCATCCCACGGGCGACTGGCGCGAGGCCATCCATACCCCAAAGGAGCGCTATCACGAGCTCATGGCCGGCCTGCAAATGGTCGGACAGCGCAATCTGCTTTGCGGGATGCATGTTCATGTCGAATTGCCCGATGCCGACAGCCGAATTGACGTCATGGCGCGGATGATTCCATATCTGCCCCTGCTTGTGGCGCTATCGACATCCTCTCCGTTCTGGCGCGGGCAATGCAGCGGTCTGAAAGGCTACCGGCTCACGGCTTACGACGAGCTTCCGCGCACGGGAATGCCGGAGCTGTTCCGGTCTGCGGGGGACTACGACGCGTATGTTTCGGCTTTGGTCTGCTCGGGAGCCATCCCTGACGCGAGCCACGTGTGGTGGTCCGTGCGGCCGTCTCACAAGTACCCTACGTTGGAGCTGAGGGCGCCGGACTGTTGTACTCGCATCGATGACGCGCTTGCGATCGCCTCACTCTATCGCGCCCTGGTTCGACACCTATTCCGGTATCCGCAGGTCAATGCCGAGCTCGACAACGTCGATCGGGCGATTGCCGTGGAAAACAAATGGCGGGCGCAACGCTATGGAGTGGAGGGCTCCTTTGCTTCCGCGATCGGGGCCATCACCGTTTCCGACATGCTCAATCAGGTGATCGAGCAGATCAGTGCGGACGCGGAGGGGTTGGGGTGTCTCGATGCCGTAGAGCATTGCCGGTCGATCATCAGCCTCGGTACTTCCGCGGACATGCAACTGCGGCTTTTCTTCAATCAGGAGGGGGAGAAAAGCAGCTTCAACCCGGTGCTGCGATGGATCGCCGACACGACGGTGTGTGGATGAGGCGCAACGGGAAGGGCCCTGCGGGGAAAGGCGTGGCCTGTAGGGTGCGCATAGCCGCGTAGCGGCGTGCGCACCATCAACTCTCGCGTTCGGCTGTGGTGCGCACGATCGGGGGGTCGGCGCGCGGCTCGGTGCGCACGGTGCTTCGCACCTTCGCACACCCTACTGCCGAAATTTCTCGGCGTTTATCTGGGGCGCGCAGCGGCGTGCGCACCGTGTGAAGAAAGGGAGCCCTCGCGCTCCCCTCAACAAAGTGCTCTTCCCTCAGCAGTTCGGCATACCGGCCGGGCGGCTCGCTGACCCCCCAGTCCCCGCGCCAGCACCGCTCGAGGAACCGCTCACGCCGCCGGCTGAACCGGAGGTCGAGCCGCTCGTCCCGCCAGTCGAGCCGGAGCCGCTCGAGCTTGCCATTCCGCCGCTGCTGCTGCCGGAAGAGCTGCCCATGCTGCCGCTGCCGGTGCTGGCACCGGAGCTGCCCAGCCCGCTGGGGCTGCCGCTGCCGCTGCCCGAAGCCGTTGTCGCGCGATCGCGCACTTGATTGCTCGCCATGTCCCAGCATTGCGTAGAAGACGATGCACCGGAGCTCGACGACCCGGCACCTCCTGACTGGGCGAAGACCCAGCCCGTGCTTGCAACGACCATCGCTGCTGCCAATGTTAGCTTGCCTACCATGAGCTTTCCCTTGTTGGCTGTATGCCTGCAGACGCGCAGGCATACGTCAATGCGAGGAGCGGCTGGCCGTTCCGGGGACGCCCTTTAAACTCTTGATCACTATAAAGCGGTACGCCGCGCGATACCTATGTCGGCTATCATTCCTGAACGCATGACGCGCCGGCCGCTCTGCCACCAGGCCGTGACACTGGTCTGTCGTAAAGATACCAGTAATCATTGAGGCGCACCTTCACGCCGGTTCATCGTGTCAGGCGCGAGCGCTGTGTACAAACTGGATTGGCCTGTACAGATCGGCGGCCACATACAGACGCTCGGCGACGTGCAGACCGAGCTGTGTGAGCCTGGGCCAATATATTCAGCACCTGCAGAAAACACCGACGCGCAAACGGCGTCTTGGTCAGCGCCTTGCGATGCTCCTACCCTCGAGGACGAGATCACCGCTCTCGTCCAAACGGCCGCGTATCAAGCTCGAGCCCAGACGCCTCAGCCCGTTGGCGTCCTCGAGGAAAGTGATTTGCAGGTCGAGAGCGATTGGACGCAAACCGATCAACCTTTGAGCCGTCCATTCGAATTATTTGAACTCAGGGTTAAAGAAGCTCAGCTGGAGCGAAACTCGTGGGATCCTGAAATCCGCATCAGCGATGCGGACAGGGTCGCGCATGACGGGGGTAGAGGCACCCGCGCTCCGCCCGTAATGGCTGCTATCGTGGCGACTTTAGGAGTGACATGCATTATCGGATTGGCCGCATACTATTTCGATCCTTCGGCTTCGATTCCGGCCAAGGATAAACCCATGTCTCCGGCTCGATCTGCGGGGTTGAGCAATCCCGTTGTTGACATCAGCCCTGACGCAAGCCGTCACGTGTCGCCGGGCACACGCAAGAGCCAAATCAGCCCGCCGGTCCCGCGCATGGCCGCTCAACCGGGGGACCCTGCTCAGCGGCGCGATCGACGGGCCTCTTCGAGTACCTCCGCTTCGCACGTGCAGAGCGCAACTCAACCAGCAGCGCCGGCTGTGCAGCAAACTTCCGCTCTCTCTTCGCGGCCGACGCCATTTCCGGAAACGCGGCCAACGACCTTGCAAGGCTGGACTATACGTGACGTCGTCGCTGGGGTAGCTACCGTTCAAGGGCCTGCCGGGGTATGGCAGGTGAAGCGGGGCGACGTGATACCTGGCCTAGGCACCGTCGATTCGATCGTGCGGTGGGGCAACCGCTGGATCGTAGCGACCGGCGCAGGTCTCGTTTCTACGCCTTAATGCCTTGTCGAATACGACGCTGAAGAGCCGCTATTGCGACCTGCCGACGGCGGGCGTTCTGAACCACCACACTCGCATTCATTTCGCGACGCGCAGACGCGACAGCGCGGTGCCGATCTGATCGAATGTGGTGACGATCTGCGTCGAGGAGGTCAACAGGAAGAACTTGTCCGAGCTGCTTGCACAGTTTTGCAGGAGCGTGGACGTGGGGTCGCCGCTGGTGTTCACTTGCACGGTATAGACGGTAATTCCAGCGGCCTTCACATTATCGCAGGTGATTTTCTGGCGCGCGTCGATTGAGGGCTGGTCCAAGTACCAGCGATCCTGGGTGTTGAGGCCGTCGGTGAGCAGAATGATCACCTGATTGTATTGGTAGTTCGGGTCCAGCGGTGGAATGGTGAAAGGTGCACTTGTGAGCGATTGGAAGCCCCATTGGAGTCCAATGGCCTGGTTTGTGTTGCCGTTTGGCTGCATGGCGTCGATTTTGTTGCTCAAGGCGGTCCAGTCATAGGACAGCCCCATGAGCGGGACCGGGCAAGAGGCGTACTGCTCGGCTGGAAAGAGCGTTGCAGGAGTGCCGGTCACAGGGGCGGTGTTGGTCGTATCGTAGCTCTGATCGCGATCCGTGACGCAGCCGTTCCAGGTGTTGTGGTTGTCGGCGGTCCAGTGGCCGTTCTTGTTTAGACAGGCGCTCTTGGTCTGCGGGGTACTGTGTCCCGAGTAGCTCGTGCAGGTTCCGTTGTTCTCGTCCCAGGTGTCGGTCGCACCCGACCACTTGACCCAGGTTTGGTTATAGTTGACCGGATCGGCGTTGACGTCCTTGCTGAACGGAATGATGGAGACGTAGACATCACCGTTCTGCGTCGCCGCGTTCTTCAGCTGGGTCAACAAATTCTTTGCAGCGGATTTCAGTGCCGTCATCTTGCCGGAGCTCGCCATTGAGCCGGTGTTATCGAGCACGAGAGCGACCCGAAGCCGTGAATTGCCCCAGCGCACCGTGGATGACGTACTGATGGTCATTGTTGAAACGCCCATGACTTTCATGAACGTCGTGGGGACCGTTCCCGTGGCGGTCAAGAGGAGCTGTGACCCTCCCGATGTGGTGTATGTTGGCGTCAGGGTGAGCCCGCTCACGTCGGTGCGGGTGAACAGGGCGTTGAAATCGTTGGTCGCCTGCTGCGTCATTTGTGACTGCGTCAGCGACCCTGCATTTTTCGACAGGATGAGCGCGGTGGCATCGAGAGCTGCTTGCAAGGCGGCCTTGTCGGAGTTGCCACGGCTGTAATCAACTGCTGCGCCGACGAAGCCGATGAGCGGGATCAATGCGACGGCGAAGGTGAGTACGACGTTGCCGTCAGGCGATGCTCGGAAAGCACGCAGCGCATGGCGCAGACGGCGGTAGTATTCGTGCATTTGCATGGCATGTCGCATCCGGATTGATCCGGGGCGCAGTTATAACTGGCAGGCGTGAAGACAAGCTGAAGCGGATGGCCCACGCGCAAGGGGTTCAGTTAACAAAGCCGCAACTGTGCCGGCTCAATTGTCAGCGAAAGTGGCCATGCCTCATGGGGATGAATGCGTGTCTTTCCAACTCGGCGCCCGCGCGCGCCGTCGTGCGCACGACTGATCAGTAATCTTCGTAGGAGCTCCAGCCGCCATGCTTGCGCTTGCTCGCGCTCAAATTCACGTTTCCGCGCTGCTCCTTGCGCTGCTCGGAGCCGCTGGCGCCGTTTTTGCCCAGGACGCGCGACCCTTGCTGGACGCGGAGCGGCATCTGTCCATGCGGCCGCTCGTCTCAAGCGGTAGTACAGTTCTCGGAGAGCCGATCCGTTACCCTTCCGGATCGCCGGCCCATGTGACCATGCTCGAGATTGTGCTCACGCCAGGTCAGCAGACCGGCTGGCATACCCATCCCGTGCCGCTCGCTGCCTACGTTCTCGAAGGCGAGCTCACGGTCGACTATGGCCCGAAGGGCAAGCGGATCTACCGAGCGGGCGATGCCTTCATCGAGGCCGTGGAGCAGCCGCATGACGGCTCGTCGACCGGGGAGGGTCCGGCCCGACTCCTGGTCGTCGTCATCGGAGCCGAAGGCCTCGCAGCCAGTGTGCCGGCTCCGCCGCCGCATTGATGGAGCGATAGGCACTCGTCCCGGCGTGCCGCGAGCAAGCCGAAGGAACCGGTGCCGCGCCGGGCCGTTGCCGTGGAAAGGAGGTCACCATGGCCAACCAGAACGAGCCTAAGCCGATGCAGGAGCCCAGGAAGCCGCACGGCGACAAGATCAACCCCGACAAGAATGCACAGAAAAAGTCAACGGGGGGCGCGGGCGAGCCGCAGAGCAGTCCGCTGGAGCCAGAGAAGCAGGGCGGGATCAGCGGCCCCTGACAGATCGCTTCCTCGGGCTCCGCGGTTCGCCGGCGAACGGATAGTGCCGGTTGCATGGAATGAGGAAGGTTCTCTGGCCAGACTGGTTCGGAGGGGTCCCGTCTAGGTCAGAAATGTGCGGCGTGGCGGCGCAAGCCGTAGGCCTGTGATGGATGTAACAACTCTTGTCGGCACGGTGGCAGCGTTCTGCACCACCATCTCCTACTATCCGCAGCTCAAGAAGTGCTGGGTCACCGGCTCAGCCGGCGATCTCTCATTGAAGATGTTCTTGACGCTTGCCGCCGGGATCACGCTCTGGGTCGTGTACGGCTTTTTGCAAAGAGACATGGTGATCATTGTTGCAAACGGCGTCAGCTTGGCTCTCCTCTGCGGCATTCTCTATTTCAAGCTGCGGGAAAAGCGGGGACCGTACGAGACTGCGAGAGCCCCATGAACACTCTCATCGTCTTCAGCTCTGGCCGTTGAGCCGGTCGTATTCGGCACGTACCAGGTGTTTGCCGTAGCGCCGCTCGAGGCGTCGCACGGTGAAGTGGCCGCGCGCTGTCTCCTGGAAATGCTCCATGAAGGCATAGTTCACGGCTGCACCGCCGAGAGCGCCCACAATGGGCACCATCTGCGCTGCGAGCTTCTGCGTGACCACCGTCCCGAATCGTGCCGCCACCTGCCCCATGAAGCGAACGAGCATTGGACTTCCCTCTATCGCGAGTCCGCGCTCCGCGACGTAACGGGCCGCCTCGCTGACGGTACGGGCGAGCATTCCGCGCACTGCGAAATAGCCGCTCTCTGTCGCATCCTGGGGGCCGGAGCCGCTGCCCAGCGCAAAAACCTGGATGCACGCGAGAGCGCTTTCCGGGTCGGCGAGGTCCTCGCCTTCGGCACGGGCGATTTCGGCAATGGAGCGCAGCATGATGACCGTGGAGACCGGTAGCTCGACGGCGAGAGCCGCAAGGCCGAATGCGCCGCCAACCGCTCCGGTGGCCATTGCGGCAGCCTTGTGCAGGAGGGGGGATCCCGTCCTTGGTGTGTCACCGATGGTGCGCAGAGCAGCCTTCAGCGCGAACGCAATTCCTTTGGAGGCCGCGGTTGAGATCGCGTCTGCTGCCGCGGCGGGCAGCGCCCCGCGTACGAGCTCGATTGGCTTGCCTACCAAGTTGGCGAGCCGTGCTGCCAGACCGGGATGCTCGAGCGCATGGACGGCGTGCTCCAGTGCCGCGAGATCGGCTGCTGACATTGCGGCGGTGGCGACAAGCGCAGCAGGATCGCTCGGATGCTTCTGGAGCATGGTCATTTCTAGAGCAGCCATGTGTTGCTGGCGCTGTTCGAGCGTGTACTCGGCATGCGCCTTTCCTGGCTCGCAGGTTTGCGAGCCTCACATACATATATAGTCCCGCTCCAGCGGATTTCAGGAGCTTTCAGGCGGGCTAAAGGACGCCGCCGTTGGGGGCGCGGCATTCTTCCCTCGCAAGCAGCGGCAGGAAAGCGGCTTCGCGTCGAAGGTCCCATCGGAGGGTAGAGAGCCACTCTCAAAGGCGGAAGACGGAGGAGATCATGACCAAGGCGTCGGATATTCCGTGGGTTGCAGTGTATTCGGTCCTCATGCTTCTGCTCATGTTGTCGTGGGCCTATATCCCGGCTTGAGGGCCCCAGCTCCGATATCGTCGCGCGGTGCCCCTTGGCTGGCAAATTCACCCGCTGGACGACCACCAGGTCCAGGCAAGCTTGCCGAGCCCAAGCGCGACGAAGCAGCCGATCATGATGAGGAAGATCGTCACCGCGAGGTTGGCGCGTTTCTTCAGCTCGCTCCAGGCCTGGTTTGGGCGTGCGGTGCGGCGGACGAATACCGAGCGCACGAACAGGAACAGGGGTATCGCAGCCGAGAGAAAAGCGAGGATCTTGAGAAGCATGGCGTGAGACGCTCAAAGCGCGGAGGCGGAGCGGTGGGGAGCCTTAAATAGCCTTGCGCTAATCCGCTTTGATACCCGCCGCGCGGATCACCTTATCCCAGCGCGCCATTTCCGACTTTATGCGTGAGCCGAATGCGTCCGGCGTATCGGCCACTGGCACGAACCCCAAAGTCTCCAGGCGCTGCTTTATTTCAGCGGTTGCAGTCATTTTCGCGATTTCGCTCTGCCAACGCGCGATGATCTCGCTCGGCGTGCCGGCGGGCGCCACCAGCCCGGTCAGCGTGTCGCTTTCCAGGTCGGGTACGCCCGCTTCGCCGTTCGTGGGCACGTCGGGGAGTGCCTGGGCGCGCACAGGGCTGAGCACGGCCAGCCCGCGCAGCTTGCCGTCCTTGATGTTCGACATGGCCGGCGGCAAGGCCGTAAACGCGATGGGGGTATGGCCACCGATGGTCGAGTTGATCGCGAGCGCCGCACCGTTGAAAGGCACAGTGATCAGGTCGAGCTGAAATCGTTGCTTGAGCAGCTCACCGGCCAGATGCGGCGTGGAGCCGGTCGCGGGTTGGGCAAAGCTGTACTTCCCAGGATTTGCTTTTACCAGCGTGATCAGCGCCTGCAGCGTCTGCGCGGGGAAGCTTGGATGGACGGAGATGACGTTGGGGGAGGCGGCCACGAGCGTAACCGGAGCAAAGTCTTTGATCGGGTCATATGGCACCTTGGCATACATGCTCGGATTGACGAGGAAACCGGTGCTCATGGCGAGCAGCGTATAACCGTCGGGCGGCGCTTTGGCTGCCACCGCAATGCCGATATTGCCGCCGGCGCCCGGAACGTTCTCGGTGATCACTTGCTGGCCGAAGCTCTCGGACAGCTTCTGCCCCACGATGCGCGCAATGACGTCGGTTGGACCGCCGGCTCCGAACGGCACGAGCAACCGGATCGGCCTGGTCGGATAGGATTCTGTGTGGGCGACCGCCGTGAGCAACACGAGTGCGGCCAAGGTGCCGACCAGGCGTGAGAGCATGCAGCTCCTCCATCCCCTGTACTGCCCAGCTTGCACAAGCGGGAATGCCGAGGGCATCATCGCCGCTGCGCGCAGTGCAGTAAACCGGAAAGCGTCCGCCTCGCTTTTCTCTCAACAAAGGACACGTGACGTCGATGGCGAAAAAGATCAACCGTCAAGACCTGGCTGAGGCTGCGCAGAAATACAAAAACTGGGGCAAATGGGGACCGCAAGACGAGATCGGGACGCTCAACTACACCAGTCCTGCAGATATCATCGCGGCAGCGCAACTCGTACGCAAGGGCAAGGTCATCTCGCTCGCACTCAACTTCGATCATACCGGCCCGCAAGGCGCGAAGAGCAACTATCCAGCAATGGGGCGCACCAATCCGATCCACACCATGATCCGCACAGGCACCGACGCCTATTCCGGCGTGCTCGACAAGCGTGGCATCCGCGCTGCTGACGACATGGTCACCATGCCGTTGCAATGCGGCACGCAATGGGACGGTCTGGGACACGTGTTCTATGAGGATAACATGTGGAACGGGTACGACTGCCGCGAGGTCACGTCAGCTGGCGCGCAGAAATGCGGGATTGAGAAAACCAAGAGCAAGATGGTCGGGCGGGGCGTATTGCTTGATGTCGCACGTGCGCTCGGCAAGGATTCTCTCGATGACGGCTACGGCATCAGCTGCGCGGATCTCGACAGCACCGCCAAGGCGCAAGGCGTCACGGTGCGGCGCGGCGACTACGTGATTGTGCGCACTGGGCAGATGGAGCGGTGTCTCAAGGCCGGGAGTTGGGATGGCTACCCGGGTGGCGACGCCCCCGGCTTTGCCTTCGAGACGCTGGAATGGATCGCTCGCACTGAGCTTGCTGCTCTGGCAAGCGACACTTGGGGCTGCGAGGTCCGCCCCAACAACACAGAAGGCGGCATCAACCAGCCGTGGCACTGGATCACCATTCCCATAATGGGCATGACAATGGGCGAGATTTTTTATCTCAAGGAGCTCGCCGACGATTGCGCGGCCGACAAGACCTATGAATTCCTGTTCGTCGCACCCGCGATCCCGATCACCGGTGCTGTGGGGTCACCGACCAACCCGCTCGCAATCAAGTGACCGTTCATTTCCGAGCAACCCGTAGCCTGGATGGAGCGCGCGAAAGCGCGCGCAATCCGGGAGCGGTCTTCCCGCAAACACCGGACCCGGATTTCGCTTTACGCTCATCCCAGCTACCGGCTCTTTTTCATTGTCATGAAAGTATCATGTTCCAGCGGCTACTCGCCGCCGCCCCCGTTGCTGCATGGACGGACTTGTGGCCGTACGCTACGTTCCTTTCGGGATCAACGTGATGGAGCCAAGCAATGAGCATTTTCGGGAAAATTGCTTCCGCGATTTTCGGCCACAAATCTGCGGAGCAATCCGGCAGCCAAGCAAGCCGGGCGGGCGCGCCCGGCGCCGCGCCTGCTGCACCAGGCTCGACGGTTGCGGCAGGCAGCGCGCCTGCTGCGCCGGGCTCGACGGGCACTTCGACGTCCAGCCAACCCATCTCGCACGCCGAGGTCGAGGCCATGATTCAGCGCATCGCCAACGACACAGGTCGGCAGAGCTATAATTGGCGCCAATCAATCGTAGACCTCATGAAACTGCTCGATCTGGATTCGAGCCTTTCCGCGCGGAAGGAGCTCGCACAGGAGCTCGGCTATAAAGATGCCCTGAACGGTTCAGCCGAAATGAATATCTGGCTGCACCAGCAGGTGATGACGCGGCTCATGGCAAGCGGCGGCAAGGTCCCTTCGGAGCTGCACCACAGCTGAACCTGCGCCAAAGCGCAGCGGGCTGTCATCTCCACAGTCGTTTACTGGCGATGGCGGCGCCCTCGCTCAGCGCCGCCAGTTTGGCCCACACAATGCTGTCGGCCACCATTGGCTCGCGTTGCACGGAGGTCGCAAAACCGCAATCGACCCCGGCGATCAGCCGTTCACGATCGATCACTTGCGCATAACGGCCGATCCGCTGGGCGACCAGGCGCGGATGTTCTACGAAATTCGTAGTCGAATCGATGACTCCCGGGATGAGGATCTTGTCCGTGGGAATTTCCACTTCTTTGAGGTCCTCCCATTCGTGATCGTGCCGCGGATTCGCCGCCTCGATGCTGATGGCCTGCACGCGCGCCTTGAATGCAAGATCAATGATCTTGACCAGCGGCAAATCGTGTGTGTGCGGCCCCTCATAGTTGCCCCAGCAAATGTGCAGCCGGATGCGCTCCTCCGGCAAACCGGCAATTGACCCATTGAGTGCCTCGATGTTGCGCGCGGCAACCTTGCGGAACTCGTCGTCACTCAGGTGGCGATACTGATTGTTGCGCGCGGAGCCGAGATCGGGTGCATCGATCTGCAGCACGAAGCCGGCCTCCACAATCGCCCGGTACTCGGTCTTCAACACGTCAGCGAGCGCCGCGAGGTAGGCTTCCTCGCTTGCATAGTGGAGGTTGATGATAAACCGCGTGAGGATGCCTGGTGACGGCGCCGTCACGAAGACATCGGCCGGATCGCGCTGGCGCACGGCCGTTTTCAAATTGGCAAGATCGCGGTCTAGTGCTGCGCGATCGCGATATTTCAGCGGGCCGATACAGCCGGGAAAGGCGACATTGCCGAAGCCCCGGTGGCGCGCGGCGAAATCAGGGTGGGCGAGCAAATCGCGCCCCACCATAATGTTGCGGCCCATCTCGGCCGCGCGTGGATCAGGCTCGATACCGGACACGCGGTGGCGGATGTAGGTCGTGTAGGACGGCTTGCTCATTTCGCCATCACTGACGATGTCCATGCCGGCGGCGATCTGCTGGGCAACCACGGCATTCACCGCCTTCGCTGTTTCCAGCTCGAAGAGCGTAGCGTCTACCGCCTGCCCCTCTTCCCGCGCGAGCACGAGATCAACGAGCGGCTTCGGCCGCGGCAGGCTTCCGGTATGAGTCGTCAGAATGCGTTGGGTGCTCGTGTGCATCGGGGAGTGCCCATCGATTTCGCCTAGCGAGGTTAGGCGAGTGGGGCAGTGAGCTCAACGCCCCATCAAGGCCCGGGGGGCTGCGCGCGGATCTCGTGGGAAGAGGATACCTGTCGCGCTAAACTGCCGTTGTACACGGTGGGCCACGAGGAGGAGCAATGCTCGGACACAATCGACAGATGAGCGGGGCGGAGTGTCTTGCCGACATGCTCAAAGGCTATGGCGTCACTCATGTGTTCCACGTGCCTGCGGTGCTGCGCAAGACTTTCGCGGTCATGGAAAGCCGCACCGACATCAAGCGGCTGCACGTCCACGGGGAGAAGGCCGCCGCCTACATGGCGGACGGGTACGCGCGTGCCTCAGGCAAGCCCGGTATTTGCGCGGCGCAGGTGATAGGCGCCCTCAACCTTGCCGCCGGGCTGCGTGATGCTTGGCTCGCCCACTCGCCGGTGATCGCCATGACCGGTGGCCGCGATCCCAAAAGCAAGTTTCGCAAGGTCTACCAGGAGGTAGACGACATGCCGGCGTTCGAGCCGGTGACCAAGCTCAACGCCACTGTCGATGACGTAGCACGCTTTCCAGACATGATACGGCAGGCTTTTCGCGTGGCCACCTCCGGCACCCCGGGCCCCGTCCACCTGCAGTTTCGCGGTAACGAAGGACAGGTCGACGCGGATGAGGCGGAAATGGAGGCTTTGTGCGAGCCGCGGTTTTCGCGCGTGCCACCGTTTCGCCCGGCGACAGACGATGCGGCGATCAAGGCCGCGCTCCAGCCGCTGCAGAATGCGGCACGGCCGGTGCTCGTGGCAGGCGGCGGAGTCCGCGCGTCTGGGGCGCAAACCGATCTGGTCGCGCTTGCCGAGGCACTGCAAATTCCAGTGGCCACCTCGCTCAACGGCAAGGACACCATTCCCGGCACTCACCCCCTCTCCATCGGGGTGGTCGGGACCTATTCACGCGAGAGCGCCAATCGGTTGGTCAATGCTGCCGACTTGGTTTGCTTCGTTGGCACTGAGACCGGCGGCATGACCACACATTTCTGGGCGGTCCCGCCAATCGGCACCCCCGCGATCCAGATCGACATCAACCCGGAGGCGCTCGGCCGCAACTACCCGCTCGTTGCTGCCGTGAACGGCGATGCCAAAGTCGTGCTCGCACGCATGCTCGCACTGGCCGATCATGGCACCGGAGAAAAACGCAAGGGCTGGATCACAGAGGCACAAACAATCTGCAAGGAATGGGCAGCGAAGTACGAGCCGCTGCTCACGTCGAGGGCGGTTCCGATCAGGCCGGAACGGATCTGCGCCGAGTTGACGCGGCACGTACCGGAGGATGCGATCGTCGTGGTCGACACCGGCCACGGCGGCATGTGGATGGGCGGCATGTTCGATGTGGCGAGCCCGCATCAGAGCTACATGCGCAGCGCCGGTCATCTCGGCTGGGCTTTTCCTGCAGGCCTCGGCGCCAAATGCGCCTGCCCGGATCGACCCGTCGTCACCTTCACCGGTGACGCCGGGCTCTGGTATCACATTGCGGAGATCGAGACGGCGGCGCGCTGGCGCATCAATGCTGTCACCGTGGTCAACAACAACGCGAGCGGGAATCAATCGAAGCGCGGCTTCGATCGCGTCTATGGCGGCAGACAGACCGAGAAGGCGCGGGAAATGTGGACCTTCAGCAAAGTGAATTTCGCCCGCATTGCGCAGGAGATGGGCGCGGTTGGAATTCGGGTGGAAAACCCGGGCGAGATCGGCGCCGCGATTGAGCAGGCACTCAAGGCGGATCGGCCGGTGATTATCGACGTGGTAACCGACATCGACGCACTTGCGCCTCTCGCCGTGACCTGAGGCTTATGCCTCAGAGCGATGTCCCCGCTTGGACTCGTTTGCCGCGGTCCACCCTCGCATGAGGCCGTTCGCCAGCATCACGCCGAGCGCCAGAATCACAATCGCCATCATGCCACGCATGGCGCTTGCCAGGAGCGCGGCATCGACCTTGGGCAGAGGAAACTTGGCGAGATCGGCGCCGCGCTCGAGCATCCAGTGCCACGCGATATGCGCCACCAGCGCCGAGAGCATGATGATCCCAAGCCGCTCCGGCAGAACCCGATCGAAGAGAAGATTCAGCAGCGGTACCGAAACCAGCAGCACGGATATTTGCCCGATCTCCACGCCGAGGTTGAAGGCGAACAGCCCGGCAAGGAGATGGTCGCCGGCAAACTGAAGCGATTCGCTCAACGCGAACGAGAAGCCAAAGCCGTGCACCACACCGAAAGCAAAGGCGATCATCCATCGGCGCGAGAGGCGTGCATTGTCTTGGATGCCATTACCTTGCACGGCATTCTCTTGCATCGCCGTCTCATGCGGCGCGCCCGGCTGCTGCGCGCCACGAAACATTGGAGCCGCCGCAAGAACGATGTTCTCCAGTGCCATATAGAGGATGGTGACGGCGATCAGGGTCTCGATGAGAGGAGGGAACCAGAGGCCGTCCGGCACGAAGCCGCGCGCAGCGGCAATCAGCGAAATCGAATGTCCCAATGTGAATGCCGTAACAATGATGACCAGCGGCTGCAGTCGTCTGAAGGGAAAGACAAGGCAGCCCAGAAAAAGCAGATGATCGAAGCCGCCGAGAATGTGCCAGAAACCGGCAGCGATGAAGATGAAAGCGGCTTGATGCCAGCTCGGGTCGAGGTGCACGACTCCAGTATCGCCGCGGAGCTCGAAGGCACGCACCGCGCCGCCCGGTGGCAAAAACCTCAGTGCCACCGCGACGCTTCGGCCCAGTCGCTCGAGCCGCATGTCTAGCGCAAATTCTGATAGGTCCGACTTGATCCGGTATTCCAGAAGGACGTCCAGCAACTGGTCCTGCCAGGAGAGATCCATCATCTGTGGAAGCGGCGGCCCTTCGACGTGTGCGCGGGCCTCAGCGAAGGAGCCGAACGATCGGTCTGACGGGAGCGACACGCGCACGGCGATGATCCGCGGCGCCGGGAGCGCCGTGTTGTTCTCGTAGAGGGAGATGTTCTCGATCACATGAAGCTGGACGGCGCTGCGCAAGCTTTCGTCGGCGCGGGCCAGGTCGAGGTAGCCGTTGCCGCGGGTGGGAAACTCGACCTCGCTCATCGCACCGAGCGGTATGCGCAAAAGCAGCTCGAGCTTATTCCCCTGCGGGTTGACGAATGCGTTCATGCGCACGTCGGTCATGATCTCATGCGCATTCACGCGACGCGAAATCAGCGAGCAGAGCAGAGCGACTGCCAGGAGCGTCATGCCGATTAGCTGGACGAGCCTCGCCAGTGACGGCTCGACCACGATGTCATGTCCTCCAACCGCAAGCAGCGCAGGGTCGAGGACACGCTTACAGCGCGGTTGCATTGCCCTATAATCGCTCAGCCGACCCGGACGGCCCAGCTTCCTTGGTGTCATCAGCTGCATTGGCTTTGGAGGCCGCAATCATCATGTTCTGCAAGAAGCATATCGTATGTGGCGCCGCTCTCCTCGCGGCTGTGGGCGTACTGGGCATTGGCCAATTTGTGCTGCAGCAGCGCGCCGCTGCTCAAGGGTCCAGCGTGACCGCCCCTATCTACGAGGTTGATCCACTCTGGCCCAAGCCGTTGCCCAACGGCTGGCTCCTCGGCTGGACCATTGGCGCGTGGGTGGACGAGCAAGATCATGTCTGGATCATTCATCGCGGCGCGAGCGGGCTGCACAACAACGAGCGCGGGGCCGAGTTGACGCCGCCCATCGCGCAATGCTGCCGCACGGCACCGCCGGTCCTGGTTTATGACCCCGACGGCAACCTGGTGCGGCACTGGGGCGGTCCGGGGCCTGGCTATGAGTGGCCGCAATCGAATCACGGGATTCATGTGGACTACAAGGGCAATGTTTGGATCGGCGGCAACGGCGAGAAGGACGCACACATCCTGAAGTTCACCAAGGATGGCAAGTTCCTGATGCAAGTCGGGGCGTTTGGCAAGAACGCCGGCAGCAACAGTGAGGAGCAATTCGGCCGCGTTGCCAAGATCTGGGTGGATCCCAAGACCAACGAGGCCTACATCGCCGACGGCTACGGCAACAAGCGGGTAGCCGTCATTGATGCCGACACCGGGAAGATGAAGCGCTTCTGGGGCGCCTGCGGGAATAGGCCGGACGACACAAATTTAGGGCCCTACGATCCGGACGCGCCTCCAGCGCAGCAGTTTCGCAACCCCGTGCACTGCGTGGAGCGCTCGCATGATGGACTGGTCTATGTGTGCGACCGAGCCAATGACCGGGTGCAGGTCTTCCAGCCCGACGGCACATTCGTGCGAGAGGCTTTCTACGCCAAAACCACGCGCGGCGCGGGCTCGGTTTGGGACATCGCGTTCACGAAGGATCCCGAGCAGCGCTTCATTCTGCTTGCAGACGGCCAGAACGAACGCGTGCGTATTATCGTGCGCGAGACCTTGGAGGAGATCGCCTCGTTCGGCGACGGCGGCCGCCAGCCCGGCCAATTTTATGGCGTGCACTCGATTGCCGCGGATTCAAAAGGCAATCTCTACACAACCGAGACATACGAGGGAAAACGGCTGCAGAAATTTGTCTACAAAGGCACCGGCTCAGTTCCGCGCGGGCATCTCGGCGTCCTTTGGCCGCGCCGATCCTGAGACGCTACTCCGCTCGGATTCCTGCCTGGATGATTACGCTGCGCCATTTCTCAATGTCAGAGTGGATGCGGGCGGCGACGGCCTCGGGTGATCCAGGCTCCGATTCTATACCTTGGGCGAGCAGGGCGTCCTTGCCCTCGGCAGAGTTGAGAAAGTCCGTGAGCTCGCGATTGAGCCGGGTAATGAAGGTGGACGGGGTCCCCGCGGGCGCGACCAACGCGACCCACAAGGATGCCTCATAGCCGGTAAGGCCGGCTTCAGCCACGGTCGGGACCTCGGGCAGCACAGTCGCGCGTCTCTCTCCGGTGGTCGCGATCGCGCGCAGCTGCCCCGCGTGGATGGTCGGCAGCGTCGGTCCGATGGTTGCAAATTGCATGTCCATGCGCCCGGTCATTATGTCGGTCAGTGATTGTGCCGAGCTCTTGTAGGGGACGTGCGTGAGGCTTATGCCGGCCATGTGGGCAAATAACGCGGTGGCAAGATGGGCAAGGCTCGCCACGCCCGCGGAGCCATAGCTGAGCCCCGCCGGGTTCGCCTTCGCGAGTGCAACCAACTCACCAACGTCTTTGGCTTTCACGCCCGGATAGAGCACCAGCACGTAAGGCTGCGTGCCGAGCATCGCGATAGGGGCAAAGTCTTTGATTGGATCATAGGGGAGGCGGTTACCCAGCGCGACCGCTACCGCATGCGTGCTCGCCGTAGCGATACCGATCGTGCTCCCGTCGGGCGCGGCCTTCGCGACAGCGTCGGCCCCTAGATTGCCGCTTGCACCGGCGCGATTGTCGATCACGAACTGCTGCTGCAGGCGCGTCGACAGGTGCTGTGCGGCAATGCGTGCCACAATGTCGGTGCTGCTGCCTGGCGGAAACGGCACGATGAGCCGGATCGGCCGGTCAGGCCAATGACCCTCACGCGGCTGCGCGGCTGCAAAGCCGCAGATCGTGGCGAATGTCACGCAGGTGAGGAGGAGCCGCATCATGCTTGCTGGACTTGCAAAACGAGCTTGCCGCGCAAGTGACGCGACTCGCTCACCCGGTGTGCCGCTGCCGCTTGCGACAATGCATACAGGTCGATCTCAGGAGGGCGGACCGCTCCCGCGGTGAAGAGCTCGGCAATGCGGTCGAGATGGCGTCGTGCACGCTCCGCGAGCGGGCGCAAGGACGTCACGTCCGGACGCGTGCTCGGTGGTGCCTGCAGGCCCGAGGCAATGAACGCGGCACGGCCGCCCGAGCGCAGCACAGCAAAGCATTTCTGCGCGACGTCGCCGCCGACAGTATCAAACACTGCGTCGCAATTGGCGACCACCTTGGTAAAGTCCTGGGACCGGTAATCAATGATCTCGTCGGCCCCGAGTCCACGCACATAGGCGTGGTTCGCCGCGCTCGCCGTGGTGATGACGCGGGCGCCGATATGCTTAGCCAGCTGGATCGCAAAACCGGCGACCCCGCCGGCGCCACCCTGGATCAGGATTCGCTCCCCCGCTTTGAGCTTCAGGGTCTCCTCGATCGCGCTGATTGCGGTAAGCCCGGTCAGCGCCATGGCGGCGGCAACCTCATGCGTCATGCTTGGCGGTTTTGTCGCCACCAGAGGCGCCATGATCGAGACGCGCTCCGCATAGGCCCCGTCGCGACCGAACTCGAGCACACCGAAGACGGGCTCACCAATGCGCAGATCATTGACGCCACCCCCGAGGGCGCCCACGACACCGGAGAAGTCCCGTCCCAGCACGTACGGGAAATGCGATTGCCGGTGCGATTCGCCCGCGCGTACTTTCCAATCCGCGCCATTGACGCTCGCCGCCACCACATTCACGACGATCTCGCCGGGTTTAGGCTGAGGGTCCGGCAGATCCCCATAGCGCAGGACCTCGGGACCGCCGTGCTGCTCGATGTAAATCGCTTTCATGCTGTCTTCTCGCGTTGTGACAGCCGTCACAGTGCTCAGGCTTCACCGATCTCGTGCAGAATCTCGGCAGTATGCTCACCGAGCCCGGGTGCCGGTCGTTGCGCCACCATCGGCTGACCGCCAATCATGATCGGGGTGCGCACGCCGGGAATGGACCCGGCTTTCGCATTGGCGTTGGGCAGCTCAACGCGCATGCCGCGATGCAGCACCTGCGGGTCGGCGAACACCTGGTCGAGGGCGTTGATGGGGCCGGCTGGGACCTGCACCTGCTCGAGCTTGGCCAAGAGATCTGCCCGCAGCCACTGCCTAGTGAGGACGCTGAGGCGCCCGATGAGTTCGTCGCGGTGCTTCAGCCGGTCGGAGTTCACGCGGTAGCGCGCTTCCTCGGCAATCCTCGGCTCGCCCAGCGCAGTGCAGAGCTTCGCGAACTGATTGTCGTTTCCGGTGGCGATGATGATGTGACCGTCAGCCACCGGGAATACCTGATACGGCACGATGTTTGGATGTGCATTGCCGATGCGCTTTGGCGGCTTGCCGGATGCTAGATAGTTCAGCGCCTGGTTGGCGAGCACGCCGACTTGACTATCGAGGAGCGCAGTATCGACGAGGCAGCCTCGGCCGGTGCGCTCACGTTCGGCGACCGCCGCCACAATGCCCAGTGCGGAATAGACGCCGGTAAAGATGTCGGCCACCGGAACGCCGGTGCGCTGCGGCTCCCCGTCCGGTGTCCCGGTAAGGTCCATGATCCCGCCCATTCCCTGGGCCATCAGGTCATATCCTGCGCGCCCGGCATAAGGGCCGGTCTGGCCAAAGCCGGTAATCGAGCAGTAGATCAAGCGCGGATTGTCCTTCCTGAGATTCGCATAGTCGAGGCCGAACTTGGCCAGTCCGCCGACCTTGAAATTTTCGATCAGCACGTCCGAGCGTGCCGCCAATTTCTTGACGAGCCGCTGACCCTCTGCATTGTCAAAGTCGAGCTCGATCGAGCGTTTGCCGCGATTGGTGGCGTGGAAATAGGCGGCGCCGAGATGGCCTCCGTTCGCCGCCTCAATGAAAGGCGGGCCCCAGCCGCGTGTGTCGTCGCCGGCACCTTTGCGCTCGACCTTGATCACGTCGGCGCCGAGATCGGCCAGGATCTGTCCCGCCCACGGGCCGGCCAGAATGCGGGCAAGCTCGAGAACGCGCAGTCCGGCCAGGGGCCCAGGCATGAACTATCCTCCGCCCGCGCCGTTGACGTCGCTCTGTTGGCAATCGTTAAGGGGGGCTGCGTTAGGGTGAAGAACGGCCGTTTCTTGACCTGTTGCGCGCGCCTTGTCCATAGCTGGTCATCGATGGATCTGGCACGGTTTGTGAATTCGTCATGGGATTACTATTTATTGCGCCCACATGGCGAGCGAGCGAGATCCGGGTGAATACCTCCTTCTTTGGTGACATGCTGCAGTCGATCGCGGAGCGCGGTCGCGCCTTGATCGACCGCACGCGCGATCGGCGCGGCGTCGCCGAGCAGCGCTCGGCAGGTTTGGTGCAGCTTTGCGAGGATCTGCTTTCCGGGCGGGGCGAAGCCTCCGGCGTTGCGCTCGCCCGCGAAATCCTTGCGGGCTACGCCGAGCTCAAGACCGGTTCGCGCATCGCCTTCTTCGAGGCTTTGGCCAGCCGCTTCGGGCCTGACCACACGCGCCTCAACGCCGCTGCAACCGCCTGGCTTGCGTCACCGACCGACAACGCCGCGGCCCACCTCCATCGTGCAGCCGAGCCGCGCCGGCTCGAGTTGTTCCGCCGACTTAATCTTGCGCCGGGCGGCACCGCTGCCTTGGTGCGCATGCGCGAGCAGCTGATCGATGCGCTCGATCACCGGCCCGATCTCGAGGGCATCGACAACGATTTTTTGCACCTGCTCACGTCCTGGTTCAACCGTGGCTTCCTCGTGTTGCGCAAGATCGACTGGTCGACTCCAGCCAATCTCCTGGAGAAGATCATCCGCTACGAGGCGGTGCATGCCATTCGTGACTGGAACGACCTGCGTGCGCGCATCGATTCGCCTGACCGTCGCTGCTACGCCTTCTTTCACCCGGCACTCATCGACGAACCGCTGATCTTCGTCGAGGTCGCACTCACCCGCGGCATTCCGGAAGCAATCGCGCCGATCCTTTCGCCGACGCGCCAGCCGGTTGAGCTCGACCGTGCCAACACGGCCGTGTTCTATTCGATCTCGAACTGCCAGCGTGGGCTGGCCGGGGTGTCCTTCGGACACTTCCTCATCAAGCAAGTGGTCGAGGAAGCCTCGCGCGAGCTCCCGCGCATTTCCACGTTCGTCACGCTTTCGCCAGCTCCCAATTTCGCGCAATGGCTCGCGCGTGAGCGGTCGATCGAAGCGTCGGTTGCGCTGAACGAAGAGGATCGCGCCCTGCTCACTGCGATGGACAAGCCCGAATGGTGGCGCGACCCGGAAATTGCCGAGATGCTGCGTGAGCCGCTCCTACGCGCCGCCGCCTGGTACTATCTGCGTGCGCGTACGCCGCGCGGGCTGCCGTTTGACTCGGTCGCCCGCTTTCACCTCGGTAACGGCGCTCGCCTCGAGCGTCTGAACTACCTCGCCGACACGTCAGAGCGAGCGCTCGACCAATCGCACGGTCTGATGGTCAATTATCTCTACGACCTCGAGCACATCGAGAAGAATCACGAGGCCTACGCCCAGCAGCAGGCTGTCGTGGCCGCGAGTCCGATCTTGCGCCTGGTAAAGACGCCGGCGCGTGACGTGGTACCCGCGTCAAACTGATCGCGCTGGGAAGGCCGGTTAGGCGCGCTCTTGCGCCGTAACCCGCCGCTCGCGCGATGTGGTGAGTGGCAGATTGCGCTGTGCTATCCGGCCCACGCGTAGATCGCACAGGCCGTCTTGAGTCGGGCGCATAAGCGGAGCCATGCTCCGGCTATGGAATCGCCCGCAGCATACGACTTGGCCATCGTCGGCGGCGGCATCAATGGGGCGGGGCTTGCACGCGATGCTGCCGGTCGGGGATTGCGGGTGTTGCTGCTCGAGCAGGGCGATCTCGCATCTGGCACATCCTCCGCGTCCACCAAGCTGATCCACGGGGGCTTACGCTATCTGGAGCATGGATGGCTGCGGCTGGTGCGCGAGGCACTGGTTGAGCGCGAGGTCATGCTGCGCATGGCCCCGCACCTGGTCGCGCCGTTGCGCATCGTGTTGCCGTACGAGCCCGGGCTGCGGCCAAAATGGCTGCTGCGGCTTGGCCTCTTCATTTACGATCATCTCGGGGGCCGCACCGTATTGCCGCCGACGCGCACGCTCTCGCTCGCTGACGATCCGGCGAACGCGGCCTTGAACGCTTCGCACCCTTATGCGTTCGAATATTCCGACTGCAGCGTCGATGATTCGCGACTGGTCGTGCTGAACGCAGTGGACGCGGCTGAGCACGGCGCAGTCATCCGCACTCGCACGCGTTGCATTGGTGCCGAGCGCAAGGAAATCTGGCGCCTCATCCTCGATGTGCGGGGCCGGCGTGATGTTGCGACAGCCCGCGTCCTGGTGAATGCCACGGGGCCCTGGGTGGGCAGCTTCGCGCGCAACGCGCTTGGCGATACGACCTCTGCGCCGGTTCGGCTGGTCAAGGGCAGCCACATCGTGGTGCGGTCTCCGTTTGATCACACGCGCGGCTACATCTTCCAGCTCTCCGACGCTCGCGTTGTGTTCGCGCTGCCATTCGAGCGCGACTTCACACTGGTCGGAACGACGGATCAGAGCTTTTCCGGTGACCCGGCGAGCGCCCGCCCCAGCGCTGATGAGATCGCCTACCTCATTGCTGCCGCTAACCGATACTTTCGCACTGCAATCACGGCGGATGATGTGGTCTGGTCATTCGCCGGCGTACGCGCGCTTTACGACGACGGATCACCACGCGCGCAAGATATCAGCCGCGACTACGTCCTGGCACTCGATGACCAGCAAGGCGCAGCGCCGCTGCTGACAGTCTACGGCGGCAAGATTACAACCTATCGTCGCCTCGCCGAGAATGCGCTTGCGCGGCTCGCCGGGGTCATCACGATGGGCCCGGCCTGGACCAGTGAATCGCACCTGCCCGGCGGTGAATTCCCCCCTGATGATTTCGAGGCGCTGGTTGCCAAAACGCACCGCTCACGGCCGTTTCTGAGCGAGCCGCTGGCGCGTCGCCTACTTCATGCCTATGGCACCCGCATCGAACGCGTGCTCGGTCCCGCCCGTCGCCTCGAGGACCTCGGGCCATGCCTCGGCGGCGATCTTACCGCGGCAGAGGTGCGCTATCTCATGCAACGCGAGTGGGCCAGCAACGACGATGACGTCCTCTGGCGCAGGAGCAAGCTCGGCTTGCGCTTTTTGCCGGAGGAGCGCGAACGACTGGCCCGCTTCATGACAGCAGAGATCGGTGCCGGATAGGACGCTCTGAACAAGCCTTCGTAGCACCATGGTTAATGAAGCGGACGCAGGTTCGCGTGCATCGCTAGAACTTTAGCGATGCGCTTTATTCCCCTCTAAGCCGAAAATGTTCTGATCATGGGTGCTGTGCTCTCCGCCGCGATCGTGCTTGTGAGAATTGCGTATGGATGCGCTTGCCCCAGATCTCAAGATGCTGATGGCGCGCAGCAACATTTTGATCGTCGATGACGAATACTACACGCGCAAGGTCATTCGCGCACTGTTGCTGACGCTGGGCTGCACTCGCATCTTCGAGGCGAGTGACGGTGCAACTGGTCTCGACGCCATCCGTACGTCCGAGCCTGACGTGATCCTGCTCGATTGGGAGATGCCCGAAATCGATGGAGACGAGTTCGTCCGCCGTGCCCGATCCGCGGGAGCATTTGCCGGGCGCGATGTGCCGATCATAATGCTGGCGGGGCACGACGAACAATCTCGGGTGCTCGAAGCGATGCGCTGGGGCGTGCATGAATTTCTCCTCAAGCCGGTGTCGCGCAACGCCCTGCAAGCACGCATTCTCTCTGTGCTCGCGCGTTCGGGATCGATGCTGAAGCACCGCGACGGCCATGGGGCCGAGCCGAGCAGGCGTTCGAGTGACAAGCTCAATCGGGAGAGCGGTGCCCGCGCCGCATCGGCGCCAGCCGCGGCCCGTGTTGCTGGAACCACACGGGCGCGAAGCAGGTAAGAGCAGCCGCACTCAGCGCTAGCACGCCTACATTCGCCCGCAGACGAGACCCCGGGTTCATGCTGTGATCGGGCTGACCGGCCCCCGCAAGCCCGGCTAATATGCTTCTCTCGCAGCTCCTGCTCCCTTGACCATGTCTGACTATTTGCTCGCGATTGATCAGGGCACCACCTCGACACGCGCGATCGTGTTCAACGCGGCGCTCGTCCCAATCGCCAGCGCCAACGAGGAGCTGCCGCAAATCTATCCGGCGCCGGGCTGGGTCGAGCACGACCCGGAGCTCATTTGGTCTGCGACTGTGGCGACTGTGCGGAGCGCCATGGCGAGGGCCAACGTCACGGCGGCGGACGTGGCGGCGATCGGCATTACCAACCAACGTGAGACCGCGCTGGTGTGGGACCGTGCGAGTGGTCGACCTATCCACAACGCGATTGTCTGGCAGGATCGGCGCACCGCCGAGATCTGCGCCGCTCTGCGGAGCGCCGGGCACGAGGAGGCGATCGCGGCCACAACCGGTCTCCTGCTCGACCCCTATTTCTCGGCGACAAAAATCGCTTGGCTGCTCGATCACGTCGCCGAGGCGCGTGCCGCGGCGAAAGCGGGCCGCCTTGCATTCGGAACGGTGGACAGCTTTCTCCTTTGGCGTCTGACCGGCGGCAAGGCACACCTGACCGATGCAACCAATGCGGCGCGCACGCTCCTCTACGACATCCGCCGCGGGCATTGGGATGAAGGCCTATGCGCGCTTTTCGATATTCCAACGGCCATGCTGCCACAGGTCTGCGACTGCGCCGCTGACTTCGGCACAACCAACGTATTTGGTGGGAGCATCCGGATCCTCGGCATGGCAGGAGACCAGCAGGCCGCGACCTTAGGGCAGGGCTGCTTCGCGCCTGGTATGATGAAGGCGACGTACGGCACCGGCTGCTTTGCTCTGCTTAACACCGGGCCGATTGCTGTTGCCTCAGCCAATCGGCTCCTCACGACAATTGCCTATCAACTCGGCGGACAGCGCACCTATGCCTTGGAAGGTGCGATCTTCGTTGCCGGCGCCGCCGTGCAGTGGCTGCGCGATGCTCTCAATGTCATTGCCGATGCACCGCAGGTCAATGCGCTTGCGGCCTCGGCCGACCCAGGCGAGCAACTCTATCTGGTGCCCGCCTTTGTCGGGCTGGGTGCCCCCTGGTGGGACGCGCAGGCGCGCGGCAGCCTGTTTGGCCTCACGCGCAAATCGGGCGCTGCCGAGATCGCTCGTGCCGTGCTCGAGGCGGTTGGCTACCAGACGCGCGACCTCCTCGAGGCGATGCGCGCGGATTGGCCGGCAGGTGCAAACGACACAGTATTGCGCGTGGACGGCGGCATGGCTGCGAGCGACATCGCGATGCAGTTCGTCGCCGACATGCTCGCTGCGCCGGTCGACCGTCCGGCGGTGATGGAAACCACGGCAGTGGGCGCCGCATACCTCGCCGGTCTCCAGGCGGGATTGTGTCCCGACCCGGAAGGCTTTGCTTCCATGTGGCAATGCGAGCGCCGCTTCGAGCCGGGAATGGACGCTGCTACCCGCAGTCGGAAGTGGGCGGGCTGGCGCGACGCGGTTGCGCGCACGTTGAGCGGGCGAATGCCGTCCGTCGGCGATCCTCACCCTCGCTAGTTGCGCAAGCTGGCCCGCGCAGGTCGCAACTCACAGCCCTGCCCATTGCTGCGCAACCGAAGCTCTGACGTTGTTGAGCGAAGCGCCGGCAGCCGCTAGCGTGCCTAGATGGACACTGCTCAGCACGAGCTTGCAGCAGAGACACGAGATCGGCGGCGTCGCTCGCCGGCACCAAGGGCGACGGCGGTTCAGCCATTGTTGCGCATTGAATCCGTCAGCAAGCGCTTTGGCCAGGCGGTCGCGGTTAAGCAACTGTCACTCGATATTTTCGCTGGCGAATTTTTTGCCTTGTTGGGTCCGTCCGGCTGCGGGAAGACAACGCTGCTGCGCCTGCTTGCCGGCTTTGAGATGCCGGACCAAGGACGCATCCTGCTCGACGGCCAGGACATTGCTGCGGTGCCACCCTATCGGCGCCCGCTGAACATGATGTTTCAGAGCTACGCACTCTTTCCCCACCTTACCGTGGAGGGAAACATTGCGTTTGGGCTCAAACAGGAACGCCTTCCCGCGCGCGAGATCGCGGCGCGCGTGGCGGATATTCTCGCCTTGGTCAAGCTCGAGGGGCTCGGGACGCGCAAACCCGATCAGCTCTCCGGTGGGCAGCGCCAGCGCGTTGCGCTCGCCCGCTCTCTGGTGAAGAGGCCGCGCGTGCTGCTGCTCGACGAGCCGCTGGCGGCGCTCGACAAAAAGCTGCGCGGCGAGACACAGTTCGAGCTCATGCATCTGCAGGAGCAACTCGGTCTCACCTTCATCATTGTCACACATGACCAGCACGAGGCGATGACGCTGGCTGATCGCATGGCTCTCATGAATTTCGGACAGCTGGTGCAGGTCGGGACGCCCGCGGAGATCTATGAGCAGCCGGGCTCGCGCTGGGTTGCTGATTTCATCGGCGATGTGAACCTCATCGAGGGTCGGCTCGTCGAGACTGGCTTGGCAGGCAGCGTCATCGCGACTGGCGCCGCGGGCGAGCTGCACATGAGCGGACCGACAGACGCCAAGCCAGGCGACACAGTCTGGTTGGCGCTGCGACCGGAGAAGGTGCGCATGTCATTCGAGCAGACAGCTGATGGACAGTCGATTGCTGGAGAGGTGGCGGACGTGGCCTATCTCGGCGATCTCTCAATTTACAAGGTGCGTCTCGCGACAGGGTTTGTCATGAAAGCGGCAGTCGCGAATCTCATGCGCCTCATCGAGCGCCCGATCAGCTGGGGCGACCGTGTCTGGGTATCGTGGGCGCCAGATGCTGGCGTGCTATTGAGCCGATGAAAGGTGCGGCAGCCCACGCCCGCCAGGCGGCGAGGGGCGGGCGCGGCTTTCTCGTGATTCTGCCCCCTTTCCTCTGGCTTACCGCATTCTTTCTCGTCCCCTTCATCATTGTCTTGAAGATAAGCCTATCGCAGACGGCGCTTGCCCAGCCCCCTTACGCTCCACTGCTCGACCTGAGTGCGGGCTGGCAAGGTCTGCGCGATTTCCTGGGCGCATTGTCGTTCGAGAGCTACACGTTCATTGCATCGGATTGGCTCTATTTATCGTCCTATCTCAAGAGCCTCGAAGTCGCGACGATCTCGACCGTTCTGCTGCTGCTCATCGGTTACCCGTTGGCCTACGGCATCGCGCGTGCGCCGCGCAGCTGGCAGCCGTTGTTGTTCATGCTGGTCGTGCTGCCGTTCTGGACGTCTTTCTTGATTCGCGTTTATGCCTGGATCAATATTTTGCAGCGAGACGGGTTGCTTAATCAGGCGCTCCTTGCGCTCCACCTCGTCGACTCGCCACCCGCGTGGCTTGCAACCGACACGGCCGTCTATATCGGCATCGTTTATTCGTATCTGCCGTTCATGGTTCTGCCGATCTATGCCACCCTCGAGCGGCAGGATCACACCTTGATCGAGGCCGCGGCCGACCTGGGCTGTCCTTGGTGGAAAGCGTTCTGGGTGGTGACGCTGCCGCTGTCGCTTCCCGGTGTGATTGCCGGCGCGCTGCTTTGCTTCATTCCGATCACCGGCGAGTTCGTCATCCCAGACCTGCTTGGTGGCTCCCACAGCGTGATGATCGGACAGACGCTGTGGAGCGAGTTCTTCTCCAACAAGGATTGGCCGGTGGCATCCGCAGTCGCTGTGGTGCTGCTCTGCCTGTTGCTGCTGCCCATGGCGCTCTACAAGCGTGCCGAGGCGCGCGACCTCGGGCAGAGGTCCTGAGCATGCGCAAGATGTCGGCCGTCAATGTCGGGGCGGTCGCGCTTGGTCTTGCTTTCCTCTACCTGCCGATCGTGGTTCTCGTCATCTACTCCTTCAACGCCTCGCGCGTGGTGACGGTGTGGGGCGGCTGGTCAACGCGCTGGTATCTCGAGCTGCTCGAGGACCGCGCCATGCTGGAAGCGGCCTGGGCCTCGCTGCGCATTGCCTTTTTTTCGGCGAGTCTTGCGACAGTCCTGGGCACCCTGGCGGCCGTTGCGCTGGTGCGTTTCGGCCGATTTCGTGGCCGGCTCCTGCTGTCGAGTATGATCTACGCGCCGCTCGTGATGCCTGAGGTCATCAGCGGGCTCTCGCTCCTGCTGTTGTTTGTCGCCCTGGGCGTAGACCGAGGCGTGTGGACCGTGACGATCGCTCACACGACCTTGGCGACTGGTCTCGTGGCGGTGATCGTGCAGTCGCGTCTTCTTGGCTTCGACGAGACCCTGGAAGAAGCGGCGATGGACCTGGGCTGTCCGCCGGTGAGAACGTTTCTCAGCGTGACCTTGCCCCTCATCGCCCCGGCGCTCGTGTCCGGTTGGATGCTCGGCTTCACCCTCTCGCTTGACGATTTGGTGCTGGCTAGCTTCACGACCGGGCCAGGTGCCACAACGCTTCCCATTCGCGTCTATTCAGAGGTTCGTCTGGGTGTGAAGCCTGAGATCAACGCTATTTGCACGATCTTGATCACGGTCGTGGCGATCAGCCTGGTGACGGCGTCACTGCTCGGCAAGCTTCCCCGTTCGGCTCAATCACTCGCTGCATAGCGGCCGCACATGAACGAGCTACCGCGGCGTCTCGCGGTCGGGCTGGAACATGAGCAGGTGCGTGCCGTCGGCAAGCGGCAACCAGTACGGCTTAACGCGCATACCGATCTTCACCTCATCGCGCTTGCAATGGACCACATTCCCCATGACATTGACCCCTTCATCCAGAGTAACGAGCCCAATCACGAAGGGCTCGTGCCCCTGAAAAGGTGGCCGCGCACGCTGCGCGATGGTGAACGAAAAAAGCTCCCCCTTGCCAGAGACCTCGCGCCATTCCAGGTCGCGGCGACCGTCATAGACGCTGATCGGCCGGGGAAAGAACTGATACTTGCCTGCCCGCGGGTCGTATTGGAGAAGAAGCTTTTTCTCACGCGTCGCCTCCCAATAGCGCCGTGAAAAGGAGCGCGGCTTAGGGGGCTCGCGGGCGACGCTCGTTGTATCGTTGAGCTCAGTCATGGCGCCCCTTCAGGCGTTGCTGGTGAGGATCATGACGGTGCTGCTTGCCCAATTGCGCCCGTACGGAATGCCGCCGATTCCGGTCACCAGCGCATTGCTGGTATTGCGGACCTGGCGCTTGCCGCCTTCGCCAAACAGCTGTCGTACCGCCTCGATGGCATTGGTCCCGCCGCCAGCCAGCCCGCATTGCCCAGCGGAAATCTGGCCACCGCCGGTGTTGAGCGGCAGGTCTCCGGCATGCGTGAAATCGTGCTCATTGATGAAACCGCAGCCCTGCCCACGCTTGCAAAAGCCGAGCATTTCGAGCTGAAGCATGATGGCAATGATGAAATCATCGTAAGGGTGGAGCGAGGCAATATCGGCAGGTGTGAGGCCGCACGCCGCAAAGGCACGGCGCGCCGCGACATGATGCCCGCTTTCGGTCACATCCACCATGGCTTCAGCGGCACGGTAGTTGGTGCGCTCGCCATAACCGATCGGCACGGCAACCTTCAGTACGCCCCGCTTCTCGGCAGCCTTGCGGCTCGTCAGCAACACACCGCTCGCCCCATCGCAGACCATCACGCTGTCAAGCAGCCGGATCGGGTCGGCGATCATGCGCGAGTTCAGGTAGTCGTCGACCGTGATCGGTTTGCGCAGCTTCTCCACTGCGTTCTCGTTCAGGACGGCGTGTCCCCGCTGCGCGACGGCGAGCTTTCCGAGCGCGCGATAGTCGAGCCCGAACTGGTGCTCGTAGCGGCGGCTGAGGAGACCGAAGGCCGCCGGCGGGCCGATATAACCCAGAGGCGTCGTCCATTCCGCCTGGAATGAGCGCATGCGCTGGTTGTTTTCCGCCGACTGGGTGTCCGCGAACAAGCACAAGGCGGTGCTGCATAGGCCTGCGTCGATGGCTGTGGCGGCCCGCGCGATTGCCCCAAGCGGCGAAGAGCCGCCAATGTCCACGGTCTGACAGAAGTCGATTTCCAGCCCGAGCTGGTCGGCGGTGGTCTGCGACCAGAACGGGTTGCCGGCGCCCGTCATCGACCCTGACAGCACGAGCCCGTCGATCTGGTCCTTCGCAAGCTTTGTTTTCTCGAGCAGCGTCTCGAGGATCTCTGCCCCGAGTTCCCACACATCACGATCGCTCTTTTCCACGATCTTCGTTTCCGCGTAGCCGACGATGGCCGCGTCACGCAGTGGCATGTGGTTGCTCGCGCTCTGTTGCCGCCTAGACGATTGCGCTCACCCGCACCGGGCCCGCGGCGGGGCAGTGCATGCTTACTCGATCGCAATGCGCGTGGAAATTACCGCCGGTCCGGCAAGGACGGCGCGGCTTCTGCTGCGTCGCCTCCCAGCAGCCGTTCATCTGGCGGGAGCGGTGTGGGGGCCCCGGAAGCGGCCCCGGCCAGTCCCGTCGGCCCTGTTGCCGCGGGGGCGGGCGGTGGTGCTGGTGCTCCCGTCAGCCTCTCGATCATCGAGCGAACGGCTGCCGGTCCGCCACGATTGCGCACAGCATCGAGCAGGGGTGCCGCGGCGCCCGAGCGCTGGATCCGGCTCAACGGATCGAGCAGTACGTCGGGGTCGTCCCAGCCTCCTTGGACCATAAACGGAAGCTCGAAGGCGGGCGTCCCCACGCTGCCGCTGGAGAGCAACCCAGCCGTGCCGTGCAGATCAAGCTCGCGCGCGGGGATCGATGCAGCGCCGCTCAGCTCGAGGGCGATCGCCGCGCCCTCCACCCGGGCAGTTTGCACTTCCGCGATGCCGTTCGTGATTTTCAGATCAAGCGTCAGGTTGTCGTATGGGGTCTTGCCACTGCGCAGCTCGCTGCCGAGCGAAAGCGGCCGGCGCTCGATCCGCCTGAGCAGTTGCTCGACATTGAAGCCGGTAATGACACCCTTGCGGCTGCTCAGACCGGCAGTACCGTTCAACGCCTTCGTGAGCTCATAAACACTGGTACCGGAGCCCTCGACGGCAAAACCGATATTGCCTTTGCCCTCGAGCCGACGGAGGCCGAACATTTCCCCGAGGCTTTGCTCGAGGTCAACGTTGGAGAATTGCAGCTGCGTTTTGAACTCCGTTCCGGCGGGCGATTTGCCAAGTCCGAATGTGCCTTGGACGAGCCCGCCGAACGCTTCGGATTCGCCCACCCCGACGGTCAGATTGCCACCCCGCAGGTTCACAGTGACCGCAGTGCGCCCGAGATTGGCACTCGCGACCTTGACGCGCGCAGCGGACAACCGGAGATCGATGTCCATACCGTCTAGCCCATCCAGGGCCAGCGGCTTGGCGTCCCAGCCGCGTTCGCCGCCACCTGCCAGCAGGCGCAGAGTCGAGACATAGGGGCTGAGATCGAGCGCGTTTGCCGCGATCGTGCCCTGCAAGGCGTGACGCCCCCCGAAGGTCAGCACGCCTTCTCCAGAATTGGCATCGAGCTCGACGTGAACGTCGGATAAGGCGAGGCTCGAGCCGACCACGTTGGACTGGGCCTTCAAGGCGAACCGACCGAAGCCGCCCCCGGGTGGTGGCTGCTGGCCCGCCCATTGGAGCGCATCGCGTAGGGAGGATGTGTCGGCGGCGAGCGTGCCTTCCATTTTGAGGCTTGGGCGATGACTGATGTAGCCGTCGAAAGCCAATTTGAACGGCTCGCCACCCAGTCGAAGCTTCAGTCCGGACCGGTCGCCCTGCAGCGCCGCTGCAAAATCGGTAAAGCTGATCATTGCGTCGATGGGTTTCTCGTTCCACGAGAAACGCCCCGTGCCGGCGAAGCTCCTCGAGATGGAAGGCCAAGCCAGCGCAAATTCCACCTGAGACAGCATCACCTGCACCTGCGATGCCTCGTCCCGCACAATCACAGTGCCATCCTCGATGCGAATCTCGGAAACGGAGCTAGCACCTCCTGCAGCGCCATTGAGGTGCTGTGCCAGCGCTTCGATTTGTCCTGACCAGTTGGACTTCCCCTCGCCGACCCCAATCGTGATGGTTGGGCGAACCAGCAGGATGTCCGCGATCTCGATGCGGCCCGCTAGAAAAGGAAAGAAACGCAGCCGCGCCACCACCTCGTCGGCATGCAGCGCCGGCGCGTTGCCGCCGTCTTCGCCCAGAGTGACGTTCTCGAAGCTCACCCGGCCCGAGGGGAACAGCGACACCGAAGCGCCGCCGCGCAGTATCGGATCGAGTCCAGTGACCGCGCGGATTTCTGCCTTTACCGCATCGCCGACGAGCTCGGCCGTCACGAGAAACGGCAGTATCAGCAGCCCGCCGAGCGCCACGAGGACGGCCGCGGCGATGATGAAAAAGCGTTTAGTGGTAACGGCCGCCATCACGACCCGCTATTCCGGCGCTGCGCCGGAAAAAACTATCGGTACACGGTACCGAGGGAGTATGGGCGCAACCCTGCAACCCCCGCAGGGAAATCCTCTGCAGTCGCTCTGTGACGCTTTCGTGGCCGCACTCTACTGGCGGCGTTGGGGGCCCGCGGCCCGGCCGACGAGGAACCCGCTAAAGGGTGTTGGCCGCCCGATAGCTCGCCTCGGTTTTTGCGCGGATCTCGTCGAGGCTCGAGCCGGCCGCGAGCTCGACGAGGGTCATTCCGCCGCCGCCCCGTTTGTCGATGGTGAAAACCCCGAGGTCGGTGATCACCATGTCCACCACCCCGGCGCCGGTGAGCGGCAGAGTACAGCGCTTGAGCAGCTTCGCCTCGTTTTTGGCCGAGTGCTCCATCACGACCACCACCTTCTTCACGCCAGCAACGAGGTCCATGGCGCCGCCCATCCCCTTCACCATCTTGCCTGGGATCATCCAGTTAGCCAGGTCCCCGTTCTCCGACACCTGCATGGCCCCAAGGATCGACAGGTCGATGTGGCCCCCGCGAATCATGGCGAAGCTGTCGGACGAGGAGAAGTAGCTGGTGGTCGGAATCTCCGTGACGGTCTGCTTTCCAGCATTGATGAGATCGGGATCCTCCTCGCCCTCGAAGGGAAAGGGTCCAAAACCCAGCATGCCATTCTCACTCTGCAGCTGGACGTTCATGCCGGCCGGGATGTAGTTGGACACCAGCGTTGGAATCCCGATCCCGAGGTTGACGTAGAACCCGTCGCGCAGCTCCTGGGCGGCGCGCTCTGCCATCTGCTCCCGGGTCCACGCCATCACACTTCCTCTCCTTGTGCCGCTGCCGCCGGCCGCTTACGCACCGTGCGTTGCTCGATGTGCTTCGGCGCATCCGCCACATGGATGATGCGCTTCACATAGATCCCGGGGGTGACGATGTGGTCAGGGTTGATCTCGCCTGGTCGCATCAGATGCTCGACCTCGGCCACCGTCACTTTGCCCGCACTCGCCATCATCGGATTGAAATTGCGCGCGGTCTTGCGGTAAACGAGGTTGCCTTCAGTGTCCCCCATATAGGCGTGTACAATCGAGAGATCGGCGATGAGGCCGCGTTCCATAATGTAGCGCTCGCCATCGAACGTGCGCTCCTCCTTGCCTTCGGCGATCATGGTGCCGGCACCGGTGCGCGTGAAAAAGGCGGGAATACCGGCACCGCCAGCACGGATACGTTCGGCAAGCGTACCTTGCGGATTGAACTCGATCTCAAGCTCGCCGGCGAGGTATTGCTGGGCGAAAGTCTTGTTTTCGCCGACATAGGACGAGATCATCTTTTTAATCTGCTTGGTGTCCAGGAGAATGCCTAGCCCGGCTCCGTCAATGCCGGCATTGTTCGAGACCACGGTCAGGTTCTTCACGCCGGATTGGCGGATCGCCTTGATCAGGGTCTCCGGTATGCCGCAAAGGCCAAAACCGCCGGCCATGATCATCATGCCGTCCTTCAACAGGCCAGCAAGCGCCGCCCCCGCGTCGGGATAGACCTTCTGCATGCATTCCCCGCTGCTGTCCGCGGCGTCTGGCGCCGCAGCCGCCACTGCGCCGATTGTCTAGCGCGGTGCTGCCCCACCTGCAATCGCGGCTCTCTGCGACATTGCCGGTTGCGGGAGGCTCGCTATTTCGGCGATCAGCTTCTTGATGATCGCGCGACCGAAAGAGTTGAAGTTTTCAGCAACCAGCACGAACGCCCCGGGCCCGCCGATAACATTCTCCTGATAGTATTTTTCCAGCCCGCCGGCTGGGTTGGTGTGCTCGGCGTTCCACGGAACGGGGCGGTCGCTCAAGATCACCAGCCCGTTGATCACGATGCTTTTAGCTACAGCTTCGTCGCGGGCGAGCTTGACGTCACGGCCAGCATTGTTGGTGCCGTCGCCTGAAACATCGATGGTGCGGCGGGGACCCGCGAGCGGCGCACGCTCCAGCTGGGCCACCGCGAATTCAATACCGCCACTGATCGAGGTCCGGTCGGCGAACGAGCGCGGTAGCTCCAGCAGCTGATCGCCGAATTTGCGCGCCGGACCAGGGCCGTCGATCATGGTCCAATCGATCACGAGCCTTTGAGCGCCAAAGCCTGACCACTCAACAAAGCAAACCGCAATGCGCTGATTAGGTCCCGACTTGATGGCCTCAAGCACCTGCGGATCGGATATCGCGGCGGCGTAGCCCTCCCTCTGCAGCAGGAATTTCGGATGATCGACGCTGCGCGAGACATCGGACGCGAGCACCAGCAGCAGATCCACCGGCTCTGCTGCAAAAACCACGGACAACGGAGTGGCAGTCAGCGCGAGCAGCGTGAGCAGGCACCGCATCAGCCGGATCATGGTTACCTCCATGACATTGCCCGTTCCATGTCGACCAGGAATGTCGCGATACGATACCCGATCGGAAGCTGCCGCGGCAGGGAATCTGGACTTGACGGAGCCGGCGGGCGCCTCGCCACTCGCTAAGCTGCTGCTGTCGATGTTGGTTGCATGCGTTTTGCGGAACATGGGTTTAAGCAAATGAATGGCAGGGAAGCCTTCCTTGCAAGGCATCAGCGCGCGACCGTTCCCCGCGCGGGAAATGCAATTTGCACCAGAGTCCCGTCAGCGGGCGTGCCGGTCAGCTGAAATGCTGCGCCGTTAGCGCGCGCGAGTGCCCTGGGCAAGGAGAGACCAAGCCCGTGTGCTCGCGACTGAGCCGCCGTCACGGCGGGACGGAAAGGATGCACAGGGCACGAAAAGTCACGCCCGTTCGCGGCCATGCGGCTGCCGCGCACGCGCAATACCGCCTCGCCTGCCTCGTTCAGGTTCGTCGACACGATGACCTGTCCGCCTGCTCGAGCGAGCTTGATCGCATGCGAGATGAGGCTCAGCACCATCTGCCGCAACGATTCGACGTCCGTGATGATCTCAGGCAAGGCCGCCAGCAGGGAGCTGCGGATGATCACTCCGAACCGGTTGGCTTGCGGCTGCTCGATTGCGATGAATTGGCGAACGATGTCGTTCAGTGAGACGCTTTGCGGTCTGAGCTCGAGCTGGCCGGCGTCTATTTTCGCGAGCTGGAGCAATCCATTGATGTCGGAACGCAGCTGCTCTCCACAGTCGTGAATGTCCCTGACGTAGCCGCGGTAGCGTTCGTCGCCAATGGGGCCGAAGGGCTCCTGCATGATTATCCCGGAAAGGCCGAGAATGCTGTTGAGCGACGTGAGGATCTCATGAGCAACGTTCGCGAACAAATCGGCGTTGAAGATCTGGGCAGGTTGAGCGCTCTCCCGGCCGAGCGGCTGCCCGGTTTTTTTCCCGGCTCCGAGGTCGTGCTCACAGGTCGCGCGCTCGGCGGCTTCTGCTGCGCGGTCGGTGGTGGCGAGGCTTTGCGCGAGTTTGCGGGACAGCTCATCAAACGCGCTGTGCTCGTGTGGACTGAGTGTCGGCGCAATGGACTCTGCTGTTGGAGGACAGGCCGGCACTGCGTTCTCTGAGCTCTGTGGCACATCCGGCGCGGCATGGGCCGCTTCTGCCGGTTGATCGATGGCGTGAGGCGTCACGGCCACGCTGCCTACGCCGAGGCCGCGGTAGCCGCGGAGCGCGCAAGCACTGTCGAGCACGGGGCGGCCTGAGAGCTCAATCGCGAGCCGCTCAGCGCTGTGCTCAACTGGCCAGAGCAGCTTGATGCCGCTCCAGGCCTTTCCCTCCGCCATCGCGCGGCTCACCTGATCCTCGGGATCGACCTGGAGCGTCTGTGCGACCTCACGCCATGATCGGCCGATTGCGGCCAGCGTGCGGGCGCCGGCGAGGCGGATGAACTCGTCGGAGCTTAGCGTGAAGCGACCGGTTTCATCGATCTGCCAGACAAACCGGAGAGGGGGACGACGTTCAGGCCTGTGCATGCCGGGCAGCGCTTGCTGCTGCGGGGCTGCAGCTTTTGGTGTGCCGGGCTCCTTCACTGCTGTGGACCCGGTCGCGGGAGCAGCTGGAATAGCGAATGCGCGATTTCACCGGCATCGCACATTCCCGGATATCGGTGGTCCGCATTGCTGGTCCTCCCGAATTGGTTTCGCCGAAAAGCGCGATTGCAGCGGTCATCTGACGAGCAGTACTTCCCCACGCTCTGTGCTAGCATGGGCGCTTAGAGCTGGCGCGTTTTCGTGCAAAATGGCCTCGCCATGGCCGGGACATGCGACTGGATCTAACAGGCTGTCACCCGAGCGGCTGAACGCAGGAGGCGCCCATGGCCCCAAATGATCGCTTTGAAGTCCCTCAAGAAATGCGCACGTTCGCGGAAAAAAGCGTGCAGCAGGCCCGCCAGGCTTTCGATGGCTTTATTACCGCGGCGCATCAGGCGGTTAATGCCGTTGAAGGACAGACCGATACCGCCCGCAAGAGCGCCAAGGATGTGACGGAGAAGGCGCTGGGCTTTGCCGAGCAGAACATCACGAGCGCATTCGAGCTGGCCCAGCAAATGGTCCGCGCCAAGGACGTGCAGGAAGTATTGCGACTGCAAGGCGAGTTCTTCAACCGGCAGATGCAAGTCCTGTCCGAGCAGGCGCGCGATCTGGGCGCGACCGCCGGGAAAGCTGCCAAGGACGCCGGCACGCCGAAAGGCTGAGCCCCGGCTGATGCCGCCTTTTTGGGTGCGCTGCAATATAATGTTGCAGTGCACCAAAATTGTGCTACAACAATTTGGCAGCGGGTTTGGACAAGGCGCGGCGGCCGTTTTGGCGAGCAGCGGCGCCCGGCCACTCCCTGCACGAGCCCTCATCGAACGTCGAAGGAACCTGTATATGTCCGAGGCCATCGAAACCACAAAGTCCAAATCCCCGGCGGCGCGTGCCGCCTTCGAGATGCCGAAGTACGAATTGCCGAACTTTGAAATGCCGAAGCTTGAGATTCCGGCCGCTTTTCGTGAGCTTGCCGAAAAGAGCGTCTCGCAGGCCAAGGAAACCTACGAGAAGGTGAAGTCCGCAGCCGAGCAGGCCACGGATGTTCTTGAGGGGACCTATGCGACCGCAAGCAAGGGCGCGTCCGATTATGGCCTCAAAGTGATCGAGGCGGCGCGGGAGAATGCGAACGCAACTTTCGACTTCGCGACCTCTCTCATGACAGTGAAGTCGCTGGCCGAAGTGGTCAAGCTCTCGACCGCGCATACGCGCAAGCGTTTCGAGGCCCTCACTGCTCAGTCGAAGGTCCTGATGGCCATCGCGCAAAAGACAGCCGCGGACACTGCCGAGCCACTCAAGGAGAGCTTCGGTAAATCGGTGAAGCAGGCGAGCTGAGCGCGCCGCGCCGTCGCACCAGGAAAGAGCCCGGGCTAAGCCCGGGCCTTTTGTCTTGCGGGCGCGGATGCGCCCCGCCGGCTCTTGTCAAATTACCACCCCGCTCTTAGGTTGCACGCGCTCTCGCAAGACGGGCAGCTGTAGCTCAGTTGGTTAGAGCGCTTGGCTGTGGACCAAGAGGTCGGTGGTTCGAGTCCACCCAGCTGTACCACTGCCCCATTTCTAAAGAAGGGCCTTCGCCCCGGGCTAGTGTCCCGATTCCGAAGTTCGCATCATTGTGCGGCACGGTAGTATGCGAACTTCGGGATCGACGGACACTAGCAAAACTATAGGTCTGGTGTGGCTTTGGTTCAGAAGTCCGCATGACGAACTCGCCGCAAGAATGATGCGGACTTCTGAACCGCCACACCGGCTCACGCGCTGCGCGTGGCGACGAAGCGCGCTGCCGCCCGCAGGACATCGGCGCGGCTGCCGAACGGGTCGAGAGCGGCCTGCGCTTCCTCGACGAGCTCTTCGAGCCGACGGCGTGCCGCTGGCGTTCCCAATACGCTCACCAGCGTTGCCTTGTGAGCCGCCGCATCTTTGCCGGTGGCTTTACCGACCTTCATCGGATCGCCCTCTAGATCGAGAAGATCGTCGGCGATCTGAAACGCCTCGCCCAAAGCCGAGCCGAACCGCTCAAGCGCCGTCCGGTCGGTCTGCGCGGCTTCGCCAAGCGTGGCACCGGCGACGCAGGCGAAACGCAGTAATGCCCCCGTCTTCATCGCCTGCAGCCGCTTGACGGCCTGTTCGTCCATCGGCGGCGGCGCCGGATCGAAGCGGCCTTCCGCCGCAAGATCCAACATCTGGCCACCCACCATGCCGCCCAGGCCTGCTGCCCGCGCAAGGGCGGATACAAGCGAGAGACGAACATCGGCAGCCTTGTGTGTCTCGGGACGCCCCAGAATGTCGAAGGCAAAGGTCAACAGCCCGTCTCCCGCGAGGATGGCCGTTGCCTCATCGAAAGCCTTGTGCGTTGTTGCACGACCGCGGCGCAGGTCGTCATTGTCCATGGCCGGTAGATCATCGTGCACCAGCGAATAGCAGTGCACGCATTCGAGCGCGGCGCCCGCCATCAATGAGCTCTCACGCGACACACCGAAGAGCGTCGCGCTCTCAACTACCAGGAAAGGACGAAGTCGTTTTCCCCCGCCGAGCGCTGCGTAGCGCATAGCCTCGAGGAGGCGCGCAGGACGCGTCCGCTCGCCTGGTGCGACGTTGGCATCCAGAAGACGGTCGAGCAGCAGCTCTGTTTCCTGGGCAACCTGGGTAAGCCGGCTCTGGAAGACCGCCTCGATCTCGGCGCCCGTTTTCACAGGGTCAGTACGCGCCATACGGCTGATCATTGCACACCCAACAATGTAGCAAGCGCACCCATACTTGGCCAACTTCTCCTATCCCTGTTGGTTTACTATGTTGGGCCGTTTTCGCGCAAACACGCGGAAGAACATGTCCCTCACGTTCTCCGCTGCCGCAACGAGGAGCTTCGTTCTTCCGTGCTTACGGTCGTGCTGGCGTCCATCTCGCTCGCCATATGGTTGTATCTTCTGGCGGGGCGCTCCGGTTTTTGGCGGTGCGCCGAGCGCGATGAAGCCCTCGCGCATGATCCCTCAGTCTGGCCGCGGGTGACCGCCGTTGTGCCCGCCCGCAACGAGGCGGAGTGTATCGCCCTGAGCATCACGTCGCTGTTGCGTCAGGATTACCCGGGGCCGTGGAGCGTCCTTCTCGTCGACGACGACAGCTCCGACGCGACGGCCGACATTGCTCGCCGTGCTGCCGCGGCGCTCGGGATCGGCGAGCTCCGCGTGGTCGCAGGGCGGCCTCTGCCGTCGGGCTGGACCGGAAAGCTGTGGGCCGTCGCGCAGGGCGTCGATGCTGCAATGGAGGCGCATGGCGCAAACGCCTCACACTACCTGCTGCTCACGGATGCCGATATCGTCCATGCCTCCGATTCGCTCCGGGCGTTGGTCGCGCATGCAGAACAAGATGGCCTGGTGCTGAACTCACGCATGGTGAAGCTGCGTTGCGAGAGTGCGACCGAACGGGCGCACGTCCCGGCCTTTATTTTCTTTTTCCAGATGCTCTACCCGTTCGCAGCGGTGAATCGGCCGGATAGCAGCGTAGCGGCTGCTGCCGGGGGCTGCATGCTGGTGCGCGCCGATGCCCTGCGCAAATCCGGTGGCATCGCTGCGGTCCGTAGTGCGCTGATCGACGATTGCGCACTGGCCGGCTTGCTCAAGGAGCAAGGGCCGATCTGGCTCGCGCTCACCGAGCGCGCGTACAGCATCCGCGCATATCCCGCGCTGAGCGATATTCGACACATGGTGGCGCGTTCCGCCTATGCCCAGCTGCGCTACTCGCCCTTGCTGCTGATCGGAACCGTGGCAGGCATGGCGCTGACCTATCTGGTGCCTCCCGCCATGGCCCTGTTCGGCGGTGGTGCAGCGCGGGTTATTGGTGTCGTAACCTGGCTGTTGATGGCGGCTGCGTTCCAGCCCGTGTTGCGGCTCTACCGTGTCTCGCCACTCTGGGGCTTCGCACTTCCAGCCATCGCCTTCCAGTATCTCCTATTCACCATCGATTCTGCCTATCAACACGCGCGTGGCCGCGGTGGAAGCTGGAAAGGCCGCGTCCAGGCCAAGCTGTCGGAACGCGCATGATAACGCCCGTCGAGGCGAGATCGGGCAAGGGCCGCCGGGACGAGAATTTTCCAGTGGCTTCTCTGCTCATTCATCCGCGACATCGTCCGCCGATCCTCGCCTTCTACGAGTTTGTGCGGACCGCGGATGATATTGCTGACCATCCCTCGATTGCAGGAGACGAAAAGCTTGCTTTGCTGGACCGGCTGGAGGGGAGCCTCCTCGGCAAGAATGACAATGATCCGGTTGGCGTGCGTCTACGCGAGGAGCTTGCGGCGCATGCGCTCACGCCGCGTCACGCCCAGGATCTGCTGAGCGCGTTTCGCATGGACGTGACCAAGCTCCGCTACCGGGACTGGGAGGACCTGATCGGCTACTGCACCTACTCGGCCATGCCGGTCGGGCGATTCGTGCTAGACGTGCACGGCGAAAGTCACGCCGTTTGGCGAGCGAATGATGCGCTTTGCGCCGCCCTGCAGATTATCAATCACCTACAGGATTGCGGGAAGGACTACCGCAACCTCAACCGGGTCTACATTCCGCTCGATGCGCTCTCCGCAACGGGAACGAGCGTGGAAGCGTTGGCGGAATCGCGCGCGCCCTCCGCGCTCCGCGCGACCATTCGCAACCTCGCCGCTCGCACTGGCGAGCTCCTGCGCGAGAGCAGGGGTTTCTCGCGTGCCATCGCGGATACCCGACTGGCACTCGAGGTCGCGGTCATCCAGACCTATGCCGAGAGACTCGTGCACCTGCTAACCCGGCGGGATCCGCTCAGCGAGCGTGTGCATCTCGGCAAGGCGGGAGTCGCGGGTCTGGGGGTTTTTGGCCTATTATGGGGTGCGGCGAGCCGGGTCAGCCGAGTTTTTCCTCGTCCGCACCGACCACAGGATGCGTGACATTGGCGTTGGCGGAAGCTTCAGTCACGGCGGCGGCGGAGCGCGCTTCGGGCAGCTCGTTCTACAACGCGATGCGGATATTGCCGCGCGCACAGCGCCAGGCCATGTTCGAGATCTACTCGTTCTGCCGGCAGGTCGACGATATCGCCGATTCAACAGGGCCTCGTGCTGCCCGCCGCGAGGCGCTGGCTTCCTGGCGCCACGACATTGATGCCCTTTATACCGGAAAGACGGCGCCGCGCACGCAAGGGCTGCTTTCTCCCGTTCAGCAGTTCGGCCTCAAAAGCGAAGACTTCCATGCCGTCATAGATGGCATGGAAATGGATGTGATTGACGATATTCGTGCCCCGGACCAGGCGACGCTCGAGCTCTATTGCGACCGCGTTGCGAGCGCGGTCGGACGGCTTTCCGTGCGCGTCTTTGGAATGGACGAGTCCGACGGCATCGCTCTCGCGCATCACCTCGGTCGCGCACTACAGCTCACGAACATTCTTCGTGATCTCGACGAGGACGCGGGACTAGGCCGGCTTTATCTACCGCGAGAGGTACTCTCCCGCGCCGGGATCGCCAGCACGCAACCGCACACTGTCCTGTCGAGCCCCGCCTTGAGCAACGTCTGTGAGGAGATCGTTCTCCGCTGCCGGCGGCACTTCGATGCTGCCGAGGGCGTCATGGCCCGCAGCCCTCGCCGCACGGTACGCGCTCCACGCATCATGGGTGAGGCTTACCGGCTGATCCTCGATGGCCTGGTTGCGCGTGGCTTCTCGGCGCCGCGCCGGCCCGTGCGGCTTTCGCGCTCTCGGCTCGTGTGGATCATCATACGGCACGCTTTCGTGTGATGGGTACGATCCACGTGATCGGGGCTGGCCTGGCCGGGCTCGCCGCTGCCGTGCGTCTGGCGCAGCGTGGATCGAGCGTCGTCGTGCACGAGGCAGCCGGTCAGGCGGGTGGACGCTGTCGGTCGTATCACGATCCTGCGCTCGACATGGTGATCGACAACGGCAATCACCTCCTGCTTTCTGCTAATCGCGCCGCGCTCACATTTCTCGCCACCATTGGCAGCGCCGGTGGGCTCGTCGGCCCTGCGGCGGCTGATTTCGCGTTCGTGGATGTGAGGTCCGGTGAACGCTGGACCTTGCGTATGAGCGAGGGGCGGGTGCCCTGGTGGATCTTCGACCGCGGCCGCCGGGTGCCGGGAACCAAAATGCGCGATTACCTGGCGTTCGCTCGCCTCATGCGGGCTTCGCCGGATGAAACCATTTGCAAGCGCGTGAGATGCGCCGGCCTGCTCTACGACCGCTTCGCCCGCCCTTTGTGGCTCGCGGCGTTGAACACGGAGCCACAGGAAGGCAGCGCGGTCCTTGCCGCGGCTGTTTTGCGTGAGACTCTTGTCGCGGGCGGGAAGGCGTGTCGACCCCTCATCGCCCAGGCCGGGCTCGGCCCCGTCTTTGTCGCACCTGCATTGTCCTTCCTGAGCAAGCATAATGCTGCAGTGAACTTTGGCGAGCGGCTGCGCGCGCTCCATTTTGGCGAGAAGGAGGTCGCCGCGCTCGACTTTGGCAGCCACCGTGTTGCGCTTGCGAGCGACGACGCTGTCATCCTAGCAGTCCCGCCGATTGTCGCGACCGACCTGTTGCCGCACCTCAATGCGCCCTCGGAATTCCGCGCCATCGTCAACGTCCATTTTCGCATCGCTGCACCGAGCAAGCTGCCGCCAATCACTGGCATCATCAACGGCACGGCCGAGTGGCTGTTCCGTTTCCCTGACCGGCTGGCCGTGACGGTCAGTGCTGCCGACCGCCTGCTAGAGGTCCCGCGCGATGTGCTCGCGCGGCAAATCTGGGACGAGGTGGCCATGGTCGCTGGCCTTCCCAAGAGCATGCCTCCATGGCAGATCGTGCGCGAGCGGCGTGCGACCTTCGCGGCTACGCCTGTCGAGAATGCAAAACGTCCGGGACCGCAGACCTCATGGCCAAACCTGCTGCTGGCAGGCGATTGGACGCAAACCGGATTGCCGGCAACCATCGAGGGTGCGATTAGGTCCGGCAACCGCGCAGCCGACCTAGTGTCCCGATTCCGAAGTTCGCATGGTTGTGCGGCACCGTAGTTTGCGAACTTCGGAATCGAAGGACACTAGCAAACCTATAGGTCTAGTGTGGCTTTGGTTCAGAAGTCCGCATGACGAACTTGCGGCAAGAAATGATGCGGACTTCTGAACCGCCACACTGGTGACTGCTGCGGCCCAACCCTGAACCGGATCATTTCGGGTGAGTGAAGCAAAAGCGGTGCAAGGAGTTCGGGACAATGTGACCCGCAGCATCGAAGCGGGAACACGCGCACTGCTCTCGTTGCAGCGTCCCGACGGTCACTGGATCTTCGAGTTGGAGGCCGATGCCACGATCCCGGCTGAGTATGTCCTGCTTCGGCACTACCTCGCGGAGCCAGTGGATCCCTTTCTGGAAAGCAAGATTGCAGCATATCTGCGCCGCATCCAGGGGGAGCATGGAGGCTGGCCTTTGTTTCGCGATGGCGCCTTCGACATGAGCGCCAGCGTCAAAGCCTATTTTGGGCTGAAGATGATTGGTGATCCGGTCGATGCCGCGCACATGGTGCGCGCGCGGGAGGCTATTCGCGCCCACGGCGGGGCTGAGCGCGCGAACGTATTCACGCGCCTCATGCTGGCGCTCTTTGGCTTCATCCCGTGGAACGCCGTCCCGGTGATGCCGGTCGAGATAGTCCTGCTGCCCAGCTGGTTTCCGTTTCACCTGGAGAAGATATCGTATTGGAGCCGCACCGTGATCGTGCCGCTCCTCGTGCTGCAGGCGCTCAAGCCGAAGGCGCGCAATCCCAAGGGCGTGCGCATTGATGAGCTCTTTCTGCGAGATCCCCAGACGATCGGGCCCGCGCCGAAGGCGCCGCAACAGAAAGCGTCCTGGTTCTGGTTCTTCCGTGCTGTCGACACTGTGTTGCGGGTCGGCGAGCCTCTCTTCCCGAGAAAGCAGCGCCAACGCGCCATCGAGCGCGCAGTTGCGTGGGTACGCGAGCGTCTCAACGGCGAGGACGGCCTCGGCGCCATTTTCCCGGCGATGGCGAACAGCGTGATGATGTTCGATGTGCTCGGCTATCCCGAGCAGCATTCAGACCGGGCGATTGCACGCAAGTCGATTGATAAGCTCCTCGCTGTGCACGAGCACGAGGCGTACTGCCAGCCGTGTATGTCACCAATCTGGGATACCGCGCTGACCTGCCATACTCTCTTGGAGGTCGGCGGGCAGCGCCCAGTGGCCCAGGCCTGCCAAGGGCTCGACTGGCTCATCCCGAAGCAGATCCTCGACGTGAAAGGCGACTGGAGTGTACGCCGCCCGCAATTGCGTCCCGGCGGCTGGGCTTTCCAATACGCCAACGCGCATTACCCCGACGTCGACGACACCGCAGTCGTCGTCATGGGGCTGGATCGCGCGCATCGGCAGAGACAGCAGTCCGACGACCCGGCCGCCGCTGCGAGCCTTCAGCTCCCGATCAGCCGTGCGCGCGAATGGATCATAGGGATGCAGAGCGCCAATGGTGCTTGGGGCGCGTTCGATGCCGACAACGAGTATGACTACCTCAACAATATTCCCTTCGCCGATCATGGCGCGCTCCTCGATCCGCCCACTGAGGACGTGACGGCGCGCTGCGTATCGATGTTGGCGCAGATCGGCGAGAGCAATAGTGAGGCGGTCACCCGGGCGGTCGATTATTTGCGCCGCACCCAGCATCCCGAGGGAAGCTGGTATGGCCGTTGGGGCATGAACTATATCTACGGCACCTGGTCCGTGCTGTGCGCGCTCAACGTGGCTGGCGTCGACCACGGCGCGCCCGAGTTGCGCAAGGCGGTGGCTTGGCTAGCGCGCATTCAGAACAGCGATGGTGGTTGGGGAGAGGATGGATCGAGCTACAAGCTCGACTATCAGGGTTACCAGCCGGCGCCGAGCACCGCCTCACAAACAGCGTGGGCGCTCATGGGGCTCATGGCAGCAGGCGAAGTCGACCATCCGGCAGTGGCACGCGGCGTCGAATATCTGTCGCGCACCCAAGCTAGTGACGGATTTTGGGACGAGCCACGCTACACCGCCACCGGGTTCCCGCGCGTCTTCTATCTGCGCTACCACGGCTATTCGAAGTTTTTTCCGCTGTGGGCGCTGGCGCGTTTTCGCAATCTGAAGGCGGAGAATGCACGCGCGACGGCATTTGGCATGTAGAGCCAGCTGCGAGCTACTCGGCCGCCTGCATCGGCGTGGCGGTCTGCCGCTTTGTGTGGATGGCGGCGAGCTCGTGCTCCACATGACGTGAGAACACGAATTCCGCGGGTCGTTGCTTGTCGAGAGGGATTTCCGGTGCCATCGGGCCATCGGTGCGAGGCCCGAACAGCGCGACTTTCACGGCCTCCCACGGCTTGGTAAAAGATGCTTCCGCAGCGGTCGCCTCGTACCCGCAATGGGCCATGCAGTTGGCGCACTTTTCGTATTTGCCGGTGCCGTAGGAATCCCAGTTGGTCGTGTCCATCAGCTCACGGAACGACTTGGTGTATCCTTCTCCCAGCAAATAGCACGGTTTCTGCCAGCCGAAGATATTGCGGGTCGGCATGCCCCATGGCGTGCAATGATACGTTTGGTTGCCGGCGAGAAAGTCCAGGAACAGTCCGGAATGTACGAAAGTCCAATTTTTCCCCTTACCGCGCGCAAATACGTCGCGGAACAGCTCCTTGGTCTTGCGCCGGTTGAGAAAGTGCTGCTGGTCGGGCGCCCGCTCGTAAGCGTAGCCGGGTGAGATCGAAACTCCGACCCCAAGCTCCTTCGTCAGATCGAGGAACGCAGCAATATCGGCTGCGGGGTGACCGTCGAAGATTGTGGCGTTGACGTTAACGGTGAAGCCCTTCGCCTTGGCTGCTTTGATTGCTGCGATCGCGCGATCGAACACCCCCTCCTGACACACCGACCTGTCATGGTGCGCCTTGAGGCCGTCCAGGTGCACCGAAAAGAACAGATAGGGCGAGGGCTCGAACAGGTGCAGCTTCTTCTCGAGAAGCAGCGCATTCGTGCAGAGCGAGACAAATTTCTTCTTTGCCACAATGCCCTTGACGATTTCGCCGATCTCCTTGTGGATCAGCGGCTCCCCCCCTGGGATGGCGACCCAGGGCGCGCCGCATTCCTCGACGGCGTCAAGGCATTCTTTGGCGGTGAGCCGTCGGTTCAGAATGGCGTCCGGGTAATCGATCTTGCCGCAACCGAAGCAGGCGAGATTGCAACGGAATAGCGGCTCGAGCATCAGAACGAGGGGATAGCGTTTGCGCCCCAACAGCTTCTGCTTGAGGATGTAAGCGCCGAGACGGGCTTCCCTGTGAAACGGAATACGCATTTTTGTTCTCTTAGAGGGCTCTGAGCGCGCGGCGGTGGGCAATTCGGCTCACTATGCCTGTGCAGGTCCGAAAAATCGAGCCTGGGCAAGGCGAAACCCCTCGCAATGTGTCCATCTGGTCACGACATGCTCCAAGCGCGCGGCCGCGCGGAAGCGGTTGGAGCGTGTTGGCGTCAGCGTGAAGGAGGTCATGCACTGTTGTACTTGACGCCGTGCTCAGGTGTTGGTTGGAACAGGCACCATAGCTTGCGCTCTTTCACACTCCGGCTGCCTTTGTCAACGTACTGAATCGAACACGGTTTCTGCCCGCTCGGGCTCACTCGCAAAGCTTTTCCAGGACAGGGCATGCTGCAGAAGGCGATCGTCAGAACGGTTGAATATTGCACCAGTTTTGCCAAACAAGTCATTGGTATTGCGATTATTTTCGGTCTGGTGGCGGGCGTTTACGCGGCCCGCCATTTCGCCATCGATGCGGACGTGAACAAGCTCATTTCGCAGGACCTGCCCTGGCGCCAGCAAGAGGCCGCCTTCATCAAGCTTTTCCCGCCGAAAGAGGAGACCATCCTGGGGGTCATTGATGCCCCCACTTCCGAGCTGGCAACCCAGGCGGCAACGGCCCTGGTCCAGGCGCTGTCGGCACAGAAGGATCTGATTCGCTCGGTCAGTGAGGCCGGAGGGGGCCCGTTCTTTCAGAAGAACGGTCTCCTGTTCCTGCCAACACAGGAAGTCGTCGGAGTTGCCAAGAAGCTTGGCGAGGCCAAGCCGGTGATTCAAGCGCTTGCTCAGGATTCTAATCTACGCGGGGTCACCACCGCGTTGAATTACGGCCTGATCGGCGTGCGGATGAATCAATACACGCTCGACGACTTGTCAGGCACCTTGAACATGGCGGCCGAAACTTTGGACGAGGTTCTTGCGGGTCGGCCGGCAAGCTTCTCCTGGCGGGCAATGCTCAACGGTCGTCCACCGAACGCGACGGAGCGCCGCAGGTTCATCGAGATCAGGCCCGTTCTTGACTACAGCTCTTTGACCCCAGGCCAGGCTGCGACCGATGCCATACGCAAGGCCGCGCGCGACCTGAAGTTCGACACGCAATATCGGGCACGCCTGCGCCTCACGGGCCCAGTAGCGATTGCCGACGAGGAATATGCGACGCTCAGCGAAGGCGCCTATGTCAACACCACGGCCACGATCCTGATCGTGCTGACGATACTGTGGCTGGCCTTGCGCTCGCCACGCATCATCCTGGCAGTGTTCGTCAGTCTGATTGTGGGTCTCTCGGTCACTGCAGCGATTGGTTTGGCTATTGTGGGCGCGCTCAACCTGATCTCTATCGCGTTCGCCGTTCTGTTCATTGGCCTTGGTGTGGACTTCGGCATCCAGTTCAGCGTTCGCTACCGCGCCGAGCGACACGAGGTCGATGACCTTCGTCAAGCTTTGATGAACACCGCGCGGTACGTCGGCGCACCTTTGACCCTCGCCGCTACCGCGACGGCCGCTGGGTTCCTGTCCTTCCTACCGACCGATTACAAAGGGCTCTCTGAGCTGGGGCTGCTCGCGGGCCTCGGCATGATCGTGGCCTTCGTGACGAGCGTCACTTTGATTCCTGCTTTGCTGACCGTGTTGCGGCCGCCCGGTGAACCCGCCGAGATGGGCTACAAGGCCCTCGCTCCTGTGGACCGGTTCATGGAGCGACAGCGCATTCCCATCATCATCGGCACAGCACTCGTTGTCGCGGCCGGATTACCGTTGCTGTATTGGCTGCAGTTCGACTTCAATCCTATCAACCTGAGAAGCGCGAAAGTCGAATCCGTCGGCACGTTTCTGGAGCTCCGCAGCGATCCGGCAATAGGTGCGAGCTCGATCTACCTCCTGGCACCCAACGAGGCGGGCGCGCGCGCTGACGCGGACAAGCTCTCAAAGCTTCCGGAGGTCAGCAGCGTCAAGACGATCGAGCGTTTCGTCCCCGAGGACCAGGAGCCCAAGCTCGCGGCCCTCCACCAACTCGGTACTGTGCTCGCTCCCGCTTTGCAGCCGGATCCGAACAAGAAGCCGCCAACCGACGCTGACAATGTCGCGGCCATGAACGCCGCGGCGGGCAATCTCAGGCAGGCGGCGGCGACGCAAACCGGTCGCGGGGCGGCCGCCGCCAACCGGCTTGCTGACGATCTCACCAAAGTCGCAGAAGGGGACGCCGCATTGCGCGAGCGCGCGCATACGGCCATCGTGGGGCCCCTCGATGTCGCCCTCGACGAGCTGCGCAACTACCTGCAGGCTCAGCCGATTAGCTTGGACACGCTGCCGCCAGAGATTGCCAGCGACTGGGTGGCGAAAGATGGCCGCTTCAAGCTGGAGATCCTGCCCAAGGGCGATCCCAACGACAACGAGACCTTGCGACAATTTGCGCGCGCGGTGCAGGACGTGGAGCCCAACGCCACGGGCGGTCCGATCTCCATCCTCGAGGCGGGGCGCACCGTCACCCGCGCCTTCTTCGAGGCCGGTTTCTGGGCACTCGCCTCGATCACGATACTGCTGTGGATCGTCTTGCGACGGTTTGGCGATGTCCTGCTAACCCTCATCCCGCTGATGATGGCAGGGCTGGTCACGCTGGAGCTCATGGTGATCTTCGGCATGAAGCTGAACTTCGCCAACATTATTGCGCTGCCGCTGCTGCTCGGAGTGGGCGTGGCCTTCAAGATCTACTACATCATGGCTTGGCGCTCAGGGCAGACCGACCTGTTGCAGTCGAGCCTGACGCGGGCCGTTTTCTTCAGCGCGTGCACCACCGCCACGGCATTCGGGAGCTTGTGGCTTTCGAGCCATCCCGGCACATCCAGCATGGGCAAGCTGATGGCTTTGGCGCTCGTCACCACCATGGCAGCCGCTGTTCTGTTTCAGCCGGTATTGATGGGCCCGCCGCGCGAGCGTGCCAAAGGAAACGTGAAGGCGCTCGCCGCCACTCCTCAGGCGACCTGAAGCGGATTGCATTCGACGGTTTCGACGTCATGCCCGCGCTTGGCGTGCATTCATGACCTTGCAACCTTGCCCACGGAAGAAAGCGGATGGCGGGAATATGCTGCGGCCGAGAAAGGGCCGGCAACGCGCGATTCTGTCGGCGCGGAATACCGGTAAGGCAAGGCGGTTCGTGCTCAGGCGCTCAAAGCTGATGCTGCGGGCGCGGATACGTCAACGCAGACCTGTCCATCCTTCACTTCCGTCCGGAAGGTCTTGAGATCGACGAAGCATGGTGACTGCACCGCCTTGCCGGTTGGCACGTGGAAGGCGCCAAAATGCAAGGTGCACTCGATCACGTCGCCCTCGAGAATACCATCGGCGAGGTCAGCGGTCGCATGGGTGCAGCGCGCATCAGTGGCGTAGAATGTGCCATCAATATTATAGACGGCGACCCTCTGGTCAGCGACGTCGAAGCTTTTGACTGTGCCGGCCGGCAGATCGTCGGCTGCACAGACCGGAACCGATTGTCCGGGCATAACGTGGTCCCGCGTCGTTGCTGTTCTCCCGTGCTTTAGCGCGCCGGGCGAAAACTGCAATAGCCGACGAAGTGCTGCCCCCCGCTGCGCGCGGAATTGACCGCGTTTTGCGCGAGCCTATAGGGTAGGGGCGAACGGCTTACTTGAGGCACCTCAAAATGGATGACCAACGCTCCTACCTCGTCGATGACCGCAATAAAAAGATTTTTCTCTTGGACCGCGAGGTGCTGGTCTCGGAGGACGTGTTGCGCCGTGAGATGGAGCAAGTGTTCGGCCGCTGCTGGATCTATGTAGGCCACGCCTCGGAGCTGAAGAAACCAGGTGACTTCCGCACCCGCAAAGTAGCAGGGCGCCCGGTCATCTTCTCCCGCGATCAAAGCGGGAATTTCCACTGCCTATTCAATACTTGTCGGCATCGCGGAGCCATCGTGTGCACCGAGCGTGAGGGGAGCCGCCGGCGCTTTCAATGCATCTACCACGGCTGGACCTATGGCAGCGACGGGCGGCTGGTCGGGGTCCCAGGCGAGGATGCGTATGCGGAGAGCTTCGACAAAACGGCTTACGGGTTGCGGCGTCCCGCACGCTTCGAGGACTATCGCGGGTTCTGGTTCATGTGCCTGGACCGCAGTGCTGTTGGCCTTGCCGACTACCTGGCGGATGCCAAAGACTATATCGACCTCGTGATCGACCAGTCCGCCTCCGGGCAGATGGAGATCATCACCGGCGTTCAGGAATACGACGTTGCCGCCAACTGGAAGCTGATGGTGGAGAATAGCGTCGACGACTACCACCTGCCGTCGACCCATTCGACTTGGCTGAACTTCATGGCCAATTCAGGCGTGAAGATCGAGCCTCCCAGGGAGGAGGGCCTTGTCCTGCCGACTCGCGGGAAGGCAGTGGAGCTCGGCAACGGGCACTTCACCACAGACAACGTCAATTTCCGCGGTCGCCCGGTAGCCAAATGGATCCCGCTCTACGGCGAGGCCGCGAAAGCCGAAATTGAAGCGATCCGTAGCGAGCTCGTGAGCCGACTTGGGGCCGAGCGGGCGCAACGCGTTGCCGATACCAACCGCAACCTCGTCGTTTTCCCCAACTTGGTGATCAATGACGGCTCCTCCGTCACCGTCCGTACATTCTATCCGGAAGGCGCCGGCAAGATGCATGTTACCGCCTGGGCTTTGGGCCCGGTCGAGGAAGCTGCGAGCGCACGGGCGCGCCGGCTCGACGCCTTTCTCACCTTCTATGGTCCGGGTGGTTTTGCCACGCCTGATGACGTGGAGGCGCTGGAGCTGGTGCAGCAGGGTCTGGCCAACTGGACAGATGACCGCTGGTCGGAGATGTCGCGCGGCATGGGCAAGGAGGGTGAGCAGCTCAACAGCGACGAGCATCACTTGCGCATTTTCTGGCGGCGCTGGAATGAGCTGATGACGGGAGCGCAGGCATGACCGCGCCGGCGCGTACCGTGGTTACCCGGGCCGAGGTCGAGGACTTTCTATACCTGGAGGCCGGTCTGCTCGATGACTGGAAGCTCAAGGAATGGGAAGCGCTGCTCACCGAGGATGCTGCCTATTACGTGCCGCCCAACGACCAGCCGGAAAGCGACCATCGCAGCACGCTTTTTTTGGTGGCCGACGACCGCGAGCGCATTCGCCAGCGCATCATCCGCATCAATGACCCGAATTGTCATGCCGAGTACCCGCGCTCGCGCACGCGACGCATGATCTCGAACGTCCGCATTGTCGGCGTGGAGGGGGATCTCGTGAGCGTCGTTGCCAATTTTGTCTGCTACCGCTACCGCCGCTATGAGCGCATCCGCGAATATGTCGGCGCTTATCGCTATGTGCTCCGTCGCACAGGCGAATCGTTTCGCATCAAAGAGCGACGCGTGCTGATCGATGCGCACGAGCTGGGCAGTCTTGGCTCCGTCAGTTTCATTCTATAGGAGCCTGAGCGTGCAGCCCGGGAGCACACCCGTCCCGTTGCCACAGAGGCTCTCGTGCGCGACGCGCGTCGTGTCCAAATCTCGAGTCGGAGCAACGTAAGAGCGCCATGGGCAAACTGGACCACCTGATCGCGGAGCTCGTCACGGGCAATCGCATTCTGGCCCGCGAGGGGGTCGTGGACTCGTTTGGCCATATCAGTGCGCGGCATCCCGACAATCCGCGGCATTATCTCCTGTCAAGGTCGCGCGCCCCCGACTGCATCGAGAACGACGACATCATGGAGTTCACGCTCGATGGGACGCCGGTCGATGCCCGTGGTCGGGCTCCCTACCTCGAGCGCTTCATTCATGGTGCCCTCTACGAGGCACGTTCAGACATCATGGCGGTCATTCACAATCACAGCGAAAGCGTCATTCCGTTCGGTGTCACGAGCGGGAAGATCAGGCCCATCTTTCACATGGGTGCCTCGATCGGGCACGAGGTTCCGATCTGGGATTCACACGACCAGTTCGGCGACACCGCCCTGCTGGTCGAAAACATGGCCATGGGCCGCGATCTGGCCAAAGTGGTTGCCCCGAGCGGCACCGCGCTGATGCGCGGCCATGGTGCGACAGTCGCCGGCAAGAATATCCGCCATGCCGTCTACATCGCCATCTACTTGGAGCTGAATGCGCGCCTGCAGAAACAGGCCATGGACATGGGAGAGGTCAAGTTCCTGACGCCTGGTGAGGTGGACAAGGTGGCCTCGCGCACGGGCTCCTATGGCATCAATCGTGCGTGGGAGAACTGGTGCCGCCGTGCGGGCCGGCCTTTCCTGGACGAGCAGCCGTAATGGCGTGAGCTCACACGGATTGACTCCGTGTGGCGGTTCAGAAGTCCGCATGTAGCAACTGTATAGACCAAATAGACCAACCTTCGAGGGTTCGGGTCATGGAAGATCCATCCAAGTTGCTTTGGCAAGACCGCCTTCGTCGGATTGGCCATACCGGTTGGGCTGACCATCTGGTATATGGCTACGATCAGCTAAGTAGAATAAAGACAATCCGAAAATCTCTTGCCGACTTCAACCGTAGTTCGGCTCTCGCTCTTGATTTTGGTTGTGGAACAGGTGATTTTTCCAAATTGTTGTTGAGCCATGGGTTTTTTGTATGTGGCTATGATCCGTATGTTAAGCCGGAGATTCATGATCAAAAGTTTTTTTACTGCCAGAATACAGCTGAGATTCCATATGCAGAACGCACAGTCGATCTGATAATCACGATAACGGTTTTGGACCATATTCTAAGTGATATTAGTTTTGTCGAGACAATTAGATTGTTTGGGAGACTGCTGAATAACACAGGCCGGCTGATTATGCTCGAATATGCGCTCGACAGTGAAGAAGACAGAAAGCGGTACGGTCTTGCCAATAATTACCAGGCTTTTCGAAGTTTCGCGGTATGGCGCAGAGTATTGGAGGAAAGTGGATTTAAGATAAATCGCGCTATTCCGATCTATTTGCCGTTTATTTCACCGTCTCCCGGATTTGTCAGATACTCACGTGACTGGCGGGTAAGGGTGGTTGTGAAGCTAGCCAAGCTATTCGGGTTGCGCGCACCGTTTCTTTTGAAAAAGATAGCAGAAACGTATTTAAAAGGAGAAAGTACCGAAAATTACCCGGCTTCGTCACCTCTAAAATTGATGGTGTGCGAATGCGTAGCTCCCATTTAGTGCGCATGATTCAGCTTCCGCCATTTGCAGGCTTGAATCACTGTTGGCTCCGATCCGCGACTGAAATTGAGTACACGCCCGCCCTAGTGTCCTTCGATTCCGAAGTTCGGAGCCCACGGTGCGCACGATAATGCAAACTTTGCAATCGGGACACTAGCTGATGCACTTCAACGTGGTCAGTGCGATCGAGGTCCGGCTCGAGGACGCCGACAACTTCCGCGCTTTCAAGGTCGTCGTCACCTGGCCTGAAGCTGACATTGATACGGTCAGAGCCGCCCTGGCCAAAATAGCAAGGGTCCCGGACCAGGACACGGCCTGGGTTTCCGAGCAGGCGCTGCGTCACTGGCCCGGTCGTGCCGACAACTCCGACTGGCAAGCCGGCATCACCGCGATGATCGCAAAAGCCAAGCCGCACGGCTGGATTGACGAGAGCAACAACATACGAGCGCATATTGAGTGGGCGAGCTCGCTGCGCCGTGCCCCCGGTTAGCCGATATGCTATAGCGGCGATGAGCCATAAGCGGTCAACCGTGTCGCGCAGACGACTGGCTCCGGAGAGGACGAATGACCCCGGCTGGCGTTACAGCTCCACTCGAACGCGTTGAGGCAGGTACGGCGGGCCCGTCCTCCCGTGACGCTATTCTGCTCGTTGACAACCTGGTGAAGCGTTTTGCCACGCCGGACGGCGTGCTGACGGCCGTGGAGCATGTGTCGCTCAGCGTGGCTCCGGGCGAGTTCCTTGCAGTGATCGGCCCGTCCGGCTGCGGCAAGTCCACCTTGTTCAACGTGATCGGTGGGTTGCTCGATGCTGACGAAGGCTCCGTCATGGTGGGCGGCGAGCGGGTGCGCGGCCCGCATTCGGCAATAGGAATGATCTTCCAGGAGGAATCCACCTTTCCCTGGCGCAATGTCATCGACAATGTTGCATTCCCCCTGGAGATTGCCCGGGTTCCCAAAGCCGAGCGCCACGAGCGCGCACGGCAGCTGGTGCGGCTTGTTGGACTGGATGGCTTCGAGCGCCGCTATCCGGCGGAGCTGTCGGGCGGCATGCGGCAGCGAGTCTCCATGGCGCGCACACTCGCCGCGCACCCCAAGATCCTTTTGATGGACGAGCCTTTCGCGGCCCTGGACGAGCAGACCCGATTGTTGCTCGGCGACAAAGTCTTGCAAATCCAGCAGCAGCTCAAGCAAACCACGCTGCTCATCACCCATAACATCACCGAGGCTGTGCAGCTCTCCGACCGCGTCCTGGTGATGACCTATCGGCCGGGCCAGGTGAAGCGGATCGTTGATATCGATCTGCCGCGGCCACGCACTTCGGAGATCGTCTCCAGCGAGGCGTTTGGCCGCTATGTGGCGCAGATTTGGAGCGACTTGCGCGAGGAGGCGACCAAAGGCCTGCATGACGAGGAGAGCCAGAAGTTGCGTGAAGGCGACAAACGGTGAGGGCGCTGGTGGCACGCGATCGAGAGCGGCCATCGGCGCAGGCTTTGGGTGTCGCGGCGTTTATCTGTTTCGCAATCCTGCTCGGCCTTTGGCTGCGTCCAGATGGCGTCGATCAGGTGGTCGGGCTCACGCCGCTCGTCTGCAAGTTCGACAACAGCAATTATCTAACGCTTGCCAGCGCGCTCAGTGCTTCCGGCGCATCCCTGGGCTTGATTGTCTGCCTCTCGATGCTGTTCTCGTCGATCAATCCTCCGCGCTGGAGCGCCTATGCAGTTGGCGTGGGAACGATGGTCGCGTTTCTCCTGGCGGTTCAGGCCCTGATCGAGCGCGGATGCGTCAATCGCTTCATCGTGCCGTTTCCGTCCGATATCATTGCCGCGTTTCCTCGCATCGTCGTGGAGGAGGGCGTCATGGAGCGCTTTCTGCTCACTGCGGCTGAAGCATTCTCCGCCAGCATCATGGTCACCGTCGTTGGCGTCGCAGTCGCCGTTCTGCTCCACCGCTATCGCCTGCTTCGGCTCGCCACCGAGACCTGGGTCGCCGCCGTGGCGGCGGCGCCCCTCGTCTTGATGTATCCGCTTTACCTCGTGATCTTTGGGCGCAGCGCACTGACCATCGTCATGATGGGGTTCACCGCCGGGCTTGCCCCCATCATCCTCAAGACCCTGGAGGGCCTCTCCGCCACCAAGCGCGTGCTGATCAATGTCGGACGCAGCTTGAACCTCACGCCCGCACAACAGTTCTGGAAGATCCTCTTCCCGTCGGCGATGCCGACCATCTTCGTCGGGCTACGCCTCGGCCTGATCTTCTCGCTTATCAATATTGTGGGCGTCGAGTTCCTGATCAACTTCGGCGGTCTTGGCCAGCTCATCAACGAGCTCGCCGAGCGTTATGATCTTCCCGGCACCTATGCGGCGATCTGCTTTGTGATCCTGGTCAGTATCTGCGTTTTCGTTTTGATGGAGAGGCTGGAGCGATGGCTCAGACCGGCCACTTGACGTTAGCTACCACGCGCATGCCCTGGCTGCCGGTGAGCCCGGTGGCGGCAGTGCGCATCGCGATTGTCGTGACCATGCTCCTCGCGTGGGAGGCGCTCGCCGCATCCGGCCTCCTTTATCGGGACGTGGTGCCCTCGCTCGTGTCCATTGGCAAACAGCTTTATCTCACGCTCGCTGATCCCACATTCTATTTCCACCTCTATACGACCTTCTATGAGATCGGCGTAGCCATGCTGTTCGGCTGCGTCAGTGGCTTGCTGGTGGGCATTGCGCTTGGCGGCAGCAAGTTTCTTTCGCGCGCCTATGAGGCTTACCTGTACTACCTCGGCCCCTGTCCAAAGATCATCTTCTTTCCCATCATGATCATGTGGTTCGGTGTCGGCCCTGGATCGAAGATTGCAATGGGTGCCATCTCCTGCTTCTTCCCGGTTGCGCTGAATGTGGCGGGAGGGATGCGCGAGATCGATCAGGTGCTGATCCGGGTGGGGCGAAGCTTCCGCGCCAACACATGGCAGATGATCACCAAGATCTATCTGCCGGCGATGCGACACCCCGTGATCAACGGTGTCCGGCTGGGACTAGGTGTCGCGCTGATCGGTACCTTGTTGGCGGAAACGAAGCTGTCGAACCGGGGTATCGGTTACCTCATCATACAGGCCTACAGCATCTTCAATATGCCGCTGATGTACTCGTTGCTCATCATCCTGTTTGTCATCTCGATTGGCGCAAACGCGCTCATCAGCAGGCTCGGCGGCCTGCATAAGATCCGTTAGCGGAAATGAGCTTGGATCGACTCGGCGCTTCGACGGTCCGGGCTAGGTTGAAGCTGCCCGCAAGTTGACGTGGTTACGATCGATGCTCCTTTTGTCTAACTTACATATTCGAGCGGGTACGATGCCGTTTACTTCAGGCTAAGCAGGCATATGAGACGACGCCAATTTGTGGGGGGATTTGCTGCGACCGCGATTGGCTCGGGCGCAGCAATATCGCAGCAGGCGACGGGACGAGCGATCGGATTTCTCCACGTCGGGACGGCGGCTTCCTATGTGCAACATATAGCTGCATTTCAGAAGGGTTTGGACGAAGGCGGGTATGCGGTCGGGAAGAATTTGGAAATTGAGTACCGCTGGGCCGAAGGGGAACGCGAGCGACTGCCGGCGCTCGCCCGCGATTTGGTGCAGCGTGGCGTGAGTGTCATCGCGGCCAATCCTTCGTCTGCCGCAAGCGCCGCGAAGGCTGTAACGACGAGCGTTCCAATCGTCTTTACCAGCGCCTTTGACCCTGTGAAGTTGGGCTTGGTGGCCAGTCTCAATCATCCGGGCGGGAATATAACGGGGATAAGTCAGCTCAGCGGCGAGTTAGGTTCGAAGCGCTTCGAACTGCTACGGGAGCTCGTGCCGAAGGCTAGGGTGATTGCGCTCCTCACTAATCCGGGGAATCTAAATGCCGAGCCCGATACTCGCGAGCTGCAGGCGATTTCGCTCGCAATGGGGCAGCAGCTCATCATCGTGAATGCAAGGAATACAGGAGAGCTTGACACGGCTTTCACGACTCTCGTTCAACAAGGGGCTGGAGCGCTGATCGTATCGCCCGACGTGGTCTTCCTTGCAGGACGCGAGCAAATCGTAGCTCTCGCGAAGCGTCATGCAGTTCCAACTATTTACAATCAACGCGCCTATGTCGTGTCAGGCGGACTTATCTCTTATGGCGCCAGCGATGTGGATGGCTATCGGCAATCCGGCATTTACGTTGCGCGGATTCTTAGAGGCGCAAGTCCGGCGGACTTGCCAGTTTTGCAGCCCACCAAGTTCGAGCTCATCCTCAACGTAAAAACCGCCAGGGCACTTGGCCTGACGGTGCCGCTGACATTGCAAGCCGCTGCGGACGAGGTGTTTGATTAGAAAATGAGCTTCGATCGACTCGGCCGTTCGACCCTCGCGGCCGCCCAGGTCATCGTCTAAGACGTTTGAGAGACTTGAGCAGGTGCAACAACCAGCGTGCAAATTCCCTACTCGATCACCTCGTCGGCGCGGGCAAGCAGCGTCGGAGCGAACTCGAGGCCGAGCAGCTTTGCCGTCTTCTGATTGATCACGAGCTCGAACTTGGTTGGCTGCTGGACTGGCAGGTCGGCAGGCTTCGCGCCGCGCAGAACCTTGGCGAACTGCCTGGCCCATTGCGCCATCGGCTCCGAAAACCGTGGACCATAGGCCAAGAGCCCACCCAGGTGCGCGGTTTCCGGCCACTGGTAGATGGCCGGAAGCCGTAAGGCGTTCGACTGCGCAATGATGGCTGGGTGCGCGCTGTGCAGCAGGGGCGAGGCCAGCTCGTCAGATTTTGGCCCTCGACTAAGCCCAGCTGGCGTAACGTGTCGAAGAAACCGCCGAGCGCCGCGACCGGCAATGGCACAAGCGCGCCGACCAGATATTGGCGCGACACGGGCTGAGCCAGCAACCCGCGCGGCCCAGCGACGGCCGCGCTGCCAAGCAGCGCGATGAAGCGCCTCTTCCATCGATCGAAATTGCATCTGCTGGTCCAACCAACTCGAGGCAGCATAACATGGATGGTCACATTGCGAAGCTAAGCTTCGCTAGCGTGATGCAGCGTAGTGGGCGAGGGCCAGGATATCGTCCTCGCTGAGCCCCACCACCGCCGCGCTCATGAGGGTGTCGGCTCCGCGCCGCGGGCTATCGCGAAACGCTTTCATTGTGGTGTTGAGGAAATCAATGCGCTGTTTGGCAAGCCGCGGCATCTGCTGCTGTCCGGTAAGTGTGGACAGATGACATGAGCCACAGCGCCGGAGTGCGGCAAGCTCCTCGCCACGCTTGACCAAGGCCGGATCGATCGGCTCGCCGCTCCGCTTGGGACTGAGCTTGGAAAAATGACCGGCCAATGCGTTTAAATCATCATCGGTGAGGTCTTTGACAAAAGGCATCATTACTGCGACTTGGCGTACGCCCTCTCGCATCAGGAACAGCTGGTTCAACACGAAGAACTCCGGCTGCCCAGCGAGCGAGGGAATATTCTCGATCCGCGAGTTTCCGTTCTCGCCGTGACACGTCGTGCATTGCGTGATGCGCTCGGAAAGCGGCGTTTGCGCGCTTGCGCACGCCACCCAGAGAACAGCAGCCGCTAGTCCGAAGGACAACGGCCGCCACCATGTCCCCACGCTATCGCTCACGGGCTCTCTCGCGTGAGCTGCGCGCTGGCCTCACTTGCTGTAGGAAATGCGGTATACCGCGCCGTTCTGCTCATCCGAGACCAGCAGCGAGCCGTCCCGCAGCGGCAAGACATAGGTTGGCCGGCCGTAGAAGTCATTTTGGCTCTCGTCGAGGAAGCCCGTCATGAACGGCTCGATCTTCGCCGTGCCATTGGGCTCCGTGCGTGCGACGATCACGTCGTAGCCGAACTTCTTCCCCCGATTCCATGAGCCGCGGCGAGCAATGAAGGCGACGTTCTTGTACGCCTCCGGGAACATGTCACCTGTATAGAACTTGATGCCGAGGCCGGCAGCATGCGGCCCCGTTAATGCTGCAGGCAGCACCACATTGCTGCAGGCATTTGGCATCTTGATGTCGGGGTCCGGTATGCCGTTCGCGTGGCAATAGGGAAATCCATAGAATGCACCTTCCTGGTCCTTGGCGACGCGATTGAGCTCGTCGGAGGGTCCGTCCTCACCGGCCCAGTCGCGACCATTGTCGGTGAACCAGAGCTCCTTGCTCACGGGATGCCAATCGAATCCGACGGTGTTGCGAACACCGCGCGCCACGATCTCCATCTCCGAGCCATCGGCGTTATAGCGTCGGATGTGCCCGTGGACGCCGGGGTTGATCTCGCAGATGTTGCAGTTCGCGCCCACCTGAATGTAGAGCTTCCCATCGGGACCAAAATCCGCGTATTTCCAGTTGTGGTGAATGTCAGGCGGCAGGCCGAATTTGTCGGTCAGCTCGACCGGCTCGCCCGGATTGTCCAGCTTGTCCTCAATGTTGTCGAAGCGCAGCACCCGGTTGATGGCGAGAACGTAGAGTGCGCCGTCTTTGAACGCCAAGCCGTTTGGCTGCGTCAGGCCGGAGAGGAGCGTCTTCACCTCGCGTTTGCCGTTGTTCTCGGTGATTGCGTACACGCGGCCGATAAGCCGGGTGCCCATGAACAAAGTGCCCTTTGCTCCCATCGCCATGGTGCGTGCGGCAGCGTGACCGCTCGACCAAACCTCGGCCTTGAACCCGGCTGGTAGCTTCAATCTATTGAGCGGAAGCTTGTCCACCGGCGTGCCGGTCGGCGGAGTCGCATGCGGCTTCAGGTCCGGATCCTGGCCGCTATTTCCCGGATTCGACCTGTCGAGCGGACTAAATCCAGGTGGCGTTTGCGCTGTCGCGACACCCGCTGTGCTCAGCAAAGCCCATAATGCGACCAGCGCCACCGTGCGCTGGCATGGCATGCACCTGCTCATCAGACCCTCCCTTTAGGAAAGCTGCTTGGGGGGAGCGCAGCTTCCTTGCTCGCCAGTCTCCGATAGGTCGCAGCTGAGTGCAACGGGCGCGGCACGCGAGTTGGCCCAGCCTTCTTGGCGCAAAAAAACGCCCCGTGTGGGCCCGGCTTTAGTTCGTCGGCAGAACCGTAGCGCTGGCTTTGAAGGCGCACTACCCTGCCGGGGGTGACCTGTCGCCGCTCCACCCCAAGAATTTCTTTCGCTGATGCTGACCGTGCATGCGCCGACGCGGCATCCTAGGCGGTCAAAAACCACGGGCTGAGAATTTATGTTCGACCGCAAGGGATTGGATCGAGCCGCTGGCGAGAATTACGGCATTCCTGCAATTGAGTATGGTCGCCTGCTTTGTGAAATCGTGCTCGGGCAACAATAAGCAGCGCAGTATTGATTTCAAAGCCAAGAAAAACCCCGCCTCGGCGGGGTTGAAGTTTGTTCCCGTCGGATACGCGAAGCGAAATTATTTCTTTCCGTGTTCCTCGGTATGAGCCTTCCGCGCGTGCTCGGCCTGCTCTCTCGCGTGCGTGCCATGGCCGCCTGCGGTATGAGCATGATGGGCGGCTTTCTCGTGCTGTCCGCTGTCATGATGCTTCGCCGCTTCTCCGTGGTGGCGTGCGGCATGGGTATGATGCTCGGATGCCTTCCGGTGGTGTTCCGCTGCTTTCTTGGACATGACCGTTCATCCTCCAAAGAGAAAAGCCCGGCAGGGCAGCCGGGCTGAAGTTGTGACCGCAGGATAGCCATGAGACAGCATTTAGCCACGGCCAGCATTTGCGCCAGTAGAACGCGCCTGAAGGAGTCTGGTTCCTCGTTGCGGTCCTCTGTTTTGTCGTGGCTAAATGCGATTGAGCCAGAAAAAAAACCGGGCCCGTGTGGGCCCGGCTTTAGTTCGTCGGCAGAACCGACAATGACCTTCCAGAGGGGAACAGCTGACGTCCGACGAATGCAATCTTGAAACGCCTCGTCTGTCGCCAGTACCCGAGCTTGGCAAAGCAAGGCGCGGTGCACAAGCCGAGAGCGGCATGCCAGCCATGCGAGAGTGGCAAAGGCCGGGGAACAACAACAACGATCAGAAGTGCCAGCGTTGCGCCTTGGAGACAAGAAAGTCGCGGAACACCTGCACGCGCGCTACGGCCTTGAGCTCCTCAGGATAGACGAAATAGGCATCCAGCGCGATCGCATCAGATTCGCCGAACAGCTGTACCAGTCCGCCGTTCTCCTCGACGAGATAGTCCGGCAGCAGGGCAACACCAATGCTGCGCTGGCAGGCCCGCATGATTCCGAGAACGCTGTTGATGGTGAGCGCCGGGGTGCGCGGGCCCTTGCCGTCGCGCGCCACTTGAATAATCCAGCGGCGGTTCTCGAAATGATGCGGCACCGCCGAGCCGCCCAGCAGCAGCACGCGGTGCTGGTCGAGGTCGTCGAGGGTGCGCGGTGTGCCGAAGCGCTTGAGATATTCCGGCGAGGCATAGGCATGGAAGCGCACGGAAAACAGCTTGCGCTGGATGAGATCGGGCTGAGTAGGCTGGCGCAGCCGGATCGCGACATCGGCCTCGCGCATCGCCAGATCAAGCTCCTCATCCGTGGTGATAAGAATGATGTGGATGTCGGGATAAAGATCGATGAACTCGCCCAGGCGCGGTGTCAGCCAGTTGATGCCGATGCCGGGAGTGGTCTGCACCTTGAGCTCGCCATTGGGTCGCTCGCGGCTGTCCGTGAGCTTCGCCCGTGCGGCTTCAAGCTTCATGAACACGTCGTGCGCGGTGTGATGCAAAAGCTCGCCCTGCTCCGTCAAAATGAGGCCGCGCGCGTGACGATGAAACAGGGAGACGCCGAGCTCCTGCTCCAGCGCGGAGACCTGGCGCGATACGGCGGATTGCGAGAGGCCCAGCTGCTCGCCGGCATGGGTGAAGCTGCCGGCCTCGGCTGCTGCATGGAAGACTTTGAGCTTGTCCCAGTCCATGCTCATTGGCGTCCTCATCAGCAACCTCACTCCGCCGCGACTGCCGGCTCGGCCTCGCCATGCGCCGCGAGAAAGCGCTCTGCTTCGAGCGCGGCCATGCAGCCGAGGCCGGCCGCGGTGACGGCTTGGCGATAGACGTCGTCCGTCACGTCACCCGCTGCAAAGACCCCGGGCACTGATGTTGCGGTCGAGAACGGCGCAGTCTTGATATAGCCGCCGTGCTTCATCTCGACCTGCCCGGCAAACAGCTCCGAAGCCGGGGTATGGCCGATCGCGATGAACACCCCATCGATGGGCATCTCGGTTAAGGCGCCGTTCTTGACGTGACGCAGGACGACGCCGCGCACCTTGTGCGGGCTTTCGTCACCGATCACGTCGTGCAGGACGTTGTCCCAGAGCACGTTGATTCTTGGGTTCTTGAACAGGCGGTTCTGCAGGATCTTTTCGGCGCGAAAGCTGTTGCGCCGATGCACCAGGGTGACCTTGGTCGCGAAGTTGGTGAGAAACAGCGCCTCCTCGACGGCTGTGTTGCCGCCGCCGACCACCACCACCTCTTTGCCGCGGTAGAAGAAGCCGTCGCAGGTGGCGCAGGCGGAGACGCCATAGCCCCTGAACTTCTGCTCTGACGGGAGGTCGAGCCAACGCGCTTGCGCGCCGGTCGCGATGATCAGCGTATGGGCAGCATAAACATCACCTGAATCGCAGTGGATCATGAAGGGCCGGCGTCGGAGATCGGCCTTGTTGACATGATCAGTAACGATCTTGCTGCCGACATGCTGAGCCTGTTGCTGCATCTGCTCCATGAGCCAAGGGCCCTGGATCACATCGGCGAAGCCCGGGTAGTTCTCCACATCGGTGGTAATGGTGAGTTGCCCGCCAGGCTGGATGCCCTGCAGCATGATCGGGTCGAGCATGGCGCGGGCGGCGTAAATGGCGGCCGTGTAGCCTGCAGGCCCCGAGCCGATGATCACCAGCTTAGCCTGCGTGACGTTCCCCATCGGACCAAATACCCCCCTGTGATCGCCCCGAACGCTTGGCCCTCGGCGCCGGATCTCCCCATGTCCGGCATGCCGAACGGGCCCCTCACCAGCGGCAGGGCAGATCCAGCGGCGCCACGCCGTTGTGTGCTGCACAATTTAAGAGTTCCGCGGAGGTATGCAAGATCTGCAGGTCTCGCGACCCACAGTAGGGCCTGGCCTAAACGCGGGATTCTGCCGCGGCTCCCCGGAATGCCGGCATGACCTCGCGTGCAAACAGCTCGATCGAGCGCAAGGACTCCTGCAGAGTCATGTCCCCGAAGGCGAACCACCCCAGAATGTAATTGGCGCCTGAGGATTCGCTCTCCTTGGCGATGAAATCGCGCACCGTGGCGGGCGAGCCGGCAACCCCATTCTCCACAGCGGTGAGCTCATCGAAGGTCGGCGGGTAAAGGCCCCCGATACGCGGCTCGGCACCGTGGCGCTGAAAAAGCCAGCGAAAGCTTTCCCGCCACCTGGGATAGGCACGCCGCGCGATCGCGGCGGCAGCAGCATCGGTGTCGGCAACAACGATGTGTCGCGTCACTCCGAGTAACGGACCATCGCCTTTCCTGAGCTTGGCCCGCACGCTGCGGTAACGATCCGTGATCGCGCGCACGGTGGGCCGCAAGGCGATGCTCACGATGCTGACATCGTTCGCTGCGGGCCAGTCGGCATTCTCCGGGATCGTGGTTCCGTACCATAGCGGAGGATGTGGTCGCTGCACCGGCCGCAGCACCATCGGTACATTGTTGTAGCGGTAGTATTTGCCCTGGAAGGTCAGCTCTTCGCTCGCGAGCCCGTCCATGATCACGCGGAATGCCTCGTGATACATCTCGCCGGTCTGGGCGAAATCCAGCCCATAGGCGCTTGTCTCGAATGGCGAGACGCCGCGCCCCACGCCCAGCAGGAGCCTTCCGCCGCTCATCTGATCGAGCATGCAGATTTCCTCGATCAGCCGGAGCGGATGATAGAAAGGCAGGAGATACACCAGAGCACCGAAGCGCAGCGCTTTGGTACGCTGTGCCACAGCGGCAAGAAACAATCCCGGGGAGGCGGCGCAACCGAGCGGCGTGGCGTGATGCTCCGCCACGTGGTAGCCCCAAATCCCCAGACGATCGTAGGCTTCGATGAGTGTGAGCCGGTCAGCGTAGAGCTGTCCGAGCGGAACACCGGCGTTGTCCATGTGGTCGAACACGCCGAATTTGATGCTCGTCATGGTACGGATCGCTTCGGCCAGATCCGTGTTTCCTCTATCTCCACTCGACCTTCTTGATCTCGTAGGCCTTGGCGCCGCTTGGAGTGACGACCTCCACGCTTGCGCCTTTCGTCTTGCCTATGAGAGCGCGCGCGAGCGGGGAGGTGATTGAGATGCGCCCCTTCTTGGCGTCTGCTTCCGGCTCGCCGACGATCTGCCAGACCTGCTTCTTCTCTGTGTCCTCATCCAGCAATGTGACGGTCGCGCCAAACTTGATGGTGTCGCCGGAGAGCTTGGAGACATCAATGATCTCGGCGCGTGCGAGCTTGTCCTCGAGATCGGCGATGCGCCCCTCATTATGCGACTGCGTCTCCTTGGCGGCATGATATTCCGCATTCTCCGACAGATCGCCGTGCGTGCGCGCATCGGTTATCAGCTGGATGATACGGGGCCGCTCGACCTGCTGGCGCTGCTTGAGCTCGGTTTCGAGTGCCGAATAGCCGGCCGCCGTCATCGGGATCTTTTCCATCTCTTCTTCAAACCTCCGGCTAGAGCGGAACGAGACCAGCTCCACTCTCCTGAGTCATGGCCGCGTTCATCGGCCATCCACATGTTCCATCCAATTCTTAGATTGAGACGTGGATGCCCGCGACCTGCGCGGGCATGACGACCAAATCAACCTCATGCCACGTTAGCGGACAATAATTCAGATCGCGAGCCGAAGTTTCTCCGGCCGCGCGACCTCAACCTTGTCCCAAACACGTTCGGTCAGGCGGCCGGTCCGGCTACCTGGGTGCCGCCTTGCCGCCGAAATAGCTTTGAAGCGCACGGACCTCGATATCACCCTCGAGGTAAGCCTTGATACCCTGCGCCGCGGCGACGGCTCCCGAAAGAGTGGTGTAATATGGCACTTTATGCAAGAGGGCAGCGCGCCGTAGCGGCTTGCTGTCGGAGAGGGCCTGCGCCCCTTCGGTGGTGTTGAAGACCAGGTGAACTTGACCGTTCTTGATCGCGTCGACAACGTTCGGGCGGCCTTCGGACGCCTTGAGGATGCGGTCGGCAGCTACCCCATGCTCCGTCAAATAGCGCTGCGTGCCCGAGGTGGCGATCACCTTGAACCCCAGAGCGGCGAGCGTGCGTACCGCCTCGATCACCCGCTCTTTGTCCTCGTCGCGCACCGACACGAACAGCGTGCCGCTGCGCGGTAGCCGCGCTCCCCCACCGAGCTGGCTCTTTACGAAGGCAATCTCGAATGTCCGATCGATGCCCATGACTTCGCCGGTAGACTTCATCTCGGGCCCAAGCACAGTATCCACCCGTTCCCCAAAACGGGCGAAGGGGAACACCGCCTCCTTCACGCCGACGTGCTGCGCCGCCCCCGGCTCGAACCGCTGCGGCTCGAGCGCAAAGCTCGCCAGCCGCTCTCCGGCCATTATCCGCGCAGCGATCTTGGCGACAGGCAAACCGATCACTTTGGCCACAAAAGGCACTGTACGCGAGGCGCGCGGATTCACCTCGAGGACATAGATCTCGCTGTCCTTGATGGCATATTGCACGTTCATCAAGCCGCCTACCTGGAGCGCGAGCGCGAGCTCGCGGCTTTGCTCAGCGAGCTTGCCAATTGTCGCAACGTCCAGGTTATGCGGCGGAAGCGAGCACGCGGAATCTCCGGAGTGAATGCCGGCCTCCTCGATGTGCTCCATGATCCCCGCAATGAAAGTGTCCTCGCCATCCGCAAGGCAATCTACGTCGACCTCGGTCGCATCTGAGAGATAACGATCGAAGAGTAGCGGGTTCTTGCCCAGCACGGTGTTGATCTGTCCGGTTTTGTCATTGGGATAACGGGCCTTGACGTCATGCGGCACGAGCTCGGGCAAGGTGGCAAGCAGGTAGTCCCCGAGCGCCTCCTCATCGCGGATGATCTGCATGGCACGTCCGCCGAGCACATATGAGGGACGTACCACGAGCGGAAATCCGAGCTCGCCCGCCACCAATCGGGCCTGCTCCACCGAATAGGCGATGCCGTTGCTCGGCTGCTTCAACCCGAGCTTGTCGAGCAGGTGCTTGAACCTGTTGCGATCCTCGGCCAGGTCGATGGCGTCCGGCGAGGTGCCAAGGATCGGCACATGCGCGCGCTCGAGCGCAGCTGCGAGCTTTAGCGGCGTCTGGCCGCCGAACTGCACGATGACCCCATGCACCGTTCCACGACTGCTCTCAGAATCGGTTATTTCGAGAACGTCTTCCGCTGTGAGCGGCTCGAAATACAGCCGGTCCGATGTGTCGTAATCGGTAGAAACAGTCTCCGGATTGCAATTGATCATGATTGTCTCATAGCCGGCATCCCGAAGCGCGAAGGCGGCGTGACAACAACAATAATCAAACTCGATGCCCTGGCCGATGCGGTTTGGACCGCCGCCCAGGATGATGACCTTTTTGCAATCGGAAGTAGCCGCCTCGTCTACCGCGTGTCCGGCAAATGGCGCCTCGTAGGTGGAGTACATATAGGCGGTTGGTGCCGCGAATTCGGCAGCGCAAGTATCGACGCGCTTGAACACCGGCCGCACGCCCAACGCGCGACGGGCGGAAGTGACCTCGGCTTCGCTGCAGCGGGTCAGTAGCGCAAGCCGCGCATCGGAGAAGCCCATCGATTTAAGGCGGCGGAAGGCGCCGGCGCTGGCAGGGAGCCCTTTACCTGTGATCTCGCGCTCCATCTCGACGATGCCGCGGATTTCGGAAAGAAACCACGGATCGATGCGACAGGCGGCATAAATCTGATCGTCGGTCGTTCCGAGCCGCATAGCCTGCGCCACCTGCAGCAGACGATCCGCCGTGGGCGTGCCCAGGACCGCACGAATGGCGGCCCGGTCATCGCCTTGACCGAGCCCTTCGATGGTGACCTCGTCGAGCCCGGTCAGGCCGGTCTCGAGCGAGCGCAGCGCCTTCTGCACGCTTTCCTGAAAGGTGCGGCCGATGGCCATAACCTCGCCCACCGATTTCATGGAGGTGGTGAGGACCGGCTCGGCGCCGGGAAATTTCTCGAACGCAAAGCGGGGGATCTTGGTGACGACGTAATCGATCGTCGGCTCAAAGCTCGCCGGCATGGCTCCGCCGGTGATGTCGTTCGCTATCTCATCGAGTGTGTAGCCGACGGCGAGCTTGGCGGCGACCTTGGCAATGGGAAACCCCGTTGCTTTCGACGCCAGTGCGGAGGAGCGCGACACGCGCGGGTTCATCTCGATGATGACGAGCCGGCCATCGTCAGGATTGACCGCGAACTGAACGTTCGAGCCGCCGGTCTCCACGCCAATCTCGCGCAACACCTTGATCGAGGCGTCGCGCATGATCTGATATTCCTTGTCGGTCAGCGTGAGCGCCGGCGCGACAGTGATGGAATCTCCCGTGTGGACGCCCATGGGATCGACGTTCTCGATCGAGCAGATGATGATGGCGTTGTCGTTCTTGTCGCGAACGACCTCCATCTCGAATTCCTTCCACCCCAGCACTGACTCTTCGATCAGCACCTCGTTCGTGGGCGAGGCATCGATGCCACCCTCGACGATCTCGATGAACTCGGCTTTGTTGTAGGCAATGCCGCCGCCGGTTCCGCCAAGCGTGAAGGAGGGCCGGATGATCGCGGGTAATCCAATCGCATCCAGGGCGCGCAGCGCATCAGGCAGCGTCTTCACCTGCTGCGAGCGCGGCGTTTCGAGGCCGATCCGGTGCATGGCCTCGCGAAAGAGTGCGCGATCCTCCGCCTTGTCGATCGCTTTGGCGGTGGCGCCGATCATCTCCACGTTGAAGCGTTCGAGCACGCCCATCTTGTTGAGCGACAATGCCGTGTTCAGCGCGGTCTGGCCTCCCATGGTCGGCAACAGCGCATCCGGGTGCTCGCGCTCGATGATCTTGGCCACCACCTCCGGCGTGATCGGCTCGATATATGTGGCGTCCGCGAGCTCCGGGTCGGTCATGATCGTGGCCGGGTTCGAGTTCACCAGCACCACGCGATAGCCTTCCTGCTTCAGCGCCTTGCATGCTTGCGTGCCGGAATAGTCGAACTCGCAGGCCTGACCGATCACAATCGGCCCGGCACCGATGATCATGATCGACGCAATATCGGTGCGCTTGGGCATGGCTCTCCAGCTTAGGGCTGCGATGCGCAAAAAAAAGGGCGCGCAACGCGCGTCCTCAAACGGGGCGCGGAGGCGTCAGCCAGAGCGCGCGCCGCTCTTTAGACCAGAATCACAGGGCAGGGAAGGCTGCCTGCCGGTTTAGTAGCGTGGTTTTGCGCGGTGCAGCCAAAGGCCAATGCACAAAGCGCATGCACCGTGCCGTTTCGCCCCGGGTGCTCCTAATTGCCGAAGATGGCCTTGGGGATCATCCCGTGAATGCCCTTGGTGCCGTCGACCACTTGACTGACGTGATAATCAACGCCGACGCTCGCGATCATGTAGGCTTCCTCACGGGTCAGGTGCGGGAAGCGCGCCGTGATGAAGTTGATTGTTTCACGCACCGCGATCTTCATGCCTTCATCGAGATCGGGATGCAGCCCCATCACCATCCAGTGCGTGGGTGTTTCCGCCCGCGGCCATGTGAGCTTCATGTCCTTGCGCAGGATGAACTGGAACCTGCCGCGCAGCCCGGTCTCGATGGCGGTGAGATCGACCTCGCCATGACCTTGCGCCGCATGCGCGTCCCCTGCTGAGAACAGCGCGCCAGGCGCGTGCACCGGCATGTAAAGTGTCGTACCGGCGACGAGATCCTTGATGTCGAGATTGCCCGTGTGGACGCCGGGTGGTCCGCTGCTGATGCGGCCCATTGTGGAATCAGGCGCGAGGCCCATGGTGCCGAAGAACGGACGCAGCGGTATCACCACCCCCTTCGCCACCTCCGCAGTGTTCGCCTTCCGATCGATCGGAATGATGCGACTCCATTGTGCAGTAAACTCCTCCGGGAGCGCGCCCGTGTAAGGCCGCTGGCGGTTGAAGCCCCAATCCAGCTCGAGCTGGATGTCGAGCATGCGAACCTCCAGCACATCGCCAGGCATCGCGCCGCGAACCTCGATGGGACCCGTCAGAATGTGCGGGCCTGGCCCGCGGTCCTTCACCTGGCCATAGATATCGCGTTGATACTGCGGCACGGCTGAGGGCGGCACCACTCCTGCCTGATCGACGACCGCGGGGACGATCGAAGCCGCGCTCACCAAGGTGACGATGTCACCCGAATCAATGGTCAGCACCGGTTTGACGCTCGCCATGAAGTAGCCGATGTGAACCGTTTGCGGGCTCGGCATGAGCACATGCTCGGCAGCGCGCGCCGGAATTGTTGAGACAGCGGTCCAAAGCGCGCAAGTGGCGATTGCCCCCGCGCCAATGGCAGAGCGCCGTAAACCCGATTGAGCCTGCCGCTGCATAGACACCTCCCTGTTGGGCTTGGATGGAACACTTGAGGATCGTCAGAACGTGCGTCAGGCCGGCATTGCTGCACCATGGCTGGCATGAACCAGTGCGTTCACTGCGCTCTGGCCCGAAATGTCATGCGCGCAGGATTATGCTCCAGATTGAAGTCCAGCCGCTCCGCAGCAAAGCCGTTGGCGCTGAGCTTGCCCAAGAAATCGCTCTCACCATAGCAGGTAATTCCGAGCCGGCCGCGCAGCTTGCGATAGCCGGAGAAGACCGTGCGAAAAATTCCCCTGAGGGCCGCGAAGAGAAAGCGGTTCTTGGAGGCGTAGCGCAAGAGCGCGAGCGTATCGGTGACGATGTTGTCGCTCGGAGGAACGACGTCAGCGACGATCAGCACGCCGCCGCGGTCCAGCAGTCGCCGCCAACTGGCTAACAGCGGATCAAGCTCCGTAGGGGCGAGATACTGCACCACGGAGTTGGCAATGATGAGATCGAGGCTCGCGGCTGGTAGCTCCTCCAGCTCCGAAGGGGAAAGAACGCGCACGCGTGGATTGGCCGTAAACCGTTTGCTGAGCCGGGCACGTACACTTGGAGCGGCATCGCACAAGATCAGCTCGGCTGCTGCGGCAGCAACACGATCCGCGTGAATCGCCTCCCCGCAGCCGTAGTCGAGCACACGCGCATGGGCGCTCGGAAGCAATCGGATGATGCCCTCAGCGATGTCACGATAATGCACGTCGAAGTGGCGGGCATTGACATAGATCGAATGCGGCTGGTCCCAGAAGCTCGTCCAGCTATGCGGCTCGTCGCTCATGACGCCGGCTCGCTCCCTCGGGAAGGCGAGGGTGGAGGAAAGAGAATAACCGCGAAATGCGCAGGCCGTCCCTCGAACCAGAGATATCGGCGCGTCACCTCGACGTCGCGTCTGATTATCTGCAGGCCGCTCGGCGCCTGCCGTTCGGCTGCAGCAACACAGCCCGGATCATCACAAACCACCACATACCCCTCGCGCTTCATCCGCTCCGCCGTAACCCAGGGCGCCAAGCGCAAGTTGAACTCGGGCACCGCGTCGGGGTGGTCCTCACTATAGAATGTCAGGGCATCGGCGAGATCTTGCCCACCCATAGCGATCGTGAGTGGCCGATCCGTGTGCCGCCGCCACCCACGCATGACTTCCCGGGTCAGCAGACGATACGAGCCTTGGCTGTATTTCGAGCCGTAGAGTTGCCTCGACAGAGCCACGAACGGTGCTGCGAGCAATGCACCCACACTGATGACGAGCACTATTGCCGCGAGCCCGATGGCCTTCTCGCGGGTCATTCCTTGCTTGCTGGACGATGATGCTGCGTAGGGGACGGGCGCCAGCAGGACAATGGGCAAGAGGAACCAGGCCGGCATGGTCCACAGCGAGGTGAGCGCGACAGAGAGAAACGGAGCCGAAATGGCCGGCAGCAACACCATGCTGCCAAGCAGAATAACAAGCATCCTGTGATCCGGGTTGGATGGCCACAGGGTTTGCATCAGCGATGCGCGGTCGGGGCGAACAAGCAGGCAATAGACCACGACCGGCAACCCGATGTAGCCCATGCTGCCCAGAAGATAGGAGCCGACGCTGGCGATGTTCTCAGCAAGCGAGGTCCCGCCATGAACAAGGTAGACATACGCGAAGGGAGTAAAGGCCGTTGCGGTGACCCATTGCAAATGCGGTGCCAGCACCAGGAGCCCCGCGGCAATTGAGATCCACGGCGAGGCCGAGCGCAGATAGGACCAGCGATCCGGATGCGCCAAAGCGGCAAGGATGAAGGCGGCCACCAGGTATACCGAATAGTACTTGCCGAGCATGGCCACGCCGGCGGCGGCTCCTGCCGCGGCCGACCAGCCGATGTGGTGCGTCTTGAACGCACGCAAGAAGCACCAGGTCGCGATCGGCCACGGCGCAAGGAGTATGGGATTGGCTCCGAAACGCTGCGCATGAAATTGGTAGAAAGGCGTGAGCAACAGTAGCAGCAGCACCAGGAGCCGCTTGTCTCCCGTCAAATAGAGCCGTGCGATCCGGTCCGTCGCGAACAGCGCGACCGCCGCGTTCACCATCGTGAGGAGGTCGAAGGACCAGTCTGCAATCGGGAAAATTGCAAACCACAGCCAAGCCACCCAGGCTCCGAGCGGTGGGTGCTTGTAATAACCCGCGACCGGATGGCGGCTCCACGCGTAAATCTCGAGCAAGTCGGGATGCAGGTCGACTGAGGCACGGGAAACAACGTGAAAGGCAGTCCAGGCAACCACGAAAACCAACAACAGGAGCACGATCGCGCGATCACCCGGCAAATCGAACCAACGATCGATCGGTCGCACCACCGCGCCAGGCAACCACCGCGGACGGACTGCTAGATCTGCCGGACTCGTCAATACCGCGCCTCAGTACGAAGAGCGCTGAGCGGCTGCCAAAAAGCGACGACACTCACAGTGTCGCGATTCCCAAGATCGCGAAGGCTTTTGCAGCAGGTCCTGCGCAAATCTCGAACTCAAGGCAGTGCTGTTCTGGTTTGAGAAGTCCGCATATCGACTCGCACCAGAAATCAAGAATGATGCCCACTTCGCAACCGCCGCGCTAAGCAGCCCTCTGCTTGTGGTTGCGCATCAGCTCAACGAAGCGGGAGAACAGGTAATGGCTGTCGCGTGGTCCAGGTGAGGCTTCGGGATGATATTGAACGGAGAACACCGGCCTGTCGTTGAGCTCAAGTCCGCAGTTCGAGCCATCGAACAGTGACACGTGGGTCTGGGCGACGTTTGCCGGCAAGGTCTCCCGGTCGACGGCAAAACCGTGGTTCATCGAGGTTATCTCCACCTTCCCGGTGGCTAGGTGCTTCACCGGGTGATTGGCACCGTGGTGGCCCTGATGCATCTTCACGGTCGTCGCGCCGAGGGCAATGCCGAGCATCTGATGACCAAGACAGATGCCGAAAGTCGGAATGCCCTTGCCGATCACGTCGCGGATCACCGGCACCGCGTATTCGCCGGTTGCCGCCGGATCCCCAGGCCCGTTCGACAGGAACACACCATCAGGAGCGAGGGCGATGATGTCGCGTGCCGATGTGTGCGCCGGCACTACAGTCACTCTGCAGCCCTTGGTCGCAAGCTGGCGCAGGATGTTGCGCTTGATGCCGTAGTCGATTGCGACGACGTGAAATTGGGGGTGTTGCTGACGCCCATAACCTTTCCCCCACTCCCAGCTCGTTTCATCCCAGCTGAAGCGCTGCCCGCAGGTGACCAGTGGCACCAGATCCATGCCGACGAGACCAGGCCAGGCGCGCGCTTCTTCGCGCAGGAGGTCGAGATCGAAGGTTCCGGATGGATCGTGCGCAATCACGCCATTCGGCATCCCCTTGACGCGAATGAGACTTGTGAGTGCACGGGTGTCGATGCCGCTCAATCCGATCACCCCGCGCGCACGCAGCCATTGATCGAGGTGCCGCGTCGAGCGGTAGCTGGAAGGCTGGGTAATTGCCGTGTGCAGCACGACCCCGCGCGCGCCCGGCGTGGCCGCCAGGTTAACGGTCTCGATGTCCTCGTCGTTGGTGCCGACATTGCCGATATGCGGGAACGTGAAAGTGACGATTTGTCCCGCATAGGAAGGGTCAGTGAGGATCTCCTGGTACCCCGTCATTGCGGTGTTGAAGCAGACCTCGCCCACCGCGCGTCCGGTTGCACCCAACCCCGCACCCTCGAGCACGGTTCCGTCCGCCAGGACGAGCACTGCCGTGGCCTTGGGCTCGCTCCAGAGGCTTGTGCTTTGCTCGCCAGTCCGCCCGAGTGGCGCTGGTTGTCTCTGCGGCATTGAACGCCTAGATTTTTGCCTTGCTATGCTGGGCCACGCCGGATCGGCGTCAACCGCATGCATCCTGACGAGAGGCCATAGCCGTGCTCCGCGAGGATATCAACAGTGCCTTGAAAGGTGCCATGAAGGCGCGTGATGAGCGGCGCGTCTCGACATTGCGCCTGGTCAATGCCGCCATCAAGAATGCTGAGATCGAGGCGCAGATGCAAGGCAAGCCGGCTCTGTCCGAGGACGCGCTGCTTGCCCTTCTGCAAAAAATGATCAAGCAGCGTCAGGAATCGGTTGAGATTTACGACAAGGCCGGCCGGCCGGAGCTCGCTGCCGGTGAGCGCGCCGAGATAGAGATTATCCGCAGCTACCTGCCGCAGCAGATGAGCGAAGCCGAGGTCAAGGCGGTGGTCGCCGAGGTGATAAGCTCGATCGGCGCTCAGGGTATCAAGGACATGGGAAAGGTGATGGCCGCGGTGAAACAGGGTTATGTCGGCAAGATGGACTTCGGCAAAGCGTCTGCCGTGGTAAAGAGCCTACTCGCCGGCTGAGCTGAGGGTGAGCAGGAAGCTGCATGGGTTGACGAGGCAGCCGGCCGAAACCAATCTACGCGTCGGCACAACGGCTGTTGCGCGCGAGGCTCGCTGAGACCATCCATGTCAAGCACTGCTGTGGCTCCGGGCAAGCCGCTGGTCCTGCTTTGGCTCAATGAGGCCGATCTCTACTGGCAGGCGGCAGCCGACGCCGGCCTGACCGATGTGCTGGAGTTCGCCAAGCTTCCCGCAGGCCAGCGTCCCTCCGCCGATATCTTGGCGCGCACCGAGGGCCTGCTGGCCTGGAGCCTGCCAAGCGGCATCATTCCATCCATGCCCAAGCTTCGCTGGATCCAGACGCTGTCCGCAGGGGTCGAGAGCTGGCTCGCGCGCGACGATCTCGTCCGGCATATTGATCTTACCTGCGCCCGCGGCGTGCACCAGGAGCAGATGCCCGACAACATCCTCGCCGCGATCTATTATGTCGCCAAGCCCTATGAGCAGGCGCGGCGCCAGCAGGAGCGATGCGAGTGGAAACGGTTGGTCCCGGAGCCGCTCACCGGCAAGACTCTGGGCATTATCGGCCTTGGCACGATTGGCACCGACTTGGCCCACAAGGCTGGCGTGCTCGGCATGCGTGTTATCGGTGTGAGGAGCAAGCCCGGTTCGGTTCCTGGTGTCGAGGCCGTGTATCCGCTCGAGCAGCTCGATGCCATGCTGGCGCGCTCGGATTTTGTGGTGCTCCTGCTGCCGGTCACGCCGAAAACTGAAAATGTGATGAACGCTAGTGTCCTTCGCCACATGAAGCGCACGGCTTGGCTCCTGAACTTCGCGCGCGGCGCCCTCGTGGTCGATAGTGATCTGATAGCCGCGGCCGAGAACGGCACCATTGCTGGTGCGGTGCTTGACGTGTTCCGGACCGAGCCGCTCCCGTCCGATCACCCGTTCTGGCGCGCCAAGAACATCATCGTGCTGCCTCATGTGGGCGGATCCCACCCGCAGCGTGACAAGCTCGTGGCGCGTCTGTTCGTTGAGAATGCGCAGCGCTTCGCGCAGCGCCGCCCGTTGCAGGCCGTCGTCGACCGTGAGCGTGGCTACTGATGCCGCCCAGGGCTTGGCAACCGTTTTCGCTTTTCGCCTCGCGGCAGACGATGACCGGCGTTCAGCAAGAGGCCAGCGATGCACAATCGCGCCGACCTCCGTGGCGTCGCGGACTGCGCGAGCTTATGTTCCCCGCGCTCATGGCGATGCTCGCCGTGCTGCTCACCACGCTCGTCGTGCTGCTGATCGAGCATTATTTTGCAGGCGAGCGGCTGATGCTCGCCTATGTGTTGCCGACCATATTCGTCGCCATCTATTTCGGCAGCACTGTCGCGGTCGTGACGGCCTTTGCCAGTGCCCTCGTCGCCGCCTACCTGCTATTCCCGCCGAAGTTCAGCTTTTACATCGCCGACCCGGTCGATATCGGCGAGCTCTGCTTCACGCTGGTGCTTGCCGTCATTGCGGCGCGCGCAGTCGGCGTTCTCGCGATCGGCGCGCAGGAGAAGAAGCGCTCCTCCTTGCACCGCCTGCGGTGAGGAACAAAGAAACTTTTGGAAGGGATCGCGTTTATGAGAATGTGTGCGGTTCTGTTGCTCGCTGCATTCGCGGGAGCAACCGCGCCAGCGCTGGCGCAGGACTATCCGGCACGGCCAATCAGGGCGGTGACCACAACGAGCGCCGGCGGGATCAGCGATATTTTCATGCGCGCCTTGGGTGACGAGCTGCACAAGCGCTGGGGACAGCCGATTATTGTCGAGAACCGGCCCGGCGGCATGCAGAACCTCGGTGCCCGCGCGTGCGCCGAGGCTGCGCCGGATGGCTACACGGTCTGCATCCTCAATGCCGATCCGGTCGTCTACAACCAGTTCCTGCTCAAGAGCATGCCGTTCGACCCGGAGAAAGGTCTTCAGCCGGTCACGAACTTGTATCATCTCATTCAGGTCGAGGTCGTGAACGCGGCGCTGCACGTCAAGACTGTCAACGAGCTGATTGCACTCTCCAAGTCCAAGCCGGCGACATTGAGCTACGTGACGGCCGCAGTACCGCTCGCTCTCTACATGGACAGGCTCGCCAAAGAGACAGGCGCCGACTGGGTCCGCGTGCCGTTCAAAGGCGGCGGCGAGGCGGTCAACGCCGTGCTTTCGGGCTCCACGCCCATCGCGCTTATCGGCGAGGGCAATGTCATCGGCCAGATTCGCGCGGGTGTCATGACGCCTCTCGTCATGTTGAACAACATCCGCTCACCGAACTTTCCTGATGTGCCGACACTCGCGGAGACCGGCTATACCGGAGCGCCCTCGCGCAGCTGGTACGGCCTGTTCACTCCGGCCGGGACGCCGCGGCCGATCGTCGACAGGCTGGCCAGAGAGGTGGCTACCATCGTCAATGATCCAGGCTTCCGCCAGCGCCATCTCACCGCCCGCAGCCTGGTCTCTGCGGTCAACACGCCCGATGAATTTGCCGACGAAATAAAGCGGGATCGCGTGCAGGCCCAGCAGGTCGTCAAGGACGCCGGATTGTCGCCGCAGTAGAAGCGAGCTCGAGACGCCAGGAATGGCGCCTCGAGCTTTTGAGATGCGCGCCGGTTCAGAACACCACGGTGTCCTTGATTGCGGCGACGGCGTCGGCAGGAAGGACCTTGCGCGCGACGAAGTCATCCCAGTTCTTGAACTTGGCTTTGGCGCGTGCCTCGACGATCGCCTTCGAGCCGGTCGGCCCAACCTTCGGCAGCTTGTCGAGCTCGGCCGGGCTCGCCGTGTTCAGGTTGACCTTGGTTGTTACTGTGGCAGCGCCGGTTGTGGACGGCTTTGCCGCGGCCGGCGGAGTGACTGCATCCTTGCCCGCTTGCGGGGGCGTGCCTTGAGCCAAGGCCGGTGCCGACAGGAGTGCAAGTGTCAGCGACGTGACGAGAAAGCGACGGGTGCGCATAGCTGTGTTCCTCTGAGGTTTTGCCGGACGTACTGCCGGAGGTGTTGAACGCATCAGCTGCGAAACTCGCTCGGCCACAAGGCGGTCGCCAATTCCGGCTGACTGCGATGTTTTTAGCTGATGAATTCCGAACGCCGGCTGGACGGCGCATTCATCGCCCGTTCAGCGTCAGGCCGCGGCACTCATCGAGGAACGGAATGCCCAACCGGTGAAATACGTCTCGACCGCGGCGAACACGGCGTACATGCCGATGCCTTCGACTGCAAGAGCGAGCAGGCAGGCGAACACGAGCGACATCTGGAAATTCGAGCCGGCCTGCACCATGAGATGACCGAGGCCGGCATTCGCACCGATTGTCTCCGACATGACCGCACCGATGAACGCCAAGGTGATCGCGACCTTGAGCGAGGCGAACAAGTAGGGCTGTGTGCGCGGAATTCCCACTTTGAGCATGATGTCCAGCTTTTTCGCCCCAAGCGCGCGCAGCACATCCTCAAGCTCCGGCTCCATTGTGGCGAGGCCGGTTGCGACGTTCACCACGATGGGAAAGAACGAGATGAGAAAGGCGGTGAGGATTGCGGGCACCTCACCGATGCCGAACCAGATGATCAGGATCGGCACCACGGCCACTTTCGGGATCGAGTTGAATCCAATCATCACGGGATAGAGGCCGCGGTAGATCGTGCGCGACCAGCCGAGAACGATGCCGAGAACGATGCCGCACGCGACGGCAAGGGCAAAGCCGGCGAGCGTCGTCCAAAGCGTCACGAACGAGTTCTTCGCAAGCGGCCACCAATACTGCCCCATGGCCTGAAATATCTGCGACGGCGCCGGCAGCACGAACGCATCAATCTTGAAGATGCGGCAGCTTGCCTCCCACAGTATGAATAGCGCAGCCGTGAACAGCCAGGGCGAGAGCTTCTCGAGGACATTCGAGCTCATGCCTGGCGCACCTCGGCAATCTTCGCGCGCAGCTCATGCACGATGGCCGTGAACCGCGGCTCGAAGCAGACGTCGAGCTCGCGCGGCCGCGGCAGATCGACAGCCTTGGTCAGCACGATGCGACCGGGACGCGCGCTCATGACATGGATGTTGTCAGCGAGAAAGGTGGCCTCGCGCAGATCATGCGTCACCAGGATCACGGTGAATCCGATCCTATCCCACAAGTCGCGCAGCACGCACCACAACTCCTCGCGGGTGAAGGCGTCGAGAGCCGCGAACGGCTCGTCGAGCATCAACAGAGTGGGCTGATGAATGAGCGCGCGGCAGAGCGAGGCGCGCTGCTGCATGCCGCCGGAAAGCTCCCATGGATAGCGATCGCCGGCGCCCTCGAGTCCGACGGTTTTCAGAAGTGCCCGCGCCTGCTCGCGGTACTGCTCCTTGCGTCGGCGAAAGCTCTGCCGGTGCGGCTCGACGATCTCAAGCGGCAGCAGAACATTGTCGATCACGCGCCGCCACGGCAGCAGGTTGGCATTCTGAAATGCCATGCCGGCAATCTTAACCGGGCCACGTACGGGATCGCCAAAGATGACGATGTCACCAGTGTCAGGGGGCACGAGCCCCGTGACGAGCTTCATCAGCGATGACTTGCCGCAGCCGGACGGACCCACCACGGCGGCGAATTCGCCGCGGCGCACCGAGAGCGTGGTGCCCTGAAGCGCCAGCACATGGCCTGAGCCGCCGCGATAGGTCAGCGCGACATTGCTGATGTCAACTGATCCGCTCACGACGCTAGCCATTGCGGCTGCAAGCGCCAGCGCAGAAGCCTGTCGCACCGTCCGCAAGCAGCACCGCAGATATGCGAATGGCCGGCGCAGTGCCGGCCATTGGGCGGTGACAAGCGCAAGATCAGCCCCAGATGTGTCTCACAATTTGCGTTCCGCCGCCGGCGGCAGGTATTGACTGGTGAAGATGTCCTCCGCCCTCGGACGGTTCTTGAACTCGTAGCTCAGCGCGATCTGATCGATCGACTTGGCCAAACGCGCCATATCCACACCGCCAAAACCGTTCGCCCGCACCCATGGCGTGACGAAGTTATCGCGCAGCGACATCTTGAGCCGGTCGAGCTCAATTGCACCGTCGGCGGTCTCGTTGCGGCTCATGACCGATTTGATCGCGCTATCCGAGTCCTTGATGGTGTCGAGCGTGCCTTTGATGGTGGCGCGGACAAATCCTGCCACCACCTTCGGGTTGGCCCTGGCGAAATCGGGGTTGACCATGATGGCATTGCCATAGAGCACCAGGCCGTGATCCGCCATCAGCATGGTGCGGATGTCTTCCGGCTTGAGGCCCTTTTGCAGCAGGTTGTAGTGCATCGAGAAGGAGAAGCCGGCAATGGCATCGACCTTTCCGTCTGCGAGCATCGGCTCGCGCACCGGGAAGCCGATATTCTCGACCTTCACCTTCGAGGCATCGATACCGTTCTCGTGCACGAATGCCTTCCATTGCGCGAAGGCGCCGTCGGCGGCCGGCGCGCCGAGCACGCGCCCTTCGAGGTCCTTCGGCTTGGTAATCCCGGTCTTGGTGGTGGTGGCGATCGCAAAAGGCGGCTTGTCGTACATCATCAACACCGCCACCACACGCCGCTCAGGATTCTGATCCTGGAATTTGACGAGCGAGTTGATGTCGAAGAAGCCGATCGGGTACGTGCCGGCGGCGACGCGCGCGATGCCGGCGACCGATCCTGGCCCTGAGTCGATGGTGACGTTGAGACCCTCAGCCTTGTAGTAGCCCTTGTCGATGGCCACGAAATAGGGTGCGGCAGGGCCCTCGAACTTCCAGTCGAGCGCGAATTTCAGGTCGGTCTGTGCCGCAACCGGCGCGGCGGCGAGCGCGACTGCGGCGCCCGCGAGCGCGCCGAAAACCACCTTCATGTGCATGTTTGAACGCTCCCTTTCCCGTGGTTGCAACCGCTCACAGTGCGATGACCTACAAGCTCAGCAATCGGCATGCCAGGCTGCCCTCCGAGCCCGCGCCTCCCCTGCGCTCGCGCGCTTGCCGCAACACTAGGCATTTTGCCGCTTTTTTTCCCATTCCGCGTTCACACCCTCTGATCAGCTGCCACGATAGGTGCTGTAGCTCCAGGGCGTGACCAGCAGCGGCACGTGATAATGGCCTTCGGGCTCTGCCACCGCGAACTGCACCGGCACCACATCAAGAAAGGGCGGGTCGGCGTGCGGCGTCCCGCGCTTGCTGAAATATTCGCCCATATGGAAGCGAAGCTGGTAATGGCCGATTGGAACCGGCCGCCCGCCGATCAGGGGCTGATCGGTTCGCCCGTCGAGATTGGTGGTGGTTTTGGCAAGGACGCGCGGCGGCCCATGGTTGGGAAGCTCGAGCAGCTCAACGGTCACGCCACCCGCGGGATGGCCGGCATGCGTGTCGAGGACGTGCGTCGATAACCGTCCATGCACCTTGAGCTTGTCGGCGGCCTCTACCCGCTGATCGAGCCGCAGCGCGGCGATGCGAAAAACCTCCGTGAGCGCGGCCTTCGTCTCGGCTGCCGCGCCGTTCTGCAGGCGGCGTTCGAACTGATGCAGGATCGATTCCTTGGAATGGCGCCGCACGCACACGATGAAAGGAATGCCGAACTTCTTGCGATAGGCATCGTTGAGCCGATGAAAGGCGCCGTATTCCGCCTCTGACAGATGGTCGAGACCGGCACTGCCTTGCTCGGCGTTGGAATCAGGCGTCATCACGCCGGCGCGTGCCGCCTTTCCGGCAAGCTCGGGATGACCCTTTAGGAGGGCGATCCTCTGTTCCGCGCTCGCCTCGCGCACGGCATTCGTCATCGCCTCGTGCAATGCGTTGAGCGAGGCAAAGGGACGCTGCGCATATGCCGCTTCCGCGACCCATGGCGCGTGCTCATAGATCTCGCCGAGCTCGTCCACGAATGCCGTCTTCTCCGCGGCGTTGAGTTTTTGCAGCGTCACGGTTGTCATGGGCGGTCGCGCCTCACGAGCACACCACGGGGGCATGGGCGGCGAGTGCTTTGTGCTCCTTATGCCAATGCCGTGCGATATCGACCCTGCTCGCCACCCAGACTGCTTCGTGCTGCTCGATATGGTCGACAAAGCGCATGAGGGCGGCGGCGCGCCCAGGCCGCCCCACGAGCCGGCAATGCAGGCCGATGGACATCATTTTCGGCGCGCTCGCGCCTTCGGCGTGCAGCAGGTCGAACGCATCGCGCAGATAGGTGAAAAAATCGTCGCCCGCTGCAAAACCCTGCGGGTTGATGAAGCGCATATCATTGGCGTCGAGCGTGTATGGGATGATGAGATGCGGTCCGTTCGGGCCGTTGACCCAATAGGGGAGGTCGTCGGCATAGGAATCCGAGGAGTAGAGGAAACCGCCTTCCTCGAGGACGAGCTTGAGCGTGCTCACGGAGTTGCGTCCGGTGTACCAGCCGAGCGGGCGCTCGCCAGTGGCCTGCTTGTGCAGCCGGATCGCCTCGGTGAGCTGTGCGCGCTCCTCGGCTTCCGCGGCATCCTTATAGTCGATCCATTTCAAGCCGTGGCTGGCGATCTCCCAGTTCGCTTCACGCATGGCCGCCACGACCTCGGGATTGCGCTCGAGCGCCGTCGCCACCGCGAAAACCGTGACCGGCAGCTTGCGCGCGGTGAACAGGCGCCAAAGACGCCAAAATCCAGCGCGCGAGCCATACTCGTACATGGATTCCACGTTCATGTGCCGCTGGTTCGGCCATGGCTTGGCCCCGAGCACGTCGGAGAGGAACGCCTCCGAGGTGGCATCGCCATGCAGAATATTGCGCTCGCCGCCTTCCTCGTAGTTGACGACGAACTGCACCGCCACCCGGGCCGCGCCGGGCCAGCGCGGGTCGGGAGAATGGCGCCCGTAGCCGACGAGGTCGCGCGGATACTGCGAGGACATGTGCGCGGGCATGCGGCACTCTACCTCGCGCCCGCTGGGCCGGCGAGCCAGGCCGCGAGCGCCGCTCTTTCCTGTGGCGTCATCTCGGTAATGTTGCCGGGCGGCATGGCATTCGAACGCACGGCATTGATCTCGATGAGCCGCGCGTGGCGCTCGATGGCTTCCGGGCTGTCGAGCAGGACCTGCTTCGGCGGCGCGTGCACGCCTGGCCAGACCGGCTCGGGCATGTGGCACATGCCGCAGCGCGAGAGGATGATGTTGTGCGCCGTTCGGATGTCGCCCTGCTCGACGCGGGCGCCAGCCTCGCGCGGGCCAGCTGCGGAGAGCCAGCCAATCGCCAGCATGCCTGCTGCGGCCACGCCCCAGGTCCACCACGGACTGCCCCTCCCTTCGTGGCGGGTGTTGAAGAAGTGCCGGATCACCGGCCCGATCGCCAGCACGATGGCGACGATCACCCAGTTGTAGCGCGTGGCAAACAGTAATGGATAATGGTTGGCGATCATCAGGAAGACGACCGGCAGTGTCAGGTAATTGTTGTGCACCGAGCGCCGCTTGCCCTCCTCGCCCCATTCCGGGTTGGGCTCCTTTCCAGCGATCAGTGCGGCCACCGTCTTTTTCTGATAGGGAATGATGATGATGAAGACGTTCGCCACCATGATGGTGCCGATGAGCGCACCAATCTGGGTGAATGCGCCGCGTCCACTGAAGACGTGCGTGAAGCCGTAGGTGAGGCCGACGAGGAAGACATAGCCAACGATGGACATGGCCACTTCGTGACGCGCGAGCGGCGAGCGGCAGAGCGCCTCATAGAACAGCCAGGCGACCAGCAAGCTGCCAAAGGCGATGAGTGCGGCCATCGGCGCCGTCAGGTCGAGCACCGACGTATCGATCAGGTAAAGCTCGGCACCGAGATAGTAGACGACGACCAGCAGGGCGAAGCCGGAGAGCCAGGTCGTGTAGGCCTCCCACTTGAACCAGGTCAGCTCGTCCGGCATGCGCGCCGGCGCGACCATGTACTTCACCATGTGATAGAAGCCGCCGCCATGCACCTGCCAGGCATCCCCCTTCACGCCCGCGGGAAGTCCTGGTCTGGCTTTGAGGCTGAGATCGAGATGAATGAAGTAGAACGAGCTGCCGATCCAGGCGATTCCGGCGACGACATGGAGCCAGCGCAGGATCAGGCTCAGCCACTCGCTCAACACCGATGCCACCACGCCGAGCCCCTTTTGGTGTGGGAGCCGGCACCATGACAGACGCCGCGCGAAAGTTGCAAGAGCTGCGCCCATCGCGCCAGGGGCCTGCCGACAACGGCCTGCAGCACCATGCTTGAGCAATGCCGGTTCGGCAGGCGCATTCTGGAGCTCGCCGACAGGCTGGCGGCATGGTCGGAGACCACCGAGGGGCTCACCTGCACGTACATGTCGGCCGCGCATCGTGCGCTGGCCACTGAGTTGCGGCGGCTGATGCAAGAGGCCGGATTGACTGTCACCACCGATGCGGTCGGCAACGTATGCGGCCGCTACGCTGCCGACGACCCGCATGCGCCTGCGCTGATCGTCGCCTCGCATTACGATACCGTTCGCAACGCCGGCAAATATGACGGACGCCTGGGTGTGCTGGTGGGCCTTCTGCTGGCCGAAGAGCTGCAGCGGCTCCGCCGCAAACTGCCGTTTCATCTGGACGTGATTGCCTTTTCCGAGGAGGAGGGCGTGCGCTTCGGCTCGAGCTTTCTCGGCAGCAGCGCCGTCGCCGGCCGCTTCAATGCGGGATTGCTGGAACGGCGCGATGCCGAAGGCCGCAGTGTGGCCGAGGTCATGCGCGAGGCGGGGCTCGAGCCGCGAGACATTCCGTCGGTGGCGCGGGAACGGGCGAGCCTTCTCGGCTATCTCGAGGTACACATCGAGCAGGGTCCGGTTCTGCTGCAGGAAGGTTTGCCTGTCGGCATAGTCAGCGCCGTTGCCGGCTCGGTACGCAAACTCGTGACCATCACCGGCGAGGCCGGCCATGCCGGGACTGTGCCAATGGGCCGGCGCCACGACGCGGCGGCCGGGGCGGCGGAGCTCGTTCTCTATGTCGAAAAGCGTTGCTCCGAGGTACCGACGCTCGTCGGTACAGTGGGTCAGCTCAGTGTCCCCGATGGGGCTATCAACATCATCCCGGGGTGCTGCATGCTCTCGCTCGATGTGCGTGCGGCCGATGACGCCACCCGCGATGCTGCGATTTGCGACATCATGCAGGAGCTCGCCGCGATTGCCGCGCGTCGCGGTGTCGAGGCCGCCACCCAGGAGGTGCAGCGCAGCCAAGCGGTAGCATGCTCGCCGCGGCTCAGCGCGCTTCTTGCCGACGCTGTCGCGCGCACCGGCCTGACGCCGCGCCGTCTCGCGAGCGGCGCCGGTCATGACGCCATGATGTTTGCCGGATTGACCGAGATCGCCATCCTGTTCGTGCGTTGCGGCAATGGCGGAGTGAGCCACTCGCCGCGCGAGATCATCACGGCCGAGGACGCCGACTTCGCGGTGCGCATCATGCTCGATGCCGTCGAGCGCCTGGCAGCTGAACACGCCAGTGCGTGAGAGAATTGCTGAGCGTCTCAACACGAAGCCGGTAACTTCCTTCGTAGTCATGGGATTACAGCGCTGCGCAACGCACGGCTTGTCGTCTTCCGCATCGGTTCATCCCTCGCGCATCGGCACACGCCTCCTCGTTTCCGCGGCGCGTTTGCGCCCGGATTTTGGGTTCTTCTTTCTGCACCCGCCCCCCTTGCGAGGGGCAGGCGGAGCGCCGACAGGCGCAACTTAGGTCTTGGTCGCGCTAGCGAGCGCGACTGCGCGCCCAGCGGGGCACGCTCGCCTCTCGGCGCTCCACCTACGGCGTCTTTGCGGCTCCAGGTCCAGCGCTTCCGTCCCCGGCATTATCCACCGGAGCGCGTGCAGCGGGTTCTCCCGCAGCCAGGTCATAGTGCCCGGCGGGCGGATCCCCAGAGCCGCCCGGGATCACGGTTGCGTACCATGACCGCGGGCGCCGCCCGTTGCTCTCGCCTTCAGGATCGCCTCCGGAAGGCGCCCCTCGTATTCGAGCAACGATACAGCCGCTTCCATATGACACGCGTGAGGGCGTCAACACCTTTTGTAAACCTCGAGGGCAGTTTTAAATGCTATTACGCTGGCGGATTACGCGTTCCGCTAATCCGCCCTACGCGGTGAACGTCGAGGTTCGGTGGCGAGTTGCGATAGTGCGTAGCGGGTAGGGCGGGTTAGGCGCCCTTGCGCCGTAACCCGCCGCTCGACGGTGTGCATAGGTGCGAAGCACCGTGCGCACCGCGCTATATCCCCTACATGCGCTCTTGCTGAGGCCCGAGCAGCGCCGCCTCGAACGCGCTCGTGATGGCTTGCTTGCTTTTGCCGGCCTTCACCGCGTCACCGATGGCGACGACGCTCTGGCCAGGCTTGCCGAGGAGGCGGAAGTCCTCTGCGGTGGCCCGCCGGGCCGTGTAATAGAACCAGTCGCGCAGCCGCGTCTGCGAGAGAAGCCAACTGACACCTGGCCAGCGGCCGAGGCCCAAGTCGAGCAAGGTCGTCACAATGCGGCCGACACCGAGCCTGTACTGGGCTCCGGTTGCGATGACGATCCGATCGAACGAGGCCAGCAGTCGTGGCTGACGCCTGACATTCGTGGCGAAGCGGAAGAGCACTCCCTTGCCACTGCACGCCTTGACCAGATCATCGATATAGCGCGTGAAGCTCGCCTCGCTCGCCTCTACCTCCTGGAACAAAGGTGCTTTCCCGGCCTGCCGGAATGAGCCGCCCGCGCGTCTTTCCTTGTCGAACACGGTCACCTCGTTGCCGTCCGCAACGAGCGATGCGTAAGTCAGCCCGGCCGGCCCCGCGCCGATGACGGCGATGCGCTCGCCCCGCGGCGGCACTGCGCTCGCGAATGTGGTCTCGCGGCCGGCGGCGCCATTCACCACACAGCCGATGCGAGCGCCACCGCGCATCTCATTGATACAGGTGTTGCACGCGATGCAGCGCCGGATCGGCTCACCGCGCGCGACCTTCTCCACCCATTGCGGATCGGCAATGAGGCTGCGGCCGAGCGCGACGAAGTCGGCGCTCTTCGAGGCCACGGCCTCCGTCGCGGTTGCCGGATCGCCCAGCCGGCCCACGGCGATGATCGGCACCCGCACAAGCTTCTTCACGGCCGCGGCAAAATGCAGGAAGGTGGCATCGGGGAAGCTCATCGGCGGCAGCACGATTTGCGCCGACGGCACTGAGCGGTAATGGCCGGCGCTGATGTGCAGGGCGTCGGCACCGCCCTCCGCCGCCCAGATCGCAATCTGCCTGCCTTCGCTGAAGGTCAGTCCGCCCTCGAAGAAATCCTCGACTGAGAGCCGATAGATTACGGGCATCCCGTGCACGGAGGCCTTGACCGCGCGCAGCACCTCGAGGCCGAAGCGGGCGCGGTTCTCCAGGCTGCCGCCGTACTCATCCGTGCGCCGATTCTCGAAAGGCGCGTGAAACTGCGAGATGAGGTAGCCATGCGCGGCGTGCACCTCGACGCAATCGAAGCCGGCCTTCAGCGCGCGCTGCGCTGCAGCGGCATGCGCGGCGACCGTCTGCGCAATGCGTGCCTTGCTCATCTCCTCCGGCAGGATGGTCTCGAAGGTCGTCTCGTAGACCGGATGCGGTACGGCCGAAGGCGCAATCGGCGTCTCGCCGCAGATGTCGATCCGGGTATGACCGCCGCCGTGTCCGAGCTGGATCGACACGCGCGAGCCTGCGCGGTGCAGTTGATCAACGAGCCGCGTGAGTCCGGCGATGAAGCGATCGTCGTAGATCCCAACCTCGTGGCGCCGGTGGCGGCCGGCTTTTTCCGGCGAGGCCATCTCGATGGTGATCAGGCCTACGCCGCCGCGTGCGCGCGCCAGGTAATAGGCGAGGGTGTCATCCGTGACGAAGCCCTCCGCATCCGCGGTGCGCGTGGTCATGGGCGGCATGACGATGCGGTTCGGAATCTCGACGGAGCCGATGCGGGCGGGGGTGAGCAGGATGTGCATGGCTTTGGATTGCGTCACGCCGGAGCGAAAGAGCAAGCGTTGCTCTATCAGAGCACCGGGATCTCGCCCCCATCAAGATCGATCGTGGCGCCGTGCATCCAGGTCCCGCGTCGAGAGACGATGAATATCACGAGATCGGCAACATCCTCGACCGTGCCATAGCGCCTCATCCCAACCTCGCGGCAGAAGCGCTCGCGTACCGTCGCCTCGTCCTCGCAGGTGCGTTCCACCTCGGCGCGAATGCGGCGCCACTGGCGTTCGGTTTCAACGAGGCTCGGATGGATGCAATTGACCTGCACAGCGTCGGTCTTGCCGAGATCGGCGAGGCATTTGGTGAAGGCGGCGACTGCGGCGTTCACCGAGCTGCCGATGGTGAAGTTCCGTTCCGGCTTGCGCCCACTGGTGCCGCCGATTGCCACAAGTGAGCCGCGCCGCTCCTTCAGGAGCGGCCAGGCAGCACGTGCGAGCCGCACATGCGCAAAGAATTTCAAGGCATAGCCGTCCTGCCAATCGTCATCGGTCAGGGCAAAGAAATCGCCGCGCTTGGTGGCTCCCGCATTGTTCACCAGAACATCGAGACGGCCGTACGCGCGCTTGACCTCCTCGACCAGGCGGGCGGGGGCGTCGGTGGCACGCAGATCGAGCACCGCGATTGCTGCCTTGCGGCCGAGCCTGCGGACGGTCGCGGCGACCTCTTCGAGGGCCGGCTGGTCGCGCCCGGTCAACATCACGTCGCAGCCCTCGGTGGCGAGCGCGAGCGCGACCGCGCGACCGATGCCGCGGCTCGAGCCCGTCACGAGGGCGATCTTGTCCTTGAGTCCGAGCTCCATGCCGTCAGCCCCCGATCACCAACCCGAGCGTCTTTGACGCACTATGCCCGGCTATGACGGGGGCTGCCTATGGTACTCCGCGCTAGATGCGGCCGGGATCCCAGATGATGAAGTTGTCGGCATTCGGCATCTTCACCTTGGGCAGAGTGCTCGCGTCCATCACGTCGTTTTCGCCGATGATCTGGTTAAGCGAGAGGATGTAGGCGCTGAGCGCATAGAGCTCGTCGTTCGTGAGCGTCTTCGGCATTTGATACGGCATGGAACGGCGCATCACGTCGAACAGCGTCGTCGCATATTTGTAGTAGGTGACGGTCTTCGGCGCGTCGATGCGGTCGAATCTTTTGATACCGACCATCGGTGTCATGCCTTGGGGAGGATTGACCCCGTTCTCGCCGTGGCACATCGCACACTTCTGGGAAAAGATCGGCGCTCCTTGCGTGGGAGTGCCGCTGCCCGGCGGGAGCCCAGTGCCGTCCGGCAGCACGTCGATGTTCCAGGCGGCAATATCCGCCTCGCTGATGGATTTGCCGAGACCCGGCGTCTCGCTGCCAGCCGGACCCGTTGCAAACACCAGCGCCAGTGCAGCGGCGCAAAGCGCCTTACGCGTAGACATGCTTGATCCCTCCCGAGCTGTCGATGCCCCAGCTGGTGATGCTGTTGTAGTGCTGGTTGGGAAACGCGAGCGGGCTGGCGACCGGGCGTGAGGTCTGGCCGCGCGCCGCGACGAACTCGGCACGCAATGGCTGCACCGCCCCCGACTCGTCCCAGGCGCGGCTCTGCAGCACGACGGGCTGCCCGTCCCAATGCCAGGGCATGCGGAAGCGCGTGAATGCCTTGGGGTTCACGGGACCCTGCAATGCAGCTTCCGCCCAGCTCTTGCCGCCGTCAGCTGACACCATCACCTTCGAGATGCGGCCCAGGCCGGAATAGGCAATGCCGGAAATCTCATAGAATCCCGGGCCCTTCAGCGAGTGTCCAGGGGATGGGTGCGTGATGAACGACTTCACCTCCTGCACGAAGTGGAACAGCCAGGCTTTCCCGTCGGGGAGGAGTTGCGAGTAGGTCTTCGCTTCGTAGAAGCTCATGGCCGGCTGATCGATCAGCTTGATCCGGCGCACATGCTTGATGTTCATGTTGCCCTGGTAGCCCGGCAGCAGCAGCCGCATCGGGTAGCCGTTGCCGGGCTGGATGCGCTCGCCGTTCTGGTAGAGCGCGATCATCGCGTCATCGAGTGCCTTCTTCATCGGCACGCTGCGGTGGAGGGCCAACGAATCTGCGCCCTCGGCAAGAAGCCACTTTGCCGTCGGGTCGATGCCGGTCTCCTCGAGCAAGGTCGAAAGCAGCACGCCGGTCCACTCGGCATTGGAGCACAACCCGTGCAACGCCTGCGCGGTGGCCTGGAGGGGCTCGTTCGAAAACATCGGTGCGCTGTTGCCGCTGCATTCGACGAAATGCATGCGCGAGACCATTGGATAACGCGAGAGCGACTCCACGGTGTACTCGAGCGGCTGCTTGACCAGCCCGTGAATGACGAGCTTGTGCTGGGCCGGATCAATCTCGGGCAGCCCGGAATGAGCAATGGTGAAAAAGAGACCATTGGGCGTCACCGTACCCTGCAGCATGTGGTGTGGTGTACGGGCGTGTGAATTGCGAAATTCGTGCTTGGGATTGCTGAGAGTGCGTACGACCTGCTTCTCGAACGCTGACGGCACCTGATAGGGGGGCACTACGTCGCCCATGGCGAGGCTCCAGGGGTCGTTCTGCAGCGGCTCGGCGGCCGCGCCGGTCAGCGTGCCGGCGGCCCCGGTCCCCGCTGCCCCGGCAAGAAGGAGCCCGCGGCCGAGCAGTGCCCGCCGATGCACCAGGCCGTTTCCTGCCACCGCCTCAGGTGGCGATGTGTTGCGACGCTTGCGAATGGTCATCTCGTCCTCTCCCTCCCGTGCCGACCTGCTTGTTTGCTCTTGCCGCCTTGAATGGACGGTGCACGGCTTTCTCATCCGCGCTGATGAGAGACTGCCCCGTGTCGAGGCTTGGCGCAATGCGTGCGACGAACATCCTGCTACGAACAGCCATGGGACAGAAGCATTGACCTTTCGGCCTGGCCCAGCGGCCGGATAGCGCCGCTATATGTCTTTACCGTCGAGCAGCCAGCCAAACCTCTCACGCGCCTTGCGCGTCACCTCGGCGCTTGGCGCATTCGTCGGGGGAAACTTGTCGCGCCAGTGCCATGGCTTGCAAGCGTCTATGAGTGCGACCGAGTGGGTCATGTTGCCGGCGGCACGGCGGTCCGGCGGCAGCGCCGGATCGGCGCTCGAATCCCATGAGCCGGTAATGAACTGAATGGATTCTTTCGGGTCGCTGCGCGTGAGCATCGCCCACAGAAGCTGATCGAGGTTGGTCACGTCGACATCATCGTCGACGACCACGACGTATTTCGAGGCATAGGCGGAAGCACCGCATTGCGCGGCCACATGCGCTGCCTGGACCGAATGCCCGGGATAGCGTTGCGTGATCGAGATGGCGTGGAACATGCGTGCACCGCCCACCTCGTGGCACCACACCTGCTGCACGCCCGGCACGCCGGCATTGGTGACGTTCTGCTTGATGGTGGCCGAACGCATCACGGCGCGATAGCGCGCCATCTCGTCAGGCCCGCCGCCCATCGGCGGCACACCGAGGACGATCGGATCGTTGCGATGATAGATCGCCTTGATGTCGAGCACCGGAATTTCCCGCACGCCGCCGGCATAGTGGCCGGTCCATTCGCCGAACGGCCCCTCGGCGTGGGTGCGGTCGGGAGGAATGTAGCCTTCGAGCACAATCTCCGCATTGGCCGGGAAGGGGAGCCCGGTCACCTTGCCGCGCACCATCTTCACCGGGCGGCCGCGCAGACCGCCCACGAGGTCGAGCTCGAACACTCCATAGGGTGCCTCCAGCCCACCGAAAAAGAAGGCGACGGGGTCGCCGCCGATGACCATGGCGGCGGGCAGGGGCTCCCCGCGCTTGAAGGCTTTGTCGCGGTGGATGCGGCCGTGATGGCCCGCAGCCATCACCACCCCCACCGTCCTCTTGTCATGCACCTGCGCACGATAGGCTCCGGCATTGAGCCAATTTTCCTCGGGATCGCGCGTGATCGTATAGGTCCCGGTGCCGAGGTAATGGCCGCCATCCCTCTCATGCCATTTCGGTGCGGGAAACTTGGTGACGTCGACCTCGTCGCCCAGCATGACGTTCTCGAGGACCGGGCCATCATCGACGATCTCGTGCGGGATCACCCGCTGCTCCTGCAGATAGGCCTCGCGATAGGCGTTGCTGAGCTCCCACTTGCTGAGGTGATCGGGGAAGCCGAGCGTCATGTTGCGCCGCGTGCCGGCGAACACGTTCATGAGCAGGCGAAACCCTTTCGGGCACTCGGCGATATCCTCGAACACGACGCAGGGGCCGTTCTCGGCGCGCAGCACCGCCTCCGCAGCAAGGCCGATGTCCTCGTCGCAATTGGCGCCCTTCACCGTGCGCACCTCGCCCAGCCGTTCGGCCTGGGCAAGCCACTCGCGCAGATCGTCATAGGTGATGTTGCCGAAGTTGCTTCGATTCATGAGCGCACTCAGCCTTTCTGCGTTCGCGGATGCCTCGCGTTCTCTAACGGCATTGTTTGTCGATGTCACCGGCTGGAGGAAGGTGCGCACTTCTGCTAAGTCACTCCGGTGCAAGCGTGAAAGGCAAACCGGATGATGATGCTATTGCGCCGCTGCGTCACGGCTTTTGCAGTCGCCTGCTCAATCGCCGTGCTCGCCGTCAGCGGGTCGCTTGCCCAGCAACGCCCAAAAATTACCGTGTCGAGCCTGACCCTGCCGGTGTTCAATCCTCTGGTGTGGAACATCATGAAGGCGCGCAGCTTGGATGCCAAGCACGGCTTCGAGCTCGACATCAAAGCTTACCCATCGATCTCCGCCTTTTACGCTGCATTCTCGACCGGGGAGACGGAGGTGGTGATCGGCGGCCCGACGATCCTGCAGAAGCTCTACCAGGAAGGCGTGCCGGTGCGCATTTTCGGTACCGGCTTCACGCTCGCCGATCTCGTCGTCTTCGCCAAGGATGACAAGATCAAGTCGCTCGCCGATTTGAAGGGAAAGCAGCTCGCGGCAGACATGGGCGGCTCGCAGTTTCAGGTGCTCAAGATCTACACGAACGCGAAAGGGATCGATCTGGGCAAGGACATCACCGTCGTGAACGCCAACTTCGCGGTGGCGCGTGCTCAGCTGGAGGCCGACCGGGTTGAGGCGGCGCTGGTCATCGAGCCGCTCGCCAGCATCATCGTCCGGCAGAACCCGAGCTGGAAGATGATTTTCAATGGCGCGCAGGGATGGCGCGAGATCACTGGTCAGGATGGGTGGGAGATCGTGCCCGCGATCCGTGCCGACGCGGTGACCCGCGTGCCGGGGGCCCCCAAAATGCTGCTCGCGGCGCTACAGGACGTGGCCAATGTTCTGCATCAGGAGACGGATGCCGCGGACAAGATCGCCACCGAGACCACGAAGCTACCCGCGGGAATCCTCAAAGCGGCGGTCGACAGCAAGCGCCTGCAGATGACCGTGCAGCCTGCGTGGGAGACGGCGACGCGCAATTCCATTGCCGACATGATGGAGCGTGCGGTCAAGGCGGGCTTCTATCAGAAGATGCCGGACCCGCAGATCTTTTATGCACCCTGAGGGGTATCGAGAGGGCGTGCTCGCCGGCGCATTCTCGTCGCAGACCGCACTCTCGCTCATTGCCTTCGCCCTGGCGTGGGAAGTGCTTTCGCATCTTGCGCCGCACTTGGGCATCCCCGCTTTCGCCATTCCGAGCTTAGTTCGCATCGGCCAAAGCCTGTTGACGATCACGCCGATTGACGTCGTCGTGACGGTGGCGCGTGTCATCGGCGCGCTCGTGCTCTCGTTCCTGCTCGGTTTGTTGCTCGCCACGGCCATGTATCGGTCCGCGCTTGTGGAAAACCTGCTGCACCCGCTGATCAGGCTGTTCATGGCCGTTCCCGTGGTGTCGTGGATCCTGTTCGCGGTGCTTTGGTTCCGCGGTGTCGAGTTTCGCATCTGTTTCGTGCTCATCGCCGTCTGTGGACCGGTCTTTCTGGTCGATTCACTTGATGCCATGCGGACGGTCTCGCCCGAGCTGCGCGGCATGATGCGTTCGTTCCGGCCGACCCTGGTCCAGTATTTCAGCAAGCTCATGTTTCCAGCGATCCTCCCCAATCTGCTCACCAGCTGGAAGATCAATCTCTCGCTCGCCATTCGCGTCGTCACCATCGCCGAGCTCGTCGGCGCGGTGACCGGCATTGGTCATCAGCTCGCCGTGGCGCAGGAGCTGTTCTCGGTGGCTGATGTCTTCGCCTGGACCTTGATTCTCGTGGTCCTGCTGTTTGTCTTGGAAGCGGTGCTGTCACGTGTGGAGCGGCGCGTGTTGCGATGGCGCGCATGAGCGCTCCTCCGGAGATCGAGGTGCGGCAGCTGCGCAAGGTGTTTCGCCAGGCCAATGCCGGCACCGAGGTGGTCGCCATTGATAACCTCGATCTGCGCATCCCGCCGGGTCAGGTCGTTGCCATCGTCGGCCAGACCGGCTGCGGCAAGTCGACCTTTTTCGACATCATGATCGGCCTCGACCGGCCGAGCGCCGGGTCGATCGTCATCGGCAGCAAGACGCCTTATGGTGACTTCGACGATTTTCGCGGGCAGATCGCGACCGTGTTCCAGCAGGATCGCCTGCTTCCGTGGCGCTCGGCGCTCGACAACGTGCAATTGCCGCTGGAGATCACCGGGGTGCCGGAGGCAGAGCGCCGGCAGCGCTCGATGTCCTGGCTCACGCGGCTCGGGCTCGAGAGTTTTGCCCATGCCTATCCGCGCGAGTTGTCGGGCGGCATGCGCCAGCGCGTGGCAATCGCACGCGCGTTCGTGCTGCAGCCGACCATTCTGCTGGCGGACGAGGCATTCGGCCACCTCGACGAGGTCACGGCGGCGGAGCTGCGTGACACGTTCCTGGCGCTGGCGCGCGAATGCGGCAGCACCGCCGTCCTGATCACGCACCAGCTCGAGGAAGCGATCGGCGTCGGCGACCGCGTCGTCGTCTTTGCCAAGCCGGCGCGAGTGCTCGCGGACATCCACATCGAGCGATGGGAGAAGCGCGAGCACGCGACCTTGCGCGAGGCGATCCAGCTCACGCTGCAAAGCAACAAGAGGGACGAACGCCTGCTGCGCGCGGTGGCATCATGAGCGTGCGCGCCGAGTTGCTGCGTTTGGCGCTGCGCTGGTCGAAGCGCAGGTCATCAGACGAGCCGGACATCCCCGCGCTGCGGGCGCGCCTGGCACGCGCAAACGCCATGATTCCCAATCCGCCGCGCGGCACGCAAAGCCGGCGAGTGGATGCGGGCGGGGTCGACGCAGTGGAAGTGTGGACGCCGCAATCGCGCAGTGACCGCATGATTCTGCATTTGCATGGCGGAGCCTATAACTTCGGCTCGCCGTCACACTATCGCGACTTCACCTGGCGCATTGCCTCAGCGGCGCGCGCACGCGTCCTGTGCATCGACTATCGTCTTGCCCCGGAGCATCCTTTTCCGGCTGCACTCGATGATGCAGTTGCTGCTTACCGCTGGTTGCTCAGCACCGGCACGCTGCCGTCCCGTCTCGGCATCATGGGCGATTCCGCGGGTGGCGGGCTTCTGTTTGCCACGTTACTGCGGTTGCGCGCGGAGGCCACAGCATTGCCGGCAGCGGCGGTGACGCTCTCGCCCTGGACCGACCTTACGCTTTCCGGCGCGTCCTTCACGCGCAACGCTGCTGCTGAGCCGATGCTGAAGGCGCAGCAGACGCTCACATTGGCCCGCAACTATGTCGGGACGGGCGATCCGCGTCACCCGTACCTCTCGCCGCTTTTTGGTGATCTCCGCGGTCTGCCGCCGAGCTTGATCTTGGTCGGCAGTGACGAAATCCTCCTCGACGACGCCGTGCGCATGGCTGAGCGGCTGCGCGAGGCGGGCGCGCGGGTGGAGCTCGAGATCGCGCGGCGCATGCCGCATGTCTGGCCGCTGTTCGCACGCTTCGTGCCGGAGTCGCGCCGCGCCGTGCAACGGATTGGCGCGTTCTTCAGCCGCGAATTGGCTGCGACGAACATGAAGCTCGTGCTGGCGCCGTAGGGTGTGCATAGGTGCGAAGCACCGTGCGCACCGAGCCACGCAAACACGCCGATGGTGCGCACCTCGGGTCAATGGTGCGCACGCCGCGCAAGCGCGCGACTTTGCGCACCCTACCGCAGAACATCAAGGTAGTCATGGCGCCGTAGGGTGTGCAAAGGTGCGAAGCACCGTGCGCACTGAGCCGCGCACGCACGCCGAGGTGCGCACCTCGGGTCAATAGTGCGCACGCCGCGCAAGCGCGCGACTTTGCGCACCCTACCCGCAGAGCATGAAAGGTCGTCGTGGCGCCGTCAGGGTGTGCATAGGTGCGAAGCACCGTGCGCACCGAGCCGCGCACGCGGAAGGCACAGCTTCCGCTGCAACGTTTCCCCCGAGGATGCGTGTCACCGTTCACAGGCGGGTACGGAACGGGTGCTGTCCTGCCTTGGCTTTTGCAACGAGTTCTTTCTGCATGTGAGGGAAGTGTTAGAAGAATATTTTTTTTAAGCACGGGTTATTGCGCTCGAATGAAATAATTTCCTAATAGCTCTCATTCCGGGCCGTCAGGCTCCGTGCGTAAGAGGGCTCCGTGACCGACCACGCTCTATCCCAGCCGCTTCCCGCCACAGCCGCTTCGCCGTCGCAATCGCGCCTGTGGCGCACCGAGGACTGGGTGGCCGTGGTGCTCGGCTTTCTCGTGATCACGGGGGTGCTGCTCAGCTTCCAGTTGAAGCTCACGGACCTGCGCACCACGGCGCCTGCCCTCCGCTGGACCACGGACGCACAGGTGCAGCGGCTCACGCCCGCTTGGGACGCGGCGCTCGAGCCGATCGTGCGCGAGGCGCAAGCCAAGGGTCAGGCCCAGGTCGTCGCTGCCGCCCGTGATCTGCGCTCTGCGCTGGCCACGGCGAACCGAAAGCAGATCGAGACCGCAGCCGCCAGGCTGGCCGCGGTCGGATCAGGCAGCCTTGCTGGCGCGCTCGGCGCGGAGATCCGCGCGCATGCGGCGGCCTCGGTCGACAAGGTGTTCACGCAGGCGAACCTGCTCAAGGTAGCCTCGATCGGTGCGGGTTTCCTGATCGTCGGTGCACTGGGTATGGCGCTCATTGGCTGGCGCGTGGCGCCTTTTGTGCTCGGGCTCCCGATCATCTTTGCCCTGGCGCTGCTGGCGCGCTTCTTGCCGGGAACGCCATCTTCATTGATTGGGGCATCGAGTACGTGGTGCTCGCGCTCGGCCTCGGCCTGTTGATCTCCAACACCATCGGCACACCGGAGTGGCTGAGACCGGCGGTGCAGACGGAGTTCTTCATCAAGACCGGGCTCGTCCTCCTCGGGGCATCGCTCATCTTCTCCGAGGTGCTGCAGGCGGGCGCGCTCGGCATCGCACAGGCCGTGCTGGTCGTGTTCGTCGTCTGGTATTCGTGCTTCTGGCTCGCTCGCAGGCTGAAAGTCGACGACGAATTCGCCGCAATGCTCTCCACTGCGGTGTCAATCTGCGGCGTGTCGGCGGCAATCGCCGCCTGCGGCGCCATCAAGGGCGACAAGAAAAAGCTCTCCTACGTGACCTCGCTGGTGCTCATCGTCGCGATACCGATGATGATCGTCATGCCGTGGATCGCCAAGCACACCGGCATGAACGAGCTTGTGGCGGGCGCTTGGCTCGGCGGCACGCTCGACACCTCGGCCTCGGTCGTGGCAGCAGGTGCGCTGATCTCCGACGCCGCCATGAAGACCGGCGTCATCGTAAAATTCTCGCAGAACGCGCTGATCGGCGTCGCCGCCTTCGCGCTCGCGATCTGGTGGGCGCTGCGTCAGGGCGCGCAGACCGGCGAGCGACCGAGCGCCGCCGTGATCTGGGAGCGCTTCCCGAAATTCGTGATCGGGTTCGTGATCGCTTCGGCGATCTTCTCGTTCCTGCTGCCGCCGGACATTGTTGCTGGAACGCGAAGCGGGCTCGGTGACATCCGCACCTGGTGGTTCGCGCTCGCATTCGTCTGCGTCGGCCTCGAGACTCGCTTTGTCGATCTGTTGACGACGGACCAAGGCCGGCCGGCGCTCGCCTTCGTCGGTGCGCAGACCATCAACGTGTTCTGGACCTTGCTGCTCGCCTGGCTCTTGTTCGGCGGCGTCATGTTTGCACAGCCCACAATCGAGTGAGGGTGGACGTCAGTCATGAGCGCGTCCCCCATCCCGAAGACTGCCCCTTTTGCCGACGAGGAGATTGAAAGTCTCAATCGCGTGGTCGGCACCGCAACGCCCGTGCAGCGTGCCTGGCTCGCGGGATTTCTCGCCGGGCTCGACGCTTCCTCCGGCCAGGGCGTCAGCGCAATCGCGCCTGCCGCTGCGCCGCACGCGGCCGAGCCGCTCACCATTCTCTACGCCAGCGAATCCGGCAACTCCGAGAAGCTCGCTGGTGATGCCGCTGCGAGTGCGCGCAAGCTCGGCTTCAAGCCCACTCTCATCGACATGGCCGAGCTTGATCTCGCCTCTCTGAAGGGTATCAAGCGGCTGATTGTGATCGCGGCGACCTGGGGCGAAGGCGAGCCGCCGGCTCGTGCAACACGCGCCTACAAGGAGCTGATGAGCGAGGCGGCGCCGCGCCTCGACGGCGTCGAGTTTGCGGTGCTCGCGCTGGGCGACACCGCTTACGCCGAGTTCTGTGTCATCGGTAAGGCGCTCGATGCTCGATTCGAGGCGCTCGGCGGCAAGCGCGTCGCTGATCGCGCTGACTGCGACTTGGATTTCCGCGCGCCTGCTGCGGCCTGGATCGCCGGCACGCTCAAGAGCCTGGCGCCGCAAGGCAAAGCCGATGACAAGGTCATCGCCGTCGATTTCGGCATGCGGCCGACGCCGAGCCTCGACGTGCTCGAAGCCGAAGTCACCGAGGTGATCAATCTCAACTCCTCGCGCTCCGACAAGGAGACCTACCACATCGAGCTGACCTTCGACGGTGCGGCGCCAGCCTACAAGCCTGGCGACTCGCTCGATCTCTATGCCGAGAACGATCCGGCCAGCGTCGATGCCCTGCTCATGGTCGCACGGCTTGCAGCGGATGCGGCGCTGCGAACAGATTTCATTCGCAACCGCGATGTCACGACGCTCTCGCTCAAGACGCTCGAGACCTACGCAGGCTTTGGCCAGACTGATGTGAAGAGCATGCTCGACGCGGGCACCGCGAAGAGCTGGATCGTCGGCCGCCAACTCATCGATCTCCTCGAGGAATTTCCCCTGCAGCTCGACTCGGAGTAGCTGCGATCGCTGACGCGGCCGCTCGCACCGCGCGCCTACTCGATCGCGTCCTCGCGCCTGGAGGTGGGGAACGAAGCGCATCTGCTCATCTCGACGGTGCAATATGTCACGCACAATCGCCAGCGCAGGGGCGTCGCCTCGAGCTACTCCGCGAGCCTGAAGAAGGGCGGGCGCGTGCGCGTGAAGCTCAAGCCGAACAAGCACTTCGCGCTGCCCGCGGCGGAGCGCGACGTCATCATGGTCGGTCCGGGCACGGGTGTCGCCCCCTTCCGTGCCTTCGTGCAGGAGCGCCGCGCGCTGCGAGCGAAAGGCCGGAGCTGGCTGTTCTTCGGCGACCGCACCTTCACGCACGACTTCCTCTACCAGACGGAATGGCAGGACGCGCTCAAGGACGGGGGCCTGACGCGAATGGACGTTGCATTCTCCCGCGACACGCCCGAAAAGGTCTACGTGCAGGATCGCATCTGGCAGAAACGCACGGAGCTCATTGCATGGCTCGACGGGGGCGCGACGCTCTATGTCTGCGGCGACGCCAAGCAGATGGCGAAGGACGTGCGCGCCACGCTGGTGCGCGCCTATGCGGACGTGAAGCAGCTGTCAGCTGACGCTGCGGAAAGTGCGGTCGCCGTGCTCGAGCGTGAAAAGCGGTATCAGCAGGACGTCTACTGACGTGTCCGGCCGCTCACGCAACGAGCACATCAAGGAGGCGAGCGATTACCTGCGCGGTACCCTCGCCGAGGGGCTCACGGACGAGATCACCGGCGCAATCGTCGAGGACGATCAGCAGCTCGTCAAATTCCACGGCATGTACCTGCAGGACGACCGCGATCTGCGGAGCGAGCGGGCGCGCAAGAAGCTCGAGAAGGCGTTCGCCTTCATGCTGCGCGTGCGCCTCTCGGGCGGCGTCCTCACCCCCAAGCAGTGGCTTGCGCTCGCGAACGTCGCCCGCATCTACGGCAACGGCACGATGCGCGCGACCACGCGCCAAACCATCCAGCTGCACGGGGTCATCAAGTCAAACCTGAAGGCGACGCTCAAGGCCATCGACGGCGAGTTGATGAACACCATCGCAGCCTGCGGCGACGTGAACCGCAACGTGATGTGCAATCCCAATCCATTCCAATCGCACGCACACGCCTCTTGCCTGGAGCTTGCGCGGGCGATCTCGGATCATCTCGAGCCACGGACTGGCGCCTACCGCGAGATCTGGCTCGACGGCGAGAAAATCGCCGGCGCCGAGCCGGAAGAGGTTGTCGAGCCGATCTATGGCAGGACCTACCTGCCGCGAAAATTCAAAATAGTACTGGCGGTGCCGCCGTCGAACGACGTGGACGTCTTCGCGCACGACCTTGGCTTCATCGCCATTCTCGATGAGGCAAACAAGGTCACGGGCTGGAACGTCACCGTTGGCGGCGGCATGGGCATGACACATGGCGAGCCGGACACCTATCCGCGCATCGCCGATGTGATGGGCTTCTGCGATACCGGCGACGTTGTTCGCCTCGCCGAGGCTGTCGTGACGGTGCAGCGCGATTGGGGCGATCGCTCCAACCGCAAGCATGCGCGTCTGAAGTACACGATCGAGGACCGTGGACTCGGAGCCTTCCAAGCGGAGGTGGAGAAGCGCGCCGGGGTAAAGCTCGGGGCAGCGAAGCCCTTCACATTCACCTCGACGGGAGATCGTTACGGCTGGACAGAGAGTGCGAATGGGAATGCCCATCTCACGCTCTATGTCGAGAACGGCCGCATCAAGGATGCGCCGGACGGTGCTGCGATGCTGACCGGCCTGAGCAAGATCGCCGAAGTGCACCAAGGCGACATGCGCCTGACCGCGAACCAGAACGTCATCATTGCCAATGTCGCAGCAGGTGAGCGCGCGGAAATCGGGGCAATCGTCCAGCAGTATCGCCTGATGCAGCCGGCTTCGGGTTTGCGCCGCAACGCCATGGCGTGTGTCGCGCTGCCGACCTGCGGGCTCGCCCTTGCCGAAAGCGAACGCTATCTGCCCGATCTGATCACGGCGCTCGACCAGAAGCTCGCGCAGCACGGCCTTGCTGAGGAGGACATCGTCATCCGCATGACCGGGTGCCCGAACGGCTGCGCCCGGCCCTATTTGGCCGAGATCGGCTTGGTCGGCAAAGGTCCGGGCCGCTATAATCTTTACCTCGGCGCCGCGTTCGATGGCTCGCGCATGTCGAAACTCTACGCGCAAGACCTGCAGCACGAGGAGATCATTGCCACCCTCGAGCCTGTCTTCGCTGCCTATGCAAAGGAACGCCAGGCGCACGAGCGCTTCGGTGATTTTGCCATCCGTGCGGGGTTCGTGGCGGAGACAGCGAATGGCGCGGACTTCCACGCCAATGCCGGAGCGAAGCGCTCTGCGTGAGATCGACACGGTGCCGGCACCTGCGCTGCACTGCTGCGCAGTTGAAGGCTCAGTACTGTGGCTTTACTCGATCACCTCGTCAGCGCGGATGAGCAATGTCGGCGGCAGCTCGAGCCCCAGCGCTTTCGCCGCTTTGGCATTGATCACGAGCTCGAACTTGACCGGAGCCTGAACCGGCAGCTCGGCCGGGTGTTCTCCGCGCAGAATGCGGTCGACATAGCCCGCCGCGCGCCTGACCGTGTCGACGGTATCAGGCCCATAGGACATCAATCCGCCGGTCGCAGGGAACTGCCGGATACCGTAGATCGCGGGAACGCGATAACGCTCCGCCAGCGCGATGAACCGCTCGCGATTGGCGGTCGTGAAGGTCTCGGGTGCCACGATCATCCCGCAATTGGACTTCTCGGCAAGGGCCGACACGGCCGCTTCGATATCAGCGGAGCTGTGCACGAAACTGGTGATCGGCTCCAGGCGGAAGGTGGCGGCCCCTTCCTCGAATTCGCGTAAGTAAAAGGTGCCGCGCAGGGGAGCAGTCTCGGGATTGACGATAAGGGCGACGTGCGCGAGCGCAGGCGCGATCTCCTTCAGGATGCCCAGCCACTTGCCCGCCATCGATGGCTCGTACTGGGTGAACCCTGTGATATTGCCGCCGGGTCGCGCAAAGCTCGCCACGAAGCCGTCCGCGACCGGCGCCGAAGCGCCGCAGAACACGATTGGGATCGTGCGCGTCTCGCGCGCGAGCGGAGCCAGTTGTGCAACGGCATAGGCGAAGATCACGTCGGGCTTGAGGCCCACCAGCTCAGCGGCATAGCCATGGGTACGCTCGACATCGCCACCACCCCAGCGAACATCGAGCTGCAAATTGCGGCCCTCGGTCCAGCCATGCTCCTGCAACACTCGCCGGAAGGCAGCGATGCGTGTCTGCCCATCCGAATTGCTTTCGGCGGTATCAAGCAGCACCCCGATGCGTCGCATACCGCCGGCAGCCTGCTGAGCGTGGGAAGCAAAGGGCCACCCCGCAGCGGCGGCGAACAGCGCGATCAACTTGCGACGGGGCACGAGCGACAGCAATGTGCGTTCCCCTGCGCCACGCGCAAGTATCACCGGGACTTGCGCCGACTGGATCGCTGGCACACTCATTCGATGACCTCGTCTGCTATTGCCGCCAAGGTTGCCGGGATTTCGAGGTTAAAAGTCCTGGCGGTTTTGAGGTTGATGATCAGCTCGAATTTCGTGCTCTGCTGAACGGGCAAATCGCCCGGACGTTCGCCTTGCAGAATGCGTCCCGCGTACTGTCCGGCAAGCCGGAACGCTTCGAGGAGATCAGGGCCATAACTCATCAGCCCTCCAGCCACGACCATCTCGCGCAAATGATAAATTGCCGGCAGCCTGGCGCGCGCCGCCAGGGCGACGACTTGTTCGCGCCGGCTCAAGAAAAACGAGTCGGCGCTGACGAACAACGCTTCTATCTTTCGTTCAGTGAAGGTGCCGAAACTCGCATCGATTTCGCGTTCGCTGCTTGCATTGATCACAACGAGATCAACTCCGAGCGCCGCCGCGGCGGACGTAGCATCCTTGGTTTGCGAGATAGCCGCTGGGTTGGCTGGATTTGCGAGAAAGCCGACGGAGGTGACAGTTGGAACAAGCTGGCGCAGCAGATTCAACCGCTTCGCGGCTAAGGTGGTGACAGGAAAATGCACTCCCGTGACGTTGCCACCCGGTCTGTTGAAGGATGCAACTAATCCAAGCTGTACCGGATCGGAGCCGATCATGAAGACGATCGGGATCGTTGCGGTTGCGGCTTTGGCCGCTAAGGCGGCCGGCGGCGCACTCGCCAATATCAGGCCTACCCCGTCAGCAACCAGCTGTGTGGCAATTGCCGACAACCGCTCGAATTTGCCGTCGGCCCATCGATGCTTGAGAGCAAGATTGCGTCCTTCGATATAGCCGCGCTCGCCCAGTCCTCGCCGGACTGCGCTGAGCTGCTCATCGGTCTCTGCGACGCCGCTCAACAGCCCAATGTAGGCAAGGCCCTCGGGTCGAGCGGTCGAGCCGAGCGAAGCGGCGACCGCTGCGCCGCTCAGTCCGCCGATGAACGCGCGCCGGCTAAACGGAATTTGACGAGTCATGGACCGACAGCGACAGGTTTGATGCGGGATAAAAATTAACCGGCCCAGCAAGGTTAGTCACGGGTTGGAATGGTCGTGAGGATGGCGAGCCGGCGCACGCCCCCCTTCCGCTAACGGCAGCCAAGGGCGTTGGGGCGGCGCGCCGCAGCCCCACGAACCCGACGTCCCCGACGCTCACTCGATCACCTCATCGGCGCGGGCCAGCACGGTGGGAGGGACTTCCAGACCGAGCGCTTTAGCTGTCTTGAGATTTATGGCGAGATCGAATTTGACTGGTTGTTCGATCGGGATGTCGCCGGGCTTCGCTCCGCGGAGTATTTTGTCGACATAGTGCGCGGCGCGACGGAACAGGTCCGGGAAATTCGTTCCGTAGGAGATCATGCCTCCGGCGGCAACGAAATCGCTGTTGGGATAAATGGCTGGCAAACGCGCGCCGACCGCCAATCCGTTGATTTCCGCCCGATGGGTGTAGGTCAATGGGTCGCCGACGACGAACAGCGCTTGCGCCCGATGGCTCAGTGTTGCGAACGCGGGCTCGATGTCCTCCCCCCGCCGGAGTTCGAGCACAGCCACATCAAAGCCGAGCCCGTGACCGACCGTCTCTACCTCGCGCATCTCCCTTGCAGGGTCGGACTGGGCAACATTGGCGATGACCGCAAGGCGGGAGAGATCAGGTACCAGCTCGCGCAGAAGCTCGATACGTTTGCCTACCAGATCGACATTCTGCACCGATAAGCCCGTAGCATTGCCGCGGGGGCGAGCCAGACTCGCCACCAACCCGCTGCCGATCGGATCTGTTGCCAAGGCGAAAACGATCGGGATCGATGATGTCGCCTGCTTCGCCACCAGGGCAGGCTGGGTCGCCCAAGTGAAGATAAGATCGACCTTGAGTTGGACGAGCTCAGCTGCGATCTCCCCTAGCCGATCAGTACGCCCATTCGCCCAGCGGACTTCGAAGAGGATATTCTGATTGTCCATCCAGCCAAGTTCGCGAAGCGTCTGCACGAAAGCGGCAAACCAATGGCTCGCAACTGACGGTGCAGCCGCGTTCAGGACACCGATGGTAGGCAGCTTGCCGACGGACTGCTGCGCGCGTACCGCACGCGGCCAGGACGCCGTCGCGCCGCCGAGCAGAGCCATGAAATGGCGGCGCTTTACAGGCTCCGATCGCATCGGCTGTCTGGTGAGTATCGCGAGAGCTTGGCCAAGCTGCCGCGGCAAATCGCCGACATCAAAGACTGCTCCACCCCATCAGTCGATCACCTGGTCGCCGCGCGCAACCACGGTACTAGGAGATTCCGGGCGAACGGCTGCATGGGCCTTCGGGTTAAGAGACGACCCCACGAGCGACGACCAGCTTAGCCGACGCAGGCTGGCGCGGTCACCATCATCATCGGATACTCGCCCGTAAGCCAGAGCAGGGGTATGTACAGCTATTAAGCCGTAAGAAGCGTTCCCGCCCTCAGGGTCTGATCCAAAACTGTCAGCCGATTTGCGCGTCATCCCCCCGGGTTACGCTGCGCTCCACCCGGGCTACACGGCTACACCGTGCGGGGCGGAGTGGTGGGAGCAGCCTCATTGCGGGCATGCAGAGCCATGCCGATGAGCGCAGCGCCGCCAAACAGGAGGTTGATGCCGACCAGCAGACCCAGCGCCCAAGTCGCGGTGCTTGGCAGCCCGGCCCAGATCATCGCGGCGAGCACCAGGTCGATGATGCCGCTTATCAGCATCCACATCCAGCGGCCGGTCAGCTCCTGCCTGTGCTCGAACGCGTACATGATGGAGGCGATGCCCTCGACGATGAAGAACACGATGAGCAGGAGGGTGAGCGAGACCGCGCCGCTGACGGGCCAGATGAGCAGCACGATACCCGCGCCAATGCCGAGCAGGGCCGACAGGAGCGACCACCAGAACCCCGGCGCTTCGCGTGCCATGAAAGTGGTGACGAGCCCGACGCCGCCGCTGATCAGGAACAGCCACCCGATCAGCAGCGTGAAGGTCAAGGTTGCCAGCGGCGGCAACAGCACCGCCAGCATGCCAAGCACAACGAGGACGATACCCTCGCCGAGGAAAAGCCCCCAGCGCTCGCGCAGGGAAGTGTTCAGGATGGGCTGCATCGAACCACCAGGACTTACCGACATGTCAGATCTCCCTCCCAGGCGCTTGCCGCCCGCGTAAATGTCAGAATGCGAACAGGGCCGAGTATAGACTTGTCTCCGTTGGCCACCATTCCTGCACGCCGGTGACCGAGCGCCAGCACGCAGCCGCGCGCCGCGTCCGCTCGGGAGACCGCGGCACCCGGTGCAGGTATTACTACCAGCCCTCGGGTATTATCTTCGCATAAAGTCGCAGAGGGAGGTTAACCGTTCGCGCTCAAGCGCGACCAAACGCAGCGGCGTCAATCGCTCAGCCAAAAGGCGATATCATAGAGCGTCGCCGCGATCGCACACGCAGCAAGGCCGCCCCACAGAATGCTGAGCATCAGCGCGGTATTGGCGCGTTCAACCGTATGTCTGTCGACCAGATGGGCCATGCAAGAGCCCTCTTCGTGTCGCCTCCGACCCACCCGCTCAACTTAATGCCTCCAGCCCAGCATTGTGACGACGATCCGGCAAGGCAGGGTTGCGGCGTCTGCGGGGCTCGCGTGCTGTGTTTATGCGCTCTTTACAAATGCCATCGGGGGCAGCTGCGCGCGTTCTCATGGCGCGCGCCGCCTTCGTGCATCCTGCGGTGACATGGCGCTCGCCCATTGCTACGAACGCGCCAAGCGACGAACGCGCCAAGAGACACACCAAGCAAAACACAAAGCACGGCAAAGGGAGGGGCACGGTCATGCTGCAGAAACCCAAATGTCCGGTCATTGCGCTCGAGGAGCACTACTGGGACCGCGAGCTCGCCGCACAATTCGTCGGCGGGGAAGGGGTGCGCGATGGCGAGATGCTCAAGCGCCTCTATGACCTCGGTGAGTTGCGCCTCAAGGAGATGGACGAGGCGGGCGTTGACATGCAGGTGCTCTCGCATGGTGCCCCTTCGGCACAGAAGCTTACCGGGTCCGACGCGGCCGATCTGGTGCGCCGCGTGAACGATCGCCTGCATGCCGCCGTCACTGCCCACCCGAAACGTTTCGCCGCTTTCGCAGCATTGCCGACGAGCGACCCGCAAGCTGCCGCTGAAGAGCTGGAGCGAACCACCAAGCTCGGCTTCAAAGGGGCCATGATCCACGGGCTGGCGAACGGCGTCTTTCTTGACGACAAGCGCTTCTGGCCGATTTACGAGCGCGCGCAGGCGCTCGATTTGCCGCTCTACTTCCATCCCGCGGTTCCGCTGCCCGCCGTGAGCGACGCCTACTACAAGGATTACGTCAAAGACTTTCCCATGGTGGTGCGTGCCGCATGGGGCTTCACGGTGGAGACGGCGACGCAAGCGATCAGGCTGGTGCTCGCCGGCGTGTTCGATGCCTATCCGCGGCTCAAAGTGGTCCTCGGACATCTCGGCGAGACTCTGCCGTTCCTGGTCTGGCGCGTCGATCAGGCGCTCGCCCGCCCGGGCAGTGCACGGCCGATGAGCTTTCGCGACATCTTCTGTGGCCACTTCTATGTCACGACGAGCGGCAATTTTTCCAATCCGGCCCTGCTCTGCTGTGTCATGGAGATGGGTGTCGATCGGATTCTCTTCGCGATCGACTATCCGTTCGTCCCCAACAAGCCGGCGATGCAATGGATCGATACCATGCCGCTCTCTGGCGAGGACAAGGTGAAGATCCTCAGCGGCAACGCGAAGCGCCTGTTCCGACTGTAGTGGTATCTCGGGTTACGCAGTAGCCCGCATGCAGCGGAAGCGGAATGCGGGTTCTCTCGTGCATGCTTGCGCTACGGCCCGGGTTCCGCTGCCGCTCCACGCGGGCTACGGGAGACGAGTGCGGCAGTCAGTAGCCCACATGCAGCGAAGCGGAATGTGGGTTCTCTCGTGCAATGCTCGCGCTATCGGCCCCGGGTTCCGCTGCCGCTCCACCCGCGCTACGGACACGAGTGCGCGCACTCACCAGCCTCCGCCGTACCCGCGGTCCCTGTAGTACTGCGCCCAGGGGTCATCCGATGCACGGCCCCGTGGCTGATTCTCCCCATAGTATTGTTGCTGCGACCGCTGCGCCGCCGCGGCGCGTGGCTTGGCTGTACGCACGGTGCGTGCCGGCGGCTCGTCATCGTGGCGCTGCCTCGCCACCGGCTTGCGCGCCGGCAGCACCGGGATGGCTGTCCGTGCACGCGCGGGCGGCGCCGGTGCGGTTGGGCGCGCGGGCGCTGGGGCGGGTTGCGCCGGCGCAGTGCTGCTGGTTGGAGAGGGGACGATCGCGCCCACCGGATCTCGGACCGGATCGCCAACGGGATCGGCCACCGGATCACCAATCGGATTCTCGAGGACATCCTTACTGATGACGGGCTCGTCATTGCGGCTCGTTCCGCTCTCACTGGGGACCACGGTTGGCGTAGCGGTTGCACCGCTTTCTGCGGGTGCTTCGGGTGTCGACAGCGGAAGCGGGTGGTCTGCTGCGGGAAGGGCCGTATCGGAAATCTCTGAAGGCCCAGGATCGGCGGGTGCGGCGCTGGGCACGCGCGCAGAGCTGCTCGAGGTATCCACGGGCGAGACCAAGTTGGCTGTTGCTGCGGGTCCGCTCGTGCCGGCGTCGTGCACGAGCTCGCTTGTCCCCGGGGGCACGAAGCCTGGCGCGGCTGCTGGGGTGGCGGAAGGGGAGGGCGATCCGTGCGCTGCCTCGGGCGCGACCGGGAAAGACTGCTGCGCCGGCGACGTTTCGTCGGGCGGCGACAGCACGGATTGGCTGCCGGGCGGGGGCGCCTGCGCGGCCGCGGGCGCCACTGCGAGAGACGCCGGCTCCGCTGGACGCACAACGGGCGGCTGCATGGTGGGAGCGGCAAGCTCGTCGAGGTCGACCGCCTTGGTCGGCGGGGGCGGCTCTGGCGGCGCCTCCACGCGCGCCGGGCCCGTTCCGGCAACCTCCTGCTTGCGCGCCGTCTGCTCGAACAGTTGCCCGGCCTCCGCATCGTGAAACTGGTTCCAATCGGCCCGGTCGCCGAACGGAACGCTGCGCGCCGTCTCGAGCGGTCCTGCACTGGTGTAGTGGGCGATTTTCACGGCGGAGACGACATTGAACGCGGCGAAACCGAGAAGCGCGAGCGCCAGGACTGCGCCGACGACGAAGCGGAGATCAATGAGCATTGCCGTTGGTCATCCGTCACGCCGTTGAAGCGCAATCACCGGGCGGGCGCTGCCTTCAGCGCGCGTACGCGCCCGCATCCCGTGGTGGTGATTCGTTCCTGCAATGCTTAGCTGAGTCGAAGACTCGCGGCAAAGCGCGCGCACGTGCTGCTGCAATCTCCATCGCAAGCTCCGGCGTCAACGGCGATCGTTTAAACGTGAGCGTTGCTATGAATGGGAGCCAAGGCGTCTTATTCCCCCCGCTGATATTTGCTCAGTGTAGGGTGCGCAAAGCCGCGTAGCGGCGTGCACACCACTTGAGTCACGGGGCGGCTCGGTGCCCACGGTGCTTCGCACCTTTGCACAGCCTACGGCCGAACGTGCTCACCGTCGCCGTGTGTGAAAACGCGATCGAGTTGCTATAAATAGAGCAGCGCCTGGCGCGGGCCCGTAGCTCAATGGTAGAGCCGACCGCTCATAACGGTCTGGTTGGAGGTTCGAGTCCTCCCGGGCCCACCACGCATTCTTTCGAACCGCGAGATTTCCTGGCGTGCGTTAAAAGGCCCGCAATTGGCGCGCTCTGCCGTCGGCATGGCGGTCTCCGCAGAGACAAATTCCGGCGTGAAGGGGAATTTGGCCGAGTTGTCTCTGGCCTTGAAATGCCGTTTCCCGGAAACGGAGACCGCCTCAGCCGGAGACTCGGTTCGAATGAGCTAGCTCGGTTTTCAGTACCGGCGTTCCTCGACTGCGACTGTCTCGACCGTACCAATCACGTCTGGTTTGGTATCGGTAGGCTCATAGAGCGACCGCGCGAACAAGCCACCAACAACTGCGCCGACCAGTGGTGCCAGCCAAAACAGCCAGAGCTGTCCGATATATTCCCCGCCCGCAAATAGAGCAGGGCCAGTGCTGCGCGCGGGATTGACTGAGGTGTTGGTGACAAAGGCCGTAGAGAGCCCTCCAACGCTAAACGGCTGACCTGAGTTCTTGTCGCCTGTGTTCGTTTGAACAGGGACCGATGCGCGTACCAAACGTTCTACCCGGCGTTCGATGATGAGCCGCTCGTGGTGTCACGCGTCACGGAGCTGCTGGAGCGTCACTTCGATCTTGTGGGCGTATGGCAAGATCGGCCGCCACGCTATCCTGGAACTTCGTCGTTTCGCCCCTGGTTCTGTAGTGCCCCGAGGATGCCCTTTCACGAGACCACTTAGGCAGGCCGAACGCCCACGACTTCGGACGATCAGAGCCCTCTCCACGCCGCCAAGCGCCCGCTCATAGACGGAGCATTAAGAAGACTCCAGCATAGCCGGTCAGGAGAACAATGACTGCCGCGAGTATGTTGAGGGCGAGCTGTTCATATCCCATGATCATGCAAGGGCGCAAAAGCCTCCTCAACGCCGGGTTCAACTGCCGCCGCGAGATTTTGTTCCTAGGAGGAGATACGGTGCACGGCAAGGAGCGAGTCTCACGTCATCTCAAAGAGGTAGGAAATTAAACCGTTATCCCACGCAACTCACGGGCAGCAGCAATGTTCGTCAGAAGAACGTTTCCGATTGCTTGGATCCCGGCTTAGGATCGCAATGATAAAAGAACCGCCGCGGCAGATAGAGCATCCCGGTCCAGGCGATGATTGATGTCATTGGATCAGTGTAGGGCGAGATTGAGCAGGGGAAGGTCGTTTCTGGCGGTCGTACTTGCCTCCAATTTGGTCACCTCGGCAAGTCGAGGCGCCGATGTGACCTTGCTCAACGCCTCTTACGAGCCAACACGTCGATTTTATTCAGAGTTCAACAGACTGTTCGCAGAACGGTGGAGCCAAAGCGGAAATTCTATCAAGGTACATCAGTCGCACGCTGGATCGGGTGCTCAGGCGCGTTCGGTGAGCTTCGGCCTTGAAGCTGACGTCGTTACGCTGGCGCTGGCGTATGACATCGAGGTAATCGCCGAGCGAGCAAAGCTCCTTAGTCCTGACTGGCAAAAAAGGCTTCCATATAACAGCGCTCCTTATACCTCGACGATCGTCTTTCTAGTCCGCAAAGGCAATCCGAAGGGAATTCGAGACTGGCCAGACTTGGTACGTTCTGGCGTAAGCGTCGTCACTCCGAATCCCAAGACCTCCGGTGGAGCACGTTGGAACTACATGGCGGCCTGGGGGTACGGCTTGCATCAAAACAATAACGAGGAAGGCAGGGTGCGCGACCTGCTGGCAGCAATATATCGAAACGCGCCCATATTGGACACGGGTTCACGCGGCGCCACAGTCACGTTCACGCGTCGAGGCATCGGGGATGTGCTGATTGCCTGGGAGAACGAGGCGTTGCTCGCGGTGGCGGAGATTGGACCGGACGCTTTTGAGATTGTCGCACCTTCGAGCAGCATTTTAGCCGAGCCGCCCGTGGCAATTGTGGAGAGGGTCGTGGAACGGCGCGGAACCCAGGTCGCGGCTGACTCGTATCTGCGCTTTCTTTACACTTCGGAGGCGCAGGATCTCGCGGCCAGGAATTTCTACCGGCCTCGGATGCAAGAGGTTGCAGACCGCTACGCCGACCGTTTCCCCAAACTACAAATGCGGACAATTGAAGAGTTCGGCGGCTGGTCTGCTGTTCAGAAGAAACATTTCTCAGATGGCGGAATATTTGATCAGATCTACCGGCCGGGAAGCTGACTAATGGCTACTGCTCTGCGCATCCGGCGCCGGTCAATCTTGCCAGGCTTCGGACTCTCACTGGGCGTGACGCTTACCTACCTCAGCGTAATTGTGCTTATCCCGCTGGCTTTCATGCTCATGAAGGCAAGTGAGGCCGGGTGGGAGAAAATCTCGATCGAGCTTACCTCCTCGCGCACGCTTGCTGCATTCCGCGTCAGTTTTGCGATTGCTTTTGCGGCGGCAGGTGCGAACGCGGTGTTCGGATTTATTCTCGCCTGGGTGCTCGTGCGCTATGAGTTTGTTGGACGGCGCCTTATGGATGCGATGGTTGATCTACCGTTTGCGCTCCCGACAGCTGTCGCCGGCATCTCATTAACTCAGCTCTATGCTGAGAATGGCTGGCTTGGGCAAGGTCTTGCTGCTGCCGGAATCAAAGTCGCTTTCACGCCGCTCGGGATTCTGGTTGCTCTGATATTTGTCGGCCTCCCGTTTGTAGTGCGGACCGTGCAGCCGGTGGTTCAAGACCTTAACAAAGAATTGGAGGAAGCGGGAGCCCTGCTCGGTGCATCGCGTTGGAACGTCTTACGCCGGATCGTCTTCCCACCGCTAATGCCGGCGGTCATTACCGGTTTTACGCTCGCCTTCGCGCGCGCAATTGGAGAATACGGGTCCGTTATTTTCATTGCCGGAAACATGCCCGGCTACTCGGAGATCGTTCCGTTGCTGATTGTGATCAAGCTGGAGCAGTTCGACTATCCCGGCGCCGCTGTGATTGCTGGACTCATGCTGGTCGCTTCATTTCTACTATTGCTGACGGTCAATCTGCTGCAGGCGTGGACGAGGAGACGGCAAGGTGGTTGAGCTCGCCCCAAGTCTGCGGGATGCTTGCACACCGCCCAAGTTGCCGGCTGTGGTATTAAATGAGAGCCGGCCGGCGCGAATAACGCTGATCGGGATCGCGCTTGCGTTCTTCGTGCTCTTCCTACTTCTCCCCTTGATCGTGGTGTTCACCGAGGCGTTCCGACAGGGATTGCTGGCGTATTGGGTCGCCATCAGCGAGCCCGAAACGCTCGCAGCGATTCGTCTAACTCTGCTGACGGCACTGATCGTCGTGCCGCTCAACGCCGCCTTCGGCATTGCCGCCGCCTGGGCGATCACAAAATTCGACTTCGCAGGCAAGAACCTGCTGATCACGCTTGTCGATCTGCCTTTCTCGGTATCGCCGGTCATCGCCGGTATGGTGTTCGTTTTGTTGTTTGGCCTTCAGGGAGCCTTCGGCTCGTGGCTCGCCGCTCATGAGGTCAAGATTATATATGCCGTTCCAGGTGTCGTGATCGCAACGCTCTTCGTAACGCTGCCGTTCGTCGCCCGCGAGCTGATTCCTCTGATGCAAAAGCAAGGGACTGAATACGAGGAAGCAGCGCTAATGCTTGGTGCGAGCGGGTGGCAAACGCTTCGCCGTGTCACATTGCCCAACATCAAATGGGGCTTGCTCTATGGCTTGCTCTTGTGTAACGGCCGGGCCATCGGCGAGTTCGGTGCCGTTGCTGTCGTTTCCGGCCACATCGGCGGGTTGACGAACACCATGCCACTGCACGTCGAGGTCCTCTACAACGACTTCGCGTTCACCGCAGCATTCGCTGTCGCATCCCTCCTCACGCTCATGGCGTTCGCAACGCTGATTCTGAAGGCGGTGCTCGAATGGCATGCGGGCTCCCACCTTGTGCGTGGCCGATTGCACTAGGGGGTTTATTTGCGCATCGATGTGAAGAGCCTGAGCAAGCGGTTTGAAGAAACAGTGGTGCTCGACCGGATCAACCTTGAAGTTAGACCGAAGGAGTTCCTGGGCCTACTAGGACCGTCCGGATCGGGAAAGACGACATTGCTGCGCATCTTGGGCGGGCTCGAGCACTTGGACGAAGGACTTGTCGAGCTTGATGCCCGCGACGCAAGTACGCTGCCGTTCGATGAGCGGCGCGTTGGCTTTGTTTTTCAGCAATATGCGTTGTTCGACCACATGACAGTATTTGAAAACGTCGCTTTCGGGCTTCGCGTGCGACCTCGCCCGAAACGACCAACACCAACTCAAATTACTGAGCGCGTGAAGGAACTGCTCGGTCTCGTACAACTCGGCGGGTTCGAGCATCGTTTCCCAGGTCAGTTGTCTGGAGGGCAACGGCAGCGAGTGGCGTTGGCCCGCACGCTTGCGGTTGATCCGCAAATCCTCCTGCTCGACGAGCCGTTCGGTGCCCTTGACGCCAAGGTACGCGTCGACCTTCGTCGTTCGCTACGTGACATTCATGATACGAGTGGCCTTACAACTATCTTCGTCACGCACGATCAAGAGGAGGCTCTGGGCCTTGCCGATCGTGTCGCCCTCATGAATCGAGGCCGTATCGAACAGATAGGTTCCCCGGCCGAGATTTATGAAAGTCCGAAGACACCGTTTGTGTTTGATTTTCTTGGGCGCACCAATGCGTTTCCTTGCACTATTCAAGGCGGCAAGGCACGGTTGGGTGACAAGGAACTGCCTGCGGATCCCGGCGGGCGGGATGGGCCCGGCATCGCGTTCGTGCGGCCCCACGATGTCGTTCTCTCGCCACCTGACGATCCAACCCCCACTGCAGACGCGAAGCTTCCCGGCATCGCAATTGTGCGCTTCATGTCAGCGCTGGGTCAGCGCGTCACCGCCGAATTGCTCTATGAAAAAAAGCTCGTTGAAGCGGAACTGAGCCGGGCAACGGCCAATGAACTTGCGCTAAAAGTCGGCGGCAAGTGCACTGTCAGCCTCCGGCTCCCCCGCATCTATCCCAGGCAGGAGGCCGAGCAGCAGACCGCGACTGCGGTTCAGACTGGCAGCGGGAACAGACGCCGCTTACGCAAAAGACTGCGGGCTAGATTTATCCCTCCACCGGATTGATCGCGAGCGAACCCCTTATGGCTCCGCGTCGTGGTCGGCAGGGCCTTATTACCACACACGATAGGTGTGACGAGACTCAGCAGGACAGCTTCGTTGCCGACACAAGTCTGGGTAAACGGTTCCTGAACACGGTCGACAAAGTCGAGAGTCGCATTGCCAGACCATACACTCGCATTATCGAACTGGGGAGCACCCGCGTGTGCCGCTCCGCGCGCATCTAACGCCCTTTGTGCAAACGCGCCCTTAGGCTTCCCATCACGGACCATTTTTTGGCAGTACGCGTAGAGTGCATCGTAGACAATCCACTCGGCTGCATTCACTGCGTGATCATCCTGGAGCCCGAGATGCCGAAAACCTTCGGCGATGGCATTCAGTCCGGGACCTTCGGGCTGATGATGCAGGGTGTTGTCGGTGTCGGCCCCATTCACTATTCTTCCGAGCAGCACGAGCGCTGGATCGTCGGTGAGCTTGTATTTTTTCAAGATCGCCTCGAACGAACACTCCTTGCCGTGATGGCCTAGCTCTACATCCTTCACATCATACGGTGTGGCGCCGAGACGTTTGGCCTCGTCCATCACTTTGGCAGGAGGCACGAAGAAGAATTCCGCATTCTCGTCCACGAATTTCTTGATCAGCCAAGGACAAGCCACGCGGTCCACTTTAACATATTCGCGAGTGATCCACTTCATGAGGTGCTCCTTTGGTTGGAAGACGCGAAAGGGAGTATACGCCTTGTCGACAAACACCGTCGCACGCACTGACTGAGGCAAGAACGGGTAAACTCTGCTTCTTTTCCGATCGAGCGCCGGCGTGTGCGCGTCCGCTTCCGTCGGCACGACCTTCAGCCGGCGCACATTGCACACCGATGAGGTCGATCTAGGCGAGGATCGCCGATGCCTCCGTCCGTAGGGGCCGCCGTCGTTGAGGCCAAATGCTCAGTGGACACCGAGATGTTGGGCGAACCTGCCGTGCTCACGAATGCTGGCACCGCGATGCTCGGCGCACGATCGCGCGCGCGCAAGCCGCCTGTACGTCATGAGAAAAACTAAGGCATGCTGGAGAAACGATGCTTTGCCGCAAGTGGAGTATGTCCCTTATTTGCATGGCTGCAGGCCGGTCATGTCCCGGCTCCAAAAATTGGTTCTTGAGGCAATGGTCAAAACCAGGCGCCAACGGCGTCCTGCACGTTATGAGCGTCAAGCAACGATGTTTCGAGTCTTACGAGCCTAGCAGTTTGGTCCTGGTCTCCGAGACAGGTTCGATATGACTGCGTGCCTGGCACGCAGTTCGAGTCCTCTGGGGACCACCACGCATTCTGTCGAACCGCGAGATTTCCCGGCGTCCCTTAAAAGGCCCGCCACTGGCGGGCTCTGCCGTCCGCGTTGCCGTCTCAGCAGAGACAAATTCCGGCTTGAAGGGGAATTTGGCCGAGTTGTCTCTGGCGTTGAAATGCCGTTTCCCGGAAATGGACACTGCCTCACGCGGAGACTCGGTTCGAATGTGGTAGCTGCGGCGCGCTCACATGAGTTCGTCAACCCAACGTCGCCCTCGGGGCCTCGGGATTGTCGCTTATCGCCAATACGGCACCGGTCGCCTATGGCGCTTTGGGCACGCCGATCGCCGGTCTCGCCAGCGTCACCGGACTGGATCCCTTTGCGCTGGGTGCAATGGTTGGCCGGCAATTGCCATTCTTCTCCTTGATCGTGCCGTTCTGGCTCATCTGGGTGTTCGCTGGCCGGCGCGGAATGATGCAAGTCTGGCCAGCGATCCTGGTGACTGGGGCGAGCTTCGCGATTCCGCAATTTCTGATCTCGAACTACAAAACCCGTAGATCGTCGACATCGGCGCGTCGCTGATCTCCATGGGCTTCCCTGGTCTTGTTCCTCAAGGTATGGCAACCCCGGGAAATCTGGACGTCACCCGCGCTGCGCAGCCATGACGACTCGGCACTCGGGCGGCCCCAAGCGACAATGCAATGGCCCGAACGCTGAGCCTGAGAGGAAAGAGATCGAGGCGGCCGCCCGCAAGATGGGGGCCGATATTCTCGTACTCCACGCTGCCGCCGAAAGTGACTTTCGCACTGCGTTTGGAGGGGTTGCACAAGCGGCGGCGGGTGCGCTTGTGATCGCAGCCGATCCATTTTTCGGCAGCCGGCGTAGCCAGATCGTGACGCTCGCCGTCGGCAGCAAGACGCCTTATGGTGACTTCGACGATTTTCGCGGGCAGATCGCTACCGTGTTCCAGCAGGATCGGCTGCTTCCGTGGCGCTCGGCGCTCGACAATGTGCAACTGCCGCTGGAGATCACCGGGGTGCCTGAGGCGAAGCGTCGGCAGCGCTCGATGTCCTGGCTCACGCGGCTCGGGCTCCAGAGCTTTGCCCATGCCTATCCGCGCGAGTTGTCCGGTGGCATGCGCCAGCGCGTGGCAATCGCGCGCGCCTTCGTGCTACAGCCGACCATTCTGCTGGCCGACGAGGCATTCGGCCACCTCGACGAGGTCACCGCGGCGGAGCTGCGCGAGACGTTCCTGGCGCTCGCGCGCGAATGCGGCAGCACCGCCGTGCTGATCACGCATCAGCTCGAGGAAGCGATCGGTGTCGGCGACCGCGTCGTCGTCTTCGCCAAGCCGGCGCGCGTGTTGGCCGACATCCACATCGAGCGATGGGAGAAGCGCGAGCACGCGACCTTGCGTGAGGCGATCCAGGTTACGCTGCAAAGCAACAAGCGGGACGAGCGCCTCCTGCGCGCGGCGGCATCATGAGCGTGCCGTCCGAGCTGCTGCGTCTGGCGCTGCGCTGGTTGAAGCGCAGGGCACCAGACGAGCCGGACATCCCCGCGCTGCGGGTGCGCGTCGCACGCACAAACTCCATGATTGCCAATCCGCCGCGCGGCACGCAGACCCGACGAGTGGATGCGGGCGGGGTCGGCGCAGTGGAAGTGTGGACGCCGCAATCGCGCAGTGACCGCATGATCCTCCATCTGCATGGCGGAGCGTATAACTTCGGCTCACCCTCGCTCTATCGCGACTTCACGTGGCGCATTGCGTCAGCGGCGCGCGCACGCGTCCTGTGCATCGACTATCGTCTCGCCCCCGAGCATCCGTTTCCGGCTGCGCTCGATGATGCAGTTGCTGCTTACCGCTGGTTGCTCAGCATCGGCACGCTGCCGTCCCGCCTCGGCATCATGGGCGATTCCGCGGGCGGCGGGCTTCTCTTTGCCACGTTGCTGCGGCTGCGCGAGGAGGCCACAGCATTGCCGGCAGCGGCGGTGACGCTCTCGCCCTGGACCGACCTCACGCTTTCCGGCTCGTCCTTCACGCGCAACGCTGCTGCTGAGCCGATGTTGAAGGCGGAGCAGGCGCTCACATTGGCCCGCAACTATGTAGCAGCGAGCGATCCGCGTCACCCCTATCTCTCGCCGCTCTTTGGCGATCTCCGCGGTCTGCCGCCCAGCTTGATCCTGGTCGGCAGTGACGAAATCCTGCTCGACGACGCCGTGCGCATGGCTCAGCGGCTGCGGGAGGCGGGCTCTCGGGTGGAGCTCGAGATCGCGCGGCGCATGCCGCATGTCTGGCCTCTGTTCGCACGCTTCGTGCCGGAGTCGCGCCGCGCGGTGCAACGGATCGGCGCGTTCTTCAGCCGCGAAATGGACGCGAGCAGTGACGCGCCGCGAAAAATGGGCAGCACCCTCGCAAACGTTCGAACTGCGCAAAGGAGAGAAGGACATTGAGAGTTAGCCGCCCCATCGAGGTGGTGGTGTTGAACTGCTGGGTCACCGAGACGAAGGAGACGCTGTGTTGATCGAACAGTTCGACCAGTTTGGCGAAGTCCGCCAAAGAGCGGGTCAGGCGGTCCACCTTATAGACGACAATGACATCGATCTTGCTGCTACGAACGTCCTCCAGCAGTTGCTGCAGTGCCGGACGGTCGGTATCACCGCCGGAAAAACCACCATCGTCATACTTGGATCGAACCAGCATCCAGTCGCCGCGCCGATGAGCGTAACGAAATCACGCCGCTTCAAGGCCATTCCCCGTTGCGAGGAACATACTACCAGATCACTCGGTCTTGTGCAGCACAGCAGAATGACCCGTCCCATAGTCCGCTCGGGGTCAGGACTCGGTCATTTGGCAATGTGGGCTCAACCGTCGCGGCTGCCCGAACGCGGACGCGGCGTAGTGATTATTAGTGCGCGGCCCTTAGTCCCATAGAGACGCACCACCCCTATTCCGTCTGCCGTTCACAAGGTGGATCAGTTCGGGCGAGCCACTGACCACGAGAACGGCTGGCGCGCCTCACCTGGGAGGCGCTCGCTCAGGCGGCTGCACTGCGGGGTCTCGGGGTACAACCTGACCATCGGTCTATGAGTTCTACCTTGAGCACTGCGAGTGGATCACGGAGTTGCGAAGCTGAGCAGGTTGAAGCCCTGTTGGATTTACCCGCCCGTTCGCGGTGAAGAGCTAGGAGCCCGATGGGTAGATCCGCGTTACTGCTGCACGAGCATCGCGCGCGATAGGAATGCGGTATTACGTCATGCGGTCTCTGCCTTTGTCTATCTGACGGCCGTACATTCCCATCAGCACCAACGAGAGGATGGCGCGCAGCGCGAACGGCGCCGCGCCGGATGCGAAAAATTCTGGCGTGCTTGGGTTCAGTTTGAGCGATGCGACGCCCGGGAGAATGCCAGTTGAGGCCCTAGTTCAAAAAAATTGGTTCTTGAGGCAATGGTCAAAACCAGGCGCCAACGGCGTCCTGCACGTTATGAGCGTCAAGCAACGATGTTTCGAGTCTTACGACCCTAGCAGTTTGGTCCTGGTCTCCGAGACAGGTTCGATATGACTGCGTGCCTGGCACGCAGTTCGAGTCCTCTGGGGACCACCACGCATTCTTTCGAACCGCGAGATTTCCGGGCGTGCGTTAAAACGCCCGCCATTGGCGGGCTCGGCCGTCGACGCTGCGGTAATGTCGCCGGGCCGCAACGTAGGCAGGAGAATCTTCTCGACGTAGGTCGCGAAGCTCTTGCCGTCGATCGGGCCCTCGAGCAACCACGGAGCGTCGATCCGGTCACAGCGCAGCGCCGCCAGGAACGTTGTGGTGTTCCAATGGGCCGTTTGAGCGCGCTGGCCGCTGAGGTTTACGACGAGCCCGTATTCGTGAGCTCTTGAACTGGAAGGTCCGCCCGCTTCTCGCCCTTCAAGATGCGACTGACATAAGAAACTGCACGCCGGTGCTGATCAAACGCGTAGTACTACTCACGAATTTAATTGTGATAGCAAGAGTGATATTGCTTGGCGCCACACTGGCGGCAGCACCGCAATCTGGCTGATGAACCTCTCTCAGGTCTTGCAATCAGGCGCCCTCGGTACGGTTCCGAGCAACTGGTCGATCGTCGGCCAACGCGACTTCGACGGCGACGGAAGATATGACTGGCTCTGGCGCGATAGCAATACAGGGACCGTAGCGATCTGGTTGCTTAATGACTTGCAGGTCTCACAATCGGGCACTCTTGGTGCGGTGCCGACCAACTGGTCGATCGTCGGAACATCGGATTTCAACGACGACGACAAGGGTGACATTCTCTGGCGCGACAGCACGACCAACACGGTTGCGATCTGGCTGATGAACGGTTTGCAAGTCTTACAGTCCGGGGCGATCGGCACGGTGCCGAGCAACTGGTCGGTTGTTGGAACTGATGGTCAGGGTCGCATTTTTTGGCGCGACAGCAACACTGGTACCCTCGCTATCTGGGTGCTGAACGGCTTGCAGGTGATTCAGACTGCGAATCTTGGCACCGTCCCAAGCAATTGGACGATCGTCGGAACGGGGGATTTCGATGGTAACGGGAGTCCCGACATTCTCTGGCGCGACGCCAGCACTGGCACGGTGGCGATATGGCTTTTGAACGGATTGCAGGTCTCGCAGTCTGGCGGGTTCGGCGCGGTACCAACCAACTGGATCATAGTCGAAACCGGCGATTTCGACGGCGACGGCAAGTCCGACATTCTTTGGCGCGACAGCAACAGCGGCACCGTGGCAATCTGGTTTATGAACGGCGTACAGGTCGCCTCCAGTGCGAGCGTAGCCACAGTCGGGACCGATTGGACGATCCAGGGCGTAAATGCCGACTGACTTTCTGGTGGGACGGTTCCCCCGGGCGCGAGTGATGGGGTGGATGGCCCCCTTGCGGCATCGAAGTGCCAAACTGCTGGCTGATGCGAATCAGCAGCAAACGGAGGGCCATCCATGGGCGAGATTACAACGATTGGGCTAGACTTGGCGAAGCACGTTTTTCAGGTGCACGGCGTCGATGCGCACGGCACGACGGTACTGCGCAAGCAGCTGCGGCGCAGCCTTCCCCCGTCCCCCTGTCGCTCACCGTCACAAGCCCGTCTTCTAGGATGCCCGCCTTTAGCCACTTCTGGATCAGGCGGATGATGCGCGGGTCGCCAATCCGGCGCTTCACAAGACGGATCAGCCTTTCCTGGCTGATCTCATCAAAGAAGGACCGGATGTCGGCGTCCAGTATCCAGCTCACCTTCTTGCTGTGGATTCCAACACAGAGCGCATCCATCGCATCATGCGCGCCGCGCCCTGGCCGGAACCCGTACGAGAACCCGAGGAAGTCTTCCTCGTAGATCGCGTTCAGCAACGCAGTCACTGCCCGTTGGACGATCTTGTCCTCGACAGCGGCAACCGCAATCGGGCGCTGCCGACCATCTGCCTTTGGGATGTAGACCCGCCGGCTCGGCATTGCCCGATATGCTCCCCGATGGACCCGGTCGCAGATCAGTGAGGTTTCGTTCAAGGTCTGCCTCGTAGTCTCGCCACGTCAGCCGATCGACTCCCGGTGCTGCGTTCTCCTGTAGCTCGAAGAACGCCTCCTCCAGGAGCTCGATGGTGATGTGGTGGAAGAGCGCGGTGAACTTCTCCTGCTTCCTTTCCCTTGCGACTTTCCGTATGCGTTCCAGCGCCTGTGTCACGCTTTCCCGACACTGCGTCCGGCGCGTGCTTTGCTGGTCCGCATTCCCCTTGGTCCCCGCCCTTCGCTCCACCGGCTCCGCTACGTACGCCTCTGCAGATGGCCCCACAGCAGGGTCAACCGCTTTGTTCGCCGGCTTCATCGCTACTATGGCGGGGTCCGACTTCTCGCGTCCGTGCATCATCGGCTATGGCTCCTCGCCTTCCCGATGCGGGCCGTCCCGCGCACGCAACACTGACGGCCGGACCCGAGACCTCCCAGGTTCCGATACGATCCTTTTGCACGTGATGTGGCCTTTGACCCCGGCAGGGCGTCAGCACCTCGCATCCCTTGACGGACGGTGCCGCACATATTGCCTTCGAGCGAATAAAAACTCTCGGCCCCTGCGACGTATGACCTTTCGTGGCTCAATCCCACACCCCACGCAATCGCTGTGTACGCTTCGCAGCCACTGTCGCCAGTGACCACGCAACACTCGCTACCAAGCGGACGCTACTCCTTACTTGGACCGGACTTGGACCGGCTGGATCGCACCAAGCTTTGCCTGGCGCACCTACTCGATCATTTCATCGGCCAGCAGCTGCAGTGAATTGGGCACGCTAAGGCCGAGCGCACTGGCGGTCTTCATGTTGATCACAAGCTGGTATTTCGTCGGAAGCTGCACCGGCAGATCAGCCGGATTTGCCCCGCGCAAGATGCGATCAACGTAAGATGCGGCCTCTCGAACCAGCTCCGTCTGGTCGATCCCATATGAAATCAGGCCGCCGCTCTCGGCATAGAAACGGAACGGATAGATGGCGGGCAGATGCAGCCGGGCAGCCGATTGGGCGATGACGTCGCGTCTTGTCGCAGTGAGCGGGCTCGGAGTTACGATCAAGCCACCATTCGGCTCACGCGCAAACTCGGTCAGGACGCTATCGATGTCGGCCCCATTGCGCACGCCTGCCCCGGACACCGTGATGCCGAGCGCGCCCGAGGACGCTTCCGCCACACGCATGAACGCAACATTCGCCGTAATCTCCGGAACGTGCAGAAAAGCAACACGGCGAACCGCCGGGGCGATCTCCCTGAGAATGCCCATCCACTTTGCACCGAGCGCCGGCTCGTAATTGTGGAAGCCGGTTATGTTGCCGCCCGGACGGGCTAGCTTCTCGACATAGCCGCTGCCGACCGAATCTGAGACCCATGTGAACACGATTGGAATGGTGCGTGTCAGGTCTAAGACAGCCCGCACGACGGGGTTGGTGGAGACAAAAATCACGTCCGGTGCCGCTGCAACCACATTGGCAGCTGCGGCGCGCGTGCGTTCGGTGCTTTCTCCGGAGAAATAATACTCGAACCGAACGTTCCGGCCCTCGCTCCAGCCGAAGTCCTGCAGCCGCTGCCTGAAGGTGGTGAGGTACGCTTGCCAGACCTGATCATCCTCGGCGAACCCCATGATCACGCTGATGCGCCGCATCCGCTCGGTTTGCTGCGCCCGCGCCCCGATCGGCAACGTCGCCGTGCCGCCAAGTAGCGTGATAAACTCGCGCCGCCTCATCATTCGATCACTTCGTCGGCGCGAGCGAGCAGCATCGGGGGAATTTCGAGACCGAGTGCCTTGGCAGTCTTGAGGTTGAGGAAGAGTTGCACTCTCGTCGGCATATAGTACGGCAGGTCAGCCACCTTCGCTCCCTGAAGGATTTTGTGAACATAGCCCGCTGCGCGAGTGCCGTTTTCACGTATATCGACGGCATATGCTGCAAGGCCACCTTGTTTTACATAGTCGGCAAAAGGGTAAATAGCGGGCATTCGATATTTTTCGGCAAGGTCGATAATCAGCCGTCGTTGAGGAAAATTTTCCGCAGCCGCAGTTACAAGGAGCGCATCTGCCCCGCCACTGGCCATTGCCGCGATCACGTCGCGAAATTCTGGTTCTCCGAAAGGGTGGTCTAATGCAGGACCAAGAATACTCACTCCCAGCTTGCTGGATGTCTCTCGAAGAGGCCGTCCATACGGCTCCCACGAAAGCCCAGGAGAAACAAGGCCTACCTTGGACAAACTAGGTTTGATTTCCTTTAAAAGCTCCAAATACTTACCATGAATTTCAACGCTCGCATCAGCACTGAAACCTGTGATGTTCCCTTCTGGCCGGGATACATTAGAAACGATCCCAAAAAGAATTGGGTCTCCGGTGATAGCGATAATTGGGATTGTCGTCGTCGCTTCGCGGAAATATGCCAAAATCCGCGAGCTCGTGACTACCATCACGTCAGGTTTCAGAAAGACAAGTTCTCGTGCAGCATCTGCATAACGTTCTGTTTTCCCCTCACCAGAACGTCGTTCTACTATTAGATTTGTACCTTCGACGTAACCCAGCCTGCGCAACTCGGTGAATAGACCGAGATAAAAAGGAGTTTCGCTCTTCTCGTTCATGGTTTCGGGCGAAACGATAGGGTGGACTACCGCGATCCGCTTCATACCTGCCGACTGCTGCGCGTGCCCCGCGAGTGGCCATGCCGTCGCTGCGCTACCGACGAAGCTGATAAATTCGCGTCGCCTCATCGGTTCTCTCCATCTTAGGCGGGGGGAGCAGATTACCACAGAGTTGCGCCGAAACACTCAGTGTGGATGACAGCAAATTTGGTAGTTCAATGTCGCAGATGGGTCCAGAGGGGAAGCAGGCCCTACCGAGGCATTTCCAGTTGCTCACTGCGGGCATTCGCTGCCTTCCGGTGCTGCGACCAACAGAGATCCCCTAGCCCCGTCGGAAACGTGCGCGTTTCGAAAGCTGCTAAGGGTTGCACCGTTTCTCCGCTCCCCATTGGCCGCCGTGTCGGTGGCGTAGCCCCTTCTTCCCCGCATGCGGTCGACCCAGACGGCCACCGCTCCATCCCCGCCAATTACGCCAGAAGTGGGCATGGTCGCCGCGTCCAGCGACGCGATCAACTTTGGCGATTCTGTCCGATGTGGCGCGCCGCAGACAGCTTGGACGCGGCAACGTGTCCGCCCTCTACGTTTCCTACGTACGTCCCCGCAAGGTGTCAGCGCCGTAGGGTTCAGCGGCGTCCATGTCATCGCTTCGCTGGTCGCCACCCGGCAGCGCGCGCATCCTCCTCCGAACAGAACCACCGCTTCTGTGAATCCTGCATGTTGATCGCGGCGTAGGTCGCTTCTCCGGGCAAATGGTAGATGCGCTCACCCTGCCGGTTGACATTGCCCTTGATGGTACATTCCAGCGACGGGGCCGTGTTAGCAGAAGCCGGTGCCAGCAATTTGGCTTGCGCCGCGATGGCACCGACACCTGTGCCTCCCGAAAATTAGGTCCGAGCATAAGAGTGGTGCAATCCGGACAGGATAGGTGGACGATGGTACCAGATCGTTGTCCCGGGCGGGGAAGGGGAGTGTCCTTGTCCAAACCCAGATGCGTGCGCGTCTCGTTGTAGTAACGAAAGTACGATCTCAGGAGCTGCGGCAGGTGATCGAGGCACTCGCGGCGGAGCGTGCCGATGAGCCGTTCCACGTGTGGATTCTGCCAAGGGGATCTCGGTGCGGTCGGGCGGTCCCGAATTCCCATTGATCGGAGCCGGTCCGTCATTGTCCCCGACGAGGAAGGCTGGGACTATCCCCATTGTAAATCTCATCCGTAGAATGCCTGCTCGCCAGGGCCGACGCGGTCATGCAATGCCGACCCAGCGGCTACTCCTGCGACGCAGCCTGTGGAGGTCCGCTCACAAGGCGCTCGGACGATTGATGGTTGCGCAGCGAGCATGAACGCGTGTCCGCGCCATACGCTTGGGACTCTCGGAGCCGTGCAGGGGTCGGACCCAGTTTCGCGGGGCCGGGCCATGACCTCGGAGAGTAAGGTTGACTTCAGGGCCGATCCGCGTGCCACCATCGTGGCCGTGCCCTGCGCCATCATTCACCATTCCTGAGTTGCGGTATCTTCGATGTAGTGATGAATTAGGGCGCGAACGCGCGCTTCTGGCTCTCCCGGGAAGCTGGTGGCGAGGACGACGACGGCTCTTAGCGCACTGGCCTCGCGGCTGCCCTGTTGGGCCATTCATCATCGTTGCAAACCTGGGCAGTCGTGAAAGCGACGAATAGTCCGAAGATAATGGCGAAACAGGTGGCAACGTCCCGAGGGAGATTGCCCTAAACGACAGTGCTCGCTGGCCTACTGCGAGTAGCAGTACCGCTGTGTAGATTGCCGCGGGACCAAGTAGGTAAGGCCGAAAACTGCACTGCCATCCATAGAACGAGAAGTTCGTGCAGCCAGTCACTCACATGCTTGTCCCTTCTTCAAATATGTGAAGCAGCACACGGACCGCTCATCGGACAAAGGCTAAGGCCATGATCTTTCGTCAACTCTTTGATCAGGTGTCTGGAACCTACTCCTACCTGCTCGCCAGCCGGCCCGGCGGCGAGGCTCTGATCATCGACCCGGTCCTCGAGAATGTCGACCGCTACCTTCAGCTCGTGCACGAGCTGAACCTGAAACTCGTGAAGGCCGTCGATACCCACTTGCATGCCGATCACATCACCGGCCTCGGCGCATTACGCGACAAGACTCATTGCATCACCGTAATGGGCGAGCAGACCAAGGCGGACGTCGTCTCGATGCGGCTTGCGGATGGCGAAAAGCTCACCATTGAAGGCCTGTCGCTCGAAGCGATCTACACCCCTGGCCACACCGATGATTCGTATAGCTTCATCATGCCGGACAGGGTGTTCACGGGTGACACGTTGCTCATCCGCGGCACCGGCCGCACCGATTTTCAAAACGGCAATCCACGCGCGCAATACGATTCGATCTTCGGCCGGCTTCTGCAGCTACCCGAGCCGACGCTGGTCTATCCGGCGCATGACTACAAGGGCGACACCGTCTCCACCATCGGCGAGGAGAAAGCCTTCAACCCGCGGCTGCAGGTAAAATCGATAGAGGAATATGTCGAGCTGATGAACAACCTGAAGCTCGGCAGCCCGAAGATGATGGATGTTGCTGTCCCCGCCAACATGAAGGTCGGTCTCCATCAGGAAGAGATTGCGCGCCGCGGCTGGGCGGTAACTGCCGCGGAGGCGCTCAACCTGGTCGGAAAGCCGGCAGTCGCTCTAATTGATTTGCGTGAACGCACTGAGCGAGAGCGCCACGGGACCATTCCAGGATCGCTACACGTGCCTTATGCAAGTTTGCAGGAGAACATCGCCGAAGGCGGCATGCTCCACGGGCTCGCCAAGGCTGCTAGCAAGAGGCTGCTGTTCTACTGTGCCTTCGGCGAGCGCTCAGCGATGGCGGTGCAGGCTGCGCAGGATGCCGGTCTCGCGTCGGCGTGCCATGTCCAGGGCGGAATTGACGCCTGGAAGAAGGCCAGCGGCCCGCTGGTGCACTGACGAACCCCGGTCCGGTCTCCGGCGCACCTACCCTGTTGGCTGCGGCACGATGCGCAGATAGGACTTCGGTGCCCGCCAACCCTGGGATATTGTTTTTTGGCGTCGTCGCCGGTGACGGAGCCCGCAATGATAAAATCCTCGCGGTTCTTCCAATTCACCGGACTTGCCATCTTGTGCTTGGTGGTGAGCTGAAGCGAGTCGATCACGCGCAGCACCTCGTCGTAGTTCCGGCCCGTGGTATGGGATAGTTGCGCGGATTCGGCGCCCCTGCGCTCCAGAGGCCGCTGATGCCCGGAATTAATTAATCTCTGTTTGGAACCGTACACTTGTTCCTTCGGTTATCAAATGGACCAGCGTTACTCGCAGTTTCACGAGTTCTCCAATGCTGATGCTGAATGTGCGGTATTACCGCGTTCAGGCCGATTGCTGCCGCGAACTGGACGAACGAACCGGAGGGTGGGCGGCAGTCGTGTTGCGCGACATGGCGGCAGATTTTCTTGCGACCGCCAACCACCTCGCCACTGTGCCACCGCCATCTTCGCGGGACAGTGAGACGGCGGCCTAGCTCAAATCAGAAATTCCGTCGGAGCTACAGGTGCCGAAATCGCCGAAGTCCAGCCGTCATAAGACATCGCAGAAGGCCCATTGACCACAAGAAATCGCCGAAGCTCCGAGACCCATTGACGAAGGAGGACCTAGCTATGGCGGAAAACACCGTACGTAACTTTGCCCAGAAGGGGACCGAACACGCACAAGAGACAATCGAAAAAGCGAAAACAGCCACCGCCGAGACCACAAAAGCGATGCAGGATTCGTATCGGACGGCCTCTAGGGGTGTAGCGGAGTTCAATGTCCAGCTAATCGATCTGGCTCAGAACAATATGAATGCCACGTTTGACTTGGCGCGCCGGCTCACGCGCGTCCAGTCGCCATCCGAGTTTTTGAACTATCGATGACCCATGCACGCAAACAGTGCGAAGCTCTTACCGAAGAGGCGTCGCATCTCACGGCATCAGCTCAAAAAGTCATGAGGGAGTCCGTAGGACCTCTGCAGGCCGGCATGGGCAAGGTGTTCGAACACGGCGTTGCCAAGAACACCTAGCGTTCAGACCCTGGCTCCCGCAGTGCGGGGGTAAATCAGTTGCGAGCACTGCTGCTATCCCGCTGGATGCGCCGCTAACGCCAGCAATCCGGCTTTGGAGACCCCCACAGTGCTCAGCATCTGGTTTACGGCGTTAAAGGAGGTGGTGCAGCTCGGCATCGATGCGCAAACGGTCATCGCCCTGAGGCTCACGAAAATTGCTGGTGGAGGTAGCGCAGCGAGCAAGGAAGCAAGGCTCATGCTGACCGAGAAGGTTGCTGCCGGGGCGAAGCACTGGCCACGGTCCTGAGAGGCGGTTCTGGGCAAAAGGTTATTCGCCGCTACCGCGCGCGTGTAAGGGCGAACGCTCGACGACTCGTTCGGAAATGAGGCCACCATCCTGGGCGGTGGCGCTGCGGCATCGCCGACGGGGGCGCGGGGGCAGCAGGCGACCATTCTGTGGCCTTTGACCCTGGCAGGGCATCAGCACCTCGCATAGAGCTGCCGCACAACACCCCAGGCAATCGCTGTGTACGCTTCGCAACTGCTGTCGCCAGCAGCCACGCAACACTCGCTACTAAGGGGACCCCAGTCCTTGCGGCCGGACTTGCACCGGCTGGACCGCACCAGCTTTGCCTGGCGTCTTCCACCTGCACCTATTCGATGACATCGTCCGCCGTCGACAGCAGAGTGGATGGTACAGTCAGACCAAACATTTTGGCGGTCTGAGCATTGATGACCAGTTCGAATTTGCTCGCTTGCATTACCGGCAAATCCGCCGGCTTAGACCCCTTGAGGATGCGCCCCACATACAAGCCCGCCTGACGCCACGAGTTCGCAATGTTGGTACCGTAGCTCATCAGCGCTCCAATCTCGGGAAACTCACGGGAGCTGAACGTGGACGGAATGCCGTGGCGAGACGCCAGATTTACAAGTTGAACACGCCGGCTGGAGAAGAACGGATCGCCGCCAACAAAGAGTGAGTCAGGCCGTTCGCGCAGAAACGTTGCAAAGGCGGCGTCAATTTCGGCCGTGGTGCTGGCCTTGAGGACATCGATCTCCAACCCCAAGCCGCGTGCCGCCGGCGGCAGATCGCGCAACATGGTCTGAGTGGCGGGATACGTCGGATTGACCAGGACAGCGAGACGTTTGGCTGTGGGCACCAGCTCACGCAGGAGCTCCAACCGCTTCGCGACAACCTCGTTGCCCAAAAAACTAGTGCCTGTCAGGTTTCCGGCCGGCCGGGAGAGGCTGTCTACAAGACCGAGCCTCACAGGATCTTCATCGAGAGCAAAGACCACGGGGATCGTTGTGCTTGCTTTCTTGACGGTCAAAGTTGCGATACTTCCGAACGTCGCGATCAGGGCGACTTGCCGACCGACGAGCTCCCCCGCCTGTGCCGCAAGCCGATCGTTTTGTCCCTCGGCCCAACGGTAAAGAACCATTACGTTCTCGCCTTCGACGTAGCCGGCCTCTCTTAAACCCTCATGAAACGCACGCACCCGGTGAGCGAAAGCTTCAGCCGACCCGCTGCTCAGAAATCCAATTATCGGAGACCTTGGCTGCTGCGCGCACGCTACTCGCGGCCACGCAAACGCAGCGCCACTGAGGAGCGTGATCACCTCGCGTCGCCGCTTCACTCAATGACCTCGTCAGCGCGGGCGAGCAGCGTGGGCGGCACATCGAGGCCGAGTGCCTTCGCGGTCTTGAGATTCACCACCAGTTGGTACTTTGTCGGCGCCTGAACCGGGAGGTCAGCAGGCTTCTCACCTTCAAGGATGCGGACGCAGTATTCAGCCGCACGTTTGAACACATCAGCATAGTCCATGCCGTAGGACATCAAGCCACCACTGGTCAGAAAGAAGCGGTAAGGATAAACCGCCGGCAGGCGATGCCGTGCCGCGAGTACAAGAATCATATCACGATGCGGCAGAGTGGTGGCGTCCGCAGGCGCAATCAGGCCGCCGCCCGGCTCTTGCGCGAACGCGTTGATAGCTTGATCGATCTCAGCAGGAGTTTGAACCGCTAGTTGGAGTGCCTTAATCCCAAGCGCGGCGGCTGAGGTTTCCACCGGTCGCACGAAATACATTCCTCCGCCGGCGGCCAACTGCGGATTGAACAATATCCCGACGCGCGAAACGCGCGGTGCAATCTCCTTGAGGAGCTGGACCCACTTGGCGGCCATCGACGGTTCAAGAAAATTGGTAAACCCGGTTAGATTGCCGCCAGGACGCGCAAAACTTTGGATGAAGCCGCTGCCCACAGGGTCTGACACCACAGTGAATACGACCGGGATGGTTCGTGTCTGCTTCTGCAAACCTGCCGTGACAGCTGTGCCCTGAGCCAAAATCACTTCGGGCGACGTGGCCAAAATGTCCGCCACTGCCGAGCGAATCGTTTCGACGCTGGCCGCCCCGAAGCGATAGTCGATCCGCAAATTCTTGCCAACGTTCAGGTCGCGCTCAAGCAACCCCTTTTGAAACGCCTCCACGTTCAGATGCGCTTGCGGGTCTTTCTCCGCCAATCCCATGATGGTGCCGATGCGGCGCATGCGATCGCGCGGCTGCGCCCACGCCGCGAGCGGCCAAGCCGCCGCGCTACCGAGCAGCATCATGATCTCCCGCCGCGTCCTCATTCGATCACCTCGTCGGCGATTGCGAGCAGCGTCTGTGGCACGGTGAGCCCGAGCGTCCGGGCAGTCTGGGCGTTGATAACGAGCTCGAATTTGGTTGACTGCACGACCGGGAGGTCGGCCGGTTTTCCGCCCTTGAGGATACGCCCAGCATACACACCGACCTGCCGATAGGCGTCCGCAATGTTGCTGCCGTAAGTCATGAG
>JBJMTV010000035.1:0-85279 GCA_045811525.1 Xanthobacteraceae bacterium | reverse complement strand
GCGGCGGTGAGCTATCCTGCCGAGCCAGGCGTCTTTACCCATGAGGAAATCGCCGAGGTCATCAAGGCCGTTGGGTTGCCCGACCTCGCTCAGCGGCTTGATGAGGAGGCGCATTGGAACCGGATGCTGTCACCAGGTGAGCAGGAGCGGCTCGGCATTGCGCGGGTTATCCTCGAGCGCCCGGATTACCTCTTCCTCGACGAGGCGACTGCCTCGCTCGACGAGCCCGCGGAAGCCGACCTCTACCGGCTACTGGCAGAGCGCCTGAAGGATACGACGATCGTCTCGATCGGACACCGCTCGACACTGGACGCATTTCACCGGCGCCGACTGACCATGACGCGTCAAGCGGAGTCGTTCCGGTTGTGCGAGGCCGTGGGCGAGCCAGCGCATTAGGTCCGCGGTGCCCGCCAGCGCCGCAGCCGCGCAATAGTCAGGCGGCGGCGGCCTTCTTGCGATTGGCCTCAAGTCTCGCGTCGACGAGCGCCACGGTAGCGTCGATCACCGGATGGCTCAGCCCCTTCTGCCTGGCAATGAGCTGCACCAGCTTGTCCGCGCGCTCGATATAGACAGCGCCGTTGTTGAGCGCGCGCGCGGCTGACGCTGGGCGCACCAGGCTTTGCGCGGCGGCAGCGTACTTCTCGAAAGGCACCAGGTCCTGCGGTTTCGCGCCAAGCTTCACGCACAGGTCGAATACGAAATTGTAGACGGCGCGCGAGGTCTCGATGTCGCTGTGCACGGCTTCCTGGGCGGTGCGCATCCCGTCTTTGGTTACGCAACGATAATTGCCCGCGAGCAGCATCGCCCACTTGGCCAGCGGCACGAAAATCGAATCGTAGACTTTCAGCTTCACCGGCAGCTCGATCTTGCCATCCGGCGTTTCGTAACGAATGGCCTCGATCTCATTCTGCAGCTGCCGCAGTATGCCGGTCGCTTTCTCGCTGTCGAAGCGCGCCACCTTGAAATTTGTCGGCAGGGTGACCTGCAGCACATTCACCTTCTCCTCTGGCGGACGGATCGCCTGAGGGTCAGGACTGTTCAAGGTGATGGTGGCAGGATCAAAGCTGTCCCAGACGCTCGCGTCGGTATAGGCCGGCTTGAGCCCCTCGTAGTCGAGGCCGGGAATACGCTTCACGTAGGGCAGCGGAGGCATGTTCATGATGGACATGCACGGGACCCGCGACTTCGCCACGGCATCGAGCAGCTCGCGCACCCCTGGCGAACGGTACTGCGGCTCCTGCATGGCGAGCCCGACGAGATCGAAATCTGCCGGATTGACGCTTCCGACACCGCCCGCCGTCACCTTGCCCGGCAGTTTGCGTGAATCGAGCTCCACTGGCTCCTTGCGGCCGCGCACCGGGAGCCTAACGCGAAACCCTTCGGCGTTGATCAGATCAGCCTCAGCCGGCAGACAGACCAGATGGACCTTATGGCCGCCGAACAACAACTTGGAAGCCAGCAGGGATCCATAGGAGGCGCCCATGATCAGAATGTTGAAAGTCGCCGGCATAGCGAACCTCCTGTAGGCCGAGGATGCGAATTGGTGCGAGCGCAAGCCTTCGGGCACGGCCGCGCCGAGCGTGACATTGCGATGCTATTGCGCGGGAAGAGCGTAGGCAATCCGCTGGCGGGGCGGCGCGTTGGCAGCCGTCCAGCGGCCGCTCGCAATCCCGCAATAAGGTGCGGGCGCCCGCTCCTATCTGAGATACTGCGAGGGAAAGCGGCCCTGCGCACTGGCAGAGTGAGTGGCTTGGACCGCCAGGAGGTGGTTGGCCGGGACGAGCCCGGCCAGCCACACCAGCGCACGTATTGTCTACCGCAATCGCCCTTGATCGTCAGCTCAGCTGCCGTTCCCCGAGTCTCCGTCGCCCATTGAGGAGGACGAGGAGAACGAGGAGAAATCAGAGCTGGGTCCCGAGTGGGACTGGGACTCGGACTGCGGCTCGGACCTCGCCGGAGCGGATCTCGCCGGAGCGGATCTGGACCCTGCAGTCTTGCGCCGCCCGGATTTCTTCTTCGAGCGCTTGGCCGAGCCTTTAGAGGCGCTTTTCGAGGAGCTCTTCGACGCGCTTTTCGCCGACCTTTTTGCTGCGCCTTTTCTTCCCGATTTCTTTGCTGCAGAACGCTTCTTCTTACGGCCCGGGGCAGCCTTCTTTGCCTTTCCGCCCCTGCTTGTCTTTGACTTTCTCTTCTTTGCCATGATCAGCCTCCCGATCGTTGCGGCTCGAATTCAGTACGGTCCGATTTAGGCATCGAGGCCAGCGGCGCTCTTGGACGTCCCGTACCGCCTCACGGTGCGGCGATCGTTTGATGCGCCGCAGTGACAAGCCCTGTCCCGTTGAGCATCTCGGGTGCGGGGCCGCCGGTCGCCCAATCGATCAACTCGACCGTATGGACTACCGGGATCCTCGTGCCTGTCGCAATCTGCATCATGCAACCGATATTCCCGGCGGCGATCACGTCAGGCCTGAGTGTTTCGATATTGGCGACTTTGCGTTCGCGCAACCTCCTCGCAAGCTCCGGCTGAAGAATGTTGTAGGTGCCTGCTGAGCCACAGCACAAATGCCCTTCCGGCACATCTTTCACAACGAAGCCCATTTTGGAAAGCAATTCTTTCGGAGTCCTCCCAACTTTCTGTCCGTGCTGCAGCGAGCAAGCGGAGTGATAAGCCACACGGAGGTCAATCCGCTCGAGGTTTGGTGTGAGCTCGAGGCGCTCCAAATATTGGCTGATGTCGAGAGCAAGCCCCGATACGCGCGCTGCCTTAGCCGCATAGGCAGGGTCGGTGCGCAGCATGAACCCATAATCCTTGATCGTGGTCCCGCATCCAGAAGCCGTGATCAGGATGGCATCGAGGCCACGCCCGTCGAACTCGGCGGTCCAGGCATCCACCTGGCGGCGAGCAGCGCTCAGCGCCTGCCCGCTGCGACCCATGTGATGATCCAGCGAGCCGCAGCAGCCCTCGCCGGTGACGACGACCTCAATGCCGTGACGGTTGAGGAGGCGAATGGCGGCTCGCTCGATCCCCGGCATGACAACAGGACTGACGCAACCGCGCAGGAGCGCGACACGTCCGCGCCGCCGTCCGACCGGAGCAAACGACCCGGCGGGCGCCGCCCTTGCTGGAGCGCGGTCCGGCGCAAGGCGCAGCATCGCGGCGAGCCGTGTGAGGCCGAGGGCGTTCAGAAAGGGAGCAAGCGGACGCGCCACCCGGGCGGCACTGAGGGCCCAGCGGAAACGGCGATTATGCGGAAGCACGTGCGCCAGCAATGCACGCATGAAACGGTCGATCGGCGGACGGACGTAGCTCTCCTCAATGTGGCTGCGGGCTTGATCAACGAGGTGCATGTAGTGCACGCCTGATGGGCAGGTCGTCATGCACGCCAGGCAGGAGAGGCATCGGTCGATATGCTTGACCACCTCGGCCGTTGCGGGCCGCTCATTCTCCAGCATGTCCTTGATCAGGTAGATGCGCCCGCGTGGCGAATCGAGCTCGTCCCCAAGGAGTACGTAGGTCGGGCACGTCGCGGTGCAGAAACCGCAATGGACGCAGCTGCGAAGAATGCGATCCGCTTCTGCAATGTCGGGATCGGCGAGACGGGCGAGGCTGAACGAGGTCTGCATCGCCCCTACACCCCTGCCCACATCCGGCCTGGATTGAGCACGCCTTGCGGATCAAAGCCGCGCTTGACGCGCCGCGTCAGGGCGGCGAGGCCAGCCGACTGCGGCTCGAACACGTCGATGGCGGCACGCACCGTGGCCGGCCCCCGTACCAGCAGCGCATGACCGGCACCCGCCATAGCCTCGCGGATGGCTGCCGCACCGGCGTCATTGTTGGGCTCGACCGAGATCCACAAAAGGCCACCCGCCCAGTCATACAGGATTTCGGCGCCGATCTGCCGCGCCAGCGATTCGCCTAACGGAGCGCCGTGGCTCGGCGGCACTGACATTCGCCACAATGCTCGTTCGCTGCCGCTGTCCGACCTCACAAGGGGCGCCACGTCGCGCACGGCGCGCCACGCGGCTTGCGACGCCCGTTCGGCTAGGCGCGTGAGCTCCCCGAACTCTCGCACCAGCTGTTCGAGCCTGCTCGTGCGATGCACGACCGAGACGGCAAACCCTTCGAGTCGCAGCAGCGTGACCGCCGCTCCATGCCCGGCAACCTCCGGCAGGTGCGCAGCCACGCGCCGCGGCAGATGGGCCGCCCCCGATACGTCACAAGAGGAGCCCATGGCGCGCGTCATCGCTGTCACCGCCCTGGGTGCGTCAAGGCCGCGGATAAGCACGGACGTCTCGGTCTCGGGCTTGGGCAGCACTTTGACGGTCACCTCGGTCATCACCGCAAGCGTCCCCCACGATCCGGCGAGGAGCTTGCAGAGATCATAGCCCGTTACATTCTTCACCACGCGGCCGCCCGACTTGAACGTCTCCCCGCGGCCTGACACGGCGGAGAAGCCGAGGAAGTGATCGCGTGCACTCCCCGCCTTGACCCGCCGCGGCCCCGCGAGGTTCGCGGCCAGCACACCGCCGATGCTGCCTTCCCCGCCACCGGTGGAGAAGATATGGCCGACATCGAGGGGCTCGAAGGCAAGTTGCTGGCCGCTGTCATCCAGCAGGGATTGGATTTCAGCAAGGGGTGTCCCGGCTTTCGCGGTCAGGACCAACTCCTCCGGCTCGTAGAGTGTCACGCCCGCGACCCCGGAGAGATCGAGGATCAGATCTGCTTGTGCAGGTCGGCCGATCGGGCGTTTCGACCCTCGACCGACGATCTCGACCGGTCTTCCTTGCCCCAGTGCCCAGCGCACCGCGCTTTCCACATCGCGGGCATCGCGGGGCCTGAAATTGTCGCCCATCCCAGCGGACTAGAATCGCGGCAGATCGGGGAATGCGACGCCGCCGGCATGCACGTGCATGCGGCCCAGCTCGGCGCAGCGATGCAGGGTGGGAAATACTTTGCCCGGGTTGAGCAGGCCTTTCTCATCGAAGGCACATTTGAGCCGCTGCTGGTGATCAAGGTCGCTCGCCGAGAACATGCTAGGCATCAGGTCGCGCTTCTCGACACCGACCCCGTGCTCGCCCGTGAGCACTCCACCGACCTCAACGCACAACCTGAGAATCTCGGCACCGAGGCTTTCCGCCTTCTCGAGCTCGCCCGGGCGATTGGCATCGTAGAGGATCAGGGGGTGGAGGTTCCCGTCGCCGGCGTGAAAGACGTTGGCGATGCGCAACCCATAGCGCTCCGAGAGCACGCGCATGCGCTGGAGGACCTGCGGCAGGCGTGCGCGCGGAATGGTGCCGTCCATACAGTAATAATCGGGTGAGATGCGTCCGACGGCGGGAAACGCCGCCTTGCGTCCGGCCCAGAACAGCAGCCGCTCTTTCTCGCTCGTGGAGACACGGCAGCTGACAGCGTGACAGGCTTGAGCGATGGCCTCGACTCGCGTGAGCAGATGGTCAACCTCCACGTGTGCTCCATCGAGCTCGACGATCAGCAACGCCTCCACGTCGAGTGGGTAGCCTGCATGCACGAACTCCTCCGCCGCGCTGATGGCGGGACGATCCATCAGCTCCATCCCTGCCGGAATGATCCCGGCACCGATGATGCGGCTGACGCATTCGCCGGCATCTTCGGAGCTGGAAAAGCCCACGAGCGCCGCGCGCGCAGCTTCCGGCTTTCTGAGCAGCCGGACGGTGACTTCGGTGATGACACCGAGCAGGCCCTCCGAGCCGGTCATGATCCCCAACAGGTCGTAACCGCCGGCATCGAGATGCTTTCCGCCCAGCCGGATGACCTCTCCCGTCATCAGCACCAACTCGCAGCCGCTCACATTGTTGGTCGTCACACCGTATTTGAGACAGTGCACGCCCCCGGAATTCTCCGCGACGTTGCCGCCGATGGTGCAGGCGATCTGCGAGGAGGGATCCGGAGCGTAGTAGAAGCCCATGTGCTCAACCGCCTGCGTGACGGCGAGATTGGTTACTCCCGGCTCAACGACGGCGACACGGTTTGGAAAATCGAGCTCGCGAATGCGACAGAACTTGGCCATGCCAAGCAGCACCCCGTCACCGAGCGGCAGTGCACCGCCTGACAAGGAGGTGCCGGCTCCCCGCGGAACCACCTTGATGCCCTGGCTGTGGCAAAGCGCAAGCACGCGGCTGACCTGGTCCGTGGTGTCAGGCAACACCACAACCATGGGCGGCTGACGGTAGGCGGTGAGGCCATCGGACTCATAGGGCCGCATCTCCCGCTCACCGGCGATGACGCCCTCGCCCGGGACAATCATGCGCAGCGCCGCAACAATATTGTCACGACGGGCGAGCACCGCCTGATCGAGGACTGGCATGCTGACGGACAGCAGGACTCTCCTTCACAATGTCGGCGCGGGAGCAGGCTCTCCCGCCCAACATATGCAGTTTGCAACGAGAAATCGCCAATATGCCTCCTAAAAAAGCAGCCCGATCTGCCCCCGCGCCACAACGAATTGTTCCCCTGAGCCGTTGACACGCCACTCGCCTGAGGCCATTCGAAGCAGCGCCCAAGTGGCCCGCTGTCTCGCTGGCACGTCCGCGCTCGGCAGATGCGATCGCAACGACCGGCGTTCGGTTCGACAAAGGAGAAGGTAAGGTGAAGGTCATGACTGTGTTGAGAGCCAGTGCTTGGATCGTCGCGGCCCTCGTTGCTGCCGGCTCGTACTCAAGCGCTTCCGCGCAGGACGCGGGTGCTGGTGAGCAGGTTTTCCGGCGGATGTGCTCGGCGTGCCATGACGTTGGCGCGGATGCGAAGGTGAAACTCGGACCGCCACTCAATGCCATTGACGGCCGCACCGCCGGGACCTTTGAAGGCTTCAACTATTCCCAGGCCAACAAGTCATCCGGCATCGTCTGGAAAGAGGATACGTTCACGAAATATATCCACGCGCCGATGCAGGAGATGCCTGGCACCCGCATGGCTTTTGTCGGGATCAAGAACGACAAGGACATTGGCGATCTGTGGGCCTACCTTAAGCAATTCGGGCCGGACGGCACCAAGAAATGACATTTTGCTGTCGCGCCTGATGACTGCGCCGCAGAGCCAAGGGCCGGTCGGGGGCCCGGTGCTCGAACGACCCTGAGGACTGCAGCCCATGGTCAAGGATATTGTCGTCAATCTGGCGAGTCGGCGCGCGCAGGATCTCGCGGCCGACTACGCCATTTCGATCGCGACGACATTGGGCGCTCATCTCACCGGCCTTGCATTCATGTATGAGACCGTCATTGCGGACGGCGCCTTCGGCGGGGTGCCGGTCGAGCTCATCGAGATGCAGCGCGATGAAAGCAAGAAGCTCGCTGACGCCGCAGTGGCTCACTTCGACGCGCAGGCTCGGAGCGCGGGTATTGCGAGCGATAGCCGCATCATCGATGCAAGCGCAGGCGGGGCCGCCACCTCGTTCGGCCGCATTGCCCGCCACTTCGATCTGGCCGTCGTCGGGCAGGCGCAACCCGAGCAACCCATGGGCGACGACTTGATGATCGAGGGTGCGCTGTTCGAATCCGGTCGCCCGCTGATCGTCGTGCCTTACATTCAGAAAGGCGGCCTCAAACTCGATCGCGTGCTGGTGTGCTGGGACGGCGGGCGCACCGCCGCCAGGGCAATTGGCGATGCCATGCCTCTGCTGGAACGTGCGAAGGCTGTCGAGATCGTCGCGGTGGCGGAGCCGCGTAAGCAGGATGAGGTGACCGGCGCCAATATGAGCCAGCATCTGACTCGTCACGGCGTTCGCGCCACTCCGAAACGCTTGACCACGGGCGACGTCGGCATCGAGGAGGCGATCCTGTCGTACGCCGCCGACAGCAGCGCCGATTTCATCGTCATGGGCGGCTACGGTCATTCACGCCTGCGCGAGTTCATCCTCGGCGGTGTCACCCGCGGCATTCTCCAGTCCATGACGGTCCCGGTGCTCATGTCGCATTGACGGCCCCTTACGCAAGAATGACGCCTTGGACGGCTTGCACCACCAGGCCGCGGGCGCGTGCATCCGGTACGCCAAGCGCGCGCAACGCCAACAGGACCAGGTCCTGGATGCGCTCACGTCGACCGATGGGTCCGTCATCTCCCGCGCTCGGCGCCAGTGGCCCGATCAGTCCCTCGACAAGCGCGCCGATCAGCGCGGCAGCGGCCAGGCGCGGATCTTGTGGTGGGAGGTACCCGCTGCGTAGCGCCGCGGTGATGAGCTTTTCAAATGCCGCTGCAAGGCTGGCGCGAAACGCCGAACGCGCGACCTCGACTTCCGGTTCGACGGGCTCGCTCGTGAAAGAGCGGATGAGCCGGGGCGTTGTGAGCGCGCGTGCAGCCAACGTGCACATCGCTGTCGCCAGGCCGGACAGCGGACCGGGCGCAGCCAACGCGGCCCTCACCAGTGCCGCAACCTCGCGCTCCGCCAGGAAGGACGTCAGCGCCGCCACCAGCTCAGTTTTCGAGGCGAAATAGCGGTAGACCGTACCGGTGGCGACGCCGGCGCGCTCGGCAACGGGCGCAATCTGCAGCGCGGCCATGCCGCCTGTTGCTGCTATCTCATTTGCGGCGAGGAGAATGGCTTCACGCCGCGCCGCGAGCTTGCGCGCGACCGCATCAGTGTGGCGGTAGGCCATGCGAATGAGCTCCAGCAACAGCATCCAACACGGGTGCGCGGGATCTACACGCCCGGTCCGCAGCTGTTCGGCACGGGGGGAGCTTTGCCGATCGCACGCCCGCACGTGCTATTGTTGTGCGCCTGCAACTCATATCGCCGCGCCCGTACGGAGCACCCCATGAACTCGCCAGTCCGTCATCAGCAGCGCAAGCGCAATATCGATCCTGCGGAATGGGAGCAGCGCGTCGATCTCGCCGCTTGCTACCGCCTGGTCGACCACTTCGGTTGGACTGATCTCATCTACACGCACATATCGGCACGCGTGCCTGGGGAGCCCGGACACTTCCTGCTCAACCGGTTCGGGCTGTTGTTCGAGGAAGTGACGGCATCAAATCTGATCAAGGTCGACCTCGATGGCAACCTGGTCGAGGAGCCTGACGCACCCATGCACAAAGCAGGCTTTGTCATCCATAGCGCCATCCATGGCGGGCGCGAGGACGTCGATTGCGTGATCCACACGCATTCGAAAGCCGGCGTCGCGGTTGCCGCCATGAAGGACGGACTGTTGCCTCTGAGCCAGCACGCGCAACTTTTCTATGGACGTGTGAGCTATCACGACTACGAGGGATTGGCGATTGATGTCGACGAGCGGTCGCGGCTCGTTCGCGACCTGGGCGAGAATCCAGTCATGATCCTGCGCAACCACGGCTTGCTCGCGGTAGGATCGAGCATCCCGCTCGCCTTCTCGAACCTGTTCAACCTGCAATTCGCCTGCGAGACGCAAGCCCTGGCCATTGCTGGCGGTGTCGCCCTCAGCGTACCCGCAGCGAATGTCGCGGCACATACGGCCAAGCTCGCCGTTGCGCCGGATGCCCCGTTCGGCGCGGAATGGCCGGCGCTGTTGCGCAAGCTCGACAGAATGGATCCCTCGTACCGCACCTGACCGGCTGGCCAGTAGTGCGTCACGACCGGCCGGCCTCCGCGCTCTTGCGGATGGCGTCGAGCGACATTGTCGGCGTGAGCGCCTGCGCGTCGATCTTGAGGTGAATAATTGCCGGCTTGCCACACTGCTGAGCCGCCTCGAAGGCAAGCCAGAAATCAGCCGTGCGCTCGACCGTCGCGCCAAAGCCGCCGAACGCCCGTGCATAGGCGGCAAAGTCGGGGTTGCGCAAATCGGTTCCGATGACTCGGCCGGGATAGTGACGTTCCTGATGCATACGGATGGTCCCGTACATGCTGTTGTCGGCCACAATCACAATCACAGGCAAGTCGTACTGCACGGCCGTCGCAAACTCCTGGCCCGTCATGAGGAAGTCGCCATCGCCGGCAAAGGCGACAATCGTTCGCTCCGGCGCCAACCGTTTCATGCCAATGGCCGCGGGCACTCCATACCCCATCGAGCCGGAGATCGGCGCGAGCTGAGTGCCATAGCGCCGATAGCGCCAATAACGGTGCACCCAGACCGAGAAATTTCCCGCGCCATTACAAATGATTGCGTCGGCTGGGAGCTTCTGGCGAAGACCGACAACGATCTCCCCGAGATTGACTGGCCCCGGGACACTCGTCGGCTTGTCCGTCCACTGCAGGTAATCGGCATGCGCAAGTGCGGTTTCGCCGCGCCAGCTGAGCTCGCCGGGCGGCTCGACACCTTCCAGCGCGGCTGCAAAGGCAATCGGCGACGCGTTGATGGCAAGCTGAGGCCGGTAGACGCGTCCGAGCTCCTCGGCACCGGGGTGGACGTGCACCAGGGTTTGCCGCGGGCCGGGAATTTCGAGGAGGGTATAGGCCTGGGAGGGAATCTCGCCGAGCCGACCGCCAACGAGGAGAATGACATCCGCTTGCTTGACGCGAGCGAGCAACCTCGGGTTGGGCGCGATGCCGAGGTCACCGGCATAGCAAGCGTGCTCGGGGTCGAACAGGTGGGCGCGACGGAACGTGGTCGCCACCGGCAGCGCAAAACGCTGGGCAAACCGGGCAACCGAATCGTACGCGGTTTGCGACCAGCGGCTCCCGCCGAGCAGAAGCAGCGGGCGCTTGGCTGCCCATAGGAGCTTCTGCAGCCGGCTCATGTCGGCCGCACCGGGCCACGTCTGGACAGGCTCGAAAGGAGGCGCATCCGGCACGGCGATAAGCTCGACCTGCATGTCCTCAGGCAGGGCAATGACCACCGGACCCGGCCTGCCGCTGGTCGCCGCGTGAAACGCCCGCGAGATCAGCTCGGGAATGCGGCCGGCATCGTCGATCTCGGTCACCCACTTGGCGATGCTGCCGAATACGGCCCGGTAGTCGAGCTCCTGGAACGCTTCGCGCTCGCGCATCGCGCGGGAAATTTGTCCGACGAAGAGAATGAGGGGCGTCGAGTCCTGCCGGGCGATATGCAATCCAGCTGCAGCATTGGTGGCCCCGGGCCCGCGCGTGACAAAGCAAATGCCGGGCAGCCCCGTGGCTTTCCCCTGTGCCTCGGCCATGATCGCGGCGCCGCTCTCGTGGCGGCACGCCGTCACCGCGATCTTGCGGTCGTGCAGGGCGTCGAGTGACGCAATGTAGCTTTCCCCCGGAACACAAAACACGTGCCGCACCCCGTGCAAGACCAGCTGGTCGATGAGGGTCTCGGCTGCCGTTCTGGCGCGGTCATGGGTGGCCACAGGGAAGCTCCGTTCTTGTCGGCGTCACAGAGGAGCGGGGGTCTTAGAACCGGCGCCGGAGAGGCGTGCCAGGCGAGTATGGTGAGCCGGTCGCATGCACGCCTCTCCAGCGGTACGTGAAATCACCGCTTGATCGGACTGAAACGCGCCGGGATCATGAGCGATGTCTTCTGCTCCAGCAGATAGCCGGATTCGTTGAGCTTCTCGATATAGGTGAGCCATTCCGGATCGGCCCACATGGCGGCGCGCCGACGGGTGCGCTCGGCGGCGTCCTCGTAGACCCAGTCGTGCACGATGGTGTTGATGTCGCCGCTCTCGGCGTACATGTAAGAATGCGGAGGGCCAAGATGCCGGGTCTGCGCGGCGAGCCCGTATTTCTCGTAGATCGCCAGATGCGCCTGCGTCATGCCGGCCTTGATGCGATAGGTCCTATGGTCGACGAGCACAATGTCCTCCTTGCGAGAGCGGCGCCGATCGCCGCGCCGGCAAACTCTTTCGGTCCGCCTCTTCCCAGGTCAATAGCCCCTGCCCGCTTTGCCCCTGGCCAAAATGGCGCGACACTCGCCCGTGCGAGCCGACACTGAGATCGGCTTGGGGCCTTCGGCGTCAATTCATGCCGCTCGATACTCGCAAGCTCGCGATCGCCACTGCCGGCTTTGCCACTTTTCTGCACCTTTATTCGCCACAGGCGCTGCTGCCGGCTTTGGCGATGGACCTCGGTGTGGGCGCAGCCGAGATCAGTGCTGTCATGACAGCAAGCACGCTTGCCATTGCATTGACGGCACCATTCACCGGCGTGCTTGCCGACGTGCTCGGACGCAAGCGCGTGATCACCGCTGCCATGCTCGCGGTGGCAGTGCCGATGGCCGGTGCCGCACTGGCACCGGATCTGCTGGGGCTCATTCTCTGGCGCTTCCTGCAAGGGCTGTTGCTGCCGCCAATCTTTGCCGTAACTGTAGCGTATATCGGCGATGAGTGGCCGCCGGGCCAGGTCGCCGGAGTTGCCGGCGTCTATATTGCAGGCTCGAGCATCGGTGGGTTTTGCGGGCGCTTCTTCCCGGGGGTGCTCGGCGACCTGATCGGCTGGCGCGGAGCTTTCCTGGCGCTTGCGGCCTTCTCGCTCCTTGCGGCGCTCCTCGTCGCACTATTGCTGCCACAAGAACGCGGCTTCGTCCGCTCGGACGGTCTCACCGCCTCAGTGCGCCAGATGTTGCAGCACCTGCGCAATCGCCAGCTCTTGGCGACTTACGCGATCGGCTTCGGCACCTTGTTCAATTTCATCGCCGTGTTCACGTATGTCAGCTTCCACCTTGCCGCTCCGCCCTACTCATTCTCATCGACCATGCTTGGCATGATTTTCATCACCTATCTGGCGGGTACGGTGATGGCCCCGATGGCGGGCGCAGCCGTTGCAGCGCTCGGGCGTCGGCGTTTCATTCTCGCCGTGATTGGAGCGTGGGCGGCGGGCGCGGCACTCCTCCTCGGCGGCTCCTTGTCCGTCGTTCTGGTTGGTCTCACGCTCTGTGCTGCTTGCGGGATGCTGTGCCAGACGCTTGCCACCGGCTATGTCACCGCGACGGCGAAAGTCGGACGGTCGTCGGCGGTCGGCCTCTATGTGACGGCTTTCTATATCGGCGGCAGCATGGGCGCCACGCTTGGAGGCGTGGCTTGGCTGCGCGGTGGCTGGCCGGCTTGCGTGGTCCTGGTTATTGCCATGCTGCTTGCCATGGCATTGACCGCCGCTCTCGCCTACCGCGACGCGGCGGCGTAATTTGGTCATTGTGCGGCACGTCTTTTTGCGAGCCGCAAAAGCGACGCCACAATAGGGGGCGCGTCGCGCTCGCGACGTTGCCGGGAGAGGGGACGAGAATATGAGTGCGCCGACCAAGAGCCAGATCGAGTTCCTGAGGTCGATCGACACCCCAACGGTGTGCAACCTCATTGAGATTGTCGCGCCTGACCGGCGCGGCCACGGCTATACGGTCAAACACCTGCACTGCCCGTTCCCGGAGCTGGCGCCAATGGTGGGCTTCGCCAAGACGGTGACCTTTAAGGCAAAGGACAAGGTGCCGCTGGGCGAAGGCGGTTACATGCAGAAAAGGCTCGATTACCTCGATTACGTTGCCGCGCAACCGCAGCCCAGCATCATGTTGATGGAGGATCTCGACGTAGAGCACGTAGGCTATGGCGCGTTCTGGGGCGAGGTGCAGTCGAACGTGCACAAGGCACTCGGCGCGCTTGGTGTGGTCACCAGCGGCTCGATCCGCGACATTCCGATGATCGCTGATGGTTTTCAGATGCTCGCCACGGCGATCGTGCCATCGCACGCCTATGTGCACGTGGTCGATTACGGGATCGAGGTCAATGTCGCCGGCATGGTGGTGAAAAGCGGGGACCTCGTCCACGCCGACCGTCATGGTGCCGTGATCGTTCCGCCGGACCGGATCGATACGATGCAGGCCGCGCTCGAGGCGCTAGCGGCGCGCGAGGCCAAAATCATTGCCGCAGCGAGAGGCGGCGGAGGCGTTGCTGCGATCAAGGCAGCGATGCAGGACTGATCTGCAATGCCGAGCCCCCAGCGCGACCGCCGGGAGACCAACCCAGCGCTGAGCAGTCGCAAGCTCAAGCTCGGGACGTTTCAAACGAACCTCGACAGCGGCTGCGTGATGTCCGACCTCGATGGCAAGCTCGACATCACCTGGGCGAACACGCTTAAGCTCGCCAAGTTGGCCGACGAGATGGAATTTGAGGCCCTCGTCCCAGTGGCACGTTGGCAAGGTTTCGGAGGGGCCACCAATCCGCAAGGACCGGGATTCGAAGCCTGCACTTGGGCGGCCGGTATTGCGGCGTCGACGTGCAAGTCTGGCGTCTTCGCCACGTCGCATATTACGCTCTACCACCCGATCATGGCGGCAAAGCAATCAGCGGTCATCGATCACATTTCCGGTGGCCGTTACGCGCTCAACATTGTCACTGGCTGGAATCAGCCGGAGATCGACATGTTTGGCTTGCCCATGCTGGGTCATGCTGACCGCTATGCCTGCGCGGAGGAGTGGCTCGGACTGGTCAAGCGGTTGTGGACCGAGGATGAGGCGTTCGATTTCGAGGGCAGGTTCTACACCATCAGGAAAGGCTACCTGCAGCCCAAGCCGATTCAGAAACCGTATCCTGCAATCATGAATGCCGGCGCCTCGGAACGCGGGCGCCAGTTCGCGGCCAAGTACTGTGACCTGGTGTTCACCGTGATCCGCGCCGGCACCCTCGAGGACTGCCGCGCCCATGTGCAGGCCTATCACAAGCTGGCACGCGAGGAATACGGCCGCGAGGTGCGGGTGTGGACGCTGGTCAATATCGTGCAGGGCGAGACCGAGAGAGAGGCGCGCGAGCTCTACCATTACTACGTGCACGAGAAGGGAGACTGGGCCGCGGCGCAGAACATGATCGAGACCTTCTCGCTCGATATCAATGCGCGTACCGTCCCTCCCGAGCGGTTGCAGGCTTTCCAGGAAGCCTTCCTGGCGGGCTGGGGTGGTTTTCCTCTGATCGGAACGAAGGAGCAGATCGTCGATGGTCTGCGTGCGCTCTCAGCTGCCGGCCTCGATGGCGTTTTGCTGGCATGGCCTCGGTTCGAGCAAGGCATGCGCGAGTTTCAGGCAGTGACCTATCCGCTGCTGCAGCAAGCAGGTCTGCGCGATTTCGCCTGAACAACCGCTTGGCTGAGCCTACCTACACAACGCGCCGTTGCGCGAAGGTGACAAATGGCTGATCCCGTCAATGCTCTGCTCACTGATCTCTATCAGCTCAACATGCTGCAGGCTTATCTCGAGGCCGGCGAGAGCAGGACTGCGGTGTTCGAGGTTTTCGTGCGCAAGCTCCCGGCGCAGCGTGGATTTCTTCTCGCTGCCGGGCTCGAGCAGGCACTTGAGTTCCTCGAGGGGCTGCGGTTCTCGCCGGCCGAGCTGGAATGGCTTGCCGGCACCGGACGCTTCAGCCGGGATTTGATCGAGCATCTGCGCACATTCCGCTTCACCGGCGATGTGCATGCCCTGGCCGAAGGCACGGTATTCTTCCCCAATGAGCCGATCCTGCGGGTGACGGCGCCTCTGCCGCAGGCGCAATTCATTGAGCCGCGGCTGCTGAATTATCTGCAGTACCAGTCAATGATAGCGTCCAAGGCGGCGCGAATGATCCTAGCCGCGCCCGGCAAGCTGCTGGTCGATTTCGGTCTGCGGCGGGCGCACAGCAGCGAAGCTGGATTGTTCGCGGCGCGCGCAAGCTACATTGCCGGGTTTGCCGGTACGGCCACCGTCGCGGCCGATATGCTGTTCGGCGTTCCAACGTTCGGCACCATGGCGCATTCGTTCATCGAGTTGCATGATGATGAGAGCGCCGCATTCGAGAGCTTTGCCCGCGCACGACGGGATAACCTGACGTTTCTGCTTGATACCTATGACACCGAGGCCGCGGCACGAAAGGTGGCCGCGCTTGCTCCGAAGCTGGCCGCTGAGGGGATCATGGTGCGCGCAGTGCGCATCGACAGCGGTGACCTCGGCAAGCTCGCACGCAAGGTGCGGCACATTCTGGACGCGCACGGACTCACGGAGGTCATGATCCTGGTGAGCGGTGGACTGGACGAGTATGAGGTCGCTTCGCTGGTCGGCTCGGGCGCTCCGATTTCCGGCTATGGCATAGGCACGGCGCTGACCACCTCGCAGGACGCGCCCTCGCTCGACTGCGTCTACAAGCTTCAGGAATATGCCGGGTTGCCCAGGCGCAAGCGTTCTGCCGGCAAGGCAACATGGCCAGGCCGCAAGCAGGTCTGGCGTCGCTATGGGGCGGACGGGTTGATGGCGGGCGACGTGCTCGCACTCGAGGACGATGTGCAAAATGGTGAGCCGCTGATCCATCAGGTGATGAACGGGGGCGAGCGCGTGGCTTCAACAACGCCTCTTGCGGAGATCAGGACGCGGGCGCGGCGCGAGCTCGAACGCTTGCCGCCAGAGCTGCGCTCGCTCATCCCCGGCGGAGGCTATCCGGTGAAAGTTGCGGAGTCGGTTGTGCAACTCGCGGCCGAGGTTGACCGCCGCCTCGAAGCACAGCACGGCGCACGCCGGGACTAACCAAATTTAAGCCGAGAAACTCAATTGGTTGAAGTAGACACTCGTGCTGATCCTCGGTACTTCCGGCATGACTTGCCTTTCTGGAGCGCGTATCGTGTAAGGGCCGAGCAAGGCAGCCAGAACGTGCCTCTAGTGTCTCTCATCCATGAGGATTGCCGATGAAACGACCCATAGTCTCCGTGTTGAGTGTGTTTTCATTCCTTAGCGCGGCGGCCAGTGCGCTAGCTCAGAATGCTCCGCCCACTTACCAAGGCGACCCCGCTGTCTATAAAGTGATCTTTGAGGATGCGAACTTTCGCGTGATCTCGATTGACAGAAAAAAGGGCGTTACCGACAAACCGCACAGCCATCCCGTACCGGGAATTATCTATAACGTCTCTGATTGTTCAACCAAGCTTCATGACGCAAACGGACAAACCCGTGATCAGATAAGCAAAGCGGGAACTGCGAGTGCAACGCCGATTATTTCTTCGCATACGGCCGAAAATATCGGCTCGGCTGATTGCCATCAGATCATAGTGGAGAAAAAATAGCCGTCTAAATGATGTTGCAGAGGTCGCCTCGGTTAGCGGCCTCTTTCATTTGAGCTTGCGAGTCACGTACCGGTACTGATCGCCATTCCTCGGCGCTGCTTTCGAGGGCATTTGCGCGCGCCTTCCGCGCGTGACGCCGCCTATGCTTTCTGAAAGGGATCGCGGCGCACTCCGCGATATACTCCACCACATAGACCTCGCGCTGGAGTTCGCGCCCGGTCGAACCGTGGAAAGCCTACGGGACAACCTAAGGCCGGCACGACGAGCAAGCGCCGACGCAGACGCGCGCGCCACCGATCTTTCACTGCTGCATTTTCTTGAGAATCAAAATCGACAAGTTGCCATCAGGAACGTAGTCGGTCTTGTCCATTTCCATTTTGGTCTGGCCGACCGGCTTTACGTCCTCACCGCAAAAGCTGATCAGGTTTTCCGCTGCCCCCTTGTCGACGGTCAAGCGGAATTCCTTGATTGGCCCGGACCAGTGCGCGCCGGTCTTGAGGATGTAGTCGATGCGCTCCTCCGCCAACGGCGCGCCAAACTTGCTGTTGGCCGCTTTACGCTCACGCTCCACCGCAGCCAGGAAATCGGGCTGTAGACAATATTTGCTCTTATAGTCCTCGAACCACGGCTCCTTGGCTGCATCGGGCGAGCCGAGCGAGGTTTGCACCGACGCGCCGACGCTCGGCTGATAGCGATGCTCCACGATCGTGTCGGCAGACGCCGGGAAGGTCTGCTCCCAGTAGTAGGTTGTCTGCAATGTCCAACGCGCGGTGAGATGCTTGATCATACCGCGGCCGGTATCATACTCCTCGATCTCGGCAATACCCAAGCGCAGCAGCTCCTCCCATTGCTCGGCGGGCAACCGGTCCAGCGCCTGATTTGTTGCCGCGAGATGCGGGGCGAGTGGAATGCCGAGGTCGCGCAGCATCTGCGTACGATCAACGCCAGCCGCAAGCACGCGCTGCTCGAGTTTCGTGGTCACCGGCTGCCCGTTCACAATCGTCGTGAAAGCGAGAAAGTTGACCGGATCCTCGGTGGGGACCGTCACAATGTCATCGGGCGCCTCGACATGGATGTCGGGCATGGGAAACGCCACCAGGATGGTAACGTCGCGAACAGCCTTGTTATGGAAGCGGTAGCGAACGGTGACTTCTCTGGTCGAGATCGCCAGATCCTCGGACAGCATCTCGATGTCGTCGTTCCGAACGAAGATGAGCCCGCCGGTCGAAAGCTCGGCGCTGCTGTCATTCCCGCGCGCGGGAGCCGCGAGCATGGCGGCCAATGCCAACGTGATCGTTAAGACGCGCATTCGAATCCCTTGCGAGCAGGAGTTACGCCGTCCAACGACGACACGCATCCTGCCAGATGTTGGCACCCCCCGGCTCTGCACGTTTTGCATTTTAGATTGCCGCGGTGAAGCAAAATAGGGAAGGGGCGGCGGAAAAAGTGCGCGGTGCTACTGGCTGTCCAAGTACGAGATCTGCTTTACCTCTATTGATCGGGCCTCGCTCGACTGCAGCACGAACCCGGACGCACGTGCCGCGCTCGCCACCCGCGGTCGGGCACCAGACATCAAGGCTGGCTTGTCATCGTGCCGGTAAACGTCGTCGCGGAAATGTATCAGGCCGTCCACCGTGGCCCAGCCGGTCAGATAAATCCAGGCAACCGGCACCTTATGCCCGAGCCGAATGTCGTTGCGGTCGCCCTTGGCGATGACCGCGTCAATCTGTGCACGCGTCCATCCCGGATTGTCGGCAAGGAGCCATGCGGCGAGCGCGCGCGGGTCCTCGACCCGAGTGCAGCCTGATGACTGGAACCGGTAGTCCGCGCTGAACAGGTCCTTGTGGTTTGTGTCATGCATGTAAACGGAGTGCGAATTGGGCATGTCGATGCGAACCGCCCCGAGCGCATTCCAGGTGCCCGAGTCCTGCCTTATGGTGAAACCCGGCGCCCGCTCTGACTGCCAGTCGACCGCCGCTGGGTCGACCTCGTGCCCGGCACCGTCAAGCACCCGCATATGCATGCGGGCGGCATAACCCGGGTCCTTGCGCATCTTCGGGATCACATCCTTCTTGAGGATGCCGAGCGGCACCGTCCAGGTCGGATTGAGATTGACCGTCGTGATCTGAGTGGTGAGCGTCGGTGAGGGTCGTTCCGGCCGACCCACCTGCACGACATAGCGGCGCACAACGTTGCCGCCCTCGATCGCTTCGGCAAAGGCGCCGGGAAGATTGACCACCACATAGCGTTGAGCAAACGTGAAATCCATGAGAGCCAGGCGGTCGACGGACGCGCCGAGCTGACGCAACCGTTTGCCCACTGGCACATTCAGCGCAGCGAGCGTCTTGGGCCCGACCACGCCCGTCTCCTCGAGCCCGTGGCGTGCCTGGAAATGGCGCACGCCGCTGGCCAGGGCCTCATCAAAAACCTCGCCGCTGCCTTTGCCGGCCGGCAGATCATCAGTGATCGCCAGCCGTTGGCGCAGCAAGGCAACCTCGGGACCGTTGGCACCCAGCGCATATTTCGTGCTCGGCGGAAGCGACGGCCATCCGCCCTGCACCTCGAGGGCGGAGTAGCTCAGCATGGCAGCGCTGATGCGCTGGATTGTTCCTTCGTCGAAGGTCGGCTGGGGCGACTGCGACATCGCCATCTTGCTCGGCTGCACTTTTGTCGGGATGCGTTTGCTCGGCGACGAAACAGGGCCCTGCGCCACGGCCGGCATTGCGACCAGCGCGACCAGCGCGCCGATCAGGATCCTTGTGCACATGAGCTCGCCCCTATTCACCTGGGGCTAGCCGGGCCAGATCGGTATGGCGGTATTAGGACAGGGTTGTGCTGTTAATCTGCGCTCGAGTGCCAGACCGGCTTGTAGCCTGCGGCAAGCGCAGCAATGACGATGGGCGGCGTGAGGACCTGCACGATCATGCCGGATTGACGCCGGCGCCGGCCGCCATAGCCTGCGGGCGTCCAGGCCAGCAGCGTATCGCCTCGCAGCACACAAGCGCTGGAGGGTGTCTCGGGAGAGACCAGGAATGTGCCGTCCGGCAAGCCGTCCATCGGCATGGGGTGCAGCCGCTTGCCACGGCCGCTCAGACGCTCCCTATGCAAGCGCCGGTCTAGGGCACCAGCACAGCTGATGTCGGCGGGAGCGGCGCCAAGCCTGCAGGCGGTGATGAAAGCGTTGGCATCGGCACGCCGGCACTCGAAGCAGGGCCGGTGACCGGCGGCAAGCGCAGTGGCCTCGTCGAGAAAGAACAATTCGGTGTAGCTGTTGCCCCAGACCTCGCGCCGACGATTCTTGAACTCAAGCCGGCAGCAAATCCACTGTCTGGATGCCCAGCGCCGCGTGCCAAGCGTGCGATCGTTGCGATGAATTCGTCCGCCGCGATTGCCCATAAAGAGCCCACGTGCCGCATCGGCAAAGAGCTGGCCGAACGGATCAACCCGGCTGGCGAGGGGCATGGGAAGCTCACCCGCACGCCGGCTGCTCTGGCCGCGAGCAATACGGGCGACGAAGCTCAGGCCTGCGGCTGCGGCTCCAGGCCGCCCGGCTCGGGGCGTGGGCGCGGTTTGCCGGCCGGGGGCACCGCCGAGCCGCGCGGCGCCGTCGGCTCGATGATGGATTCGCGCGTCGGCCTTTTGCCCGCGAGCAGATCCTTGATTTCGTCGCCGCTCAGCGTCTCGAACTCGAGCAGCCCCTTGGCCAGGGTCTCCAGGTCGGCGCGCTTCGTCTCGAGAATGCGCTGCGCTTCGCCATAGCCGCTCTCGACCAGGCGCTTGATTTCACCATCAATCTTGCGGCTCGTCTCCTCGGAAACGTTCTGCTGGCGTGCCACCTGGTAGCCGAGGAAGACCTCGTCCTGATTTTCCCCATAGGCAACCGTGCCGAGCGCCTCGGACAAGCCCCAGCGCGTCACCATCATGCGTGCCAGTTTAGTGGCCTGCTCGATGTCGGAAGCCGCCCCGGAGGTCACCTTGTCACGGCCGAAGACGAGCTCCTCTGCCACGCGTCCTCCCATCATGATGGCAAGTCGCGAGGTCATCTGCTCGAGGCTCATGGAGAGCTTGTCGCGCTCCGGCAGTTGCATGACCATGCCCAGCGCACGCCCACGCGGTATGATGGTCGCCTTGTGCACGGGATCCGTTGCCTTGACGTTCAGTGCGACGAGAGCGTGACCGCCTTCATGGTAGGCGGTGAGGAGCTTCTCCTCCTCGGTCATCACCAATGACTTGCGCTCGGCTCCCATCATCACCTTGTCTTTGGCATCCTCGAACTCGACTTGCGTGACCATCCGCTTGTTGCGGCGAGCCGCCATGAGAGCGGCTTCGTTCACCAGGTTCATCAGGTCGGCGCCGGAAAATCCCGGAGTGCCACGCGCCGTCGTCTTCAGATTGACATCGGGAGCAAGCGGCACCTTGCGCACATGCACCTTGAGGATCTGCTCGCGGCCGACAACGTCCGGGTTGGGCACAATCACCTGCCGGTCGAAACGACCGGGGCGCAGCAGCGCAGGATCGAGCACGTCCGGGCGGTTGGTCGCGGCGATGAGAATGATGCCTTCGTTGGTCTCGAAGCCATCCATCTCGACAAGGAGCTGATTGAGCGTCTGCTCGCGCTCATCGTTGCCGCCCCCGAGGCCCGCCCCGCGATGGCGGCCGACCGCGTCGATCTCATCGATGAAGATGATGCAGGGGGCGTTCTTCTTGGCCTGCTCGAACATGTCGCGCACGCGTGAGGCGCCGACGCCTACGAACATCTCGACGAAATCGGAGCCGGAGATGGTGAAGAACGGCACGTTGGCTTCACCGGCAATCGCCCGCGCCAACAGGGTCTTGCCGGTTCCGGGCGGGCCAACCAACAGCACGCCGCGCGGGATACGCCCGCCAAGCCGCTGGAATTTACCGGGATCACGAAGAAATTCGACGATCTCCTGCAGGTCCTGCTTGGCCTCGTCCACTCCGGCCACATCCTCGAACGTCACCCGGCCGTGCGCCTCGGTCAGAAGCTTGGCGCGGCTCTTGCCAAACCCCAATGCCTTGCCGCCGGCACCCTGCATCTGCCGCGACAGGAATATCCAAACGCCGATGAGCGCGATGAACGGAAGCCACGAGACCAAGAGCGATACGAACCAAGGAACGTCCGTCTGCTGCGGCCGAGCGGTGATTGACACGCCCTTGCCGTAGAGACGCTGGATCAAGCTCGGATCGTTCGGCGCATAGGTTTGGAAGTTGCGCCCGTCGGTAAAGGTGCCGTGAATCTCGGGACCCTGGATCAAAACGTCCCGCACACGGCCTTGATCGACCTCGTTCAGCAGCTGCGAGAACGATATGTCCTGCGCCGCGGTGCGCTGCCCAGGGTTTTGGAACAACGTAAAGAGAGCGAGCAGCAATAGGACAATAATCACCCAGAGGGCGAAGTTGCGGAGATTGGCGTTCATCCCAGGTCCTTCTGGGCCGCCGGCGACCCGCCAGCCCGTTCAATTGGCCCGCAACATACGGTGCGATTCATATCTGTCCCGACCCAATCTAAGTCTCGGCAACTGCCCTGCCAAGGGAACGAGGCGATTTCCCTCGCGCTGACCGGGCTCCGGAGCAGTCGCCACAATTCCATGCAGGAGCTTTGGCTTGCTCTGCGCAGTAGCGCTGCCGCGTGGTCACGGGGAGATGCGGCCCTTTCGCGCGGGAGCTCGCTCGATCACAAGGTCCGCCGCGCTGCGTGTCACCAATGCGCCTGCCAACGTCCTGCGCAAAGTCCGCCTTCCACGCGTTTTCGGCGGGCGAAGCTCGCGAATGGCCTCGAAAAGCGCCTCAAGCTTGGCGAGCTCGACCGGGCCCTCCTCCCCACTGACTGTAATGGCGCGTCCGAGCAGGCGCAGTGCCACTTCCGCCGGAAGCGCCGCAAATCGTTCGGCATCAAACCGGATGCTGCCGCCGGATTTGCCCGAGCGGCACTCCCATAGAGCCGTAGTTGCAGCGCCTACGGCCTGCTCCAGCGCCTCGTCCGCGCGACGCAGGCGGCGCGCCAATGTCGCGAGCCGTCTTGCGTCAAGGCCCTCGCGCGCCAAGGCGGGCATGATGTCGCGGATACGGCTGCGAGCGAAACGCGGGTCGCGGTTCGAGGGATCCTGGACGCAATTGATTCCCGCTCGCTGCAGCGTGGCAATGAGCCGCGCTTTCGGGACTTGCAGCAAAGGTCGCGCGAGCAGGACGCGGCTCCCGCTCGCAGGCAGGGGAGCCACGAGCACCATAGCGCCGAGCCCGGAGAGACCGCTGCCGCGCGAGAGCCGCATGAGCACTGTCTCTGCCTGGTCGTCGAGGGTGTGGCCGGTCAGGACACAGGGCGCGTGCGCCCTCGCGGCGGCTTGCGCCAGCAACTGGTAACGCGCAGCGCGCGCCGATTCCTGCACCCGGCTCAGAGGTTTGCGGCCGCGCCACCGCAGCAAGCGATGGGCAACACCAAGGCCGCGCGCGAGCGTCGCCACATCGCGGGCCTCCCGTGCGGACTCGCGGCGCAAGCCATGGTCAACGGTCACCGCAACGAGCTTGGGGCCACGCTTGCGCGCGCGGCGCCAGCGTGCGGCAAGCACCAGCAATGCTGTCGAGTCGGGACCGCCTGACACGGCGAGCACCACAGCCGGCAGCGCAACGAACGGATGGAACAGCGCCTTCGCCTCGGCGGCCGAGACTGCCTCATCAGCAGCGGACACGCTTCTGCTCTCGCTCGACGTTCTGCCGGAGGCCCGCCGATGCGCGCGGGAATTTGCGCAGAACTTCGCCGAGCGAGGCGCAAGCCGCTTCCCTCTCCCCAAGCGCCGCCAGCGACTGGCCCAGACGCAGCAGCGCATCGGGGGCGCGAGGATTGGACTCATACTTGGTCGAGACATTGAGAAATGCTTCCGCCGCATCGCGGAAGCGCTGACGCTGGAACAGACTCTCGCCGAACCAGAACGTGGCATCGGCAGTCAGGCGGTCATTGGGATATTTGCTAAGGAAGCTGCGAAAAGTGTCCTCCGCCAGCGCGTAATCCTTGTGCAGCACGTAGCCATAGCCGAGGTCAAACTCGTCGCGTGGCGTCTGCGTGGGCGGCTGCGTAGCAGCGACCGCACCACTCCCCTGTGGCGCCCGCGACCCCGGCGCTGCAGCAGCGGGCGGCATGGTCGCGATATCGAGCGGGCCGGCGCCGCGCCCGCTTGGGGCGCCCATGCCAGCATCGGCCGCGCCGATGGGAACGCCGCCGCCAACGGCGGCAACTGCCCCGAGCGTTTGCGGCGCGCCAGGCGCCTGCGGCTGCAAAGCCGGATCGAAAGCATCGCCGCGCCGACCGGGCACAGGCGATCCTGCGGCTGCGGGTCGAGGGTGAGGAGCAGCACTGGCGCTCGGAGTGGCGCTCGCACCGCCATCCTGCATGCGGCGGACCATGCCTTCGAGCTGCTGGTTGCGATACTGCAATTGCTCGACGACGCCCGTGAGTTGCCTGATCTGCGCCTCGAGACGGTCCACGCGCAGAGTGACATCGCTCCCGGCGGGCGCAACGGTACCCGTGCGGTCGACAACTGCTGGAGCTGGCGGCCGTTCGGCGCTGCCGAACCGCTCGCTACCGCTGAAAATCCGGTCCAGCAAGCCCGGCCGTTCTCCCTCCTGTGCGGAGGCGACCAAAGGCGCCGATAGCGTCATCATTGCCGCGCAGACAAGCGCGGCGATGCCGTGCGCGCGAAAGATCAGGGTTGCCATCGTCGTAGCGGCACTATGTCTGACGGAATTGTGCAGCGTCGTAGCTTACGAATCCCTGCGTCCAAATTGTGACTGCAAGCGCTGGCTCGCGCACGCGCTTGGCCCGTTTCAACTTTGAATGCGTTCGCGTCGTGCGCGCGCGCAGATGATCTGGCACCTTCGGGAAACATGACCGGCGCCAATGCAGGCGCCGGTCATCCCCTTCCCCCGCTAGGCCTTGAACCCGAAGCTCGCGGCACCCTGGGGGCAACGCTCTCGCGAGCTGGCATTTGCACGAGCTAAACTGATGGACCCTGCGCGTTACCTCAGGAGCTCGAGGCAGAGTTGAGCACGGTGACCGCACGACGGTTCTGCGACCAGCAGGAAATATCGTTGCAAACGGCGACCGGGCGCTCCTTGCCATACGAAATGGTGCGCATGCGCTGCGGCTGTACGCCGCGCGAGGCGAGATAATCGCGCACCGTCTGGGCGCGACGCGCACCGAGCGCGATGTTGTATTCGCGCGTGCCGCGCTCGTCGGCATGACCTTCGAGTGTAAACGTATACTGGCCGTAATTCTGCAACCACTGCGCCTGCTTCTCGAGTGTCGCAATGGATTGCGGAGTAAGCTCCGTGGAATCCGATTCAAAGAAGACCCGATCCCCGACATTCACGACGAAGTCCTGCTGGCTGCCTGGCGCCGCAGTGGTGGCCCCCGTCTGCGTCGGGTCGTTCGGCTTGTTGGCGCAGCCGGCAGCAAGCGAGGCGGCAAGCAGCACAGCCGCAACCTTCGCCACACGAATGAGACTCATGACGTTCATCGTTCCGGTGCCCCCCTGTTTGCGTCGTGACCGGACATGCCGCAGGTCTAGCAGGCGCAGAGTTAAGCGAAAGTTGTCGTCAACCCTGATGGACTGTTGCGGCAATCACGCAAATGCGCGGAAATGCGAAAACCCTCGGTGGTGGTTAATGATCATTGAACGCGGCATGCGGTGCGGCTCCGAAGATGACCGAGGGACTGGCTACTTGAGCAGCGGCGACCAAGCCGGATCGGACGCGTAGCTCGGCGTGTGCAGCATCTGCTCATTGCGACCAGTCACATCCACAGTGTAGAGCGCCGGGCCGCCCTCCCCGCCCGGATCGCGAAAGAACATCACGAGCCGGCCGTTCGGGGCCCATGTGGGTCCTTCGTTGTGATAACCCTCGGTCAGGATCCGCTCGCCGGATCCGTCCGGACGCATGATACCGATCGCGAACCGGCCTTCCGCCTGCTTGGTGAAGGCAATCTGGTCGCCGCGCGGAGACCAGACGGGTGTCGAGTAGGCGCCATCGCCGAAGCTGATGCGCTGCGCCGCCCCGCCGACCGCCGGCATGACATAAACCTGCTGCTTGCCACCGCGATCGGACTCGAAAGTGATGCGCGTGCCGTCAGGCGAGTAGGACGGAGCCGTGTCGATCACCTGGTTCTCAGTCAGCCGCGTCGTCGACTTCGAGCGCAAGTCCATGACGAAGAGGTTGGAGCTGCCACCGTGCTGGAGGCTGAAGACCACGCGCTGTCCATCGGGCGAAAACCGCGGGCTGAAGCTCATGCCGGGAAAGTTGCTGACGATCTCGCGATAGCCGGTTTCGATGTTCATCAGGTAGACTTTCGGATCGCCCTGGCCGTACGACATGTAGGTGATGGTATCGGCCGACGACGAAAAGCGCGGCGTCAGCACCAACTCATCCCCGCGCGTTAGGTAGCGCACGTTGGCCCCGTCCTGGTCCATCAAGGCCAGTCGCTTGATGCGCCGCTGCTTGGGACCGGACTCGTCGACGAAGACAATGCGGCTGTCGAAATAGCCTTTTTCACCCGTGAGCCGCTCGTAGATGGCATCCGAGATGATGTGGGCAATGCGCCGCCAATTCTCGGACGTCGTGGTGTATTGCTGTCCATGCAGCTGTTGGCCGGCGAAAACGTCCCACAGCCGAAACTCGGCGCGCAGGCGGCCTCCTTCGATCATGGCGACGCGGCCGGTCACCAGGGCTTGGGCATTGATCTGCCGCCAGTCCGGGAAGCGCGGCACCTGATCCGCAGACGCGATCCGCTCGATGAACGCTGCCTGCGCGATCGGCGCGAACAGGCCGGACCGCTGCAGATTTGCCGTGATGACCTGGCTGACGTTGCGGCCGGACGCAGGCTCCTGCTGCGTGCCGCTGATGAAATCGGTAATGGCAATTGGGATCGGCTGGACTGTGCCCTGAGTGACATCGAGCTTCAGGACAGCTCCTGCGCGCCGCGACGAGCCGGCAAGTGCCGCAGCGGCGGTGCCCAACACCACATGTCGGCGGCTGAACAGGCCTGTGCTCAATTCATCCTCGCCCATTCTGCTCGCCTCATCCTTCCCATGCTACTGAGCGGCCAAGTCCCGCCTACTGAGCGGCCAAGTCCCGCGGGTCGAACGTGATCTCGATGTCCTTCCACAGCTCATAGTTTTCCGGCTTGAGCATGTCGTAGGGCTGGCCGCGGTTGATCGCTCGCGCTGCGTTCTCACGGGCCACCATGGCCAAGGCGCTCTCACGACCGCTCACCAGCATCGGCGGTTCGGCGAGGCGTCCATCAGGGCGCAGCTTGATCCTGAATACGCTCGTGAGCTCCTGCGGATCTTTCGCGCCGGCAGGCACGTTCCAGAACTGGTGCAGCCGCTGACGCAATGCATCGAGCTCACTCAGGGAGAGCGTCTTTGCCCGACCGGTCGGCAGACCCAGCGAAGGCGTGGCATTGAGCTCGGTTCCGGCCGCCGCGAGCCTCGTCGGGTCGCGCTTATTAAGCAGCTCCTTCACCTCGCTCGGCTCGAATTTAGGTGCTGGCTTCTTGGGCGCTGGCGGGGCTGGCTTGGCCTCGACCTTCTTCGGCTCCGGCTTCTTCGGCTCCGGCTTCTTGATCTGCTCCTTCGCCAAAGCGTCTGGGATCGGGTCAGCCTTGGCTTCCGCCTTTGCCGCCTTTGGGTCGGGCTTCGCTTCGGCCGGCGGCTCTGGGTCGCGCGCCGCTTTCACTTCTTTCTTCTCGACCACCTTGCCGGTCATGTCCTCCGGCGGCTTCTCCTGCGCCACCTTCTCCACGACGGGCTTCGGAGCATCGGCTTTTGCCGCCTCCTTGTTTCCCGCCGTCATGGCCGTCAGATCGGCCACGTTGACCAGGTCCACCGGCAGCGCCTCCGGCGGCGGCGTGGGCAGCGGCTTGGCCGCAAGGCTCCAAAGGCTCCACAGCAATATTGCCGCGTGCCCGAGGCCCGATATCGTGTAAGCGACCTTCATTCCCCGTAATCGCGCCCGATCAGCGTCCTGACCCCTGCTCCAGCTCGGTCACCAGAGCGACACGGGTGAATCCCGCCTCGGACAAGCGCCCCATCACCGTCATCACCGTTCCGTACTCGACAGCCTTGTCGGCGCGCACAAAAACGCGCTCCTCCGCCGCGGCACCCCCACGAGCCTCGGCAATGGCCTTGAGCTTCGGGATCAATTCGTCCACCGCAATTTCGGTATTTTGGAGGTAGACGCCCTTGGCGGTGATGGACACCGTCAGCGGCTCCTTGTCGGCATTGAGGCTGGTTGCGCGGGTCTGCGGCAGATCGAGCGGCACACCGACTGTCAGCAATGGCGCGGACACCATGAAAATAATGAGCAGAACCAGCATGACGTCGACCATCGGCGTCACATTGATTTCCGCCATGACTGGCCGGCGCCGATGGCGTCGGCGCCCGGCGACTGCGGCGCTGCCACCGCTCACCGCCATGCCGACCCCCTCGTGTTGCGCACGTCCTCAGTGCAAGCCGGCGTTCCGGCGTTCCGCCGCACGCGCTCACCCCCGCTCGTCAAGTTGCCGCGACAGGAAGGCGGAAAACTCGTCGGCGAAGCCTTCCAGACGCTGCGCCTGTTTGTTCACGTCGGATACGAACTTGTTATAAAAAATGGTCGCGGGTATGGCGGCGATCAGGCCGATTGCGGTCGCGAACAGCGCTTCGGCGATACCGGGAGCCACCACCGCGAGCGAGGTCGACTGTTGGCCGGCTATGGCGCGGAAGCTGGTCATGATGCCCCAGACGGTCCCGAACAGGCCGACAAAGGGACCGGCCGAGCCAATGGTGGCGAGCACCAGCAGGTTCCGCTCGAGACGTGAGATCTCGCGCTGGATTGTCACGTCCATCACTTTGTCGATGCGCATCTGCAGACCGCCCATGGAGCGCGGCTGCTTGCCCTCCAGGCTCCGCTTCCATTCCCGCATGGCTGCGACAAAGAGCGCTGCCATGGAATGCGCCGGGCGCGAAGACAAGGACCGGTAGAGCTCGTCCAAGGACTGTGCGGACCAGAACGCCTGCTCGAAGCTGTCCATGGCGCGGCGGGTGCGGGCATAGAGCAGCAGCTTGTCGATGGCGATCGCCCAGACCGCCACTGAAGCGAGCAGCAGCCCGATCATCACGATCTGAACGATGGGATCAGCGCTGCTGAACAGGGCCCAGATAGAAAGCGAGGCACCTGGTCTCATGACATCTCCTGCCGGCTGACCGAGCCTCGCCGCTTACGCGCGACGGCAGCCCAGGTCCGTGGCCCAGCGCAAGGACGGTGACGTGGATCAGGGCAAGCCACACGCGCTCGCCGCGCGACGGGTGACCCGAGATGCGGAAAAGTTGCCGGCCCCCACCGGTCCGGATACCGGATTCCGCGCCAAAGGTGTCTAAACTAGGGCGTGTTTTGGCTGGGGGAATAAAGTCGGGGATGCCGCTGTCGCGGCCAGGAGAGTCAGATCGCCAGTAAATCCGCAGTCACGGACAATTAAGCCGCCGATATGCCGGCGGCTCATAATGCAATCAGGCCCACCGTCGTGAGACGGAAGGCCTGACTCCTCGCGTGCTAAACTCAGTCGCGGACGGAGGGCGGTTGCTCATCGCGTGAGCTGGCGCCGCCAGTGCGCCCACGCCGGTCGGCCATGAACTGGTCGAACTCTGCCTTGTCCTTGGCCATGCGTAGGCGGGCGAGAAACTCCTTGAACTCGCGTTGCTCTTCCTCGAGGCGTTGCAACGTCTCCTGGCGATACTCGTCGAACGCACGATTACCGCTCGAGCGTTGCGGCTGCCACCAGGTCCCGTGACCCCGCATCGGCTCCATGCCCTGCCAGCGGTTCATGGCGCATCTCCACGCCGTCATGCGTCCGCTGCCGAAGATGAAAGCCAAGGTGGCCAGTCCGATCGGCCACCAAACCACAAAGCCTAGGATCATGAGTGCGATCCAGGCCGGTTTTCCCAACTCATCGATTTTTGCAACGATCGGCATGTGAGCCTCGCCTGTGAATGTTAATTACATTTACATTAGTAGGCATGCGGCGGAGCGGTGTCAAGGAGCCCGCATCGAAGTCTTCGCGCTCTCCGGAACGCCAAGGCCGCGCAAGTAGATAAGGACCGCCGCCTCGAGAAGCTCTTCTGCCGGCATCGGGAGCGCTCGCCGCGCGGCATCTCCCCGGCCAAACAGGGAGGCAACGCCGTGCGACATGGCCCAGATGTGCAGGGCCATCATCAGCACCGGCGGACGGCTCTGAGCGGGCATGCCGGCCACCAGGCGCTCGGTCGCGCTGCGCAACACGGCGAAGGCCCGTTCGCCAGCCTCGTGGAGGTCGGCGCTGTAATCGGGCGGAATGCCGGCCTCGAACATGGCCGAATAATAGGCCGGCTCCTCGCGCGCGAATTGCAGGTAAGCCCTGCCGACGCGATCGAACGCCACGACCGGATCCGGGCGTCCGCCGTCCCAGGCGCGCGTGAGCGCTGCTTCGAATTGGGTAAAGCCGCGACGGGCGACATCGGCGAGCAACTCGTCGCGATCGCGGAAATGCCGGTACGGCGCTGCCGGACTGACCCCTGCCCAACGCGCAGCCTCGGCAAAGGTGAATCCGGCTGGGCCCTTCTTGGCAATGAGCTCGAGAGCGGCGCGCACCAAAGCCTCCTTGAGGTTGCCATGGTGATACCCGCGCTCGCCGGACCGCCCGTGCTTCGACCAGCTCATGTAAAAGGTGTTTACATGACTCGGAGCGGCCAGTCGACCGCGAACGCCTATTCTAGGAAGCGCTGCCACGCTCCTGCGCGTTGCGCATTGCCATGCGCAACGCCGGCGGAATCGGCCGCGCGCGTCCCGCACAGACGAATGCGACCCGCACCCGCGCCTCCAGCAAAAGCTCGTCTTCCCGCAGAATGCGTTGCTGCAGCATGATGGAGGCACCTTTGACCTCCTGGTACGCGGTGACGACCTCGAGGATGTCATCCATGCGGGCAGGCTTGCGAAACTCGATGTGCATCGAGCGCACCACGAAGCCGCAACGCTCCTCTTGCCGCTCCGTCGCTGCAAAGAGCGCGCGCTGCTCGGCGCCGAGAAGCCGCAGATAATTGGAGCGCCCACGCTCGAGGAAGCGCAGGTAATTGGCATGGTACACAACGCCGGAGAAGTCGGTGTCCTCGTAATAGACTCGCACCGACATCACGTGGTGACCATTGCGAATCGCGCCGTCGAGGTGAGGCGTGGTCACGTTGCGGCCGAGCACAGGTCGGCGGCGGCTATCGCCACGGCACGTGCCTCTGCATCGCCGCCTCCCAATTCCTCCCGTCGAACGCCTTTGGCGTGACCCGGCTGAGATCGATGTTATCCAGGCAACGCGCATTCACATCTATTTTGTCCGGATCCGAGCGCGGGACGTAGAAAGAGTGCACGCCGCACTGCTTGCAAAACATGTGCTTCGCCACTTTCGTGTTGAACGTGTAGGTCGCGAGCTGCTCGCGTCCGCTCAGCAGCTCGAATTGCTCGTGAGGCACGATCAGATGCAAGAATCCCTTCTTTGTGCAGATCGAGCAGTTGCATTCGGTAATCACGCGAAGGTCCGCGCTGACGCGAAATTGCACCAATCTGCAGGGACAGCTGCCAGCCATCCATTCAAGCATGAGGTCGCCTCGTTGGGAGCCTGCCGACCTGCATACTGGTGCGTACGCCGAAGGAGCGCTACTCGCCGTCTTCCTCGGCGAACAATCCGAACTGAGCAGGATCGCGCGCCGGCTCGGCCAAGCCGAGATGGCGGAAGGCATGCGTCGTAAGCAGTCGGCCACGCGGTGTGCGCTGCATGAACCCCTTCTGGATAAGGAAAGGTTCGATGATCTCCTCGATTGCATCGCGCGGCTCTGACAATGCCGCAGCGATGGTTTCGATACCGACGGGACCGCCGCCGTAGCTCTGCGCGATGGTCGTGAGATAGCGCCGGTCCATGGCATCAAGGCCGCTGCCATCGACCTCCAGGCGGTTGAGCGCGCGGTCCGCCGCGAGCCGATCAATCGAGGACGTGCCGTCGACGAGAGCGAAATCGCGCACTCGGCGCAGCAACCGGCCGGCGATACGCGGAGTGCCCCGAGCACGGCGGGCGATCTCGTTGGCACCCTCCGCAGTCATGGCGATACCGAGCACGCGGGCGCCGCGGTTGACGATCTCCTCGAGCTCGGCCACCGAATAGAAATTCAGTCGCACCGGGATGCCGAAGCGGTCGCGCAGCGGATTGGTGAGTAGTCCCGCCCGGGTGGTTGCGCCGACCAGAGTGAAGCGGGCGAGATCGATCTTGACCGACCGCGCCGCTGGCCCTTCACCAATGATCAAGTCCAGCTGAAAATCCTCCATCGCCGGATAGAGGATCTCCTCGACGGCCGGGTTCAGCCGGTGAATCTCGTCGATGAACAGTACGTCGCGCTCTTCCAGATTGGTCAGCAAGGCCGCGAGGTCGCCCGCTTTGGCGATCACCGGTCCCGAGGTGGCGCGAAAACTCACCCCGAGCTCGCGTGCCACGATTTGCGCCAGCGTGGTCTTGCCGAGGCCAGGAGGCCCGACGAACAAGACATGGTCGAGCGCTTCGCGCCGGGTGCGCGCCGCCTCTATGAAAACTGCGAGATTCGCGCGCGCCTGCTGTTGTCCGATGAACTCGCTCAGGCGCTGCGGACGCAGCGAGCTCTCGGCGGTGTCCTCCTCACGCCTTTCCGCGCTCACCAGGCGAGGGGCCCCGGGGCTCAATGGACGCTCCTCGATGGGATCATAGGTTGCGTTCACGGCGATATTTGTTGGGCAGCAGGTCGCTGATCGTGGCAATGGCCGGCCCAGCCTGACCGGGGACGATCACCCGGGCGTTGCGATCATAGTCCCAGATCAGCTCGCGACAGCTCCCACACGGCGAGACCACGGCCAGCTCTTTTACCTGCTCGCTGGGCTTGGGATGGCGGACCGCCACGATGGTTTCGATCCCCGTCTCGCCAAGCTCGGTTATTGCGCGCCCGAGTGCCACCGCCTCAGCGCACACGGCCATGCGGCCGAGATAGGCGTCGAGATTGACCCCGGTGAAGATACGTCCGTCGCGCGTGCGCATGGCGGCGCCCACCTCCTGCCAGTCGTTGCGATAACGCGCGGTGATCGCCGCGCCGGCCGCGGCGATGAGCTCCTTGTCCCGCTTGGTCAGCTCGGCCGCTTGTGCGCGGGCCTTCACCTCGCCAGCTCCTTCAACCCAAGCCGGATCAAACGCGCGGTATCGGCGCCCTCGCCGGCACTGCGTGCGGCCGAGGCAATAGCCGCAGCCGCCTGCGGCTGGCCATAGCCGAGATTGATGAGTGCGGAGACGGCATCGGCAACCGGCTGCGGGGCGCGTCTCTCGTCCAGAGCGCCGGCGAGCTTGACCACGGCGGGATCGACATCGGCATAGCTCGGAGCCTTGTCCTTGAGCTCGGTGATGATGCGCTCGGCCACTTTGGCGCCGACACCCGGTGTGCGCGCCACCATGGCCTTGTCGCGCATGGCAATCGCAGACGCGAGGTCAGCGGGTTTGAGCGTCCCGAGCACGGCGAGTGCGACCTTCGCGCCCACTCCCTGCACGGTTTGCAGCAGACGGAACCACTCACGCTCCACATCGGTCAGAAACCCGAACAGCTTGATCTGGTCCTCGCGCACGTAAGTCTCGATGGCGAGCGTCGCCGGTTGTGTCGGTCCTGGCAAATCCTGCAAGGTGCGGGCAGAACAGTGCACGAGATAACCAACGCCGTTGACATCGAGGATGACGAAATCCGCGCCATAGCTATCGATGATTCCCTTGAGCTTGCCGATCATAGAGCCGCAACTTTAAGCACGAGGCTGCGGCGATGATGCGCATGGGTTACGGCAATGGCGAGAGCATCGGCCGCGTCGTGCGACTGCGGGTCGGCTTTCGGCAGGAGGACGCCGATCATCATCCGGATCTGCGCTTTTTCGCTATGGCCAGCGCCGACGATGGTCTTCTTCACCAGATTGGGGGCGTATTCAGCGACCCGAAGTCCGGCGATTGCCGGGACAAGCATGGCGATGCCGCGCGCTTGCCCTAGCTTAAGTGTCGCCGCAGCATCCTTGTTGACAAACGTCGCCTCGACCGCAGCTTCATGTGGGGCATGCTGCTCGACCACCTGGCGCAAGCCGTCGTGAATGGCAACGAGACGCATGGCGAGCTCTGCCCGCTCATCCGTCGCCAGTGAGCCGCAGGCAAGGAAGCACAGCCGATTGCCTTCAAGCGCCACCACGCCCCAACCGGTGCGACGGAGTCCTGGATCGATGCCGAGGATGCGAATCGGCTGCGTCATGCACGCTCTTGATAGCGCCGGGCTGGCTGCACGCCTAGCCGAGCCAAACGTTCGCGCACCCGCTCGAACTCCCCGCTCCACCCTGCTAGGGAACGAGCCTCGGGATATTCGGGGGCGGCCCTGCTCGATATCTTCACCGCAGCGATTGCCGACCGGCGTTTCGCGCTGGCGCTTGCCATCGCTGCTCTGTCCGGGCTCGTGCGCGGCTTTTCCGGGTTTGGCTCGGCGCTCATCTATATGCCGCTGGTCGCCGCGGTCTACGAGCCACGCACTGCTGCTGTCACGCTGCTGCTCATCGACTTTGTCGCCTCCTCGCCGTTCGCGATCGGACAGGTTTCCAACTGCAACTGGCGCGAGGTGCTGCCCATCTTCGTGGCGGCGGCAATTGCGATCCCTTTCGGCACGGCGGCGCTCAAGGTCGTCGACCCAACGGTGCTGCGCTGGTTCATGGCGCTGCTGGTGCTCTGCCTGCTCGTGGTGCTGGCGTCAGGCTGGCGTTATCACCGGCCTCCACGACTGGCAGTCACGCTGGGAGTTGGCCTGTTTTCCGGTTTCGGCGGCGGCGCCGTGCAGATTGCCGGGCCGTCGGTCATCCTCTACTGGCTGGCCACGCGCAACGATCCGGTCACCGTGCGGGCCAACCTGATGGTGTATTTTCTGCTGACCGGCGCGGCGCTCTGCGTGTCCTATCTGCTACAGGGCCTGTTCACAGGAGAGGCCGCAGCGCTTTCGCTCTTGTTCGGCATTCCCTTCGTAATTGGGACCGCGCTCGGGGCCCACATCTTTCGCGGCTCCTCCGAGCGGCTTTATCGGCAGGTTGCCTATCTCGTCATCGCGATCTCAGCCCTCGTCAGCCTGCCGCTGTTCGACCTGCTGGTCCGCTAGCCTTGGTCAAACTCTAGCTCCGCCATACTCCGTTTACGCGCTGAGCTTGGCTATCAGCGCGTCGGAAACCTCGAAGTTGGCATAGACGTTCTGCACGTCGTCGTGCTCGTTGAGCGATTCGATGAGCTTGATGACTTTCTCGCCCTGATCGTCACTGATTGGGACCATGTTCTGCGGCTTCCACATCAAGGCCGCCTTGCGCGGCTCGCCGAACTTGGCTTCCAGCGCCTTCGCCACATCGCGCAGTGAGTCAGGCGCGGTGTAGATTTCGTGTCCGCTCTCGCTCGAGTCCACGTCCTGCGCGCCGGCCTCTATGGCAGCCTCCAGCATGGCGTCTGCACTCGCGACGGTCGGGGGGTATTCCACCACACCAACGCGGTCGAACATGAACGACACCGCGCCGGTTTCGGCCAGATTTCCTCCTGATTTGGTGAAGGTCGCGCGCACCTCGCCCGCCGTGCGGTTGCGGTTGTCCGTGAGGACCTCGACGATCACGGCGACACCGCCCGGCCCATAGCCTTCATAACGGATCTCGTCGTAGGTCTCGCCGTCACCGCCGCTGGCCTTCTTGATGGCGCGATCGATATTGTCCTTCGGCATGTTTTCTGCGCGCGCCGCCAGCACGGCTGCACGCAGGCGCGGGTTCATCCCCGGATCAGGCAGGCCAAACTTGGCCGAGACCGTAATCTCACGTGCCAGCTTGCCGAACAGCTTCGACTTTGCCGCGTCCTGCCGGCCCTTGCGGTGCATGATGTTTTTGAACTGGGAGTGGCCGGCCATGGCGTGCTCTTTCGGACGGGTCGCGGCGCTCGCAGGCGCGATCGGCAAAGCACCGGAAATGATTTGAGTTGACGGGCTTATAAGCTGCGCGCTGCGCAAGATCCAGAACCAGCCATGCGTCCGCAGCCCACCCCACAAACGCCGGCACGGCATGGACGGTGGAAACGCTAGACGTCTGGCGCAAGCGAACTGCGGCGCATCACTCCCAGAAGACGGGACGCGTGGGCTCCAGCCGTCCGCCCACCCGCACGGCGGCGACGCGCGCCGCTAACCCGGTTGCGTCATCCGTCTCCACGGCAAGCGCACACAGGGTCGCTTCTCCCAAAGCCGGCTCGAAGCGTGCCACCGGAATCTTGCGTACAAACCGCGCGAGCGGCTCGTTCTTGTCCATGCCGATAATGGAATCGTAGTCGCCCGTCATACCCACATCGGAAATGAAAGCCGTGCCGCGCGGCAGAATCTGATGATCGGCTGTCGGAACATGCGTGTGGGTGCCCACCACGGCGCTCGCGCGTCCGTCGCAAAAGTGTCCCATCCCCTGCTTTTCACTGGTCGCCTCGCAATGCATGTCGACCAGGATCGCATCGGCAGCGCGACCAAGTTCGCAGGCCGCAAGCTCACGCTCCACGCCGGCGAATGGATCATCGAGCGGGTCCATGAAGATCCGCCCCATGGCATTGATGACCAACACCCGGGCGCCGTTGCGGGCATCAACGAGGGCGACGCCACGCCCGGGAGTGCCGGGAGGATAATTCACGGGTCGCAGGAGCTTCGGGGCACGCTCGATGAACACGAGCGCTTCCTTCTGATCCCAGGAATGATTGCCGCCGGTGATGACATCGGCACCGGCATCGATGATCTCGTGGTAGATCGTCTCCGTTATCCCGAAGCCACCGGCCGCGTTCTCGCCGTTGATAGCGACGAAATCGAGCTTCCAGTCGCGGACGAGCCCGGGCAGGCGCTGCAGCACGATAGCTCGCCCACTGCGCCCGACGACGTCGCCAATAAACAGAATGCGCATGCGCTACGGCGTTCGGCAGTCGATCACCTCGTGCTGGGTTAGCACGAGATCGAGGCGAGCGTCGCGTGGGCCGGTCGGCACGCTGGCGACCTCCTGCTCAGCGAAGGCGATCCCAGCCGCGATAATGGGCTTCTTCGAGCGCAGAGCCGTCAACGTCATGTCGAAGTAGCCGGCGCCGTAGCCGAGACGATTGCCGCGCCGGTCGAAAGCGAGCAGCGGAATGATGACAATGTTGGGCAGCACCTCAGGGGCGTCGGGCATCGGCTCGCGGATGCCCCAGGGACCTGAAGCGAGCTGATCGCCAATGGCATAGCTGCGCATGATGAGCGGCTTGCCGCGGCCGGCCACCACCGGCAGAGCGAGCTGCGCGCCGGATTGCGCCAGCCGACGCAGCAACGGGAGCGGATTGATCTCGCTCTTGAGCGGCATGAAGCCGGACACGATGCTGGTCGCCCGCACCGGGCAGGGAAATGGCCGACCGGCAATGGCCTGCGCAGCGGCACTGCGCTCCGTCTGCGCGAGTGCGTCGCGTCGGGCCGCGGCGTCGACCCGTAAGGCCGCCTTGAGCTCGGCGAGGGCGGCTGTTTCAACCATCCGGCCGCCCTGGTGATGAGTGCGGAGCCGCGCTGGCCGTTGGAGTGTCGATCCCGGGTTCCCTACGAAAGTAGGTGGGCGCCATATGTCCGGACCCACGAGCCCGGCCAGGGACAGCTCCCTTAAGGATCGATAAGGCCCCGGGGATATGGCTCCTGACGCACCAGGCAGCCCCGCGGCAGGCAATGTAATCGCTCTGTGACTGGCTTGCCACCTCACGGACAATCCGGACCGGAATCGCTTTGAGCCGCGCCATACCGGCTGCGTATCAGATGCACATGCTCGCCAAAGAGGCCCAGCACGAACATCCGGTCATGGACGTCACAGAGGTCCGGCAGGCGCGGACCACCGAGCGAGGCGATCAGTGCCGGCACTGTATTGCTGTGGCCGACGACCAGAACCGCACCGCGCCCGCCCCGTACAGCCGCGGTCAATGACGCGACGTGCTCCTCGACCGTTCCGACCGGCACGGCGATGGGGACGAGCCCAAGCCGGTCTACGAGCGGCTGAGCGGTTTCACGCGCACGGCGTGCGGTGGAAGTGAGAACAGCTGTGAGGTTGGCGAATTGCAACGCAGCGGCAAGGTCGTGCGCACGGCGTTGCCCGCTAGCAGTCAAGCCGGGATCGTTTGCCGGCAGGGATCCGGGCTCGGCATGGCGGACCAGGATGACAACAGACGGGGTGTTTGCTTCGGCAGCAATGGCGCGAGACGGCGCAACCATCCCCAGCAGACACAGTACAAGACCTGCGATGCCGACCTTTTGCAACATGCTGTCAACCCATCGGCACAGTGTCTTCGGGCATGGATTGGTTGAGCTCGCGCGTGATATTTTCGATGCGCTCCGCCGCAGCGTTGAGCGCCGCCGCCACTGCCGCCTGCGTGCTCTGCGCGTGTTCCGCAGAAGCCGAGCCGGCCTCCTGCAAGGCGGCGAGCTCGGGCTGGATATGCTGCAGCTTGTGTTTGGTTTCGGAGAGCTCATCAGCGAGCGTGAGCGCCGCCATGACTGTAAGCCTGGTGTCGCCGATCTCGCCGAAGCGGCCGCGCAACCGGCTGATACGTGAATCGAGATCCGCGGCGAGCTGCACGAGATGCGCCTCCTCGCCCTCCTCGCAGGCCATCCGGAACTGACGGCCATTGATGGTAACGCTGACCTGCGGCATGACACTCCAATGCAGCGGATACTGACCTCAGTCGCCGCTCCCCGGAAGAAGCGAGCGCACCGTATCGATTGCGGCACTGAGCCGTTGCGCAACCTCGCGGTTCGCCCGTTCCAACGCGCGCGCCCGTGCGGCCATGGCATCAAGCTCCGCGCCAAGACGCGATCGGTCAAGAGCCAGCGCGTGCAACTGAGCACCGCGCGTGGTCTCGGCACGATCGCCCTGGCCTCGCCGTTCCGCCGCAGCAGCCAATGCATCGAGCGCGCGTGCGAGCCGCCGGTTGGCGGCGTCGATGGCGCCTGACTCGCTCATGGTCCCTCCACTCCAGCCGTTGCTGCGGCTGTTCTTTGACTCCCCAGCCCTCCATGCTAGAGGCTGCCTGAGCAATCCGGCAATTATAACATGAGCTTTCCAAAAGCATCTGTGAGCGCCTCCACCCCCGCCTCGCTCGCAGCCACTGAGCGCCACAACGCTCGCGCCAGCCGCGCCCAGCATGAGCGGATGGCCAATGCCATCCGGGCGCTGGCCATGGATGCGGTCGAGCAGGCGAAATCCGGCCATCCCGGGCTGCCGATGGGCGTGGCGGATGTCGTCACCGTTCTGTTTCGGGAGTTCCTCAAGTTCGATCCGAGCGATCCTGCATGGCCAGATCGCGACCGCTTCGTTTTGTCTGCCGGGCACGGCTCGATCCTGGTTTACGCGCTGCTCTATCTCACCGGCCATTCGGCCATGACGCTGGGTCAGATCAAGCGCTTCCGTCAGCTCGGCTCGATCACCCCAGGTCATCCCGAGAATTTCGTCACCCCCGGAGTCGAGACGACGACCGGCCCACTTGGTCAAGGCCTTGGCAACGCGGTGGGCATGGCCATCGCGGAGCGTCATTTGGCGGCGGCATTCGGGTCCGATCTAGTCGATCACCGCACCTATGTGCTCGCCTCGGACGGGGATCTCATGGAGGGGATCAGCCAGGAAGCCATCGCCCTCGCGGGGCACCTCCGGCTCAACAAGCTCGTCGTGCTGTTCGACGACAATGGCATTTCCATCGATGGACCGCTCTCGCTTTCCGACTCGGTCGACCAGGTGAAACGCTTTGAAGCGGCCGGATGGGCAACGTGCCGCGTCGACGGCCATGATCCGAACGCGATTTTCACCGCCCTCGAACGGACACAGGAGTCGGAGCGCCCGACCCTCATCGCCTGCCGGACGACGATCGGTTTCGGAGCGCCGAACAAGGCCGGCACAGAGAAGAGCCACGGCTCGCCTCTCGGTGCCGAGGAAATCAAAGCCGCGCGCGAGAAGCTCGGCTGGTCAGAGCCCGCGTTCGCCATTCCGGCCGATGTGGGCACCCTCTGGCTGAGCACCGGCGAGCCGGGAAAGCTTCAACGGCACGAATGGCTCAAGCGGGTCGCGCAGCTCCCGCCACAACGGCGGGCGGAATTCGAGCGGCGGATTGCAGGCGTCTTGCCCGAGCAGAAGCTTGCTGCCGCCGTTCGGTCGGTAAAGGAGAAGCTCGCGGCTGCGCCCAAGGAAATGGCCACCCGTGCCGCGTCGGAAAGCGCTCTCGAAGCGCTCGTCGCCGCCGTCCCGGAAATGATCGGCGGCTCGGCCGATCTCACCGGGTCGAACAACACCAAGCCGAAAGGCATGGCGGTGCTCTCGGCAGCCGACTATGGCGGGCGGTTCATCCATTACGGCATACGTGAGCATGGCATGGCAGCTGCCATGAACGGCATGGCGCTGCATGGCGGTATTATCCCTTATTCCGGCACTTTCCTGGTCTTCTCCGATTATTGCCGTCCCGCCATTCGGCTTGCCGCGCTGATGGGCGAGCGCGTCATTCATGTCATGACGCATGATTCAATCGGACTCGGCGAGGACGGCCCGACACATCAACCCGTCGAACATCTCGCCGCCTTGCGCGCGATCCCGAACCTGCTGGTGCTACGTCCTTGCGACACAGTCGAGACGATAGAGTGCTGGCAGCTGGCGCTTGAGCGTGCAGATCGCCCGAGCATCATTGCACTGACGCGCCAGAGCTTGCCGCAATTGCGGCTTGGCCTCGACAGCGAGAACCGCTGTGCGGCCGGTGCCTACGAGATCGCAGCCGCCGGCGGGCCGGCAGAGGTGTCGCTCTTTGCCACCGGCTCCGAGGTCGCAATCGCAGTAGCCGCGCAAAAGTTGTTGGCGCAGCGCGGGGTTTCCGCGCGCGTCGTGTCGGTGCCCTGCTTCGAGCTGTTGCGGGCCCAACCCTCCGCCGAGCGGCAGACAATCATCGGCAGCGCCAAGGTCAAGGTAGCAGTAGAAGCGGCGGTCCGGCAGGGCTGGGACGAGATCATCGGCTCGGATGGTGCTTTTGTCGGGCTCGCGAGCTTTGGCGCGAGCGCTCCCTACAAGGACCTTTATCGCCATTTCGGCATTACGCCGGAAGCGGTCGCCGATATTGCGATAGCCAAGCTCGGTTAGGCGCGTCAGAAGCGGAGCGGAATGAAGGAGCCGGGAATGTCAGTTCGTGTCGCCATAAACGGGTTCGGGCGCATTGGGCGCAACGTGTTGCGCGCTATCGCGGAGGCAGAGCGCAACGACATCGAGGTGATTGCCATCAATGACCTGGCTCCGGTCGAAACTAACGCGCACCTACTACGCTTCGACAGCGTGCACGGCCGTTTCCCCGGTCAGGTGAAGGTTACCGGCGACAGCATCAGCGTCGGCAATGGCACCATAAAGGTAACGGCGATCAAGGACCCCGCGACCTTGCCGTGGAAGGAGCTCGGAGTCGACATCGCGCTCGAGTGCACGGGTATTTTCACCGCCAAGGACAAAGCCAGCGGTCACCTCACCGCCGGCGCCAAGCGGGTGATCATCTCTGCACCTGCCGAGGGCGCTGACCTCACGGTTGTCTATGGGGTCAACCACGAGGAGCTTACCAAGGAGCACAAGGTAGTCTCGAACGCGTCCTGCACCACGAACTGTCTCGCGCCCGTGGCCAAGGTGCTCAACGACGCGGTTGGCATCGAGAAGGGCTTCATGACGACGGTGCACTCCTACACCAATGACCAGCCTTCGCTCGATCAGGTGCACAAGGATCTTTATCGGGCGCGCGCCGCAGCGCTGAACATGATCCCCACCTCTACCGGCGCCGCCAAGGCCGTCGGCTTGGTGCTGCCGGAGCTCAACGGCAAGCTCGATGGCGTGGCCATCCGGGTGCCGACGCCGAATGTGTCAGTGGTTGATTTCAAGTTCGTGGCCAAGCGCGCCACCAGCAAGGACGAAATCAACGCGGCGGTGAAACGTGCGGCTGAGCAGCAGCTCAAGGGCATTCTCGGCTACACGGAGGCACCCAATGTCTCGAGCGACTTCAATCATGACGCCCGTTCCTCGGTCTTTGCGATGGACCAAACGAAGGTCATGGACCGCACGCTGGTGCGCGTGATGTCGTGGTACGACAATGAGTGGGGCTTCTCGAACCGCATGATCGACACTGCGGTGGCCATGGGCAAGCTGATCTAAGTCTTCCGCCGAACGAAACTGTGGTGGTTCAGAAGTTCGCGCCGTTCTTGCAGTGATCTTGCCGCGAGCTCACTTGCGAAGCGCAAACGAGGGTGCCGCACCAATAATGCCAACTGCGCAATCGCGGCCCTAACGAGCAGCATGTTTCGGACGCTGGATCAGGTGGCGGAGGTCAAGGGCAAGCGCATCCTTGTGCGCGTCGACCTCAATGTCCCCACCGACTCCGGCAAAGTCACGGACACGACCCGCATTGAGCGCGTGGCGCCTACGCTGCTTGAGCTTGCGGACAAGGGCGGGAAGGTGATCCTCCTGTCGCATTTTGGGCGCCCGAAGGGGGTCGATCCCACACAATCGCTGAAGCAGGTCGTGCCGGCCATAGCCGACGTCTTGAAGCGTCCGGTGGCGTTCGCCGAAGACTGCATCGGCGAGAAAGCTCGCAAAGCCATCGATACAATGCATTCCGGCGACATCCTGTGCCTCGAGAACACCCGTTTCCATGTCGGCGAGGAGAAGAACGACGCCGCCTTTGTGGCGGCCCTTGCTGCCCTGGGTGACATCTACGTCAACGATGGCTTTTCCGTCTCGCACCGTGCGCACGCCTCCGTTGACGGACTGGCGCGCAGCCTGCCGGCTTACGCGGGTCGCACCATGCAGGCCGAGCTTGACGCGCTGGGCACTGTGTTGGACCGACCCATGCGACCGCTCGCGGCGATCGTCGGCGGAGCCAAAGTGTCGAGCAAGCTCGATCTTCTCGGCAATCTCATCGCGAAGGTCGATGTGCTGGTGATCGGCGGCGGAATGGCCAACACTTTCCTGGCAGCGCTCGGTCATCACGTCGGCAAGTCGCTCTGCGAGCATGACCTGCTGCAGACTGCGCAGGACATCACCGGCAGAGCGCGGGAGAAAGGATGCGAGATCGTGCTGCCCGTCGATGCCGTCGTCGCGAAGAGCTTCGCGGCGCATGCGCCATCGCGCGTGGTCACGCTCGACAGTGTCGCCGACGACGAAATGATCCTTGATATTGGCCCGCACAGCATCGAGCAGGTCTGCTCGGTCCTGGCACGGATCAAGACTCTGGTTTGGAACGGTCCGTTCGGTGCCTTCGAGCTTGCTCCGTTCGACGCCGGGACGGTCGCGGTGTCGGAAGCCGCCGCGGAACTTACCGCCGCGGGCAAGCTTGTCTCGGTCGCCGGCGGCGGCGATACCGTCGCGGCGCTCAACCACGCCGGTGTCACCGAACGTTTCACCTACGTTTCGACGGCCGGAGGTGCGTTCCTCGAGTGGCTCGAGGGCAAGGCCTTGCCGGGGGTCGAAGCGTTGCGGGTCCGATGAACACGTCCTTGAAACGACGTGCGGTCCTTTGGGCGCCGCGGTCTGCCCTTTGCCAATCGCACCAGCAGGCGGCAAAATCGTCTAAGCGCATGCGTCAAAGACAAGGAGGCTTGCGATGAACCTCGCTGAACTCAACAAGGTTGCCGAAGCCATGGTCGCGCCGGGACGCGGCATTCTCGCTGCGGACGAGTCGTCGGGTACCATCAAGAATCGCTTCGATGCGATCGGCGTCGAATCCAACACGGACAGCCGCCGCGACTACCGAGAGCTGTTGTTTCGCTCGAACGAGGCCATGTCGAAATGCATCTCGGGCGTCATCCTCTACGACGAGACCATTCGCCAGAACGCGAAGGACGGGACACCTCTCGTCAAGATCATCGAGAAGGCAGGCTCGATACCGGGGATCAAGGTGGATAAAGGCACCAAGCCGCTGCCGTTTTGCCCTGGCGAGGTGATCACGGAAGGGCTGGACGGGTTGCGGGAACGGCTTGTCGAATACCGAGGGCTTGGAGCGAGGTTCGCGAAATGGCGGGCGGTGATCGACATTGGCGAAGGCATTCCGAGCTACGCCGCGCTCATCACCAATGCGCATGCATTGGCCCGTTATGCCGCGCTTTGCCAAGAGGAGAACATTGTTCCCATTGTCGAGCCCGAGGTATTGATGGACGGCGCGCATGACGCCGACCGCTGCTACATGATTACCGAATGGGTGCTGAAAACGGTGTTCGAGCAGCTCTACTATCAGCGCGTCGCGCTCGAGGGGATGGTGCTGAAGCCCAACATGGTGATCGCCGGCAAAAAGGCGGCGAAACGCGCTGGTGTCGATGAAGTAGCAGAGAAGACGGTAAAGGTGCTCAAGGCCTGCGTGCCGGCCGCGGTCCCCGGCATCGCATTCCTCTCCGGCGGGCAGAGCGAAGAGGAAGCGACAGCCCATCTCGACGCCATGAACCGGATCGGCGGCTGCCCATGGCGGCTCACGTTCAGCTACGGCCGAGCACTGCAAGCCGCTCCACAGAAGGCGTGGGCGGGCAAGCCGGAGAATGTCGCCGCCGCCCAGCGCGCCTTCAGCCATCGTGCCATGATGAACAGCCTCGCTGCACGTGGACAGTGGAAGCAGGACCTGGAGAAGAAGGCCGCCTGAGCCGCTCCGGCTCGCGAGCCAACACTGCAGCAGCACCCAGGAACGGCATGAGAAGACGGCGCGCGAGCACTTGGGCTTTGGCAGCGGGATTGGCTCTCGCCGTCGTGCTCGCGCACAAGGTGCAGGCGCAGACCTATCCCAGCCGCCCCATCACCATCCTCGTCGCACTCGCCGCCGGCACCGGCATGGATACCCTGGTGCGGCTCTATGGAGAAAGGCTTTCCCAGAGCCTTGGTCAGCCGGTGATCATCGACAATCGCCCGGGGGGCGCCGGCGTCGTGGCGGGTGAAACGATCGTGAAAGGGCCGCCCGATGGTTATACCCTGGCCGTGGCTACCAGCGCGGTTCTGGCAATCAGGCCAACCTTGTTCAAGCAGCGGCCGTTCAACCCGCTCACCGACTTCATGCCCATTTCCCACTACGTCAAATCGCCGTTCGTTTTCATTGTCGATCCGACGCTGCCAGTGCACTCGGTTCCTGAGTTCATCAAATATGCCAAGGAGCACGGCCGCGAGCTGAGCTACAGCTCATCCGGAATTGGCGGCGCGCCGCATCTGACGATGGAGTTGTTGAAGCAGACGTTCGGCTTCGACATCCCTCACGTGCCGTACCGCAACAGCCCGCAGTCCATCGCCGACGTGGCAGCAGGCCACGTGTCGGCTGCCGTTGCCGAGGCAGGCGCCTCGTTGCCGCTGATCAAGGACGGCAAGCTGCGGGCACTCGCCGTCACCTCGGCGACGCGGTTTGACACCCTGCCGGAGGTCCCAACGATCGCTGAGGCCGTCGGCATGCCAGACCTCGAGGCGGTCTCCTGGCATGTCTTGTTTGCCCGGCACGACACACCTCGTCCGATCGTGGAAAAGTTGCACAGCGAAATGCGTCGTATCATCGCTGCGCCGGAGATGCAGCAGCGCATCAAGGCCATTGGCCTCATTCCGCATGACACGCCCTCGGTCGAGGGCATCCAGGCCTATATCAAAGCGGAAACCGAGAAATGGGGCGCTCTGGTGCGTCAGCTTGGACTTGAGGGATCGCAATAGGTTAGCTGCTACCTTTTACCCTATCGAAGGATTACTGGGTTATACACGCCGCCTTTCCGCCCGATTGCGGGGGCAAGTCGACCGGCCATGGCGTCCCGAGACAAGTTGGAAGAGACGCGGCGGCCAGCTCCGCGCCTTTATCTCGTCGCCCCGCCGCATGCTGCCGGGCTCGAGAACATGCTTGCCGGCTCCTTGGGGGTCGTCGACATCGCTGCCGTGCTGCTGCGGCTACCCGCGTCTGACGAGCGTGGCCGCACCGGCTACGCCAAGGCGCTCGCACCGACTATTCAGCGCAATGGCACTGCACTGCTGCTCGATGGATCTGTGGAGCTTGCGGCACGTGCCGGCGCGGACGGCGCCCACGTCGCGGGCCTTGCCAACTTAGAGGTGGCGCTAGCCACGCTGAAACCAGAGCGGATCGCCGGATGCGGTGCGCTTGTCACGCGCGATGATGCAATGCGGGCAGCCGAGGCCGGCGCCGATTACGTGATGTTTGGCGATCCAGACGAGAGCGGCCAGCGTCCGCCTTTCGACGCAGTGACCGAGCGTGTCACCTGGTGGGCCGAGTTGTTCGAGGTCCCGTGCGTGGGGTATGCCATGGCGCCTGCAGAGATTGCACCCCTTGCCGCTGCCGGCGCGGATTTCGTCGCGATGGGAGAATGGGTGTTCGCCGACCCAAGCAGAGCTTCCGCTGCGCTGACCGACGCGGCGCGAGCGCTGGCGGGGATGGAGACGGCCGCATGAACATGCGCCGCTCTGCGCCATGCTTGCTGGTATTTCTGCTGGCCGCGGGTCTCTCCGCAGCGGTGCACGCAGAGACGGCGGGGCAGCTTACGCCACCGGCACCGAAGGCGCCGGCCATCAAGCCCGCCGCCAAGGCTGCACCGCGTAAGCCGGTCGCGGTCGAGGGATCTCCAACCACACAACCGCCTGCCGTGCCCCCGCTGACCGGCGGCTCACGCGGCGACGCTGACCTCGCCTACGGCGCATTTCAACGCGGCTTCTACATGACGGCGTTCGCGATCGCCACACGGCGCGTCAATGAAAAAAAAGACGTGAAAGCCATGACGCTTCTTGGCGAGCTCTACGCCAATGGACTTGGTGTCGAGCGCGATGACAAGAAGGCTGTCGAATGGTACCGCCTTGGCGCCGAGCGCGGCGATCGCGAAGCGTTGTTCGCCCTTGCGCTCTTGCACCTGAGTGGACGCATCGGCGGCGCCGTCAACCGTGACGAGGGAGCCAAGCTGCTGGCGCAGGCCGCCAAGCTCGGACACACCGGCGCGTCCTACAATCTCGGCGTCCTCTATATCGAAGGCCAAGCGTTCCCGCAGGATTTTGCGCGCGCCGCGGAGTTGTTCCGGATTGCCGCGCAGGCCGGCAACCCGGAAGCGCAATACGCACTCGCTACCCTTTACAAGGAAGGCCGCGGCGTACCGAAGGATTTTGCCGAGGCCGCCCGGTTGCTCGCAGCAGCGACGCTCGCCGACCACACTGATGCGCAGGTCGAATATGCTATTGCACTATTCAACGGCACTGGCGTTACCAGGAACGAGGAGCTTGCAGTCACCCTGCTGAAGAAAGCCGCCCGCAAGGGAAATGCGATCGCACAGAACCGGTTGGCGAATGTGCTGGCGAGCGGACGCGGTGTCCCGGCTGATCCGATCGAGGCGCTGAAGTGGCACATCGTCGCCAAGGCGGGCGGTGTGAGCGACATTCCCCTCGACAGCTTTGCAGAAAAGCAAAGCGTGGAGGTACGGACCGCCGCCGAGAAGGCTGCGAAACCGTGGCTCGACGCACTGAAGGAGGCGCGCGAGTCCCGCTCTTGACGCGCACGGTTGCGGCGGGCAGACCGAGGCGGTTCAACGCTTCGGCGCCATCCCGGCTAGCGGCCCCGGCCCTCCTCCATTCATCCCATGCTCCGATCCGCGCTGCTTAACGTCATGATCAAGGCTGCGCGCAAGGCAGGACGCACGCTCAAGCGCGACTTTGGGGAAATCGAGCACCTGCAGGTCTCGTTGAAGGGACCTGCCAATTTCGTGAGCAGCGCCGATCGACGCGCCGAGCAGATCCTGGCCGAGGAGCTGATCCAGGCGCGCCCCGGCTACGGCTTCCTCGGCGAGGAGGGCGGGGCGCGCGAGGGCACGGACAAGAGCCACCGCTGGATCGTCGACCCGCTCGACGGCACGTTAAATTTCCTGCACGGCATTCCGCATTTCGCCATCTCCATTGCATTGGAGCGGGACGGCGCGATTTTTGCCGGGCTCGTCTACAACCCGGCCACCGATGAGCTGTTCACGGCCGAGCGCGGCAAAGGCGCTTTTCTCAACGATCAAAGGCTGCGCGTCGCCGCGCGGCGGCGGTTGGGAGATGCTGTGGTAGCGTGCGCTCTGCCTCATCCCAGTCGCGGTGACGTGGCGCGGACGCGCCAAGAGCACGCGGCGGTGCAAGACAAGATCGCGGGCTTGCGCCGCTTCGGCGCTGCGTCACTTGATCTCGCCTGGGTCGCAGCCGGCCGGTTCGATGCCTATTGGGAGCGTGGTCTGTCGCCGTGGGACATGGCCGGCGGCATAGCTCTCGTCCGCGAGGCGGGCGGGTTCGCGACCGATTTGGCAGGACGGGATGCGATGCTCACGACGGGCGGCATCCTGGCCGGAAACGACCTGCTGCATCGCCAGCTGCTCCAGCTTCTCAAGCAGATCGACGCGGAGTGACAGCTTCGAGCCGCGTTCACGCGGGCTGCGGCACCAGCTTTGCCCCTCGCTAGCCGAGCTCGTGCGCGCCTCGGGGCAGGAGAAATGGATGCCGATGGGCACAAAATGCCCGTGAGCGCCGCCCTTGTTCGAGATGCGGGGCGCCTGTCCGGCCTCCTTCCTTCCGCCCCGACCGTGCCTTATTGTGGGTCAACTCAAGTATTGCGTTGAACTGGCGCCATGGCCAAAGACCTGGATCCCTTCAAGCTTTCCTCGCCCCGGATTTTCCTAGTCCGGATGCTGGTATTCTTGATCCTGTGCGCGCTGGTGCTCGTCATACTGCACGCCCAGATCCTGGTCGCCTTCCGTGCCAATCCTTTCCTGAACGCGCTCATCCTGTTCGTGCTTGGCGTCGGTATTTTGCTCGCCTTCCGTCAAGTGCTTCGTCTTTTTCCCGAAGTGAGCTGGGTGAATGGGTTTCGCTTGGCCGACCCTGGCCTCGCGGTCGAGCATCCGCCAGTCCTGCTGGCGCCAATGGCGTCTTTGCTAGGCGATCGCATCGGCCGCATGGCGATGTCCACCCAGATGATGCGCGGGATCCTCGATTCCATCGCTACTCGCCTGGATGAGGCTCGCGACATATCGCGCTACATGACGGGCCTGCTCATCTTCCTTGGCCTGCTCGGAACCTTCTGGGGCCTGATCGAGACCGTGGGTTCGGTCGGCAATGTGATCAACACGCTTAAACCCGGGGGGGACGCCACTGCTGTTTTCGATGCCCTCAAGGAGGGTTTGGCAGCGCCCCTCAGCGGCATGGGCATCTCGTTTTCGTCTTCGTTGTTCGGTCTGGCAGGCTCGCTCGTGCTCGGATTCCTCGATCTGCAGACGAGCCAAGCGCAGAACCGATTTTACACCGAGCTCGAGGACTGGCTCTCCACCACGGTTCGTGACCTGGGCGTGGAGCGCGATCCGACCGTCGGCGCCCCGGTCGGAGCTGCTCCCGGCAGCGACTTGAAAACCTCCATGGACCGCCTGCGTGAGGCGATCACGGAATCCGGATCGAGCCGCGCTACGACCACGGCCATGGGAAATCTCGCGGAAGCCATTCAGGGGCTGGTTCACCACATGCGCACCGAGCAGCAGATGATCCGCGACTGGGTGGATTCGCAGGCTCAGCAGCATCGCGACATCCGCCGGCTGCTGGAGATCCTGGTGCGCGAGAACGTCAATAAGTAGGAGCCTCGGGTACAACAATGGCCCTTGCACGCGCGCGCCGCGATAGCAGCGCCCTGAACTATTGGCCGGGATTCGTCGATGCGCTTTCGACGCTCATTCTCGGGGTGGTGTTTCTGCTCACGGTCTTCGTCGTCGTGCAGTTCTATTTGACGCAGGAGGTCACGGGCAAGGACACCGCGCTGTCGCGTCTTACTTCGCAGATTGCGCAACTCACCGAGCTGTTGTCACTGGAGAAATCCGGCAAGGTCAGTCTGGAGGAGCAAATCGCCTCGCTGCGCTCGAGCCTTAGTGCGGTCGAGGGTGATCGCGATCGCTACAAGGGCCTTTATAGCGGGATCGGCAGCGGCGCGGCTGATGCACAAGGCAAGGTGGTGGAGCTTAACGGCCAGCTTGATTCGGAAAAGCGTCTCAATGCCCGCGCGCTCGCCCAGGTCGAGGTGCTCAATCAACAAATCGCCGCGCTGCGGCGACAGCTCGCGGAAATCGAGGGGGCGCTCGAAGCGACCGAGAAGAAGGACAAGGACTCACAAGCTCGCATTGCCGACTTGGGGCAACGGCTCAACGTGGCACTCGCGCAAAGGGTGCAGGAGTTGCAGCGTTATCGCTCGGACTTCTTCGGGCGACTGCGGGCGATTCTCGGCAATAGACCGGACATTCGCGTTGTGGGCGACCGGTTCGTGTTCCAGTCGGAAGTATTCTTCGACACCGGCAAAGCCACGCTGGACAAGGCCGAAGGACGTACCGAGCTCGATCAACTGGCAACTGCACTGATCGAGCTCGAGCGGCGCATTCCCGGTGAAATCGGCTGGGTCCTGCGCGTTGACGGGCACACCGACATGCGGCCGATCAGCAGTCCGCAATTCAAGAACAACTGGGAGCTTTCGGCGGCGCGCGCCATTGCCGTGGTGCAGTATCTCGTCAGCAAAGGCGTTTCGCCGCAGCGTTTGCTCGCGGCCGGTTTTGCCGAGTTTCAGCCGATCGACGTCGACAAGACCGAGGAGGCCTTTACGCGCAACCGGCGAATCGAACTTAAACTGACAGAACGCTAATGGTTGGATTGCTACGCTCGTCACAGTCGGCGCGCTAGAGCGGCACGCCATGAGCGGCCGATGAACGATCGCGCGTTTGCGCTGCGCCAGTATCGGAGCACAGACGAGGACGCCGCGATTGAGCTGTGGCGGCGGACTTGGCAACTCGCCTATCCCTCGATCGATTTCAACACACGCCTGGACTGGTGGCGCCGACGTTGGCGTGAGGAGCTCGTCCCTGCGGCGACAATCACGCTGGCTGAGGGCCACGAGCAGCTGCTCGGCTTTATCACCGTTGATGCCGCAAGCTTCGATGTCGATCAGGTCGTGGTGGCGCCGGAGGCGTGGGGAATGGGCATTGCCAACGCGCTCATGGCAGAGGCAAAGCGGATCTCACCGCGCGGCCTCGACCTGCACGTCAATACCGACAACGCTCGCGCCATCGCGTTCTATGAGAAGCATGGATTCGTGATCTCAGGTGGAGCGCTCAACTGGCGCTCGGGCGCGCCCGTCTACAAGATGTGCTGGCGACCGCAGCTCTGAAAAGCCGCCCTGAGTGAGTCGGGCCCGCGCTACGGCGTCTGAAGATATTTCAACGAAACTCGCCTCACGTCCCCTGGAATTGCAGGCGCGCCAAGCGCGCGTAGAGCCCCCCGGCAGCAATCAGCTGCTCGTGCGTTCCCTGCTCGACGACGCGCCCGGCTTCCATGACCAGGATGCGGTCACACGAGAGCACGGTCGCCAGCCGGTGCGCGATCACCAGCGTCGTGCGCCCTTGCATGAGACGCTCGAGCGCCGCCTGCACCAGGGTCTCGCTTTGCGAATCGAGCGATGAGGTTGCTTCATCAAGCAGCAGAAGAGGCGCTTGGCGCAGAATGGCGCGGGCAATGGCGATGCGCTGTCTTTGCCCGCCCGAGAGTGTCATACCGCGCTCGCCGAGCACCGTTGCAAACTTCTGTGGCAGCTGCGTGATGAATTCGCGCGCGTGCGCAAGCTCCGCCGCGTGCTCTACCTCCGCATCACTGGCCTCGGGCCGGCCGAAACGAATATTGTCGCGAATGGACGCCGAGAGCACCATGGCGTCCTGCGGCACCAGTGCAACGCACCTGCGCAGATCGACAGGGTCTAGCTCGCGCAGCGCCACGCCATCGAAAGTGATGACGCCCGAGCTGGGATCGTAGAAGCGCAGAATGAGATGGAAGATCGTGCTCTTCCCGGCGCCCGACGGGCCGACAATCGCGACTTTTTCCCCGCGCCGAACGCTCAGGGAAACACCGTTGAGCACCGACACCCCTGCCCGCGCCGGATAAGAAAACCATACATCGCCGAACGCGACCTCGCCGCGTGCAGGCTGCGGCAGCGCCGTCGGGTGTGCGGGAGTGACAATCGCTGTTCTCGCATGGAGAATTTCAAACAGCCGCTCGGCGGCGCCGGCGGCCTGCGAAAGCTCACCCCAAACCTCCGACAATTGCCCCAAGCCGGCGGCGGCTAACACTGCGTAGAGAACGAATTGCGACAGGCGGCCCGCGGTCATCCGATCCGCCAGCACATCCTGGGCACCGACCCACAGCACCACGACGACGCTCCCGAACACCAGAAAAATAGCGATGGCGGTCAAAATCGCGCGCACCCGAATGGAGGCCCGTGCCGCTTGAAATGCCCGCTCCACGGCAGCAGCGAAGCGGCTGCTCGCAAGCCTTTCATTGGTGAAGGCCTGCAGCACGCGCACCGCCCCCACCAACTCGGCCGCATAAGCGCTAGCATCACCGAGCATGTCCTGCGCCGTGCGCGAGCGACGACGCACCGTGCGCCCGAACCCGTAGAGCGGCAAGACGATCAACGGTATTGCCCCGAGCACAAACGCAGACAGACGCGGGCTGGTGACCACCATCATCACGGTGGCGCCGACAAACAGCACAACATTGCGCAGGGCGACGGAAACCGACGCTCCCACCGCCGCCTTGATCTGCGTGGTGTCGCCGGTAAGCCTCGAGATCAGCTCGCCGCTCTGAGCCTGGTCGAAGTAGGCCGGGGAAAGGTTGATCAGATGGCTGAACACGTCGGCGCGCAGATCGGCGACGATCCGCTCGCCGAGGGTGGTGACGAGGTAGAAGCGTGCCGCGCTCGCCAGCGCAAGAAGTCCGACGACCCCCACCAAAACCGCGAAGTAGCTGTCGATCAGGCTTGCGCTGTCGCGCGAGAATCCGAAGTCAATCATGCGCCGTACAGCAAGCGGCACGACCAAGGTGGTCACTGCTGCAACCAGCAGGGCGACCAGCGCCGCACTCGCGGTCAGGCGGTAGCGCAGGATGTAGGGCACGAGCGCAAGCAACGGACGCAAGCGACGGCCAGCCTCTGGTTTGCCACTCGGGGGCTGCGCCGCTGAGGGCGCTGGGCCCGCGACGGTTCCACTCGCCCGGGCCGCGTCTCGCTCGACAACGTTCATGGGGCGCTGCTCTGCAGCTCGGCTCCTCAAAGAGTTGCGACAATGCCGCGCCGGTGGGCGGCTGGCAAATCGCGGGGCTCGCACAGGAACGGGTTCAGGTCAGTGATCCGGCCATCCGCCGTGAATGGCGGCTCGAGCCCGCTGCGCCTTGTTTGGACAGGCCGCCTCGGCTATAGAGCGCACGATTTCGGCATCATCCGCAGCCACGCGCTCCGATCGTGCCAAGACCCGTGCAGAGGCCTAGAATTATGAAGTCCGACATCCATCCCGGCTACCACACCATCAAGGTCGTGATGACCGACGGCACCGAGTTCACGACCCGCACCACATGGGGAAAGCGCGGCGACACGCTGCGTCTGGACATTGATCCGAAGTCGCATCCCGCCTGGACCGGCGGGCAGCAGCACCTGCTTGATCGCGGGGGCCGCGTTTCTCGCTTCCAAAAGAAATTCGCTGGCATCGGCCTCAAGAAATAGACGTCGGTCAGCGCGGCAAGTGCTCTCGCCTTCGTTTCAGTCGCGCTCGAAAGCAGCTTTTAGCAAGCCCCGCTGACGCTCGACCGGGTTGGCGCGCTCCGTGCGCGTAGGCGGCGCGTGCATGGTGGCGTCCAAGCGCTTGACCGCGCTTTGCAGCTCCTTGGAGCGCTGGATCAGCCCGCCCAGCCGCTCCGGTACCAGCTTGAGGTTGGCAGCATCGCTGAACTCTCCGGCCGAGAGCTTGACCTTCGCCTTCTCCTTGCTGGCCTGAGCGAGCGACATTTCGCCCTCGCGAACAGCGCGATGCAACAGCAGCCACGAGGCAAGCTGCATCAGGCGCGTGGTCAACCGCATGCTCTCGGTGGCATAGGCGAGCGCACCGGTGCGCTCGAGCTTCTTGGAGTCCAGTCGCCCCGGCCCATCGAGGTAGCTCGCAGTCTCCTCGACCAGCGCCATGCCGTCGCGAAATAGGTCGGCAAAGGCCTGGGAGCCCGCTAGTCGCGCGCCAAAGGACACGGCCGCGTTGCGTACCTTCTCGCCCATCCCGCAAGCCTCACGCTACTAGAAGCAGCTCAATGCTGCGTCAGCGCTTGAGCGGTTGGCACCATTGCTCAGGTCAGCCCAACGTGTCCAGGCCGATGCTCTGTAAAGCTGGCGACATAGTTGCTAACGGACCCCGAGGCACGCTGGGTGGCCGAGGAATAATAGGAACATCGCTGCCGTTAACCCTAAGCTCACTGCTGCTCAATTGGCTCCGACCATAAAAAAAGAGCCGCCGTTGCCGGCGGCTCGAAGTTTTAACAGGGAGGCGTCAAACAGAGTGGACAGGAGCCACTCAATGTCCAGAAGTTGGACCTCCATAGTAATGATCGGGAAAGCTTAACAACGCATTAAGGGTCGCTACATCCACGGACGGAGAACTGCCGCGGTGCGCTAATTTTTGAAGAAGGTATCTGCCACACTACGGGATGCCTGCTTGCTGCCGATCGCGCTCTGCAGCCGGCCTATTTCCTCCTGCAAGAGAGCCACCCGCTGCTCCAGCTCCTTCACGGATAGCAGCGAGAGATCCTGCCCAATCTCATGCACGATCTTTTTCTTTGGCCGATCATCCTCGTCGGTCGCAGGCATGGCCTTTTCTCCTTTTGTATTTTGCAGCATAGCCGCGCAACTCTCGCCATACGAACGTCGCACGATTGAGCGCGCAAGGTCATAGCGAGCGTCGGAAGCGAAGCTCCCCGATCAAGGGCTTGGCCCTGCTGTTCAGATCCAGCACAGGGGCAAACGCGGGAGGCACGCGCGAAGAGCAATGCGACCTTTCAGGCGCGAGCCTACCATGGTTGCACATTTTCATGCACCCACTACACAGTGCGGCGCGAGCCAGCGGGAGAACTGCAGTGGCCACTCTGCCCACCGACATGACCGTCATTGCCATTCCTGCGCCCGGCGGGCCTGAGGTGCTGGTGCCAGAGCGGCGACCGTTGCCGCAGCCCGCCGCGGGTGAGGTGCTGGTGCGTGTTGCGGCGGCCGGAGTGAACCGGCCGGACGTGATGCAGCGGCTTGGGCTCTATCCGCCGCCACGAGGCGCGACCGATATTCCTGGACTCGAGATCGCCGGGACAGTGGTGGCTCTGGGCCCAGCGGCGACGCGCTGGAAGCTTGGGCAAGAAGTCATGGCCCTGGTCGTCGGCGGTGGATACGCCGAGTTTTGCGCAGCGCACGAGACCCATTGCCTGCCGGTGCCCTCGAATGTGCCGGCTGTGCAGGCCGCGGCCATTCCAGAGACGTTTTTCACCGTCTGGCACAACGTTTTCGAGCGGGGGCGCCTGGACCCAGGCGAAACCTTGCTGGTGCACGGCGGCTCCTCCGGAATCGGCACTGTCGCCATCCAGCTCGGCAAGGCTTTTGGGGCCCGCGTCATCATCACGGCCGGCAGTCCTGCCAAATGCGACGCCTGCCGCGCACTGGGAGCCGACACGGTCATCAATTACCGGAGCGAAGATTTCGTCGCCGCAACGAAGGCCGCCACGGGCGGCAAGGGCGCCGACGTCATTCTCGACATGATTGGCGGGGACTATATCGAACGGAACTACGAGGCTGCCGCCGTCGACGGACGCATTGTTCAGATTGCCTTCCAGGGCAGCACTAAAGCCACGGTCGACTTCCGACGCATCATGCTCAAGCGTCTCACCCACACCGGCTCGACCTTGCGCGCCCGTTCGGTGGAAGACAAAGCGGCCATTGCAAGCGCGCTGGAAGCAAAGGTCCTGCCGCTGATTGCCGAGGGGCGAGTCAAACCAGTCCTCGACAGCACATTTCCCCTGCGAGAAGCGGCGGCGGCACACGCGCGTATGGAAAGCAGTGCCCATATCGGCAAGATTGTCCTTGTCGTCTGAACCGGCATCTCTGCACGCCGGTGGGTCGCGCGCCGCGCCCGCCTGGGTGCAGGTGCGCGGGGGAAGCTAATTTGTTGATTTTCTTGCGCTTATGGCCGCTGTTCGCTAGGTAATTGGAGGGCGCATGCGGCCACCGCTTGCAGCCTCGGGCCGCGAATTCGACGTAAAGTTAACTAGTGTCCCCATGCCGAAGTTCGCATCATTTTACGACACCGTAGTTTGCGAACTTCGGAATCGGGGGACACTCGCAAACTGCAGGTCTAGTGTGGCTTTGGTTTAGAGGTCCGCATGACGAGCTTGCGGCCAAGAATGATGCGGACTTCTGAACCGCCACACTAGCCTCGCCCTGCTCCGGCAGCGGGATCGACGGGGTGGAGCTGGAGGAACATCGCTTGCCAATCGTTCGCGTCGTTTTCGCCGCGTTGCTGGCCACCCTTGTGGTCGGCCTCACACCGGCGCGCGCGTTGGAAGCGACAAATGTCCGCAGTGAAGACCGTGCCATCGATCTGACCGATGCAGCCGAGCGGCAGCGCAGCGACGGTGACCGGATCCTTGTGTCGGCGGCGCCCGGACCAGACGGCATCATTCGGCGCATGGACGTCCGCGCGCGCGAGGGGAACAGCTATTGGGCGGTGTTTGCCCTCTCCAATACCGGGAACGACCAGATCGAGCGGCTGATCGTCGTGCCGCATTATCGCATGGTCGGCTCGGGCGTGTTCTGGCCCGACCTCGGCCGCTCGCGCGTGGCCAGCATCACCTCGAGTGGCGAGCGCCCGGAACGGCAGGACAGTGCTACAGCGGACATTTTCCGCATCACTGTCGATCCCGGAAGCGTCATGACTTACGTCCTGGAGCTTCGCACGGACAAGCTCAGCCAGCTCTATCTGTGGGAGCCAGAAGCTTACAAGGACAAGGTCAACAGCCTCACGCTCTATCATGGCATCGTCATTGGCATCGCCGGGTTGCTGGCGCTGTTCCTGACCATACTGTTCGTGGTCAAGGGCTCGATCATGTTTCCCGCCGCGGCCGCGCTCGGCTGGGCAGTGCTGGTCTATATCGGCATCGACTTCGGCTTCTGGGGCCGTGTGTTCGCGCTTTCTGCCGATGCCGAGCAGATCTGGCGCGCCTCCGGCGAAGCGATCCTGGCCGCCACGCTCGTGGTTTTCCTCTTCGCGTATCTCAATCTCAACCGCTGGCACGTCCGTTACTCCCACATAACGTTGGGGTGGCTCGCCTTCCTCGCTGCGCTGGTCGCTCTCGCACTCTACGAGCCGCCGATCGCCTCGGGCATCGCCCGCATTTCGCTTGTCGCGGTGGCGGTGCTGGGTTTCGCTCTCGTGGTTTACCTCTCGCTGCACGGCTTCGATCGCGCCGTGCTGCTGATACCGACCTGGTTCCTGCTCGTTGTGTGGGTGGTGGCTGCAGCATCAGCGGTGCTGGGCGGCCTGACAAACGACATCGTCGGACCTGCGCTCCTCGGTGGCCTCGTGCTCATCGTCATGCTGATCGGGTTCACGGTGATGCAGCATGCGTTTGCCGGAGGGGTCACGAGCGGCATTGTCTCCGATGTGGAAAGACGCGCTCTCGCCCTGACCGGGGCAGGCGATATGATTTGGGACTGGGATGTCTCGGCCGACAAGGTGTTCACCAGCCCCGAGACCGAAGCGCTGCTTGGGCTCAAGCGTGGCTCACTCGAAGGGCCCGCCGCGGGTTGGCTCGAAGTGCTCCACCCGCTCGATCGCGACCGTTTCCGCGCCGTACTCGACAGCGTGCTCGAGCAACGCCGTGGACGGCTCACTCAGGAGTTTCGCCTGCGCACGCCCGACGGCCATTACCTGTGGTTCGCGCTCAAGGCGCGGCCAGTGGTCGGATCGGACGGCGAGGTCGTGCGGCTGGTTGGCACGCTCACGGACGTGACCGAGTTCAAGAATGCAGAGGAACGCCTCCTGCACGATGCGGTGCACGACAACCTGACAGGCCTTCCAAACCGTGAGCTGTTTCTCGACCGACTGGACGCCGTTCTCGCCTTTGCCAAGGCGGATCCGGCGATTAAACCAACCGTGGTCGTCATTGACCTGGACAGGTTCAAACAGGTCAACGATTCTGTGGGCATCGCTGTCGGCGATTCCATACTTCTGACCTTGGCGCGCCGCCTCGGGCGACTGTTGAAGCCGCAAGATACCCTGGCACGGCTCTCGGGCGACCAGTTCGCCCTGATACTTCTCTCCGAGCGCGAGTCAGAGCGCATCATCGCTTTCGCCGAGACGTTGCGTAAAGCACTGCGCGCGCCGATCACCTTCAATGACCGTGAGATCTTCCTGACCGCTTCCATGGGAATTGCGCTCGGCGACGGGCAGCAACGGAGCACCGAGGAGGTTCTCAAGGATGCGGAGCTCGCCATGTATCACGCCAAGCGTATCGGCGGCGACCGCATGGAATTGTTCAAGCCTTCCATGCGCGCGCGCAAGACCGATCGCCTGACGCTTGAATCCGAGCTCCGGCGCGCGCTCGAGCGCGACGAGATCACGATTCTGTATCAGCCGATCGTGCGCCTGGAGGACCGGTCCGTGGCAGGCTTCGAGGCCTTGGCTCGCTGGGACCACCCGAAAATGGGCCGCACCTCACCGTCGGAATTTATTGCCATCGCCGAGGAGATCGGGCTCATCGTCGATCTCGGCATGTTCGTCCTGGAGCGCACGGCCAAACAGCTTGCTACTTGGCAACGCACGGTGCGTCAGCGCGACCCTGTCTTTGCCAGCGTCAATGTTTCGTCGCGACAACTCCTGCGCCAAGATCTGATCCACGATCTGCGTACGGTCATCGCTCGCTCCGGGATCGCGCGCGGCACCCTCAAGCTCGAGCTCACCGAATCCCTGGTCATGGAAAATCCGGAGCATGCGGCTCAGATGCTGCAGCGCATTCGCGAGCTGGGCGCCGGTCTCGCCCTTGATGATTTCGGGACCGGCCATTCCTCCCTCGCCTACTTGCAGCGCTTTCCGTTCGATACGATCAAAATCGATCAATCGTTCGTGCGCACCAATGGCAAAGGTAGCCGTCCCGTCATTTTGCGCTCGATCGTGGCGCTCGCTCACGACCTCGGCATGGAAGTGGTGGCCGAGGGCGCGGAAACCGATTCGGACGCGGTCGAGCTCTACCAGCTCGGCTGCGAGTACGCGCAAGGCTTCCACTTTGGCGAGCCGATGAGCGCCGATGACGCAAGAGCGCTGCTGCAGACCGACACCACGCGTGAGCACCAGAGCGAGGGTGCCCGCAAGCGCATCGTTCAATAACTAAAAGCGCCAGCGCTCTTTCTTAGGCGTGACCCGCCTCGCTCGAGAGCATCCCGAGATCGATCCCGATTTTCTTCAAGGCCAGATCGTATTTGCTGCCGGTATCGGCGCCGAAGATCAGGTCGAGGTCGGCCGCGCAATGCAGCCAGCCGTTGTGCTGAATCTCATTCTCCAGCTGGCCCGGCGCCCAGCCGGCATAGCCAAGGGCGAGGAGCGCGCTTCGCGGACCACTCCCGCCGGCAATCGCCTTGAGAATGTCCAATGTCGCAGTGAGACAGATGCCCTCATCAATGGGCAGGGTGGAGTTCTCGATGAAGTAGTCGCTCGAGTGCAGCACGAACCCACGCTGTGTCTCCACCGGGCCGCCCTTGAGGACGCGCACGCCGTCAGCACCCTCCGGCAGCTGAATCACGTCAGCCGCCGGGATTACGTCGAGTTGCACGAGGAGGTCGGAAAAATTGATGTTCGGCGCGGGGTGATTGACGATGATGCCCATCGCGCCTTCGCTGGAATGCGCGCAAAGATAGATGACGCTACGCGCGAACCGCTCATCGCCCATGCTCGGCATGGCAATGAGCATCTGTCCGTCGAGGAACCCGCGTTTGGTCGCGCGACGCGCGCCCGACTTTCCCGCCCGCCGCCGCGCGCGACCGAGATCATCGGCAGGCGACGCGTCGCGCGCCGAGGTGGGCTCGCTGCTGCCGCCATTCTCGCGCCGCTGATCACCGCCGACAGCGGGCGTGGTTGGTTTGCGACCAGTCTTCATGCCGAAATGCTACCCGATTGCCCGCACCTTGCCAACGACGCCACGCGGCGCCGCGTCTTGCCGGGGACCTGCAATGCGCTCGCCAATCCCCGCGCCGCAACGCCTGCGCCGCGCGGGCGCATCCCGCGATCACGCCCGCTCACGATGAATTCAATGGCTCGGCAAAAGTTTCGCTTCTACACGTGAATGATGAGCACGAAGCTCCGTTCCCTGCGACGCGAGGCCGCGTGTCGCAGTGCCTGTGGAGATCGGCTCAGCGCCCCCCGGAACTGGCGCGCCAAACGAGTAGTCCCGGCGCCTGGCAGCGCCGCAGCCGCCCTCTACGCTACGTTTTTCGTCCTTACGATCAGCGCCGGCGCCGCCGAGGACTCGGCCTCGTCCTGGAGCGGTGACGATCACGGTGCCATACGCCTCGTCGCTGGTTCCAGGCCCGCCCTCCCTGATTTGCCGTTACGCGCCGGGGCCGAGCTCCGGTTGAGACCGGGTTGGCACACCTACTGGCGTTACCCGGGCGATGCTGGGGTGCCGCCGCATTTCGATTTCACCGGTTCCGATAATCTCAAAACGGTCGACGTACGTTTTCCTGCGCCCAAGCGGATGACCGAGGATGGCTTGACGGTGATCGGCTACACAGGGCAGCTGATCCTGCCGCTCGTGGTGGTGCCGCAGAATCCTGGTGCTCCGGTCAAGCTGCATATGAAACTCGATTATGCGGTATGCGAGAAGCAATGCGTGCCGGCGCAAGGTGAAGCCGAGCTCCTGCTCGGCAGCTCGCAGTCAACAACACAGGATGTCGCTCTCGCCGCGGCAGAGGCTCGGGTCCCAAAGCAGGTTGGCTTGGGCAAAGGCGATGCTCTTGTCATCCGGTCGATGCGCCGGGCAGCGGGCGCGGCGCAAGGACGCGTTCTCGTAGAGGTCGCCGCGCCCGCAGGTGCTGATGTGTCGCTCTTTGCGGAAGGACCCGGTCCGGACTGGGCATTCCCGGTTCCGGCCGAAGTTCCCGACGCGCCCGCAGGGCTTAGACTGTTTAGCTTCGATCTCGACGGCGCACCACCGGGGGCGAGCTATGAAGGTGTGGCAATCACGCTGACGGCCGTGTCTGGCGCGCATGCCATCGAGGTCAGGAGCCGTCTCGACTAATTCGGCGGAGGCGCTAATTTGTGGCCGTGACCCGCTCAAGCGACGCTCGAGCGCGCGTCAGGGACTTCAATCAGAAGCAGAGGATGTTCATCATGCCTATCAAGGTAGGGGATCGGTTGCCGGAGGCGAAATTTCGCGTCATGACCGGCGAAGGCCCGGCCTGGAAGACGACGAACGACATTTTCAAAGGTAAGAAGGTGGCTCTTTTCGCGGTGCCGGGCGCCTTCACCGGCACTTGCCACAAAATGCATGTCCCTTCGATCGTTCAGCATGCCGACGCCATCAAGGCGAAAGGCGTCAACACCATCGCCGTCGTCTCGGTGAACGACGTTTTCGTTATGGATGCGTGGAAGAAGGCGACGGCGGCAGACAAAGTCGAGTTCCTCGCCGATGGCAATGGGGAGTTTGCCAAGGCCATCGATCTCTCCTTCGACGGCTCGACGAACGGGCTCGGTACACGTTCCAAGCGTTACGCCATGCTCGTCGATGACGGCGTCGTGAAACAGCTCAACATCGAGGAATCCCCGGGCAAGGTCGAGGTCTCTGGCGGCGACGCCTTGCTCAAGGCGCTCTGAACTTCCGGGTTGAAAGACTTGCGGCGACTTGCGGTGAATGGCCGGGCCTTGGCTCGGCCATTCGTCTTCGCGCGCGCGGCCCGGAGGTGCAAACCGACAAGATGTGACACCCATCACAGGCCCGAGCACTCGCGCATGCTACTTCGGCAGCACCAACTAGCTCAAACCACAGGAGAGAGAGCCATGTCGGAAGCCGCCGAGATCGAGGCCGTGCTGTTCAAGCGACAGGGCGACCGCTTCATTTATCAGGCACCAAATCCGTGGGTGTTCGGCCCCACTACGCGGTACCTGGTGACGGACGCGCAAAAGTCTGAGCTCCTCGCCATTGTCACCCCGCGTCGCCCAGTCCTGAGAATTGCGGTGATCACGACGGGAGTGCTGGTGTGGGCCGCCCTCGCCAGCGTTCTGGTGTGGTTCTTCTCCCGCCATGACGAGCCGACCACCCTGGACGCGCTCGCCATATTCGGTGCGATTTTGGTGCCGCTGTTCGTCGCATTAATCCTCGCGCTGCGCCGCAATCTGCGCCGCATGCAGCGGGTGCTTGTGGGAGCTCCGCGCACCGACGCGCACATCCCGCGCCGCGAGCTGCGACGTGCCATGACAGATGCCATGTCATTGCGCAAAGCATTGCTACTCGGAAGCACCTGGGCGTTCACCAGCGCCACACAGGTGTTCATTCTGGTGATCCGAGACGCGCGGCACCCGCTATTCGGTGATGTGCAGTCCTACTGCAATGTTTTCACGGCGTGTGTGGGGGCTGGTTTGGCGGTGTATTATCTCTCCTCGGCACTGCGCAAACGCGAGCAAACACCGGTTGCAATCTGATCGATGCAAGCGGAACGCGCAGCAACGCCAACAAGTCAATCGAAGGGGGCCCACGTTGCCGCTCAGGAGGCGGCAGCGTGGGTCAATCGCTCCACCTTCTTGAAGTGGGCAATAGCTTCCTTGGCCCCCCCTGTTTTGGTGAGCAGGTCGAGCGTCGTCTCGTCGTCATCACGCACCGGTGTGAGCGCCTGGTCTGAGTAGGAGTAGCGGTTCGGGTCGCGCTCGATGCGCCGCATCAGCCGGTACATCCAGATGACGGCGCCAACGAACTTCAGATTGTTGACGATGAGACTGCGCCAATAGCGCGGGTAGAAGGTGAGCAGACTTTCGCGTGGCACACCGGGACGTCGCTCGCTGATGTGCCTCATGCGAAACAATCCACTCTGCAACGGATGCACCTTTTCGAGCTGCATCATGGTCGTGAATTGCACCAGCACCTTTAAAAAGCTCAGCATCGGCAGGTTGGTGACCACCGCGCGGCGCAGAAGCGTCTCGATATGGTCGCGGGTATAATAGAGAGACCAGCCCTCCTGATAGATCGCCTCGAGCTCATTGCGCGACATGCGGGGGTGATCAGTCACCGCATGCTCGAGATCGTATTTGTTGAGATCCGCATCCATGTCGACGCCCTTGCGCCAAAGGCCCTGGTGATCCTCTGAGCCGGGCAAGGGGGTCAGGATGTTGAACTCCAGCATGTCGAGCGGCAGCTCGCGCTGGATGATCTCGATATCGCGGCGGATGGATTCAGGCGTGTCGGCAGGGAAGCCGACGATGTATCCGGCATAAGTGAAGATGCCCTGCGACTTCCACGCCAGCAGCATCTTGCGATACTCGGTGATTTTGTTCTGCTTCTTCTTTGCGGTCGCAAGATTGTCCGGATTGATGTTCTCGAGCCCGATGAACACGCGCGTGACGCCCGCGCGCTTCGACTTCTCGATAAAATTCGTAATCTTGTGGCACATGGTGTCGACCTGAATCATCAGGCCGAGCGGAATCTTGTCGACCTCGCGCAGCTTGGCGAGACGGTCGTAGATTGCTTCCCATTCGCGATTGCGCGCGAAGTTGTCGTCGGTGATGAAGAAGCGGGAGATGCCTTGCGCCCAGTTCTCGCGCACGATCTTCTCGACATCGTCCGGCGAGCGATAACGTGACTTGCGCCCCTGCACATTGATGATGGTGCAGAACGAGCATTGGAACGGGCAGCCGCGGCCGGCATCGAAACTGGTATTCGTGCCGGCGGTACGTCTGACGAACTCGCGCGGCAGGAACGGAATCGGCGTGCCGCCGATCGAAGGCAAGTCCTCGGTATAATTGTACAGCGGCTTCAGCTGGCCGGCAGCGGCATCGGTGAGCACCTCGTCGAGCCGCTCCTCGGCCTCCCCGGCAAAAATCGAGAGGCCCATCTCGCGCGCGAGCTCGAGATCTATCGCCTTCCCGTCGAGCATGGCGAGACAGCCGGAGACATGAAAGCCGCCGATCGCGACCGGTACGCCGGCGGCCCGGAACGGACGGGCGATGTCGAGCGCGCGGGGATATTGGTTGGACTGCACGCCAACCAGCGCCATCAGGCCGAAGTTCTCGTGCCGGCGAAAACGCTGGATCAGCTTGGATATCTTGACGCGCGTGTTGGTCTCGTCGATCAGCTCGATGTCGATCTCGACATCGCCGCCGAGCACCTTGCGCTTGGCGCAGTCGAGGGCCAAGCCGTACACAGCCGCAAGCGAATTGGACGGGATCAGCGCCCGCCACCAGCGTATGACATAGCCGTCGTCGTGATAGTGCGACGGCTTGATGAGGAGGAGCTGAAAGCGCCGTTTTCCTGCCAAGAGCGCCCTCCGATCCGGATTGTACCCTTACGGCAGGCTGCCGTTGCAGTGCGCTAGCCTGGCAGTACAGCATCAGCGGACGTTGCACAACCTTGCTCTGGTACTCGCGAAGCGCTCGGTTCACACCAGAGCGGGTCCCCGTCGCCCTTATCGCCCACCACCCGTATGGTTCGTTCTGCAGCACGCTGGAGGCGGCGCATCGCGAGCGGCGCCGCGGCAGCAGTTATGTCGGCTCACTACCCTGCTGCAACCGACGCGATGCCGCGCGCGCCTGCTCGAGGCCGGCGCGCGCCAATTCGTCGGCGCGCTCGTTGAGAGTGTGCCCGGCGTGGCCGCGGACCCAATGCCAGCGCACGCGGTGCTGCGACAGCGCGGTGTCGAGCCGGCTCCATAGATCGGTGTTCTTGACCATCTTCTTGTCGGCGGTGCGCCACCCATTGGCCTTCCACCTGGTCATCCAAGACATCACGCCGTTGCGCAGGTATTGGCTGTCCGTGTGGATATCGACGAGGCACGGCCGCTTGAGCGCTTCCAGCGCGGCGATCGCGGCCATCAGCTCCATACGGTTGTTGGTGGTGTGAGCCTCGCCGCCCTTGAGCTCTTTGCGATGCCGCCCGAACTCGAGAATGGCACCCCATCCCCCGGGCCCAGGATTGCCGGAGCAAGCGCCATCGGTGTGGATGATCACGTGCGGCGCCGGCGCTTCGCTCACCTCTGCCACCGGCGTGGCCGTCGCATCGTCTTCGGAGGCCTTACGCATCGATGCCGTAGTCACGGGCGCTCTTAACCGACTGATGGAAACGCAGCTTGCGGTAATACTCGGTCGGGTCCTTGGGACGTACCAGTGCGCCGGCTGGCACCTCGAACCAGTCCACCAAGCGCGTCAGTAGAAACCGCACTGCGGCGCCACGGGCCAGGAGTGGCAGCGCCGCGCGTTCCGAATCGGACAAAGCACGCATATGCGCATAGGCCTGCAACAGCGCCCTTCCCTTCGTGACGTTGTAGGACTGGTCGCTTTCGAAGCACCACGCATTGAGGCAGATCGCGACATCGTAGGCGAGAGCGTCGGTGCAGGCGAAATAGAAATCGATCACGCCCGACAGCTTGTTAGCCAGGAAGAAGACATTGTCCGGGAAGAGATCGGCGTGAATGACGCCTTGCGGTAGTGTCTTGGGCCAGGTCTGCTCGAGGTGCGCGAGCTCGGCTGCAAGCAATGCCTTCAGACCTCGCTGCACCTCGTCGGCGCGCTCGCTGCAGCTCGCATAGAGAGCCCGCCAGCCCGCGACCGAGAGTGCATTGCTGCGTGACATGGTGAAATCAAGACCGGCGACATGAAGCTTCCCAAGCGCTTCGCCGAGGGCGGCACAATGACTGGGAGAAGGCCGCCGAATCCACATCCCGTCCAGGAAAGTGATCATCGCCGCCGGGCGACCGGCGACCTCCCCGAGCACCTCGCCGTTCCTGTTCTGCACCGGCTGCGGACAGGAGATGCCGCGCGCGGCGAGGTGCTGCATCAGAGCGAGGAAGAACGGCAGGTCCTTTGCTGCTACGCGTTTCTCGTAAAGCGTAAGAATAAAATTGCCCGAGCTGGTATGGACGAGAAAATTTGAGTTCTCGACCCCCTCGGCTATCCCCTTATAGGAGAGCAGCTCGCCAACATCATAACCGGCGAGAAAGGCCGTCAGGTCCTCAGACGCAACGTCGGTGTAGACCGCCACTGGGAGCCTCCGGCAAGGCGGATGAGGAGACGGAGCGTCCGGCAGGCACCTACTCGTCCGCCGCCAGCTCGCTTTCCCGAAGGACGCGCGGCAGCGGGAAGAACATGCTTTCCTCGGCTGTGGTGACGGTCTCGACGCTCACGGTGTAGCGCTCGGCAAAGGCACCGATCACCTCCTCGACCAGAACCTCGGGAGCCGATGCGCCGGCGGTCACCCCGAGGCTGCTGAGGTCACCAAACACGGACCAGTCGATCTCCTGAGCACGCTGCACCAGCGCCGCGCGCGAGCAGCCCGCGCGCTCGGCGACCTCTTTGAGACGCTGCGTGTTGGAGGAGTTGGGTGAGCCTACCACGATCATCGCGTCGACGAGCGGCGCCACCTTTTTCACCACCTCCTGGCGATTGGTGGTGGCATAGCAGATGTCCTCCTTGTGCGGGCCGTGGATCTGCGGAAAGCGTGCCTTGAGCTCGGCGACCATCTCGGCCGTGTCGTCCACCGACAGCGTGGTCTGCGTCACATAGGCGAGATTGTCCGGGTCGCGCGGCACGAACGCACGGACCTCCTCAACCGATTCGACGAGCGTTATGGCGCCCTCAGGCAACTGGCCGACCGTGCCCACCACCTCGGGATGGCCCGCATGCCCGATCAACACGATGTCGCGTCCACGCCGGTTGTGAATCTCGGCCTCGCGATGAACCTTTGTCACCAGCGGACACGTGGCATCGACGGCAAAGAAATTGCGCTTCTTGGCTTGGTCGGGAATCGATTTCGGCACGCCGTGTGCGGAAAAAATCACCGGTGCCCCGGTTTCGGGAATTTCGTCCAGCTCCTCGACGAAAATGGCGCCCTTGGCCTTGAGGCTTTCAACGACGTAGCGGTTGTGCACGATCTCGTGGCGCACATAAACGGGAGCGCCGTAACGCACGAGCGCCCGCTCAACCGTGTCGATGGCCCGCACAACGCCGGCACAGAAGCCGCGTGGCGAGCACAAAAGTACCCGCAATGCAGGCTTTCGCTGGTCGGGTGTTGCAGAGGCAGACATACGGACCTCGGTGGTGACAGGCCGCCTCGACATGGCCCTGTACCGTGCATCTGTCAAGCGAGCCATGAGTGAGGCTAAGTCCTTGTAGTCCTCACTCTTTTCCCGTCAACCAAACCTCATGGCGACGGTACAGTTGATCGGTATGGGGAGAGCCGTCGTGGTAGATGACCGGTGCGAGCGCCCGCCCCGCGGCGACGAGACGCGCCGCCATGTAACGGTACGCCTCAGGGTAGATGGACAGGTCTGTCGCCTTGAACAGCTTGGCGAACGCGTCGGAAGGCTCAACCGGATCGAGGCGGTCCCGCTCATAAATGGCGGTGCGCTCGGCAATCGCCCAGCGCCCATCGTGCCGCATGAGCCGATCGAGAAATCGCGCGTAAGAAGTCATGTCCGTGAGTACGCCCTCGATCTTTTGCCGCACGAGAATGATGACGTTTGTTTCGGCAAGCGCGCGCTCCCCCGCGAGGCGCACCACCGAAGGAAAGACCTGATGCTTTGATCGTTGTCCCGCATCGAACCCCTTGCGGCTGCGCGCAACGAACTCGGAACACGATCCGCTGAACCAGGACACTGATATCTGGCCATCTGGCGTGAACGCCGCCAGCAGATCGGGCCACCTGCCTTGGTCGCGGTAGAAGCCCCAAGACTGGATCAGCTCAGCGCAAGCGATCTTGTCGGTACTCGTCATGATCACACCTCTCTCACGCCGCGAAGCCCAAGCTCGCCAGAACCTTTCTTACACTCGATCGCGAAGCTCGGTTCAAAGAAGCACTCCTTGCTGGAGCTTTTGAGTGCGGCACACCGCGCGGAGGTCGTGCTGAGAAGCGGGCGACCTCTGCGGCGTGCCTCGTCTCGAAAGTAAGGCGGTAAGCGGGAGCTAAGTGGCGCGAGCGATCCCGCACTTCGGAATCAGACTACGAACTCGAGATAACGAATCTCGGGTAGATTTTCCATCGACTATTCGGTACTCGCTGGTGCTGTTCGCCAGTCGCAAGGAACGCCATGAAAGCGATTGTCCTTCGCCGGTTCGGTCCCCCTGATGTTTTGAGCTACGAGGATGTGCCCGACCCTCAGCCGCGCAGCGGGGAAATTCGCATCCGCGTTCATGCCGCCACCGTCAATCGCGTCCTCGATGTGAGCTTGCGCGCCGGGAAGGAGGCTGCACGAGGGCCGGTGCTGCCGCTCATTCCGGGCGTCGACTGTGCCGGAACGGTCGATGCGGTAGGTCCCGGCGTGAGCAACTGGCGAGCGGGCATGCGCGTCGCCGCCGCCGGCGTCATGCCGCTCGACGTCTGTTCTGAGGACGGCCGCGATTATGATGGCCCGACTGGCATGATGGGCATCAAACGGCCCGGCGGTTTTGCCGAGCTGGTGACGGTGCCCGCCTGCGCCGCAGTTGCGGTTCCTGCCGGTCTCGATTTTCATCACGCCGCCGTGGTCATGCGGCATGTGCCGACCGCATGGAATTTGTTGTTCAACGTTGCCGAGCTCAAAGCACATGAGACCGTGTTGATCATGGGCGCCGGAGGCAATCTCGGCTCGATCGGCATTCAGATTGCCAAGAACGTCATTGGCGCGAGGGTCGTGGCCGCAGCCGGATCGCCGGAACGCGCTGCCATGGGTCTAGCCCTCGGGGCCGATGACAGCGTGGACTATAGCAGGCACGATCTCACCACCGAGGTGCTGCGGCTCACCGGCGGCAAAGGTGCCGACGTGCTCTACGACAATATCGCCAACCCGAAGGTCCTGCCAAAGGCCTTCAAGGCGCTCGGGTTCGGCGGCCGCCTCGTCACTGCCGGCGCTCATGCCGGCCCAGAGGTCACCATCGATTTTGCTCATCTTTATCATAAGCAGATCACCATCAAGGGCCGTCCCGGCTCTCATCCAGCGGACGTGCCGAAATGCTTTGCTGCTGCCGCGCAAGGCAAGGTCAAGGCTCAGATCGAATCTATTCTGCCGCTGGCGCAAGCCGCCGAGGCACATCGGCTCGTCGAAACCGGCGAAGTGAAAGGCAAGATCGTGCTCGACCCGACCCTGCAAGCCTGATTGCCCATTGCGCTTGCCGGGCCTGATTGCCTATATTCTCGGCCACTTCCGTCATCCCCGATGACACGACTTTTCAGCTCCGCTTGCATAGCGGGCGGAGCACCGAGGAGATTTATCCATGACAGCACCGTTGATGCCTAAAGCTACCGCCGTTTGGCTGGTCGAAAACACCGCGCTTTCATTCGATCAGGTGGCTGATTTCTGCAAATTGCATCCGCTCGAGGTCAAAGCCATCGCTGATGGCGATGCAGCGCAGGGCATCAAAGGCCTCGACCCCGTTCTCACCGGCCAGCTCACCCGCGAGGAGATCGAGAAAGCCGTCGCCGACCCGAACCATCGCCTCAAGCTGCTTGATTCCAAGGTGCGGATCCCCGACGCCAAACGCAAGAAAGGCCCGCGCTATACGCCAGTGTCGCGGCGTCAGGACCGACCAAACGCCATTCTTTGGCTGGTGCGCAATCACCCCGAGCTGAAGGACAGCCAGATCATGCGCCTGGTGGGTACCACCAAGTCCACCATCCAGGCGATCCGCGACCGTACCCACTGGAATGCCTCGAACCTGCAGCCCATGGATCCGGTGACGCTCGGACTGTGCTCGCAGATCGATCTCGACCTCGAGGTGCACCGCGCTTCGAAGGAAAAGCCGGTCGAGGTTGAGGCACACGGCGCGACACTTCTGCCGGCGTCCGAGACTACGGCGCGTCGTGAGCCAGAACGGGAAGAGAAGAAGAGGCCCGGCGACGAGCTCGATGTCAGTGCGGTATTCGCCAAGCTCAAGCAGCTCGGCGGCAAGAGCGAATAAAGAGCGAATAGCTCCTGCTGGCAACGCGCCAGCCGGCGTCTGCCGATCAATGGCAGTGCCTGCCCTGGGATCAACGACCGAAGTTCGCGGAGGTTATGCCTCTCCGCCCGCTCGCAAGCGGGATCGCGAAAGATTGAATGCCTCTAGCGCGCTCGCGAGACCGTCCCTGGTGTAGGGCTTGGCAAGGATAGCGAACTCATTGTGCCTGAGCAGGTCGGCACGACCGGGATGGCCGGTGGTCAACAGCACTTTCAACGCCGGGAACGAGGCAACCGCCTGCTCTGCCAGATCGAGGCCGCTTATTCCCTCGCTCAAAATAACGTCGGCGAAAAGAACGTCGATGGGGTAGCCGGCATGAAGGAGCGCCAATGCTTCTGCCGCATTGCGGGCCACCAGCACTTGATGTCCGAGATCCTCCAGCATTGCTGTCGAGACTTGCCGTACCTCCGGTTGATTCTCGACGACCAGAATTGTCAGAGCCTCCCCTTGATGAGCGAAGCTGGACCTGACCCTTTCCACCTCGACGGTAGCATCCCCTGAACGCGGAAAGCTCATGGCAACACAAGTGCCCTTGCCAATCTCGCTTACGATTGTAACGGAGCCGTCGGACTGCTGGGCAAAGCCGTAAACCTGGCTGAGCCCTAGACCCGTCCCCTTGCCCGTCTCCTTGGTGGTGAAGAACGGCTCGAAGACACGCTGCAGAACGTCAGGCGGCATTCCCTGCCCCGTGTCGGTGACGCGCAGCTCGACCTTTCGTTTGCTGCCGTTTTCGTCAGTCGACGGGGCAGTCACGGTTGTCGAAATGGTCAATGTTCCCCCTGCCGGCATGGCATCGCGAGCGTTGCCCACCAGGTTCAAAATGGCCGCTTCGAACTCGCTCACGTCAACCCGAACAGGACAGCGCTCGACCGAGAGAGCGAAATTCAGTTTGATGTTTTCCGGGAGCGAGTACGCAATCAGAGCACGCGCCTTCTCCAAGGCATCGTTCAGATCGACAGTCTCGGCCGCCGGCGTGTGACGCCGTGCAAATCCAAGCAGCTGCTGCGTGAGAGACTTCGCCCGGTCGGTGGCATAGCGAATTGCCTTGAGCTTGCGTTTGAGCGCATGCGTGTCATTCCACTGGCGCTCAGCAAGCTCCAGGTTGCCTGATATGATCATCAGGAGATTGTTGAAGTCATGGGCGATGCCCCCCGTCAGCTGGCCGACTGCTTCCAGACGCTGCGTTTGCATCAGCGATGCTTCGGCCCGTTCACGGAGCTGCATTTCCGACCGCAAGCGTTGGTTCGTATTGTCGAGCGCATGCAGGAATTGCTGTTGTTGCTGCGCACTGCGCAGAGCAAACCAGCAAAGCGAGAAAAGCGATATCGCAGCCACGAGAGCAATGATTGCTCCGGGGATCATCGCCCGTAACCAGCCCCAGGTGATTGCAGCTCTGTCGATACCATAGACAGCGTAAACCGGATAACTCCCCGCTTTCGAGTAGCCGAATATTCGCGCGACGCCATCAATGGGAGACCGGGCGCGGAAGCTCCCTTTGTCGCCGTTCCGCAGCAGCCTCGGCAGCTCAGATTGCGGGTCGATTGCAACGGGCCGGGCAACAGCGGGATAGCGGACAAGAACCTGTCCATCCTCGCGCAACAGCATCATAGCAAAATCGTCAGCGGCAATGCCGATCGTCTGGTAGTAGCGGTGAAAGTAGCTCACGTAAGCGGAGACACCGATGATGCCGTCGAACTGTCCGGTCGGTGAGGTCTTCCTGATGCTGAAGTTGAAGATCGGGTCGCCGCTGATTTTCCCCACATAGGCGTGCCCGATATAGAAGCCGCGGTCGTGCTCTTTCTGGTCGACAAAATAGTCTCGGTCGGAGAAATCGAGAGGTGGGGCGGGGAAAACGCGAGTGGTCAGCGCAGTGCTGCCCTCACGCGGGGTCACGAAGATTGCTCCGATCTCTTCAGCCCGGTCCTGCATCAGGCGCAGCCGCTCCCATAGCGTGCGGGAGCTGCGGATCTGGTCCCATGTCGCACTCTGCAATTGGTAGTCGACGTTTTCGAGCGTCATGCTGATGGTTTCGAAGACCTTGAGCGCGTGCTCGCCAACTATCGCGGCAAAGCGGTCGGCGCGGTCGTGCGCCGTTTGCATCGCGGTCTGATAAGAATGCCAGGCAAAGAAGGCGAACAGGAGCGCCGGCACAGCAATCGACGCCGCGAGCAGCACCTTCAAGAACGGGATCAATCTGTGCCGCGACAGCTTCATCAACTCACTCGCCCCGGGATGTCTCTTGTCCTGCCGCGATTATAGCTTGCGCGGTCGAACAGCAAAGTCCGCCAGCCGACGGAGGGGTCATGAGCTACCGGCGCGGGTTTTCTTTAATTGCAGGGCGCTGCTGATTTCATCGAGGATGGCCGGGTCGTCGATCGTGGCCGGCATGGTCCAGCTTTCCCCGTCGGCGATCTTCTTCATGGTACCGCGCAGGATCTTACCTGAACGCGTCTTGGGCAGCCGGCCAACTGTGACGGCGAGCTTGAAGGCGGCAACCGGGCCAATCCTTTCGCGCACCAATGCAACGCACTCCCGCTCGATCTCGTCCGCTTGCCGGTCGACACCGGCCTTGAGCACAATGAACCCGCACGGCACCTCGCCCTTGAGATCATCAGCAATTCCAACCACTGCGCATTCGGCGACGTCCTGATGCGACGCCAGCACCTCCTCTATGCCGCCAGTTGAAAGTCTGTGCCCGGCGACGTTGATGATATCGTCCGTGCGACTCATGACGTGAATGTAGCCGTCCTCGTCCTTGAAGCCTGCGTCGGCAGTCTTGTAATAGCCGGGAAATTCGCTGAGATAGCTTTCCTCGAAACGATCGTCCTGCTCCCAAAGGGTTGGCAACGATCCCGGCGGCAGCGGCAGCTTCAGCACGATCGAGCCGATGGTCTTGTTCGGCAGCGGCTTCGCTTGCTCATCGACGATGTCGATGTGATAGCCCGGCATCGGCACGCCGGCCGATCCATGTTTCACCGGCAGCTGACCGAGCCCCAGCGGATTGCCGGTGATGCACCACCCGGTCTCCGTTTGCCACCAATGATCGATCACCGGCTTCTTCAGCAGGCTCTCCGCCCATACGACCGTGTCAGGATCGGCGCGCTCGCCCGCGAGAAACAAGGTGCGGAAGTGGGAGAGATCATAGCCTGCGAGTAGCTTGCCTTGCGGGTCCTCCTTTTTGATCGCCCGGAACGCCGTCGGCGCCGTAAACATGGCGGCGCACCCATGCTCCGCGATCACGCGCCAGAACGCGCCGGCATCAGGCGTGCCCACCGGCTTGCCCTCGTAGAGGATGGTTGTGCAGCCGTGCAGCAATGGCGCGTAGACGATGTAGCTGTGCCCGACGACCCAGCCGACGTCGGATGCAGCCCAATACACTTCCCCTGGATCGACGCCGTAGAGGTTCTTCATGGACCATTTGAGCGCCACCATGTGTCCGCCGTTGTCGCGCACCACGCCCTTCGGTACGCCGGTGGTCCCGGACGTGTAGAGAATGTAGAGCGGATCGGTCGCGGCCACAGGCACGCAGTCGTAGACGGAGCGGGCGAACACGATCGCCTCGTCGCGCACTTTTGCCCAGTCGTGATCGCGCCCGGCAACGAGCTCCGCCTGTTGCTGCGGCCGCTGCAGGATGAGGCAGGCGTGCGGCTTGTGGGCGGCGAGCCTGATGGCCTCATCAAGGAGCGGCTTGTAGTTGACCACGCGTCCGATCTCGAGCCCGCAACTTGCCGACAGGATCACTTTGGGTTTGGCGTCATCGATGCGGGTCGCGAGCTCCTTGGCGGCAAACCCGCCGAACACCACTGAGTGCACCGCCCCGATGCGGGCGCAGGCCAGCATGGCGATCACGGCTTCTGGCACCATCGGCATGTAGATGACGACCCGATCCCCCTTCTCGACCGAGAGGTTGCGCAGGATGGCAGCGAGGACCTGAGTCTCGACTTGCAGACGGTAATAGGTGAACGTTCGAGTGACGCCGGCGAGCGGTGAGTCGTAGATGAGCGCGGGCTGCTCGCCGCGGCCGGCCATGACATGACGGTCAACCGCGTTCCAGCAGGTGTTGCAAACACCGCCCGTGAACCAGCGCCCGTAGACACCAGCATTTCGGTCGAACACCTGTTTGGGCTGCTCGATCCAGTCTATGGCCTGTGCAGCTTCCTGCCAGAACCCTTCTGGGTCGCGCTGCCAGCGACGATAGATCTCGTGATAGCGACTGCTGCGGGCGTCCATGCGCTCGGCTCCGGCTCATGCGCGCTGGCGCGCTTTCGCTCCATTGTGAGAGCCAGAGCCCGCTTTGCAAGACGGCCGTCCGCGGGCAACGCGGCCATGCGACAAGATGCTGGCGTGACTGCGTCGCGTACGCTTTGATCGCCAGCAACCACCTGTCCGACCCATCCCTGCCGCACCCCTCCAGCGTTGGCCCGTGATCACCGATCCACTGTTCTATGTGCTTGCCGTCGTCGCCGTCGTCCTGCAGGGCCTCTCGAAGGGTGGCTTTCTCGGGCTTGGGCTGATGAGCCTGCCGCTGATGTCACTCACGCTGCCGCCGATGCAGGCCGCTGCAATCATTCTGCCCACCGTGCTCGCTCAGGACGCCCTCACCGTCTGGTTTTACCGGCGCACTTGGAGTGCCTGGAATCTAAAGGTCATGATCCCGGGCATGATGGCCGGGCTCACTCTTGGCTGGCTGTTTGCCGCCTCCCTCAGCGCGGCCCATGTCCGGCTTGCCATTGGCCTGATCGCGGGCACCTTTGTGCTGCGCCAGTGGCTCGGAAACTATCTCGCGCGGCTGGCACCCAGCCCCGATGTCGCGACCGGGCTTTTCTTTGGCATCCTCGGCGGCTTCACCACCATGCTCGCGAACGCCGGTGGACCGGCCTGGCAGATGCATCTCCTGCCGCAGAAGCTCGACAAGTTCAGCTATGTCGGTACCTTTGCCATGCTGTTTGCAGCGAGCAATCTCCTCAAGATTCCGGCCTATGGCGCACTGGGCCAGCTCACCTTCGAGAACATGGCAATGGGGATGGTCCTCTTGCCAGCCGCCGTCCTCGGAAACTATGCCGGCATCTGGCTTGTGCGCCGGACGCCGGCTGAGCTGTTCTACCGTATAGCCTACGTTCTCATGTTGCTGATCGCGATCGAGCTCATCCGCGGCGCGTTGGTCGAGCTATGGCGCACCGCGGCCGCATGAACATCATCACCGATCCGCTGTTCTATGTGCTTGCCGTTCCGGCGGTGACTGCGCTGGGTCTCGGCAAAGGCGGCTTCTCGGGTGTGGGCATGATATCCACCCCGCTGTTGGCACTTACGGTCCCGCCGCTACAAGCAGCCGCAATTCTCCTCCCCATCTTGCTGGTACAGGACATCATTTCCGTCTGGGTGTACCGGCAAGAGTGGAGCGCGTGGAACTTGAAGGTGCTGCTGCCAGGCGCGGTGGTCGGCGTCGCCGCTGCCTGGCTGTTTGCCACCTACGTGTCGCAGGCATGGGTGGAGCTTGCGGTCGGCCTCACCGGCGTGTGTTTCTCGCTCTACTCGTATTTCGGCAAGGTGCCGGCGCAAGCCTATCGACCAACCGTCCCGATCGGCATGGTGTGGGGCGCACTCGCGGGTTTTACCTCGACCATTATCCAGGTCGGCGCTCCGCCTTATCAGGTGCATATCCTGCCGCAGCGTCTCGACAAGCTGACCCTGATTGGAACCACCATCATCTTTTTCGCTCTCCTGAACATGATGAAGGTCGTTCCCTATTTCGCACTCGGGCAATTCTCAGCGCAGACGCTCGGCACCTCGCTCGTGCTGTTGCCATTCGCGATTGCAACAAACCTGCTTGGCCTTTGGCTTGCGCGGCGCACACCGACCGAGCTTTTCTACCGGGTCGCCTATGTTCTGATGTTTCTCATCTCGCTTGCTCTGATTTGGCAAGGAGCGGCGTCACTTGCTGCCGCCCATTAGTTTGGTGCGTTGCGTTGCACCGGCGTTGCTTCGATCGCGCGTTTTTGACTACGCTGGCTTGCCGGAGCAAGAACGCCATGACCCCCTACGACATCGATCTTGATCGCAACCCGGCAAACTTCCAGCCGCTCACGCCGCTCTCGTTCTTGGAACGCTCCGCAGCGGTCTTTCCCGAGCAGACTGCGATCATTCACGGCTCATTGCGCAGGAGCTACGCACAATTCTACGCACGCACCCGGCGCCTGGCTTCCGCGCTTGCGCAGCATGGCATCACGCGCGGAGATACGGTCGCAGCCATCCTTCCCAACACGCCGGCGATGCTCGAGTGCCACTATGGCGTGCCTATGACAGGGGCCGTGCTCAACACCATCAACACGCGTCTCGACCCTGCGACTGTCGCATTCCAGCTCGATCATGGCGAGGCGAAGGTGCTCATCGTCGACAGCGAGTTCTCGCAGCTGGCTCAGGAGGCGCTCGCCCTTGCCAGGCACAAGCCGCTGCTCATCGACTATGAAGACCCGGAATTCACCGGGCCGAGCCGTCGTATCGGCGCACTTGAATACGAGGATCTCATTGCCGCAGGCGATCCGCAGTTCGCGTGGCAAATGCCGCAGGACGAATGGGACGCCATTTCCCTCAATTATACCTCGGGCACAACCGGCGATCCCAAAGGCGTGGTCTACCACCATCGCGGCGCCTATCTGCTGGCCGTCGGCAATGTTCTCACCGGCAGCATGGGTAAGCACTGCGTCTATCTCTGGACGCTCCCGATGTTTCACTGCAACGGCTGGTGCTTTCCCTGGACGCTCTCAGTCGTCGCCGGCACTCACGTGTGTTTGCGGCAAGTCAGGGCAGCGGCGATGTACGATGCGATCGCCGTCCACAAGGTGACGCATCTCTGTGGTGCGCCCATCGTGATGGCGACCCTGCTCAATGCCTCGGCTGCGGATAAGAAGGCTCTGCCGCATCGTGTCGAGTTCTTCACCGCGGCCGCGCCGCCACCGCAGCCCGTGCTCGCCGCGATGAATGAGGCAGGTTTTAACGTCACGCATCTCTATGGGCTGACGGAAACTTACGGACCGGCGAGCACGAACGAGTGGCAGACCGCATGGAATGGGCTCTCCCCGGCCGAGCAGGCGGAGAAGAAGGCACGCCAGGGCGTACGCTACGTCCCGCTCGAAGCGCTCGAGGTGCGCCATCCCGATACGCTCGCTCCGGTGCCAAGGGACGGCCAGACCATCGGCGAAGTCCTGTTCCGCGGCAACGTCGTGATGAAAGGATACCTGAAGAACAAAGCGGCCACGGCCAAGGCCTTTGCCGGCGGCTGGTTTCATTCCGGCGATCTCGGTGTCGTCCATCAGGATGGCTACATCCAGCTGAAGGATCGCTCAAAGGACATCATCATTTCCGGCGGCGAGAACATCTCCTCGATCGAGGTCGAGGACGCGCTCTACAAGCACCCTGCGGTGCAAGGCGCCGCGGTCGTCGCCAAGCCGGACGACAAGTGGGGTGAGACGCCCTGCGCCTTTGTCGAGTTGAAGCAGGGACAGAGCGCCACGGCAGAGGAGTTGATCGCCTGGTGCCGCAAGAATCTCGCGGCGTTCAAGTGTCCGCGCCACGTCGTGCTCGCGGAGCTGCCGAAGACCTCGACCGGCAAGGTGCAGAAATTCAAGCTGCGCGAGCTCGCCAAGGAGGTCTGATCACCTGCAGCTCGCCCCGCCGCTCAGTTGCCGGCCACATCGGCGAGCGCCGGACATTTGCGCTGCTCCATCGGCGCTTCGTACGCTTGGTAATTGGTTTTATCCATGATGACGGCTTTCAGCATCACTTCCTTTGGCGTGGGTTGCTTGCGCAAGTTGCGGAGCGCAATCTCGGTGGCAAGGCATCCCTGGATGAAGCCGTTGTAGTCGCCGCTGCCCAGGAGATCGCCGGACTTGACGAGCTCGAGCACCTCACGGCTGGCATTGATGCCTACAACCAGAGCCTTCTTCTTGGCCGCCTTCAGCGCCTCGATGGCGCCAATCGCCATCGGATCGTTCGCGGCGAGCACACCGTCGATCTCCGGGTACCTGCGCAGGAAGGTTTTCATCAGGTCGGCTGCGGGCTGGCGCGCATAGTTCGCGCTTTTGGACGCCAGCAGCTTCATATCGGGGACCTCGGCGATCGCTTCCTTGTAAGCTTTGACGCGTGCGACGCTCGTCGGCAGGTTCTCCGGCCCTTCCAGAATGACGACGTTGCCCTTGCGACCCATTGCCTCGATGAGAAAGTGTGCGGTGGCACGGGCAAGCTGATGGTCATCGGTGCCGACATAGGCCACCACTCGGCCGCCGGCCAGGCGCTCGTTCACATTGGTGACGGCGATGCCGGCAGCATTGAGCTTATCGACTGCAGCCACCATGACCTGCGGATCGAACGGCGCGAGCACGACGGCATCCGGCTTGGCGCGGATGACCTCATCGATGAGGCCAAGCTGCTCGGGCGCAACCTCGTTGCGCGGGATGTAATGCAGCACCCTGGCATTGAGCGATTTGGCTGCCATCTCGCTGCCAATGCGCACGCCACGCAGAATCGGGTTTGCAGGATTGCGGGTGAAGGTGGCGACAGTTTCGGCAGAGGCGGCATTCACTGCAGCCGTGACCAGGCCGATGATGGCGAGCACGCTTGTGCGAGTTGGCATCAGATTGTCCTGAATGGATGGCTCTGCCTCAGGATAGCGATGCCTGGCGCGGGCCGGCAAGCCAGTGGCGCGAAGCCAGCCCCTTGGCACAGAGCGCATCGGCACTGTCGGGCCCCGGAGAGCGTTCCCTTGGCATCTATGGGCAGGTTATGATGGCGAAGCCGGGCCGCGCCCGGCCCAGTTTTGTTTTAGATCACGCAAGGAGGCGCATCGATGCGCAGCCGGACCGCCGTCCTCGCTGGATTATTGTCACTCGCCCTCGGCGCCGCGGTTGCGGCCTGGCCGGGAGGCAGCACGGCGCAGAGCGTGTTCGGCGATCCCGATGCCGAGCCCGCTCCGTTCAACCCGCAGCTCGCTGCGCTGATGAGCATGTTGATCCAGCCGCGACACGCGAAGCTCGGGCTTGCCGGCAAGGCGGAGAACTGGCCGCTTGCCGGCTACGAGATCAAGGAGCTGCGGCAAGGATTCCTGGTGGCCGCCAAGGCGGTCCCGCGCTGGAAGGGACTCCCGGTACCCGACCTGTTCGACGCGGCTGTTGAACGGCCGATCACACTCGTCGACCTCGGCATCAAGCTGAGGCAGAAGAAGCAGTTCGACGAGGCCTATGCGCAGCTGACCGCGGGCTGCAATGCCTGTCACGCGACCACCACCCATCCGTTTATCTCGATAAAAGAGCCGGATGCGTCGGCATTCCCCAATCAGGACTTTGCCCCGAAATAGGCCGCCGGCAGTAAGCGCGCGCGCCAGGCACAAGCAGTGGCCATGCATCCCGTTATCGCGGTGCTTTGTCGTTTGTCTGTGTGTCTGAGCCTGTGCGTTCTCGCCTGCGAAGCGCCGGCCGCGGAGCGCATTGCGCTGCGCTACGGGCAAGCCTACTCGGCCCTGCGCAGCATCTTCGCGCTACCCATCCTGGTAGCTGAGCGCGAGGGCTATTTCGTACGCGAAGGCCTCGATTTCGCGATGGTGCCCATCTCGGGCGGTGGCCAGCAGCTCATCCACGCGCTGCACGAGGGAGTTGCCGACATCAGCCATGTCGCCACCCCCTTCCTCGTGCAGGCTGCGCTTGCCGGCTCCGACGCTGTCGCCATCGCCGCCGAGTTCAACAATCCGATCTACAGCCTGATGGCCAAGCCGGAGATTCGCGGCTACCCGGATTTGAAGCACAAGCTGATCGGCGTCGCCGCCGAGACCGGCTCGATCACCGTATCGATTCGCAAGCTCCTCGCGCTCAACGGGTTGCAACGCGACGACTATCGCAGTCGCTTCGTCGATGGGACGCCGGACCGGCTCGCATGTCTGACAGCCGGCGACTGCGATGCCGTGCCGCTCGGCCAGCCGCAGGATCTGGTGGCTTTGCGGCGCGGCTACCGCCTGCTCGGGATGTCGACAGACGCGGTGCCGGAATATCTTTACACCGTGACCGCGGCACGCCGCTCATGGGCAGCGGCCAACAAGGAGGCGCTGCTGCGCTACGTGCGCGCGCTCGCCGCCGCGTTTCGCTTCATCCGTGATCCGGCGCGGCGTGATGAGGTGGTGAGGACGATCGTCGACACGACGGGCTTCGCACCCGGCAACGCTCAACTGACGCTCGCGCTTTATTTCGAGCCGGAGCGCCGGGTGTTGCCGCAGGCAGGCGAGATCAGCGTCACTGGATTGCAGCAGGCGATCGCGCTCATGGGTGAAGGCGGCGTGCTCGACGCACCGCTCCCGGCAGCCGATCGCTTCATCGATCTCCAGTACCTGAGCGCCGCCGGCATCCAGTAACTCAGTCGAACACGTCGCAACGCTCAACTAGAGCTTCTGCAAGACGCATTCGGTCTCGATCGGGATGTTGGGCGCCGTGCTGCGCGAGGAGCGCCGCGCACTGCGCACCTGCTTGTATCCGTCCTTATCGCAGGACACCTCAACCTCGTTCGGGTCGACAGCGGTGCCAAACCCGGGCACCTTATATGTGCCGAGCAGGTCCGTGCGTGTGACGTAATCGAGCCGTCCCTTCAGACCGACCGTGACTTTGGCATCGGGAACGGTGCCGCCGTTGGTGTCGCGGACAAAGCCGAAGTACGAGGGCCCCTCCTCCGCGGTATTGTCATCATCATCGCCGCCGAAACTCGTGCCGCCAGCCCATGCAGCCAGTGTCGCAGCGCCCATGAGCACCGCCGCAGCAGTGGCGACGCACGCGCCGCAGCGAACGGCGAATTTCATTTTGGAGCTCCTGGACACCTCTCCGAGACTGCAGGGTCTCGCAGCGATCTAACGAGTAAAGTACGGCGACAGATAATAGGCCAACACCGCGAGTGCGCCAACAGGGACAAGCGAGGCCCAGCCCGGCCAGAGTCGCTTGCTCCAGCGCGCCGGAAGGAGAAGGACGGCTTCAGCGGCAATCACAGCTGCGATGGCGGCAGCAAGCGAACGCGATTTGAGAAGCTCGAGCTCAACGCTCGCCCTGTCATAGACATAGAGGGCAATCGTGTAGAGCACGAGATAGGCGACAGCGGCCACGCAGCCAAACAGGATGGTGCGCTGCAGCCAGACCTCCGGCACGACGGCCGCAAAACCGGCCGCCACCACGGCACCGAGGAATGAGGTGAGCATCCAGCCATACCAGTACATGGCGGGGCCACTCTTCGGCGCCTCACGCAGCAGGCCAATGTCGCCGGTGACCGGGTGGTATGTGAGGAGCGGAAAATTCATTTCCGTGCAGATGACGTAGATCACCGCATAAGCGACGCCGAACACCAATGCGATCACCGGGATTCTGTCTGACGCAATCACGAGCCCATCCCTCGCGCATTGTTGGCAATGTGGCCAATCAGGAAATTGCTCCAGACCAGCACGGCGAGGAGCAACGTCACTTGGCGGCGCGCGCTCGCAAGTTCCGGCACGAGCGGCTGGCGCCAATAGGCCCAATAGACCGGCAGCACGATGAGTCCCATCGTGGCGAGATGCTCCTTGAGCTCGAATGCGCCGACCGTCTTGAGGAAGCGCAGCTGCTCGAGCGCCAAACGCGAGGTGAAACGGTACTGCGTGTAGATCCAGGCGCCGAGAATGAAGGTAATGACATAGAGGACAATGATGGCGCCGACGTAAGACGTCCCCGGCACCGCGCGAAGGCGGCCGACGAAAGAGCCCACAGCTGCGCGTGCCGGCCACCAGAGTGCCAAAGCCTGATGAGTGACGGCACCCAGCAAGGCAACCGCGAGCAAGCCATGGATGATGAGCAGCGTGGTCCAGAAGATCACGAAACCCTCCCTCTGCCCGCGTCTTGTCGGACCCGCGCGGGGACCGCGCAAATCATAGCGACTCCGAAGCACTTGCTCCAGAAGTCCGACCGCCCACACCCCGAAACTCCTGACAAGCCCCCGGCGCGAAGCCGTCAATTTGATCGATCGGCATCCGACCGCTAAGCTTCCCGCGCAGGAGGTCGCGTGAGGACCAAGCGAACGGCATCGAACATTGTCCGCAGCGCCGCCTGCGTAGCGCTCTGCTATGTGATTGCCGCGCATGCCTTTGTTGCCGGGTATGGACTTGCCTTCGCGATGGCATCGGCTGGCGATACCCTCGCGGGCGCGGTCATTTGCCACGGCAATGCAAGCGACGAGCCCCGCAGCCCGAGCGAAGACAATCCGCCCCACGTCAACTGCGCTCTTTGTGCGATCGCAGCGTCGGCGAGCGGGTTGCCCTCGAACCCGAGCTGGACCCTCGTCGCGCCACCCGTTCTCAGCTGTCAGCTGCAGCTGTCGCAGGGACACAGAATAGTTGTCCGGACCATCCGGCGTGCCGGATTGGCGCGGGCTCCTCCGCATCTCGTGTGAAACGCTGAGCTTCATGGGCGGCACACGCGCTTGTGCCGCCGGGTTCTTCACACGAATGTCGGAGTTTCCTATGACGTTTTCGCTCGTCGGCAGGGCCCTGAGCCTTGTGAGTATTGTGAGTGTCGGGAGTGTTGCGTGCCTTGTTGCGAGCCTTGGCCTGACCACCCCCGTGTTGGCCCATGTCACCCTGGAATCCCAGGAGGCCAAGGTCGACGCGCTCTATAAGGGTGTCGTGCGCGTGCCTCACGGCTGCGAAAGCAGCGCCACGACCTCGCTGCGCATGCGCATTCCGGAAGGCGTCATCGGGGTCAAGCCGAGGCCCAAGCCCGGCTGGACGTTGAGCACCGTCGTCGCCAAGTACCCCAAACCAGTCAAGCTCTACCATGCCGAGCTCACCGAGGGCGTCGTCGAGATTTCCTGGGCCGGCGGGAAGCTGCCGGACGAGTGGTATGACGAATTTGTCTTCACCGGCTATCTCTCGAGCGAGCTGCAGCCTGGGAAGACACTCTACTTCCCGGTGGTCCAGCAATGCGAGAAGGGCGTGCATCGCTGGATCGAAACTCCAGCCGCCGGCCAGACGCGTTCCGACATGAGAGAGCCCGCACCAGAGCTCAGGTTGCTGCCTGCAACTCGCCCCTGACGGCATGCGCCATGTCGTGCGCCATGCCGCGTGCAAAGTCGCGTGCAACGTCGCGTGCACTCTCGCGTGCATTGTTGCCTGCATTGTCGCGACGCTCCTCGCCGCGCTCGCCACCACGAGCGCGGCTTGCGCCCATGCCTCGCTCCTGCGCAGTGATCCCGCCGATCGCGCGGTGCTGGCGCAGCCCCCGACCGAGCTGCAGCTCACATTCAACGAGGCCGTATCGCCTCTGGTCCTGCGCCTGGTGCGCCCGACCGGCGAAATCAATGACGTGCAGGCGGGGACCGGCTCGAACGGCTCCGTCATTGTCGTACCGATTACGGGCGGGCTTGCGCAGGGCACCCACCTCCTGAGCTGGCGCGTGATGTCGGCCGATGGCCACCCGGTCGGCGGCGCACTGACATTCTCCGTGGCTCAACCAAGCGCTGCTCCACTGTCAGCGGTCTCGGCAGAGCTTCCTCTCCTCGGCGCGATCTGGCTCGCCCGGCTCCTTCTTTACGTCGGCTGTCTCTTCGGCGTGGGCGGCGCCTGTTATCTCGCCTGGGTCGCCGGTGCGCCGCCGTCCACGGCAATGCGGAGGTTTTGCCTGGCGGCGCTGATGTGTGGATTGGCGGCGGCCTTCATATCCATGGGACTACAGGGCGTCGACGCGCTCGGGCAGTCGCTCACGAGCCTTGCCAATCCGGCCGCCTGGCGTGCCGGCTTGAGCTCCTCTTACGGATTGACGCTGTGCGTGGTCACGGTCGCACTTGTCGTGGGAAGCGCAGCACTCAGCCGCAACAGGACGCGAGGGCGTTGGTTCTCCGCATGCGCACTCCTCCTGCTGGGCACGGCACTGGCGTGCAGCGGTCATGCGGCCACGGCCGCGCCGCAATACCTGACGCGCCCCGCCGTTTTTATCCACGCCGTATGCGTCACAGTCTGGCTCGGCGCGCTTGTGCCGCTTGCAGCTGGACTGCGCATGAACCGTGCCGAGGGCGAGCTTTCCCGGTTTTCACGACTGATTCCATGGCCCGTGCTTGCGCTCGTTCTCAGCGGCGCCGCTCTAATAGTGGTGCAAGTGCCAACGATCAACGCGCTGTGGACCACAAGCTATGGCCTGATCCTTTCGGCCAAGGTGCTGGCACTCGCATTCCTGTTTGCGCTTGCCGCCCTCAACCGCCGGCTCACGCCGAGAGTGATTGGCGGCGACAAACGCGCGCAAGAACGAGTCGGAAAGTCCATTCGCGCCGAACTCGTGCTCAGCCTGGTCATTCTGGCACTTGTCGCCTCCTGGCGTTTCACGCCACCGCCGCGCTCGCTCTTGGCGGCGCAAGCGCAACCCGTGCGCGTCCACATCCACGCCGAACGAGCGATGGCCGACCTGCAGATCGAGGCCTCGGCCGACGGCACGCGGACCTTCACCTTCAACGTGCTCGACGGCAAATTTGAACCCTTGGCAGCGAAGGAGGTTTCCCTCGTTCTGGCCAAACCAAAAGCGGGGCTCGAGCCACTGCGTTTGCCCGCCGTCCATGTGGAGGAAGCAGTCTGGCGCGTGCGCGACGTGCGATTGCCGCAGGCAGGCAGGTGGCGCCTTGGGGTGGAGATTCTGGTGAACGACTTCGAGAAGATATCGATCGAGGACGAGGTCGAGCTTCCGCGCTGATGCCTGGCACAGGGCACCGCGTGCGGCGGCGGCGCTTATCCCGCGCGTTGCGCGCGACCATGGCCATAGCCATTGCCGCCGCCGATAATCCTATTCACTTTTCAAACAGCCCGCGCCCACGCGCGCCTTCTCGTTTCCGCGGCGCGTTTGCGCCCGGATTTTTGCTGGTCTTCTTTCTGCACCCGCCCCCGTGCGAGGGGCAGGCGGAGCGCCGACAGGCGCAACTTAGGTCTTCGTCGCGCTAGCGAGCGCGACTGCGCGCCCAGCGGGGCACGCTCGCCTCTCGGCGCTCCACCTACGGCGTCTTTGCGGCTCCAGGTCCAGCGCTTCCGTCCCCGGCATTATCCACCGGAGCGCGTGCAGCGGGTTCTCCCGCAGCCAGGTCATAGTGCCCGGCGGGCGGATCCCCAGAGCCGCCCGGGATCACGGTTGCGAGCCATGACCGCGGGCGCCGCCCGTTGCTCTCGCCTTCAGGATCGCCTCCGGAAGG
>JBJMTV010000034.1:0-179027 GCA_045811525.1 Xanthobacteraceae bacterium | reverse complement strand
CAAGCCCTGGGCCTGCGGCTGCAATCGGTTCAAATCTCGGCTGGAGCTTCGTTGGAGAATAAATTCGAGAAGGGAACAAACGAACGGGCGCAGGCTCTCATCGTTGTGACGGACGCCCTGCTTTACAGTCATAGGGGTCGAATCGTCGCGTTGGCTGCGGCGAACCGCCTACCAGCGATGTATTTTTTCCGTCAGTTCGTCGAGGAGGGTGGTTTGATGAGTTACGCCCCGAGCGACACCGACCTGTTTCGCCGCGCCGCCGCATATGTCGACAGGGTTCTGAAGGGAGCCAACCCCCGCGACATGCCGATCGTGCAGCCGACTAAATTCGAGCTCGTCATAAATCTCAGAACTGCCAGGACACTCGGTCTCGATCTGCCGCCGGCGCTGCTCACACGCGCCGACGACGTGATTGAATAGGACGCCATGTTGCTGCAATGCACTTGGTCCGGAAGTGGCACCAAACCGACCGCCTGCGTGCAACTTCAGACGTCAGGTAACTGAGGTCAAGCGACCAAAATGCGAGTACTTGTGGGGCCGGTTTTGACCCGAAGCCCTCATAAGCCGGGTCGAAATCCTGCACTGCAGCGAGCCCCTGACTTGGTGCTCGCCAATCCGTTATGCTGTCACCTTGGGCTCAAACACCGGATGCATTTCTATCGGTTGAGAAGACGAGAGTTCATCGCGCTGCTCGGGGGTACGGTCGGCCGGCATTTGGTGCTGCCCTGGCGATGCTGATTTCAGCCTCTATCAAAGTACGCGCTTGAGCCGATACGATGTGTCCTAAGCCTGGGGTGTGCGGACATGCGGCGACGCGAATTTCTCGGTGCTATCGGCGCTGCAACGGTGTGGCCCCATGTGGCGCGCGCGCAACAGCCCCGCCCGCTGCGGCGTATCGGTATTCTAGCGGACGAGCGGTGGCCCCCGATCGACAGCTTAAAGCAGGGGCTGCACAACCTGGGTTACGTCGAGGGGCAGAATCTCGAGATTGTGTACCGCTTGGCAGCCGGCCAAGCGGAGCGGTTCCCCCGCCTCGCTGCCGAACTGGCGGCATTGCCGGTCGAGGTGATCGTCGCCTTGGGAACCCCCGCTTCTGTTGCGGCAAAACGCGCAACCGAGGCCATCCCGATCGTGGTTCAAACAGGCGATCCTGTCGCAGCCGGTCTTGTCTCCGATCTGGCTCACCCAGGAGGCAACGTCACCGGGTTCTCCGGGCAGGCCGCCGACGCCGAGGGGAAACGATTGGGGCTGCTCAAGGAGTTGCTCCCGTCTCTGTCGCGCGTAGCCGTCCTGGTAAATCCCGCCAACAGCTTCTCCATGCTCGCCCTCGACAGCGCGCGATCAGCCGTGACAGCTCTGGGCCTTCGCGTCGATGCTGTGGAGGCGTCTTCGGTCGCTGATCTCGTCGAGCGCGCCTTGCCCGCGCTACGCAGCGATCGGCCCGATGCTGTGTTGGTCACCGCCGACCGAGGGCCGCTAATGGTTGCGCGGATGGGAATCGCCGAATTCCTGACGACGAACCGCTTGCCCTCCATATTCACCTTTTACGAGCAAGTGCAGGCGGGTGGGCTCATGGCCTATGTGGCGAACTATCACGCCACCTATCGCCGCAACGCGGCGCTCGTCATCGACAAGATTTTCAAGGGTACCAAAGCCGGCGACCTTCCGGTCCAGCAGCCCACGGAATTCGAGCTGATCTTGAATCTCAAGACCGCGAAGGCGATTGGCCTCACAATACCGCCGACTCTCCTCGCCCGCGCTGACCAAGTGATCGAATGAAGTCACACGAGGTTACTGGCACATCGCGTCATTTCGCTGCGCTGCGGAATTTAGGTGCTATCGGGGGGATATCGGATTCTGGCAGGCCGTCCGCTCTGGGTTATGGGTTCACCGCCTAGTGTCCTTCGATTCCGAAGTTCGCAACTACGGTGCCGCACAATGATGCGAACTTCGGATCGGGACACTAGCCAGCTTTCGCCGTGCGCGTCTTTGCGGCGCCCTGGGCTGCTTAGTGCACCAGCTCGGTGACCTTGCCGTCCCTGGTACGACCCTGCGCGTAGTACTGACCGATATTGCGCATCAGTGCGGCGTCGGAAACGGAATAGATCACCGCGTCAGTCTTGCCGGTATTGATGTGGCGCCGCCACATGAACGTCGGCACCACGAAAACGTCGTTCTGACTCCATTCGAAGCGTTTGCCGCCGACCTCGGTCGCACCATTGCCTTCGATCACGACGTAGTAAGTGCCGGCAGTCTCGCGCTTGAGCTCGGTCGCTTCACCCGGACGCAGCAATTGTGCCGAGTAGTTGAGCGTCTTGAACACCGGCTCGCCGGTGACCGGATTGACGAAGTCCACCTTGATCCCTTCGTACGGATCGGCCTTTTCGCCGCGCAGGCTGTGCAGCATCTCGAGCACATCGGCACCACGGTAGTGGAATAGCGGTGCGGGAGCACGCCCCACGCCGCGCTGGTGGTTGACGAAGGCTGGTTTGATGCCGCCCTGCCCATAAAGCTTGCGCGAGTAGCCTTCACTCGCCGTGACCGGCTGCACGTTGGTATTACCCTGGGCGCCCGGCATGTTGTGATCGACCCAGGCGGCATCGAGAAACTCCATCAACGGCCAGTCGAGCGTATCGATCCAGATCACCGGCTCGTCGGCATCGTTGCCGTGGTCGTGCCAGGTCCCATTGGGTGTGAGAATGAGGTCGCCGCGATTGGCCGTGCAGCGCTCGCCTTCGACGACGGTGTAGCCGCCCTTGTTCGAGAGAATGGTGCGACTGGCATTGGGAGAGTGCAAATGCACCGGCGCCACGTCTCCCGGATTGTAGATCGATATGGCGCAACGGATGGTGTTGGTCACCTGCAGCCGTCCGTTCAGGCCGGGGTTGAGGAGCAGGATGCTTTGCCGGTCGGCAAACTCGATCGGCGACACGTCAGCCTTGTGCGCGATCTCGGAAATCTTGTGCAGGTAGGGACTGTAATCGTTCCAACGCCACATATACGGCTGGGTCTTGAGCTGGGCGACGGCGACGCGCCCGCTGGCGAGCTGGCCCGAGCCTTCGCCGCTGGTTTCGCTGAACCACGGCCGCTGGGCGGGGGCATTTGCCTGGGTGCGAATCCAGACATTGTGCTTGCCGGCGTCGCTGTTGATTTCCTCCATCAGCTCGCGCGCCTTATTGGAAAGCCCACCAGGGGCGGGCGCCTTCATTGCTACGGCCATCGGGTGTCTCCTGCGATTCCGGCAGTTTCTTTGTCAGGCAAAATATGCCCCCTGCGCCCCGTTTTATCCAGAGGGCGCTCGCGAGCGGACCGCCATAGCAGCCAATCCTGCTTCGCGGGCCGGCCGGCGTGGCATGCCGCGGACTGCAGTCACGTCATGCGCCCTTGAGGAAATTCCGTAAGACCTCAGTGAAAGCGCGCGGCTGGTCCATGTTGGAGATGTGCCCGGCGCCGGGTAGCTCGACATAACGGGAGCCGGGAAGGGCGGCGCTGAGCTTGCGCATTGCTGCAGGCGTGACACCGTCCTTTTCGCCGGCCATGAAGAGCACTGGCCGCGTCACGGTCGCGGCCTTGGCTGCATAATTGTGATCGGCAAGGGCGGCCGCGCAGCCGATGAACCCATTGACCGGGGTGCTCCGGACCATTTCCCGCACCTTGTCGAGGTAGGCCGGCTTTGCTGCCAGCACCTCCGGCGGAAACCAGCGCGAGACAGTGGGCTCGACCAGCGCTTCGATCCCTTCTTTCTGGGCAATGAGAATACGTTCTTCCCACTGCTGCGTGCTGGCGGGTGTCGACTGACATGGCGAGTCGCAGACGATCACCCGCTCCAGCCGATCGGGATGCTTCTCGGCAAGTCCAAGCGCGGTGGCTCCGCCCATCGAGAGCCCGGCGAAGCTTGCTTTTTTGATGCCAACAGCATCCATCAAGGCGACGGCGTCAGCGAGAAGCAGATCGAACGGATAGCGGCCGGCAGGGGCGTCGCTTCCGCCGTGGCCGCGCTGATCATAGCGCAGCACGCGAAATTCGCTGCTGAGCTCGCGCACCTGCTCGTCCCACATGGCCAAGCTGGTCGCCAGAGAGTTGCTGAAGATGAGCCAAGGCGCGTTCTCAGGTCCGTCTAGCCGATAATTGATGTTGATGCCGTTCGCCTTGGTCCTCATCGTCACTCCTCAATTTGCGCGTTGCCGGGGCGCCGACCCGGTCTGCGCGCCGAGAAAATCCGTGAGCAGCGCGAGCAGCGGAGCCGCGGCTTGCGCCGGCATCATATGCACGGCATCGATCAGCTCGAACCGGGCATTGGGAATGGTTTTGGCGAAGGCCTCACTTGCCGCTGGGGGGCGTACTTTGTCGAAGCGGCCAGCCACCACCATGGCGGGCTTGCTGATCTCTTTCGCGAGATGGCTGACATTCGGCTCGGCGATCGAGCGATTGAGTGCGGCGAAGCAGACAGGGTCATGCGCCAGGTAACGTCCGCGGTAGGCGGTGTAAGCCCCTCGATCGCCAATGTCAGACGGCCAGGAATTGTCGAGCGTCGTCGCGAGGGCCTTGCGCAGTCCCTCACGCTCGACGAGCGCGGCGCGCTCCTTGAGGGCAGCCACGCGGCTCGGATCGGCACCAGTGAAGGGATTGCAGAGCGTGAAGCTTGCGATGTGCTCGGGGTGCTTCGACATGTAGAGCAACACCTGCATGGTGGCCGCTGCCACCGTCACGAAGTGGTAAGGTGGGGCAAGTGCGGTGGCCGCGAGCATCGCCTCGAGATCGGCCAGCAGCAATTCGGTTGTTATGGCGCGCACTTTTTCGCTCAGCCCGCTGCCGCGCTGATCGTAGCGCAGTACGCGAAATCGCTCACTCAGGGCGGGCGCAATGCCGTCCCAGCTGTCGAGCGTCCCTCCCATCTCGTGCAGGAGCACCACAGATGCCCCCGCTCCCGCGAGCTGGTAATGGATGCTGATGTCGTTCGCCTCCAGCCAGGGCACGATGCTCTCCCTTTGTCGGCCGCATAGAGGCATGGACGCTTGCAAAATTCAACACGAGCAGGCTCGCTTAGCCGCGGAGAAAACGATGTCAGCAGCGCGCCGCATTGACGTTCACTTCCATCTGATCCCGCCCTTCTACAGCGAAGCCGTCTATGCGGCTGGGCGCGGCCCCGCAGTCGGCAAGTATCCGGCCTGGACACCAGAGCTCGCCCTGGAGGTGATGGACCGTTTCGAAATCGAGGTGGCGCTCACGTCTTTGGCGCAGCCGGGCGTGGGCTTCGCCGCCCCTGCAGTCGGCGCAGCGATGGCGCAACGCGTCAACGATTATGCGTCGGAGCTGTGCGCGCGGTGGCCGAAGCGATTCGGTGCCTTCGCCACCGTTCCAATGGGGAGCATCGACCTGGCCGTGAGTGAGGCTGCTCGGTGCCTGGAGACGCTGCAGCACGACGGCGTCAGTCTGTTCGCCAGCTACGAGGAAAGGTTTCTCGGTGATCCCTTTTTCGATCCGCTGATGGAAATGCTCAACCAGCGCTCGGCAATTGTGTTCGTGCATCCCGGCTTGCACCCGTCGAGTAGGAACCTGGCGCTGCCTTGGCCGGCTTTCATGATGGAGTATCTGTTCGATACCACGCGCGCGGTGGTGAACCTCATCTTCTCCGGTGCCATCGAGCGGTTTCCGCGCGTACGGTTCATCCTGCCGCATGCGGGCGGCCTGGTGCCCTACTTCGCCTGGCGGCTAGGAGTGGCGTCCATGATCGACAAGCGGCTGCCCCAGCTTACGCCTGAGCGCGTCTACGCCGGCTTGCAGCACTTCTGGTACGACAATGCTTTAGCACCTGGCGAGCAGACCTTCGGGTCGCTCGATCATGTGGCGCGCCCCGAGCGCGTCGTTTTCGGGACGGACTATCCGTTCGCCAATCCCGACGTCATTGCGCAGGCGGTGCGGACGTACGAATCGGGTTTTCTGGACGCAGCCCGGCAAGCCGCCATCAACCGCAGCAATGTGCTGGCCCTGCTGCCGAAATATGCTGCTTCGTAGGTGCGCAAAGGCGCGCACGCACGGGCTCGTGCAACATTGCAAGTGCTGCGGGCGCGCCGTGCGCACCGCACGTGCTCAATGGTGCGCACGGCGCCTGCATTCCGGCGTGGCGAGCGTGTCGGAGGTGACAAGGCGTCTACACACGCTGCCGGGTGCTGCTTCGTAGGGTGCGCATAGGCGCGCACGCAAGGGAGCGTACAACATTCCAGCGTGCGGGCGCGCCGTGCGCACCGCACGTCATAACGCCATCGACTCCACCAACGGGGCGACATCGCCGTTCTCCTCGATGGACCACAGCCGCTCGCACAGCGTGCGGGCGGCTGCGCTGCCGAGCACGGGGGCAACCAAACCAAGAAATTTCGCCTGCACGCCGGCATCGTCCAGAGGAACGATGCGCGAGCCGAGTGCCTCGTCGGCTTGGCGGGTGAACGTGCCGCGCGCTGTCGTGACGGTGACGCGCGCCGGCCGCAGCTGCGGATAGAGCCGGTCGATATCGGGCGGCGCGCTCACGTGGAGCTTGCGCGCTATCCCCGCGAACTCCGGCTCGGCGCGCACGGCGTCGCTGAAGTGCTCCACCTTGATCGCGCGAAACCGCAAGGCGAGGCCGATCAGGAAGGGGAAGCTCAGCTGCGCGCTGGCAAAGTCGTCCCAACCGGTTTGCGCGTGCTCGGCGGCGATCCGGTATGTGGCAACATCAATGCGCTCGACCTCCTCCGTCGCGATCCTCTCGTCGTTCAGCAAGCCGATCAGCGCTTCGATGGCAGGCTGGATATGCCGGCAGCAGGGGTAGGGCTTGATATAGCAATCGGTGATGCCGAAGGGCAGGAGCGGAGGCAGCGCAATCACGCGCGACTTCTCCGGTCCGAAGGCAAACGCCTGCATGAAGCCGTCGCGCGTCTCGATCACGTCAGGGGGCCCTTCGACCTCGCGTTCCGCCAGGAGCGCCGCCTGCCGACCCTCACGCGAAGCATGGCCCGCGTGCAGCCGCTTGACGTCCGCACCGCCGTTTACGAAAGCAAACAATCCGGCAGCGCTGGACGCCGCAAGCCCCAGCGCATTGCTTATCTGCCGCGGCGAAAGCCCACGCAGCTTGGCGGCAGCGACCACGGACCCGAACACACCGACAGTGGCGGCCGGATGGAAGCCGCGCTGGCGCAAGTCGGGATGACAGGCTCGACCAATCGCGATCTCCGCCTCGTAACCGGCGACGATCGCCTCCATCAACGCCTTGCCGTCCACCCGCATCTGATAGCCGAGCGCCAGCACGGCCGGCACAACGACGCAGCCCGGGTGCACCGAGCCTTGGCGAAACCCGTCATCGAGCTCGATGCCATGCGCAGCCGTTCCACCGAGATATGCGGCGTCGAGCAGGTCGGCGCGCCGGGCGCGCCCTGGCACTGGGATGCATCCCTCGCTGCGTACTGTGGCGAGCATGGCTTCCGCACGCTCCGCCAACTCGCTGCGCGCGCCTGCGATCATCACACCAACGGTATCGGTCAGATGACGACTGGCGTAATGACGGACCTCCTCCGACAGGGCGCCATGCCGCAAGCCGTTGACGAATGCGATGATCGCCTGGGTGGCGCCGCGCGCCGGGTGGATCATCTGTAGTGCTTCTGCCTGCGCCATGCGGGGCTCCTGCAAGCGAGATTGAACGCGCGTTTTATTGCGGCTGCAGGGCAGCGCGGAAACGATCCCGGCAGAAGGAGGCGTCAAAGTTGCGCTTGAACGCGGCCGGCTCGGTCGGACGCACGCGCAGATTGACGAAGGACGTGCCGTTGCCCTCGCGCAGAAGGCGCGCCGCATCGGCGAGATCGGCTTTGCTGGCAACCGTGCGCGTGCGCTTGATGCCCGCGCCGATGGCGACCTTCTCAAGGTCGACACCCAAGCTCGTGTGGCTCTTCTGCCAGCCGGTTTCGCCGTAGTGCCCGTTATCGACGCACAGGATCGCGAGGTTGGGCGGGTTCATCACCGCGATCGTGGCCAGCGAGCCGATGCTCATGAGCAGGTCACCATCACCCGTGACCACCAGCACGCGTTTGTCGGGGCGCGCCAGAGCGAGGCCAAGCCCCATCATGCAGGGTGCACCCATTGCACCACCCAGAGAATAGACCTGTGCGGTATCGCCGGTCACGGCACCGACATCGCTGGCGGTGCCACCAAGCCCCGCGATCAAGAGAAAATCCTCATAGCGGCCAATCAGCGCCGGCACGGCCTCGCTTCGCTCGAGCACAAGATCGGGTGCCGTGGCGGCGAGCATTGTGGAGGGAGACTTCCTGCTCACTGCATGGCTCCCTGACTTTAGAACGGCTTGGCGCCGATCAGGCGCTGCGTGAGTAGCACGGCGACCGCCTTGCCGCTCTTGAACACCATGGTGAGCGCCGCGGTGACAACGGAGACGACGTCCTCCGGCCGCTCGACGCGCAGGCAGATCACGTCCATGGCCTCGAGCACGCGCTGGGTCGCTTGACCCATTGCGAACTGCCAGGGGTTGCCCTCGCCGAAGTCACCGCGCATGCTGACCAAGGTTAGGAATGGAAACCGGGCGCTCTTGATCAGCGAGAGCATGTTGATGCAGTTGCCAACGCCGCTCGACTGCATCAGCAGCACGGCACGTGCACCACCGAGATCGGCGCCGGCGATCAGCGCCACGCCTTCTTCCTCGGTTGTCAGGGCGATCGATCGTACATCAGGATCGGCGAGCGAGCGGTCAATAAGGATGGCATGTCCAGCATCAGGCACGTAGGCAAATTGCGTAATGCCGTATCCACGCAGCAGATCATAGAGATCATGCTGCCAGCGGGCTGCGCTCTTGCCGTAGCGATCGACGGCCGCGTCCATGCTTTCACTTAGCACGGCATAGCTTTGAGTGTCATGCGGCTGGCGCGCTAAGCGAAAGGGGTTTGCTCCTCATTCCGGCTTGAGGCCGACAGCTTTGACGAGCTCCGACCACATGGTCAGCTCCTTGTCGATAATGCCGGCATGCTCCTCCGGTGTGCTCGGCTGCGCCTCGGCTCCCTCCACAGCGAGACGCTTACGGACATCCTCGGTCGCGAGCGCAAGATTGAGCGCCCGGTTGAGCTTGAGGATGATCTCGCGTGGCGTGCCGGCCGGGGCAGCGAGCCCCCAGCGCAGCGGGACGTCGTAGCCCGGCAGTCCGGCCTCGGCGAATGTGGGTACATTCGGCAGGAGCGGCGAGCGCGTGGCGCCGGTGATCGCGAGCGCATGCACCATCCCGGCACTCACCTGGGCGTGGATTGTGGGCATCGCGCCGATGAACACGGGAATATGGCCCCCGAGCAGATCGTTCACCGCCGGACCCGCGCCCTTGTACGAGACGTGCGCCACCCGCATCCCGGTGCGATACGCGATCAGCTCCATCGTGAGATGATTGAGCGTGCCGGTGCCAGACGACCCGTAGAGAATGGGCGTCGCACTCTCTCGGCCGATCCGGATCAGGTCCATCAGGGATCGCGCTGGAAAGCTCGGATGCACCGCAATGAGGTTGGGGGTGGCGGCGATCAAGCCAATGGTTTCGAAGTCCTTGCGCGGATCATAACCGAGATTCGGAACGAAGCTCGGCGATGTTCCCACTGTTGCGCTGGTCACCATAAGCAAGGTGTAGCCATCGGCTGCAGCCTTCGTCATCGCTCGCGTCGCCACGGTGCCGCCGACCCCGCCCCGGTGGTCGATGATGATCTGCTGGTTGAGGATCTCGCTCATCTTGTCGGCGACCGCGCGTGCGGCGACGCTCGCGCTGCCGCCTGGTGCGAAAGGGACAATAACGGTGACTGGACGCGTGGGATAGTCCTGCCCGCTCGCCGGCATCAGCGCGGCGAGCAGCGCGCAGGCGGCGAGCACGAAGCGGCTCGCATGCTCAAGGCGGTTTTCAACGCGTCTACCCATTCCCCATCTTTGCAACGCCAGCGCTGATAGGCTAGTGGGGACAGCTCTGGTGAATTATCTGATCGGCGCGCGCTTTTCACATCGGCCGTAGGCGCTGAGGCAAGCAGCGGTTTGCGGCATGGGCTGGGTAGATGGGCTGGGCAGACGAGTTTCTGCGTGTCCTTAGGGACAACGACGTGAGGCTTGTGACCTACGTCCCGGACAACGTGCTCACGCCGCTCATCAATGGCGTCGCCGCCGATAATTACTTCATGGCCGTGACGGCGACCCGCGAGGACGAAGCTGTGGGCACGCTTGCGGGAGCCTATATGGGCGGCCTGCGCGGCGTCGCCATGATGCAGACCAGCGGCTTTGCCCTGGTCGCCAATGCACTGGCGTCACTCGTTGTGCCTTACCAGATCCCCGCCATCCTGGTGGTGTCGGAGCGCGGCACCTTGGGCGAATTCAACAGCGGGCAGGTGCTGGTCAGCCGCACCATGCGCCCCACACTCGACGCGATTGCCGTCACCCACCATACGCTCACCGATGAGGCGACCATGCCGTTCATCGTCGACAAGTCGATCAAGCAGGCTTTCACGACGCAGAGCCCGGTCGCGTTCATTCTTTCGCCCTTGCTCACTGGCGGCAATCCAGCAGCCGCTGCGAAACTGAAGTGAGAAGCCGTAATGGCGGCGCCGACCCAGCTGCTCAACCGCGCCGACCTGGTAAGGCGGCTTGTCGCCACGCTGAAGCGAGAAGAAGCGGTCGTCGCCGGGATCGGCAACACGAATTTCGATCTTTATGCAGCGGGGCACCGTCCGCAGAATTTCTACATGCTCGGCAGCATGGGGCTTGCGTGCCCGATCGCGCTTGGGGTGGCTTTGGCACAGCCGGAGCGCGGTGTGATTGCGCTGGAAGGGGACGGATCAATCCTCATGTCACTCGGGTGCCTGACGACGATCGGCATGATCAATCCGCGCAATCTCACCATCATCATCATGGACAACGGGCTTTACCAGATCACCGGCAAGCAGCGCGCGGCCACCGCAGCCGGGGCCGACATCGTGGCCATTGCGCGCGGCGCGGGCATTCAGAACAGTCACTGGGTGCGCGACACCGGGCATTTTGAGGAGCTCATCGCCCGCAAGCTCGAGGAAGGCGGGCCGGTGCTGCTTGCCGCCAAGATCGATGATGCGCCCGGAATTGCGCAGACGCCACGCGACCCACCGCTCATTCGGCATCGCTTCATGCGCGGGCTCGGCACCGGCAGAGCGAGCCCGCTCGACGCGTAGGACAGGCCCCGCCAGCTGCGATGCGACTCGGATGACGTGGGGCGAAGCGGACACGCCGAAGTTACGAGTACGCACGCTTAATGAGGCCGAGACTTGTAGGGGCGGGTTTCAAACCCGCCCCGCTTCAGCAGACGCCCGAGATGTTCTCTGGGTCATCCGCCCACCGCGCAGGATTGTTCGTGATGTAAGCGCGAATGGCGATCTAACGGGCGGGTTTTAATCCGCCCCTACATGAACCCTATTCCGTGCGCAACCTGATCACCCTGCAGCCGGAGAAACTCACCGCAGCGCCCCGGATCGTGAGAATCCTGGGATCCTCCGCAGAATCACCTTCAGTGGATCGCGCACCCACGCCTCGGTGACAAAGTCCGCGTGGTTCACCTCCTCGGGGGCGGAAATGAAGGCAATAGTGCCGCGTGCGAGACTGCCTGGCAGGCTCGTCTGGTAGCGCAGCCCCCGCTCCTTGAGCATGCGCTTCAGGAGGACGTTGTCATCTTCCGCCGCTTTGCCGAAAGCACTGACGAAGAAAGCCGGAGGACGCCGCCCCAGCCACTCGACGAATTTCTCGTGATCGCCGAATGGCGCGTCGAGCAGGATGAGGCCGCGCACGCGCTCGTCGACGTGTCCACGCTGCAGAATGAAAGCGGCCGGATGGTAGCCGCCGCTGTAGCCGGCGAGCACGAGGGGCGCTCCGAAAAAAGCCTCGCGCGCCCGCTCATCGCCATAGAGCTCGGTGAGACGTTCCGCTGCTTCCTGCACGAACTGCGCAAAGCCGCCGGCTTCCCAGAAGCGGCCGGCGCTGGAATCGAGCGCGTTGACGGCGAACTGGGGAGCCACCAGCACGGCGTTGAGACCGGATTCGGAGACTTGTCGCGGCACCTGCTGGCGGTTGCGCACGTCGCGCGTCAAGGTGGCCTCGTTGCCATGCAGAAACACCACGATGAGCGCTGGCCGGCGCGGGTCGAAGCCGCGCGGAATGTGCAGCAACACCCGCCGGTCGCTATAGGTCTGATCCTCCCAATAAGTGGTGTCCGCGCGGGCAGAAGAATGGCCCAGCCGCTCGCCTTCGATCACATCAAGAAATGGTTTGTCTTTCCCGGGCACCTGTCCGCGATACGGGAACGGCGCGGCATTGAACGGGTTGAGGGTGGTCTTGGCCGTCGGGTTTGGCCCCAGGTCGCGCTTGGAGTTGGCCTTAGGTAGGCCCTTGGGAGCGGCAAGGTCCGCCCCCTGCAGCCCCAGGCTCAGCAAGATCATGCCGGTGAATAGGGCGAGGCGTCTCATGTTCATCGATAAAGCCGTGCTCAGCCTTGCAGAGTGCGCTAGAACTGCTCGGCTTTTCGCCGGCTTTTAGCAGTTCACCCAGCCGGTGCCTGCCGGGAGATTATGCCATGGCCAACAGCCTGCACCGCGTCACCGTCGCTCCAAAGGGAATGGGCCTCTACGATTTCGTCGCTCACCAGGAAGGCTTCTTCGCGGCCGAGGGGCTCGACGTCGAGCTCGACTGGAAGACCTTTCGGGGTACGCAATCGAGCTGGAAGGATTTGTCCTACTTCCAGCGCCCACAAGATCGCCCTTACACGCAGGACAAGCGAGAGGTCATTCAAGGTGCCTGCGTGTGGGGCACCATCTGTAACGCGAGTGCCGGCATGGGCAAGATGGTGCATGACGCTTACGGCGTCTCACCCTGGGCGATTTTCGTGCGGCCCGATTCCCGCATTCGCCGGCCCGAGGATCTCAAAGACGTGCCGATCTCGGTGGGCATGCGCGCCGGCAGCCACTTCAATGTGCCCTACCGGCTGGAGAAATATCTGCCGCTCGAGCACATCAAGATCGTGAATACCGGCGGCTTCGGGGCTCGGCTCAAGGCGCTGCTCGACGGCGAGGTCGAGGCGGCAAGCCTGTTGCCGCCGCAGATCGCGATGGCCGAGCAACTCGGCCTGCGCAAGATCATGGACGACACCTTCAAGACGCTGTGGTGGGTGCCCGACCACTTCGAGCCCGAGCTCGTGCGCAGCTATCTGCGCGCACTCGAGCGGGCCGAGCAGGCGTTGGATGTCGATCTCGGCAAATACCTGCCGCTCTGGAAGCTTGCCGTCCCGACGGAGTTCGAGACCTATCACTCCTGGGACTTCTCGAAGTTCGGGCGGGGCGAGCGCTTCTATTACAAGGCGCTGCCGCGCGACGAGTTCGATGAAACCCTGGCCCAGGTCGAGCGCTGGGGTTTGGACCAGTTCCTCAAGGACCGCAGCTACGACGGGCTCACCTACGCTACGGGTACGTGACCTTGCACGGAGTGCGTAGGGCGTAGGGTGGGTTAGGCGCGCGCTTGCGCCCTAACCCGCCGCTCCGGTTCACGTGTAAGATGGCGGATTACGCTTTTCGCTAATCCGCCCTACGCATCCTCCGTTTGCGGTTGGGCCCAGCCGCTTTGAACGCGGCGCTTCTTGCTTACGAGCCGACGGCGTCGGTGACGCACTTTTTCATATGGCTGGTCCTGGCGGCACCCGCGAGTTTCTTCTCCTTGGAGTCGGCGTCGCAGGCCGTGGTGGCATCCCGCTCGCATTTGGTCATGAAGCTCTTGAGCGCTGCGCCGGCAAGCTTCTTTTCGGCAGCATTCGCTTTGCAGGTGCCGCTTGGCTGCTGCGACCACGCCAAATGGCTGGGCGCCGTGGTGATCAGGCATATGACGAGCACTCTTAGGACCATCCTCATTGGCATCCTCCCTGACGAGGCGCCGCAACAAGCGGCACTCCGAATCTAACGAGCATTAAGCGACTTTGAAATGACAATCGGCGCTGGGCACGCATGCGTTACCTCGCCGTATCGGCAGGTTGGTGGCGCCGGAAAGCTGTGGTTAGCTGCTCGCCGCGCCCGCTCGAGGTCCTATGAAGAACATTAATCCAGACCCATTCACCACGCGCCCACAAATCGAGGGCACGTTCGGCGTCGTGACCTCAACTCATTGGCTGGCGACGGCAGTGGGCATGGCCACTTTGGAAAAAGGCGGCAACGCTTTCGATGCTGCCGTGGCCACCGCGTTCACGCTGCAGGTCGTCGAGCCGCATCTCAATGGTCCCGGCGGGGACGTTCCCGTCATCCTGCATGATGTGCGCAAGCGCACGGTCGAGGTGATCTGCGGACAAGGACCAGCTCCGGCGCAAGCAACGCTTGCGCATTATCGCGGGTTAGGGCTCGACATGGTGCCTGGCACGGGTTTGTTGGCGGCGTGTGTGCCGGGCATGTTCGACACCTGGATGATGCTGCTGCGCGACTACGGCAGCTTGCCGCTTGCTGATGTGCTGAGCCCAGCGATCGCTTACGCCGCGAACGGCTACCCGCTGGTGGAGCGCGCGAGTGCGACGATCGCCACTGTCGCCGAGCTGTTCCGCCAGCATTGGCCAACGTCAGCTGCAGTATATCTGCCGCGCCGGGAGGTGCCTGCGACCGGCACGCTGTTCACCAACAAGACCCTTGCCGAGACCTACACCCGTGTGCTGCGCGAAGCGCAGAGCGCGGGCAGCGACCGGGTTCGCCAGATTGAGGCGGCCCGCAAGACCTGGTCGCAAGGGTTCGTTGCCGCGGCAATCGATCGCTTCTGCCGCACCCAGAAAGTCATGGACACGAGCGGTGAGCCGCACGCTGGCGTGCTCACGGGGGAGGACATGGCGCGCTGGCAGGCTCACGTCGAGCCGCCGCTCACCTATGACTACGGCCGCTACCGCGTATGCAAGCCAGGCCCGTGGGCGCAGGGCCCCGTGATGCTGCAGCAGCTCGCTCTCCTCAAAGGCTTCAATTTCGCCGATGCCGATCCGCGCAGCGCCGAGTTCGTCCACCTGCTGGTCGAGTGCTCGAAGCTCGCCTATGCCGACCGGGAAAAGTTCTACGGCGACCCCGATTTTGCCCAGGTGCCCATCACTACACTTCTGTCGGATGCCTATAACGATGAGCGGCGCAGGCTGATCACTGGCGACGCCTCGCATGAGCTGCGGCCCGGCTCGGTGGAAGGCTTCGGCGCGGTGGTGAAAATGCGCCGCGAGGAAGGTGTACGCCGTGCTGTCGGTGCGATGGGGGCCGGCGAGCCAACGGTTGGTCGCATCGGCGAGATGCGCGGAGACACCGTGCATTTCGACATCGTCGATGAACCCGGCAACATGATCTCGGCCACGCCCTCGGGCGGATGGCTGCACTCCTCGCCTGTGATCCCCGAGCTTGGCTTCTGCCTGGGCACGCGGGCGCAGATGTTCTGGCTGGAGGAAGGCCACCCCGCCGCTCTCGCTCCCGGCAAGCGGCCGCGCACGACGCTCTCGCCCACTCTCGCTTTGCGCGACGGCGAGCCCTACCTGGCCTGGGGCTCACCCGGAGGCGACCAGCAGGACCAATGGACCACGCAGATGTTCATGCGCCACGTCCATGCCGGCATGAATCTGCAGGAGGCGATCGATGCCCCCGCTTGGCACTCCGAGCATTTCCCCATCTCGTTCTGGCCGCGCACCGCGCGCCCCGGGGTCCTTGTCGTCGAGGGGCGGCTGCCGAAGGAAACGATAACCGAGCTCGGGCGCCGTGGTCACATTGTCGAGGTCGATGCTGACTGGTGTGAGGGCCGCCTGACGGCAGCCGCACGCGATGGCCGCCGCCGGCGCGCTGCTGCCAATCCGCGCGGCATGCAAGCCTACGCCGCGGGACGCTGATTGGGGCTATTCGGTTTTCCACGGAATGGCCCAGCGCTCGACCTCCTGGAACAGCACCGAGGTGATGAGCCCCAGAATGCCCACGCTGACAATGCCGACGAACATCGTGTCGACCTGCAACAGCTCCCATGAGTTCCAGATGAGATAGCCGATGCCGCTCTTGGTGGCGACGAACTCCGAGGCGACCAGCACGATGAAGGACACCGCGAGCGCGATGCGCAACCCGGCAAAGATGGTCGGCAGGGCCCCAAAGAACACAATTCGGGTAAACATCACGGTTTGACTGGCGCCGTAATTCTTGGCGACGTCCCAGTAGATTTTCTCGATATTGGCCGCGCCCACATAGGTGTTCACGACCACGGGAAAGAAGACGGCGATTGCCACCAGTGCAATCTTCGAGGCATCGCCAAATCCGAAGGTCAGGAGAAGGAGCGGCATCAGCGCGATCTTCGGTATCGGGAACAGCGCCGCGATCAACGGATCGAGGAAGATGCGGACCGGCTTGAACATCGCCATCAGGAGCCCCACCGCGATTGCCGGCACGACACCTATGACGAAGCCGACGCACACCCGATAAAGCGTCACGCCGACGTGCCAGGGGAGCTCGCCATTGGCGATCAAGGTCGCGAAACGCCAACCAATGTCGCTCGGCGTCGGAATGAAGCGGCGATCACCGAAGCCGAGCATCAGCAGGAGCTGCCATACCATCAGCAAGGCGATAGGCGATATCAGGTACAGCAGCCGCTCTTGGGTCTTGGTGGACAGGCCGTGCATCTGTTTGTCTTCTCTCCCGCCAAGTATGGCGGATGCGGGGTCCTTTGCTCTGCGCCGCCACGCCTTGCTTGCGCAGCTTTCATTGCCGGAGAAGGCCGTGCCGAATCAAATCGCTCCCAGCGCATTTCGGAGTGGGACACTGGACACCATCATCAGTCCGGTAAACGGCCGCCCCAGCTCCAAGATTAGAAAGATTGCCGAAGCTGCCGAAAAAGCAAACAGCGAGAGGCACGTGAACAGCGATACGTTCAGCGGTGAGAAGAGGCTATAGCTCGCGAAGACGATGACCAGCCAGAACGCGAGAATTGCCAAGAACGGTTCGGGGATCCTGGTTTCCGGCTCGGCAAAGAGCATGAAGCGGACCTGGGCAAGATCAGCAAGAATGTTCGCCGCGCGAATCTGAAGCGAGCGCTGGACATCATCGCGCGCCGGGAGCCTGTGAATTTCCGAAAGGATTTCCTCCTCGGAAGAGTTCCTTTGATAGGGGCCGGTGACGGCCACCTCCTTCTCGTGCCAGAGGCGGTCGGCAAAGGGCCCGACGGCCTCACGCATGTGTTGGCGGATTGGGTCTCCCTCGGGGCCATACTGGGCCAGAATGCTGTCGAGGAGGAGAAGGTTGGCGGTGATCTGCTTAACCTGTCCGCTTTGTGTCTCGAACGAGCTTTTGGCGGCACTGATGAGCAGCCCAAGAACCAAAGCCGCTATGGCTGCGATCAGCCCTACGCCGAGCCGCACCGAATCCTTGGCGTGCTCGTTCAAATGATGCCTCGGCAAGATGCGACGAAGCAGCGCTCCCAGCCAGATGCCGACCAACATCAAGATGAATATGGTCGCCGACGAGGCCAAAGCGTTCATGATACATTCACAGGTTGGTTCGCGCAGGCGTGGCAGCCCATATTGTCTACTGCATGGACCAGCCGTGACTCACGATCAGGGATTGGCCAGTGAGCGCGTTGGTCTTGAAACCTGCGAAAAACACTGCGGCCTCCGCCACGTCGTCAACCGTCGTGAACTCGCCATCGACGGTATCCTTCAGCATCACGGCTTTGATCACCTGCTCTTCGCTGATCCCGAGCGCCTTCGCTTGCTCCGGAATCTGCTGGTCGACGAGCGGCGTGCGGACAAAGCCCGGGCAGATCACGTTTGCACGCACACCATGCTTGGCCCCCTCCTTGGCAACGACCTTCGCGAGGCCGATGAGGCCGTGCTTGGCTGTCACGTAGGGCGCCTTCAGCAGCGAGGCTTCCTTCGAGTGCACCGAGCCCATGTAGATGATGCTGCCGCCAGTGCCCTGTTTGTACATTTGCTTCAGCGCCGCACGGGTGGTGAGGAACGCACCGTCGAGATGGATGGCCAGCATCCGCTTCCATTTTGCGAAATCGAACTCCTCGATCGGCGCCACGATCTGGATGCCTGCATTGCTCACGAGCACGTCGATACGGCCGAACAGCGAGATCGCCTTTGCCATGCCGGCCTCGACCTCTGCCTCGCTCGTCACGTCCATTGCAACGCCGGCCGCATCGTTCCCGCCTAACTCCGCTGCCGCCGCCTCGGCCCCGGCCTGATTGAGATCGGCGATCACGACTTTCGCGCCCTCGTGCCGATAGGCGCGCGCAATTTCCTTGCCGATTCCGCTCGCCGCGCCGGTGATGACGGCGACTTTGCCTAGGAGACGCATGCCAGCCTCCTTTCAGTTGTGCGCGTTGCGGTCGGCTGCAGGTAATCGTGGACGATCTTGCCGAGGCCCAGCGTCAGGTCGGCGACGAAGTGGACAGCCGACACGATCTCGATCACCGGCAGCTCGGCAACTGGCGCGAGCGCGTGTGGGTTGAGCTGTAACGAGCCAGGCCGAGCCCAGGCGCCTCGTACCTCGATGTCGTCGAGCCGGTATTCGACGAGCTCGCAGATGCGCGCGGTGCCATCCACGTGCGGAATGACTTTCATCAGGAAATTCGGAGCGCCCAGCGCAGCCTTGATCTGTAACGCGTCCAGCGTGCGGTGCTTGTAGCCCATAGTGCCGGTGGCCACGCGCACTGGGCCATAGTCAAGTGTGCCGATCAGCGTGTCCTTCTCGACCTTGAGGCTCGGGCTCGCGAGCTTCTTCGGGAAGCCCCAGAGCTCGCGGCCTCCCGCAATCGCCGACTCGTCGTCGAGGAACATGCAGTGTGTGTAGCTCCCGCGCCGGCCGTTGAGCGAGACCGGGATCACCTGACCGCTCTCGGTGTAATCGCCGAAGCCAGTGGAGTCGGGCATGCGGATGAATTCGTACTTGACCAGGGCGGCGTCGAGCGCCAGCGGCTCAGGCACCATCGCGCGCAGCCGCTCCGGATCCGTTCGATAGGTGATGATGAGGTATTCGCGGCGGACGAAACGGTATGGTCCTGGCGGATAGGCCGGGCTCGTGAGCGGCATCGCAAATGCGCGCTCCCGGATCTCTTCCTCGGTCATGGTACCCTCCCTTTATTCGCGGCCGTCGCTGTGCAGATCGAAGGTGAAGACCCCGTCCGGCGTCCTCGATCGCGTCAGCACTTCGGGGTGACGCAGAGTGCGCACCGCATCGTGGTAGCCGGCGCGCCAATGCTCCTCCATGCTCCTGCGCGAAAACTCGTAGTCTTTCGAGTGGCCCTCATACGTCTTCGCCTGATAGATGAGCTGGATGATGTTGTAGGCCTTGTGCTCGATCATCGGTTGCAGCACCTCCATCTCTGGGCTCGTGCGAATATGCGCGGGCATATCGGTGCTCAACTTGGCCGCTGCATTGCGCATTCTTTGCATGCGCTTGAAGCTGCTCGTGCTGGCGCGCGTTCGGCTCGAATAGATGATTTCTTTCCTGCGCGTCTCCACTTCGGCCATGTCGCGAGGGAAATCGCCGCGCGCGCTCCAGAGATCGACCTGGAAAGCGAGAGTGTCCTGTCGCGGCACGCTTTCGACGACCCATTCCAGCGGCGTATTGGAGACGAGGCCCCCATCCCAGTAATGCTCGCCTTCGATCTCGACAGGCGGAAATCCAGGCGGCAGCGCGCCGCTCGCCAGCACGTGCTCGGGCCCGATGCGGTGAGTCTGAGTATCAAAGCAGACCAGATTACCCGAGCGCACATTGACGGCGCCGACCGTGAAACGCACGGAGCCTGAATTGATCCGGTCGAAATCAACAAGGCGCTCAAGCGTCGAGCGCAGCTGCGCCGTTTCGTAGTAGCTGATAGCGCCCGCCCCACCCGCCGGAACGAAGTACGGCGCCGTCAGGCGCGGCGTGAAGAATCCAGGCGCGCCTCCAAACAGCGCCATTGCAGCCGACGTCTGGTTTATCCAGCCGCGCATGACATCGCTAGCGGCTGGCAGGCGCGCGAGCCAGGTATCGAGCCCATGCGGCGGTGCCGTGATTTGCTCCCAGAATTTTCTGAGCTGCTCGACGCGCCGCTCTGGCGCATTGCCTGCGATCAGCGCGCCGTTGATTGCGCCGATCGATATGCCGGCAACCCAATCCGGCTGCAGCTCGGCTTCTCCCAGCGCGGCATAGACCCCGGCCTGGTAAGAGCCGAGTGCGCCACCACCCTGCAGCAGCAGCGCAACGCATTCGAAAGGAGGGCGCGCCGGCGCGCGTTTCGCGTTAGCGGACATGGCCGCGATCGCACGGGGGTGAAGCGGTTTCATGACGAATTCTCTCCTTTGTGACTATGCGGTCCGCAGCGCGTCCGCGCCCACGGCTGCTGCGGGTTCAGCTGGGGCAAGCTCAGGCGCGTCGGCAGAGATGGTCAGCTGCGGTTCCGAAGCAGGCTTGATGCGAAACCACGCGACGTAAAGAGCCGGCAGGAATACAAGCGTCAGCAATGTCGCGACGACGAGGCCGCCCATCACCGCATAGGCCATCGGTCCCCAGAACACGGTGGGAGCGATCGGAACCATACCCAGGATGGCGGCGGCCGCGGTCAGCAGGATCGGACGCAGCCGATGCTCCGTCGCCACGATGACCGCGTTCCACGGATGCTGGCCGGCGGCGATTTCGTGGTCGATCTGGTCGATCAGGATGACCGAGTTGCGGATGACCATGCCGACCAGCGAGACGACGCCGAGGATCGCAACAAATCCCATTGGCGAGCGCGAGATCAGCAAGGCGGCAGCGACGCCGATAAGAGCCAGCGGTGCCGTGGCAAGCACGAGGAACAGCCGTTGAAAGCTCTGCAGCTGCACCATGAGGATCGTGAGCATGATCAGGATCATGAGCGGAAAGACCGCGAAAATGCTGGCCTCGCCTTTGGCGCTTTCTTCCACCGTGCCGCCGACCGCCACCTGATAGCCTGCGGGGAGTTCCGATTTGAAAGCGGCGAGATCGGCGGACAGCGCCTTGATAACGGTGGGTGCCTCGACGCCGGGCGCCGTATCGGCTTGCACCGTGATCGTCGGCAGACGATGGCGGCGCCAGATCAGCGGCGGTTCGATTCCGTAGGTGAGCTTGGCGACCTGCTCAAGCGGGACCGAGCGCCCGCCGGAGACATTGATCATCAGGCTGCGCAGCGTCTCCAGCCTGGCGCGCTCGTCGGGAATGGCGCGGGCGACAATGTCGATCAGATAGATGTCATCGCGCAACTGCGTGACGGTTGAGCCCGACAACACGGCGTTGATCGTCTGACTCAGTCCCTGCGAGCTGATGCCCAGCGCGCGAGCCCGGTCCTGATCCACCTCGACGCGGACTACCTTGGAAGGCTCGTTCCAATCGAAATTTATATTGCGCGCATCTGGAGTCCTGCCGAGCAGCGAGGCAAAGTTCTGCGCGATGTCGCGGACCTTCGCCGCGTCAGCACCGCTGATGCGGAACTTGAGCGGCCACCCCACCGGGGGGCCGAGCTCCAAAGAGCTGATTCGTGGCTGTACCTGCTCGAATTCGGGGCGGTGCAATGCGGCTATGATGCGCTGTTGCACGGACGGACGAACTTTGAACCCTTTCGTGACGACGACCGCTTGCGCGAAGAAATCGTTCGCGAGCTGCTGATCGAGGGGCAGGTAGAAGCGCACGGCGCCACTGCCGATATACAACGACCAGTGCTCGATGTCGGGATCGGTCTTGAGGATTTTCTCAAGATCATCGACCACCTTTCGCGTTTCGTTGATCGAGGAGCCTTGCGGGAGCGTGAGGTCAACAAGCAGTTCGGGACGGTCGGAGTTTGGGAAGAACTGCTGCTGCACCAGTTGCATGCCCGCCAGAGCGACGAGGAAGAGCGCAACTGTCGCGCCGATCACCCAATACTTCCGGTGCAGCACGCCATCCAGCAGAGAATGGAACGCGCGGGCGAAGCGCGACGGCTCATGCCCGTGAGCCTTCATGTTGTTGGGCAGGATGAAAACGCCGGTCAGCGGCGTGAACAGCACGGCGACGAACCACGAGGCCGTCAAGGCGATGGCGACGACGGCGAATAGGGTGAACACATACTCGCCGGCGCTGCTCGCCGCGAAGCCCACGGGCACGAAGCCGGCAATGGTCACGAGCGTTCCGGTCAGCATCGGGAACGCGGTGGAAGTGTAGGCGAAGCTTGCGGCCGTGGCCTTGTCGCAGCCCTCTTCGAGCTTCTTCATCATCATTTCCACGGCGATCATCGCATCGTCGACCAGGAGCCCAAGTCCGATGATGAGCGCGCCGAGCGAGATACGCTGCAGGCTGACGCCGGTGAGCTTCATGGCGACGAAGGTGATGGCAAGCACCAGCGGAATCGCAATCGCAACCACGATCCCAGGACGCCAGCCGAGCGATAGGAAGCTCACGGCCAAAACGATGGCGATGGCTTCGATCAAGGTCTTGACGAACTCTCCGACCGCCTCCTCGACAACCTCCGGCTGATTGGCCACCAGATGGGATTCAATGCCGGCTGGGAGCTCCAGCTTCGCCTCGGCAAGGCGCTCTTTCAGGTGCTCGCCAAACGCAAGGACGTCACCATTCTTGCGCATGGAGACGGCCAGACCGACAGCGTCCCGACCGTTGAAGCGGAATATCGGCTGTTGCGGGTCAGCATAGCCTCGTTACACCTTGGCGATGTCACTGAGCCGAAAGAACCGGCCATTGACACGAAAATTGACGGCCTTCAGGCTCTCTTCTGAGGTGAACTGCCCCGAAACGCGCATTGCGATCTTCTCTGCATCCGAGTCGACGGTTCCGCTCGGCTGTATCGCGTTCTGCGCCTGCAACGTGCTTATGAGATCAGAAATATCGAGCCCCATGGCAGCGAGCTGCTGGGTCGAGAACTCCAGATAAATTTTCTCGTCCTGCGTCCCGAGAAGATCGATCTTCGAGACGTCGGCAACGCCGAGCAATTGAGCGCGGACGCGCTCGGCATAATCGCGCAGCTCCCGGTGAGTGAAGCCGTCCGAAGTCAGCGCGAAAATGAGCGCATAGGTGTCACCGAACTCGTCGTTGAAGAAGGGACCCTGCACACCTTGCGGCAAGGTCTGTTTGATGTCGCCGACCTTCTTTCGAACCTGGTACCAGAGATCGGGCACGTCCGCGGCCGGGGTGGAGTCCTTCAAATAGACGAACACCACGGATTCGCCCGGCTTGGTATAGCTCTTGGCATAGTCGAGGTTCGGCAGCTCTTCGAGTTTCTTCTCGATCCGATCCGTGACTTGCTGCATTGTCTCCAGCGTTGTGGCCCCGGGCCACAACGTCTTCACCACCATGGTCTTGATTGTGAAAGGCGGATCCTCATCGCGCCCAAGCCGGCCGTATTCGAAAATACCGGCGAGCGCGACGACCAGCATGAGATAGAAAACAAAGCTTTTGTGCTCCAGCGCCCACCGAGAGAGATTGAAGGACTTCATTTGCTCTCACTCCTGGCAAGAGTCGCTTCGGCAACCCGGACCTTTTGGCCGACTGTCAGAGTATTCACACCTGCGGTAATGACGATGTCCCCCTCGGCCAAGCCACTCGCGACCACGACGGTATTGACCTCATAGCGCGCGATGGTGATGGGCTTCAGACCGACAGTGCTCGATTGCTGATCGAACACCCAAACCGCCGGCGTACCGTCCTTCTCGAACACCGAAGACAGTGGCAACGCCACCGCGAGTCCGGCGGCCGTCTTGAGACGTCCGCCAATGCTCATGCCGAATCGTAGCTGCGGCGGCGGGTCCTTTAGCGTCACTTTGACGGTGTAGGTGCGTGTCGCCGGATCGGCCACCGGCGAGAGCTCCCGCACCAACCCTTCCACCGTCAGGTTCGGGTTAGAGAGCGGCCAGACAATCACCTCGCGTTCCCGGTCGGATACATCGGCGAACGCCGTCTCGGCGATGTTGAAGACGCCATCGCGGTCGTCCGGTCGAGCCAGCTTGACCACCATTTGGCCAGCATTGACATTCTGGCCCGCCTCCGCGCCGACAGCGGTAATCACACCAGCGAACTCGGCCTTGAGCTCGGTGTACTTGAGCTGGTCGCGGCTCAGATTGAGGCTTGCATTGGCGGCAGCGAGCTTGGCTTCGGCGGTACGCAGATTGCGCAGCGCGGTATCGTAAGTCGCTCTCGTCGTCCAACCATCCTTCAAGAGCTTGGCTTGGCGCCCTTCCGTGCCCTGCGCCTCGACAAGTGCCGCTTGGGCCGAGTTGACATCGGCTTCCGCTGATCGAAGGCGGTTCTGATAGTCCTGCGTATCGAGAGTGGCCAGCGTATCGCCTTGCTTGACCGAAGCACCGACGTCCACCAGCCGCGAGAGCACTTTCCCGGCGACGCGGAACGACAGATCGCTCTCATAGCGCGGCTTCACCTCGCCGATGACCTGTCTCTCTTCGCCCATGGATTTGGGATGAACGACGATAGTGCGCACCAGCCGGCTTTCCACCGGGATCTCCTGCGGCTTGCAGCCCGCCAATGCGAGCACAAGCACTGAAAGAACGATGATCCACCGCATGACTGAGGCTCCTAAATGAGGCGTAGATGTTGAGACCTGTAGGAATGGCGATCGCGCGCGTTGCGCGTCTCACCCGCAGGCCGCCGCTCGGAATGAGGCTGCGGACTCGCGCCGGCGGGCAACCTTCCAGAAGCTCTCGTGGATGCTGGTGCGCACATGCTGCAAGCTGCCTGTCTTGAAGGGGCGCCTTCCGCTGACTGCGACTGTAAATGCCGTTCTCAAGGCGTCAGGGCTATTACGCGCCGGTACTGTGACGTGCGCTTTTAGTTGGCTATGCTAAGCGAAGGCTTAGTAGGGACACCCAGGCGGGATCTCAGTCTCGTGCTTTTTTTATGCGCTGGCTGGATCGAGCATATTGCCACCGCTGTCTCGCAAGCCATTTACCCGGGCTCTCTCGAGAACTTCCGCGGCGCCGTTCAGAGGCTTCAATATGGACGCTAGGCTCAACCGAAGGGTTCGATTAAAGCGCCCTGCCGCCCAGTCGCTGCTTGGCACTGCCGGCGTCGCGTTGACCACCTGCGCGTGTTTTTGGATCGACTTTGGAGTTGGGAGAGCGTCGTTCGCCTTTTTGATCTTGATTGCGGTGGTTTCACTGCTGGGCAGCTTCAGCGTGTCGATCGGGCTATCGGTTCTCGCGGTAGCCTGCCTGAACTACTTCTTCGTACCACCCTTGTTCGAATTTCGGGTCAATGATCCGGACGACATTGTGAGGCTGGCGGCATTCTTCACAACATCACTGGTCATAACTGCCTTAATGGCAAAGCTGCGCGCGAACGAGGCGCGCTTCCGCACGTTCGTGGACCACGCAACCGACTCGTTCTTTCTGCTGGATGGTGAGTTGATGGTTCTGGACGTCAACCGCCAGGGCTGCGCCAGCCTCGGCTACAGCAGGGAAGAACTGATTGGCATGCACCCATGGAACTTCGATTCCGGACTGGACGAGGCAGCTATTCAGCGACTGAGGCAACGCATTCTCGCCGGAGAGACGGTCACATTCGAAACTCGCCATCGCCGCAAAGACGGCACCACATTTCCGGTGGAAGTTCGCGTGAGTCAATTTGAACAGGACGGTCGTCGGCTTTTATGCCTCGCTCGTGACGTGATCGAGCGCAAGCGAGGCGAGGACGAATTGCGCGCGAGCGAGGCTCGTTTTCGCAGCTTCGTCGATCACGCAACCGACGGTTTCTTCTTGTTCGATGAGAACCAGGCCCTTCTCGACTTCAATCGGCACGCTTGTGAGAGCCTCGGTTACAGCCGCGAGGAGATGATCGGAATGCATCCCCGCGACTTCGATTCCGGCCTGGACCCCGCAGCGATCGCGCAGATCGGAGAGCGCATTGCCAACGGAGAAACGGTCACGTTCGAGACGCTTCATCGAAGGAAGGATGGAACCGTGTTTCCGGTCGAAGTTCGAGGGCGGCAGTTCGAGTACGGACCTCATCGTTTCCGTTTGTCGCTGGCACGTGACATCAGCGAACGCAAGCACACGGAGGAGGTGTTACGAGAGAGCGAGGAGCGATTTCGTACGCTCATCCAATTCTCCTTCGACGTTTACTGGGAGACCGACGCGCAGCATCGGTTTATCCGCCAGGAGCATGCCAAAGACCTGGCCGATGCCCCGGAGCCCGGCTCCGAAATCGGTAAGACCCGGTGGGAAGTGGCTCACCTCGAGCCTGACGCGGAGGCCTGGCGAAAGCACCGCGAGACCCTCGACGCCCACCTGCCATTCCGAGATTTTGAGATTGCGCGGCCTACGCCGGACGGCGGCAAGCGTTACGTATCCTCCTCGGGACTGCCGGTGTTCGACAAGGCGGGGCGATTTACCGGCTACCGCGGGGTGGGGCGGGACATTACGGAGCGGAAGAATGCAGAACAGGCACTCCGACGCAGCGAAGCCTATCTGGCCGAAGCGCAGCGGCTGAGTCACACCGGAACCGTAGCTTTCAATGCGGCCGGCCCGGTTTATTGGTCGGAAGAAAGTTATCGCATATGGAGCCTAGATCCAACGGATGGCCTCCCTCTGCGGGATGCAGTGTTGGAACGAGTCCATCCAGACGATCGGGAGAGAGCCGATGCTGAGACCGACGACGCCCTGCGCCATAAAAGAGATTTCATGGTCGAGTTCAGGATCGTACTGCCCGATGGAACGGTGAAGTACATCCGGTCAGCTGGTCGTCCCTTGTTCTCCGCGCATGGAGAGCTTGTGGAGATGGTCGCTACAACAGTCGATGTGACGGAACGTAAACGCGCAGAAGAAGAGCACGAGAGACTCGGTGAGTTGGAGGCGGAGCTCGCCCACGTGAATCGGCTAAGCATCATGGGGGAGTTCGCCGCATCGCTCGCCCACGAAATCCTGCATCCCATCGCCACGGCACGCAACAACGCGCGTGCCGGCATGCGCTTTTTGGAATTCAATCCGCCGAATCTGAACGAAGTCAAGGAGGCGCTTGCCTGTGTCGTCAAGGATGCCGATCGCGCGAAGGACATCGTTGCGCGTATGCGCGATCACATCAAGAAGGCGCCTCCGCGAATGCAGCTTTTCGATCTCAACGAGGCGGTCGACGAGGTCATCGTCATGGTGCGAGATGCAATGAATAGAAACAGGGTCTCGTTACGCACAGAGTTTGGCCAGGAAATGCCCTTTGTTCGCTGCGATCGTGTTCAACTGCAGCAGGTCCTGATGAACCTGTTGCTGAATGCGGTTGAGGCCATGAGCTTGGAGGAGGGCCCGCGAGAGTTATCGCTCAGCACCGCCCGGGGCCAGAAGAGCGATATATTGGTTGCCGTCCAGGACTCAGGTCCAGGGCTTGGCTTGGAGCAGATCGAGCGGGTATTCGAGCCCTTCTACACCACGAAAAGCAGCGGAATGGGAATGGGCCTTTCAATTTGCCGATCCATTATCGCTGCGCATGGGGGCCGCTTATGGGCAGAGCCAAATCAGCCTCGGGGCGCAAAGTTTCAGTTCACGCTCCCATCGACAGGGGAGGAGTCATAAATTGTTTTGACGCGGGTTGCTCGATCCGAGAGCCGAATGAAGGCAGTGTTCGAGATGCTCGTCATCGAGCGGCTTGCCGAGGTAGCATACGATGCCATCCTTCAAAACGCGCTTTCGAGTTGCTTCATCAGGGTAAGCAGTAATCAGTATGGTCGGAATGGCGTAACCCGCATTGACGAGATGTTTGTGAAGCTCAATGCCCGTCATTCCAGGCATCTGAACGTCACTGACCAAACATGAGGTGGCATGGAGAAGCGGGGACGCGAGAAAGTGGGCGGGTGACGGGAACACTTCCACAGCGTAGCCCAGCGCCGTCATGAGCTTTCTCATGGATTCGCGAAACGGCTGATCATCCTCGATAACCGAGATCAACGTTTGTTTCGAGGTCACGACTCAGATCCCTTGGCGCAAGCATCAGATGCCATTCCATTGCGCGCTCTTACAGTCGGTAATGTCGGAGAACGCCTGGCAGAACGCAATGGTGGCGTCCCTAAGCGATGGCTTAAGCGCCAGGCTATCGGTTTAGCTCAAACGGGCTGTTCGTAGGGCACGATTGCCAGTAGCATCGGTCACCAGTTACTAGGAGAAGGCGTTCCCGTTTGGCGGAAGCTCCGGGGAAAAGTGACGCGAGCCCCAGCGTCTCGATCATCGATGACGACCACGAGTTTCGCGATTCGGTGGGACGTCTCTTGCGGTCAGTCGGTCTGCATACCAGGCAGTTTTCTTCGATCTCCGAGTTCTTAAACGCGGAGCCTACGGCGGGTCCGACGTGCCTGTTGCTTGATGTTAGAATGCCGGGTGGAAGCGGTCTCGAGCTTCAGCGTGACCTTGTGGCAGCCAACCGGCAGGTCCCAATCATCTTCATTACAGCGCATGCCGACGTCCCGATGACCGTGCAGGCGATGAAGGGCGGCGCGATGGAGTTCCTCACAAAGCCATTCCGCGATCAGGATCTTCTGGACGCCGTTGAGGCCGGCCTCGCTCGCGATCGTGCGGTGCGTGAAAGTGAGCAGGCCTTGGGGGCGCTCAGGGGCCGTTTTCAAAAGCTCAGCTCGCGCGAGCGCGAGATCATGATCCAAGTTACGGCCGGTCGGCTCAACAAACAAATCGCGAATGACATTGGCATCGCCGAATCGACGGTGAAGGTACATCGCACCAATCTAATGAGAAAGATGCAGGCCCGTTCGCTGCCCGAGCTCAGCCGAATGGCGGACACCCTCAACTTGGCACCAGAAAAACCACGCGCTTAGGCCCGCGCAGACTCCTCGACATCGGCGCGGCGGTCCGAATGTTGCGCATCCGCGGTCTGTGTCGCCTCGCAAGGCGCCGCGGGTGTGTGTATGTCCACCCCTGACGTGCCGGCATTGACTATGCAGACGCGCTACGTCCGTGCTGTGAGAACAACCTTGCCGCTCAATAAGTGCGCCAGTCTCTGGCGAGCATAGAACATGCGCGTCTTCACTGTGTTACGCGGAACGCACAGGATCGCAGCAGCCTCGTCGATTGATTTTTCATGATAATAGACGAGGTCGATAATTTCGCGGTGGTGTGCAGATAGCTTTGATAAGCAAGCGAATAGAATTGAGCCGTTCTGCTTTTTGCACATGCTGGTCTCTGGGTCGTCGGACGTATCGGCGACTGCCTCATACTCTTCGTCATTCAAGGGCTCGGCCAACCGGCGGCGCGCGATCTCGTGGGCCTTGTGACGCGTAATGGCGAGGAGCCAGGTCGAGACTTGTGATCGGCCTGAAAAGTTGCCCGCCTTGCGCCAGACGTTCAGGAAGACCTCGCTCACGGTGTCTTCAGCCAGAGCATCGTCGTGAAGGATACGAAGCGCGAAACGGAACACGCGAAGGTTATGGCGTGTGTAGAACGCATGCATCGCCCACTTCTCACCTCGCGCGATATCTCGGATGAGGCTTACGTCGGAGATCTTTGTCGTGCCTGAAATCGGGCGTGCCGCTGCCCCGGGCGAGGGCGCGTCATATGGAAGAACTTGCATTTTGGAAATCATGATGCACTCCCCTTGTTAGCATCCGTTAACCCTGGGAGAGCGTAAGGTCGGCGCGTGAGAACGCTATTCCACACTCGAATAGATGCGTAATGCTATCGGCCTACTGAACTAGTACTAAGGTTTAGGTCGTAAACCATGAAGACCGGCGAAACGCCTTTGATGTCCGCTTGTCCCCCAAGAGCGGCGGAAAAGCAGATGTCAGGGGATGGTCCGAGAGGTGCCATAAGCGGCCGTGAGCACACGCAGCAATATGCGTGTGCAGCAAACTAGTCGATCACATCGTCCGCGAGCGCGAGCAGCGTTGATGGAAGCTTTAGGCCAAGCGAGCTCGCTGTTTTGAGATTGATGACCAACTCGAACTGGGTCGGCTGCTCGACCGGTATGTCGGCCGGTTTCGCGCCTTTGAGAATTTTGTCTACAAGCTCGGCTGCTCGGCTGAACAGGGCGGGAATCTTTGGACCATATGACATCAGCCCACCTGACTCGACAAACTCCTTTTCGCTGTAGAGCGTCGGCAATCCTGCCGATAGCGCGAGTTTGTTGATCTGCGCCTGGTTCGCGTTGACGACCCCATCGATACATCCGTAGAGCGCCACATCCTTGGTTTTGATGGCCGCAATGGCAGGAGCGATATCGGCCGCGCTGCTGACCGCAAGCCTGATGGGCTCGAGGCCGACCGAGCGAGCCGCCGCCTCGACTTGGCCCATCTCCAGTACTGCCGCCGAGTAGCCGGGATTGGCGAGGATGCCGATCCGATGCAGGTCCAGTACCGCCCGGCGCAGAAACTCTAGACGTTTGCCGGCGAGCTCGTTGGCCTGAAGCGACAGTCCGGTGATGTTGCCCCCGGGCCTAGACAGGCTTGCAACTAACCCACTGCCAACGGGATCGCTTGCAACGGAGAGCACGATCGGAATGGTGGAGGTTGCCCGCTTGATGGCAGCGGCCGCGGTTCCCGGCGAAACGATCACATCAACCGGCATCTGCAAGAATTCTTTCGCTATCTCCGGGTGGCGCTCGGTGTGCCCCTCGGCCCAGCGGATTTGGAGATTGACCGTGCGTCCGTTGATCCAGCCGAGCTCCTGCAGGCGGTTTTCGAAAGCCGTGATAAGCGACTTCCAAGTGGTCGGAGTCCCGGCCCCAAGAAAGCCGATCGTCGGCAGTCGGCTTGCCTGCTGGGCCGAGGCCGCGAGCGGCCACGCTGCCGCGCCGCCAATCAGCCCAATGAACTCGCGTCGCTTCGGCCGATCGAATTGCATCTGCTGCCCCTAGCCAGGGAGGCAGCATACCGGATTGGCGAGCGTCACGTCAGGGTTCGCTGCAGTGCGGAATTTTGAGCCGACTGAGCGCCGGATTGGGTCAACAGCACGCTTCAGCAGCCCGCAGTAGGTGCTTCCGCTTCCCCCCAAGCAGCGGACCTTCTCAACCTGATCAAAATACCTGAGAAGGGCCGGGAGCTGTCATGAGCAGATGCAGCAAACGGTAATGAATGGCGGCGGCTATTCGATCACCTCATCTGCAAGCGCCAGGACCCTCGGTGAGATTTCGAGGGCGAGAATCTTTGCGGTTTTCAAATTGATGACGAAATCAAATTTCGTTGGCTGGATCACTGGCAACTCAGCAACCTTCTCACCTTTGAGGATACGTGAGGCATATACGCCAGCTTGGCGGTAGGACTCAATTAAGCTCGGGCCGTAGCTCGCTAGTCCGCCCTTTATCGGAAATTCTCGAAACTGCCACATTGTCGGCAGCCCACGCTCCGCAGCAAGTTCGGCAATTTGTGTCAAATGATTCCGGAATAACGGGTCAGCACCAATTAAGATCGCACGGACCCGCTTCTGAGCGAAGCTCTCGAACATCGCTCCCAAATTAGGATCCGGCCCGACGTCAGCAACGACGAGTTCCCGCCCGAGCCTTTGCGCTGCCACTTGAACGTCGCGCAATTGCACCTCGGCGTTTGGGCGGCGGGGGTTCAGAAGCGCGCCAATCACGTTGGCCGCTGGAGCCATCTCGGCCAGCAGTTCGAGCCGCTTGGGATCGAGTTCGCTGGTCAGTGCCGCCACTCCTGTAACATTGGTGTCCGGCCGGTTCATGCTGGTGACAAGACCGCCTGAGACCGGATCGGCGACCGCAGTAAAAATGATTGGTGTCGTCGTCGTCACAGATTTGGCGGCCAAGGCCGAAACGTTGCCCCCTGAAGCGACAATCACCGCCACATTGCGCTGAACCAGGTCTGCAGCAAGCTGAGGGAGGCGATCATAATGGTTCTCGGCCCAGCGATACTCGATGGCGATGTTTTGCCCCTCTGCAAACCCGCCCTCGCTCAGGCCTAGACGAAACGCGGTTACGACGTCTTCGAAGCCGTTGAAAGATGCACTGCCGAGAAAGCCGATTGTCGGCAGCTTCCCCGTCTGCTGAGCGCGCGCCGCAAACGGCCATGCGGCAATACCGCCGAGCAGGGTGTTGAACTCCCGCCGCTTCATGGATGCCCTCAAACAAGGATCACATCGTAGCACATTGTCGGGCCAGGGCAGCGTTCTGCGGCACAGCAACATTGGCCGCCCCAATGTCAGCTGTGAGTCGACAGCACGCTTCAGCAGCCCATAGTAAGTGCTTGCGCTTTACCTCAAGCAACAGACCTTCCCTCAACTAATCAAAATACCCGAGAAGTTCTTGGTATCGACCGCTGCATGTATCTTACTGGTCGACCCATCTCGCAAGTGACCATCGATTGCCTTGTGTTCCGAGTAATGCAGGCACCATGCTGATGCACCCGGAGAATAGACGTGTCGATCATCTGCACAGCGGCGTCATGACGCCGGCAAGTGCGCTCAAGATGCCGAAGCTGTTGCAACATTTCGGCGGGTCGGCTCTGCGCTCTCATTGCTCCATCTCCGCGCGTGCGCGCATCACCTCATCCTCCAGCACGCGCCAGATCTCGAGCTTGAGGCTGCCGAACTCAGGCGAGGCCGACAGCGTCATCAAGTTGCGGGGATGCGGAAACGGCACCTCGATGGTCTGCTTGATGCGGCCCGGCTGCGCCGTCATGACGACTGTCCGGTCGCCGAGCAGCAGCGCCTCCTCAATGGAGTGGGTGATATAGAGCACCGTCTTGCGGGTCGCCTCCCAGATGCGCACCAGCTCAGCCTGCAAAATGACCCGGTTCTGAGCATCGAGCGCAGCAAACGGCTCGTCCATCAGCAGCACGCCGGGATCGGTGACAAAGGCGCGGGCGATGGCGCTTCTTTGGCGCATGCCGCCCGAGAGTTGATGCGGATAGTGGTTGCGGAACTTGCTGAGGCCGACGAGCTTGAGCGCGGCATCGACCCGTGTCGCCGCCTCGCCGGCGGGCACGCCGCGCGTCATCAAGCCGAAACCCACATTCGCCGCCACGGTCATCCAGGGAAAAAGGCCGCTCTCCTGAAACACCATCGCATTCTCGATAGCCCAGCCCGGTGCATTCACCTTGATGGACCCGGCAGTCTCGGTGTCCAGTCCAGCGAGGATGCGCAGCAGCGTCGATTTTCCGCAGCCCGATGGGCCAACGATACAGACAAACTCGCCCGGGGCGATGCTCAGGTTCACGTCCTGGAGCGCGAGCACCCGGCCCGCCGCACTGACGTATTCCTTGCGCAATCCAGCGATTTCAATCGCCGCGCCGCGGCGCTCGCCCGCCATCCGTCACCTGCACCCCGGCAACCAGCCTCCGGAGGCACTCACCGGCAACCTGCAAGGGTGCTCGCCTTGTTCTCCAGCTCGAATGGTCCGAGCTTGCCAACTGCATAATCGACATAACGGTTGTCGACGAGCTTCTCGGCCGGGAAGCGGACGTTGCTCATCTTGTTGCGCACGAACCAATCATTCATATCGAGGAAGCTCGCAACGTTCACCTTTCCGTCGGGATTGCGGGCCGGCCATGGATATTTGTTCAGAAGCTCGGGCCGGGTCTCGGTGCCCGTGCGCAGAGAAAGGTCGATAAGCGCCTGGCGAGTCGAGCCGCCGTGATAGGCTTGGCAGTAGTCGCGCGCCGCTTTGAGATACGCCACATAATAGTTCTTGAGCACCTGCTCGTGCGCCTTGGCCCATTCGGTGTTGATGAAGTTCACCGCGATGTTCATGGGCGAAGGCTTAACCAGCTCATCGGGACCCTTGAAATTCACGGCAAAGCCGCCGTCGAGCAGTTGAGCGGTGAACGGCGGTATCGCAATCGCGGCATCGATTGCCTTGTTCTTGAATGCCAGGGCGTATTGGGTGAATGGGATGACCTTGATATCGACGTCGGCGATGGTGAGACCGTCCGTCTCGAGCATCTTACCCACCTCATAGGTGGACACTGCGCCTTGGCCATTGGTCGCAATGGTCTTGCCCTTGAGCTGCCTGAGCTCCTTGATCGCTCCGGCGAGATCCGGGCGCAGCATAAGGTTGTGGCCGATGGGGCTGGACACCCGATCGATCACGATGGTGACCGGCAAACCCTTCTCGAGCGCATTGAAATAGCTTGCCGAGATACCGCCTTCGACGATTTGGAACTGCCCCTGCGCGACCAGCGCGATGGAGTTCGCGGCGGTGTCGAGGAACTCGGTTTCCAGCTTGATCCCGTACTCCTTGAAGTAGCCCTTCGCCACGGCAGTGAGTGCCACAACGGAGGTGATAGACCTCACCATGCCCACCTTGATCGTGACCTCCTGGGCTGGGGCGGTCCCAGTCAAAGCCGCAAACGCGACCATCGCGAGCAGGCTCGGTTTAAGTCTCATCAATGTCTTCCTCCCGGCCGCGGCCCGTCACTTGGAGTGGAGCAGATAGCGTCCCTGCGCATCACGCGCGAGTTTCCCTTCACCGTAAAGAGGCTCGAGCGAACGCACGATCTCACGTCCGTCGCGGCTCGCAACCGCCGCCATCAGCTGCTCAAACGATTTCGGGCCGTCGGCCAAGGCAGCGGCAATGCTGGGAAAAAGTGGGCCCGCGAAGCGCGGCGGCTCGGGCACCCGCGTCTCCAGTCGGCTGCCGGTTCCAAAAGGCCAAGTCAGGTCGAACCCGGCCTTGGCACCGGTACGCGCGCCGGCGATCAATGAAGGATCGAGCGGCAAGGTGCGCATCCCGTCCAGCACGACCAGATCGCGATCAGGCTGGAACCGCGTGGCGAGAGCCCAGTCCATCTGCGAATCGGAAAAGATGTCGATGTCGGGGTCGACCACGAAGACGTTCTTGACGTTGACGAGCGCTCCGAAGCAGCTCGCGATCGCGTTGCGTGCTTCTCCCGGTACGCGCTGGCGTAGGGCCACTCGCACGTTGAACATCCCGCCGCTCGAGGCGGTGGCGTGCACCGCAACGGGCTCCCGCACCGCGCTTTCGAGCGCGCGCCAGATCATGACTTCGGTGCGCAGCGCGTTGAGGAGAGCGGTGTCGGTCGTGCCCAGCGACCATCCGCCGATGGTTGCCGTCTGGAAAAGGGCGTCGTGCCGGCGCGTGATTGCCGTGAGGTGGAATACCGGATTCTGCTTCAGCGCCCCGTAATAGCCGAGAAATTCCCCATAGGGACCCTCAGGCTCCACATGGCCTCTGGGATCGAGAAAGCCTTCGAGCACCCATTCCGCATCCGCGGGGACGCGAATGTCGTTGGTGACGCACTTGACCACGGGCAGCGGGGCGCCGCGCAGCGAAGCGACCAGCCCGAGCTCGTCAACCGGCAGCCGCATAACGGCCGCGACATGATCGATGGGATGCGCACCGACGACGAAGCTGACCGGCAGCGGCTTGCCGCCCGCGGCGCATGCCTCATATATCGCACGCAGGTCGCTGGGCGAGACCAGGTCGATGCCCGCCTGCTGGCGGCCGCGCAGCATCAGTCGCCGTACGCCCACATTCGTTGTGCCGCTCCTCGGATCGATCACAAAGTCGATGGATGCCGAGATGTAGGGGGCTCCATCACTGCCATGTCCGAGATGGACCGGCAGGGCGGTAAGGTCGGCCTCTTCGCCAGTCAGCACCACTCGCTGGACCGGGGCTTGGTGACGGGTGAGCTCCACCAGCTCGGGTTTGTTGCGCAAGCGGCGCATCAGCTCGGGCAGCACCTCGCCGGGTGCGACGGCGAAGGCGCGCGCGAGGCGTGAGCGACTGCCCATCACATTGCCAACGAGCTGCTGACGTTCGCCACCGAGCGCGCGAAACAGCACGGCCTTGGGGTTTCCTTCGAGCACCGCGGCCACGTCGGCAAGCTCGGTCGGCGCGTCCACCGTCGCGAGCTCCTCGCCCAGCTCCTCGACAAAGTGGCGCAGGCGGAAGCGGTCCGGCCTGACGCGCGAGCTCAGCTCGGCGGGTGGCGGCGTGTCGATGATGCCCATTGGCGCTCCTTGGAAGGCGCATTATAGCCTCAAGAACAGCCGCGGCCACGCTGGCGAACGTGGTCGATTCGCGTGACCGCATGGGTTACGCGGCCGGGGGTTGATGTGGTCGCTGCAAGCGGCCAAGAGCGAGGAGGAGCATGAGTGTTAGCGAGGAAAGGGCAGGCGGCGCTTACAGCGGGCCATATATCGGTCGCTCGCTGCCACGCTTCGAGGACTTGCGGCTGGTGCGCGGCAATGGCCGTTTTACCGACGATATCTCGGTTGATGGCCCAGCCTATGCCGTCTTCGTGCGGGCTCCGCATGCCCACGCGCGCATCCTTTCGATTGATACGGCGCATGCCTGCAGCCTACCTGGCGTGTGCGCCGTGCTCACCGGCGCGGATTATGTCGCCGACGGCAATCTTGGTATGGCGCACCATCCCAATCCGGCTGACGCCAACGACATCAAGGTTCCTACTTTTGTGGCATGGGGCGGACACAACATTCTCGATTTGCGCCAGCTGCCGCTCGCCGTCGAGCGCGTTCGCCACATCGGCGAGCCGGTTGCTGCGGTGGTGGCGGACACCTTGGCGGCGGCGCGCGACGCCGCCGAAGCTGTTGCCGTGGAGTACGAGGTGCTGCCGGCCATCACCGATGTGGAGGAAGCGCTCGCCGCCGGTGCGCCGGTTCTGTGGCCGGAAGCTCCCGGCAATCTCGCTCTCGACAACGAGTTTGGCGAGCGCGCAGCTGTGGAGTCCGAGCTTGCACATGCTCATCTGGTCGTAGAGCAGACGATCCGCAGCCAGCGCACCGTCAGTGCCTTCATGGAGCCGCGAGCGGCCATTGGCGCCTACGACCACGACACGCAACAATACCTGTTGATCTCGGGCTGCCAGGGCGCCCACCGCCTGCGCAACGATATCGCCTCCTGTCTGAAACTGCCGCCAGATCGCCTGCGTGTGATCTGCCCCGATGTCGGCGGTGCCTTCGGCTCACGTTTCAACCTTTATCCGGAGCAGGTGGTGGTCGTGTGGGCGGCGCGCCGCCTCGGGCGCCCGGTGAAGTGGACCGGCGATCGCCACGAAGCCTTTCTCACCGACTACACTGCACGTGACGTTGTCACGAAGGGGCGCCTGGGGTTCGATCGCAATGGCCGCATGCTTGCCCTCAGCCTAGATCTCATCGGCAATACCGGTGCGCACACTGTCACCTATGTGCCGCTCAGCAATGGTTATCGTGTGGCACCGACGGTCTACGACATTCCCGTGGCTTGGTTGCGCTTGCGCGCGGCAATGACCAACACGGTGCCGACAGCGCCGTTTCGTGGCGCCGGACGCCCGGAGGCCACGGCGGTGATGGAGCGGCTGATTGACATTGCGGCGCAGCGTCTCGGCATCGACCGCATCGAAATTCGCCGCCGCAATCTCATTGGCCGCGACAGGCTGCCCTATCGCAGCTCCACCGGCCTTACTTATGACAGCGGTGATTTCGCCGGCAACCTCGACCGCGTCGTGCAGATGGCGGACTGGACGGGGTTTGCCGAGCGACGCAAGGCAGCGAAGAAGCGCGGCCGGCTGCTCGGCATCGCGATTGTCAACTACATCGAGACTCCCGTTGGCATGCCGCACGAACGCGTCGCGCTCAAGGTGAACAGCGACAAGGTTGCGCTCATGGTCGGCACGCAGTCGAGCGGGCAGGGCCATGAGACGAGCTTCCGCCAGGTCACCGCCGATCACCTCGGGGTCACGCCGCAGGTGGTTGATTTCGTGGGCGGCGATACCAGCACGCTCGCCTCGGGTGGAGGCACGCATTCCGATCGCTCGATGCGCCTCGCCGGGGCCCTCATGGTTGAGGCCTGCGGGGCTGTCGTCGCAAAGGCGCGCCGCATTGCCGCGCACATGCTCGAGGCCGAGCAGGGCGAGGTATCCTACGCCGACGGCTTGTTTTCCGCGCCTCGCACCAATCGGCGTCTGACCCTGTTCGACGTCGCGGCCGTGAGTGGCAGCCATTCCGTACCGCTGCCCGATGATCTGCGCGAGCCGCTCGCGGCCGAAGCCACTTTCACCGGGCGCATACCCGCCTATCCGACCGGCGCTGCCGTCTGCGAGATCGAGCTCGACCCCGAGACTGGGCTGGTCGATGTGACCCGCTACACCTCGGTTGATGACGGCGGCCAAGCGATCAATCCGATGATCCTGCACGGCCAAGTCCATGGCGGCGTAGTGCAGGGCATAGGACAGGCCCTGACCGAATCCGTCGCGTACGAGCGCGGCTCCGGGCAGCTGCTGTCGGCGAGCTTCATGGATTACGCCATGCCGCGCGCCGACCAGTGCCCCATGATTCGCGTGGAGCTCAGCGAGGATCCAACGAGGAGCAATGCCTTGCGCGTTAAAGGAGGCGGCGAGGCCGGGATTACCCCGAGCTCGGCAGCGCTGATCAATGCGGTGATTGACGCACTCGCGCCGCTTGGGGTCGAGCACATGGACATGCCAGCAACACCGGAGCGAGTCTGGTCAGCGCTCCGCTCCGCCGCCCTGAGCCGCGGCGAGCGTCCGCGGGGCGAGTGACCGAGGGCGGGAGTTCGTTGCGGGGCACAGCAGTTGATGTCGAGGCGCGTGGAACCCGGAAAGGTCTTGTAAAGTTCTCTCCACGAGCGGCGGGAGGCGTACGGAGTGCGGGGAACCCTTTCTCCTTGCAGATTGCGTGTCGTGAATTCGCCGCCTCCCGTTTGCCGGATACTCCGAGATTGCCATGAAGGCCCGCAGAGCTGCTGATCGTGGCGTTTTCGCAGGGCCGACAATTCTCAATGCCATGCGCGTCGGCATCTACTGCGTTGATGCGGAGGGTCGGTGCACATTCATCAATGACGCTGCCCTCGAGCTGACGGGCTACAAGCACGATGAGATCATCGGGCAGAATATGCACGACCTTATCCATCATACGTATCCCGATGGCTCAGCGTATCCTCAATCGGCTTGCCCTCTGATGAATACGCTCAAGAGCGGGCACGCCGTCCAGCTCGACAACGAGACGCTCTGGCGCAAAGACGGCTCGTTCTTCACGGCAGAGTACTCGTCTTATCCCATTCTCGATGCTGACGTCGTCGTCGGCAGTGTCATCAACTTTCAGGACAATGCGCAGCGGGGCCAAGCACGCCGGCGGCTTGGCCTTCAGATCACCGTCAGCCGCATTTTGGCTGGGTCAGCCGATGTGAAGACCGCCAGCTCCCAGGTGCTTGCCGCGATCGGCTCAGGCCTAGGCTGGCAGGCAGGAGCATTTTGGATCCTGGATGGGCGCGAGGGCTCGCTTCGCGCATCGGCTGTCTGGGCAGAACCCTCGCTCGAGGCGACCGCGTTTCTTGCCGACACATCGCGAATGTCCTTCAAATGGGGCACTGGCCTTCCCGGGAGGGTGCTGGAGAGTGGTGCACCCGAGCAAGTGGATGACCTCGCCTCAGACCCGAACATTCCCAGCCGCGCTAGCGCACTCGGCGTCGGGCTACGACACGCCTTTGCGTTTCCAGTCAAGGTGGGACGGCACACACTCGGCGTGATTGAGATATTCGGGCGGGACTTGGCTCGTTTCGACGACGACCTCCTCGACAGCGTTGGCATGCTCGGACAGCAGATTGGCCAATTCGTCAGACGCAAGCGGACAGAAGAAGAGCTGCGTGGCAGCGAGGCACTCAAAGGGGCCATACTCCAGGCAGCACTCGACTGCGTCATCACCATTACTGACCAAAGCGAAGTCATTGAATGGAACCCAGCGGCAGAGCGTACCTTCGGTTATCCCCGTCAGGCGGTGCTCGGCCGGTCGCTGATTGAGCTGATCATCCCGCCAGAGTTCAGGCAGCAGCATTGTGACGGGATGGCGCGCTATCTCGCCACTGGTGAGGGACGGGTGTTAGGCAAACGCGTTGAGCTCGAAGCGCTTCGCGCCGATGGGTCCCGATTCCCCATCGAGCTGGCGATCAACACCATCGAGACGAACGGACGGCCGTTATTTACCGCCTACCTGCGAGACATCACCCAGCGCAAACGGGGCGAGAGTGCGCTGCGCGAGAGCGAGGGGAGGCTACGCACGCTCGCCAATGCCATTCCTCAGCTAGCTTGGATGACCGACGCTGAAGGATCGAGCATTTGGTACAACAAACGTTGGTACGAATACACCGGGACGACCTTTGAGGAGATGAAAGGCTGGGGGTGGCGAAAGGTCCAGCATCCCGACCATACCGAGCGCGTTGTGGAACACTTCAAACGGTCGGTGGAAGCTGGAGAATTCTGGGAAGACACTTTCCCACTGAGGGGCCAGGGCGGGGAGTATCGCTGGTTTCTCTCCCGAGCAGTCCCCATGCGAGAGGATGGCGGGCGGATTTGGGGATGGTTCGGCACGAACACCGATGTGACGGAGCAACGCCGTACTGAAGAGGCGCTGCGCGAGGCCGAGGAGCGCTACCGGCTGGCAGCCCGCGCGACCAACGACGCAATCTGGGACTGGGATCTGCTGGCCGACCGAATCCAGTGGAACGAAGCTGTCCAAAGCCTCTTCGGCTACGGCGAGGACCACGCAGAGACCCCGGGCGATTGGTGGAAGAACCAAATCCATTCCGAGGACCGGGCGCGCGTGGTTGCCGGCATCAGCGCTATTGTCGACGGTGCGGGGACGCACTGGAGCGAAGAATATCGGTTCCGCAAGGCCGACGGCCGCTACGCCACCGTGCTGGATCGCGGGTTCCTGTTGCGCGATGAGAGGCAGCGCCCGCTTCGCATGATCGGCGCGATGCAGGACATTACGGACCGCAAACGGTTTGAACATGAGCTCGCCGCCGCCAAGGAGGCGGCGGAAGAGGCTAACCGAGCCAAGAGCCAGTTCATCGCCAATATGAGCCATGAGCTGCGGACGCCGCTTACGGCTGTCATCGGATATAGCGAGATGCTCGAGGAGGAAGCCGAGGACCTCGGCCAGGCGACGATGCTTGAGGATCTGCGCAAGATCGAGAGCAACGCCCGACACCTCCTATCGCTCATCAACGACGTATTGGACATCTCCAAGATCGAAGCGGGCAAGATGGAGGTCCATCTCGACAGGTTCGATGTGGCAGACCTGATCGAGGACGTGGCTAACACCGTCCAAGCGCTGCTTGCCAAGAAAAACAACGAGCTGATCATTGAAAAAGGAGGTGAGCTTGGAGCGATGCACTCAGACGTCGTGAAGCTTCGGCAATGTCTGTTCAACCTTCTGAGCAACGCTGCAAAGTTTACCCAAGACGGTCGCATTACCCTCTCTGCCCGCCGGACTGCGGATTCCGAACCGCAGTTGATCTTCCAAGTGAAGGACACCGGGATCGGTATGACAGCCGAACTGCTTGGCAGGCTCTTTCAGCGCTTTAGCCAGGCCGACGCGTCGACCACCCGGAAGTTCGGAGGGACGGGACTCGGGCTCGCCCTCACCCGCGCACTCTGCCGCACGCTCGGCGGCGATATTTCAGTGGAGAGCGAGGCTGGTCGCGGCTCCACATTTACCATTCGCCTGCCGGTCGATTTGTCCCGCACGGGTGCAAAGTCGGCCGATCGAGACGAGCGGACTGAGGAGGATGCTCCTGGCAAACAAGGTGTTGGTGACACGGTACTGGTGATCGATGACGATCCGCATGCACGCGAGTTGCTGTCGCGCTTCTTGCACAGGGAAGGTTTCGCTGTTCGAGTCGCCGCAGATGGAGAGGCGGGGCTCGCGTTAGCTCGTGCAGTGGCACCCTGCGCTATCCTGCTCGACGTGATGATGCCGCGTCTCGACGGTTGGTCAGTCCTGTCGGCACTGAAGGCCGATCCGGAACTCACAAACATCCCGGTCATCATGGTGACAATAGTTCAAGAACGGACACTGGGGTTCTCGTTGGGAGCGGCGGACTACCTCACCAAGCCTGTCGATTGGCTACGCCTCAAAGCACTTCTCGAGCGCTACCGCTGCAGCACTCCCTCGCCACGCCTTCTTCTGGTGAGCGAGGACGAGAACACCCGCACTCTGCTGAGAGATCATGTAGCACAGGAGGGATGGACGATCGTATCGGTCCGCGATACCGGAGACGCGCTGGATCGCCTAGGCCATGATCCTCCCGATCTTGCTCTCGTCGACCTGCAGCATGAGAACGGGTTCCACAATATAAGGGATCTCAAACGGCGCGACGGCTGGCGCGACACGCCGATCGTCGTGCTGGTTCCGCATGACTTCAAGGCTGAGGACAAGGAGAAACTGCGGGGCCAAGTCGGGCAGGTGATCGAAAAGGATGGAGACGTACTCGAAGAGCTAAACACAGTATTGCGACGCGTTGCGTGCCGGCCACCAGCTCCTTCCTACGCCCGTCAAGGCCACGGAGACTTTAATGGTCAAGATCCTGCTGGTTGAAGATCATGAGGAGATCTGGGATTTCCTCTCACGCCGATTGAAGCGGCGGGGGTTCGATGTCGTTCTGGCGCATGATGGTCAGGCTGCGATTGACAAGGCCAACGCTGAAAGCCCGGACGTGATCCTGCTCGACATGAACCTGCCGATCCTGGATGGCTGGACGGCGGCGGAAAGTCTCAAACGCAATGACGGAACGGCCGCCATCCCTATCATCGCGCTAACCGCCCACGCTATGTCTGGGGACCGCGAGAAGGCTATCCGCGCCGGCTGTGACGACTACCACCCAAAACCTATCGACTTTTCGAAGCTGTTGTCGCAGATCGATGCCGCGCTTGGGGCAAGCGGAGGACGCAGTCATGCTACGGGTCCGTGACGTGATGAGCACCTACGTGGAGTTCGTCGAACCCGAGTCAACCATCAAGGCCGCAGCAGAGTTGATGGGGGAGTTGGACGTCGGCGCCCTCCCGGCCGGATCGCCCGAGCACCTCGAAGGTGTCCTCACGGATCGCGACATCCTCTACCGGGTTGTGGCCCGCGGCCTCGATCCGTCGCGTGTGCGGGTGCGTGACGTGCTCTCGCGACCGGTAGCCGCGTGCACCGAGGATAACTCCGTCCAGGAGGCAATGGATGCCATGGCTGCTAACCAAATACGGCGCATGCCCGTTCACGATGCCACCGGCCGGGTCACCGGATGGGTGACGCTGGCGGACTTATCGCGCAAATTATTGATTGATAGCCAAACACTTCAGACCGCACTGTTAGAGGTCACGGAGGACGCGCGCGCGGCGCCGTGACCGTAGCGCCGGTCCGCGCTGCGGATGACGGTCGCTGGAAGACCCAGGCGAGCGCCGAGATAGTCGAGAAACCTCTGCGCCGCGTCGTCGTGCAACTCGGCTGAAACAAGCGCTACCACGTAGGCGTACGTAGCCATGCCAGCCTGCTGGAGATCCCGGAGAAGCGTGCTCATCGGCTCGGGGCTGTCAATCGCGCCCCGCAGCGTTTGCTCCAGCTCATCTTCGCCGCCCACTTCGCGAAGCCAAGCCAGGCATGAAGCAATGCGCGCCTCATCAGGCATCCGCGTGCCTGCCAGGAGCACGGCAGCCATCATCCGGACGAGGGCGCTCCTGCTGGCAGTGTCCAGCAGGCGGAGGTTGATCGTGAGAGGGTACAGCGTCTGGTGCCGATTCTGCAGCCACCCATGCAGGACCTTCTGTGACAGTGTTTCCAGGACGACCTTATTGGGAAGGGCCAGCGGGCGCGTTCGTCGGCCAGCAGCGCCGCCATCGCGCTGGGGCAGCGCCGCCGCATCGAGCCAGGCTGGAGAAATCCCGGTGGCGTGCGCCTCCAGTGCTGCCGACTCACCATCGCGCTGGGGGGCAGTCCGGGTTAACCCGCCAAACAGGTGTGCGAGCAAGCCCTTGTCCGACATTGCCTGCTGCAGCCTCTCTTTGGTTCGAATCAAATCGTTGTTTCGTTCGAATCACATCGCGTCATTCCGCGGCGAGCCGAGCGAAGCAAGGCTTCAAGCCCGGAGCCCATCGCTGTAGCTCGAGAGTTATCGGTTCCGGAGTGGCCCCTATCCAATGTTTGTTGTGTGGCTTTGGTTCAGAACTCCGGAGTCGGACTGGCGGCACGAAGGATGAGGACGTCCGAACCGGCAGCGTAGCGGCTTCCCAAGGCGCGCGGGCTCTTCCATCCCTGAGGACCACATGACCCTCGATCAGGCACTCGCGTTCGGGCTTCTCGGCATTACTATCGCTTTTTTTGTCTGGGGGCGCATTGCCTACGATCTCGTGGCGCTCGCCGGATTGCTTGCTGGAATTTTGCTGGGCTTGGTACCCGCTCAGCACGCCTTCGAAGGCTTTGCGAGCGAGGTGGTCATCATTATCGCCGCGGCGCTGATCGTCAGCGAGGCGATCGCACGCTCCGGGGTGGTAGAAACCGCGATGGCTCCCCTGCTCCCTCGTCTCACGACCGTGCAGACCCAGGTTCCTGCCCTAACAGGGGCGGTACTTCTGCTGTCCATGGTTACGAAAAATGTCGGCGCTCTGGCTATCCTGATGCCGCTGGCGCTGCAGATTGCTCGGCGGACCGGGACTGCGGCGTCTGCGTTGCTGATGCCTATGGCGTTTGCGTCCCTGTTGGGGGGTATCGTCACGTTAGTCGGCACCTCGCCCAATATTCTCGTGGCAGAAGTGCGCGCCCAGCTCGGCGGCAAGCCGTTCGGTATGTTTGATTTCACCCCGGTTGGCCTGTCGATCGCATTGCTTGGCCTCGCTTTCCTGGCCTTCGGCTGGCGGCTCCTGCCGCGTGGCCGGCGGGCAGCCGCCTCCATGGAAGCGGCGTTCGCCAGCATCGAAGCCTACACGGCTGAGGCACGGATTCCGCGCGCATCGCCTGCCGCCGGGTGCCCTGTATCGGAGCTGGAACAGATGAGCGAAGGCACCGTGCGCGTCGCGGCGGTTATCCGCGAGCGGTTTCGGCGCTACGCAGCCACACCGGAGTGGAAGCTGCGCGAGAATGATGTCGTCCTGCTCGAAGGCGAGCCCGGCGACCTTGAGCGTCTCGTGGCGCGGGCACGGCTGGTGCTCGCGGGCGGCGGTGGAGCCGAGGCGGCCGGTGAAGGAGAGATCACTGTTATCGAGGGGGTGGTAACGGCTGACTCGTCGCTGGTGGGGAAGACGCCGACCCAGCTTTCGCTTCAACAACGCCATAACGTTGGGCTGCTGGCTGTCAGCCGCAGCGGGCAGAGCATCATCCGGCGCCTCGCGGCAGTGCGCCTGCGGGCCGGCGACGTGGTCGTACTTCGCGGGCTCGCCGTCCTGATGCCGGACACCCTGGCCACCCTGCGCGTTCTGCCTCTCGCCGAGCGGAGTATCACACTCGGCCGTAGTCACCGGAGCCTCGTACCGGCGGGAGTGCTCGTTGCGGCAATGGCGCTCGTCGCATTTCATGTCTTGCCGGTGGCGGTGGCGTTCTTTGGTGCTGCCGTCGTCTTGCTGCTGTTGCGCAGCATGACAATGCACGAGGCCTATCACACGATGGAATGGCACATTTTGATCCTGCTCGGCGCGCTAATCCCGCTCAGTCACGCGGTGCAGACGACGGGAGGCACGGACTTGATCGCGGGCTGGCTGCGGAGCGCCGTCGAGGACGTTCCCCCTGTCGTCGCGCTCACCATTGTGCTCGTGACCACGATGGTGGCGACACCGTTCCTACACAACGCACCGACTGTACTCATCGTGGCTCCCATAGCAGCGAGCTTGGCTGATAAGCTCGCGCTAAACCCCGACCCTTTTCTGATGGCCGTTGCACTTGGCGCTGGGTGCGATTTTCTCACCCCGATTGGGCACCAGTGCAACACATTGGTCATGGGGCCCGGGGGGTACAGATTCGGCGACTATCCGCGCCTCGGTCTGCCGCTATCCGCATTGGTGGTCGCGGCGGGGGTTCCGCTGATTACGTTCTTTTGGCCGTTAAGGTGAGCACCGGTCCTCGTCGACGTTTAGCCGCATTCTCAACGCGCCTGAGGACGCATCAGTTCGCGGCCTTGCGGCGTGGTGGTGCCGTGGCGCTCACCTCCATGTGGATGCTTTAAGGACTCCGACATGACGACACTCAATCGCAAAAGCGATGCTGAAAACGAGCCCAACATCGATGTTCGATTAGAGGGACTGACGCTGCGCGTGGCAGACGTGTCGCGATCAATCCAATTTTACGGCGACAAGCTCGGTTTTGCAGTTGAGATCAACAAAGCTCCGCAGTTCGCGATGATCCGCGTGGGCGGGCCGACGGGTGGTACGATTGGTCTGCTCGTACACGATAGCAGCGATCCTTTCGGATCGCAGAGCACGACACCTCTTCAGCGCGCAGGCTTTCATGTGGAATTAACGACCGATCACCTCGACGCACTTTACGAGCAGTTGAAAGGTCGGGGGGTCGAGTTCTTCGAGCCTCCGCATGAGGAGCCGTGGGAAAGGTCGATGCGGGTTCATGACCCTGACGGCTATACGATCGAGTTTGCAGAGGGTCGGCGCGGACATAGGGGGATGACTTAAAGACAGCGCTCGCGGCCATTGATGAGTACCGGGCGCCTCGAGCACTGGCCGCAGCGGACACGTCCTTCTGGTCTGAGGAGCCCTTCCGCCCCAGCCATTCGCGTGGAAACTTGCGGAGGCATGCCGCATCACAATGACAAATGTCACGCTCAAGGCTGACGGTGAGGCAAATCCAGATCCTAAACCGTTCCGGATTTTAGAGGGGGAGCGGCCGGAACTGTTCGAGCAGGTGTGCAGGCACGTGATTTGCTGACCTGAAGACCGCATCGCGCAAACACTCCGTGAGGACGGTAGTTTCCTCCGGCGGGAATAAGGCTCGCTGCCCTCTCGTCCGTGTGCGATGTGACTGGCTGGCGTTACCGCCGCTCTCCGTGCGGGAGGTCCCGAGATGTTTACAGCGGCTTCTTCAACTCCTTCGCCACCGCGTCTGCGGAGTGACCGACGTTATGCATAGCTTCGGATAGTCGTTCTTTAGAGACGCCAAACTTATCAGCCCAGTACTGAACCTCATGGGGCTCGAGCAGATTGATTCTTGACTGATCGGCCGGACCTTTGTTCGTGAGATCGTCAGCCATGAGGTTCTCTCCTTCCGGTGTCGGCACAACGGCGTCCCAGGGTGCTGCCTACTGGACCACCTCGTCGGCGCGCGCAAGCAGCGTCTGCGGCACTTCGAGATCGAACGCCTTAGCCGTCTTCACGTTGATGCCCAAAATACTTCGTCGGTGCCTGCACAAGGTCGACCGGCTTCTCGCCCTTGAGCATGCGATCCACTTAGTCGGCGGCACGCCTGTGCGGGTCAATCGTATCGGATCCATAACGCTTTCTGACAGCGCAAATCTCACTTGGTGACAAGCAAAAGCAGCGAGGCCGTGCACGACCTCGCTAACTTGCTTTCCAAGGAGTGACCTGTTGGCTGCAATTACTTGCAGACGACGGATACCTGCTTCTGTGCTTCGTCCTGCGTCTTATACGCCTTGTCGCCGACGACGACGATAGTGGTCTGGGTCGGGCGTGTCTCCACAACGCGGCATGGTCCCTTCGGGCCTTCTCGCACGATAAAATAATCAGCCAAGGCGGGTGTAGCGACCGCGGATAGAGCGAGCGCGGCGGCGAATGCGGCCTTTTTCATTTTGCTTCCTCTCTGAAAGACCTACGAACGATGAAAGAACGAACTTCCGCAACTCTGGTTCCGGTCCGGCCTTCGGAAATCCAGACCTTCGGCCGCGTCTACCGACCGAACGCTGCAGCCATTGCCGCGGAGTGCTTCGCTGTGATCTTACACGCCCTTGAGCAGCCGCGTTCGCAAACGCACGGCCGGGTTGTTGGCAATGAACGTGAGATAGCCGAGACGGTGCAGCGTTCGCGCGAGCGCCAGGTAAGCGACCAGCGCTGAAATGGCGGAGGCAATGAGAAAGCCGAGCCCGAGATAGGTTGCTCCGAGGGGCAGGAACGCATAGGTCAGCACACCATTGAGCACGAGATAGAGGGTCTGCAGCATCAGGAAGAGAGCTTGCCGATCGAAGTAGAGCGCCAGCGACGAGCAGGTGATGAAAAGAAACTGAAACGCAGCACCGATTAAGCCGAGCCGGAGCGTTCCCACTTGCCGGTACTGCATGTCGAGCAAATCGACCACAATGGGGGCGGACAACGCAACCAGCGCGCAGATGACGAGTTGCGGCACAGTGATGGAGGAAAGCGACGCAATCGTCTCGTCGCGTAGCCGTCGGCCATGACCCTGGATCTGTGCGAGCGTGCCATGCTCGAGGATACTCGTATAGAACAGGCGATAATTGCGAAAGAACTTTACCTCGAGGTGGAGGACGAAGGCGGCATAAGCCGGTATCACGACGAGGTACGAGACGAACATTGCGCTGTCGTAAAGCGGCGCATGCAGCAGGCCATTCTGGATTTGCACGCCGAACGGCGATAGCCACACGATCCATTTGTCGATCCACGCGCCCATAGCTCCGAACAAACCTCCAAGTGCAATGGGCCAATAGATGATGAGTGCGCGCGCAAGCGCGCGGGCCGGCGGCCACATTGTTCTTACGGCGAACGGGAAAGTCGCCCATATCCGGGTGAGCAACCCGAACAACGTGGCGCCAATCCCGACATTGAAGCCCCACACCATGGTCGCAAGATCAGGGCGGGCATTGTAGCCAACGGTCACGCCGGCGAGCGCCAGCAACATGCCGACCGCGAAGAACGCTGTTACCGACACGTAGTCCCGCGTCACGCTGCAGAACAAACATGCGACCCAAACCAGTGCAATGAGCGCGCAGTCGGCGACCGCAGCAATGATCGTGGCGTCGCCAAGATTAAGGGCAAGCGTGAATAGGGCAGTTCCGGCAAGGATGCTGACGATCGCAGTCAGGACGAAACCGGCCAGCATGATGCCGGGAACCGCTACGACATTGCGATCGTGCAACTTGTCAGAGATCACGCGGGCGCTGACCAAGGCAATCGGCGCAGTAATGACGAAGGAAAGGGCAAAGCTGTAGATGATGAGGGCGCGGAAAGCGGCAATTGTCGTTTTGCCCTCGAGCTCACTGAGCATTGCGCTGATCAGCCAGATGCAGAGCACGGCGAGCAGGCAAGGGCCGGCCGCAATCACTGAGGCATGCGCAAACGATACTACGCGATCTGCGATGGAGCTGCTGCGATAGAGCCGTTCGAGGGCAAATCCAATGCCGGCCATGCTACGTGCGACCTTCGCTCGGCCGCGAGGGAGCATCGATATGATGCCGGTAGATGCTCGCGTAGGCTTCGTCGACGAGGTTCATGTCGTAATAGCGCTTCACTCGTTGTTGCATGTTGAGGCCGAGGCGGCGCCGGCGATGCAGATCCGACAACAGCTCACAGACTCCCGCCGCCGTCTGGTGCGGTGAGGCTACGTCGGTCAGGATGCCGCCCTCCCCGAGCGGCGGGTGCTCGTCGTGACGGCCGAACAGGATTTCGCGACAGGCACCGACGTCGGTTGCGACCGTCGGGATGGCGGCCGCTCCTGCTTCCAGCACGCTCAGGGGTTGCGATTCGCTCACACTGGTCAGCACGTTGACGTGAATGCGCGGAAAATATTCTGCGACGTTCACCTGTCCGGTAAAGTGGACGACGCCCCCGAGCCCCAGGTCCCGTACCGTTGCGCTGCAGGCTTGGTAATACTCCGGCTGCTCATCCGTCGGTCCCATCACCAGGGCCGCGAGATGGGGGAAGCGCGGACGGATCTCGGCGATCGCCTGCAGATAGGTCTTGACATCCTTGATCGGAACCACGCGGCCGACCAGGGCCACGGTCGGCCGCGCATTGACACCGGCCGCCGGTAGACGGCTCAGGCTCTGGTAGTCAACGCCGTTGGGAATGATCTTCATGCGCTCAGGAGGCGCTCCCAGGGCTGTCTGCGCAGGTTGGTTGGCGCCATGCAAGGTGATGACTTCAGTGCAAGCTTGGTAGCAGGCGCGGGCGTAGCTCTCGAAAGCGGCGGACCAGAAGTCGCGAAGGTCGCGCCGGGGATCGTGGATGGCAAAACCCTTGTCCAAGGTATCGACGATCCAGTCGGCCTGCAGGATCTCGATCCGGCGCTCGTTGGTATAGATGCCGTGCTCAGTAATGAGTGCCGGGCGTCCAGTCTCGACGGCGGCCCGCGCCGCCAGCAGTCCGGCATAGCCGGTAGAGACGGTGTGATAGACGCGGGCCCGCGGAAGCGGGAACGATAGCGTCGCCACCAGCCCGCCGAATAGAGCGCGCCAGGCCCAGAAGAAGTGGAGGAAGGACTCGTGCGGCATCTCCCGCTGATAAAGGTCGCATACCAGGGTCCACGCCAGCGTCGAATCGAGGAGATCGGACGTGCGGCGGGCTTTCACCAGCGGTGCCAATAGTCGGTTAACCTGCGCGAGCTCCGCGATCCCCCCTGAGCTGAGAAACACATCGGCGGCTTTGTCGAACTCCGCCTGATTGAACGCGCGCGGCCGCCACCAGCCGCGCTGGTCATGCGATTCACTCAAATAGAGGTGGTGCAGAGATCGGACATTAGACAGCGCGGCGTATTTTGCCGCGGGGGCTGGTGGTGCCGGCAGAATGGCAACCACGGCGAAACGCAAGTCCGGTTGTCGTTTGATCAATCCATGCACCCAGGCCGAGACGCCGCCGGCCACATAGGGATAGGCGCCTTCGACGATGACACAGACGTCCACCTCTCCCGTGCGCCCAGCCTGGGCGGATCTGGCTGGGAGAAGCTTCGAGGGTGCGGGCCGGGTCACGACCACTCCTCGTAAAACGTGGCCGCGTACAACGATGCGCAGCAGCGCCGCTCAGTGAGCAATATCCGCCCCCTTGCGGGCTTGGCGCTGCACACCGCCCCTCTCAAACGGCGGCAATGCTTCAGTCGCGGCCTGGGCCTGCGCAGGGATCCACAGCTGCAGCTTTTCGTCGGCATCGAGGCGCGCGGCAACCGCTGCTGCTTGGGCGCGGATGAAGACGTTCTTGTTGCGCAAGGCGCTGCGCAGTGCCGCACGGAAATCGGGATGGTAGCGGCGGCCCATGACCGCGAGAGCACGCTGCTGCTCGTCGGCGGAGGCACCGTGCAGGATCGGCTGGAAGCGAGGCACTTGCGTCGTCGGATCGGATGGAAGCCGGCCGCTGATCAGCTCATCATAAAGGCTTGTGAGCGCCCCGCGAGCAACTACACCGGCAATATAGTCGTACCACTCCTGCAGTCGTGTCGGTGAAGGCTGCTGGAGCCAAAGCGTCAATCCCATCACAGCGCAACCGAATGCGCCGATCGGTCCGCTCACGGCGGTGCCGATCGTGAGCAGGACGGCGAACGTCAGCTCGCCCCGATGGCGGGCACGGATGACCCACAGGGTCAGCGGAATCGCAAGGACCGCAAGATGTAACGACAGGACGAGCGGAGCTCGGGCCAATGCGCTCATGGTGTAGGTGAGCACTCCCAAGCTCAAGCCGCAGCTGAGCAGTGCAACGAGCACGTCGGCCAAGCGCACGCTGAGCCGCTGATGGTCGCCATGCCAGCGGGCAGGGGTTCCAAGCGAACCGTGGCGCTCTTGAGCCGCAGTCATTATCGCAGCCTGCCGCGCTGCAGGTCTTGTGCTCGGCGGTCACGTCCGTTGCCGCCATGGGAGCCGGGCGGCGGTACCACCTGCTCAGCCCGCAGTTCGCGCTCGAGCAACTCATACGGACTCGGCCGGCGTGCCATTCCCGCGCTCTGCCAGCGGTTCACGAGGCTGAGGTAACCAACGAGCCGCGAGATCTGAGCGGAGGTGAGGGCAAACCTCCGCTCGATATCGTTGGGAAAGTCGTCGAGCGCGCCGCTGATCGCGAACATGCCGACCGCCGCTTCGGCGCCAAGCTCGTTCGATTGGTCAGCAGTGCTGGGGCCAGCGCTGGCGGGCAACCCGGAGGCACTATCAGGCAATAACGGGCCGGCCAGTGTCCAGCGGCCGTCGAGCAGTGCCGCGTCGGAGCCTCGGCCCGCGCATAGCACGCGCCGTTCATGGAGGATGGCTGCAAACAACTGGTCGCTTGCAGTTATCGTAGCCACGGCGTTCAGGTGGTGGTCGTCCCTGCCGTGCATGGCAAGCTCGAGCTTGTCATGCCGCAACAGGTAGACTGAAAAATCTGTGGCGCCGGTCATCAGGTTCACGAATCGGCTCAGCCGCTGCGGAAACGTCTCCCAGGTCGCTTGCTCAAGCTCGCTCATGGCCTGCACCACGTCGCTGTTCGAGGCACGCGCGTTCGCCGCAATGTGCCGCTCGAGGAGGTCGATGCGGGTGCGGAAGTCCTGGCAGAGTTGCGCTACCGCCGAGGACTGGCGGCTGCGCTCCGCAAGCTGCTGCTCGAGCTCCGTGCGGCTGGCGATTTGGCGGCTGCGAATATGGCCGATCAGCAATGCGACGCACGCCCAGCCGATCGGCTCGGCGGCTACGCGACCAATGTAGTCATACATATCCTCATGCAGCAGCGCTGCCGGCAGCCCTTCCCAATATTGCACGCCGAGCGCAATCACTGCCGCGAACAGTCCGGCGGCAATTCCGTGCTGCAGACTGAGCACGATGACCGGCAGCCACAGGGGGTTTGGATAGGCGCTGCTTACCAGGCCGGGAAGAGCAATCTTCGCCACAACCGCTATGCCGAACAGAAGTGCGTATTCGAAGCTGATGCGCAGCAGCCATGAGGCGCGCGACCTCCGCGCAACCGTCGTGGCTCCCGGCTCGATCGGCAGGGCGGCGCTGGCCGCAGAACCGCTTGCGGTCGCTTGCGTCACTTGCGTCTCCTGCGGCCGAATTCCTGGCTCGCCTCCACGTGGCCAAGCGAGCCGCCGCGGCGCGCGACCTCCTCTTCCTCAAGAGGGTCGCAGGCAGGCTCGACACGGTTCGCGGCTTGGTTCGCGGCTTGGGTCCGGTCGGGATCGCAAAGTATCCTGCGCGCCGCCGCCGCATCGGCGGCAAGCATCATGGCGGTGAGACGTGCCGTCGGGTTCTCGGTCCCAGCATGCTGGACGCCGAACTTTCGCCAGTAACCCATCCAGGAGGCGGCCTTCTCCAGGGCAGAGGTCTGGTCCCCCACCTGCAGGAGAATATCGAAGAGCGCGAGCCGCCCGATCGTCCGCTCCGGATTGGCGATCTCATCGAACCGGGTCAGTGCTTCACGCGCACCGAAGAGGTCACCCTGCGCGGCCAGCATCAGTCCCAGCCGCTCCGCATCGTTGGCCGTGATCATCTGCCCTGCGAGCAGTGTCTGCATGAGCCGCCGCTCGCGCCCGTAGTCGCCCGACAGACGGTAATGCGCCAGCAGATCGCGAGCCGTCGTTGCTGCTGGCGCCACCTCGAACAGATGCTCGAGCGTGCGGATTTCTCCCGGCTTCTCCTGGATGTCGCCATAGTGCTTCGCAAGGAGAACGAGGCGCCCGGGATCGTCGGGCCGATCGGCCACGAAATCACGCATGATTTCGGTCGCACGATCGATCTCGGCAAAGGCCATATAAAGCTTGTAGAGGTGCAGGACCGCATCCACCTCCCTTTTGCCGGCGCGGTAGCGCTGCTCGAGCACTGCCATGGCCGCCCGGTTGTGGCCGTCGCGCACCAGCATCGTCCATTGCTCACGTTCTCCCGGCACCATGGCATAGCCGCCGGCCAGGGCGAGAAACGTGAGCGACACAATAAGCGCGACGTGACGGAGCATCAGCGCAGCCCGCCTTCCGAGCACGCAACCTCGACCTCACGTGGGTTTATTGCATCGATGTCCGCCGTGACGGCGAGCTGGCCATCGTCGCCCGCCTCAGCAACGTCTTCCCATAATGTTTTACGATCCATGTCCCGTACGAGCACATGGTAATTGCCGGGCCTCAGCCCACCCCAGGTCATCTGGCCGCTGCCGTATCCTTTGGCCATCACGGTAAACCCACATGCGCCGCGACGCAGGTCGCGGAAGGTCCAGCGTCCCTCGACCAAATAGGCCGTGCCCGGCTCAGAGCCATTTCCAGTCTCGGGCCCGAGCGCCACGATCACCTCGTCCTGGGCTTCGTCGAGCGCGACATAAAGCGAGCTTCCCTTCTTGCGCTGCCCGAGCACGCCAACACTGCGGCTGAAATCAACGGCAAGCTCGCCCGCTTCGTCGAAGCGCAGCGTCTGCAGCGCGCCGCGTTGCGCAACGGTCCAGCTCATATCGCCCAATGCCGTGACCTCGGCGGAGAAGAAGCCATCGGCTATGGCGGCGTAATGGGAGGCAGCAATCGGCGTTAATGGGCCATGACGAGCGGCATCGAGGTGGTGGCGGACAGCCGCGATCTGTGCGGCCTTTTCGCCGGCGAACATATGGTAATACACATTGATCGGCTTCAAGCGACGCGGATTTTCCGTGGCTACGATCGTGCTTTGAAGATTGAGGAAGCCGTGGTCGCGCCCGCTGCCGTCGGTGATGTATATATAGTCGTTGGCATTGCCTGCGTAGATCTGGCGTTCCTCACCCGCAGCGCGGCCAATTGGCGAGAGATAGCTCGCCGAAGGATAATCTGCATCGAAGCGAGAGTCGCCACCATTTAGGTTGCGCAAGCCAAGCTTGCGCGTGCGCGCGATCGCTTCCTCGAACGGCTCGGCGCCGCCGCTCCAGAGATAGAGCGTCCCGCGCTTGCCCTCCGGCGCCATTTCCTCGGCGGCGGCGATGGCGCCGCGAACCTCTTGATCGAGGTCAAAGGGAAAATCGCTGTAGGCGCGGGGCGGATCTTCATCCGGGAACTTGGGCTCAGTTTCCGAACCTTTTCGGACCAGGCCAGGAAACAGCCGGCGCGCCAGACGCCGCAGGCGTTCGCTCATAACCCCTTTCCACTCGCTTTCGTCGGGGCCGATCAGCCGTTCTTCGAGCTGGCGATCGTAGTTCTCGAAGAAGCTCCACTGATAGGGATGGGTATAGGTGTGGGTCGCGACCTCAACTTGGGGGAGCGCAAACAGCTCGCGTGCCGTGCTGCGCCCGGCTTCCGGTGGGCCATAGCGCTCGTCGACATCGGCCCCGATCACCCCCACCGAAACCGGGAGATCGGGATAGGGCGCAATCAGCTCATGCAATACGACAGTCGCGGCAATGGTTTGTTTGTCGCGGTACGCCTCGATATGCGAGCCGTTGTTCCAACCATCGCCGTCAATGTGGCTGAACCAGAGTCGCCGCCCTGACAATGTGGTCACGTCGGGGGCCGGCATCAGCTCGAGGCCGAAAGCCTTTTGAAAGAACGCGAATGGATCGATGATCCACTTCGTGCGGCCGGTGGTGGGCTCCTCGTAGATGAAATAGTTGGAAGCCGCGTAACCACCGCGGTTGCTGGTCAGCACGACGCTGCTGGCGAGAACCTGATCGCCGTCTTGATGCTCGAGGACAAGGTGGGAGGTCACGTCAGAGCCGAACGTGCCGACAATCGGGTAGGGCGGCAGCACCGGGTCGAGCGGCCGCTCGAATCCGATCAGACTGTCCTGCTGCAGAACGCGGGTACCGTAAGTCAGGTCGACCCCGCTGCCGCTCAGGCCGAAGCCAATCTCGGAATAAAGCCTGTTCGCGTCAGCGAGCGAGGCGCCGCCGGTCGGCAGCACAGCATCGCCGAGCACGACGATGCGGATCCCGCGCGCGACCTGAGTTTGCGCCCAGCCGTAGAACGGCGCCGGCGGTGGGCGACGCAGCCAGGTCACGATGCCGCGGAGATTGTCGGCGCGCTCCGCGCTGGGCAGTCCCGCATTGATGTCCCAGTAGCTGACCACGAGGCCGATATGGTTCAGCGGCATTTCCGCAAAGCGGTGGATCAAGCTCTGGTCAGGACGCGTATCGTCGCGGCTGTCATAGATCGCCAGGATTTCGCGCCGGACGGGCTCAGGGCGGGGCGCATCACCGAGCCATTGCGCTGCGGCAACGCCCGGCAGAACGACGGCTGCGGTCGTGAGGGCAAACGCGAGCAAGGCTGCAGGCGCACGAGAGAAATGGCGGAGCATGGGCTGCGCCATCAAGCGCCAACACATGTCAATAATTGGACTGGTGACAGTCGCGCCGGCGAACATGAATGAATGTTCAAAAGAGCTTCGCCGGAGCCTCTCGGCGGCCGCCTCTGATCGAGCGCGCTACCCTGCTGCATGTTCAAGTTCCGCTCCGCACCGGAGCCGTCGATCTACCTATCGCAGCAGACTGGTGTTGTCGGTGTATGGCGCTCGAAGCGTCAATTCAACCGTTTTCAGGCGCTGCGAAGCCGCGCTGACGCCGCAGCTGTCCTGCCGTCCCGACCATCAAGCAGCCTGCGGGGCCCGCATGGTCGCGGCTCGCTTGGGCCCCGCGCCATGCTAAGGTGGCTACTGTAGCCGCCCGGAGGAGCTTGATGCCGGAATGCTTCGTTGCCAAGGCTTGCGAGATGCAGGATGGCGATCGCCGCATCGTCACCAGCGGCAATGACGAGATCGGCGTGTTTTTCAAGGATGGTTGCTACTTCGCATACAGCAATTTTTGCGTCCATTCCGGCGGGCCAGCCTGCGAAGGCATCATGATCAACCGCGTGATCGATGTCATCGCGGCCGATCGCAGCTATCAGGGCCAAGCGTTCGGCGAGGACGTGCATTTCGTTTGCCCGTGGCATGGCTATGAGTTCGAGCTGAAGACCGGCGAGTGCGTTGGCGATCGACGACTGAAGCTGAAGAAATACCAGGTCGTGCGCCGCGGCGACGATGTGTTCGTCATCGCCTAACAGCGCAGAGGAGAGCTGCAATGGATATGGCACGCAACGAGGTTCGCCAGCTCACCGGCGACGATTACACGACCGGCAAGCACCTGGAGCACGCGTCGCGCCAGGCGCGCGAGCGCAACTATCAAGATTTTCTCATCGTCGATGTGGATGCGCACCACTACGAGAGCGAGTCCTATCGGGATGTGTTCCAGTACATCGAAAGTCCGGTGATCCGCCATCAGGCGCTCGAATCATCCAAACGCGGGCAGCGCGCCTCGCTGCTCGGCGGCACCGTCGGCTATCAGGACATCAGCGGCCGCATCACGCGTCACGATCTGCGCCGACATGACATCGCGCGGCATGACAAGAGCGGCGGCAAGCATCGCGACATCGCCATGACCTTGGAATGGATGGATGCCATGGGCGTCGATTATTCCTGTCTGTTCCCGACGCCGATGCTGTTTCTCGGCCTGCATCCTCAGGTGGAGGTCGAGACGGCAATGTGCCGCGCCTACAATCGCTGGCTCTGCGAGCGCATTCTCGCTCAGGAGCCGCGCATCGTATCGATGCTCTATTTGCCCTTCAACGATCCCGAGGCTGCCTACCGCACGGTCAAGGATTTCGGCGACAAGAAGGGCGTGGTCGGCTTCATGGTCACCTCGCCGCGTTACAAGCCCGTGCACGACAACGCTTATGTGAAGACCTACGCGCTGCTCGAGGAGATGGGCAAGCCGATTGCTTTTCACGCCGCCTACAATTGGAACGACCAATCGCTCGCGCTGACGAACCGCTTCATCTCCGTGCACGCGCTGGGCTTCATGTGGTTCAACATGGTGCACATGACGAACTGGGTGGTTAATGGCCTGCCCGAGCGGTTTCCCAAGCTCAAGGTGATGTGGATCGAGAGCGGCCTCACCTGGGCCTATTGCCTGATGCAGCGGCTCGATCACTCCTACCTGATGCGCACGTCCGATTGTCCATCGCTCAAGCGCCGGCCCAGCGAATACATGCGGGAGATGTACTACTCCTCGCAACCGATGGAGAAGCCGCGCGACCGGTCCATTCTCGAAGCCACGTTCAAGATGATCAATGCCGAGACCCAGCTGATGTGGTCCTCGGATTATCCGCATTGGGACTTCGACCTTCCCAGTGTGATTTACGATCTGCCGTTCCTGAGCGAGCAGGGTCGCCGCAACATTCTTGGCGGTACCGCCGCGAAGGTGTTCGGGCTCGATTCGAAGCCGGTGAAAAAGATTCCCTGATCGGCGCACGCGCCGCGGACGGCGCCGCCCAGCCTACGCTTGAGGCCACTCCCATTCATTATCTTTGGAGAAGTCAGTGCGCCTCGGACTTTTCATGATGCCGCTGCATCCGGCCGGCCGCCCGATGCACGATTATCTTGCCGAGGATACCGAGAAGGCGCTGCTGATCGAGAAACTTGGCTTTCACGAGCTGTTTATCGGCGAGCACTATTCGGCGGCCAGCGAGCCATATCCTTCGCCGCTGATGTTTGCAGCATCCCTGCTTCCGCGCACCGAGCGGCTGATCTTCGGCACAGGGGTGATCAACGCGCCACTGCACCATCCGGCAATGGTGGCGGCGGAAGCAGCGCAATTCGACCATCTGAGCAGGGGGCGGTTCATTCTCGGCATCGGCTCGGGCTCCACGCCCACCGACAACGAGCTGATGAACGTGCCAGCAGACCCGCGCGAACGCGGGCGCATGGTGGCGGAAGCAATCGACATGATCGAGCGCATCTGGGCGAGCGATCCTCCTTATGACTTGGTGGGCGACTATTGGACTACCCGCATCAAGCATAGCGTCAATGCGGACCTGAGCTTCGGCTGGTTGCCCAAGCCCTACCAGAAGCCGCGACCACCGATAGCGATCCCGTGCTCCTCGCCCGATTCACCGTCGGTGATCACTGCCGGGCGCAAGGGCTGGAGCGTGATCTCCAGCCCGCTCCTCTCCAAAAGCGATCTCGCGAGTCATTGGGCGCTGTACCGCCAAGGGTGCCGCGAGGCGGCGCGGCCCGCGGATGGGAGCGATTGGCGGGTCTGCCGCGCGATCCTGGTCGCCGCCACAGACGAGGAGGCACGCGCGCGTGTCTATGCCACCGAGAGCGGCTACCGCCATTTCTTTGGCCACATGCACAAGGTTTACAGCCAGCTTGGCCGACTGAGCGTGCTCAAGACGCATCCAGACATGCGGGACGACGAGGTGACGGTCGAGACCTTCATCGAGCAACGTACGATCTTTGGGTCGTCGAAATCAGTCGCAGCACAGCTCACGGATTTGCGGCGTGAGGCTGGTCCGTTTGGCACGCTGCTGCTGAGCTCCGTTGATTGGGCCGGCCGCAACGCAGCCTGGGAGCGCGAATCGTGGACCCGTCTGGCGCACGAGGTGGTGCCGGCCTTAGGGCGCGAGACGGTTGCCGCGTGACATCTCCTCCACGTGCGCCAGACTCAGGACGCAGAGGTGAGACGCCTCGTTCCCCAGCTCGGCCGCTCGCGCGCGGTCAATTGAATGTCAGTCCGGCCGCCTGCGCCAGCTTGATGTTGAGAACGATCTCCTTGGCGATCATGGCATCGAATTCCTGCGGAGTGAGCGGCATCGGCTCGACACCTTGCCGCGCCAGTTGTGCCTCGACGGCAGGCTGCGCCAGTGCGTGTTGCACCGCCGCGTGCAACCGCTCGATGATCGCTCGAGGTGTTTTCGCCGGCACCAGCACGCCATTCCAGAAGCTGTAATCGGAGTCGACAAAGCCGAGCTCGGTCGTGGTCGGCACGTCAGGTAGGGCGCGCGAGCGGCTGATCGTGCTCACGGCGAGTGGCACCAGCCGGCGGTCGGTGATCAAGGGCATCGCAGATGAAGTGCCCATGAAAGAGAAGTCGACGCGGCCGGTCATGACTTCCGTGAGCGCCGCGGGACCGCCGTTGAACGGAACGTGCATGGCCTTGCAGCCCGCCGCCAGAAGGAAGCGTTCGGCTGCCCAATGCGTAGCGCTGCCGGCCCCGGCGGACGCGAAAGTCATGCCTCCGTTCCTGGCACGCTCGACAAGCTCTTTGGCACTCTTCACCCCCATAGACGGGGCAACGAGGAGCACGTTCGGCACGGCGCCAAAGACGGCGACGCCGGCGAAATCTTTTGCCGGATCGTAACTCAGGCTTGGATAGACGGCGGGGGCGGCGGAATGTGCCGAGGCATTGATCAACAGCGTGTAGCCATCCGGCTCGGCTTTGGCGACTGCGGCAGAACCGATGGTGCCGCCGGCACCGCCTCGGTTTTCCACGACAATGGTCTGGCCAAGCTGCGCCGCCACGGGCTCGAGCACAATCCGGCCGATGACGTCGATCGTGCTTCCAGGCGCAAAGGGGACGACTGCGCGGATGTTCTTGTCCTTCGGCCAGGCGGCGGCGAAGACCGGGTTTGCCGCCCAGGGTGCCGCCGCAGCGGCTGCAGCGAAGGAGAGGAAGTGCCGACGGTCGGGCAAGTCGTGTCGGTTGCGCATAGGCCACTATGCGAAATTTGCGTCACGAATAGCAACCTCTCGCGAGGTCGTGCCGCCTAGAGCCGCCGCCAATTGGAACGAGGCTCACGGCCGCGGGCTCAGGCTTGTGTTTTCGACAATCGCCTCCCATCTGTCGCGCCATGCCAAGGTGGCCAGCAGCAAGGAACAGCGGTTCATGGGCTCGAGCGCTGGCTTTGGCTCTGAAGGGAGGCACATCCATGCGGCTGCTGCGATTAGGCTATAGCGTGATCGCCATCTTGGGGCTGTTCGTCTCCATCTTTCTGCCGCTCGCCGCGCGGGCGGCAGACGAGCCGGATCTCATCTTCAGGCGCTCGACCGTTTTCAAATTGCTCAGTCCAAATGACAAGCTAGCCACCTACGGGCTCGACGACCCTCAAGTCGACGGCGTCGCATGTCATTTTACCGTGCCGGAGAAAGGAGGTTTCAAAGGTTGGATCGGTCTTGCCGAGGAGGTGTCGGACATCTCGCTCGCGTGCCGCCAGATCGGACCTATTCGGTTCAAAGCGAAATTCGAACAAGGCGAAGATGTATTCCGGAAGCGTCGTTCGCTGTTTTTTAAAAAGATGCAGATCGTTCGTGGCTGCGACATCAAGCGCAACGTGCTCGTCTATATGGTCTACTCTGATCGTCTCATCGAAGGCTCACCGAAGAATTCCACTTCGTCGGTGCCTATCATGCCCTGGGGCGCCGGTGACGAGATCCAACGCTGCGGAGACCATATCGAGAAGTAAGCCGATCAATGACGGCACATTATTTCGAGCTCAGGCGCTGTCTCAACCGCTCCGCTCTCTCTTTGAAGGCGGCCAAAAAAGCCGCTGCCTCGAAGCGCGCCAGCAGAGCGGAGATCACAGAGGGTGGCGGCTCGCTTACCACCTTCTGGTATTGCTTTTCTAATGCATGGGCGATCCCCGCCTGCACGGCTATTGTTACATCATCTTCTCGCTTTTTTTCCTGATCGGTCATGGCGGGGCTCCCTTGACCTCACCACTGAGTAGGGTGGTGGTGTTGGTTTGGCCGGCTCATGCGGGCCGGTTCCTCAAGGCGTCGGCTAGATCTGTGGCGGGCAGCCTCCCAACTCGTTCGACCGAATCACCGCGAGGGACGTCTGCTGCTGCTGCTGCTGCTGTTCGAGGAAGGCCTCTCGTCGGCTTAGGCCTGGCGAGCTGTTATTCTTTCAACGCGTCGCGCCGTTTGCCTGTTCCCGCACGGCACGTGTCATCACGAGCTTGACGCCCCCATGGTGACGCCTGCGCTGGATCCCACCTGCACTGGATCGGTCAATGGCCGACGTCCCGCGGAGGGGGCGCATCTGTCGTCACGCCCGTTGTCCGTCCACCACGCCCTACTCGGATCCAGCGAGGCCCGCCTGCTCGATCACCTTGCCCCAGCGCACAATCTCGCTCGCGACGAACGGTTTGAGCTCCTGCGGCGAGGGGCTGAGCTGGGGCAGCGCGCCGTCCTTCGTGAGCGCATCGGTAACGGTGACGTCGCTCATGATTTCGCGAATCGTCCCGGCGAGCTTGTCGATGATCTGCGGTGGCACACCGGCCGTGGTGGTCACCGTGTGCCATGACGCCGTGTCGTAACCCGGAATGCCGACATCGGCGAGCGGAGGGATGTCCGGTACTGCCGGCACCCGTTCCTTCGTGGTCACGCCGAGGGCGCGGATCTTCCCGCTTTGGATCAGTGACATCGCCGGCGGCACGTCGCAGAACATCATCTGAATGTGCCCACCGATGAGATCATTGAGCGCCGGCGCCGAGCCCTTGTAGGGCACGTGCACCAGGTTGAGACCGAAGATGCTCTTGAACATCTCGGCATTGAGATGATGGAAGGTCCCCGGGCCGGGCGTGCCGAACGCAATCTCCCCCGGCTTGGCCCTTGCAAGTGCAACGAGGTCGGCAACCGATTGAATCGGCAAGTCCGGGTTCACCACCAGGACGAACGGCACCCGCGCCAGCAATGCGATCGGCGTCAGCTCCGTCCTCGGATCGTATGGCAGATGCTTGCGCATGGTCACGTTGATAGCGAGCACGGTGCTCGACGCCATGATGAGGGTGTAACCGTCGGCATTACCGTGGGCCACGGCAGCGGCGGCTGTCACCCCGCCGCTGCCCGGACGGTTCTCGATCACGAACGGTTTGCCGAAGCGCTGCTCGAGGCGCGCGCCGAGCACGCGCGCGAACAAGCTCGTTACGCCGCCGGGAGCGAATGGGACAATGAAGGTGACGGGCCGCGTTGGATAATCGGCATACTGTGCGAGGGTGCGCCCGGCTCCCGCGACGAGGAGGGCGAGAAACAGGAGCGCAGTGTAGAGGCGCAGGCGACGCAATCTCATGGCTCTGGGGTATCTTCGTTGAGGCGGGTCACTCGGTTGCTGCGAGCCCCGCCTGCCGCACGATTTCACCAAGTCGCACGATTTCATCAGCAATGAAGGCTCTGAGCTCCTCCGGCGGCGGTGACGCGACTGGAATGAGCCCTTGTCGTTCAATGAACTCCTCGCGCACGTCAGGCTCGCTGAGCACCGCCCGCAAATCCTTGTACAGCTTGCGCACGATCTCCGGTGGAGTCTTGGCGGGCGCCACCAGCATCCACCAGGACGCCATGTCATAGCCGGGTACACCGATCTCGGCGAGCGGCGGCACATCCGCGATGGCCGCAACCCGCTCTTTGGTCGTGACACCGAGCATGCGCACTCTGCCGCTATGCACCACCGGCAGGGCGAGCGGGATCGGCGAGGTCATCACCGCGACGTGCCCGCCGGCAAGATCATTCAACGCAGGCTGCACACCCTTGTAGGGGACGTGCTGCATGGGTATGCCCAGGAGGCTCTTGAAGCGCTCGCTATTGAGATGCTGGCCGGTGCCGGGACCCGCCGAGGCGAACGACAGTCCGCCCGGCGTAGTGCGGGCAAGCTTGACGAGATCGGCAATCGACTGCACCGGCAATGCTGCGTTCACCAGCAGCACTTCCGGGGCCCTCGCAATCCACACCAGCGGGACGAAGTCGGTCAGCGGATTGTAAGGCAGGTTCTTGTGCAGCGTGACATTCGTTGCGAGCGTGGTCGTCGCTGCCGTCATCAAGGTGTAACCGTCGGGCGCGGCGCGCATGACCGTAACGGCGCCGGTGACCGAGCTTGCGCCCGGCCTGTTTTCAACCAGGAACGGCTTGCCGTAGCGCGCCTCGAGCTTGCTTGCGAGTAAACGCGCGAGGATGCTGTACATGCCCCCGGGAGCGGACGGCGCGACGATCGTCACCGCGCGTTCCGGATAGTCCAGCGCGTGCCCTGCCGCGGGCGAGAGCATCAGCACCGCTGCCACAAAGATGGACGCCCGGCCTGGTCGCATCGCTCTCGCACTCGGCTCCGCATGCAAGGTCGCTGGGCAAGACGATAGCGCCGCGGCCCGGGATCGTGCAACTTTCGCTCGATCGGCTGCGCCGTGTCGAACCGAGCAGTGGAGAGTGTCGTGCGGAATCAAAGCAAGACGGTCGGTGCCATTGAGGTGACGACCTTGAGTGACGGCGTGCTCACCGCGCCGCTCGACGTGGTTCTCGGCATGCACAAGGAGGAAGTCGAGCGTCTCGCAGGGCGCAAGGATAGCTTGCCCATTTCAGTGAACGCATTCCTGCTACGGTTGAACGGGAAGTGGGCACTCGTCGATACCGGGGCCGGCAACACCATGGGCCCGACCCTGGGCAAGCTCAGCGGCAATCTCCGCGCGCACGGCGTCGCTCCAGAATCGATCGAGCTGATCTTTCTGACGCACCTGCATCCCGACCATTCGAACGGGTTGAGCGATGATGCGGGGGAAGCCATCTATCCGAACGCACAGGTCATTCTGCACGAGGCGGAAGCGCGCTTCTGGCTGGAGCGCGAGCCTGCGGACGGGGACAACGAACGCGTTCGTCGCAACATGGCCAAGTCGGCGCTCACCATTGCTCCCTATCGAACCAACATGCGGGCAGTGGGTGAAGGAGAGGCCGTGCCGGGACTCTCGCCGGTCCTGATGTCCGGCCATACCCCTGGTCATACCGGCTGGCTGATCGAGTCAGGCAATGAGCGCCTTCTGATCTGGGGCGATCTCGTCCACTTCGCTGCAGTTCAGATTGCGCGACCGGACACCGGTCTCATCTACGACGTTGATCCACATCTGGCGTGTGCCACCCGCCGGCAGATGTTCGAGCGCATCGCTGCCGAAGGTCTGCCCGTTGCCGGCGCGCATCTCGACTTCCCCGGCTTCGGCAAGCTTGTGCGCGATGGCACGAGCTTCACCTTCGCCCCAGACGCATGACGCTGCGGCTACCCTAGTGTTCTAACGGCCAACCACTTTGCGGATCAGCGCCTCCGCATCAGCCGGCGCCTTCTCGCCCGTCCACACCACGTACTGGTCGGGCCGCACCAGAATGAGCGGGCTCTCGTAATCCGTGCGGGGATCGGCATAGCTGTCGCGGATGACCTTGAATGGCACATCGAGCCCGGCGGCCGCGCCGGCGAAAGACTGCAGCGTCCGCTCCTCGGCATCGAAGGCCAGCAAAGTCAAACCGGGACCGAGCTCCTCAAAGACATTGCGGCCGCTCGAGAGCCGCGCCGGCGCAAGATGATGTCCTGCCCTCGCCTTGAACATGTGAGTGCCGTGGGCGGTTGAGCGCCCACCGGGCGGCCCGCTCACGACTGGTGATCCCTCGTAGTTCGGCTCGTAGCTGAGCGCGCGCTTGCCGCCTTCACTCTCGCGGCTTCTCCAGGCCCGCTCGAACTCCTCGCGATCATGCTCGGGATTGTAGCGGGCGAGGAACTCGGCATCCTGCTGGATGCGCGCGGCAATGAAATCCTCGGCCGTTTCCTTGAAGATCGGCCGGCGCTCCTCGCTGTAGGAGGCGAGCAAAGCGTCGCCGCCCCACCCGGCAAGCTTTGCCGCGAGTTTCCAACCAAGGTTGACGGCGTCCTCGAGGCCGTTGTTGAGGCCAAAGCCGCCATAGGGCGGATGGCTGTGCGCCGCATCGCCGGCAATGAACATGCGACCAACCTGGTACTGCTCGGCTACGGCCACGCGCAAATCCCAGAACCCGACGTGGTCGAGCTCGCAGGCGAACGGAAATCCGGCGACCTGGTGCAGCAGTTCTACGAAATCGAAGTTCTCGCGAGTCGTGTCGGCAGGCACCGGGGCATGGAAAAAGAACCGTTCGCCCACATCGATGCGGCCGAAGAACTGCCAATACCCCTTGAGTTCCGGATGCAGCACGCGGTAGGTCGAGCGCTCGCCGAAGCGCTTGAGCCCCTCGTGCAGCTCGTGCGAGCGCAGCACCATGAGCACCATGAGCTGTTCAAAATCGGTGCCGCCGCGGTTGATCCCCGCTTGGCTGCGCACGAGCGAGCGCGGCCCATCACAGCCGACCACGTACTCTGCCTCGATCAGCGCGGGGCCACCGCCACCTTCCTGCGCCACGGTCACTCGCACGCCATGCGCGTCCTGCACAACCTCAGTGGCGCTCCAGCCGAACCAGGTCTCGACTGATGCAAGGGTTGCCAGCTTTCTCCGCAGCACCGCCTCGAGCTGATACTGCGGCAAGCGGTCATTCGCCTGAAAGTAGTAGGGCCGCACCACCTCGCGCCCAGACGCGGCAACCCAGTACTCGCTCATCAGGCTGCGATAGGCGGTGAGCTCACCGATCGCGTAGCCGGGCGGCATCACGCGTGCGGCGCGCAGCTCGTCGACAATTCCCCAAAAGAAGAAATGCTCGAGTGTGCGCTGCGTGAGGTTCTGCCCCTTCGGAATGCGCTGCAGCCCGGTGCGCGTCTCGATGAGGATGCAGGAGACGCCGCGCAACCCGAGATCGACCGCCAGCGCCGTGCCGACCGGCCCGCCCCCGACGATGACGACTTGGCAACGCTTGCTCATTCGACCTCGATTTTGGCCGGTCGGAAATATTCCGCCCACTTCGCGAGGTCGCGCGCGAGCATCTCGCCCAGCAACTCCGACGGCAGATCGAAAATCAAAACTTGCACGGCGCCTCGTTGTTTACGGCAGCCGCAAACCATATCCGCCGTCTCCGAATATTCATATCGTCTCAGCTGAGGTCGCGTGATTGCGTCGAGCTGGAGCTTCGCTCTGCAGCGACTGCGCGTACGAGACTTTTTGACGCTGGCCGCGACACTGCGCCTGTGCCATCCTTCGCCGGTGCTGCCGCAATAACAAAGTCATTTGACAGCCGCGCTGGCAACGCCGGCAGGGGAGGTAAAGGAACATGCACATTGAGCGTCGGGCCTTATTCCGCGCGGCTGCGGCGGTCGCCGCTATGTTGGCGATCAGCTTGCCGATGGGGACGCAAGCGCAGGATGCCCGAAGCTTCGTCATGAAGCTCAGCACCGCGACCCTGAACGACACCCAGCACGAATGGTTGAAACGCTTTGCCGTCGCGGTGGAAAAAAGCTCCGGCGGCCGCATCAAGGGAGAGGTCTACCCGGCGAGCCAGCTTGGTCCCATTCCGCGTCAGATCGAGGGCGTGCAGTTCGGCTCGATTCAGGGCTGGATTGGTCCGCCGGAATTTCTGGTCGGCGTCGATACGAGATACGAGGTGCTCAGCGCCCCCGGGCTCTTTACCACGCAGGATCAGCAAATCCGCGTCATCAATGATCCGCCGGTGCGCGACTTCCTGCTCGGCCTCGGTGCTACCAAGGGGCTCGAGGGCGTCGGCATCGCCCCCATTGGCGGTTCCTCGATCGCGACCCGAAAGGAGGTCCGGCGCCTTGCTGACTTGCGCGGAAGCAAGGTTCGCGTGCTGGCTTCCCCGTTCCAGCTCGAGCTCATCCGCCGCATGGATGCCTCTCCTGTGGCCATGACACTTGCCGACGTGCTGCCCGGGCTGCAGCAGGGCGCGATCGACGCTGCGCTCGGCGTCATTACCGTGTTCACGCCGCTGCAATATGTGGAGGTGACCAAGTATGTCCTGGAAACCGACCAGCCTTACATCTCCTCGATTGTCGTCATGAGCAAGCGGTGGCTCGGCACTCTGCCCCCTGATCTGCAGAAGATCGTTCGCGACGAAGCGGCGAATGTCTCCAAGGACATCCTGCCCTTCGTGAGGGAGTTCTTCGGCAGCCAGCGCAAGGCGTGGATCGAGAAGGGCGGGACGTTGATCAGCCTGCCGCAGGACGAGCAGACGGCTCTAGTTGCCAAGCTCGCGAGCATCGGTGAGGATCTCTCGAAGGACAAGCCGGACCTCAATCAGGCGATCAAGCTTCTGTTCCAGTCAGCCGAACGCAACAAGTAGGCGGCGCGCCCTCATACTGCCGAATGGGAGCTTCTCTCCGGGGGCGGCGGGCACAGCAATCTGGCGGGATTTGCGAATGCTGGACATCCTCCTCCGCGGTGTGAGGGCGCTGCTTGCGATCTTGCGCGTGCTGGCGGGTGGATTGTTGATCGGTAGCGTCGCCCTGAACTTCGCCAACGTAATCGGCCGTTATTTCTTCAATGCGTCGATCCACTGGGCCGAGGAGACGATGCTGTTCCTGATGGTCGGCTGCGTCTTTCTCGGCAGCGGCATCGTCGCCTGGCACGGGCGGCAAATCCGCATGGATGTCGTCGTGGGCATGATGCCTGCGCGCATCCGCGCTGCGCTCGACGTGTTCGCCGAGCTCGTGTTCATCGCAACCGCGCTGACCATCATTGCATTCGCCTGGCCGGTGATCAGCGATCTCTACAGCTTCGACCAGCGCAGTCAGTCGGCCGATATTCCCATGTTCATTCCGCAGTCGCTCATTCCGATCGGTCTCACCATCATGGTGTTGCTGGTGGGGGTGCGTCTCCTCACCGGCGGCGAGCGCGGCGCGCACGGCAGCTCGGAGCATTAGCGTGCGTGTCGGTCCGCTGAGAGCGGCGGCAGCCCCATAGCATGGCAGCCGTTCTCGCCTATTTCGTTCTGCCTGCGGTCCTGCTGGTACTCGGCCTGCCAATCTTTCTTGTGCTGCTGGTGACCTGCCTCGTGGTCGTGCTGTTCGTCGCGGATGTACCGACCGAGGCGGTGCAGACGTTTCTGTTCAGCGGTCTCGACAATTTTCCCCTTCTGGCGGTGCCGTTTTTTGTGCTCGCAGGAGAGATCATGGCGCAGGGCGGCATTGCCCGGCGCGTGGTCGTCTGGGTGGTGTCGCTGATCGGCGGCGTGCGCGGCTCGCTCGCGGTGACCACGGTCGCCGCCTCCGAGCTGTTCGGTGCCATGGCCCACACGGCCGTCGGAACTGTGGTCGCGGTCGGCCGCATGATCTACCCGTCGCTGCGCGAGAACGGCTACAACGAGCGCTTCTCGGTGGGGCTGATCGCGTCGTCCGGCGCCATCGCGGTGGTGATCCCGCCCTCGATTGCCATGATTCTGTATTCGCTCTCCGCACAACAGTCGGCGATCCAGCTGTTCACTGCCGGCATTCTGCCGAGCCTGCTGATCGGGTTTGTTGATGCGCTCTACGTGATGCTCTACGCGCGCGCCAAGGCCGTGCCGCTCACAAGCCGCGCGCGCTGGAGCGTCGTTGTGACCTCCACCAAGGAGGCATTCTGGTCCATCAGCACAATCGTCGTGATTTTTGGCGGCATCTACGGGGGCATCTTCACCCCCACCGAGGCTGCCGGTGTCGCGGTCGTCTACTCCCTCTTCGTCACCATGGTGGTGCATCGCGAGGTGGGGCTGAAGGAGCTGTGGAGCATCATCCAGAGCGCGGTTTTCCTGATCTCGCAAATTCTGCTGATCGTCACTGCGGCCGGGCTCTATTCCTGGCTGCTGACAACGAGCGGCATCCCGCAAAGCCTGATCGCGGGGATCAGCGAGCTGCAGCTGCCGGCCTGGGCGCTGCTCCTGTCGATCAACATCGTGCTTCTCGTGATGGGAAGCTTCCTCGAGCCGCCCGCGGCAATCCTGATACTCACGCCGCTTCTTCTCCCGCTGGTCCAGGCCGTCGGGGTGAGCCCGATTCACTTCGGCATCATCATGGCGGTGAACCTCAGCATCGGCATGTATGCGCCGCCATTCGGTCTGAACCTATTTGCGACGCAGGCGGTATTCCGGACCCCTCTTGCCGCCGTTTATCGCGGCGTGCTGCCGTTTCTCCTGATCAATTTCGCGACTTTGCTGGTGATCACCTACGTGCCGTCGATCTCGATGGTTCTCGTGACCGGCTTCGCGCGTCCGAACTAAGTCGCCGGTAGCTGATGCTCGTGCACGACCTGCTGCGCACCGGCGGCTCATCTCCTCGTGTTGCCGCGGTGCCCTGGCCTGTGATGCTATGCTCCCATGAAAGGGAGGGGCGGTGCTGGCTGCGACTGGCGGCACGGTTTCGCAAGCCGCTACAGCTACCACGACCATCCGGATGTCTTCACGACCGGTGCCGACGAGGTGAATTGAAAGGTCACACCGACTGACCGCCTTGCCTGCTGCGGCGCAAACGTCGTTGTTGGCATGTCTCTGCAGACGCAACGTACAAAGCGGGAGACTTGTAGGGGCGGGTTTGAAACCCGCCCCGCTTCAGCAGACACCCCTCGCGAGATGTTCTCTGGGTCATCCGCCCCACGGCGCAGGATTGTTCGTGATGTAAGCGCGAATGCGATCTCATAGTCCACTCTAGTGTCCCGATTCCGAAGTTCGCATCATTGTGCGGCGCCGTCGTTTGCGAACTTCGGAATCGACGGACACTAGTAAACTATAGGTCGTAGTGTGGCTTTGGTTCAGAAGTCCGCATGACGAACTTGCGGCACGAATGATGCGGACTTCTGAACCGCCACACTACGGGCGGGTTTGAAACCCGCCCCTACATGAACCCCTGTTGCGTGCGCACTCTGCGACATGCGCCGTGCAGAACTGCCGAGCTCACGCGCTAATCATAGCTTGCCATCAGCGCATCGACCCGCGAGGTCCATTCCTCCCACGGGCAGGTCTGGTCGCTGTAGCTGTTCATGATGAAGGGCGGCCCGGCATAGAACCTCTCATATTGCATGTGCCGCCCAGCGAAGTCGGAGCCAAGTAGGTCCCAGGCGAGCTTCATGAGCTTCATGCGCTTCTTGGCCGACTGGCCCGGCACTGACCAGTAGGTTTCGAATTTCTCGGCCAGAAAAGGGTCCTCAAACACCGAGGCGTCGGCGGGCATCTGGAACACACCGGCCCCCATCAATTCGCGGACCGCCTCGCAGATGTCGCCATGGTTGTTAGTGCACCAGTGCAGCGCGCCATAGACATAGCGGCGGTTCACCGTGAGATAGCCCGGGACTTGTGCCTCGCCGCAATGGATCTGACCCATGATCAGGCCTTCGAGCGTGGCCTGCATGGCAGCGAGGCGCCCGAGCGTGAATTGGACTGCCGGCACATGGGACACCTTGTTCATGTCGGTAATCTTGCGGGCGATGCCGACGATGAGCTTGAGCTTCTCGAGAAACCGCACATTCGCCTGATGGTTGGCCAAGGCATGGCCTGGCGTGCGCATGTAGATCGCGCGCGTCATCTCCACGTTGTCATGGCAGAAGACGCGTTCCCACGGCACCTTCACATTTTCGAACAGGACAGCGGCGTCGGTCTCATCGAACCGGGCGGCGAGTGGATTGTCGAGCTCGCTTACAGCGTAGCGCTCATAAGGCTTGCGGGCCCAGATGCTCACCCCTGAGGCATTGAGCGGTACGGCACAGGTGATCGACTCCTTGTCGGCGCCCGGCGCGACCGGTTGCAGGTTGCCGCACCAGGTCTCGTGGCAGAACACAGACGCGGTGCCGAGCATCTTGAGCCCGTTGATGGTCACGCCGCTGTCGTCCTCGTTGACGACGCGCAAGGTCGCCGATTTGTGCCCGCCTTGAACGCCGTCAGCCGCCGCTCGCCAGCCCTGCGGATTCGTGACGGTGTGCGACACGAAGAGATCATTGCCGCGCATGTGGCGATAGTAGTTGCGGACATTATCGCCGAATCCCGGCCGGATGCGGTCGAACATGGCCAGGTCCATAACGAGGCCGCTCACATAGCTCGGAAAGTTGTCGGGCGAGCGGCCGATCAGCCCGTAGCTCCAGGATGCTATGCGTCGGTGCGTCTCGAAACGGCGCCAGAGATCGTCCGTCGAGCGCGGCAACAGGTAGTAGCTGGAGAACGTGTCGCCCTCGTCCTCGAAAGTCATCACCGCGCGGTTCTCTGGCGCGCGCTTGCGGTCATAGATCATCGCGAACGAGCGGGCGGCGTTACGGAACGCGGAATGAGTGGTCACGTCCTCTACCAGCTCACGGCCAACATAGACGCGGCGTCCGTCGCGAATCGAGTCGAGAAATTCGGGACCACTCATCAGCATCAGCCGCTGCTCCGTCGGTGACCAATATCGGCGCCACACCGATAGCACGTGAGCCCGTGTTCTCCGTCGAGGGATGGGGCCGGCCGCAACTATTGTGCTAGAGTGTCTGCGATTTAATTTGATCGGGGAGTGCCCATGCGTCTGCGCCGGCGTGAGGCGTTGCATCTAGCTTCGGCTGCGGTCGCGTTTCCCGCTGTTACGCGGACTGCGGCCGCGCAGAGCTATCCGTCACGGCCCGTGCGGGTCATCGTGCCATTCGCGCCGGGCGGGCCGGTCGATGTGCTTGCTCGCATTATCACAGAGCGGCTTTCCCTGAAGCTCGGTCAGCAGTTCTATGTGGAAAGCCAACCGGGTGCTGGCGGAAACATCGGCATGGGGGCGGCTGCGCGAGCAAACCCAAACGGCTACACGGTCGCCATCGTTGGCCCAAGCTTTGTCGTCAATCCGAGCCTCTATGCAAAAATCCCCTACGATCCGCTCAAGGACTTTGCGCCGGTCACATTGGCCGCGGTCTCTGCCAACTTGCTGGTGGTCCATCCATCGGTCCCGGCCACAACCGTGCGCGAGCTGATTGCGTTTCTCAAGGAAAACTCCGGCAAGTACAGCTTCGCGCATCCCGGCAGAGGAACAACCGCGCAGCTTTCCGGCGAGATGTTCAGGCGCTCGCAGAAGCTCGACATCGAGCCAGTGTCCTTCAACGGCTCGGCGCCCGCCATTCAGTCAGCACTTGGCGGACATACCCCTATTGCGTTCACTGTGATTACGCCGGCAGTACCGCAGGTGAAAGAGGGAAAGCTGCGCGCCTTGGCGGTCACCACGCCGAAGCGATCGCAAGCGCTGCCGGAGGTGCCAACACTGGCGCAGGCGGGCTTGCCTGACCAGGAGGCCGACAGCGTCCTCGGCGTTCTCGTGCCTGCCGGCACACCTCATGACGTCGTTGAGCTGCTGCACCGAGAGGTCAGCAGCGCAATTAAACAGCTCGATGCCGAGGGGAGGCTGGCGGCGCTTGGCTTCGATCCCATAGCGAACACTCCTGAAGAGTACGCCGCGCGAATTCGTGCCGACATTCTCAAGTGGGCAGAGGTAATTCGGACCGCCAATATCACCGCGGAATGAGACGCGGACAGGTCAACCTCCCTCACACGTGGAGCAGGCCCCGGGTGTCGCGTTGCTCACCCGGGCTACGAGCTACGTAGCCTGGCTGAAGCGAAGCGAAAGCCGGGGAGTAACACAACATGCGATCATTCAGCCTTTGAGGCGCCTGCCGTGGCTGCAACTCCCCCGCCGATCGTTGTCGTAGAGGACGATCCCTGGACGCGCCTGATCGAGGTCGTGCTCGATCCGACGGCGTCGGACGATCGAACTGCCGCGTTTGCCGATTTCATGGCGCATGACGAGCCTGACTTTGCCGGCTGGTGCAGCGCGCTGCGGGCTCGCGCCGCGGGTCTCTACCCGAGTGCAGTCCGGATGGTGAGCTCGCGCGACCAGCTAGTCACGGAGCTGCCACATGCACGGGCGCTGGTGGTGGAGTCCTTCAGCATTGGAGAGCCGGAGCTCGAACGCGCACCACAGCTCGACGTCATCCACAAATATGGAGCGCTGCTGCGCAACATCGACGTGACCGCGTGCGCGAATGCCGGAGTCGAGGTGCTGAGCCTGCGCCGGCGCGCCAACATCGCCTGCGCCGAGCATGCGTTCGCGTTGATGCTGGCGCTGGCGCGGCGGCTTCCGTCGGTCGCGGGTCTCACCAGTGTGGAGCGGCTTGCAGCGGCAAATTTGCCGTTTCGTCCGTTCGACCGCACGCATGTGCCGGGCGGCAATTTCGGGCGCATTCCCGCAACGCGCAGCCTGTTCGGCAGCACTCTCGCCATCATCGGCCTCGGCGAGATTGGCCGCGAGATCGCCGTGCGCGCCGCCGCCTTCGAGATGAATGTGCTCTATTTCCAACGCACGCAGCTCTCCGCGCGCGAAGAGGAGATTTTGCGCGTTGCCTACCAGCCGATCGATCTGTTGCTCGCGCAAAGCGACTGGATCATCCCGCAGCTTCCTGGCGAGGGTGCGGCCCGCAATCTTCTCGACCGCGAGCGGTTGGCGCAGATCAAGCCCGGCGCATGCCTCGTCAACGTGGCGCGCGCCGATATCGTCGAACAGGATGCTCTGGTCGACGCGCTGCGCTCCGGCCGCCTCGGCGGCTTCGCACTTGACCCGCTTTATCAGGAGCCGGGGCGCGACGATGACGAGCTGTTGGGTTTTGAGAACGTAATCCTCACGCCGCACATGGCGGGCTCCCCGCGATCAAATGGGCTGCGCGACATGGAGGATCTGATCCTCGGCCTCGCCCGCGCGCTGCGCCAGTAACCAGGCGGTGGCCCGGCCGGCTTATGGCAAGGTCACACCGGCTCTTTTGACGACATCGCTCCATTTGCGGAACTGGCCAGCGATAAACGCGCCGAACTCCGCTGGGGAGTTGGAGTGTGACACGGCGCCGAGGTGACCAATCTGCTCCTGCACCTCGGCCGTGCTCAGTCCCTGGTTTAGGGCCGTGTTCAGCGCCTGGACGATGGGCGCCGGCGTTCCGGCAGGGGCGACGATCCCGTTGAAGGTCGTAACCTCGTAGTCGGATACGCCAGCCTCGCCCATGGTCGGCAGATCGGGGGCGAGAGGGGTGCGTGTGCTGCTGGTTATGGCAAGCGCGCGTAGCTTCCCTTCGCGGATGAGCGGCAGCAGAATCGTGATGCTCTCGAAGGTGGCGTCCACGGCTTCACTCAGCACGGCGGTGACCGCCTCGCCCCCGCTGCGGTAGGGAACGCCGACGAGCTTCACGCCGGCGCGCCACATGAACAATTCACCCGTCAGCTGCGGCAGCCCGCCGCTTCCGGTATGCGCATAATTGAGCTTATCGGGATTGGCCTTCGCGTAAGCAACGAGCTCCTCGACCGATTTCCATGGTGAAGAAGGTCGGACCACCAGCATCTGGTAGCTTTCGGAAATCTTGATGACGGGCGCAAACGATGTGGTTGGGTCATAGCCGGCATTTGGCGATACCGCCGGTAACACGGCAAGCACGCTCGTATTGGCAGCGAGCAGCGTGTAGCCATCGGCTGGACTTGACGCGACCGCGCGCGCGCCGATCGCGCCGCCGCCGCCCGGACGGTTCTCCACCACCACCGGTTGCCCGAGCTTGCCGGGCAGGATCTGCGAGGCGAGGCGGGCGGGCACATCGGTAGGGCCGCCCGGTCCTGCCGCGACGATGATCTTGATGGGTCGCTGCGGAAAGGTCTGGCCATGAGCGCTGCCGAGGGCGGCAACGCCACAGAACACCGCCACGACGCTCCCTATGTTCAGCACCCGGAAAACGCTGGTAACGCGCGACAGCTTGCAAGCTTGCATTGACCATCCTTGCTGCAGGTGGAAGCTCAGCGCCGTCATAGCACATCGCCCTCCCAGCACGACCGCGATGATTCGACAGAGCTCGCGTAGGCGAATAAAAAATCAAGCGCCGAGTGAGCCGCGAGCGATACGGGGCAACGACATGTCCATCGTCGACATTCATCCGCACGTCATCGCCACCGATACGACGCGTTATCCGGTCAATCCGCTCGGCGGAGTTCAGTCTGTCTGGTCGAAGGAGCGCCCCACGCCGTTCGAGGCGTTGATCGCCGCCATGGACATTGCCGGTGTCGACAAGGCGGCCATCGTCCAAGCCTCGACCGCCTACGGCCACGACAACAGCTATGTCGCAGCCGCCATTGCGGCGCATCCCAAGCGCTTCACCGGTGTGTTCTCAGTCGACGTGCTGGCGGCGGACGCGGTCGAGAAGATGCGCCACTGGATGAAACAGGGCTTCAGTGGCATGCGGCTGTTCACCACCGGGAGCACCATGCCGGGCCAGGCCGATTGGTTTGACGACCCGCGCACCTTCCCGGCGTGGGAGCAGGCCCGGAAAGCCGCCATTCCGGTCTGCATGCAGATGACGCAACAGGGCTTCCCGCAATTGCGCGCACTGATGAACCGCTTCCCGCAAGTCCGCATCATTCTCGATCACCTCGGCAGGCCTCAGCTGACCGACGGCCCGCCCTATGCCGCAGACCGTGAATTGCTCGATCTCGCGCACTATCCGAACGTGTTTCTCAAAGTGACCCCGGCCAATGTCTCCCCCAAGCAATGGGGGAAGGCTGATCCGCAAAGCTTCTTTGGCAAGCTGCTGGAGACATTCGGCGCCGACCGCATTGCCTGGGGTTCGAATTTTCCGGCGACCAACGATACCTTGGCCGGCATTCTGGCCAAGGCGCAGGCTGCCTTCGCCTTTGCCTCGACGGACGATCGCAGCTGGGTCTTCGGCAAGACCGCCCAGCGGCTTTATCCCGCGCTTGCCGACTGAAACGAAGAGGGAGACTGCTGTCGTGGCTGTCGAAACCAAGGTGAAGCTTTCGACCATGTTGGGCAACTATCCCAACACCGCGGCGCTCAAGAGCGGCAAGCTGCAATCCGACCTGGTCGACTTTGATTTTGTCGATGTGAAGGTCGCGAACAGTTTTTTCAAGAAGGTGGTGCGCGAGGCCGCTTACGATTGCGCCGAGCTCGCCATTGTCACCTATCTGCAGGCGAAGACCTACGGAACGCCATACGTGCTGCTGCCGGCGGTGGTGGTCGGCCGCGGACAGCATCACACCATCGCCTACAATGCCGATCGTGGCCTGCTCAAACCCTCGGAGCTTGCCGGCAAGCGGGTCGGTGTGCGGGCTTATACCGTGACGACCGGGACCTGGGTGCGCGGTATCCTCGAGCAGGACTATGGCGTCGAGCTGGACAAGGTCGAGTGGATCACGTTCGAGGATCCGCACGTTGCCCAATATCGCGATCCCGACAACATCAGGCGTGCCGAGCCGGGCAAGGAGCTGGTGCAGATGCTGCTCGACGGCGAGCTCGATGCCGCGGTGGTCGGGGACAAGCTTCCAGACCCGCGGCTGCGGCATCTTATTCCCGATCCCGAGGAGGCAGCGCGCAAGTGGGCGCTGAGCCATGGCGGTGTGCCGATCAACCACATGTTCGTCATGCGGCAGGACCTCGCCAAGGCACGCCCCGACATCGTCAAAGAGGTGTTTGCATTGCTGCTCGCGAGCAAGCGCGCGCAGAAGTCTGCGAGCGACGGCACGCCACTCGATCCGCTGCGCTTTGGGGTCGAGGCATGCTGGCCGACGCTGGAGGTCATCATCGATTTCTGCGCCCGGCAGAAGCTCATCCCAAAGAGGATCGAGGTCGATGCGCTGTTCGACAGCACCACGCGCGCCCTGGTCTCGTGATCCTGGCGCAGGATTGAGCGCCTCCTCCTCTCGTCCGCCCCGGCCTGCTTAGTCGTTGCGCGCATAGCTGGGTGCCCATAAACTGTGCGCCGACGACCGAACCGATCAGAATGCCGGCGCCGGGCTCGTCAATCCAAGGGTGGAAACGATGAATATCCGCGAAACCGCGCCTCGCATCGAGGAGCTCGAGAAGATTTCCACGCGTACCGATACGCGCGACTACCTGGCGAAGGCCGCAAGCACCACCGAGAAGCTCAAGGACTGGCTGGTCGTGGACGTTGATGCCCACGTCAACGAAACCGCGTTCTGGTCCGAGATCACTGATCGCATCGACAATGACGTGCTGCGCTACATTGCCGAATCGTTCCGCGAGCGCGGCATCCCCGGCCTGCTCAACTCCAATGGACCGCTGCACCAGGATGTTGCGGGGCGCATACCGCACCAGCAGAAGCTCGCTGAGCCGACGCCTCCCGGGATGCACCGCCAGGTGCAGCTTACCCAACGCGCCATGGATGCCATGGGCATCGATTACATGGTGGTGTTCCCAACCCCGATGCTCTCGCTTGGCATGCATCCGCAGATCGATGCCGAGGTGGCGCTGGGCAATGCCTATAACCGCTGGCTGATCGAGCAGATCCTGCCTCAGGATACGCGTCAGAAGGCACTGCTCTACCTGCCTTTTAACGATCCCGACGCATGCGTCGAGACGGTCGAGCGCTTTGGCGATGCTCCCGGCGTGGTCGGGTTTTCCGTGACCTCGACCCGCCACAAGCCGGTCTGGCACAACTCATACATGCGGCTTTACGCTGCGCTGCAGGAGAGCGGCAAGCCGCTCGGCTTCCACGCCGGTTTCACCTGGGGCGATCCGTCGTTTGCGCAAATCAATCGCTTCATCGGCATGCACGCGCTCTCGTTCGTGCACTTCAACATGATCCACATGACGAACTGGGTGCTCAATGGGCTGCCTGAGCGCTTCCCCAAGCTCAAGGTGATCTGGATCGAAAGTGGGCTCGCCTGGGTCCCATTCCTCATGCAGCGGCTTGATTCCGAGTACATGATGCGCACTTCGGAATGCCCGCTGCTGAAGCGGCGGCCGAGCGAGTACATGCAGGACATGTACTATACGAGCCAGCCGCTCGAGCGCACCAACATGAAGCTTACGCAGTCGACCTTGGAAGCGATTAACGCCGACACGCAGCTCCTTTATGCGTCGGACTGGCCGCATTGGGACTTTGACGCACCGAGCTCCATCACCAGGCTGCCATTCCTCAATGAGCAGGCGAAGCGCAACATTCTCGGCCTGAACGCCGCCCGGCTGTTTGATCTGGAAGTGCCGCCGGCCAAGTCCGGGAAGAAAGTGGCCGCGTCACAGCCGCACCCGGTGGCGGTCCCCGCTGAATGAACAGCTCGGTCGCCGAGGCGGACGTCACGACGGCGTTCTGCGCCGAAGTGCAAGCTGCTCTCGCGCAAGGCAAACCAGAGACGATTGCCGACGAGCAGCTGCAGCGGGTGCTCACTGCGGCGGTACGCCTCTATGCCGCCAAGGCGGAGGACCGCGCGCATGAGTTGCCGCCGTTCGGCGAGCATCCGGTGAATGCTACCGAGGCTGTCACCGTGATCTGCGCGATCATGCGCGCAGCCGACCTGAATTTTTTTGATCTGCAGATGTGGTATCGGCGCGCGCCCAACGAATGACAGCCCGTTGTTCTCCGTTGCCATCGCGGAGTAGGGCCCAACAGGAGAGGTGAAAGACCATGAGTGAGGTGATGGTGGGCGAGCTCAGCGAGTTCGCCGAGGGGGGCTGCCGGGTGCTGCGGGTGGACGCGTTCGAGTTCGGCATCTTCCGGGAGGGCGAGAGGCTCGTGGCTTACGAGAATTACTGCCCGCATGACGGCGGTCCGGTCTGCCAGGGCAAGGTCATTCCGCGCGTGGAGGAGGAGCTTGCACCCGATCAAACCAGCCGTGGCCTGCGCTTTGCCGCCAGCAAGAACATCGTGTGTCCATGGCACGGTTGGGAGTTCGACATTACCAGCGGACGCCATTGCGGTGATCCGAAGTACCGGCTGCGGCCCGTCGGGGTAAAGGTACGCGAAAATCGCGTGTACGTGACGCTCCCGGCGCAAGCTTGACCGACCGTCTCGAGCTGAGCATCGCGCTCTCCGACAATGATCGCACGCGCCCGCTGATCGAGGGACGCGTCGCGCCTCAGGGCATCCGGCTCGTACCCACGGTGGTGCACCCGTCGGAGATGTTCTGGCGCCAATTGCGCTTTGCCGAATTCGATGTCTCCGAAATGTCGATGTCGTCGCTGATCATCGCCACCTCACGCGGTGACACGCGCTGGGTGGCAATCCCTGTTTTCACAATGCGGAAGTTCTTCCACACGAGCCTCATCGTGCGCAACGATTCCGGCATCGGCGAGCCAGCGCAGCTCAAGGGCAAGCGCATCGGCGTTCCCGAGTATCAGCAGACCTGGGCGATCTGGGCGCGCGGGATACTGCAGCACGAATTCGGTGTGCACGCGCGCGACATCGAATGGTTCATGGAGCGCAATCCCGACAAGAGCCACGGCGGCGCGACGGGCTTTGTCGCCCCGGAAGGCGTGCGCGTGAATCAGATCCCGCCCACCACCGACATCGGCCAGATGCTGCTGCGCGGTGAGCTCCATGGTGCAATCCATTATCTCGTCGACAGGAACCTGGTGGACCGCAGCAAGGTCGATGTCTCTGCCGCGACACATTACCTTTTTCCGGATCCTGCCGCCGAGGGCCGTCGGTTCTACGCCAAAACCAGCCTCTATCCGATCAACCACACGGTGGTGGTGCGACGCGCTCTGCTCGAGCGTCACCCCTGGCTTGCGCTCAATCTCTACTCCGCCTTTGTTGCAGCCAAGGACGAGATCGCCCAGTGCGCCAATTCCCATCTGCAATGGTACTTCGACAGCGGCTTGGTCGACCTTGGCGTCAAGCGTACGCTCGCAGCGCACGATCCGCTCGCTTATGGCTTCAAGGCCGCCCGGCCCGTGCTCGAAACCATTGCTCAGTACGTGCACGAGCAGGGCCTCTCGGCACGGCGCGTGGACCTCAAGGAAATTTTCGCTCCCAGCACGCTCGATGTGTGACCCATGAGCCAGCGCAACGACTATGACTATGTGATCGTCGGCGGAGGATCAGCCGGCTGCGTGCTGGCGAACCGACTGACCGAGGACGGCGCCGCGCGCGTGCTGTTGCTCGAGGCCGGCGGGCGCGACCTGCACCCGTTCATTCACATCCCGCTCGGCATGGGTAAGATGCACGAGCGTGACATGTTCAACTGGGGCTATCACACGGAGCCCGAGCCCAATTTGAATGGCCGCCGCATCGAGGCGATGCGCGGCAAGGTGCTGGGGGGCTCATCGTCCATCAACGTCATGGCTTACACCCGCGGCCATCGCGGCGACTACGACCGCTGGGCGCAGAAGGGTGCGCGGGGCTGGTCCTATGCCGATGTGCTCCCCTACTTCAAGCGCAGCGAGACGTGGGCCGGGGGCGAGAACACGTGGCGCGGCGGCTCGGGACCGGTAGGGACCGAGTTCGCCAAGACCCTCGATCCCGTTTACGACGCCTGGCTCGAGGCGGCACGCAGCGCCGGCATGCCGGTCACGGACGATTACAACGGCAAGCAGCAGGAAGGGTTTGGCCGCGGCCAGTACACCATCCGTAACGGCTATCGCTCGTCGGCGGCAACGGCCTATCTGCGGCCGGCGCGCACGCGCAAGAATCTCACGGTGGAAACCGGGGCGCATGCAACGCGCCTGCTGTTGCGCGGCACTCGCGCAACCGGCGTGGAATTCGTCAAGCGAGGCGGTGAGGCTGCCCGCGCATCGGCTGATCGCGAAGTCATCCTCACGGCGGGAGCCTTCAACACCCCGCCTCTCCTCATGCTCTCCGGCATCGGCCCGGCCGCGCATCTCGCCGAGGTCGGCATCAAGCCGGTCGTCGATCTGCCTGTTGGCAAAAACCTGCAGGATCATCTGGCCGTCATGGTTTTCTTTGAGCGGCGCGACAAAGGCAGCTTCCATCGCGAGATGCGCTTCGATCGAATGGCCGCGAGCATGGTTCGCGCCTACTTCTTCGGCACGGGTCCGGGCACGGTTGTCCCCGGTGGACTGCACGCCTTCATCAAGAGCCGTGCAGAGTTGGCGGTGCCCGACATCGAGTTCATGTTTCGCGGCGCGCCGGCGGCGCCACATCTGTGGTTTCCCCTGCTTCGCCCGTCCTACATGGATGGTTACGGCATCCGCCCCACCCTGCTGCATCCCGATAGCCGCGGGGAGATCCTGCTGGCTTCGAGTGACCCGCGCCAGCCGCCGCGCATCCGCTATAACTTTTTCTCTGCTTCGACGGATTTGCCGCGCCTGCGCGAGGGCGTGCACCTCGCGCGCCAGGTCGCCTACCAGAAAGCGATGGAGCCCTTTCGCGGGCCCGAGACTTCCCCGGGGGAGGCCGTCAAGACTGACGCCGACATCGAGGCCTTCATCCGTCGCACTGCCATTACTGCGCACCATCCCTGTGGCACCTGTGCCATGGGCATCACCCCTGACACCGTCACTGATTCGGATCTGCGGGTCCGCGGCGTCGAAGCGCTGCGGGTCGTCGACGCATCCGTAATGCCGGACCTCGTCTCCGCGCACATCAACGCCTGCGTCCTGATGCTGGCCGAGCGGGCATCGGACCTGATTCGTGGCAAGACGCCATTGCCACCGGATCTCGACGCCTGACATTTCTCCGCTTTTTACGCAGAGAATGCTGCAAGGTAGCTGCAACATCGTCGTCGATATTGCACTGCATTAATTCCGTATAAATCGCGGAGGGCGCCTGTTAAGTCCTTAAAACTGTTGTTCATTTCGTGAACGACGGATCACGTTTGAATCAATGTTTTGTGCATTGCAGTAGATGCCCTTTCCGCTGCACATGGCGCCGTCGAAACGGGGGCGGATGCCCTTCGGAGGAGAAGGAACCATGAAGAAGCTCATCACCACTATTGCGATTGCGATCCTCATCGCTTCGCCTGCGCTCGCGCAGACAGCGGTCCGCCGGGCGCCTGCGCAGCCAACCCAAGTCGATCAGAACAGCCGTGCCGAAGTGCAGCGGCGCGCGAACAATCAGGCCGTTCCGGTATACGAGGGCAATGCCTATCTCGGCGCCGATCCGGATCCGAATGTTCGTCTGAACTTGCGCATGGATTACGAGCACCACGACTGATTGCTCTAGCCGTTCGCAATGCCAAAGCCCCGGGCGAACCCCCGGGGCTTTTTATCGCAGGTGTTGTCCCGAACGAGGGAACGGAGTTCCGTGACCTACTTTGGAGAGTACGGGCGCAGCGGATGTTATTCGCCTGGGCAGGACGCCCTTGAGCGACACACATACAACGGCACATATTCAAGGGCACAGACGGAAGTGTCGCTCAAAGCCGCTTAGCGTGAGGATTTGCCTTGGCTCCCTGCTCGTTCAAGACGCACACAATTGCGAGCTGTGCGGTTGAGGTCATGCGCGGCGGCAGCGGGGCGCCGCTCCTGTTCCTGCACGGCGCCGGCGGAGCCGGCATCTGGCTGCCGTTCATGGAGAAGCTCGCCGAGCGCTACGATGTAATCGTGCCGGATCATCCAGGCTATGGACGCTCGGACAAGCCCGCGTGGCTTGACGATATGTCCGACCTTGCTTTTTTCTACCTGGATTTCATCGACCACCTCGATCTCGACAAGGTGCACTTGGTGGGCAGCTCGCTCGGGGGATGGCTCGCTGCCGAGATCGCCATTCGCAGCACACAGCGCTTGCAAACGCTCACGCTTCTCGGCGCGGCGGGATTGTACGTGCCAGAAGTGCCAATGGGTGACCTTTTCCTGTGGAGCCCAGAGGAGCGGGTCCGCAATCTCTTTGTCGACCAGCGTCTCGCCGATCAGCGGCTGGCTATGCCATTGACGGACGAGCAGGTGGACATCGCGCTGCGCAATGAGCTCGCGACCGCGGATCTCGCATGGCACCCGCGATTTCATCATCCGCGCCTGCGCAAATGGCTTCATCGCATAAAAATCCCCACTCTCATCGTGTGGGGTGACTCAGACAAGATTTTTCCCGCGCGTTATGGTGAGGAGTATCATCGCCTGATCACGCACTCGCGCCTCGTGGTGCTGCCTGCTTGCGGACATCTGCCGCAGGTGGAAAGAGCTGATGCGTTTGTCGAACTGTTCACGCAGTTTGTCGGAGACGGTGCAGCATGAAATTCTGCCTGTTCCACCTCATGCCGTATGCGCCGCTCGACCTGACCTTCGATCGGCACTACCCGACCTCCTGGATGGCGCTGCCGAACAGTTACTATGACCCCAAACAGGGGCACCTCCTCTACAACCGTTATCTCGACGAGCTCGAAATGGGCGACGAGCTCGGCTTTGACGTGCTCTGCGTCAATGAGCACCACCAGACGGCCTACGGATTGATGCCGATGCCTGGGGTGCTGGCCGGTGCATTGTCACGGCGCACCAAGCGCGCTCGCATCGCCGTGCTCGGTCGCGCGCTGCCGCTGGTCAACAATCCGCTCAACATTGCCGAGGAATACGCAATTCTCGACAACATTACCGGCGGAAGACTTGTTGCCGGCTTCGTGCGCGGAATTGGCGTCGAGTATCATTCGACCGGCTCCAATCCCGCCAAGTCGCACGAGCGTTTCCACGAGGCGCATGACCTGATCATTCAGGCGTGGACACGAACCGGGCCGTTCGAATTTTACGGCAAGCACTATCAGTTCAAGTATGTGAACTTGTGGCCGCGTCCGTACCAGCAGCCGCATCCGCCGGTGTGGATTCCTTCTCAAGGTTCGAGCGAGACAATCGAATGGGCCTCCGCTCCTGAGCGGAAATACACCTATCTGCAGACCTTCAGCCCGGTCAGTCAGGTCAAACGTTTCCACCAGCAGTATAAGGAGACTGCCGAGCGGCATGGCTACGAGGCGTCGCCCGATAAGCTTGGCTGGGCACTGCCGATCTATGTCTCGGATTCCGACGAAGCGGCGCGGCGCGAGGCAAAGCCGCACATCGAGGCGATGTACAACAAGTTCTTGCGTATGCCTCTCGAATATCTGCTGCCGCCCGGCTACACGTCCGTTGCTTCGATGAAGAAGCTACGGCAGGCCAAAGCCTCGTACACATCAGACGCGGCGCCGGACTGCGACGAGTTCATGCGACGCGGCATGTTCATCTGTGGCAGTCCGGCTACTGTGCGCGAGACGCTCGCGCACCACCAGCGCGACATTGGGTTCAATGTGCTCGTGGCGATGATGCAGATCGGCAGCATGCCGGCCGAGTACACGCAGAAGAGCATGCGCCTGTTCGCTGAAAAGGTGATGCCGCCGTTGCGCGACCCGGCAGGGATACCGAACCTCGCTTTTGCCACTGCCTAACAGGACCACGACGCCCGGCTGCAAGCCACGCGAGCGCAGCGTGATCGCCCCTTGCAGCGCAGCCTATTTCCGTCCCATCCTAGCTGGGCGTCGTCGAGAACAGCAGGCGAGGGAGGATTCCAATGTTGCGGATATGGAGCGCATGTGCTGCCGGTGCCGCGATCTTGGTTGGCGTGACCGCGTCTCAAGCCAAAGAGAATTCATGTGAGGGTCCCATTGTGCTGGGGACCACCATATCCATCACAGGCATCAATTCCTCGCTGGCCGGCCGCTGGGACAAGATGACCGAGGCCTTCGAGAAGGAGTTCAACAGCAGCGGAGGGGTGCTGGTGAGCTCCTGCAACAAGAAGCTGCCCATCAAGTTCATCTATTATGACGACCAAAGCATTGCTGCGACCGCAGTGAGCCTCTACGAGAAACTCGCGACGGTCGATAACGTCGACCTGTTCGTCGGGCCCGATTGGTCGACGCATGGCTTTCCCGTCTCGGCCGTGTTCGAGAAGTATAAAATCCCGAGCGTGATGTCGAACGTCGCCACGCCGAAGCTCTACCAGAGCGGCTTCAAATACATTGCCGGCGTTGCGCTCGACGCGCGAACCTGGTCGAAAAACTATTTCGATATGCTCGGCAATATGAATCCAAAGCCCACGTCAGTGTTTTGGATCGTACAGGACAACCTTGTCACCAAGGCGGTTCAAGAAAACAGCATGCTGTACGCCGAGAAGATTGGGATGAAGACTGTCGGCACAGAGCAGTTCGCCGGTACGACCAAGAATTTCTCGGGAGCCATTCTCAAGGCCAAGGCGGCGCAGCCGGATGTCATCTACATCTCGTCCTTCGACGCAGTCTCGGTCCCCTTGCTGCAGCAGATGCGCCAACTGCAGGTCAAGGCAATGGACGTGCACCACATCATGGCGAACGGCTCCATGGCACGCCAAGCCGACCTCGAGGGCGTCACGGGGGAGATCTACTGGCACGAAGGGCTCGGCGGAAACTACGCCGACTTCGCACGCGCAGTCCTCAAGCAGGCCGACATCAAGGTATTCGACTATCTTTGGACGGTCGGCCGGCTCGATGCATACCTGGTGATGATGCAGGCGATCGAGCGGGCCGGGGCGGTCGACCGCGAGAAGGTCACGGCCGAGTTGCGCAAGCCCGGAGCGGTGTGGAAGCACGTCGGCGGCGAATTCCAGTTCGATGAGGGCGGCCTGTCGCAAATCGTGTCCTATACCCACCAGTTGCAGAAGGGCGAGCCGGTCGTCGTCTGGCCGTCCGCTCACGCAAACGGCAAGGTGATCTGGCCTTCGCCGTCCTGGCGATAAGCCCTATGTCTCCGCCCGCATGCTGAGGTGTGGGCGGAGCGAGCGTCCACCATCCGGCGAGTGCCCGGCCTGTCGTCCCTTTCCGCATGACCGCCATCATCATCCAGTTGCTGATCGGCGGCCTGTTGCTCGGCGGACTTTATGCGCTGATCGCGTTCGGCCTGTCGCTCATCTACGGGGTGGCGCGTATTCTCAATTTCGCGCACGGCACCTTGCTGGTGGTTGCCGGCATAGCCGCCAGCGTGATGTTCGCAGCCTGGCAGCTCAACCCTGTCCTGATCGCCGCGCTATTGTCGCTCGCGTTCTTTGCGTTCGGCTGGCTGATGTACGTGCTCCTCCTCGAGCCGCTCAAGGCGCGCACGCCGGTGCAGACGGTGGTCGGCACCGTCCTGGTCACGGTCGGTCTTCTGCTGGTGCTGAGCGACATGGCGGCCCAGCTCGTCGGCCCCACCAACCGCAATATCCGTCTTGACGTCAACGTATTCGCGGTCGGTGGCATCATCGTCTCAACAACAGAGCTTTACGTGCTCCTCGGCATCGTCATCTCGACGGTGGCGCTGCATCTCATTCTCACGCGCACCTGGTTCGGCGGCGCTGTGCGCGCGGTGACACAGGACAGTGTTGGTGCGCGTCTTTGTGGTGTTCGCGCCGGCACCATTCACGCAGCCACGGTGGCCTTCGGCTCGGCGATCGTCGCGGTAGCCGGCGTGCTCTACACGTTGAACTTCCCGGTCAATCCTTACGTTGGCTTCGAGCTCACCGTAAAAGCTTTCACCATCATCATCCTCGGCGGTATCGGCAGTCTGCCGGGAGCCTTGCTCGCGGGCATCTTCCTCGGAGTTGCCGAGGCGCTCACCGGGTTCTTCTGGAGCTCGGACTGGGCGCCGGGGCTCAGCATCATGCTCTTGCTCGCCATCCTCATCGTCTTTCCGCAGGGTTTTCTCTCGCGGAGAGCGACATGAGCGCAGCGCGGCGGCTGCGCAGCTTCCTCGCGCTTGCCATCGTCATTGCCATTGCCGCTTTGGTCCCGCCCTTCGCAGGCGCCTACCTCACAACGTTCCTGTTTACGCTCCTCTCCTCTTATATCGTCGCACAGAGCTGGGACTGGCTGCATGGCGAAGCCGGATACGTCAATCTCGGTCATTACATCTATTTCGGCATAGGCGCCTACGCCTTTGCGCTCGCCAACGTGAACGGCGCGCCGGTCGTCGTGTCATTCCTTGTCGCAGCTCTGTTCACCGGTTTCACCGGAGCGCTGTTGAGCTTCCCGCTGTTCCGACTGCGCGGGGATTACTTCGCGTTCGCGACACTTTCGTTGCTGCCGCTGTTCGAGCTGCTTGCCTCCAATCTTGTTGCCATCACACGCGGCTCTGACGGCATTCTGCTGCCGCCCTCCACGGCGATGGTGCATGGCATCGATGTCAAGATATTCGCCTACTACGCCGCCTTCGCCGGCGCAGTTGCAGTGTTCTGGATCAGCATCTGGATCAGCCGCAGCCGGCTTGGCTATGCGCTCAAGGCCATCCGCAACGATGAGCAGGCGGCCGAGATCGTCGGCATCCGAATATTTCCAATAAAGCTACAGGCGATGGCGTATGGAGCAATGGCGGCTGCCGTCGCAGGCAGCGCCTATGCCTGGTCTTTCCGCTATATCGAGCCGCGCACCGTCTTCGGATTGGATGTCGCGCTCATTCCCGTGGCGATGGCGCTCCTGGGCGGTTCTGGGCTGTTGTGGGGACCACTGGTGGGGACGGTCCTGCTCGCGGTTGGCATCCAGTTGCTCATTCTCAACCTGACGATGCTGCAGTTCACCATTATCGGGCTCGCCCTCATTCTGATTGGACGCTTCATGCCCGGCGGGTTGTTGCGGGCGCCGTGGGTGCAACGGGTCGGATTTTTGGCGCCGCTCGGCCTCGAGCACCACGAGCGCATCGCCTCTGGTGCTGGCGCAGCCGCGGCGACACTGGTCGAGGGGCTTCCGCTCGCCCGAGGGAAGCCGGATCGCTCGCGCGTGTTGCTCGCCACGCGCGATCTGACCATGGCGTTCGGCGGCAATGTGGCCGTGAACCGCGTCACTCTCGACATTCGCGAGGGGGAGATCGTAGGCCTGATCGGCGCCAATGGCTCCGGCAAGACCACCCTGTTCAACTGCCTGTCCAAGGTATTCGAGCCGGTTGCTGGTGACATCGAGTTCGCCGGGCGCAGCCTGCGAGGACTGCGGCGCGACAGCGTCTCGCGGCTCGGCATGGGGCGCACCTATCAGATCCCTCGCCCGTTCAGCGATCTCACGGTGCAGGAAAATGTCGCCATGCCGCTCATGTTTCGCGGCGCGCAACCTCTCGACCGCATCGGCGCCTTGGGGGAAGCGAGCCGTTTTGTCGCCTATGCAGGCCTCGCCGACAGCCTGACTGAGCGGGTGGATCGCCTGACTCTGCAGCAGCGCAAGGCCGTGGAGTTTGCCCGCGCGCTGGCCTGTCGCCCACGCCTTCTGCTGGTCGATGAGGTGGCATCAGGCCTTACCCCGGCCGAGGTGCGGCACTTCGTGGAGCATATCCGTGATATCCGCGACCAATATGGGATCACGGTGATCTGGGTCGAGCATATCCTCTCGGCGCTTACGCAGGTGGTGGACCGTCTGGTGGTCCTCGAGCAGGGCGCGGTCATTGCCGACGGAGCGCCGGACATCGTGCTGCGGGAGGAGCGTGTGCTGCGCTCCTATGTGGGCACAGGCACCGAGGTCGTCCCATGATGCTCGAGGTTTCCCATCTCGCGGTCGACCATGGGGAGCTGCGGGCGCTGTGGGACGTGAGCTTCGCGATCAGAGAGGGTGAAAGAGTGGCGCTGCTCGGTGCCAACGGTGCGGGAAAGTCGACGACCCTTGGCGCGGTGCTCGGCCTCTACCGCGCCGCCGCCGGGACAATTCAATACCGTGGCAAGATGGTGAGCGGCCGCGACACCGCCGACAACGTCGCCGAAGGTATTGCGCTCGTGGCGGAAGGACGCCGCCTGTTTCCGGAAATGACCGTGCGCGAGAATCTGCAGATGGGCGCTTACATCCGCCGCAAGCGTCACACGCTCAGTGAGGGACTGCAGCGCTGTTATGCTTTGTTTCCCGTCCTCAAAGAAAAGGCCGAACAGCCGGCCGGTCAGCTTTCAGGCGGGCAGCAGCAGATGGTGGCGATCGCCCGGGCCTTGATGTCCGATCCCCAATTGCTTCTGCTCGACGAGCCGTTTCTCGGTGTCGCGCCGATCATTGTCGAGGAGGTTATGGCGGCATTGCATCGCTTGTCGGCAGACGGAGTGACCTTGCTGCTGGTCGAGCAGAACATCCGCCGCGCCATGGATTTTGTCGGCCGCGCATATGTCATCGAGAACGGCAGGACGGTGCTCGAAGGGACGCGTGACGCGCTTCTCGGCGATCCCGGGTTCAGCAATAAGTTCCTGGGTCTCGAATGATTCGGGAACGTGCTTTGAGCGTGGAACGTTGCCACAATCGTTGATTTCAGCACCAAGTGCGCAATCTCATCGCGCAACCGCTCTCCGAGACAGCCCGTGAGTGTTCCCAAGCAACTTCGAGAGGCAACCGAGCAGATCCTGTTTGCGCCGGCCGGCGCCGGGGAGGAGCACGCGCGCCACAAGGCGCAAGCCATGGCCCCGGTCGTGTGGCTCCTTGGCAAGACCGGAGCAGGGAAGACTGCGCTGGTCTCGGCGCTAACGGGCGATACGCGCGCCGAGGTGGGTCTCGGGTTCGAGCCCTGCACGCGGACTGCCTCGTTCTACGATGTGCCCGCGGAGGCGCCGATCGTCCGTTTTCTCGATACCCGCGGCCTCGACGAGGTCGGCTATGACCCGAAAAGCGACATCTCCTGGTGTGAGCAGCAATCACACCTCGTGCTGGTCGTGATGCAGGTTGCCGATCCGGTTCAGGACGTCGTGCTGAACACTGTGCAACAGGCCCGTCGCCGCCATCCGGACTGGCCCATCGTGGTGGCACAGACCGGGTTGCACCGGCTTTATACGCCGGGCATGGGGCATCCGCTCCCGTATCCTTACACGGGCGGCCGCGAGGACGAGACGCACGCGAGCCTGCCGCATGGGTTGCGACAGGCTCTCGCTTATCAACGGAAATTGTTCGTGGGGCTGCGTGGACCGCAGCCGCGTTTTGTGCCGCTTGATTTTACCGAGCCCGAGGACGGATTGGCACCGCGTGACTACGGCCTCGACGCCTTGTCCGCTGTTCTCGGCGAGACGGCTCCGGTTGCCTTCGACATGCTCAACCGCGCGCGCGCCGACAGCGAGAGCGACGGTATCCGGGCGAAAGCGCGTCCTTTGATTTATGGCTGCGGCACGGCTGCAGCCGGCGCTGGTGCCTTGCCTCTCCCGGTTGTCGGCGTGGGCGGCCTCGCCGGCGTGATTGCCGCGATGTTGCGGGCGCTCGCGCAACGCTATCGGGTTGAATGGACGCCGCGGATGTTTGGCGAGTTCAGCGGTGCCGTTGGTGGCGCCACCCTGGCCTGGTGGCTGCTGCGGTTTGGACTGCGCGAGATGGCCAAGGTCATTCCCGTGGTCGGCACGCTCACCGCCGGGGCGCTCAATGCTGCGGCAGGTTTCGCGGTGACCGTGGGGATCGGCGAGGCGGCATGTGTTTGGCTCGGCTATCGCCGGCGCGGTCTGACGGCGCCAACGCAGGAGGTGCGCCGCGCCTTCCGCGAAGGACTTTCCACCGGTCTGCGCCATGCCAGGATGGCCCCCGCGCAACCACCAGTGCGCGCATGAAAAGCCGCACGCTGCAGCGGTATTGGCCGGAGACGCTGCTCATCGTCGCGTTGACCTTGCCGTGGGTCTCGCTCCTGGTGCTTGGGTGTGTTTGGCTGTGGCAGGGCGGGCACGTCTGGCGCTGGGCGTTAGGGGCCGCGGCGCTTGCTCTCATAACATGGCCTTTGGTGCGGTTCGTGCGCCGCCGCGCCGATGCGGAGGCACGCCTCGCGCTCGGGGATCTTGCCGCGCCCTCGCGCAGCTGGAGTGAGGCGGAGCATGACGCCTGGAACGCTTTGCTGGCGCTTGCCGATGCAACACCGCCGTTCTCCCTGACCGAGCTCGACCCCATCCTCGCGCGCGCCCAGGACACCATTGATACAGTGGCACGCCGGCTGCACCCGGAGGCGCATTCGGCTTGGGCCCAGTTCACCCTGCCCGAGGTGCTCCTGCTCGGCGAGCGGCTCTGCCGCGAGGTGCGCCGGGAAGCGCTGGGCCACATCCCCGGCGTCCGCACGCTGCGCTTGAGCCATCTTCTCTGGATGCATCGGCAGAACGAACGCTACGGCGCCACCGCACAAGCAGGATGGCGCCTCGGCTACGGGCTCTGGCGCATCGCGCGGGCCATGCTCAACCCGCTGCAGGCCGCGGGGCAGGAAACAAGCGGCTTGTGGGTGGACAAGGCAGCGAGCGTGTTGTCCTACCGGCTGCGCGCCTATGCCACGCGCATGTTCGTGCTCGAGGTGGGCCGCGCCGCCATCGATCTTTACTCCGGCCGTCTGGCCCTTTCAGTGCAAGAGCTCGGGGCGGCCCAGGCGAGCGATATGGCGGCTCCCGAAGTGGCCACGGCTCCCGTGCGCATCATCCTGGCAGGCCAGGTGAATGCGGGTAAGTCCAGCCTGGTCAACGCGCTGGGGGAGGAGACGCGCTGCGCCGTCGGGCCGATGCCGACTACGGCGCGGGCGACGGAATATCGGCTCGAGCTCGACGGCCAGCCCGCCGTGTCGCTCGTCGATATGCCAGGTCTGAGCGATGGCCTCGAGCAGGACCTGCGGTCGCAGGCGGAGCGCGCCGATCTCGTGCTGTGGGTGGCTTCCGCCACGCAACCGGCGCGCGCGCCCGATCGGCAAGCGCTCGACTCTCTGCGTGCCTGGGGGAGAGAGCAGCTTGCGCGCCGTCCACCACGCATCATTCTCGCCCTGACGCATATCGACGAGTTACGCCCGGCCAACGAGTGGGCGCCGCCTTACGATCTCGCGAGCCCCGCTGGAGCGAAGGCGCGCAATGTCGTAGCCGCAATCAATTCGGTTGCGAGCGCTCTCGATCTGCCGGCAAGCGACATCGTCCCGATCGCCATGCCGCCGCGGCGCGAGGTCTACAATGTCGATGCTCTGTGGGCGCGCATCGGCCTGGAGCTCGACGAAGCGAGGCTGGTTCAGCTTGATAGGCGGCGCGTCGGCGCGCAGCGCCGCAGCCTGCGCGAGCTGGCAACCCAACTGGGACGGGCCGGCCGCTTGATGGTCGGTGGGATTGCCCAAGGCTGAGCTCAGGCCGGGCAGCGGCGTCAGGCGCTAGAGTCGCGATGCCGACGTTCGCATCAGGGTGCGGCAGGGGAGTTTGCGAACTTCGGAATCGGCGGACACTGGGTCGACACTCGCGACAACGACCCGCGTCGGTCGTAGGGCGGGTTAGGCGCGCGCTTGCGCCGTAACCCGCCGATCGGTGCATCAGGTGACGCGGCGGATTACGCTTCGCTAATCCGCCCTACGCCGCTATTTGGTTTACGGCCGAGGTTACGCGTGTGTCATCCGGGACACTGGCAAACTATAGGTGTCGCGTTGGTTCAGAAGTCCGCATGACGAGCTTGCGGCAAGAATGATGCGGACAACTGAACCGCCACACTATGCGCGGCCTTGGGGAAGGTCGGCACTGCGCGCCAACAGCTCGAACATGATGCGGCGCGCAGCTTCCAGGCAGGCGTCTGCGAGGAGATCGGCATCCTGCGCCGACAGCCCCTCGGCGAGCGATCCGGTGACCAGCTCGCGGCGGCGCTCATCCAAATAGTCCTCACGCGCCTGTCTTGACGGAAGCCGCGACGCGCACGTAGCTATCTCGCACGCCCAGGCGACCACCTTGTCGGTCAAGTTGTCGGCCATGCCAAACTCAATCGAGGGGGCACGATGCGAGCCAGAGGCGTTGCGGCTCTAGCGTGTGCAAAGGTACGCAGCCCCCCGCGCAGAGAGCGGCGCCAGAGGCACGCTGCGTCGAACGCGGCTACGGCACTTTGTACTGCCGACGTGCAGCGCGACAGCGCCATTCTAAAATACCGCCCTGCGCTCTCGCGACGAGCCCTGCTATCAGGTGCAGTCGGAACTCTCTTCCAACGGAGAACGGCTTTGGCCGCTGATCTGAAACTCGACATTGCCATTGCAGACTATCCCCACACGACAGCGATACTCAAAGGTGAAGTTGCGATCGAGGGGGTGGAGCCGAATTTCATCCGCGTGATCCCGCAGATCGGCGCATACCGGCGCATGGTGCGGCAGGTGGAATTCGATGTCTGCGAGATCGCCCCAACCACCTACATCATTGCGCGCGCCTACGGCGCGCCATTCGTCGCGCTGCCCATCTTTGTAGTGCGCCGTTTCCATCATAGCGGGCTGCTCGTGCGGCCCGATGCCGGCATCAAGCATCCCACGGATCTGAAGGGACGCAAGGTCGGCGTGCGCGCCTATTCCGTGACAACCGGCGTTTGGACACGGGGCATTCTGATCGACGAGTTTGGTGTTGATTGCGCGAAGGTGACGTGGGTCGTTGATGACGAGGAGCACGTACCCCAACTGAAGCTGCCGCCCAATGTGGTGCACGCAGCGTCAGGTCGCTCGCTTGCTGACATGATGGCGCAAGGGGAGCTCGCTGCGGGCTTTGCCGCCAATGCCGGTATCGGCCGCTCCGGATCGCCGACCAGCGGCGGTTGGAAGGAGGTCGAGGCAAATTATCCCGAGCTCTTTCCAAATGCGGCAGAGCTCGAAGCTGCGTGGTTCAACAAGACCGGCATTTACCCGATGCACGGGACCCTCGTGGTGAAAGACGCCGTGCTCAGGGAGCATCCGTGGGTCGCCCGCTCGTTGTTCAACGCGTTCTCGCGTGCGAAGAACGAATGGCTGACCAGACTGCGCTCGGGCAGCGCCGCAACCGCTAATGACAGGAAGTATCTGGAGTTCACCAAAATCGTGGGGGACGACCCATTGCCTTATGGCATGCGGGCGAATTTGCCCACCATCAAGGCGCTCGAGGAGACCGCATTCAAGCAAGGCCTCACGCCGCGCCGAATGACGGTAGCCGAGCTCTTCGTCGATCCGCAAAAGAGCTGATCCAACACGAAGCCGGGCGAAGGGCCTTGTCTCCGGCGCGGAAAGGGGCGTGCGGAACAAGTCCGGGCAAACGAGGCTTTCTGAGTGGATGTGACGGCAATCCGCCCGAGCTGACGTGCATGTCCAGCCAGTTGAGCCTGTTTGCGAAAGCCGAGGCGTTGCCGCAGGGCTTCCGCTATGAGCCGGGGCTGATCTCGGTTGAGGAAGAGGCCGCGATCGTGGCCGGTCTCACCCATTTGCCATTCAAGGAGTTTGAGTTCCACGGCTTTCTCGGCAAGCGCCGCATCGTCTCCTTTGGCTGGAAGTATGACTTCAGCGCCCGAAGGGTCCAGCCGAGCGAGGAGATCCCCGACTTTCTCAAACCCCTGCGCGCACAGGCGGGGCGCTTCTCCGGCATTGCGCCGTCAGAGCTGCAACACGTGCTGGTCACCGAGTATCGTCCAGGCGCCGCCATCGGCTGGCACAAGGACAAAGCCGAGTTCGGCGAGGTCATCGGCATTTCGCTGACGGCGTCGTGCACCTTCCGCTTTCGCCGGCGCGAGGGTGACGGCTGGCGGCGCGCATCGCTCATCCTCGAGCCGCGATCGGCTTACCTCTTGAGCGCGGCCGCGCGCAGCGAATGGGAGCACAGCATTCCGGCCGTGGAGCATCTGCGATACTCGATAACTTTTCGGACGCTCAAGCCGACTCAGCGTTCATAGGCTCCCATTAAGACCCCCCATGTGTTCAGCCTGCCGGTCACCGGCTCAAGCTGAAGAGCGCTCTGCATTTGAAAGGTGGGCGATGCCCAAGAGGACGAGCGGCACGGCGGCCACCAGCGCTGCTGCAATGCCGGCGGCGGGCAGCCCGGTGTATTCGACCAGCGGTCCGGTGACCACCGCCGCAGCCAGCGTCATGGCGCCGGCGGCACTGTCGTTCACACCGATCGCGCGCCCGCGATGCAGGGTTGTAGCATGATCGGCGATCAGCGCCGTTGAGGCGACATTTGCCGCAGACCAACCGAGCCCCACCAGAAAGGTGCCGAGCGTCACGGACCAGTATTGTGCGCCGAAGGTGACGAACAAAGCTCCGACGAGTGTCGTAGCAACGCCGGGATACATCACCGGCTCGCGCCCGACTCGATCGGCGAGGCGCCCCAGCGGGATCATGAAGCCGAACATGCCTATGGAATGAAACATGTGCGACATGGTGATGGCTGTGAGCGAGTGGCCATGATGCGCCAGGACGAGCGAGGTCAGCACCATCACGATGGCCATATTGCCCTGCGCAGCACCGTTGCAGACGATCGCGAGACGCGTGGGTAGCTCACGCCAGAGTGCGCGGGCCGAGAAGCTCGTTGCCGACGGCTCCGCGCCGCCGCGGGAAGCGTCCGCCTTGTAACCTGGATAATAGCGCTCAAGATTGATCCCGATCTCGCGCGGGTCCGGGTGCACGAGGGTCACCAGCACCATGCCGGCAACGATCAGCACCGGCACCATGAGCCAAGGCAGCGCGATGGGCGGGGCGCCGAGGCGCGTGGCGGCCGCTTCGGCTGTCCACATCAGCGCTGGAGAGATGACGATCCCCAGGAGCGATCCGGTGGCGACGAAGCCCAGCGCTAGCGCGCGCTGCTGTGGGGGAAACATGTCGGTTGCGGCCACGCGCATCTGCTGTGCGGCACTGATCCCCATTCCGAAAATCAACATTCCGAAAACGAGCGCGACGATGGCGTGGATGAGCATCGCAACACCCACGGCGACGGTGCCGATGAGTCCCAGCGCCAGGCCCAATTGGATGCCGGGCTTGCGCCCGTGGCGGTCGGTGATCCTGCCGACGGGATAAGCCACCAGAAAGCGGCTGATGCCGAAGAGTGCGACGGTCAATCCCGCCAAGCTCGCCGACTGCGTCAAGCTGATGACCATGAGCGGTCCGATGCCATAGCCGAGCTGCGTGCCCGCACCCATGAAGGCCTGCGAGAACGCGAACAGCGCCGTGTTGCGCTTGATCAGCGGCGGGATGCCGCGAGCGGGGAGCGCCTGGTGCATGGCTAGTGGAGCGTCTCCGATGATCGATTCATATCAGCACAGCCGTGGACACCTCGTCGGCGCCACCCCGGACGAAGCGCTACAGCTTCTTGATACCGGCCTGCTCGATGATCTGCCGGAACAACGGGATCTCGCGGGTGATCCGCGCGGCGTGCTCCTTGCCGGTCGTGGCCGTCACCTGGAAGCCCGCTTCCGTGAGCTTGGCGCGCATGTCAGGGCGCCGCAGAATGTCGAGCGCCACGGCCTCAAGCCGTGCGACGATCTCAGGCGGCGTTCGCGCCGGCGCCATCAGCGCCGTGTAGGTCTCGAAGACGAAGTCCTTATAGCCTGCCTCCAGCATGGTCGGGACCTCGGGCAGGTCGTACCACCGGCTCTTGCCAGTGACGGCAAGCGCTTTTGCGGCACCCGACTTGATGTGCGGGTGCATCGGCGCGAGGACCGAGGACGCGAGCTGCACGGTCCCGCTGATCAGAGCCTTCACGCCGTCGCCTCCTCCGGCGAACACGACGGTCGCCATGCCCTGCAGTCCCTCGCGCTGCTTGAGCACTTCGGCCTGCAGCTGCGGCGTGGTGCCGATCGGCGGCACCGACACGTTGAACTTCTCGGGGTGCGCTTTGGCGAGTGCGACGAACTCCTTCATGGTGCTGGCGCCGAGCTCCGGCTTTACCGCGAACACATGCGGCGAGACCGCAAGCTCACAGATGGGCGTGAAGTCGCTGACCTCGTAGGGAAGGGCTTGATAGAGACTTTGGTTGACGGCAAAGGCGCTGGTCGAGAGCAGGATCGTGTAGCCGTCGGGGTCGGCGCGTGCGACCAGCCCCATCCCGATATTGCCTCCTGCGCCACCTTTGTTCTCGACATAGACCGATGCATGCATGGCCTCCTGCATCGCTGCCGCCATGAAGCGCGCAATGATGTCGGAAGGGCCACCCGGAGTGTTGGCCACGACAATGCGGATGGCACGGTCGGGATAGGCAGCAGCGGCCGGACGCACACGCGCGAGCGTGCCGCAGGCGAGCGCCGCCGCCCCGCTCACGACTTGGCGCCGCGAGGGCTTCGCATGCATGAGAGTCATCCCATTGCTCCCGAGTGAATGGCGGATGCACCCGCCGTAGCCGCTTCCAGAATAGCGGGCAAGCCCGCCGTCAGGCTCGGCGCTCGACAGCCCCGATGGTGCGCACGGTGCTTCGCACCTTTGCGCACCCTACAAGTGGTGAGCACCCGCAATGCACGCGCGTGGCCGGGTAGGGTGTGCAAAGCCGCGCAGCGGCGTGCGCACCATAGGCTTGCGCGGGCGCACGATGGGCGTGGGTACGCGATATTCGATAACCGAATCGGGCCACTGGCGCGAGGCCCGTTGCGATCGTATAGCCATGCAATAACGTGGTGCGCGCATAGAGGGGTTCTGCCGATGTGCCGAAATATCCGGACGCTTTTCAATTTCGAGCCGCCGGCGAGCGAGGATGAGATCCAGGCTTCCGCGCTGCAGTTCGTGCGCAAGTTGAGCGGGTTTTCCAAGCCGTCGCGGGCGAACGAGCCGGCATTTGCCCAGGCGGTCGAGGAGGTCGCTGAGGCCGCGCGGCGGCTGCTCGCGTCGCTCGAGACTGCGGGCATGCCGCGCAATCGTGAGGTCGAAGCGGCGAAAGCGCGCGAACGGTCGCGCGCGCGCTTTGCCGGATAGGATTCTCCGCGGATGAAGGCAGCAGCCTTCGACTATGCACGCCCGGCAAGCCTTGACGAGGCATGTGCCATGCTCGGGCAAAGCGAGGACGCACGCCTGATCGCGGGTGGGCAGACGCTCGTGCCGCTGATGGCGATGCGCCTGGCCAGGCCGAGGCAGCTCATCGATATTGCGCGTCTCGCCGAGCTCACGTTCATTCGCGACGAAGGCGATGCGGTGGCGATCGGCGCCGCCACCCGTCAATGCGTGGTGGAGCGCGATGCGCTGGTGCGCGTGAAGCTGCCATTGCTGGCGCGCATCATGCCCTATGTGGGCCATGCCGCCACCCGCGCGCGCGGTACCATCGGCGGCTCGCTCGCCAATGCGGACCCAGCTGCCGAGCTTGCTCTCGTGGCAGTGACGCTCGGTGCCACGCTCAGCTATCGCAATGGCGATACCAGCGCGGACATTGCTGCAGCCGATTTCTTCCTCGGCCCTATGGTCACAGCCGTGCCGCCGACCGGTTGTGTCACCGGCGTGCGCTTTCCGGTGTGGCGCGCCGCCAATGACTCACGCATCGGCATAGGGTTCCATGAGATCAGCGCGCGCCAGAGCGACTTTGCCTTCGCCTCGGCAGCAGCGCAGATCGAGGTGGACGCCGCAGACGTATGCCGCCGCGTGGTGCTGGCGATCGGCGGGGTCACCGCGGTGTCGCTGCGGCTGGCGGCCGTCGAGAGTGCTTTGCCAACCACGTCGCCCCCAGCCGGACGCATGCGCGAGCGCGTGGGCGAGCTCGTGCGCGACGCCTTGGACGACACTGCCGTCGAATGGCTTGCCGATCTGCATGCTTCCGCAGCCTTCCGCCGCCGCGTCGCCGTGACGCTGGCGACGCGAGCGGTGGTGGATGCCTGGGCGGAGGCGCGAGGACCACATGCGCGTTGACCTTGACGTGAACGGCGTCATGCGCAGGGTGGATGTTGAGCCTCGCCTTACGCTGCTTGATTGTCTGCGCGACCAGTTGCTGCTCACCGGCGCTCACGCCGGCTGCGAGCATGGTGTCTGCGGCGCCTGCACCGTGCTCCTCAACGGGACGGCCGTCCGTTCCTGCCTGATGTTCACCGTGCAGGCCGACGGCCATGCCATTACCACCATCGAGGGCATCGCGCCGGCTGCTGGCGAGCTCTCGCCGATCCAGGATGCATTCTGCGAGACGCACGGCATGCAGTGTGGCTATTGCACGCCGGCGATGATCCTGACGGCACATGCGCTGCTTGCGGCCAACCCGGCACCGACACGCGCTGACATTGTCGAGGCCATCTCTGGCAACATTTGCCGCTGCACCGGCTATGCCCAGATCGTCGAGGCGATCGCGCTTGCCGCCGAGCGGATGCGCGGGTCCAATCAACCCATGCGCACGGCGTGACCGTGGCCAAGGATGGTTTCCGCTATGTGAGCAAGGACCGCCGGGTGCGCGAGGACCGGCGCTTTGTTGCCGGGAAAGGCCGCTTCGCGGCAGACATCGCCATGCCGGGCATGCGCCATGTGGCCGTCGTGACGTCTCCACATCCGGCGGCCCGCATCGTCTCCGTCGACAAGCTAGCGGCGCTGCGCGCCGCCGACGTGCATCACGTGCTCGATGGTCACGAGCTCGCCGCCGCCTCTGCGCCCCTGCTCGCCGGGCTCGACACGCCCGGTGTGGTGCGCCGGCCGCTCGCAGTGGACGTGGTGCGTTATGCCGGCGAGTGGGTCGCGGCCGTGGTTGCTGAGACGCGCGCGGCCGCGGAGGACGCCGCCGAGCTGGTGGCGATCGAATATGAGCCGCTGCCCTACGTGCTCGATGGCGAGGAGGCTTACCGGCCGGGAAGCCCGCCGGTCCATCAGGCGCACGGCTCCAACGTTTTGCTCGACCGCACCTTCGTCTGGGGCGAGGTGGAGCGAGATTTTGCGGAAAGTCCGTATCGGCTCTCTGTGCAAGCGAAATGGGGGCGCAGCTCGACGGTGCCGGTGGAGACCTTTGCCGTGCTGGCGAGCTGGGATCCCTGGCGCGAAATTCTCGACGTCTACGCTTCGGTGCAGATGCCGCGCTTCCCCGACCAGATTGCGCTCGCGCTGAAGCTTCCCGGGTCTTCGGTGCGCGTGCACAACGACGTCGACGTGGGCGGCAGCTACGGCGTCAAGCGCGGCATCAAGCATGCCGTGGTGGCCGGCTATCTGTCGCGGCGGCTCGCCGCTCCGGTGCGACTGATCGAGGATCGTCTCGAGAACATGCGCGGCGGCGACAGCCATGGTCCTGAGCGCAACTTCAATGTCGAGGTTGCGTTCGATGAGGCGGGTGTCATCCGCTCGATGAGGATGCGCGCCCTGGACAATGTCGGTGCCCATGCCGGCCGTTCGCCATTTCAGCTCGGCAAGCCGATCGGCGCCATCGTCGGGCCTTACACGATCAGCAGCGTGCAGTACCAGGCGATTGCCGTCACCTCGAACAAGACTCCACAGGAGGCCGTGCGCGCCTTTGGCCAGTCGCCCACCAATTTTGCCATCGAGCAGGCCACCGAGGCGGTGGCGGCTCACCTCGGCCTGGACCGCCTGGAGGTGCGTCGGCGCAATCTGATCCGTGCCGAGCAGTTCCCCTATTTGATCCCGAGCGGGACCACTTACGACAGCGGCGACTATCACGCCGTGATCGAGAAGGTGCTCGCTCGTGCAGACTATCCCTCGCTCGTCGTGGAACGCGATCGCTTGCGCGCCCAAGGCCTCTTGGCCGGCATCGGCATCGCTGCCTGCCTGGAGCCGAGTGGGGCCAATTCAACCTTCGAGCCGCTGCTCAACCCGAAGAACGAGACCACGACCTATACCGAATCCTGCCGCGTCACCGTCGACGTCGGCGGCGCGGTCACAGCCAACATTCACACGCTCTCGGCAGGCCAGGGCCATGAGACATTGGTGGGCACGGTCATCGGCGAGGTGCTCGAGATCGACCCCGATCGCATCCGTGTGGTGCGACCGGATTCCCTCTCCTCATTGCCGAGCCAGAGCCCGGTCGGCAGCCGCATGGCCATCATGCTGGGCGGCGCCGCCTTCCATGCCGCACAAAAGCTCAAGGCGCGCCTTCTCGCCATTGCTGCACATGATTTGCAAATCCCTGCCGAGCGTGCCGCTTACCAGGGCGGCGACGTATTCGACAATGCGGCGCCTGCCTCTCGGCGCAGTTTCATCGAGCTCGTCACCATCGCGCATCGGCACCATCACCGGCTTCCCGCGGGCACCGAGCCGGGCCTCGCCGTCAGTCACGTGCAAATGGTGCCGATGGGCGGCCAGCTGCCAGGCGCTGACGGTCGCGTGCAGATGTATCCCTGCTTCGCCTTCGAGTTTCATCTCGTCTTGCTGAGCATCGATCCCGACCTGGGCAAGCCGAGCATACGCCGCTACTGCGTCGGCCATGACTGCGGCACTGTGATCAATCCGAAGATCGTGCGCGGTATGACCATGGGCGGGATCGCGCATGGCATCGGTGCGGCATTCCTCGAGGAATTCGCCTACAACCGTGAGGGCCAACTGGTGGCCCAGAGTCTGATGGATTATCTCCTGCCCTCGGCACAGGAGGTGCCGGAGGTCGAAATCGTGCACCATGAGACGCCTTCGCCGCATACGGTGCTGGGGCAGAAGGGCTCGGGCGAGTCCGGCTATCTGGGCGCTCCTGCCGCCATGGCGAGTGCGGTGAACGACGCCCTTGCCCCGCTAGGGCTCCGGGTCGACGCGCTGCCGATCAAGATGGCGAGCCTCGGCGACCTCATCGCGACAGTGCGCGCGCCAATGTCATGAGGAAAGCGGCATGATCGTCGACGTGCATGGCCACCTGGTGCCGCCCGAATTGCTCGAGGCGATCCGGAAATTCCGCGCGCGCTTTGCGTCTGTGCGACTGGTCGAGGATGGACCGACCCTCGCGCTTGCCTTTGCTGGCGGCAAGCCTTCGCGGCCGATCATGCCGGGACTGAGCGACGTGACTGGGCGCATTTCTTGGATGGATCGGGAGGGCATCGACCGTCAGGTCAACGGCAGCTGGCCGGACTGGTTCGGCTACGAGCTGCCGCCCCAGGAAGGCGAGGTGTGGTGCCGGCTGATCAACGAGATTCAACTTGCAGCCGCCGCGGCCGAGCCGCGCTTTGTTCCGCTTGCGGTCGTTCCGCTACAGGATGGCGCGCGCGCCGCCGCAGTGCTGCGGGCAGCGATGACGGCCGGATTTTCCGGCGTCATGATCTCGACCTTGCCACGCGGGATCGGCAGCGTGCTCGACGCGCGCGATCTCGATGCGTTCTGGGCGGCTGCTGACGATACCGGCGCCTTCATCCATATCCACCCGAGCTACGACGCCGGCGACGTGCGTGTGAACGATTACGGGCTCGCGAACGGGGTTGGACGCATCAGTGACGCCATTGTCGCGGTGGCGCGCCTTCTTTGCAGCGGCCACGTCACGCGCTACCACAGCGCGCGTATCTTTGCGCCAATGGGTGCTGCAGGTCTGCCCTTCCTGTTGGGCCGGCTCAGCCGCAATGCCGAGATCACGCGCGGCGTCGCCAATCCGCTCGATGGCCTGTCGCTCATCTATACCGACACGATCGTGCATGATGCACGTGTGCTGCGGTTCGTCATCGAGATGATCGGCGCCGATCGCATGATGATGGGGTCCGATATGCCGTTCCCGATCGGCGACGAGCACCCGGCCAAGATCATCCAGGCGGCTCGGCTCAGCGCCGATCAAATTGCGTCCATCAGTGGCGGCCTGGCAGAGCAGCTCTTCCGCTTGGCCTGATTTAGGCAAGTGAGCGTCAAACGTGAGCGTGAAAGGTGAGCGTGAAAGGTGAGCGTGAAAGGTGAGCGTGAAAGGTGAGCGTGAAGCTTTCCAACCGTAGAGTCATTTTGCATCTCGCTGCGGCCGCTGCTGCGGTCCCAGCCATGCCGCGGCGCGCGCGCTCGCAAGCCTATCCGTCGAAGCCCGTGCACATTGTGGTCGGCTTTGCCCCGGGCGGGGTGACCGACATCATCGCGCGCCTGATCGGGGAATGGCTGTCGCAGCGGCTCGGCCAGCAATTCATCGTCGAGAACCGCCCGGGTGCGGCGAGCAATATTGCCACCGAGACGGTCATACGTTCAGCGCCCGACGGCTATACGCTCCTCCTGGTTGGGCCGGCGGCGGCGATCAACGCGACGCTCTATCCAAATCTCAGCTTCAGCTTTGTGCGCGACACCGCGCCGATCGCAAGCCTCTACAACGCGCCTCTCATCATGGAGGTGAACCCTTCGCTGCCGTTCGAGACGGTGCCGGAGTTCATCGCCTATGCCAAGGCCAATCCCGGCAAGATCAATTTTGCTTCATCCGGCAGCGGAACGTCGTCGCATGTCACGGGCGAGCTGTTCAAACGGGCGGCCGGCATAGAGATGCAGCACGTGCCCTACCGTGGCGCCGCACCTGCGCTGACCGATCTGCTCGGCGGCCAGGTACAGGCCATGTTCGACAACGTTTTATCCTCAATCGAGAACGTTCGCGCCGGCAAGCTGCGCGCGCTCGCGGTGACAACGGCAACACGCTGGGACGGACTGCCCGACATCCCGACGGTCGCCGAGTCGGTGCCCGGCTTTGAAGCAAGCGGTTGGCAAGGCCTGGTCGCGCCAAAGAACGTACCCGCCGAAATCATCGAGAGACTGAACACCGAGATCAATTTGGGGCTTGCCGATCCGGTCGTGAGCACGCGCATAGCCGAGCTCGGCTCGACAGTATTCGCAAGCTCACCGGCCGCGTTCGCGCGCTTCATCGATGCGGAAACCCGCAAGTGGGGCAAGGTCATCCGAGCGGCTGGCCTGAAGGCGGAATGAAGCCGCTCGGCACTGCGACAGCTATTTTCGCGCGCCCGGAATGCGCTCGGGGTGTCCTGGCCCCCAGTAATTCGTCGGCGTGTCATCGCCCCAGATTTTAGGGCGCTGCGGCCGATCCTCATGCCATGGGCGCGGCTCGAAGTAGCCGAGCTCCTCGTCAGACATCACATCGAGATCGGTGAAGAACTCCACGGCGATATCATCCGGGTTGCGGTGGTAAATTGCGATGTTGTGACCGATGAGGTGGCGGATCGGTCCCCAGTACAGCTTGACGTTCTTCTTGCCCAGGAAATCGCAGGCACGATTGATTTCAGACTCGTCGCGCAGCTCGAAGGCGATGTGGTGAATATTCGCGTGGTCGGCGCGCAGGAGGTTGATGGTGTGGTGATCGCGGCCGCAGCGCAGGAAGACGAAGAAATCGCTGCGTGAGTCCGAGAGCTTGAACCCGAGCACGTCGCAGTAGAACTTCATCGTGCCCTGCACGTCTGGAGTATAAAACGCGACGTGACCAAGCTTACGCGGCATGACCCCCGTGTAGCTGTCATCATCGGGGGCGAACGCCTGCTCGGAAAATATTTCAATTTCGGTGCCCTTGGGATCCGTGAACACGATGGCGTCTTTGATCCCAGGCGTGATCGCGCTCCGCTTCTCCGATTTTATTCCTTCTTTGGCCAAGCGGGCCGCGAGCTCGCGCAGATCACTCTGCGGCGCCACCTGGAACGCGAGCCGCACTCCGGCCGCGCGCTCCCCGTGCTCGAGCACAATGACCTCGTGACCGACTTTCGTTGCCAGGATCGCTCGGTGCTTTTCCTTGGCGACGAGACTGAGGCCGATGATACGGGTGTAATAATCGAGCTGACGCTTGATATCGGGAGTGGTCAGTGTGGCGTGTCCGATGCGCTTGACCTGGAGCATTGCGGATTGCCTCCTTAGCCGCGGATTTGGTGGGCCCGCACCGGCACGCTCATTTCGCCAATCGGATCGATCTTTGCCAGCATGGTGTCCCCCGGCTTCACCGGGCTGACCCCTTCCGGTGTGCCCGTGAACAGCACGTCACCTGGATAGAAGGTGTAGAACGTCGAGCCCCATTCGATGAGCTTGCGGCAGTCGTAGATCAGCATATTCGTGTTGCTGCGCTGCTTCTGCTCGCCGCCTACCGAGATGGAAAGCGGCACATTGTCGGGATCCGGTATCTCGTCGGCCGTCACCATCCATGGACCGAGCACGGAATAGGTGTCGATCGATTTGCGGAAGCTTCGGTCCTCCTTGCCGCGCGCCGTCATGTCGAGCCCGATGCAGTAGCCGGCGACGTAGTCCAGCGCCTTGTCACGCGGGATGTCGCTGCCGGCTTTGCCGAAGATGATCGCGAGCTCGACCTCGTGCTCATTGCGGCGGTCGGGAAAGCGGATGGCCACTCCCTCGGAGGGGCCAACCATGGATGAGTTGGCTTTCAGGAACAGGCCGGCCTGACCGATCGCGGGCGAGACCATGATCTCCTGCGTTTTCGCCCGGGCCGCCATCTCCTCGATGTGCGCCTTGTAGTTGGTAGGAGCCGCGACCAGCTTTGAGGGCCGCGCCACCGGCGAAAGAAGCTTGACCTGCGCAAGCGGCTTTCCTGCAGACTTGGCGGCCATCTCCTCGATACGCGTGCGCCACTGCGGCAGTGCTGCAATGACCGCGTCACCCTTCATGTCATAAGGCGCAGTCGACCGGATCTGGCGCTGTGCTTCCGTGACGTCATGCACCATGTCGCCGCGCACCACGCCCAGCCGATCATCGTCATAGCGGCAAAGCCTCATCGCATTCTCCCGTCATTAGCGAGCTGACGCGCAGCTTTGGCCTGGCGAGACCGGCGCCTGCGTATCTCGGGCAAGGATACTGGCAATGAATGTGCCTGCCTTCAACATGCTTGCCATCTGTCTTGTTCTAACTCTGCTCACCCCGGCGGTCCCGCTTACCCGTGACAAGCTTGGGACCAGTACAGGGCCTAGCATCCGTGAAACTCGTCCTATAGATCCTTGGTGATGCAAACTGCGAGGGTGCTCAAAATGAGGCGCGGCATTGCGCGAATGCTCCTCGCGGCGGTGCTGCTCGCACTCCCGGCACGCGGTGTCCTCGCTGGCAGCAGCGTCACTGTCGGCGACCTCACGTTTGTCAACAAGGGGCTGGTCGGCTTTGGGCGGCTTGCAGCCGACCTGCGCGACAAATTCGGAGAGACCTTCGGCTCCGGCTCTGGGTTGGCGCTTGATGTGAAGTCCTGGGCCCACACGGTGGAGGGCTACGAGGGCATTTTCTACATGCTGCCCGACCGCGGCTACAACATTGGCCGGACCACCGACTATCGCCCGCGGCTCAATAAGCTCGGCGTTACCTTCAAGCCTTTGGACGACGCGCATGCGCCGGGGGCTGCTGAGCAGCAACGCAGCCTTGCCGCTACCCTGCTGGACACGATCCTGCTCACAGACGCCACCGGCGAGCCGCTCACCGCGCTCGACCCGGCAGAGGGAGGAATTCGTCCGGCCGCGAACGGTCTTCCCGATATGCCCCAGGGCGCGAATGGCCGTATCGCCATCGACGCCGAAGCTCTGGTCCTGCTGCCCGACGGCAGCTTCTTCCTGAGCGACGAATATGGGCCCTATCTCTATCGTTTTTCCTCCGCTGGGCAGCTCCTCGGGGCCATCAGGCCGCCACAGGCCTTCATTCCGCAGCGCAACGGTCACGATCACTTCTCCTCCGATAATCCAGGTGCAGGACTGAGTGCCCCGCAACCGCGCAGTCCGCAGACCGGACGACAAAACAACCAGGGTTTTGAAGGGCTGGCGCTCACTCCCGACGGCAAATTCCTGGTTGCGATGCTGCAGAGCGCGACCGTGCAGGACGGCGGCAATGCCGCAGAGACGCGGCAATACACCCGCATGCTCTACTACGACATCAGCGAGGTCGACCGGCCGCGTCTGGTGCGCGAGCACGTCGTGCCATTGCCGGTTTACCGCGACGTGAACGGCCGCCCTCGCGTCGCGGCGCAGAGCGAGTTGCTCGCGCTCGACGAGAATTTCTTCCTGCTGCTGTGCCGGGACAGCGGCAATGGCTATGGCGCCGATGGTGCGGCATCGGTCTATCGCAAGGTGCAGCTGCTGGACACGACGAACGCGAGCAACATAGCGGCCTCGATGTACGATGATCTCGCCCCGGTGGCGCCAAACGGCGTTCTGGTCGCTGCCATTGCGCCGGCGGTGCTGACGCCGCTCATCGACCTCAACGAGGAGGCGGAGTTGCGCAAGGCGGGACTGCACAATGGCGAGCCCAACGACAGCAGCAACCTCTCTGAGAAATGGGAAGGAATGACGCTCGCGCCGGCACTTGATCCCGCGGCGCCGCGCGATGTCTTCCTGTTCATCAGCAACGACAACGACTTCATTACCCAGAAGGGCCATCAAGCGGGTGCCGACTATAAGGACGCGAGTGGCGTCGAGGTTGACACCATGTTGCTGGTCTACCGCATGGAATTGCCGGAACCGATCATGCAACATTGCTCCGAGCGCTGTGGCGGTGCTCGTTGAGGACTGATCGGCCGCTGCATTGGGTTGCGTGCACCGGGGCTCTGGCATAATGGTGCCAGCATGTGCCGGCCTCGCTCCGCACGCGGCTCAGTAAGCCTGGCACCGGAGGTCCCATGGCTGATGCAGCAACCAAAACGAAGCCCGCGGCCACGGCGGTTGGGGAGGTACCCCAGCAGGAGCTTACCGATGGCTTTCACCTGGTCATCGATGCCCTCAAGCTGAACGGCGTTACCACCATATACGGGGTGCCGGGCATACCCATTACCGATTTTGGCCGGATGGCGCAGGCCGCCGGTATTCGCGTCATTTCATTCAGGCACGAGCAAAACGCCGGCAACGCTGCCGCCATTGCCGGGTTCCTGACCAAGAAGCCGGGCATTTGCCTCACAGTGTCCGCGCCGGGCTTTCTCAACGGTCTCACTGCCCTCGCCAATGCCACCACCAACTGCTTTCCGATGGTCCTGATCTCGGGCTCGTCCGAGCGCGAGATCGTCGACCTGCAGCAGGGCGACTACGAGGAGATGGACCAGCTCGCCATTGCCAAGCCTCTGTGCAAGGCGGCGTATCGCGTGCTGCATGCCGCCGACATCGGCATTGGCATCGCCCGGGCGATCCGCGCCGCCGTTTCGGGGCGGCCCGGCGGCGTCTATCTCGATCTTCCCGCCAAGCTCTTCGGCCAGGTGATGGATGCCGAGGCTGGGCGGAAGTCACTGGTCAAGGTCATCGATCCGGCACCGGCCCAGCTTCCTGCTCCGGCCGCGGTGCGGCGCGCCATCGATGTGCTGAAGGAGGCCAAGCGGCCGCTGATCGTTCTCGGCAAGGGCGCGGCCTATGCACAGGCGGACGAGCCCATTCGTGCTCTCGTCGAAAAAAGCGGAATACCTTTCCTGCCCATGAGCATGGCCAAGGGATTGCTGCCGGACACGCATCCGCAATGCGCCGGTGCCGCCCGCTCGACCGTGCTGAAGGACTCCGACGTCGTGATGCTGATCGGTGCCCGGCTCAACTGGCTTCTCTCGCATGGCAAGGGGAAGAGCTGGGGCGAGCCGCATTCCAAGCGCTTCATCCAGATTGATATTGAGCCCAAGGAAATCGACAGCAATATCGGGATTGCCGCTCCGGTTGTCGGCGATATCGGCTCGTGTGTTTCGGCGCTGCTCGAGGGTATGGGCAGCAACTGGCGCCCGCCGCCTGCGGAGTGGACCGGCGCGGTTCAAAGCAAGAAGGACGAGAACATCGCCAAGATGGCGCCGCGGCTCATGAGCAACAAGGCACCCATGGATTTCCACGGTGCCCTCGGTGCTCTGCGCAGCATCATCAAAGAGCGGCCCGACACCATTCTGGTCAACGAGGGCGCCAACACGCTCGATCTCGCGCGCGGCATCATCGACATGTATGAGCCGCGCAAACGGCTCGATGTCGGCACCTGGGGCGTCATGGGCATCGGCATGGGCTTCGCGATCGGGGCGGCAATCGAGACCGGAAAGTCCGTGCTTGCCGTTGAAGGTGACAGCGCCTTTGGCTTCTCCGGGATGGAAGTAGAAACAATCTGCCGCTATCGGCTCCCGGTCTGCATCGTCATCTTCAACAATGACGGAATTTACCGAGGCACCGATATCAATCCCTCCGGGGGGCCGGACGTGGCGACCACCGTGTTCGTGAAGGGATCACGCTACGACAAGATCATCGAGGCTTTCGGCGGGGTCGGCATCAATGTGACCACACCGGACGAGCTCAAGCGCGCGGTCACCGAGGCGCTGAGCTCCGCCAAGCCCACGCTTATCAATGCGGTAATCGATCCAGCAGCAGGCAGCGAGAGCGGTCGCATCGGCAATCTCAATCCGCAAAGCGTGCTGCGCAAGAAGGCTGAGGGAAGCAATAAATGACCAGGAACGGCAAAGCCAAAGCACGAGGCAAAACAAGGCCAAAAGCGGCTGCCAAGAAAATCGAGAAGCTGAAAGCAAAACCGTCACCCAGCAAGGCGCGTGGCGCCGCGATGCCGAAGCCCTCGAGCAAGCCTTGGGGCAGCGCGGGCAAAGCCCTCGACGGTGTGCGCATCCTTGATTTCACGCATGTGCAGTCCGGCCCCACATGCACGCAGCTGCTCGCCTATATGGGTGCTGACGTGATCAAGGTGGAGCGTCCCGGTGCGGGCGACATCACGCGCGGACAATTGCGTGATGTGAAAGGAGCCGACAGTCTCTACTTCACCATGCTGAACGGCAACAAGCGCTCGATCACCATCGATTCCAAGCATGCCAAAGGCAAGGAGATCCTCGATCGCCTGATCAGGCATTGCGATGTGCTGGTGGAGAACTTCGCGCCCGGCGCGCTCGACCGAATGGGTCTCACCTGGGACCACATCCACAAGACCAATCCGCGCATGATCGTCGCCTCGGTGAAGGGTTTTGGCCCGGGTCCCTACGAGGAGTGCAAAGTCTATGAGAACGTCGCCCAATGTGCAGGCGGCGCCGCCTCCACGACCGGGTTCCGCGAAGGGCCGCCGCTGGTGACCGGCGCGCAGATCGGCGATTCTGGCACGGGCCTGCATCTTGCCTTCGGCATCGTCAGCGCGCTCTACCAACGCCTGCGCACCGGGCGCGGCCAGCGCGTCCTCTGCGCGATGCAGGATGGCGTGCTCAATCTCACGCGGGTGAAGCTGCGCGATCAGCAGCGGCTGACGCACGGCCCGCTCACCGAGTACAGCCAGTACGGGGAGGGCATCCCTTTTGGTCAGGCGGTGCCGCGTGCGGGAAATGATTCCGGCGGCGGTCAGCCCGGATGGATTCTCAAGTGCAAGGGATGGGAGAGCGACCCCGACGCCTACATCTACTTCATCACCCAGGCGCCGGTATGGGGAGAGATTTGCGATCTGATCGGCAAGCCCGAGTGGAAGACCGATCCTGACTACGCGACGCCTCCGGCGCGCCTACCCCGGCTCAAGCAAATCTTCGGTACAATCGAAGAATGGACGATGACCAAGACCAAGTTCGAGGTCATGAACACCTGCAATGAGCACGACATCCCGGTCGGCCCAATTCTCTCGATGAAGGAGATTGCGCAGGAGCAGTCGCTGCGCGAGACGGGTACGGTAGTGGAGGTGGAGCATCCCGTTCGCGGCAAATATCTCACCGTCGGCAATCCCGTGAAGATGTCGGATTCCGTCACCGAGGTGACACGGGCACCGCTACTGGGCGAGCACACGGACGAGATCCTGGGAAAGGAGCTCGGCTACTCCGCCGCTCAGATCGAGGAGATCAAGGCGTCCGGCGCTGTGACGCCTCCGAACAAGGATGCACGGGCACAAGCGGCCTAGCAGGCAAGCGCGGCGGGCGCGCGCCCCTCGGATTGAGGGGAGTGGCCACCTAGGCGGCTGCGCACGAGCTCGTCCAAGGGCTGCATAGGGGAGGGGAAAGCCATGCGCATCGTCGTTCATGGACAGCAGGCGTTCGGCAAGGCGGTGCTCGAGGCGCTGATCAAGCGCGGCGAGAACGTCATTGCCGTTTACGCCGCGCCGGAAAAGCCTGGCGCGAGGCCCGATCCATTGAAAGAGGCGGCGCTCGCGGCGACGCTGCCGCTGTTTCAGCCGGAGTCCTATCGGAAGCTGGAGGTCTGGGACGAGTTTCGCGCACTCAAGCCGGACTTGCAGGTCATGGCTTTCGTGACATTGTTTGTGCCGGAGGATTTTCTCAACATTCCGACGCAGGGCTCGATCCAGTACCATCCCTCGCTGCTGCCAAAATATCGCGGGCCAAGCGCGATCAACTGGCCGATCATCCAAGGTGACACGGAGACCGGATTGTCGATCTTCTGGCCCGACAATGGCCTCGACACCGGCGACGTCCTGCTGCAGAAGAGGACGCCTATCTCCGAGACGGACACCCTGGGCTCGGTCTATTTCGATCGGCTGTTTCCTGTGGGCGTCGAGGCGATGCTCGAATCGGTCGATCTCGTGAAGGCAGGCCGCGCGCCGCGCATCAAGCAAGATCACGCTTTGGCGAGCTATGAAGGGCGCTGCGGTCCTGACAATGCCCGCATCGACTGGGGCAAGCCGTGGCGGCAGATCGACCGGCTGATCCGCGGCTGCAATCCGGCGCCCGGAGCTTGGACCACCATCGCCGGCCAAACGGTGAAGGTGTTCGAGGCGAAGCCGGTGCCAGCGAAGGATCCGAAGGGCATCGGCGGCAAGATGGGCCAGGTGGTGGACGTGAGCGCAGACTCTTTCACGGTGGTCTGCGCCGACGGTCGCATCATCGTCACGCGCGTCCAGGCTGAGGGCCCGAAAATCGGAGCCGGCGAATTTGCTGCCACTGTCAAGCTCACTCCAGCGACGAGGCTTTCATGAACGCAACTCCCGCCACTGCAGCAAAATCGGCGGTCGCTGGCTCCCAGCACACCAATCCGAAATCGGACATCGACATCTCGCAGGCGGCGAAGAAGCGGCTGATCCTCGACGTGGCGCGCGAGCGGCTCGGCATCGGACCGGAGCATCTCGAGCCGTATGGCCATTACAAGGCCAAGGTATCGATGGATTACATCAAGTCGCTGCAGAGCCGTCCTAACGGCAAGCTCATCCTTGTCACGGCGATTACACCGACACCGGCAGGCGAGGGCAAGACTACCACCACCGTCGGCCTGACCGACGCCCTCAATCACATCGGCAAGAAGGCGATGCTGTGCTTGCGCGAGCCCTCGCTCGGGCCGTCATTCGGCATGAAGGGCGGAGCGGCCGGCGGCGGTTATGCGCAGGTCGTGCCGATGGAGGATATCAACCTTCACTTCACCGGCGACTTCCACGCCATCACCTCGGCGAACAACCTGCTCGCCGCCATGATCGACAATCACATCTACTGGGGAAACCGGCTCGCCATCGATAGCCGGCGCGTGGCATGGCGGCGCGTGATGGACATGAACGATCGGGCGCTGCGCTCGATCGTGTCCTCGCTCGGCGGTGTGGCGAACGGGTTTCCGCGCGAGGATGGCTTCGACATCACGGTGGCGTCGGAGGTCATGGCGATCTTTTGCCTGGCGCGAGACCTCGACGACCTGAAGAAGCGCTTGGCCAACATCATCATCGGCTATACGCGCGACCGCAAACCCGTCCGTGCCGGCGATCTCAAGGCGCACGGGGCGATGACTGCGCTGCTGAAAGATGCGCTCTCGCCCAACCTGGTGCAAACGCTCGAGGGGACGCCGGCTTTCATCCATGGAGGTCCGTTCGCCAATATCGCGCATGGCTGCAACTCAGTCCTCGCCACCACCACCGCTTTGAAGCTTTGCGATTACGTGGTCACCGAGGCGGGCTTCGGCGCTGATCTTGGCGGTGAGAAGTTTCTCGACATTAAATGCCGCAAGAGCGGGCTTTCGCCTGATGCGGCAGTGCTGGTCGCCACCATTCGCGCGCTGAAGATGCATGGCGGCGTGAAGAAGGAGGACCTCAAGACCGAGAGCTTGAAAGCACTCGAGATCGGCATGGCCAACCTCGCCCGCCATGTCGAGAATGTGCAGAAATTCGGCATCGTACCGGTCATCTCCATCAACCGGTTCAGCGCCGACACGGATGCCGAAATCGCGCTGGTCGAGAAGGCGTGCGCCAAGCTGGGCGTCGAGGCCCTGATGGCCGACCATTGGGCAGAGGGCGGCAAGGGCGCAGCCGATCTGGCGCGTGCGGTTGTGAAAGCCGCCGACAGCGGCAAGAGCAAGCTCAAGCTTCTTTATTCAGATGACATGCCGCTGTTCGAGAAGATTCGCACCATCGCCCGCGAGGTCTACCGCGCCAAGGACATCTCGGCGGACAAGCCGGTGCGCGACCAGCTCGCGCAATTCGAGCAGATGGGCTACGGCAAGCTGCCGGTATGCATCGCCAAGACGCAGTATAGCTTCTCGACCAATGCCGACAGCAAAGGCGCGCCCGTTGATCACATCGTCAATGTGCGCGAGGTCCGGCTTGCCGCCGGCGCGGAGTTCGTCGTGGCAATCTGCGGTGAGATCATGACCATGCCGGGATTGCCGCGCGTCCCCGCCGCTGACTCGATCGACGTTGGTGCCGATGGCCGCATCGTTGGCTTGTTCTAGGGCGTGCACCGATCGATCTGGTGGTGCGCACGCTGCTTGGACCTCGTGCTGCGCGAGAGTTGTGGCTGGGTCAGCAGCTTTGCGCACCCTACAAACCAGGCCTACAAACCAGGCCGGTAGGGTGCGCAAAGGCGCGCGCGGCATAACGTTCTGAGGAGACGATCGGTTTGCAAGCGTGCCGTGCGCACCGGCCGAAAGCGATGGTGCGCACGCCGATTGCAATCAGCCGAGCTGCGGCATACCGCCGGCTAGAATCGTCGCCATCCAGTCGCGGTCGATATTATGACCGCTGAGGACCACCGCTACGCGCCGGCCCGCCCAGCGCGTGCGCTCCTTCATGAGTGCCGCAAGCGCAGCGGCGCCGGCGCCTTCGGCGCAGTTGTGCGTCGCGCTGTAGAAAAGGCGGATCGCGTCAGCAATTTCCTCGTCGGCTACCTCCACGATCCGCTCGGCACCACGAATGATCATCTCGAGCGCATTCGCGTCGGCGGTGCGCACCGCCATGCCGTCGGCAAAAGTATGCGCCGAGTTGGTGGGCACGACGGCGCCGGCCGCCATCGAGAGCCGGTATGTGTTGGCACGGTCCGAGACCACGCCGATCACTTGCGTGCTCAGGCCCAGGAGATCGCGCACGGCGATCACGGCGCATATGCCAGAACCTAGACCGATCGGCACATAGACCGCGTCAAGCGGCGAGGCCGCCTGAAACAGCTCGTAGGCATAGGTTGCGACGCCGAGAACGAAATCGGGGTGAAACGAGGGTGCGAAGTGGAGTCCGCGTGCGGCGGCTAGCATGCCGGCATGCTCTCTTGCCTCGTCAAAGTCGCGACCATGCTCAATCAGCTCGGCGCCAAGCGCGAGCATGGCTGCATTCTTCTCGGCGGAGTTGCCGTGCGGGACGACGATCGACACCGCTACGCGGGCGCGCGCGCCGGCGTAGGCGAGTGACTGGCCGTGGTTGCCACGCGTGGCCGTGATAATTCCTGAGAGGTTGCGCTGCGCCTGCCGGAGGCGATCGATATAGACGAGGCCGCCGCGCACCTTGAACGCACCGATGGGGCTGTGGTTCTCGTGCTTGACGATAACTTCGACCCCGGTCTGCGCCTTGAGCAGCGGCCACGCATATTGCGGGGTGGGCGGCACGCTGCGGCCCACCAGTGGTAAAACGCCCTCGAGCTCCGCTAGGCTGAACACGCTCTCACCGCGCGAGCCAACGCCGCGCGCCGCGGCGAAATTCGCGCACCCCGTAACCCAGACTGACGGCGCGCCTGTCGTGCAAGGTGCTGACCTTCCTGGGGCGCGATGCGGAGGGGCCCAGCGCTTGTTAGCGGGCCGGTGCGAGCAGTTCAATGCAGTGATCCGCAACAAAGGGGGCTTGTTTTTTGCCCGTCGCTACCCTTTCTGTGCACCGGGAAGGATAGTCGATGGATATTCGCAGCGATAACGCAGACCAGGGTCGGCGCAATCGACCGCGCAAGACGCCGCGGGGCCGGCAGGTCGACCCCCAGGCACTTGAGGATGTGTGCGCCCTCTTGGGAGAACGGGAACGCCGGCGCGATCTGCTGATCGAGCATCTGCACCTTATCCAGGACCATTACGGGCATCTCCCGGCGGCGCATCTTGCCGCCCTCGCAGACGAGATGAAGCTTGCGCTGGCCGAGGTCTACGAGGTTGCCACGTTCTATGCGCATTTCGACGTGGTGAAAGAGGACGAGGCGCCGCCGCCTCCCGTCACCGTCCGTGTGTGCGATTCGCTCTCGTGCGCAATGGCCGGCGCCGAGCGGCTCTTGCGCGAGCTGCCGGGCCGGTTGGGTCCGCACGTGCGGGTGGTCCGCGGGCCTTGCATGGGCGCCTGTGATCGCGCGCCGGTCTGTGCCGTCGGCCACGCTCAAATCATGAGGGCGACCATGGAGACGGTCGCTGCCGCTTGCGCGCGGGGCGCGCACGCACAGCCTTACTCCACTGCGAGCGACTATGAGCATTATGTCAGCGCCGGCGGCTACATGCTGTTGAAGAGCTGCCTTGCCGGGACGCGCACGCGCGACGAGCTGATCACGCTGGTCAGCGATGCCGGCTTGCGCGGGCTTGGCGGCGCCGGGTTCCCGACCGGCCGCAAGTGGAGCCTGGTACGGGCGGAGCCTGCGCCGCGCCTCATGGCGGTGAACGCCGACGAAGGCGAGCCCGGCACTTTCAAGGACCGCTATTATCTCGAGTGCGACCCGCACCGCTTCATTGAAGGGCTGTTGATCGCGGCCTGGGTGGTCGAGGCAGGCGACACATATATCTACATCCGCGACGAGTATCCGGAAGTGCGGCTGATGCTCACAGCCGAGATCGAGAAGGTCGAGCTTGCCGGCATTACTTCCCATACCCGACTGCATCTGCGTCGGGGGGCCGGTGCCTACATTTGCGGCGAAGAGTCGGCCATGATCGAGTCGATCGAGGGCAAGCGCGGGCTGCCCCGGCACCGCCCGCCCTATGTGGCACAAGTCGGTCTGTTCGGCCGCCCGACCCTCGAGCAGAACGTCGAGACGCTCTACTGGATTCGCGACATCGTCGAGAAGGGGCCGTCCTGGTTCACCTCGCACGGCAGGCGTGAGCGCAAAGGCCTGCGCAGCTTCTCGGTTTCCGGCCGCGTGCGAAATCCCGGGGTGGTGCTGGCGCCCGCCGGCGTGACGGCGCGCGAGCTGATCGAGGAGTTCTGCGGCGGCATGGCTGACGGGCACCGGTTCAAAGGCTATTTGCCGGGCGGCGCGTCCGGGGGCATCCTGCCGGCCTCAATGGCGGACGAGCCGCTCGATTTCGGGACCCTGGAAAAGCATGGTTGTTTCGTTGGATCGCACGCCGTTGTGGTCCTCTCCGACAAGGACGACATGAAGGCGGTCGCGCTCAACCTGATGCGCTTCTTCGAGGACGAGAGCTGCGGGCAGTGTACCCCATGCCGAACGGGAACCGAAAAAGCGGTGAAGCTGATGGCGAGCGGGAGTTGGGATGGCGCGTTGCTCACCGACCTCGCCGACGTCATGCGTGATGCGTCGATCTGTGGTCTCGGGCAAGCCGCACCGAACCCGCTCATCTCGGTCCTCAGGTATTTCCCGGACGAGCTCGCAACACCGCTCGGAAGCTGGTCATGACGGCGGTTGTGGTGCGCGACGGGAACGAGCGAGCGCTCCGAGGAACGGCAACGAGTATCGCAACGCGTAACGTCAACGAGTAACGGGAATGACCGACACCAACGGACGCAAGCCACTCGGCTACGGTCACGATCAGGCGGGCGCGGCGGGCGGCCGAGCCTATGGCGATGGGCGACCGGGTGTTGCCCACACTGCGCCTGCCGACCGGCCGGCGGGGGCAGGCGTCGACGGCGGCGCACAGACGTTTTTCATCGATGATCATGAGATCGAGATCCGTCCGGGCGAGACGATCTTTCGCGCTGCTCGGCGGCGTGGCGTCAAGCTGCCGCATCTGTGCTTCTCGCCCAAGCCGGGATACCGGCCCGACGGCAATTGCCGCGTCTGCATGGTCGAGGTCGAAGGCGAACGGGTTCTTGCGGCGAGCTGCATCCGTATGCCGAGCCCGGGCATGAAGGTGCGCACGCAGACCGACCGCGCAACGAGCGCGCGCCGGATGGTCCTCGAGCTCCTGATGACAGACCAGCCGCCCAGGGATGCCGCGCATGATCCGGCGTCCGAATTCTGGAGCACGGCAGAGCGGCAGAAGGTGACCGCCAGCCGTTTCCCGCGCCGGGCTACGCCCGTTGCCGACCGCAGCCACCCGGCTATGGCTGTCAATCTGGACGCCTGCATCCAGTGCAATCTCTGTGTGCGTGCCTGTCGCGAGGTGCAAGTCAACGACGTGATCGGCATGGCCGGGCGTGGCCATAACGAAAAGATCGTGTTCGACTTCGACGATCCGATGGGTCAGTCGACCTGTGTGGCATGCGGTGAATGCGTGCAGGCGTGCCCCACAGGTGCGCTCATGCCGGCAAGCTTGGTGGACGAGGCGAATGTCCGCACGCCGGCGCATTTTCCCGACCGCGAGGTGAACAGCGTGTGTCCCTATTGCGGCGTCGGCTGCCAGCTCACCTATCACATCAAAGATGACAAGCTTCTCTATGTGAGCGGCCGCAACGGTCCGGCCAACCAGAACAGGCTCTGCGTCAAGGGGCGCTTCGGCTTCGATTATGTGAGCCATCCGCATCGTTTGACCCAGCCGCTCATCCGCAAGGATGGAGTGCCGAAGCACGCGCAGGACATGGTCGATCCGGCCAATCCTTGGACGCATTTCCGGCCTGCGACCTGGGAGGAAGCGCTTGAGCGCGCAGCCTCAGGCCTGAAGGGCATCTGCGATCGCGATGGTCCGCAAGCGCTCGCCGGCTTCGGCTCCGCCAAGGCGTCGAACGAGGAAGCGTATCTGTTCCAGAAGCTGGTGCGCGCCGGGTTCGGCACCAACAACGTCGACCATTGCACGCGCCTGTGCCACGCCTCCTCAGTGGCGGCGCTGCTCGAGACCATCGGCTCGGCCGCCGTGACCGCCACCTTCAACGAATGCATGAGCTCCGACGTCATTATCGTGATCGGTGCGAATCCGACTGAGAACCATCCTGTCGCCGCGACCTTCTTCAAGCAGGCGGTCAAGCGCGGCGCGCAGCTCATTGTCATGGATCCGCGCGGCCAGGCGCTCAAGCGCCACGCCACTCACATGCTGCAGTTCAAGCCCGGCGCTGACGTGGCGATGCTCAACGGCATCCTCAACACCATCGTCACCGAGCGATTGTACGACCGCCAATATGTCGAGGCGCAGACGTCGAACTTTGCCGCCTTCGCCGAGCATATCAAGGAGTTCACTCCCGAGGAGATGGCGCCGATCTGCGGCGTCCCGGCGGAGACCTTGCGCGCAGTGGCGCGCAGCTACGCGCGCGCGAGATCGGCAATCATCTTCTGGGGCATGGGCGTCTCACAGCATGTGCACGGAACAGACAACGCCCGGTGCCTGATCGCACTCGCATTGATCTGCGGCCAGGTCGGGCGGCCCGGCACCGGGCTGCACCCGTTGCGCGGCCAGAACAACGTGCAGGGTGCATCGGATGCCGGCCTCGTTCCCATGTTCTTTCCCGACTACCGGTCGGTCGAAAACCCGGAGTTCCGCGGCATCGTGGAGAATGCATGGGGTACCAAGCTCGACCCCAAGCGCGGATTGACCGTCGTTGAGATCATGGACGCGGTGCATGCAGATATCATCAAGGGCATGTACATCATGGGCGAGAACCCGGCGATGTCCGACCCTGATCTCAATCACGCGCGCCAGGCGCTCGCGCATCTCGCGCATCTCGTAGTGCAGGACATCTTCCTCACCGAAACCGCCTTCCACGCCGACGTGATCCTCCCTGCCTCAGCCTGGCCCGAGAAGGACGGCACTGTCACCAACACCAATCGCCAGGTGCAGATGGGGCGCGCGGCCCTGCCGCTCCCTGGCGAGACCCGATTGGACTGGTGGATCACCCAGGAGATCGCGCGGGGCATCGGACTAGACTGGAGCTACTCGCATCCGCGCGAAATCTACGCCGAGATGGCCTCGCTGATGCCCGCGCTCGACAACATTTCCTGGGAGCGGATCGAGAAGGAGAGCGCCGTCACCTACCCCTCCGATGCCCCGGACAAGCCCGGACACGACGTGGTGTTTTCTGACCGCTTCCCCACACAGGACGGGCGCGGCAAGCTCGTTCCAGCCAAGATCACGCCGCCCGACGAGCGGCCTGATGCTGAGTATCCCTTCGTGCTCTCGACCGGCCGCCAGCTCGAGCACTGGCACACCGGTGCGATGACACGCCGCGCCGCCGCCCTCGACGCGCTCGAGCCATCGGCCGTCGCCAATGTCTCGCGCGGGACGATTGCCAAGCTCGGCATCGCACCTGGCGACATGATTCGCGTGACCACTCGCCGCGGCACGGTCGAGCTTCCAGCGCGACAGGACGATGCCATTCCCGATGGGCTCGTGTTCATTCCGTTCGCGTATGTGGAGGCGGCAGCGAACCTGCTCACCAATCCGGCTCTCGACCCGTTCGGGAAGATCCCCGAGTTCAAGTACTGTGCTGCCAAGGTTGAGGCAATAAAGCCGTCGCTTGTCGCTGCTGAGTAGAGCGGCCCGCGAATCATTTTCTCAGGCGCGCACGATGCTTCGTCTGTGCACGCGAACGGAGTCGTAGGGTGTGCATAGGTGCGAAGTACCGTGCGCACCGAGCCGCAAACGCCGATGGTGCGCACGGGCGCTGCAACTTCTGTACGCGGCGATGCGGCGGGGGAAGCGCCCTTTGCGCACCCTACAAGCTACGCCCGCCGACGCGGGTGCAAACGTACTCGCGGCGAGCGCGGTCTAAGAGGGAGGAAATAAAAATGCCAACACGCAACCACACCAACATCGTCGCAGTCACGGCTGCAAGCTTTCTGGCGCTTGCGCTCTCGCTAGAGGCATCCGGCCAAAGCGGTCCCGGCTGGACCGAGTTGTTCGACCGCAAGACATTGGAGGGCTGGGATCAAATCGGCGAAGCCAATTGGCGCGTCGAGGACGGCGCGATCGTTGCTGACAAGGGCAAGGGAGGCCATCTCGTCAGCCGGAATTCCTACAAGAACTTCATGATCTACGCCGAGTTCTGGTCGGACGAGAAGGCGAACAGCGGCATCTTCATTCGCTGCAAGGACCCGAAGAAGATCACCTCCAGGGATTGCTATGAGATGAACATCTTCGACGAGCGGCCTGACCCAAGCTACGGCACAGGCGCCATCGTCAATATCGCGGAAGCCAATCCCACACTCAAAGCTGCCGGCAAGTGGAACACGTTTGAGATTCTCGCGGATGGCCGGCACCTCGCAATCACATTGAACGGCCAGAAAACCGCCGACGTGCGCAATGGGCTGTTGGACCAAGGGCACTTGACCCTGCAATACGGCGCAGGGGTGATCAAGTTCCGCAAGGTCGCGATCAAGACGCTCTGACGCGCCGCTCGCTCGATGCGCGCCGCGCGGCGGCTCAGGCTTGCGGCACGTCCTTGCCGCGGAAATAGGGCTCGACCGTGCCTTTGAGCTTGATGGTCAGCGGATTGCCGTAGCGGTCTTTCGCCTTTCCAGCGGAGACACGGATCCAGCCTTCGCTGATGCAATACTCCTCGACGTTGGTCTTCTCGGCTCCATTGAAGCGAATACCGACGTCCTGCTGGAGCAGCTCGACATTGTAGTGGGGGCTGCTGGGGTCGGTCGACAGGCGGTCAGGGAAATCGTTGGCCATGTCTGATCATGGCAATGTTCTGTGAGGCCGTCCAGAAAGCGTCGCGATCATCATCCCGCGGAGCCTTCCGTCGACCTTCGACCGCTGGGCGTGCGTTCCAGACAGCAGCGCCAGCAAGCGCTGCGATGGCTGGTGCGATGCCGCCGGTGCTTGATTTTGTGGGGTCGCCGTGGCCATGCTGCGCTGATGCACGGCATGCTCAGGAGTGACTCTGTCCCGTTCAGCGCCCCTCTCGAGGCAGTCCGCCACGACTGGACGAGGCAGGAGGTCGGCACCTTGTTTGCGCTGCCGTTTCCGGAGCTGATGTTTCAGGCGCAGGCGGTGCACCGCGCGCACTTCAATCCGACGGAAGTGCAGATCTCCACTCTGCTCTCCATCAAGACCGGCGGCTGCCCGGAGGACTGCGCCTATTGTCCGCAAAGTGTGCACCACGACACCGGCATGAAACCGCAAAAGCTGATGTCCTTGCCGGCCGTGACAGCTGAGGCGCAGGCCGCGCGGAGCGCGGGCGCGAGCCGCTTCTGCATGGGGGCGGCGTGGCGCGAGCCGAACGAGCGCGACCTCGAGAAGGTGTGTGCCATGGTCGCGGCCGTCAAAGCGCTGGGGCTCGAGACCTGCGCCACATTGGGCATGCTCACTGCAGCGCAGGCGCGCCGGCTCAAGGCCGCGGGCCTCGACTATTACAACCATAATCTCGATACCTCGCCTGAATACTATGCGGCGATCATCACGTCGCGCACCTATCAGAACCGCCTCGACACTTTGGCGCACGTGCGTGACGCCGGCATTCACGTCTGCTGCGGCGGCATCGTGGGGATGGGCGAGAGCGTCGAGGATCGCGTCGGCATGATCCTCACGCTGGCCAACTTGCCCCAGCATCCCGAAAGTGTGCCGGTCAACCTGCTGGTGCGGGTGGAAGGAACGCCGCTGGCGCATGGAGAGGCCATCGAACCTATCGATTTTGTTCGCACGATCGCCGTCGCGCGCATCACCATGCCGCAATCCGTGGTGCGGCTCTCGGCCGGACGCGAGGACATGAGCGAAACGACGCAGGCGTTGTGCTTTCTCGCCGGAGCCAATTCCATCTTTTATGGACCGAAGCTTCTCACGACGGCCAATCCCAGCCGCGATCGCGACCAGCGGCTGCTCCAGAGTCTCGGTCTCAAGCCGCGCTGATGTGAGCGCTACGGGCATCTCTGCAGAAGCAACGTACAAAGCGGGAGACTGTAGGGGCGGATTTCAAACCCGCCCCGCTTCAGCAGAAAGCCCTCGCGAGATATTCTCTGGGTCATCCGCCCACCACTCAACGGGCGGGTTTGAAACCCGCCCCTACATGAACCCCCTGTTCCGTGCGCACTCTGCGACATGCGAGGTCACACTATAATCGACTGACCGCGTGTGGCGTTCAGGTGAAGTGCCGCACCAGCGCCAGCCCGCCGATAAGGCCACTAACCGACAGGCCTACCGAGAGTGCCGCATAAAGAGCGGCAAGCCACGGCTCGCCACGCTCATAAAGCAGGACCGTGTCGAGCGAGAATGCGGAAAAAGTCGTGTAGCCGCCAAGTATGCCTGTCGTGAGGAACAGCCGGTAATGCTGCGGCACCCCACCTTTGAAGGCGAAATAGGCCACGAGCATGCCCATCACGCACGAGCCGCTGACGTTCTCGAGCAGGGTCGCGTAGTTGAACCCGCTGCCGAGCCAGCGCGCGCCGAGTATATTGACGAGGTGGCGCAAGGCAGCGCCAAGCCCGCCGCCGGCAAACACGACCAGGTAGCTCATGCTGCGCCCTCGCTGTGTATCGCCGAAGGACCAAGAAGCGCACGCGTATCGCATTTATCGCGCAAGCGCCACGTGCTCACCGCGCCGCACGCTCGGGCCGTGGGAGCTAATGCACCGCTGCAGGGGAGCGCGGCATCAGCGCGCCGCGGTGGCGGATCACCTGAGCTGCGACGCGGTGCGCGGCAGCCGCGGCGTCTGTCGGTTGCTGGTCGGCAACGCGCGCGGCGAGGTAGGCAGCGTTGAAACCGTCGCCAGCGGCGGTCGGGTCCACCGGCACGACGACCTCCGGCACCGGGATGAGCTCGTTCTTACCGGCGGTGGCCACGAGTGCGCTGTTCGGGCCGTTCTTCACCACAATCTCGCCGATCCCGAATGCCTGCAGCCTTTCCACCGTGGCCTCCGGGCTCGGATCGCCCCACAGCACCGCCTCGTCGTCATAGGCCGGGAGCGCGATGTCGGCGCGCTTGAGCGCCTCCATGAATACCGCGCGCGTTCGCGGCAGGTCGCCGCGCCAGCCGCGTGGTCGGAAATTGCCGTCGAACGCGACCTTCACACCCTGCTGGCGCGCCGCTTCGAGCACGGCCAGGAAGCGGCCGACACCGGTGTTGGAAAACAACGACAGCGTGATCCCGGAGAAGTAGACAATCTTTGCCGTGATCAGCCCGTCCGCCACGCGGCTCCAGTCGGCGAGCTCAAACATATCTCGCACCGGCGCTTCGCCGCGCCAGTCGTAAAGCCGGCGGGCGCCGTGACCGTCTGTCTCGACCACCGTAAGTCCGGGAAGGCGCCCGCGCGAGCGCAGGACGAGGTCACTGCCGACCCCTTCGGCCGCCGCCAGGGCCAGAAGCGCCTCGGAATAAGGATCGTCGCCGAGGGCGGTGGCAAACGCCGTCGGCACGCCGGCCCGGGCCAGATAGACCGCCACGTTGAAGGCGTCGCCGCCGCAGGTGATGCCGAAGCGGTTATCGCCGCCGCGAACGAGCTCGATCAAAGCCTCGCCGATCGAGACGACACGCGATTTCCGGTCAGTCATGCGAGTGCGCTGGCGCTCTGGGGAATGCCGGCCAGCATGGCCCAGCATAAGCCGTTTATCAATCACGCGGTGGCACTGGCGCATGAGAACGTTACATTATAACATTTACCGCATCTGGAAGGCCGCATGTCCCCTGAGCCTCACCGCCATCATCACCATCCCGGACGCGGGCATCCGCCGGCATCGGTTGGACCGTCGATCCTGCGGATGTCGGCGTTCGAGCGCTTGGCGATTGCGGTCGTTTTGATCGCGCTCGTTTGGACCGCAGTGATTTGGGCGATGAAAGCTTAATTCCGTGAGCGCAGCCCTGCGATTCGACAACGTGACGCTCGGCTATGACCGCCATCCCGCCGTGCACCACCTGAACGGCGCGGTCGAGACCGGCGCATTGATCGCCGTCGTGGGCCCCAACGGCGCCGGGAAATCGACCCTGTTCAAGGGCATCGTCGGGGTGTTGAAGCCTTTCGCGGGCGCAATTGAGCTCGGCGGTGTGCGTGCGCAGGATATCGCCTATCTCCCGCAGGCGGCCGAAATAGACCGCAGCTTCCCGATCAATCTCTATGACATGGTTGCCATGGGTCTGTGGCGACGCAGCGGATTGTTCGGCGGCATCAACCGCAAGACAACGAATACGATCGAGCAGGCAATCGCCGCCGTTGGTCTCACCGGCTTTGAGGATAGGGGCATCTCCACCTTGTCCGGCGGTCAGCTGCAGCGAATGCTGTTTGCGCGGCTCCTTCTGCAGGACGCACGCGTCATCGTGCTCGACGAGCCGTTCAATGCGGTCGACGCAAAAACCTCCGCCGACCTCTTCGACCTGGTGCTGCGCTGGCATCGTGAGCGGCGCACCGTGCTGACGGCTCTGCATGACATCGATTTCGTGCGCGCGCATTTTCCGGAAACGTTGCTGCTGGCGCGCGAGCCGGTTGCCTGGGGCCGTACCTCTACCGTGCTCACACCGGAGAACCTGCTCACCGCCCGCCGCATGTGCGAGGCGTTCGATCAGCACGCGGCCGAATGCGTGCAGCCGCAGCCCGCTTCGGCCTAGGCGCGGCAATGTACGATTTTTTGATCGCACCATTCAGCGAGTTCGAGTTCATGCGGCGCGCACTCGCGGGCGTGCTGGCCCTCGCGCTAGGGGCTGGCCCTCTGGGAGTGTTCCTGATGCTGCGGCGGATGAGTCTCGTCGGGGACGCAATGGCGCATGCCATCCTGCCCGGTGCGGCAATTGGCTTTCTCCTGTCCGGACTGAACCTGTTCGCGATGACCGCGGGCGGCCTGATCGCAGGGTTTGTCGTCGCGCTCCTGACCGGCATCATTGCCCGCCTGACCCAGCTCAAGGAGGATGCCGCGCTCGCCACCTTTTATTTGCTGTCGCTCGCGGTGGGAGTGACCATCGTCTCGCTGAAAGGTACCAATATCGACCTGTTGCACGTGCTGTTCGGATCGGTGCTGGGGCTCGATGATCAGACTTTGGTGCTGATTGCCGGCAACGCGACGCTCACGCTCATCCTGCTTGCAATCATCTACCGGCCGCTGGTGATCGAATGTGTCGACCCAGGGTTTATGCGCTCAGTCAGCCGCGCGGGCGGGCCGGCGCATCTCGCCTTCCTGGCGCTGGTGGTCATCAATCTCGTCAGCGGCTTTCACGCATTGGGGACCTTGCTGGCGGTCGGCATCATGATGCTGCCCGCTGCCACTGCCCGGTTCTGGGCGCGTGATGTGAGCCTGATGGTGGCGGTGTCGACCGCAAGCGGAATCCTTTCGGGCTTCGCGGGGCTCCTGCTCTCGTTCCATACTGGCGTGCCCTCTGGCCCCGCCGTTATCCTGGTGGCCGGCGGCATCTACGTCCTGTCGCTGCTGTTCGGGCACGTCGGTGGCCTCGTGCGGCAGGCAGTGCCACGCCGTCACCTCGAGGCATGACCGACTACTGAGCCGGCCGGCGACAGGCTGTTGCAGTGAGGGGCATGAGGTCGGGCGGCGTACAGCGCGCGAACCGCGCGGGCCCTAACCTCGCCGCCTCGCACCGCCGGCTCACTTCGGCTAGCGCAACGGCGCGCGCATTCAACCCGGGCACGCTTCACGCTGGCAGGCGTTTTCGGCTTGGTCTTGGTGCGCGTGCTTCCTATATGCTAGCGCCGATAGGAGCAACCAATGGCCGACAAGACCCCGGTAACTGTGCTGACAGGCTATCTCGGCGCCGGCAAGACCACCCTGCTCAACCGCATCCTCTCCGAGCCGCACGGCAAGAAGTACGCCGTAATCGTCAATGAGTTCGGCGAGATCGGCATCGACAACGAGCTTGTGGTCGGTGCCGACGAGGAAGTGTTCGAGATGAACAACGGGTGCATCTGCTGCACGGTCCGCGGCGATCTTGTTCGTATCATTGACGGGCTCATGCGCCGTAAAGGCAAGTTCGACGCCATCATTGTGGAGACTACCGGCCTCGCCGATCCGGCGCCCGTGGCGCAGACTTTTTTCATGGACGAGAGTGTCGGCCGCAAGGCCAAGCTCGACGCGGTGGTGACAGTCGCCGACGCGAAATGGCTCAGGGACCGGCTCAAGGATGCTCCGGAGGCGAAGAATCAGATCGCCTTCGCCGATGTGATCCTGCTCAACAAGACCGACCTCGTCGCCGCCGACGAGCTGAGCGAGGTTGAAGCTCGCATCCGCGGGATCAATCCCTATGCCAAGCTGCACCGGACCGAGCGCTGTCAAATAGCGCTCTCGGAGGTGCTCGGCCGCAATGCTTTCGACCTCGACCGTATTCTCGATATCGAGCCGGAATTCCTCGCGCCCGCCGGCAGCCACGACCATCCGCATGATCATGATCACGATGATGATGATCACCACCATGACGATGATGGCCACGCACACCATCATGATCATGCCGGCGGTGGGCTGAAGCATTACCACGACGAGGACATGCAATCGATGTCGCTGCGCACCGAGAAGCCCCTCGATGCCGACAAGTTCTTTCCCTGGGTGCAAGGTCTGGTGCAGTCGGAAGGCCCGAGCATTCTGCGCTGCAAGGGCATTCTTTCCTTCAAGGACGATGCGCAACGCTTCGTCTTCCAGGGAGTGCACATGATCTTGGACGGCGATCACCAGCGGCCCTGGCAAGACGGCGAGAAGCGTGAGAGCCGCATTGTCTTTATCGGACGCAAGCTGCCCGAGGAGAAGATCAGGCAGGGCTTCGACAGCTGCATCGCTTGATGATGCGGTCAATCGCGATCGGCCTCGCGGCTGCGGTCTCAACATGACGGACGCACGCACCGATATCCCCTCGGTCGTCCAGCGAACCCGCAGAGTGGAGCTCGATGCGCCGGCGGTGGCTGCACACTTTCTCGGCCACGCCGCTGCATTCGTGCTCGGCGAGGAAGCAGTGGTGTTGGCCAGCTCGGCTGGGCTACGCAAAGTTGACGTGCACGGCGGTGCCATACTCTGCTCCGCCTGCATCTCCGCAGAGATTTTGACCGGCGGCGACGACGGAAAGGTCATGGCAACCTCCGCCGATGCGACGACGCGCGTGATCGCAAGCGATGCGAAACAGCGCTGGATTGATCACGTCGCCAGCGGGCCGAACGGCGTCATCGCGTGGTCGGCTGGCAAAGAGGCCTTTGTCCGCGGCGGGGACGGCGCCGAGCGGATGCTGGAGGTCGTATCGACGGTGGGTGGCCTCGCTTTCGCGGCCAAGGGCACGCGTCTGGCGGTTGCGCACTATAACGGCGTGTCGCTTTGGTTTCCCAATACACAGACCGTGCCCGAGGTGCTCAGTTGGAGGGGCTCGCATCTGCACACGACCATCAGTCCTGACGGCCGCTTTGTCGTCACGGCGATGCAGGAACCCACTCTGCACGGCTGGCGGGTTGCAGACGCCAAAGACATGCGCATGTCCGGCTACCCGGCGCGCGTGCGTTCGTTTGCTTGGACCGCGAGCGGCAAGTGGCTCGCAACGTCCGGCTCAACGCAGCTCATCCTCTGGCCGTTCCAGGGCAAGGACGGGCCGATGGGAAAGACACCACAGATTCTCGCACCCACTGAGCACCAGGTGGAGGTGCTCGCCTGTCATCCCAAGCAAGAAGTGGTGGCGGTAGGCTATGCCAATGGCATGGTGCTGCTGGTGCGTCTCGACGACGGCGCGGAGGTCTTGGCGCGCAAGCCGGGTGCCGCCGCGCTCACTGCGCTTGCGTGGAGTGCTGATGGGCGCGAGCTTGCCTTCGCCAGCGATGACGGCGATGCGGGGATCGTTGATCTGGGGTGATGTTCGCAGCCCGCATCGGTCTGAGGTGACATCCCGGATTCTTAAGGGGACTTTTTCTTGGATGGGGCACGCGCAGCTGGCGCCGGCGCCATCGCGTTATCCGGCAGCCGGTTCCACATCTGGCTGCGACCCAGGAACGCAATGCCGAGATAGCCGCGCACCTCGAGCGTTTGTCCGTCGGGGCTGAGGTGCATCAGCGCGCGGTACACGGAGCCGTCGCGGGGATCCATGATGGTGCCGTTCTCGTAATCAAGGCCGTTGCGCCGCATGCCCTTGATCAGGGTCAAGCCGAGAACTGGTTTGCCACGATCCGCGCCTTCGCACTTGTCGCACGTCCAGCTTTTTTCCTCCTCGCCGGGCTTGTTGAAGATCTTGACGAGGGTGCCCTCATAGACGCCACTGCGCTCGACAATCTTGAACCAGCTCTCGGCCTTGCCGCTATTTTCGTCGACCTGCTCCCAAAGGCCCACAGCTGAGGGATCGGCTGCCCGCAAAGGCAAGCCGACCAAGCCGGAAACGAGCAGCACGCCGGCAATCATCAGGATCTGCAACCGCGTCCTCATCACACCCTGCATAATGTTTGTAGTCCCAAATACGCGAATGGACCGCGCCGGTTCAATGGCCGCAGACTATGGTGATTTCACGAAAAAATAGGGCAAATCAAAGCCGCCGGGTCGGCGGCGCAATCAGCTCACGAGCACATTGGTGAACTGCCAGGGATCGTTCTGATCGACTGGTTCGGGGAACAGCTCGTTGCGCCCTGCGAGCGGTGTCCAGTCTGTGTAGCGGCCGATCACCGGGCCGAGATAAGGTCGTTGCAGCTCGAGGCAGCGGCGGAAATCCATGTCGTCCGCCTCGACGATGCCACGCTCCGGGTTCTCCAGCATCCACACGATGCCGGCGAGGACGGCCGAGGTCACTTGCAGGCCGGTGGCGTTCTGGTATGGCGCGAGCCGCCTCGTCTCCTCGATGGATAGCTGCGAGCCGTACCAGTAGGCATTCCGGGCGTGCCCATACAGCAGCACGCCGAGCTCATCGACCCCGTCGACGATGTCGTGCTCGGTGAGGATGTGCCAGGTCTCCTGCGGCTTCCACTGGGCGCCGGCGAGCTCATCGAGCGACAGCACGGCGTCGTTGCACGGGCGATAGGCATAGTGGCATGTGGGTCTGTAGACGACGGCACCCTTCTCCCGCAGCGTGAAGTAGTCGGCAATCGAGATCGACTCATTATGCGTGACCAGGAAGCCATGCTGGGCCTGGGCTGTCGGTGTCCACGAGCGCACACGCGTGCCGGCGCCGGGCCGCGCCAGATAAATCGCCGCTCCACAGCCGAACTCGTGGCGGCGCGCTCCGGACGGCAGCAACTTCTCGTGCGTGCCCCAGCCAAGCTCGGCCGGTTGCATGCCTTCGGAAATGAATCCCTCCACCGACCAAGTATTGATGAACTTGCCCAGCGGCTTGGGATCACGCGCGCGCTGCGTGTCACGCTCGGCGATGTGAACGCCCTTGACCTCCGCCCGTTGCATCAGCCGCGCCCAGTCCTCGCGGCTCTGCGGCTCGAGGAAGTCGAGCTTGAGCTCCTGCGCTATGTCGAGCAGCGCCTGCTTGACCATCCACGACACCATCCCCGGATTGGCGCCGCAGCAGCTGACTGCGGTCACTCCGCCCCGACGACGGCGGCGCAGCTCCAGAACTCGCTCGCGCAAGGCATAGTTCGTGCGTTCCGACATGGATAGCTGGCGATTGGTGTAGTGCCCCGGCCAGGGCTCGACCACGGTGTCGATGTAGAAGGCGCCGAGATCCTGGCAGAGCTCGATGAGTGCGACGGATGATGTATCGACTGATAAATTGATCATCATGCCGCGGCCGGTGCCGTGACCCGGGCCGCTGGTGAGCAGCGGGCTTAGCATTTCGCGATAGTTTTCTCTGGTAACGGCCGCCCTGATGAACCGGATCTGCCGCTGGTCGAGGAGATGGCGGTCGGTCTCGTCAGGTGCGATCACCGTGAGCTGCGAGCGATCGAAGCCGACGTGGCGCTCGAGCAAGGGCAACGTTCCCTTGCCGATGGAGCCGAAGCCGACCATCACGATGGGTCCATCGAAATGGGCGTGCAACGGCCCGCCTTGCACGGCGGGAGTGCTTTCATTCACGTCAGTGCTCCGGGAGCAACGGGAATATGATCAGGCAGCGCGCAGAATTCCGGCTCGGCCGGCTGCTGAGCCCGCCTGCTGCCGCGGCGCGCTGGTTGCGGAGATCAGCCCGCGTGCGCGGTCAAGAGCGCCGGGCCGAAGCTCGAGCGCTAGCAGCCGGTCTCGGTCGTGGAGCCCCGGTAGCGAGAGCGCTGCCGTTTTCTGGGTCGAGAAGCCGAAGCGGCCATAAAACTGCGCGTCACCGACCAGCAGCACCACGCCGTGGCGCAGCCGCGCCGCGTGCTGCAAGGCCTGCCGCACCAGTGTTGAGCCGATGCCGCGGTGACGCCATTGCGGATGCACGGCCAGCGGCCCGAGCAACAGCGCAGGTCCGCTCGATCCAGCTGCCACGGTCCATAGCCGCACGCTGCCGACAATCAGTCCATTTTCGGTTGCGACCAGTGACAATGCAGGCGGCCGGCCGGCACGCAGCCGGGCGGATGGCTTGGTGAAACGCTCCGCGCCATAAGCCAGATCGAGCAATCTCTCGCGCGCGGCCGCCTCGCGCGGCCGCTCGTGACGGACGCTCACCATCGCAACCTCCGTCATTGGGGTCAGATGTGATAGGCCTTCAGCGGCGCGAAGCCATTGAAGCCTACCGAGGCATAGGTCGCCGTATAGGCCCCGGTACCCTCGATCAGCACCTTGTCGCCGATCTCAAGACTGATCGGCAGCGCATATGGCTGCTTCTCATACATCACGTCGACGGAGTCGCAGGTCGGGCCAGCCAGCACGCAGGGCGCCATCTCGTCACCGTCGCGCGGCGTGCGGATGGGATAGCGGATCATCTCGTCGGCGGTCTCGGCGAGGCCGCCGAACTTGCCGATGTCGAGATAAACCCAGCGCACGGGATCGTGCGCGCTCTTCTTGGCGACGAGCACGACCTCCGCCTCGATCACACCGGCATTGCCCACCATGCCGCGTCCCGGCTCGATGATCGTGTCGGGGATGCGGTTGCCGAAATGCTTGCGCAAGGCCCGGAAGATGGCACGGCCATAGGTCTTCACCGGCGGGACCTCCTTGAGATACCGCGTGGGAAAGCCGCCGCCCAGGTTCACCATGGACAGGGTGATGCCGCGCTCGGAACAGCCGCGAAAGATCGCGGCAGCCGAACGCAAAGCTGCGTTCCAGGACTCCGTGCGGGGCTGCTGCGAGCCGACGTGGAAAGACACGCCGTGCGCAATCAGTCCGAGCCGATGCGCATGCTCGAGCACCTCCACGGCCATAGCCGGGTCGCAGCCGAACTTGCGCGACAGCGGCCACTCCGAGCCGGCGCAATCGTGCAGGAAGCGACAAAAGACCCTCGACCCCGGTGCTGCGCGGGCAATCTTCTCGACCTCTGCGGTGCAGTCGACAGCGAACAGGCGCACGCCGAGCTGGTAGGCGCGGGCAATATCCCGCTCCTTCTTGATGGTGTTGCCGAACGAGATACGTTCGGCAGTCGCGCCGGCCGCCAGGACCATCTCGATCTCCGCCAAGGAGGCGGTGTCGAAGCTCGAGCCGAGCGAAGCCAGCAGCGCCAGCAGCTCAGGCGCGGGATTGGCCTTCACCGCGTAGAACACTTTCGTGTCGGGCAGAGCTCCGGCGAATGCCAGATAGTTGTCGCGCACGACGTCGAGGTCGACGACGAGGCAAGGGCCCTCGTCGTTGCGAGTACGGAGAAATTCGCGGATGCGCTCGGTCATGGCGCTCTCCCCACGGCTCAAGGCGGCGAACCGCCTGGTGCTGCGGTTGTTGAGCCCGCGGCCGTGCGCGATGGGGACGCAACGGAAACGGCGACTCTCGAACCGCTGTGCTGCCTTGGATTGGAATGGGGTGTCCCAGTCCGCACGGCCGGCAATGATGAACAAGCCTCTTCGGTAGCCCGCGCCAGCTGGTGGAAGGCTGGCAGAGACCAAGGAAGCCCGCTCCGTCGTTGCTTTAAGCCGCGTCCCCCGTGGAGAGCGGGGTAAGCCGGTTTCGCCTCCGGCTGCCGGTCAAGTGTATCGGAGCTCAGACGATCGCGCCTGTACGGATGTACTTGGCGATCTCGCTCCGGGCGGCTGTCCGGCCTCTTGTCCGGATGCCCACCGACCGACACACGGCCACAGGCACGTGCGAAATAGGGCAATCGCGCACATAAGCGATGTGGGCTCGGTTGACAAGAATTTTTTTTGAAAAAATCCCCGTCGATCGAGAGGGCTAGAGGAAAATTATTAAAGCGATGTGAAGCGCGCGCGTTCAGCCGCGCGTTGTGAACGGCTCAACCTCTCGAGCACTGCGGATGAACGCCACCATGACGGCGATGCCGCAAAGAAAGAAGAACCCCTGCACGATGTGCTCGCCATAGATCCCGAGCTCGAGCAGGTTCGCCACCGCCCAGCCGCCGGCGAAGGCAGCACCAAACACCTCGGCGCCAATCAGGATCGCGGCGCTCACCACCGTGAGCACGCTCTGCCAGGCAATGCGGCGCTCACGCGTGAAGGACTGATCGTTCATCTCGCTCGGCTTCCATTTGCTGCGGGGGCAATATCTGCGAAAGCCCCACCGCGATCAAGGTTGGGGGCAATCGCGATGACGGCAACCAGCTGGGACACTAGGCGGCGTGACGCGCCCCGGCGGCTTTGAGCAGGCCCGCTTCGACCAGCGCCGCACGGATGCGGTCAATCTCGCTCGGCGCGAGTTTCACCAGCGGCGGCCGCACGACGGCGCGCGGCAGCCGGCCGAGCAGCACCAGCGCCTCTTTCATGCGGTTGTGCATGTCGGCCCAGGGATCGGCATAGAAGACGCGCGAGAGTGGGTAGATACGATCGTTGAGGCGCCTGGCCTCGGCGAGGTCGTTGGCCTGAACTGCCTGGAACAGCTGGGCCTGCAGGTCGGCAATGACACTGCCCGACCCGGACAGCAGCCCGCTGCACCCGAGCACCAGCGAGGAGAGCAGCCAAGCGCTGTGCGTGCTGAGCACATTCACGGGACGCGGCAGATTCTGCAGCAGGCGCACATGCATCTCGTGCTGCGGGACGTTGCCAGCCCAGTCCTTGATGGCGCGGATAGAGGGAACCTGCTCGACCAGCTTCAGGAGCGTGTCGCGCGGATAGCCTTGCCCGGTCGCCAGCGGATATTGGAAGGCGATGATCGGCAGGTCGCTGGCGTCGGCAATGCGCTTGAAGTGAGCGATTGCCATCTCCGGTGACTGCCCGAGGCTGAACGGGGCAGGTGGAAACACCAGCAGCGCGGAAGCGCCGCCCTCTGTCGCCATGCGTGCGATCCGCTCGGCCTCGATACTGCCGTCAGCCCAGATGCCGTTCACCACGGGCAGCTTCGTGCCGATCTCGTCCTGCGCAATGGCGAGGACTCGCCGCTGCTCATCGAAGTTGCAGGAGGCGACCTCGGTCGAGTGAGCGTTGATGGTAATGGCTGAGATATTCTTGGTCGCGGCAACGTCGCGAAGGTGGCTGCGAAAGCTTTTCTCGTCGATGGAAAGGTCGTCGTTGAACGGCAGCAGCACGGCAGGGATGACGCCGGCAGGCAGATATTTGGCGTGGCGGGGCATACGAAGTTCCCTCGGAACGAATGGGCTGCGGGCTTATAGCATGCGGGCCGCGCGACCCCAATCCTCGATCCCGCGCGGCTCCCGATTGCTCGGCATAAAGCCGGCGCACCAGACACGCGCAGAGGCGACACAGATCCGAGGGTGCGTGGCAGGAGCCTTGTGCCTTGCTGTGGCTCCCGCGTTGAGCGTACGCTCGCTCAGCACACCACGGACGAAGAGGCTTGCCATGGCGGCGCATACGCTTCGCTGGACATTGACGTCGGCACTGGCCGCTGCCTTCGCGCTGGGCGCGCCAGCGGTGCCGGTTTGGGCTGGATCGGCGCTGATCTACGTCACCAATTCCGCTGGCGACAGCATCCATGCCATCGATCCGGCCACCAACAAGGTGGTGCAGGAGATCAAGGGGATCGAGGCAGCGCACGGCATCGTTGCGGCGCCCGATGGTACGCGCGTCTATGTGAGCAACGAGGCCGACAGCACCCTCGATGTGTTCGATCGCGCGACCGGCACGCTGGTAAAAAAGGTGCAGTTGAGCAACCGCCCGAATAACGTCGCGGTCAGCAAAAGCGGCGATCGGATCTTCGTGGGGATCGCGCGCGGGCAGGGCGCCGTCGATGTCATAAACGCGAGCACGCTGACCCTGACCAAGAGCATCCTGGTCAAAGGCCGCCTGCACAACATTTATACGACGCCTGACGGCAAATACCTGATCACCGGCTCGATCGCCAACAAGCTGATGACGGTCATCGACCTCGAGCGCGAGATGCCGGTCTGGGAGCTGCCGTTCGACCTCGGCGTGCAGCCCATGACCATCGAGGCCGCCCCTGACGGGACGACGAAGCGCATCTTCGTGCAGCTCTCGGACACTAACGGCTTTGCCATTGTCGATTTTGCCGCGCGCAAGGAAATCGCGCGGATCATCTTGCCGAAAGCCTCCTCGGAGTTCGAGACGGATGCCGGGCGTGCCACTTCGCCCTCGCATGGGATCGGAGTGGCGCCTGACAACAAGACGCTGTGGGTCACCAGCATCCCCAACAACGCCGTGTTCGTCTACTCGTTGGAGGGGAGCTCGCTGAGCGAGCTCAAGCTGATCGGTGAGGTGGCGCTGCCGAGCCTACCCCTGGCGGGACGCGCTGCCGCCGCGTCGGTGCCCAACTGGGTGACATTCACTCCCGACAGCAGCACCATTTACATCTCCAATGCAGCCATACGCTCCGTCACGGCGATCGACACGGCGTCAAAGACGGTGAAAGCCGTGATTCCGGTGGGCGAGGTACCCAAGCGCATCACCACGCTACTGGCGAATTAGGGGCAAGGGTGCCCGCGCCGATCAGCGGGTTGATCAGCGACGAGCATCGACCCATATTCAGCTGATCCATGACAGTCGCGTCCTTGTTTCATCCGGCGGTTGCCGCCTGGTTTCACGGCACCTTCGCGGCACCGACGGCCGCGCAAGTGCAGGCGTGGCCCGCCATCAAGGCCGCTCGGCACGTCCTCATCGCCGCTCCAACCGGCTCGGGCAAGACGCTGGCCGCGTTTCTCTGCGCCATTGACGACCTGGTCCGGCAAGGGCTCGCGGGCGAGCTGCGGGAGGAGACGCAGATCGTCTATGTCTCCCCGCTGAAGGCCCTCTCCAACGACATCAAATGCAATCTCGACGTGCCGCTTGCCGGCATTCGCGAGGTCTTGCGCGAGCAGGGGCTTCCGGAAGTCGACATTCGCACGTGGGTGCGGACCGGCGACACGCCTGCCGGCGAGCGCGAGCGGATGCGCAAACGCCCGCCGCACATCGTCGTCACCACGCCGGAGTCGCTCTACATCCTGCTCGGCTCGGAGTCGGGGCGCAGGATGCTCGCGACCACGCGCACGGTGATTGTCGACGAAATCCACGCCATGGCGCCGAACAAGCGCGGGAGTCATCTCGCGGTCTCCCTCGAGCGCCTGGCAGCTCTCTGCAGCGGGCCATTGCTGCGCGTGGGCCTCTCCGCGACGCAGAAGCCGATCGAGGCGGTGGCGCGCTTCCTGGTCGGCCTGGGGGGCAACGGCAGCGCCGATTGCAGCATCGTCGACACCGGCCATGGACGTACGCGCGATCTCGACCTTGAGGTTCCGGAGTCGCCGCTCGAAGCCGTCATGTCCGCGGAAGTCTGGCAGCAGACCTATGGGCGTCTCGCCGACCTGATCGCTGCGCATCGTACCACGCTTATTTTCGTCAATACGCGCAGGCTCGCCGAGCGGGTGACGCGCCAGCTGTCCGATCGCGTCGGCACGGAGAACGTGGCCGCTCACCACGGCAGCCTGGCGAAGGAGCAGCGGCTCGATGCTGAACGGCGGCTCAAGCAGGGCAAGCTCAAAGCGCTGGTCGCGACCGCCTCGCTCGAGCTCGGGATCGACATCGGCGAGGTGGACCTCGTCTGTCAAATCGGGTCGCCGCGCTCGATCGCGAGCTTTCTCCAGCGGGTCGGCCGATCGGGACACGCCGTCGACGGTACCCCGAAGGGCCGATTGTTTCCGCTCTCGCGTGACGAGCTCATTGAATGCACCGCGCTGCTCGACAGCGTGCGGCGCGGCGAGCTCGATCGCATTGCCATTCCGGAGCGGCCGCTTGACGTGCTGGCGCAGCAGATCGTCGCCGAGGTTGCGGGTCGAGACTGGCACGAGGACGAGCTTTTCGCGCTGGTGCGCCGCGCCTGGCCATACCATGCGCTGCCGCGCCAGGATTTCGATGCCGTGGTGCGCATGCTCGGCGAGGGCTTCAGCACCCGGCGCGGTCGCCGGGGCGCGCTCATCCATCATGATGCGGTCAACCGGATGCTGCGCAGCCGCCGCGGCGCACGCCTGGTTGCGGTGACCTCGGGCGGCACCATCCCGGACAATGCCGATTTTCAGGTGCTGCTCGAGCCCGAGAACATTGTGATCGGCACGGTCAATGAGGATTTCGCGGTCGAGAGCCTTGCCGGTGACATCTTTCAGCTTGGCAACAAGAGCTATCGCATCATTCGCGTCGAGCGCGGGGTGGTCCGCGTCGACGATGCAAAGGGCCAGCCGCCCTCGATTCCGTTCTGGCTCGGCGAGGCACCGGGCCGCAGTGACGAGCTCTCCATGGCCGTCTCGCGGCTGCGCGAGACGATCGCATCACTTCTCTCCACAGCCGGCGCCGGGCCTGAGCGCGCGTTGCGCTGGCTCATCGAGGAGGTCGGCGTCGCTGCGGCTGCGGCATCGCAGGTCGTCGACTATCTCGCTGCCGGCCTCGCAGCGCTCACGGCTTTGCCCACGCACGACACCGTCGTGCTGGAGCGTTTCTTCGATGAGGTCGGCGGGATGCAGCTCGTGCTGCATTCACCGTTTGGCAGCCGACTCAACCGCGCCTGGGGCCTGGCCTTGCGCAAACGCTTCTGCCGCAAGTTCAACTTCGAGCTGCAGGCTGCCGCGACCGAGGACAACATCGTCCTTTCCCTCACGACTGCACACAGCTTCGATCTGCCCGACGTCGTGCGCTACCTGCACTCCTCGAGCGTTCGCTCCGTCCTGATACAGGCCATGCTCGACGCGCCGATGTTCATCACGCGCTGGCGCTGGGTCATCGGCGTGGCGCTCGCTTTGCCGCGCTTTCGCGGCGGGCGCAAAGTGCCGCCACAGCTCGCGCGCATGGGCGCCGAGGACCTGATCGGCGCCGTGTTTCCGGACCAGATCGCCTGCGCCGAAAACCTCGTGGGGGAGCGGGAAATTCCCGACCATCCTCTGGTGCGCCAGACCATCGCCGATTGTCTCACCGAGGCGATGGACATCGACGGGCTCGAGCGCCTCCTGTCGCGTATCGAGGCGGGTGACATCCGCGTCGTTGCGCGCGACCTGACCGAGCCATCGCCGCTCGCGCTCGAGGTGCTTTCGGCACGCCCCTACGCATATCTCGACGACGCTCCGCTCGAGGAACGCCGGACGCAGGCGGTCATGGGTCGCCGCTGGCTGTCACCCGAGGACGCAGCCGAGCTTGGCCGGCTCGATGTCGAAGCGATCGTGCGCGTGCGCACGGAAGCGTGGCCTGAGCCCGCGAGCGCGGACGAGCTGCACGATGCGCTGGTGTGGCTCGGCTTTGTCACGGACGCCGAGGTGAGCGCGGCCGGATGCTGGGACGGTTGGCTCGCGGAGCTCGCCCGCGACAAGCGCGTCGCAACGCTCGAGACGCCTGGCGGCCGGCTTTGGATCACGGCCGAGCGGTTGCCGCATTTTCGAGCGCTGCTGCCGGGGGCGCCGCTCACACCCGCAATTGTCGCTCCAAAGGGTGAGGAACGCGCATGGTCCCGCGAGGAGGCCCTGGTGGAGATCTTGCGCGGGCGGCTTGAGGGGCTGGGGCCGGTCACTCAGGAGAGCCTCGCCGCTTCGCTCGCGCTGCCTTCCGGAGAAGTGGCCGCGGCGCTTGCAGCCTTGCAGGCCGAAGGTTTTGCCATGCGCGGGCGTTTCACTCCCGACGCAGCGGGCGAGGAATGGTGTGAGCGCCGGCTGCTCGCACGCATTCACCACTACACAGTCAAGCGTCTGCGGGCGGAGATCGAGCCGGTCGCGGCGCGGGACTTCCTGCGCTTCCTGTCGCGCTGGCAGCATGTCGCGGCAGACACGCGCATGGAGGGCCCCGACGCGGTCGATGCCGTCGTTGCCCAGCTCGAAGGTTTTGAAGCGCCGGCGGCGGCGTGGGAAGGCGAGATCCTGCCGCTGCGGCTCTCCAGCTACGAGCCGCATTGGCTTGATGAACGCTGCCTCGCCGGGCAGGTGGCTTGGCGCCGGCTCAAGCCGCGTCAGGCCCGCGCCAACGGCAGCGAGGCTCGGGTGAGCCCCGTGCGCACCACGCCCATTACATTGCTGCCGCGCAAGAATGCGTCGCTCTGGGGCGCACTCTCCAGGGCGGCCGAGACGAGCGAGCCGAGTGCCCGGGCGCAGGCCGTTATCGCGTGCATTCACGAGAATGGTGCGTCCTTCTTTGACGAGCTGGTGGACGGCAGCGGGCTCTTGCGCTCGCAGGTGGAGGAAGCGCTCGCCGAGCTTGTCGCGCTCGGGCTCGTCACGTCCGACAGCTTTGGCGGACTGCGGGCCTTGCTCGTTCCCTCAGCCGAACGCCGCCCGTTCAACGGCGCGCGGCGTCGGCGCCGCACGGCACGCGGCGGCATGGAGGCCGCGGGACGCTGGGCCCTGGCGCGCCGGGCAAAAGCGCCGGCCGCGGATGGGAAGGCGCGTGAGCAGGAGGCTGTTGAGCATGTCGCACGCGTCCTGCTGCAGCGCTATGGGGTGGTGTTCTGGCGCGTGATCGAGCGGGAAGCCGTCTGGCTTCCGCCGTGGCGCGATCTGTTGCGCGTCTATCGACGCCTGGAGAGCCGCGGCGATATTCGCGGCGGCCGGTTTGTGGCAGGCTTTTCCGGTGAGCAGTTTGCTCTGCCGGAAGCGGTGGCGATGCTGCGCGAGGTGCGCCGGCAGCCGACTTCGGAAACGTTGATCTCTTTGTCTGCTGCCGATCCGCTCAACCTCGTGGGCATCCTCACGCCCGGGCCGAAACTTCCGGCATTGACCGGCAACCGTCTTCTTTACCGGGACGGGGTGCCGATCGCTGTTCTTGCCGCCGGCGACGTGCAATTCCTCGAGACGCTTGCGCCTGCCGATGAATGGCGCGCCCACAAAGCCTTGCTACGTGCCGGGCCGACAATGGCAGCCGAAGGCGACGCGCGCAGCAGCAAGGCTGCGGCGGCGAGCCTTGCTCCGTCCGATCATCAATCGTCAGGCTGAAGCACGTGGGGCGGCAGCGCGAACGCGCGCTAGAGTTTCGCTCCATTGATCCAATCGGCCAAGGCCTTCCAGGCGGGATCGTCCTTCGACGCGAACTGCCGGCCGCCCGAGTGGAAGACGTTGCCGCCGGCCTCGGGGGCGAGCGGATGCATCAACAGAAGGCTGTGATCAGGCTCGCCGGGATTGACCAGCTTCGAGACGGTCGCAAAATTTGCGCGTGACTGTGCGTCATTCCAGCTGCTGGCGCCGGACGCCAGACGCTCCAGCCGGAACGCATTATTGCTCTCGGCATGACAGACGTAGCAGCGGGTCAGGCCGGCGCGCTTCTCCAGGAAGATGGGCTCGACCCGAGCCTTGTAGAAGGCGTAGTCGAGCTCCACGCCCGCTGGCAAGGCCGGCTGCATCGCACAGCCGGCGGCCATGATCAGTGCAGCGCATATCATTTTCGTCCGGCGCATGCTGGCCTTTCCGCAAAGCTGGAATTCCGCACGAAACTGCAATCCCGCAACTGCCATTTTACTCCTCGAACTGTAGCTCACGCTATTTATTGGTGAGGCGCACGCCCGAGCGCCGGCCCATGTGCTCGCAATCGGCGTCGGTCTTGAGGCCTATCGCGCGAATGGCGTGCACCGCAAGCTCCTCATCGCGTTCCTCGGTGTCGCCGGTCACTCCCACTGCGCCAATGACATTGCCGTCCGCATCGCGAATCTGCATGCCGCCGCCTTCAGGAAACATCTGCTCGCTCGAGGCGCTGAGAAGATAGCGCATGAAGACCGGTTTTTCCTCCGCCCGCACCTTCACCAGCTTGGACGAGCGGCCCATCGCCAGCGCGGCATAGGCTTTTCCGAATGCCATCTCGAACCGGATCATGGACGAGCCGTCCTCCTTCTTGAATGCCTTCACCTTGCAGCCGGGCTCCACGACGAGCACCGACAGCGGACGGGAATCAAGCTCCTCGCCACGCTTGAAGACCGCGTCGATGAGCCGCTCCGCCTGCTCAAGAGTAATCATGCTTGCTCCGTCGTTTGGGTCGCGGTGCCGCAAGGTGAGACCTCGGCCCTCGTATATACTGCATTCCGCGCGCCGATTCCCTGACCTGCTTGCGGATGCAGTACTGGCCACGCCTAACAGCCAAGGAGGGGCGAAATGTCCGAACTCTCACGACGAAATCTCCTCGGTGCCGCGGCGGGCGGCAGCGTCCTGGCCGCCGCAGCAAGCGATGGCGCGGCAGGAGAGCAGCCCCCGTTTGGGCCAACTCCGCCGGTGCTCGCCGGCTCGGAGCTGCCGTCATTCCGCTTCCCGCTGGGCGCGGTCACGCCGAAGACCTGGGATGGAGGCTGGGCCAAGGAAGCCACGGTCGAGCAGTTTCCGGTTTCGCAGAAGCTCGCCGGTGTCCTGATGTCGCTTGCGCCAGGCGCTCTGCGCGAGCTGCACTGGCACGCCAACGCCGCTGAATGGGCTTACATCATCAAGGGCAGGTGCCGGGTCACGACCATTGATCCAGCCGGCCATTCGCAGATCGCGGATTTCAACGTCGGTGATGTCTGGTACTTCCCGCGCGGATACGGCCATTCCATTCAGGGCGTCGGCAGCGAGGAATGCCTGTTCGTCCTCGTGTTCGACAATGGCTATTTCTCCGAGTTCGGCACGTTCAGCATCAGCGACTGGGTTGGTCACACCCCGGCCGAGGTGCTCGCCAAAAACTTCGGCGTGCCGGCGGCCACCTTCGCCAACTTTCCGAAAGCCGAAGTGTATATCGCCAAGGGACCGGTACCGGCGCCACTGGCGGCCGACCCGGCGCCTGGCTCTCTCAATCATGGCGCGATGACGCACCGCTATGAGCTTTTGGCGCAGCGGCCCGACAACTTCCCGGGCGGCACCAATCGTCTCGTCTCGCAGCGCGAATTTCCGATCTCCTCGACCATCACCGGTGCGCTGATGCGGATCAGGCCTGGTGCGCTAAGGGAGATGCATTGGCATCCCAATGCCGATGAATGGCAGTACTACCTCTCGGGTACGGCGCGGGTCGGCGTGTTCGGGTCGCATGGGCGAGCGCGAACCGAGGAGATGCGTGCCGGTGACGTCGGCTATGTCCCCCAGGGCTACGGCCATTACATCGAGAACACCGGCAGTAATGACCTCGAGCTTCTCATCGTGCTGAACAACGCGACCTACGAAGCCATCTCGCTCACCGCCTGGATGGCGGCTAATCCGCATCTTCTGCTGGCGACCAACTTCAAGCTGCCGGAGAGCACCTTCGCGAATTTTCCCACGGCTCAGCGGTTCATGCCGGCGGCCTTGTAGCGACCGGCATCAGTGTCGCGCGTCCAGAGACGCGCGACACTCCCCAGCACCAGTGCGCTACGCCTTCAAGGTCTCCAGCACACGTTCCGGCGTGAACGGGAGGTGCCGCAGCCGCTTCCCGGTCAAGCGGAAGAACGCGTTGGAGATGGCGCCCGCCATGAACGGATTGCCGATCTCGCCGAGACCGGTCGGGCGCGTGTCCACGTCGACAAACTGCACGTGCATCTCCTCGGGGAGGTCGGACATGCGCATGACGTTGTAGTCGTGGAAATTCGACTGCGTGACGGCCCCGTCCTTGATCGTCAGGCGCTCGTGCAGCACGCTCGAGAGCCCGTAGATCATCGCGCTTTCCACGTTGGCCTTGGCCGCCCCGGGCGTCACCACGAGGCCGCCATCGATTGCCGCCCAGACCTTGTGCACCCGGATTTTACCGGAGCTCCGATCGACCGAGATCTCCACCGCACCGGCGCCCAGCGAGCCCGAGCGCTCCGTAATGGAGATGCCGAGCGCGCGGCCTTGCGGACGCGCGGTCTTGTAGTCGCACATTTCCGCCATGGTCTCGAAGACCTTGCGCGCCTTGGGGCTCGCCCCCATTCGCTGCAGCCGGAACTCGATGGGATCGATGCCCTGGTCCGCGGCGATCTGGTCGACAAAGCTCTCGATCGCGAACGTGTTGAACACGTGACCCACCGCGCGCCAATGCTTGAGCTTGACGCCGTGTGAGACGCCGCGCCGCTCGATGTACTGGTTGGGCACGCCGTAGTACGGAATCTTGATGCCGGTGATCAGCAAGAACTCGCCGTCACCGACAACGCAGTGCTTCCAGCCGGTCACGTTGCCGGAGCCATCGGTCGCCGCCTCGAGGCATTGGAATGATTGCGGGCGGAACATGCCCTGGGCGATGTCCTCCTCACGCGTCCAGATCAGCTTCACCGGACGGCGCGCTTCCTTGGCGATCAACGCGCATTCCGCCGCATAGTCACCGAGCGAGCGCCGGCCGAAACCGCCGCCCATATAGCACTGGTGGAAGTCGACCTGCTCCTCCTTGAGCCCAAGCGCCCGGGCGACGGCCCTGCGCGATTCGTCGGGAGCTTGGCTTCCTTCCCAAACCTCGGCGCGGTCGCCCGCCTCGTTGATCCGCACCACCGCATTGAGGGGCTCCATTTGCGCGTGGTAGCCGTAGTCGCTGCGGAATTCGGCGGTGTAGGTCTTGGCGGCATTGGCGAAAGCCGCCTTAACATCGCCCTTCTCCTCGAGCTTTGCGGCTTGTGCGCCAGGGTCCGCGTGGATGCGGGCGTAATCTGCAAGCGCCCGTTCGGAATCGTAGCCGTCGGCCTTCGCCTTCGTCCATTTCACCTTCAGCATGTCGCGCCCGGCTTTGGCGGTCTCGAATTGATCCGCGACGACAGCGACCCCATTGGGGAGCTTGATCACGGCGAGCACGCCCTTAAGGGCCTTCACCTCGGCGTCGTTCCAGCTTTCCGGAGCGGCGGCCGACTGGTCCTGCTTGCCCGGATCCCAGATCGCGTCCTGGGCATTGTGCACCGGGGAATGCAAGGTCGAGGCATAGACCATCCCTGGCAGCTTCACGTCGATGGCATATTGTGCCGTGCCGTTGACCTTCAACGGCGTGTCGCGGCGCGGCACGCCCTTGCCGATCAGGCGGAAATCCTTGCGTGCTTTGAGCTCCTTGGCATCGACCTGCGGCAGCGTTGCCGGGACCGTGCCGAAGGCGGCGATCTCGCCATAGCTCAGACGCGCGCCGGTCGCGGGATTGATGACCACGCTGGGCTCGGTGCGCAGTGATGCCGGATCGACGCCCCATTTCTCGGCGGCATTGGCGACCAGCACCTTGCGCACCTGCGCTCCTGCGGTGCGCAGCTGGTTGAAATAGAGCTGCACGGCGCGGCTGCCGACGATCCACATCAGCATTTCCTTGCCGAACGGATCCTTGTAGCCGTAGACGCCTGCGTCAGCTGGCGTCCATTCCACCTCGACCTTCGACCAGTCGGCGTCCATCTCCTCGGCGACGATGAGCGCGAGCGAGGTCTTCGAGCCCTGGCCCATTTCGGCGCCAGCACTGAGGATCGTGATCTTGCCGTCCGGTGCAATGCGCACCCAGGGCGTGACCGGTGCATTTGCCAAGGCATTGGCCTGCGCCTGTGACATCAGGCGGGCACCATCGCTGCCAACGGCGATGCAGAAGGCAAGGCCGCCCAGCCCGGTGAGCATGCTGCGGCGAGAAAGGTTGGTATCGATGTGGTTCATGGCTCAGCCCTCCCGCGCTGCGCGCTCGATCGCCGCAATGATGCGGTGATAGGTGCCACAGCGGCAGATATTGCCGTCCATGTGGCCGACGATATCAGCGCGGCTTGGCTTGGGATTTTTCGCCAGCAGCTCGGCTGCCTTCATGATCTGCCCGGATTGGCAGTACCCGCACTGCGGCACCTCCTCGGCGATCCAGGCCTTCTGCAATGGGTGTTGCGAGTTGGGTGAGAGGCCCTCAATGGTGACGACATTCTTGCCGGCAACGCTGCCGATCTCGGTTTGGCACGAACGCTGCGCCGTTCCCTCGACGTGCACGGTGCACGCGCCACACAAGCCGGCGCCGCACCCGTATTTTGTGCCGGTCAAACCGATGTGGTCGCGTATTGCCCATAACAAGGGCGTGCGGGGGTCGGCATCGAGCGCGACCTGCCGGTTGTTCAACGTGAACGAAATCATCTGTCCTCCATTTGCTCCCGCGCTCCGTTCCTCGCGGACGGATATGCGGGTCCCTGCGCTCGTGAATGGATCTTTGGTGGTGCTTTGTTGGTTGCGGCCCGGCTGGCCCAGCTTGGCCGGCCCCTGAGTTTAGCAAGCCCGACAGAGTTTCATAGACACATTCTAAGCTGTAAGAGCATGTGACGACGCCCGTTGGCCGAGCTTGTCGGCGTAGACGATTGCAGTATTTCTCACGCCAAGAAGACCCATCATGACGCAAAAGGCAGCTGCCATTCCTCCCGATGCTCACAATCCCTTCTTTGCGGATTGGACCTCGGCTTTTGCCATTCCCCCGTTCGATCGCATCAAGCCGGACGACTTCGCGGCGGCTTTCGATCGCGCCTTCGCCGCACACGCGCAGGAGGTCACGGCGATCGCCAACGATCCCGCCGAGCCAAGCTTTGCCAACACCATAGAGGCAGTGGAGCGCAGCGGTCGCGAGCTCGGGCGAGTGTCGGACGTTTTCCACCTGCTCGCCGGCGCGCACACCAGCGATGCCATCCAGGCGATCGAGCGCGAGCTCGCGCCACGCGAGGCGAGGCACTGGAACGGCATCTACATGGATGCGGCGTTGTTCCGGCGCGTTGACGCACTCTATCGCCAGCGGGATCGTCTCCCGCTTACTGCGGATCAGCAGCGCGTTCTCGAGCGCTATCACACGCGCTTCACGCGTGCGGGCGCGGCGCTCGAGCCTGCCGCCAAGGCTCGGCTCGCCGAGATCACTGAGCGTCTCGCGAGCCTTGGCACGGCCTTCAGCCAGAATGTCCTTGCCGATGAGCAGGGCTATGCCCTGGTGCTCGAGGGTGAGCATGACCTTGCCGGGCTTCCGGCCTTCCTGCGCGCTGCAGCACAGGCCGCCGCGGCCGAGCGGGGGCTCGCCGGCAAGCACCTGATCACGACCGCGCGCTCGAGCGTCGAGCCGTTCCTGCAGTTCTCGGCACGGCGCGATCTGCGGGAAAAGATCTTTCGTGCCTGGATCGCGCGCGGCGAGGGCGGCGGCAAGAACGACAACAAGAGCATCATCGCCGAGATTCTGGCCCTGCGCGCCGAGCGCGCAAAGCTGCTTGGCTACGACACGTTTGCGCATTACCGCCTTGCCGACTCCATGGCGAAAACGCCGCAGGCAGTCCGCTCCCTGCTGGAGCGGGTGTGGCAGCCGGCGCGACAGCGTGCGCTGGCCGACCGCGACGCCATGCAGACGCTGCTCCAGGAGGAAGGCGGCAACTTCAAGCTCGCAGCATGGGACTGGCGCTACTACGCCGAGAAGTTGCGCAAGGCGCAGTGCGATATCGATGAGGCCAATGTCAAACCGTACTTTCAGCTCGATCGCATGATCGAGGCTGCTTTCCATGCTGCGAAAGAGCTGTTCGGTCTCGTCTTCCACGCCCGCGAAGGGCTGCCGGTCTGGCACCCCGATGTGCGCGTCTGGGAAGTCAGCGACGCGCATGGCCGCCATCGCGGCGTGTTCTTTGGCGATTACTTCGCACGCGCGTCCAAGCACAGTGGCGCATGGATGACCACGTTGCGCGATCAGGAGAAGCTATCCGCGGATGTCCGGCCGCTCGTCGTGAATGTGATGAATTTTTCCAAGGGCGGTGCGGGGGAGCCGACTTTGCTCTCGTTCGATGACGCCCGTACGCTGTTCCACGAGTTCGGCCACGCTTTGCACGCGCTCCTCTCCGACGTGACCTATCCCATGATCTCCGGCACGCATGTGCTCACGGACTGGGTCGAGCTCCCATCCCAGCTTTACGAGCATTGGCTCGAGCGGCCGGAAATCCTGCGTCGTTTTGCAGTCCACTGCCAGACAGGCGAGCCTATTCCCGAGGATTTGCTGCATCGCCTGATCGCCGCGCGCACCTTCAACCAGGGCTTCGCCACCGTGGAATATGTCGCCTCCGCACTGGTCGACCTCGAGCTCCACCTGCAGGAGGCGGCGGCGCTCAACGCGCTCGACATCAGCGCCTTCGAGCAAGCTGCACTTGGCAAAATCGGCATGCCTGCCGAGATCGTCATGCGTCACCGCCCGCCACACTTCCAGCATGTGTTTTCCGGAAATGGCTATGCCGCGGCCTATTACAGCTACATGTGGTCGGAAGTGCTGGACGCTGACGCCTTTGCCGCATTCGAGGAGACCGGCGACGTTTTCGATGCTGCAACGGCGCGCAAGCTGCGCGAGCATGTTTATGCTGCCGGTGGCAGCCGTGATCCGGCGGAGCTCTATCTTGCGTTCCGCGGGCGCATGCCGAGCGTTGAAGGCTTGCTGAGAAAGCGCGGGCTGCTCGCAGAGACTGCGCAGCACACCGGCGCGCGGCAAGGCTGAGACGTCATCCATGGAGCTGCACAGCGCCGGGCATCGCCGAGGAGTTGTCGCGGCGCCGCATCATGCGGCGGTCGAGGCGGGCCGTGCGGCTTTGGCGGACGGCGCCAATGCACTCGAAACGACCGTGGCGATGGCTGCGGTGAGCGCCGCAGTCTATCCGCATATGAACCATCTCGGCGGTGACGGTTTCTGGCTCGTGCGCGAGCCTGGCGGTCGCATCAGGGCGTTACTCGCGGCCGGCCGCGCCGGCAGCAATGCCAAGCCTGAGCTCTATCAGGGATGCGAGACGATCCCGCCGCGCGGAGCGCTTGCGGTGCTGACGGCGCCTGGTGCGGTAGGAGGCTGGATGCTCGCGCTCGAGGTCGCGCGCGCGCATGGCGGCCGGCTGCCGCTGACGGAGCTCCTGGCGCCGGCGGTCAAGCATGCGGCCGAGGGCTACCGCGTCAGCCGCAGCCAAGCCCGGCTCTCCGCCGAGAAGGTCGCGGAGCTCCAGAATGTACCAGGCTTCGCCGGCACCTTTCTGGTGGACGGCAAACCACCGAGCGAAGGCGCAACGCTCAAGCAGACCTCGTTTGCCGCGACCCTCGATCATCTCGCCCATGCTGGACTGCAGGACTTCTATCGCGGTGACATAGGCCGCGAGATGGCAGCCGATCTCGACCGTGTCGGCAGTCCGCTCACCCGAGCCGATCTGGAGCGGTGCCGCGCGACGTTGGCGGACCCGCTCAGCGTCACGCTCTCCTACGGCACGCTCTTCAACACGCCGGCGCCGACGCAAGGGCTCGCTTCGCTACTGATCCTTGCGCTGTTCGATGAGCTTGCCAGCAGTGAGGCGGAAAGTTTCGACTACATCCATGCACTGGTCGAGGCGACCAAGCGTGCCTTCCGCGTGCGCGACCGGGTGATTGCTGACCCCGATCGAATAACCCAACCGCTTGAGCGCTATCTCTCCCCCGCCTTCCTTGCGGCGCAGGCGATGCAGATTGATCGCCGCAAGGCCGCCCCTTGGCCGTCCGCCGATCGGAGCGGCGATACGGTCTGGATGGGCGCAGCCGACACCAGTGGTCTCGTGGTCTCCTACATCCAGTCCCTCTATTGGGAGTTCGGCTCGGGCGTGGTGCTCCCGGCAACCGGCATTCTCATGCAGAACCGCGGTGCGAGCTTCTCGCTCGACCCGCGCGCGCTCAATGCGCTCGCGCCCGGTCGGCTGCCATTCCACACGCTGAACCCCGCCATTGCGGTTCTCAGCGACGGACGGATCATCAGCTATGGCGCCATGGGCGGTGACGGACAGCCGCAAACGCAGGCAGCACTGTTCACCCGCTATGCTGCCTATCGAAAGTCCCTCGGCGACGCGCTTGACGCGCCGCGCTGGCTGCTCGGCCGCACCTGGGGCTCCAACGTCACGAAGCTGCGTCTGGAGGCGCGCTTCGATGGCAATGTGATCGACCGGCTGCTCGCCGCGGGGCACGACGTCGAGGTGCTGGAGGAGCCCTATTCGGATCTGATGGGGCACGCCGGGGCGGTGGTCCTTCACCCGGATGGGATGATGGAAGGAGCGCACGACCCGCGTGCTGACGGCGGCGCTGCCGGCGTGTAACGGGCGTATAAACTTCCATGATCTGCGCGCTCCGGGGGGGTCGGAAGACGCCTCCATTCCGCCGCAGTCCCTGTTAATCACCATCATGTGGGGGTGCATACGCTCTGCGCAGCTTTGCCCGCGCGCCCGCCCTGATCGGAGGGGGACGAAGGGTGCGAACCACGACGCGCACCGCACGAGCTAGCGAGCGGCACGGCCTCAACACAGGCGAGCTTCCATAATGAAGGACAGGTTCCTTTCAGCTCTCGGCGGCTTGACCGCCCTTCTTCTTGCTGCCGGTGCCGCCTGCGCCCACCCGCATGTATGGGTGACCATGAAGAGCGAGCTTGTCTACGCGCCCGACGGCAGCGTCACCGGGGTGCGCCATGCCTGGACCTTCGACGACATGTTCTCGGTCTTTGCCACGCAGGGCATCGAAGCCAAGAAGAAGGGCCATTTCACCCGTGAGGAGCTGGCGCCGCTCGCGGAGGTCAATGTGACCTCGCTCAAGGAATACGACTTCTTCACCACTGCGAAAGCGAACGGCAAGCCGGTCACATTCGCTGAGCCGCCGGCCGGCTTTTATCTCGACTACGACCCCAAGGAGACCGTGCTGACGTTGCACTTCACCTTACCCCTGAAGGAGCCGGTGAAGGCCAGGGACCTCAGTGTTGAAATCTACGACAAGGAATTCTTTGTCGACTTCAGCTTCGCCGAGAAGGATCCGGTCAAGCTGGTCGGCGCGCCGGCGAAGTGCAAGCTCACTGTCGGACGTCCACAGGACATGAATGCTGCGCTCGCGCAGCAGCTGAGCCAGCTCGGTCCCGAGCAGCGCAGCACCGGGCTGAGCATCGGCGAGGAGTTCGCCAACAAGCTCTTCGTGAAATGCCCTTGAGCGCGCTTGCCGGGAAGCGGCCATTGCGCGGGTCCTCAGGTTCCGCGCCCTCCGGCGTGCGCCAGCCGGGCCGCTCACGCTATCGTTGTGCCGCGGCGGAGCGAGGCTTGCCGCAAGCGCTGACGTTGGTCGCCGTACTCGTGGGCCTCTTGCTGCTCGGCGCCATGATGGACGCCGCATTGGCGCAAAGCGGACCATTTGGCGCGCCGCGTCCGCAAGCGCCGCTCGCTGCTCCAACGAGTGGCGTCATCGGCTGGGTTCTGGCGAAGCAGGCCGAGTTTTATCGCCAGTTCTCCGGCATTATTCGCGCCTCCAAAGCGGACGGGAGCGCCGTGTGGGGGCTGTTCGGGCTGTCGTTCCTCTACGGCATGTTTCATGCCGCCGGTCCGGGGCACGGAAAGGCGGTGATCTCGTCTTATCTCATCGCCAACGAGGAGACCTGGCGCCGCGGGGTGGTGCTGTCGTTTGCATCGGCGCTGCTGCAGGCGCTCGTCGCGGTGGCGATCGTAGGCGTGGCGGCGGCGCTGCTCAACGCGACCGCCGCCACCATGAAGCGTGCGGTCGATGTCATCGAGATCGTGAGCTACCTGGCAATCATCTGGATAGGTTTGCGCCTTCTCGTGGTCAAATGCTGGGCGCTCCTCAACGCCCTCCTCCAGCGCGACATCGGGACGACCGAAACTGCGGCACGCTCGCTCGTCGTCACCGTCATTGATGTCCTCATGCTTGCGCTGCTCACGAAACTGATGCTGCCGTTCGTCGCAGTGAATGACGTGGCGACGATCGTTCTCTGCGGGGTGGTTCTCGTCCTGTGCCTATGGCTGTTGTGGAGCCGGTGCACCGCAATGCTGCAGATCATGCGTCGTGAGCGGCGCGCGACGGCAAAGCATCATCATGTTGCTGAGGCCCACGCCACTTGCCATGAGCACCACGGGCATGCCGCTCCGCACGAGCACGTCCATGACCACCATGCCGATGCTCATAATCATGCCCATGATTGCGGCCACGACCACGCGCACGGGCATGCGCATGCGCACCACCATCACGGCTGCCACATGCATGAGGATCACGTGCATGAGGACGATGCCTCGGCCTGGGGTCACGCTCATGCGCCCGAGCCCGAGCAGCTTGCCGGTCCCGGAGGCTGGAGACGCGGCCTGTCCGCGATCGTCGCGGTCGGGCTGCGTCCGTGCTCGGGTGCAATTCTGGTTCTGGTCTTCGCGCTGGCTCAGGGCCTGTTCTGGGCAGGGGTCGTTTCGACCTTCATCATGGGGCTGGGCACGGCAATCACCGTGGCCATCATCGCCACCATTGCCGTCGGTGCCAAGGCCTGGGCGGGGCATCTTGCGAAACAGCGTTTCGGCTATGGCATGCTGATGATGCGCGCGGTCGAGGTCGCGGCTGCCGCGGTGATCATCACCTTCGGCGCCTTGTTGCTGACCGGCTACATGGTCAGCGAGCGCCTGGTCGGCATGTAACGCGATACTCAAGAAGAGACACGCCATGCACCAGATCGCGACGCGCTGCTGCATTGTCGGTGGCGGCCCCTGTGGACTGATGCTGGGCTACCTCCTGGCGCGTGCCGGGGTCGACGTGGTGGTCCTCGAGAAGCACGCCGATTTCCTGCGCGATTTCCGCGGTGACACGATTCATCCCTCCACCCTCGAGGTGATGGGGGAGCTGGGGCTGCTCGATGAGTTTCTCAAGCTGCCGCATCAGCGCGCCTCGGCCGTGAGCGCGTTCTTCGGTGATCAGGAATATGCCTTCGCCGACTTCCGGCATCTGCCGATGCGCTGCAAGTACATCGCCATGATGCCGCAGTGGGATTTCCTGGCGTTCCTCGCGGCCCACGGTAAGAGCTATCCCGGCTTTCGACTGCTCATGAGCACGGAGGCGACTGAGCTTATCGAGGAGGGCGGCCGCGTTACCGGCGTACGGGTGCAGGCGCCGGATGGGCCGCTCGAGGTGCGCGCCGATCTCACAGTCGGCTCCGACGGCCGCCATTCCACAGTGCGGATGCGCGCGGGCTTTGCCGTGCAGGATCTGGGCGCTCCGATGGACGTGCTCTGGTTTCGCCTGTCGAAAAAGCCGACGGATACCGGCGAGACGATGGGCCGCTTCAGCGCCGGACGGATCACCATCCTGATCGACCGTGGCGAGTACTGGCAATGTGCATTCGTGATCCGCAAGGGCGGCTTTGAGGAAACCAAGCGCGCGGGCTTGCCGGCCTTTCGCAAGATGGTAAGCGAGATCGCCCCGGAGCTCGCCGATCGGGTCGACGAGCTTGTTGACTGGGATCGGGTGAAGTTGCTCACGGTTCGCGTCGATCGGCTTGCGCTTTGGCACCGCGCCGGCCTTCTTTGCATCGGTGATGCCGCGCATGCCATGTCGCCGGTGGGCGGGGTGGGCGTGAATCTTGCGGTGCAGGACGCCGTCGCGGCCGCCAATCTCCTGTGGCGGCCTTTGCGCGAGAAAAGTCTACGCGACGCCGACCTCGCCGCCGTCCAGAAACGCCGCGAGTTTCCAACCCGCGTCACGCAACGTCTGCAGCTTGCCGTGCAGAGCGCGGTGATCGGTCGCGTGCTCGGCGGCAGGTCTATGCGGGCGCCCCTGGCGCTGCGGCTGATCAGCAGCTTTGCTCCGCTGCGCCGCATCCCGGCCCGGCTGGTCGGGCTCGGCATACGGCCCGAGCACGTGCATTCACCTGAGATCAGATGACATCTGTCATCTGCCGAAGTCTTCCGGCGTGAGCTCGATCGGCGTGCCATGCGGCGTGCGATCCGCCGCGTGCGCCCAGGCCTGGCGAAATCGAGCGAGCGTCGCGCCATCGGTCACGCCCTTTTCCGCAACGATGCGCTCGAGGGCATTCAGCCAGTGCAGGTAGTAGGTCTCGCCAGTGTCGGGATCGCCCACGTTCTGCGCACGTTTGATCTCGGCCGCCAGCGTTGCTGCCCATTCCGCCCAGGTGAACAGGCCGCGCCCGTGCAGCTCGAGGGCCATGGCAAAGGCTTGCGCCTCCCACGGCTCGCGGAACACCGGTCCTTCGCGGTCGCGCGGAATTCCCGGCACGACCTGCGTTGCCCGCTCTGCGGCGGCGAGGGCTTCAGGCGGGCTCGAGGTATGGCTCGAAGGCATCAATCGAGACCTTGGTGCTTGGATCGGCGTCGGGCCCCCAGAGCTCATTGCCATCGAACACCACGGTATAAAGCCATTGCGGGTCATCCCCGCGGTCGATGGCCACGGCATCGGGAAATGCGTGGCATCCATGCACCAGCTCCACGATGCCGACACGGCCGCGCGCGTAGCGCGGCAGCCGCGTATGGGTCGCCGGGTGAATGTTCCTGGTGCGCACCCGATCGCCCGGTTTGAAGCGGGCGGGTGCTTTCGCTTGGCGATAGAACGAGCCGCGCGTCATGCCATTCTGTACGACTGCGGGCGTGAGCTTGCGCGCCACCGGCTTTCCCGCTCGCAGCGCATGCCCTGCCTCGAGCTCGTCCGCTCCGGCATAGCCGCGCTCGACCACGTTCTTTTCCATGGCCAATGCCCAGCGCTCGTAATACGACGCCGTGACGTACACAGCGGGCGGCAGTCGCTCCTGGGCAAAGCGTGACATGTCGATGTGCCAAGCGCCGGCGTAGCCCATGGCACGCTGCATCGCCAATACGCGTCCTTCCCAAGGAGCATGGAAGACCGGCTCGTTTGCTTCCGGCTCGACTTTGCCGAAACCATCCATGCCGCCCATGTCGTGGACGCCATCCATCAAGCGCTCTCCTTCGGGTGCTTGGGCAAGCCGGTGCCGATCATGGCGTCGCGCGTCACCAACTCGGCCAGCCGCTCCTCGCTCCAGCCCTCGGTACCCGCAGGGCGCATCGGCAGCACAACGAAGCGCGTCTCCGCCGTCGAATCCCACACCCGGATCTGTGTTTCCTGGGGAAGCGTCACGCCGAAATCGGCGAGCACGCCGCGCGGGTCCTTGACCGCGCGCGAGCGATACGGTGCCGACTTGTACCAGACCGGTGGCAGTCCGAGAACTTCCCAGGGGTAGCAGGAGCAGAGGGTGCACACGATCATGTTGTGGGTCTGCGGGGTGTTCTCGACCGCGACCAGATGGTCGCCGACGCGGCTTTCGTGCCCCATCGTGCGCACCGCTGCGGAGGCGTCCTCGAGCAGCGCCTTCTTGAAATTCGGATCACCCCAGGCACGTGCCACGACGCGGGCGCCGTTGTGCGGGCCGACCTTGGTTTCGTAGGTCTCGATCAGGACGTCGAGCGCCGCCGGATCGATGTAGCCCTTCTCGGTCAGAACCGTTTCGAGTGCCCGGACCCGCAATTGCGTCTCGCTGAGCTCCGACCCGTGCTCATGGTCGTGGTGATCATGATGATGATGGTGGTCGTGATCGTGATCGTGGTGTCCGGCCATCGCAAACCTCGGTACATTGCCCCTCTGCTCGTGAAAGCGGAGTATCGTCCGTGCAACAGGCGAAGTCGAGGGCGCCCGTTGTCGTCGCGGAGCGCGGCGGACGCGCAGTTACCAAGGCCACAGATGAGCGCAGCAGAGCTGTTCGACCTCAAAGGCGCAGTCGCGCTGGTGACCGGCGCGTCGAGTGGGCTGGGCGCGCGTTTTGCGCAAGTTCTGGCGGCGCAGGGCGCGGCCGTGGCGCTCGTGGCGCGCCGCGCCGAGCGCTTGCACGCCTTGCGCGAGGAGATCGAGGGCCAGGGCGGACGCGCGCTTGCCCTCGGCGCCGACGTGCTTGATCACAGCGCTATGCGGCATGCGTTCGACGCTGCCGAGCAGGCATTCGGGACCGTGACCATCCTGGTCAACAATGCCGGAGTGGCCCATGCCAATCGTGCCGTCGATCTGCCGGAAGCCGAATGGCGGCGCATTGTGAGCACGAATCTCGATGCTGTGTTCTTCTGGGCGCAGGAAGGCGCGCGCCGCATGCTCGCGGCCGGAAAAAACGGTGCCATCGTCAACATCGCCTCGGTGCTGGGCTTCGGTGTGTCCAAAGGCACGGTCGCCTATTCCGCCGCCAAAGCAGGTGTGATCCAGCTGACCAAGACGCTGGGGCTCGAGCTTGCTTTCAAGGGCGTTCGCGTCAACGCAATCGCGCCAGGCTGGATCGTCACCGAGATGAACCGCGATTACCTGCTGAGCGGGGAGGGCGCCAAGATCAAGCGCGACATTCCGGTCGGCCGTTTCGGCGAGGAGCGCGATCTCGACGGGGCCTTGCTGCTGCTCGTCTCCGACGCCGGCCGCTTCATCGCCGGGACCACCATTGTCGTGGACGGCGGCCAGATGGTGCCGCTGCGCGGCTGAGCGGAACCGCAACGGTAGCGCTGATCGGGTGAGAGGGCCGGCTCATGGACTTCACTATTCCAAGCGAGCTCGAGGATCTGCGCGTGCGCACGCGCCGCTTCGTCGAGGAGCACGTGATTCCGCTCGAGGCCGACCCCGCCAACTATGACGAGCATGAGAATCTGCGGCTCGACCTCCTCGGGGGGCTGCAGCGCAAGGCCAAGGCGGAAGGTCTATGGGCGCCGCAGTCTCCCAAGGAATATGGCGGCATGGCGCTGCCGATCGTGGCCTGGGCCATCATGTACGAGGAGGCCAATCGTTCGATCTTCGGTCCGCTCGCGTTCAACTGCCAGGCGCCAGACGACGGCAACATGAACCTGCTCGCGCGCGTCGGCACCCAGGCCCAGAAGGACAAATGGCTAAAGCCCATCGTCGACGGCGATGTGCGGTCGTCCTTCGCCATGACCGAGCCCGCTCCTGGCGGCGGCTCCGATCCCGGCATGATCCGCACCCGCGCCGAGAGGACGAACGGCGGCTGGCTGATCACCGGGCATAAATGGTTCATCACTGGTGCCGGGGCCGCTGACCATTTCATTCTGATCGCTCGCACCTCGGGCGACGAGCGGCATGGGCTCACTGCCTTTCTGTTTCATCGCGAGCAACCGGGATGGCGCATCCTGCGTCGCATCCCGATCATGGGGCCGGAGGAGCACGGCGGCCATTGTGAGCTCTTGTTCGAAGGGTTGGAGGTCGCCGATGAGAACGTGCTGATGCAGGTGGGCGACGGCCTACGTGTCACGCAGATTAGGCTTGGACCGGCGCGCCTGACCCACTGTATGCGCTGGCTTGGTCTCGCCAAGCGATGCCTCGAGGTTGCGCAAGCCTATGTCATGGAACGCCAGGGCTTCGGGATGCGCCTCGCCGACCGCGAGAGCGTGCAGATCAAGCTCGGCGAGGTCGCCCACCAGATCCAGATCGGGCGGCTTCTCACCATGCATGCCGCCTGGAAGCTCGACCAGGGCGACCGCGCCCGCAAGGAGGTCTCCATGGCCAAGGTGCACGTCGCTGAGACGCTGCATCGTGCCGCCGACCTCGGCATCCAGCTCAATGGCGCGCGCGGCTACTCGAAAGATACGGTGCTGGAGTGGATCTATCGCTACGCGCGGGCTGCGCGCCTGGTTGATGGCGCCTCCGAGGTGCACAACATGGTGCTCGCACGCTTTCTGCGTGAGGAGGGCCGCGACTTCTGGAGCTGGAGTGCCGGCAATCGTATATGATCGCGCGAGGATCACAGTATAATCGCGCTGGAGAAGCTCGGCTTACAGGAGTGAAGGAGACAAACATGGCAGCACGCATCCGGCACATCGCACTGACGGTGAAGGACATCGACGCGACCGCGGATTTCTACGAGAAGGCGTTCGGCCTCAAGCGCTCGCCGAAGTCGGAGGGAAAGACCGCGTGGAGCATCTATTTGAGCGACGGCGAGGTCAATCTCGCGTTGCTGCAATACAAGAGCGAGGAGGGCTCAGGACTGAAGAACCCCGGCGACGCTGTCGGCATCCATCACTTCGGGTTTCAGTGCGACGACTTCGATGAGCAGCAGAAGCGGGTCGAGCAGGCCGGCGGCAAATTCTTCTATGACCTCAACGATCCCGATGACGACAATTTCGAGCGCAAGTTCAAGGACCCGAACGGCATCATCTTCGACATCAACTGGAAAGGCTGGGTCCTGACTTCGAGCCGGAATACCGGACGCTCGCGATCGGCTGCCCCGAGATCCGCCGCGGCCAAACAGAAGACAGCGACAAAGACGAGCAAGGCAGCGAAGCCATCAGCCAAGGCCGGGAAGAGAGCAAAGCAGCCGGCGCGCTGAGTCGAAGCGGAGGGGGGAAATGAATCAGAACGCGCTCAAGGCAAGGATGATCGAGGCCGGCAAGGTGCTGGTCATGCAGGGGCAGGACGATTTCACGCGTGGCCATATTTCCGCACGGCTGCCGGAGGATCCGAAGCTGTTCCTGATGAAGCCGCACAGCCTCGGCCTCGACGAGATCACGACGGAGAACATTCTAACCATCGACCTCGATGGCCGCGTGGTGGCCGGCAATGCCCGGCGCCACAGCGAGGTCTACATCCATTCCGAGATCCTCAAGGCGCGACCCGACGTGCAGTGCGTGCTGCACACTCATCCGGCCTATTCGATCGCGCTGTCTGCGACCGGCCGCCCGTTGCGATCCTTCAACCAGGGCGGGGCGCTGTTTCACGGCTCGCTGGGGCATTACGCCGACACCATCAACCTCATTCGCTCAGTCGAGCTCGGGACCGGGGTCGCCCGCGCACTCGGCGGCAATCGTGCCGTGCTGCTCAAGAACCACGGCATTGTGGTCACGGCAGGCAGCATCGAGGAGCTGGTTGTGAGCGCACTGATGCTGGAGGAGGCCGCACGCATCCAGCTGATTGCGGAAGCAGCCGGTGAGTGCAGCCCGGAATTTCCGCTCGAGGATATCAAGCAGCTGCAGCGTGACATCAGCCAAGCCGAGCAGTTCGTCGTCAATTTCGATTATCTCGTGCGCCGGCTCGGCCGGGGGCGGTAGGTTTCGGTGCGCACGGTGCTTCGCACCTTTGCGCACCCTACAAGGAAGTGCCGATAGTCTTCGCGGCGTGTAGGGTGTGCAAAGCCGCGCAGCGGCGTGCGCACCACCTTGTGCCGCGCACGCGCTCGCTGCATGCCTTATGCTGCTTGCAGCAGCTGTTCGACCTTGGGCCACGGATCCGGTGAAAGATTCTTGAACGGCGCCGCGTCAGCCTCCGTCATGCGCTTGATCAGCTGCTCCTGCACGGACGCGCGCTCGCGCATCCGCTGCCACCACTTCGTGACCGCGGGGTATTCATTCCAGAGGCCGGAGAGACGCAACAGCTCGAGGCGAAGAATGTAGGGGATCACCGCGGCGTCGGCGTTGGAGAAGGCGTTGCCGGCGAGATAGGGGCCCCGCTCGAGCGAGCTTGCCATCCACGACAGAAGCTTGCGGTGATAATAGATGGCCTGGGCTGCATATTCGGAGTCGAGCCCATGCGCGGTGACGCTGCGCTTGTATTCGGCGCGCTGCTTGATCGGTGACTTCGCGAACTCCGCCTCGCGTGCCTCCGGGCTCATGTTCACGAAGGCCGGCCGAAACGCCGTTGCGAAAGTCAGAATCATGCATGAATTGTGCACGTATTCATCGATCAGCTTGTTGTAGTGGCGCACCTGCGCGCGCGCCAGCGGCTCAGGTGGCATCAGCGGCGACTGCGGGAAGGCCTCGTCGATATAGTAGAGGATGACCGATGATTCCGTGACCGGCGTGCCATCGTGCACCAGGGTGGGAACGACTGCATTCGGGTTGAGCTTAAGGTACGCGGGATCGAACTGATCGCCGCGCAGCGTCATCAGATGCTCCTTGGCGGCAAGCCCCTTTTCCGCGAGCGCGATCCGCACCTTCTGAGCGCAAACCGAGTTGATGCTATGATAGAGCTCCAGCACGTCGTTCTCCCATGAGCCGTTGCGCATTGAAGGTTTATTGCGCATTGAAGGCGTATGCGCGTTGACAGCCTGGCGCGCGCCCCAGCCCATCCTGTAGGCGTGCAACGCTACAGCCAGCCGCGCAGCCGCACAATCAGGAACGTGAGAACGACCGAGACCACCATGAGCCCGAGGGCCCAGGCATAGCCCCAGTCCCATTGCAGCTCAGGCATGATCTTGAAGTTCATTCCATAGATGCTCGCGATCAGCATCGGAGGGGTGAGCAGGATCCCGAGCACGGTCATGATGTTGATGGTCTTGCTCTGCAGAATCGTGATGTAGCCTACAGCCCCGTCGAGCATGAAAGACGCGGTACTGGCGAGGTCGCTCTGAGCCTCGGCGACGGCCGAGAGCTCGTGCTCGAAATCCCGCAGCTTGGTCGTGAGAGCCTCATCGCGGCCGCGCTCGCGCACGATGTTGACGAGCCGGCGAAAGCTCAACACGCTCCTGCGCAATTTGACCAGGACCTCGCGTTGGTAGCCGAGCTCCGTGAGAATCGTCTCAAGGTGGTGCGTGCGTGCGCGGGTGGACGAGAGGAGCGCAAGCCGACGCTTGGGAGTGGCGCGGTGCTGAAAGAGCCTGCGGTCGATCTCGTCGAGGTCACCGCTCACCTTGTCGAGGATGCTTGTCGTGTGATCCACGACCATATCGAGCATGGCTGCGAACATGTCATCGGCGTCTGCAGGCGTGCAACTCGGACATTCCCGCGCGAGCCAGGCGAGACCCTCCGGGTTGCCGCGGGTGACGGTCACCAAAGGGCCGCCTGCGCGAGCGAAGGTGACCGGAAACAGCCGCGGACGATGCTGGTCGAGCCCGCCGAGCAGCAGCGCCCGAAGCGTCGTCTGGCCTGCCGCGGTCTCGACCTGATCGGCCACATAGAAGCGGTCGAGGCGGTCGGGAGCACGCACTTTGGCGCCCGTCAGTGCTTCCACCCGGGTGATCTCCGCCGGAGTGGGGTCCGCCAGGTCGACCCAGACGGCGTGCTCCCGGGCCGTCGCGGCCGAAGGCTCGGGATGCATTTTCAATGCTCCTGCCTCAACCGAATAGACGTTCAGCAGGTCACACCTCCTTGTACGACTTCGGCCGGTGCGCACAGCGCTTGTGAATGCGTCACTCCTCGCAACCCTCATGCAGAGCAAGGTGCAACGCCGCGTGCGCACCACAAGTTTCGGCAGCAGCACCGGATTTCCGTGGCACCGTCAGAAAGCCCGTCATAGCCGGACTGTTCAACCCGGCTGATCTTCTACTGCGCATCCATCTCGGCGTTGGTCATGAGCGGTTTCTGCTCGATGCGCAGCAACGCGAGGAGGGCGACGGAAAAGCTCGCAGCGGCGACGAGAAACACGTGCCTGAACGCCACCCCATCGGCTGCCAGCCCCGTTCCCGCTGATCCGCCGCCGAGTGCGATCGCCCCGAACACCGCGATCAGCATGGTCGTATAGAGATTGCGGCTGAAATTCATCGTGCCGATTGAAATCCCCAATTGGTGACGCGGGACCACGTTCTGCATGGCCACCGATGTAAGCGAAGGCACCGGGCCGAAGCCGATGCCGATGAGGATCACCAGCAGCTCGAAGGTGCGCGCCGTCATGCGGTCGGCATACCATGCGAGAGCGATGACGCCGGCGATCGAGATGGTCAGTGCGAGCACCGGGAGGAGCTTGTATCGCCGCACCCGGCCGAGCACCTGGCCGGCAATGGCTGCACTCGAGTTCATCGCCACCATGAATGCAACAAGGCTCAGACCGGCCTGGCTCGGCGACAGCGCCATCACGCTTTGCAGATAGATCGGCAGCATGATGTTCAGGCCGATGATCGCACCCCAGCCGAAAGCATTTGCGGCAATGGCGTAGCGCACAATCGGATGATTGAGCGTTGCGATCGGAATGAGCGGCTCGCGGGCGGTCAGAAGGCGAATGACAAACAGCGCGCCCATGACCAATGCGACCGCGAGCAGCGCCAGCATTGGCATTGACAACCAGGGCAGGCGAACGCCCCCAAGATTCAGCGCAAGCATGAAGGCGACACTGGCGCTTACGATCAGCATCGCTCCTGCTATGTCGAGCTGGTGCGGACGCTCGTAGCGGGGGAGCCGCCGCAGCAGCGATGTCGTGATGGCGAGCGCCGCCAATCCCATCGGGATGTTGATCCAGAAGATCAGGGACCAATGCAGGTTCTCGGCAAGGAAGCCGCCGAGCGGCGGGCCGCAGCCGCCGGCTGTCGTGTAAATGATGGCAAAGTAGGAATAGTAGCGGCCACGCTCCTTCGGTCCCACCAGGTCAGCGAGAACAATCATGCCGAGTGAGGACAGGCCCCCTCCGCCCAGCCCATGCAGCACGCGTCCAAAGGTCAGCACCAGCATGCTCGGTGCAAGCGCACAGACAAGCGACCCTGCGATATAGGTCAGAATGGCAATCCGCAGCGTGAAACGCCGACCGTGGATGTCGGCAAGCTTGCCATAGAGCGGAATGACGGCGGTGGACGCGAGAAGATAGGCGGTGATCAGCCAGGGCAGGCCGAGCGTATCGCCGAGGTCGCGGCCGATTGTCGGCAGTGCGCTTGCCAGAACGGTCTGGTCGAGCGAGCCCATGAATGTGGGCAGCAACACGCCAAGAACGATCAGCAGGGTCTCACGGTGAGTGAGGGGGGCAGTGGCGCGGCCATTGGCATAAGCATCCATTGCGGAATTCAATGATCTCCTGAGTGGGCGGCTTGTTCACCGCTGACCGGTTCTGGGCCAAGACTAACACGCATGAGGCGGTTCAGAGCTCCGCATCATTTTTCTGGCAAGTTCACAGGGAGAACGCGCCAACTCACATTAGCTTCTTGGCGAACCAGGCGCCGGCCCAGACAGCAGTGGCATTGATGATCCCGAATGCCGCCAGCGCAATTCCGAGCGCCGCGAACACGCCGAGGCTCGTCCCGCTCAGGCGCAGCGCCAGCCAGCCGCCGCCGGTCGCAATGGCGAGACGCGCGAGCGCAGCCATGAGCGGCCAGGCCAGCCGGCCTGCGCCTTGTGAGGCGAAATAGAGCGCGAGACCGCCACCGAAGAACCCGTAAAACGGTCCCACGACGCGCAGGTACTGTGACCCCACGGCGAGCATCAGCGGGTCAGTGTCAAAAAGACTGAGCCAAGCCTGCGGCCATGCCGCGCCCATCAATCCGATCGTCTCGGTCACGGCAAATGCAATAGCGGCCCCAGTCCAGCCGATCTTGAGCGCACGCTCGCGCCGGCCGGCGCCGATATTCGTTCCGACCATTGTGGTCAGAGGGGCGCCGAGGCCGAAGACCAGCGGCACCAGCAGATATTCTAGCCTCACGCCGGTCCCATAGCCCGCGACCGCGGGTGCACCGGCGGCGGCGACCAGACCGGTCGCGACCGCGATCGCAAGATTGGTGGTCACGGTGATGAGCGAGGCGATTGCTCCAACGCGAAGAATTTCATAGGCCGGCGGCCACGCGAGCCGTGCTGGGCGCCAAGCCGGCCGCAGCACGCCGCGGCCTGACCATAAGAATCCTGCGAATACGCTGCAGCCGACAGCGTAGTAGACGAGCACGGCGAGCGCGCCGCCGGTGATGCCCAGGCGCGGAATTGGCCCGAAGCCAAGGATCAAGGCGGCCGACATGGGGATCAGCACTGCCGCGCCGAGGCAGGCCACCGTGGCCGGCAGCACCATGTTGCCAGTGCCGCGGATCACATTGGCGAGCGAGTTGAACAGCCAAATGAGCGCGGCTCCGGCAAATATCGTGTCGGAATAGGCGAGCGCGGCAGCCTGGGAAGCCTCACGGCCGCCCATTGCAGCGTAGAGCGATGGTCCGGCGAGCCAGGCCGCCCCCGTCGTGATGACGCCCAGCGTCAGGGCAATCGCCACGGCGTGCCACACCAAAGCGTCGGCGGCCTCGCGCCGGCCGGCGCCGAGCGTGCGCGCGATGGCGGAGGAGATGCCGCCTCCCATGCCGCCCGCCGACATCATCTGGATCAGCATGAGCACGGGAAACACCAGTGCCATTCCGGCAAGCGCATCGGTGCCGAGCTTCGCGACAAAATAGGTCTCGATCAGCCCAATCGAGGCCTGCACGGAGGTGAGCACGACATTGGGCAGTGCCAAACGCAGAAGCGTCGGCCCGATCGGGCGCTCCAGCAGACGCTTCGTACGTGCATCCATCTCACGACCGAGTGAATCGAGAAGCGTCTAACATGGCCGTTGCGGCTTTTGACGGGAATGGCTGGGTCAGGCTTATGTAGGGTGAACAGCTATGCAGCCGCAGGAGGGCAACACGTCGTGAGGAACGCAGGACGGGCGGGTCGGCACCGCCTGCTGCCATGGATTGCGCTGATGACCATCGTGCTGACGAGCGCCGCTTCTGCCGAGACGAACGTCGGTGCAGCACCGGCCAGCTTGCTGGCAGCGGCCAAGAGCTGGGGATATCAGCTGCAAAAGATCAGGCCTGCCAGCATTGCCGGCATCCCGTACGATGTGTTCGTGATCGACTATTCATCTGACGGCACCGATGCACAGGCGTTCAGCAAGGCTGACATCGCTTCCCTCAAGAGAAAGCCCGACGGGGCGCGCCGCATCGTTCTTGCCTATTTGTCCATCGGCGAGGCCGAGACCTACCGTTACTACTGGCAGCCCCAGTGGGAGACTTCGCCGCCAGCGTGGGCTGGCGAAACCAACAAGCGTTATCGCAGCAATATCGTCGTGCGATACTGGGATGAGGACTGGCAGTCGATCATCTTTCGCGGCGATAACAATTACCTCGATCGTATTCTTGCTGCCGGATTCGACGGCATCTATCTCGATCGCGTGGACGTGCACCAGGAGCTCGAGCAGGAGCATCCGAATGCGGGAGAGGAGATGATCAGCTTCGTCAAGGAGCTTGCCGCGCATGCCCGCTCGAAGCAGCCGGGTTTTCTCGTCGTGCCGCAGAATGCGGAGGAGCTTCTGGTCCGTGCCGATTACCGCGAGGTCATCGACGGCATCGCCAAAGAGGATTTGCTGTTTGGCGACAGCCGTTCCAAGCATCCAAATGCGCAGAATGTCATCGACACTGGCGTGCGCTACCTCAAGGAGATGACGCAGGACGGCAAGCCGGTGTTCGTGGTCGAGTATGTCGACAAGCCCGAACAGATCACCGCCGCGCGCAAGGAAATCGAGGGCTATGGCTTTATTCCGCACTTTGCCAAACGCAGCCTCGATGTCATGCGCATCGGCGATTTCCTGCCGGCTCGTCAGACTCGTCCAGCAAGAAAATAACGGGTGTAACAGCGGTTCATGTAGGGGCGGGTTTCAAACCCGCCCGTAGCGTGGGCCATGACAAGAGGTGAGCTTCTCGGCCAGCATCTCGCGACGGACCTCTGCTGAAGCCGGGCGGGTTTGAAACCCGTCCCTACAAGTCTCCCGATTTGCACGTTCCTTCTGTAGAGATGTGGAATAACCACGTTTGCGCCGCAGCGGGCGGTCACTCGATTTTGGTGTGACGAGCCAGCGGCTCAGCTGACCGCACGTGCATGAACAATCTCGCGCGCCTCGACTGGACGCACGTCGGACGCATCGAGGGTGATGACCGCGACGGTGTCGCCTGAGAGCGTTGTAAACTCAACCTCATAAGCTCCGCCCAGCTGATGCACCAGGACGACCGTGCCAACGTCACCAGTGGCAAGCCGCACCTTCGGCAGATCACGCTTCAGAACGACGAGATCCAGTTCATCGATCATTGGATAACAATCCTTCTCGGTACTAACATCACCAAGCGAGGAACATCTTCCTCACGGAACAGGGTTCATGTAGGGGCGGGTTTCAAACCCGCCCCGCTAGAGTGGACTACGCTAAGACGTGGCCTTGCCCAGTTCCTCGGCCCCCATTGATGCCCAACGACCCTCGTGCGTGCCGCCGCTCCCTGCGTTTGCCAGGCTACGATTATTCGCAAGCCGGTGCGTATTTCATCACCGCCTGCACACAAAATCGCACGATGCTCTTCGGCGAAGTCCTCGACCGTGATGTGCGACTGAACGAATCGGGGACGATCGTGCAACAGATATGGGCTGACCTGCCGACCCACTACCATGGCATTGATCTGGACGCCTTCATTGTGATGCCGAACCACATGCATGGAATAATCATCGTGGCCGATCAATCGGAACGGCGCCACGTCATCCCGGACATCGTGCGCGGCCTTAAGACGTTCTCCGCGCGCCGCGTCAATGAACGTGCCGGCAAGAGTGGCGTTCTGTGGCAGCGTGGCTATTACGAGCACATCATCCGGAACGAGAAAGCGTTAGATCGCATTCGCGCTTACATCACGAACAATCGTGCACGGTGGGCGGATGATCCAGAGAACATCTCGCGAGCGGCGTCTGCTGAAGCCGGACGGGTTGAAACCCGCCCCTACAAGTCTCCCGCTTTGTACGTTGCGTCTGCAGAGATGTGCCAATAACCACTTTTGTGCCGCAGTATGGCGCGCGTCATCGTCGGGCCGGCATCCGAAAACCAATCGGAGCCTCACGCTGTTCTGAGTGGCGTTTTCTGGATTTGGCCAGTGGGTTGCACAAACCAGCGTTCGCTTCCGAAGGGCCTGCCCTGCAATCTTGCCGTAAGCCAGTCCGCTACAAGCGTCGGCGGGAAAGGCCCAAGGTTAGCGGCAGGGACGTTGCCCACAGAATGGCGGCTGTCTGCGTAAACCACGAGTTGGCGTGGCGACGACATCGTTTGGATCATACGTTCCGTGTGCTCAAGCGGGCTCAACTCGTCAGCCTCTCCAGCTACCACCAGATAGGGACGACGGATCTTCTCCACATGGCCCTCCCAGGTCAGGCCCTTAGCGAAAGCGTCGAACTTCTCTTCGTCCGTGGAATTTGACATCCACATAAATCGTTTTTTGAAGGTCGGGGATGCTTCCTCAAAGATGGTCTGGCAACCAGGCTCCAAGCACGTCGAGATGACCGCGGTGGCAGCGATCCGAGGCTCGTTAGCGGCGACGATCGTGCCGAAGAACGAGCCAAAGCTCGTTCCGGTCACGCCAATTTTGGTGCCGTCCACCTCGCTCCGTTTCAGAAGCCAGTCGACGAGAGCCGGTCCTGCGTCGATCCAGTTCTGCATCGAGACGTAAACACCCAGTAGCGGACTTTCATACTGCCCCGGCCCGTCGATCGCGAGCACAGCAACACCGCGCTGTATCCAACGGTCGTTAGCCAGCGCCACTGTACTTTCCTTGAAGCTGTCCATTCCGGGAATGGCAATGACGACGGGGATCTGGCCGCCCGTGTACCCTGGAGGCAGATGGAACCATCCTGGAATTATCTTGTCTTTGAAGGGGACCGAAACGTCCTCAATCTTGTGATCTGCCAATTTCGCGTAAGCTGCGTAACACTCTCGCTTCTTCTGATGCAGCTCGACGTGCTTCTGACCGGAGTCGTCATAGGGCCACTCGGCCGCACCATAGTGGATAGCGGCCATGAAATAGTTGTCACGCGCGGTGATCAGGGCCCCTTCCGCCTCAGCGGCCTTGGCCTTTGCCTCGCGACGGCGTGCCGTACTCTCGAAAGCAGGGCCGATATCCGCCATCTTTTGGACCCTGGCGCGGATCGCTGCAAAATCAGCGGCCGCCTCGACCCCGCAGGGCGCTGAGAGGTAGATCGAGCGTGGCTGATCCCAATCAATTCCGTTTGCCCGAATGATGTTGTCGAGTGCCCAACGCTGCTGCGCAAAGCGCTTAGTCGCCGCGGCTCCAAGGTCGTTGGCGAAGGTGCTCACTGCACCCGCAAATGCTCCGCCAACCCCCACTGAAGATGAGATGAACCTTCGTCGGTCCATAATGATCCTCCTTCTGAATCGAGCCGCGTAACCGTTTGAAGGCGAGAACCCGAATATTCTCCGCGGCATCAATCGGGCCGCCCTATGTTGACACGGTGAGCCTCGACGGTCACCAAATTCTCGCATGAGAAGCATCCGGCGCAGTGGAGCGGCAACGGGCGTGGCAGCGTGGCTATTACGAGCACATCATTCAGAATGAGGAAGCGTTAAATCGCATTTGCGCTTACATCACGAACGATCCTGCGCGGTGGCCGGATGACCCAGAGAACATCTCGCGAGGGGTATCTGCTGAAGCGGGGCGGGTTTGAAACCTGCCCTTACAAGTCTCCCGATTGTACGTTGCCTCCGCAGCGATGTGCCTGGATGCGTAAATCGCGGGCAGTCGTCGAATGGCAGCCTGCCCGGACGCGCGGCCTTGAACGCGCCGCGGCACAAAGCCCTAATCAGGTCAAGTGCTTGGCATTGCCCGCGCGCTGCCGTGAACTATATCCTGTCAGTGGGCCCTGCCGGCTTTCGCCGTGCAGACTCGCAAGGCCGCCCGGAGATGCGCAATGGCGCTCAACCACGTCACGCTTGACGATAAGTATGACCTGAGCAAGAGCCGCATCTTCGTCACCGGCTTCCAGGCGCTGGTCCGGCTGTGCCTCATGCAGAAGGAGCTCGACCGCCGCGCCGGCATCAACACGGCTGGATATGTCACGGGCTACCGCGGCTCGCCGTTGGGCACGCTGGATCAGCAGTTCATTCGCGCGAAGCGCTTTCTCGAGCGCTACGACGTGCGCTTTCAAGCCGGCACCAATGAGGATCTGGCCGCGACGGCATTGTGGGGTACGCAGCAGGCGGAATTGCGCGGTGAAGGCAAGTTTGATGGCGTGTTCGGCCTTTGGTACGGCAAGGGCCCGGGCGTAGACCGCACTGGCGACGTATTCCGCCACGCCAATTTTGCCGGTACCTCAAGGCATGGCGGCGTCTTGGCGCTGATGGGTGACGATCACACAGCTGAATCGTCCACTACGGCGCATCAATCGGAATACCACTTCATCGACGTCATGATTCCGATCCTGAACCCGGCGGGAGTGCAGGAAATACTGGATTACGGGCTCTATGGCTGGGCCATGTCCCGTTTCTGCGGCAGCTGGGTGGCGCTGAAATCCATGCATGAGACCGTCGAATCAACGGCGGTCATCGACGGCAGCCTCGAGCGGGTCAATATCGTCATGCCCGACGACTTTGCCATGCCCGAGGGAGGCCTCAACATCCGGCTGCGCGACAGCGTTCTCGGCATGGAGGCGCGCCTGCACGACTATAAGCGCGATGCGATGCTCGCCTTCGTGCGCGCCAACAAGCTCAACAAGTACATCACCTCGGGCGGACGCAAGCCGAAGATCGGTATCATTACCGTAGGCAAGAGCTATCTCGATGTGCGCCAGGCACTTGATGAGCTCGGCATCGATGAGGTCAGGTGCAATGATCTCGGCCTGCGTCTCTACAAGATCGGCTGCCCATGGCCGATCAGCAAACGCGACCTCGAGGAGTTCGCGCGTGGACTCGAGCTGATCATCGTCGTCGAGGAGAAGCGCTCATTGCTGGAGGTGCAGGTCCGCGAGGAGCTTTACGGCACCGCCAATCAGCCGGTCTGCATCGGCAAAAAAGATGAGAGCGGCAACTGGCTATTCCCCGTCAAGGGCGCGCTCGATCCCAATGATGTGGCGATCTGCATTGGCGAGCGCATCCTGCAGCGGATCGGGCCGAACGAGCAGATCGCGGCGCGGGTCGCGCAACTGAAGGAGGCGCAGCGCATCCTCGCCGAGACGACTGATGTGGCGGTACGCATTCCCTATTTCTGCTCGGGGTGCCCGCACAACACGTCAACCGTCGTGCCTGAAGGCATGCGCGCCTATGCGGGTATCGGCTGCCATTACATGGCGCAGTGGATGGACCGCTCAACGCTCGGCTACACACAGATGGGAGGCGAGGGCGCCAACTGGATCGGCGAGGCGCCGTTCTCGAAGCGGCCGCATGTCTTTCAGAACATCGGTGACGGCACCTACAACCACTCCGGCTATATGGCAATCCGTGCCGCCATCGGCTCGGGCGTCACCATGACCTACAAGATCCTGTTCAACGATGCGGTCGCCATGACCGGTGGTCAGGCGAATGATGGCGGGCTTACCGTGCCGCAGATTGCGCGCCAGGTTGCCGCCGAAGGCGCCAAGCGCATTGCTCTCGTCACGGACGAGCCCTGGAAATACTCGCGCAGCGAAGAGTGGCCACAAGGCCTGACCATCCATCACCGCGACGACTTGGATGCCGTGCAGCGGGAGCTTGCCGACATCCCGGGTGTCACGGTCCTGATCTATGACCAGACCTGCGCGGCCGAGAAAAGGCGCCGGCGCAAGCGCGGTAAGTTTCCCGATCCGGACAAGCGCGTGGTCATCAACGAGCTTGTCTGCGAAGGATGTGGCGACTGCGGCGTGAAGTCGAACTGCGTCTCCGTGCAGCCCCTGGAAACCGAATGGGGCCGCAAACGCACCATCGATCAGACGAGCTGCAACAAGGATTTTTCCTGTGTGCGGGGGTTCTGCCCGTCATTCGTGACCGTGGAGGGGGCCAAGCTCAAGAAAGGCCGCGGCGTTGCGGCCGATGAACCGTTCGCGAAGCTGCCGGACCCCGTGCTGCCGCCGATCAGACAGACCTTCGACATCATCATCACCGGCGTCGGCGGCACGGGCATTGTCACGGTCGGCGGCATTCTCGGCATGGCCGCACACCTCGAAGGCAAAGGCGTCGGTGTGCTCGACATGGCCGGTCTCGCGCAAAAAGGCGGGGCCGTCTATTCGCATATGCGCATTGCCGAGCGGCCCGAGGATATTCACGCCATCCGCATCGCGGCCGGAGCGGCCGAGTTGGTTTTGGGCGGCGACATGGTGGTGGCGGGAAACAAGAAGGTATTGGCCGCGGTCAAGCACGGCAAAACCGACATGGTCATCAACACGGCTGAATTCCTGCCCGGAGATTTTACCCGCAACGCGGATTTCTCATTGCCCACCGAGCGCCTCAAGCGCGCAATCGTGGCCGACGCCGGCCGCGAGAAGACCCATTTTATCGACGCGTCAGGTGCGGCCAACGCTCTCCTCGGCAACACGGTGGGAGCCAACATTTTCCTGGTCGGCTACGCCTACCAGCTCGGCGCCCTGCCGCTTTCAGTTGGCGCAATCGAGCAGGCGATTGAGCTCAACGGCGAAGCGGTGGAGATGAACAAGGCCGCCTTTTATTGGGGGCGGCGCGCGGCGATCGACCGCGCCGCGGTCGATGCCCTGATCAAGCCCGCTCCCCAGGCGAATACCGATGCACGCCATCTCTCCGAGTCTTTCGAAGAGCTGGTGCAGCGGCGCGTTGCATTCCTGACGGCGTACCAAAACCGGGCATATGCGGCGCGCTACCTGGTACGGCTCCACCAGGCCAGCGAGGTGGAGGCGGCGAAAGTGCCGGGGAAAGGCGGCTTGGCCGAGGCCGTTGCGCGCTGCCTGTTCAAGCTGATGGCCTACAAGGATGAGTATGAGGTCGCGCGGCTCTATGTCGGTGATGATTTCGCCAAGCAGGTGCGCAATGAGATTGGCGGCGACAATCTCAAATTCCATGTGCACCTGGCGCCGCCCCTGCTTGCCCGCAAGGACAAGGTCACCGGCGAGCCGCGGAAAATGACGTTTGGTCCGTGGATTTTCTCGGTCTTCCGGCTACTGGCGAAACTGAAGGTCTTGCGCGGCACCGTCTTCGACCCGTTCGGCTACACGCTCGAGCGTAAAACCGAACGCGGGCTCATCCATGAATACGAGGTGCTGCTCGACGAGGTGTTTGCGAAACTCACGTCTGAGAACCATCACATCGCCCTGGGGCTCGCTGCCATTCCCGACAAGATTCGCGGATTTGGTCACATCAAGCAATGCCACCTGAAGGTGGCCAGGGCCGACCAGGCGGCACTGCTCGAGCAGTTCCGCGCTGGACCAGCACCGCTCCTGAAAGCGGCGGAGTAGAGCAGGGGACACTCTGCCCCGGCTTGACCTTCGAGGACCCTCACTTTCTTATGGCGAGAGGAATGGGCTGACGGCGAATAGCGCGGCGGCGCGAGAATGGCTGCGCGCCCGGGCGCTGTCGCGGTGATCTCGGGAGAATGCCAGTGGCGACGTCAGTCGCTCGCGCAGACACCTTTCCCAAGCTCTTGATTCGCAACGCCGACATCTATGCCGATCGTCCTGCCTATCGGCACAAGGATCTCGGCATCTGGCAGGGCTGGACCTGGCGGCAGGTGCTCGATGAGGTGCGCGCGCTCTCGATCGGGCTTGCGCAGCTTGGGCTCAAGCGCAACGACAAGCTTGCCATCATTGGCTCGAACCGCCCGCGTCTCTACTGGGCCATGTGTGCCGCGCAGGCGCTGGGCGCCGTGCCGGTGCCCATCTATGCAGACTCCGTCGCCGAGGAAATGGCTTACATTCTCGACCATGCCGAGGTGAGCTTGGCGGTTGTCGAGGACCAGGAACAGGTCGACAAGATCCTGTCTGTTACGGACCGGCTCGGGCGACTGTCGCAGATCGTGTACGACGAGCCGCGGGGCTTGCGCGATTACGACCACTCCACGCTGAAATGGATTGACACCGTTCAAACGCTGGGACGTGATCGGCTCGCGGCCCATCCCGACAGACTTCGAGAATGGGAGGCCGGCGTCGCCGACGGCAAAGGCGCGGATCTCTCGGTGATGCTCTACACCTCGGGCACGACCGGGGGGCCGAAGGGCGTGATGCTCACCTTCGACAACATCATCATCTCGGCGGAGAACGGTAATACATTCGACCGTGTTGGCCCGGACGAGGAGGTCATCGCCTATCTGCCGCTCGCGTGGGTCGGGGATCATCTCTTTTCCTACGCGCAGGCATTCACCGCGGGCTTCTGCGTCAATTGTCCGGAGAGCCCCGATACCGTTGCGCAGAACCGGCGCGAAATCGGCACCACCTATGCATTCGCCCCGCCGCGCATCTACGAGAACCTCCTCACCCTCACCATGGTGCGGATGGAGGATGCGGGGCTGCCCAAGCGCAAAATGTTTCATTACTTCATCGCGGTTGCGCGCCGATGGGGCGAGAAGATCCTCAACCGTGAGCGCGTGCCCTTGCACGCGCGCCTCCTCTACGGGCTCGGTGAGCTTCTGGTCTATGGCCCATTGAAGAACCAGCTCGGTGTCTCGCGCATTCGGCTCGCCTATACTGCCGGCGAGGCGATCGGCCCGGAGATTTTCCGCTTCTGGCGTGCCCTAGGGGTGAATCTCAAGCAGCTCTACGGGCAGACCGAGGCATGCGTCTACATCACCGCACAGCCCGACGGCGAGATTTACGCCGACACCGTGGGCAAGCCGAACATCGGTGTTGAGCTCAGGATCGCCGAGAGTGGCGAGGTGCTCTTCAAGTCGCCCGGCGTGTTTGCCGGCTATTACAAGGATCCGGTGAAGACCGCCGAAACCAAGACAGCCGATGGTTGGGTGCACACCGGCGACGCCGGTTTTATCGACGCCAAGACCGGTCACCTCAAGATCGTGGATCGTTCGAAAGACGTCGGCCGCCTCAATGACGGCACCCTGTTCGCGCCCAAGTACATTGAGAACAAGCTCAAGTTCTATCCCAACATCCAGGAGGCAGTGGCTTTCGGTGCCCACCGGGACTTCGTCTCTGTGATGCTCAACATCGACCTCGTTGCGCTCGGGAGCTGGGCCGAGCGCAACAACATCGCCTATGCGTCCTACCAGGAGCTCGCCGCGCATCCGCAGGTGTACGACATGGTGGCGGAGCACGTGGCAGAGGTGAACCGCTCGCTTGCCCAGGAGGAGGCGATGAAGGGCGCGCAGATCCGCCGCTTCCTCATCCTTCACAAGGAGCTCGATGCGGATGACGGGGAGGTCACCCGCACGCAGAAGGTGCGCCGCTCATTCATTGCAGATCGTTATGCACCGTTGATCAGCGCGCTCTATAGCGGCGCCGATGAAGCTGACATCTCGACGCAGGTGACCTTCGAGGACGGCCGCAAGGGCGTGCTCTCCGCGCGCATCAAGATACGCGACATGGCCGGCAGTATGGCAGCTCCGGCTATGGAGAAAGCGGCATGAGAGCGCCGTCGGCGCAAAACGTCGCAGCGGGCGAGGTGCTGCTGTCCCTCGATCAGGTTTCGCTCTCATTCGGTGGGGTCAAGGCAATCAACGGCGTCTCGTTTGACATTCGGCAGGGTGAAGTCCGCGCCATCATCGGTCCGAACGGCGCTGGCAAGACCTCCATGCTCAACATCATCAATGGTTTCTACCACCCGCAGCACGGGCGTATTTCATTCCGCGGCAAGGCACGCGCGCGCATGCGCCCCTATGAGGCGGCGCTGGGGGGCATTGCCCGCACCTTTCAGAACGTCGCGTTGTTCAAAGGCATGACATCGCTCGACAACATCATGGCCGGGCGCACGCTGAAGATGCGGCGTGGCTTTCTGTGGCAAATGCTGTGGCTCGGTCCTGCCGTTGCTGAGGAGGTGGCACATCGACGAGAGGTCGAGGAGATCATCGACTTTCTTCGCATTCAGCACATCCGCAAGGTGCCGGTGGGGAAGCTCCCTTATGGGCTGCAGAAGCGCGTTGAGCTCGGCCGTGCACTCGCAATGGAGCCCGATCTCCTGCTGCTCGACGAGCCCATGGCTGGAATGAACCTCGAGGAGAAAGAGGACATGTCCCGCTTCATCCTCGATGTGAACGAGCACTACGGAACCACGATCGCGCTGATCGAGCACGACATGGGCGTGGTGATGGATTTATCGGATCGCGTTCTCGTGCTCGACCATGGTGTGAAGATTGCTGACGGATCGCCCGAGGAGATACAGCTCAACACGGCGGTGATCGATGCGTATCTCGGTGTGAGTCACTGAGAACATCATGCTGGGCCCATTCCTGGAAACACTGATCGGCGGCCTGCTTACCGGGGTCCTCTACGCGCTGGTTGCGCTCGGCTTCGTGCTCATCTTCAAGGCATCGGGGGTGTTCAACTTCGCGCAGGGCGCGATGGTGCTGTTCGCTGCGCTCTCGCTCGCGCGACTGGCGGAGCTCATGCCGCTTGTCCTCGCGCTCGTGCTGGCGGTCGCCATCATGATCGCGCTCGCCTATGCGATCGAGTTTCTGGTCCTGCGGCGGCTCGTTAACCAGGAAGGGATCATCCTGTTCATGGCGACGCTGGGGATCGCATATTTCCTCGAGGGATTCGGCCAGATCCTTTGGGGTAGCGACATCTACAAGATCCGTCTGGGGCTGCCGCAGAACCCGATCTTCATCCTCGAGTCGGTGTTTCCCGGCGGGCTGCTGATTGATCCGGCCGAGCTGATCGCGGCGGTGATCTGCGGCGTGCTGGTGCTTGTCCTGGCGGTATTTTTCCAGGTGACACGGGTAGGTCGCGCATTACGCGCCGTCGCCGATGATCATCAGGCGGCGCAATCGGTCGGTATACCGCTCAATCAGATTTGGCTCATGGTCTGGGCCGTTGCGGGCCTGGTCGCGCTGGTTGCCGGGATGATGTGGGGAGCAAAGCTCGGCGTACAATTCTCGCTTTCGCTGGTCGCACTCAAGGCGCTGCCGGTGCTCATCCTCGGCGGCTTTACCTCCATCCCGGGTGCCATTGTCGGCGGGTTGATCATTGGTGCCGGGGAGAAGCTCGCCGAGGTGATGCTCGGTCCGGTGCTCATCCGCATGTTCGATCTCGCCGGCGGCGGCATCGAGAACTGGTTTGCCTATGTGCTTGCTCTCGTGTTCCTGCTGTTCCGTCCGCAGGGCTTGTTCGGCGAACGCATCATCGAGCGGGTGTGACGTGCTTTACCGCGAAGTCGGCCAGCTCAAATCGTCGTACCAGGCCGACGAGGCAATCTTCCCGATTGCGCAGGATCGCTGGTTCATCCTGAGTCTCATCGTGTTCGCCTTTACCTGCGTTCCCCTGTTCGCCGGCCAGTACCTTTACACCGAGGTGCTCATCCCGGTGCTGATCCTCTCAATTGCCGCCATAGGCTTGAACATCCTCACCGGCTATTGCGGGCAGCTCTCGCTCGGGTCGGGAGCTTTCATGGCGGTGGGTGCTTATGCCGCCTACAACCTCGTGCTGCGCCTGCCGGAAATCAACATCATCCTTGTGTTCGTGTTCGCAGGCCTGGCCGCCATGCTGGTCGGCGTGATGTTCGGGTTGCCGTCGCTGCGCATCAAAGGGTTCTATCTGGCGGTCGCGACGCTTGCAGCCCAGTTCTTTCTTGAATGGGTGTTCGCACGGGTAAAGTGGTTCACCGCTTATTCGCCCTCCGGCTCGGTCGCAGTGGGCCGCATCGACTTGTTCGGCTACCCGATCGATACGCCGCTCAAGACCTATCTGTTCGTTCTGGCGGTGACGATCGTGCTTGCGCTTGCAGCCAAGAATCTGGTGCGCGGCCGCCTCGGCCGAATGTGGATGGCGATCCGTGACATGGACATCGCCGCCGAGATCATCGGCATCCGCCCCTTGCACGCCAAGCTCTCGGCGTTCGCGGTATCATCCTTTTACATCGGCGTCGCCGGGGCACTCTGGGCGTTTCTGCGGCTCGGCTCCTGGGAGCCGCTCGCCTTCGACATCAACCGCTCATTCCAGGTCCTGTTCATGATCATCATCGGCGGGCTCGGCACAATTCTCGGCTCGTTTTTTGGTGCGGCTTTCATTGTGTTGCTGCCGATCATGCTGAACCAGCTGCCCACGTCGCTTGGCATCCCTCTTTCGACGGCCATGATCTCCCACCTGGAGCTGATGGTCTTTGGTGCATTGATCATCGCATTTCTGATTGCCGAGCCGCTCGGATTGGCGCGGCTGTGGGCGATCGCCAAGGAGAAGCTCCGCCTCTGGCCCTTCCCCTACTGAATCGCGGCACGCAACGCACAAAAATCGGGAGACATGTAGGGGCGGGTTTGAAACCCGCCCCTACATGAACCCATGTTCCGTGCGCAAGCATGCTGCACGCCCGCGAGCATATAGGACGCCGCTTGAGGGCAATCGCGTTCGCAGGCACTATTCGCAGCAAGAGGGGAAGCTCGCCCCAAACAAACGGGTCTCGGGCCCTCGGGCCTCGTCCCAATCAGGAGGAAGCGCATGCACCGAAACCAGCTCCCGATCATCTTCGTGGCGCTCGCCGGCGCATCTTTGGCAGCAGCACCGGCCCGGGCGCAGAACGAGCAATTCATCCCGCACCTCGTCTATCGAACGGGTGCCTATGCACCGAACGGCATTCCGTTCGCCAACGGGGTGGCGGACTACTACAACCTGATCAACGCGCGTGATGGCGGAATCAACGGCGTCAAGATCGTCTTCGAGGAGTGCGATACCGGTTATGCGACCGATCGTGGTGTCGAATGCTACGAGCGGCTCAAGGGTAAAGGCTCAACCGGCGCGCCATACATGATCCCGCTGTCGACAGGGATCACCTTCGCCCTGACCGAGAAAGCGCCGATCGACAAGATCCCCATCATTTCCATGGGCTACGGCCGCTCCGAGTCACGCGATGGCACGGTATTCCAGTGGAACTTTCCGCTGCTCGGCACGTACTGGACGGCGGCCGACATCCTTCTTCAGTTCATCGCCGATCAGGAGCGTGGCTTCGATAAGCTAAAAGGCAAGAGGATTGCGCTCGTCTATCACGACTCCCCTTACGGGAAGGAGCCGATCGCGCTGCTGCAGAAGCGCGCGCAGATGCATGGATTCGAGACCATGCTGCTTCCCGTCACGCATCCTGGTGTGGAGCAGAAGTCGACCTGGCTGCAGATTCGCCAGCGCCGCCCGGACTACGTGCTGCTCTGGGGATGGGGCGTCATGAACTCGACTGCCATCAAGGAGGCGGTCGCGGTCGGCTATCCGCGTGAGAAGATGTACGGGGTCTGGTGGTCCGGCGCCGAGCAAGACGTCCGTCCCGCCGAGGAGGGGGCAAAAGGCTACAACGCGGCTGCGCTCCAGCACAGCTCAGGACAGTTCAAGCTGCACGAGGATTTGAAAAAATACCTCTACGACAAGGGCCAGGGCGCGGCCGCTCGCTGGGAGGAGACCGGCGAGATCCTGTTCGTGCGCGGCCTGATCAACGGAATGCTCGGGATCGAGGCGATCCGAACCGCGCAAGAGAAGTTCGGCAAGAAGCCGCTGAACGGGGAACAGGTGCGCTGGGGCCTCGAGCACCTGAACCTCACCGCCGAGCGCATTGCCGAGCTTGGGTTCGGCGGGGAGCTGCAGCCGCTCAAGCTTTCCTGTGAGGATCATGAGGGCACCCGGACCGGTCGCGTGCAGACCTGGGACGGCAAGAAGTGGAATATCTCTTCGGATTGGATCACGTCCGATGATGCGGTGATCGCGCCCATGGTCAAGGAGGCCGCCGCGAAATACGCGGCTGAGAAGAAGATCACCCCCGGCTGCCTGGCGACGAACTGATGGTGAAGGCGAGCGGCGAAGCCCTCCCAACGGATGCGCCCCGCTCGCCTGCGTCTCACACTTCTCCGATCGGTGGTGTGGCGCCGGCCGCCGCCGCGATGCCGATCCTGTGCGTGAACAATATCGAGGTTGTCTACGACCACGTCATCTTGGTGCTCAAGGGCGTTTCGCTGCAAGTGCCCAAAGGCGAGATCGTCGCGCTCCTCGGCGCCAACGGCGCCGGCAAGTCGACGACCCTCAAGGCTATCTCGAACCTCCTCGCGGCCGAACGGGGGCAGGTGACCAAAGGCTCGATACTCTTCGAAGGCGCGCAGGTGCAGGCGCTCAGCCCCAATGAGCTGGTGCGCCGCGGCTGCATCCAGGTGATGGAGGGGCGGCACTGTTTTGCGCATCTCTCGGTCGAGGAAAACCTCCTGACCGGCGCCTTTACCCGCCGCGATGGCAAAGCTGCCATCCGCGCCGATCTCGAGCTCGTGTATTCGTACTTTCCGCGGCTGCGCGAGCGTCGCAGCGCGACGAGCGGCTATATTTCCGGCGGCGAGCAACAGATGTGCGCGATCGGCCGAGCGCTCATGTCACGGCCGAAGATGATCCTTCTCGACGAGCCGTCGATGGGATTGGCCCCGCAGCTGGTGGAAGAGATTTTTGTCATCATCGGCAATCTCAACGCCAAGGAGGGGGTGTCGCTTTTGCTCGCCGAGCAGAACACAAGGATTGCGCTTCAATATGCGCGCTACGGCTACATCCTGGAGAGCGGCCGCGTGGTGCTTGACGGGGCCGCCAAGGAGCTGAGCGAGAACGAGGACGTGAAGGAGTTCTACCTCGGCATGGCGCAAGGCCGGCGCAAATCCTTCCGTGACGGCAAACATTATCGTCGGCGTAAGCGCTGGCTCGCCTGATCGTCTCGTGCGGCGTTCGCCGCTGCGCGCACCGGCGACTGATGGTGCGCGCGGTGCTTCGCACCTTTGCGCACCCTACGGCGCGCCATTGCACGAGTGGCCGTAGGGTGTGCAAAGCCGCGCAGTGGCGTGCGCACCATCCACTCTTGCGTTCGTGCCCGTGCGCACGGGCGAAAGTGATGGTGCGCACGCCGCTTGCACCTCGCTCTGCGCGCGAGTTGTGCGTGGGGCTCAGCGGCTTTGCACACCCTACTGCCGCTGCGCGCGTCCCCTATTGTCTAATGCGTATAAACTCCCCGCTCTGTGACGACAAAATCGATGCGGCCGCCGCGCAGAGCTTGCAAGCATTCCGAGGGCTGGTTGACGATCGGCTCCTCGTGCACGTTGAAGCTGGTATTGACCAGCACCGGCAGCCCAGTGGCGGACCGAAATCGGCGCAGAATGTCGGCGTACAACGGGTTCTCGCCGTCACGGATGATCTGCGGACGCGCGGTCCCGTCGATGTGGATGACCGCCGGAATGCGTTTGTGCCATTCCGGGCGCACCGCGCAGGTGACCGTCATGAAACGCGCGGCATAGCGGTTGACGGGGGTAATCTCGAAAACCTTCGCGCTATCCTCCTCAAGAACGTAAGGCGCGAACGGCATGAACTCGGAGCGGGCGAGACGCGTGTTGAGCTCATCGTTGATATGCGCGTCGGCAGGGCTGGCCAGTATGCTGCGCGCACCGAGTGCACGCGGGCCGAACTCCATGCGACCGACATAAGCGGCTCCGACTTTCCCGGCCACCAGCAGCTCGCTCGCAGCTTGAGCCGGATCAGCTCCGACCCGCCGCACCCCGGCTTGCGTGAGATGCTGGTCGATTTCACCGGAATAGTCGTATCCCAGGTACACGTCATCCAGCCGGTGGCGCTGGCCGAGCCATGTTGCGAGGCCATCGCGTGCGAGCAGGAAGCTCAGTCCCGCTCCGACGGACAGACCAGCATCCCCCATGGCGGGAAAAATAAACATCTCGTCGAGCGGGCAACTCTCCGCCAGCACGCGGTTGAGCCGCACATTGGCAAACAGCCCTCCGCCGAGCCCGAGGCGCCGGGTGCCGCTGCGCGCCAGCCAATGCTTGATCGAGGAAACGGTGAGGTCTTCCACCACTTGTTGGATGGAGGCGGCGATCGTTTCACGTGAGTGGCCCCGGCAGGCTGCGACGATCATGCGTTCAATTGCCCGGTCATCCTCAAAATTCGCGCAGATCATTCCTGCATCGTCGATCCAAAAATGACGGGAGATGTCAGCAGCAATAGCCGGTTTGCCAAAAGCTGCGAGCCCGGTCAGCTTGCCCTCATGCCGAAACATCGTGAACCCGCACGCCTTGGTCGCAAAGCCGTAGGCCCACGCCAGGCTGCTGCGAAGCGGACCGCGCTGCAACAGCCATCGATCATCACCAAAGTGGCACTTGAGTTCGCCATTGTGCAAAGTTCGAATGCTGTAGCTGACGTTGTCCCCGACGCCGTCTGCCGTATAAAGCACCGCATCCTCCCAGTCGGTGTAGAACAGGCTGGCAAGCGCGTGGGCCTCGTGATGGTTCGCGAACTCAAGCGTCGTGTCGGAGCGAAAGCCGTTATCGGCCAGAAAGGCCTCGGTGCGGAACAGGCTTTTCGCGTTGGAAGTGCCGCGTAATTGGCAGTGAACCATCAGATCGCGCTGCTTACGATCGACGTCCAACCAGTGGCGCACAGCGTAATCCCATCTTTTATGGATGGGATAACGAAGGTACTGCCAGGGAAAAAAAGAACGCATGGCGACGATCGCATCGACATCGCCGCGCGCCCAGTTCGCAATGCGCAGCACCTCGTCGATCGCGAGCCACGGCACCCCGTCACCGGAGCCCTTGCGCCGGGTGAGCCGCTCCTCCTCGACCGCGGCTACCAATCGGTAGTCGTCGAATGCGGCTGCCGACGCATCGTGGCAGCCCGGGTGAAAGGTTAGAATTCGCATGTCATGATTACCGTAGCCTCTGGCTTGCTCTGCTTTCAATCGCGATTCGCCTCCGGTGTTCGCGGGCGGCTTGGTGCGCACGGTGCTTCGCACCTATGCACACCCTAGGGCGCACTGTCGCACGAGCGGCGTAGCCCGCATGAAGCGAAGCGCAATGCGGGATGATTTGCAAAACGCCGGCCCCGGATTTCGCTGCGCTCCATCCGGGCTACGACTGCTTCGCACACCCTACGGCTGACAGTGCGTGTAGGGTGCCGCAAAGCCGCGTGAGCGGCGTGCGCACCATCCTTCCCGCGCATGATCGTGCACGTAGCGATACGAATTATCTTGACGACCCCACGCGTGTCATATGGAAGCGGCTTTATCGTTGCTCGAATACGAGGGGCGCCTTCCGGAGGCGATCCTGAAGGCGAGAGCAACGGGCGGCGCCCGCGGTCATGGCTCGCAACCGTGATCCCGGGCGGCTCTGGGGATCCGCCCGCCGGGCACTATGACCTGGCTGCGGGAGAACCCGCT
>JBJMTV010000033.1:0-8838 GCA_045811525.1 Xanthobacteraceae bacterium | reverse complement strand
GTATTCGGATCCTGCTGCACTGGCCGTGGCTGCGACCACGACCACTCCTGCGGGGGTCGTGGCGGTGGCTCCGCCTCGCCGCTCCGCCACGGCGCGGCCGGAGCCGCGTCGTCGCGACAGTCCCCAACCATTGTCCTTGGAAGCACCGCAGTAGCGTGGAGCCGGGCGGGCGTCGGGGGTATCGCTCCGCTAGACTGCTGCTGCAAGGCTGCATCGCCTATCGCATTCGCGAACGGCATTTAACGCCTAGAACCCGATCGGCATTTCAATGGCTTTGCCGCGCGAGCTCCTGGCGTCCGCCGAGACGCTGCTGTTTGCCGTTCTCGGAGGTGGGCTGTTGCAGGCGCTCGGCTTCCCGGGCGGGCTGGTCGCCGGCTCTACGCTCGCCGTCGCAGCCGCCGCTTTGGCCGGACGGCCGATGCGGGTACCCCCGCTGCTGGCGCGTCCCTGCTTCGTGCTGGTCGGCATTCTCCTTGGCGCAGTGGTGACTCCGCAGACGCTCGAAGGCATCAGCAGCTGGCCGCTCAGCATCGCCATCCTTGTTGTTTCTGCCCTTTGTATGTTCGCCGCCACGGCGGCCTACCTGCACTGGGTGCACCGCTGGGATCCACTCTCGGCGGTGCTCGGCGCGAGCCCTGGGTCGATGGCGCAGGTGATGGCGCTCTCGGCGGAGCTCAACGCTGACATTCGCGGTGTGGCCATCGTGCAAGTCATGCGCGTGGTGCTGATCGTGCTCGGCCTCCCGGGCGCACTCGCGCTTTCGGGATTCGTGGTGCAGCCGCTCGCGCAAGCGCAGATGACGGCGTCCTCGCTCGGCGAGTTGGCTCTGCTTGTCCTACTGGCGACGGCAAGCGCGATCGCCATGCTGCGCATCCGGTTTCCCGGCGGCCTATTGTTTGGCGCGCTCGCGGCATCCGGGGTTTTGCACGGCTCCGGATGGGTCCATGTCTCCTTGCCGTGGTGGGCGGGCAGTGGAGCGGTCATTCTGCTCGGAGCTGTCGCCGGCGCCCGCTTCGCCAATACCAGCCGAACGATCCTGCTCACTTATCTCGGGGCCGCTTTCGGCTCGTTCGCCGTGGCCTTGTTCGTTGCGGCATGCTTCGTCGTCCTGGTGACGATGCTCCTGCCATTTCGCATGGCCGATGTGGCAGTCGCGTTCGCCCCAGGCGCCCAGGATACAATGATGGTGCTTGCGCTCGCGCTCGGCCTCGACCCAGTCTATGTCGGCGCGCACCACCTGGCGCGCTTTCTCGTGGTCAGCGTCGTGGTGGTTGTGGCGGCGCGACGGCGGGCCGGTCGGCCGGCGCCGTCCTCCGGGAAACCATGGCAACGGCCGGGACGCGGCACCTTTGGGGAGTGAGCCGGCCGCTACGAGCGGCGGGAGAAGCGCGCTACTCGGCAGCCATTGCCGCCTGTTTGAGGGGAAGTCGTAGCCGCTCCCAGACATCGACCAGGGCCTCGGCGAGGGCGTCGATCAGTGCATCCTCATGGAACGGCGTCGGCGTGATACGCAGGCGCTCGCTCCCCTTGGGCACCGTGGGATAGTTGATCGGTTGAATATAGATGCCGTGGTCCTGCAGCAGGAGGTCGGTCGCCTCCTTGCACTTCTCTGGCTGACCGACGAGCACCGGCACGATATGCGTATCGCTCGGCATGACCGGCAGCCCGGCCGCGTTGAGGATGGCCTTCACGCGCGCCGCTCGCTCCTGGTGACGCTCGCGCTCATAATTCGAGCTCTTCAGGTGGCGAATGGCCGCGGCCGCCGCCGCGCAGATGGGCGGGGGGAGGGCGGTCGTGAAGATGAAGCCGGGCGCGTAGCTGCGCACGGCGTCGCACAGCGTGCTGCTTGCCGCGATATATCCGCCGAGGCACCCGAAGGCCTTGGCGAGTGTTCCCTCGAGCACGTCGACGCGGTGCATGACCCCTTGCTGCTCGGCCATGCCTCCACCGCGCGGCCCATACATGCCAACCGCGTGCACCTCATCCGCATAGGTCATGGCGCCATAGCGTGCGGCAAGCTCACAGATGCGGCCGATGGGCGCCACGTCGCCATCCATCGAATAGAGTGTCTCGAACACGATCAGCTTCGGTCGCGCCGCGTCCTCGGCGCGCAGCAACTCCTCGAGATGCGCCATATCGTTGTGGCGGAAGATTTTCTTCTCGGCGCCGGATTGCCGCACCCCCTCGATCATGGAGTTGTGGTTCAAGGCGTCGGAGAGGATGAGGCAGTTCGGCAGCAGCTTGGCAATAGTCGCAATGCCGGTCTCGTTCGAGACGTAGCCGGAGGTGAAGACCAGCGCCGCGTCTTTGCCGTGCAGATCGGCGAGCTCGCGCTCGAGCTCGACCAGCGGGTGATTGGTGCCCGCGATGTTGCGGGTGCCGCCGGCGCCGGTGCCGGTTCGCGTCGCCGTTTCGACCATGGCCCCGATCACCTTGGGATGTTGCGCCATCCCGAGGTAGTCATTGGAGCACCAGACCACGACGTCGCGCGGCCCCTGCGGGGAGTGCCAGATAGCCCGCGGGAAGCGGCCGGCGAGGCGCTCGAGGTCGGCAAACACCCGGTAACGGCGCTCATCGCGCAGCTGCCCCAGGGCGCCTTTGAAATATGCCTCATAGTCCATCGGTGCTTCCCCGTCCCCGGGGCCTTTCCTGGAACGCTGCCAAAGTATTTTTAAAGGCGTTCCAGGGTGCTTGTCGAGGCGCCATCAGCATGGTCCGGTGTCAGCACTCCCGGGCCTGTCGCGGCGCTTCTGCGGAGCGCTTCGCCGGCGGGGGAAGATAGGAAGATAGGCGGAGTGGGCGATGACGGATCAAAGCCGTGGTCTTGAGCACGGCCTCACCAATTACGGCGACCGGGATTTTTCGCTTTATCTGCGCCGGTCATTCGCCCAATCGATGGGCTTTTCGCGCGCCACGCTTGAGAAGCCCGTGGTCGGCATAGCCTACACGGCCTCTGGCTATAACAATTGCCACCGCCACTTCCCGGAGCTCCTCGAGGCGGTCAAGCGCGGGGTGCTCGCGGCGGGCGCGCTGCCGCTCGATTTTCCCACCATCTCCTTGGGCGAGGTGTTCCTCACCCCGACGAGCCTGAAATACCGCAACCTCATGTCGATGGATACCGAGGAGATGATCCGCGCCCAGCCGATGGACGCGGTCGTGCTGATGGGCGGCTGCGACAAGACGGTTCCAGCGCAGCTGATGGGCGCGGTGTCGGCGGGGAGGCCGGCGGTCATGCTGGTGGCTGGGCCCATGATGACGGGCAGGCACCGCGGCGAGCGCCTTGGCGCCTGCACGGATTGCCGCCGCTTCTGGGGGCGCTATCGCGCCGGCGAGGTCGACGAGGCCGAGATCGCCGAGGTGGAGGGGCAGCTTGCCGTCACCGCCGGCACCTGCGCCGTGATGGGAACCGCTTCGACCATGGCCTGCATCGCAGAGGCGCTCGGCCTCATCCTGCCGGGGACCGCCGCCATCCCGGCGGTGCATGCCGATCGACTGCGCGCAGCCGAAGCAACCGGTGCTGCGGTTGTACGCCTGATCGGCAGCGAGCTCACGCCGGAGCGCATGATCACCGCGAGGTCGGTGAGCAATGCCTTGCGCGTCCTGCTCGCGCTCGGCGGATCGACCAATGCTGTCATCCATCTCACGGCGATTGCCGGCCGCGCAGGAGTGCCCGTGTCGCTCAAGGCGCTGAACGAGCTTGCGGAGACCACGCCGGTGCTGGTCAATCTCAAACCGGTCGGCAACGGCTATATGGAGGATTTCTTTGCTGCGGGCGGCGTGGGTGCGCTGCTGCGCGAGCTCAAGCCTCTGCTGCATCTCGACTGCATGACAGTCACTGGCGAAACTTTGGGCGAGCGCCTGGCCGGCGATCCGCCTTGGCACGTGGATCGCAGCATCATCGCGGCGTGCGATGAGCCGTTCGAGCCGCACGGAGGGTTGGTTGCCTTGTTCGGCAATCTTGCGCCAAACGGCGCCATTCTCAAGCGCTCGGCGGCGGACGCGAAGCTCTTCCAGCACGAGGGCAGGGCGGTCGTGTTTTCCTCCTTGGCCGATCTCGCCGACCGGCTGGATGATCCGGCGCTCGACGTCACTCCTGATGACATTCTCGTCTTGCAGAACGCCGGACCGAACGCGCCGGAATGCATGCCTGAGGCAGGCTACCTGCCAATCCCGAAGAAGCTTGCACGGCGCGGCGTCAAAGACATGATCCGCGTGTCCGACGCCCGTATGAGCGGCACCGCTTTCGGCACCATCGTGCTGCACGTCAGCCCTGATGCGGCGTCGGGGGGGCCGCTTGCTTTGGTGCGCAATGGCGATCGCATACGGCTCTCGGTCGAGAGGCGCCGGATCGACCTCCTGGTCGAGGAGGCCGAGATGCAGCGGCGGGCGCAGGCGCTGCCGTGCAAGCCGGAGCTGCCGGCGCGTGGTTATGCGCGCCTCTACGCGCAGGAAATTCTTGGTGCCGAGGCCGGCTGCGACTTTGCCTTTCTGCGGCCTCTGCAGCATCGTAACCCGGCTTGAGGGAAGCGAGACGGGGAGCGGGGCGGGGATTCGCTGCCGCGCAACCGGCGCTATGTCTCCAGTGAAATAGACGAACGGTTCGAGGGTTTCGGGTAATGATTGTCGAGGATCAGCTTGATCGCGGTGCCGGTCGGATAGGAAGCGTCGAACCGGTCGTCTAGGTCGAGGAAGCTTCCGACTCACCCGCGGGTGGTTCGGCGCTGGATCATGTTAACTTTCGCGGCCCACTTCACGGATACGTCGCGGATCGCGCTTTCGTTTGGCGATATCAGGGTGAAGAGCGTCGGCAGCCGGCCGCGCTGAACCTGCTTGATCAAGATCCGCCCAACCTCGAGGCCGACAACGCAAAGCTCGCCGATCAAATCGTCGGTCAGAGGTTGGCGGATCTGGTCGTAGAACACGAGCCATCGCTTGAAAAAGGCCCCAAGGCTCTCGCCCCGAATCTCGACCGCGACTGTCGCCTCGGTCGCGCCCGTGGGTGGATCAACTTGGTCGAGCTCGCCTTGCGCTACGTCGTAGAAATGGGCCTTGGCGCCGGCGCCGACATAGCCCACTACCGGCACCTTGACCGAAATCGAATGCTGGAGCTCATCCACCACCTTGGGGCGCTCGTCGCCCGGCCCAAGCCGCCAGATTCGCGAGTTCCAAAGATGGGTCCCGCTGTTAATAACAGCGGAAATACAGCGACGTCAGAACAAAACAACAACATTATACAACTAATACTTGCATACGATCGCGAGGTTCGCGCCACCTTTCGAGGAAGCCAGCATCTCGAGAGAGGAGGTGCGTGAACTGCTCTGCTTAGCGGCGGGCGCGTACACATGAATTGCTCCATCCGCCTTGCTCCCAAAGCGAAGGGAATACCGCGTCGCCGCGAATCGTCGCCATGGGGCGATTTCCGCTGCAAGCCGTGCGGCAGGGGAAAGGCCATGGCGACTTCTGCGTTACCTGCGGCTTCGCGCGGCTGCGGACCAAACACGTGACCTGGGCTTATGGCCGCCTAATGCCACGCCCTTATTCTACGCAAACCGGCGTTTCGCTGCGGAGATCATATCCAGCAGCACAGCTTGTAGCGCCACATCCGCTAGAGACGACTCGCGCGCGACGGATCACCGAGCTTGGATCGCCGCTTTTGAGTCCAGGAGAGGTATTTTTCGATCGGAACGCGCCAGCGCAAGATCGTGTCCGGTCGGACCACTCGCGACAGGCGGAGCAGGTCTGGCCACAGCCGCGTCATCCACACCAAGAGCGCTCTATCTTCCGCGTAGCCGGAAGCGCCGCGATCGACGCAGCGCGATATTGAGCTGATGGCGCAGATACAGGTTCTCGATCTCAAGCCGGCGCTGCGACTTGAAGGGGTTGACGACTAAAGCAAAGACCAAGTGAAGCAGAGCAAGCATCGCGGCGGAGGATGCGGCGATTCCATCCCATGTTGCCAAGCCCGCCCGGATAGAATTTTCGGGAGGGACAAGGAGCTCGGGGGCAGCAGCAGGCGCCCGCCATAACATTCCTCGTTGGAGAGCGCGATCAGCGACGGGGGGCGGCTCCGATAGTGCCAAGCAAGCATGCGCTCCGGCATGCCGCGGCTGCGCGTAAGGGTCAAAATACTTTCAAAGTGGCCTGGACTCTGCACACAAGCTAGTTTTTTCCTGTGAGGTATCGAAGCGTTTTTTGTTTGATGTGCTCGGCTAAGGCCAACGGGATACTTACTTGCGGGAAGTGCCTACACATCAGCATGCCAATTTCGATCCCCGCCTTCGCGCAAAATTGAACATTGCTGAAGAAGGGTGCGACGGGAGTCAAACCGCCAATAGTCCAGTCCAAAGAAGATCCCGCAAAATCGGATGGATTAAATGAGGGCCTGGAGCGTGCTGGGTCAACATATCGCCGGACCCAAGTAATGTAGTTTTTATCCAGGCGAGCGTGAGTTTCTGGGCCGAGCGCGCGCCAGGCGTTCGGATCTTCGTTCATGACATTCTCAAACAAGTCCCGGCATGCTTTAATAATACCTTCGTCATCGAGGGCGACGAGATTGTTTAGAGGCATCTTTCGACCGGGAAAAGGCACCTCATGAACCAGAGCGTTCGTGACGAGCTCGGGATGGCGGAGCAGGAGATCGAGTACGGCGACGCCGCCGGAACTGCAACCATAGAACGTCGCCCGTCCTGCCCCAAGCGACGACACCAGGCCAGCGATCTGATCGGCTAACTTACTTATCAAGATGTCTTCAGCATCCCGCGGTTTGCTCGTTCGAGAAAATCCCGGCATGTCAAAGGTCAAGACGGTGAAGTCTGATGCCAAGTGCGCCGCAGTAGCTGCAAATGAGGCGCAATCCCCCTCTCCGGAGGGAACGAGAATCACATGAGGGCCTGCTCCCTGTTGCTCACAATACCAATCAATTTCTCCGACGCGATGAGTGAAGCTTCGCACGTTCATGCTAGCCGTCCGCTCGGTAGGTTAGATTTAAAATCATTTTCTTAACTAGGCCGCGTACTCATAAATTGGTCGGCACACCAGAGCATTCGCCTCCGACGGCTGGTGAAAGCTCTCTAATGCGCCGCTGCGCGCTTCCACGCGGTTCGGAGCGTCATGCCATTTGGCGTTCGGGGATTGTCGAATTTGAGTTCGTCGGCGGTCAGCAGAGTAATTGTTCTCTTCTGATTGGGAATAGCAGCAACGTTGGCATAGGTGCTGGCAGCAAGGTTGACCATCATCACCTTGCTTTCGTCAATCGAGTACGTGCCGTAGTACGCAATGCTGGATGCCACGATGCCTTGTGCTTCTTCAGCGGTGGCCTTGGCTCGGTCATTGGCTGCGATCTTCGGAATCTCGGCGCGCGACTGAAAGAGCGAGAAATGGCCATCGTTTGAAAATATGATCACGCCCTTTGGGGAAGGACCGAAAGGCTCGCCTTTCTTGCCGTCGTCCATCTCACTGGTAACAGACACAAGAGTCCATGCGCCGACAATTTGCTCTCTAGCCGATTTCTGTTGAGCAAATGCGACGCCTGACACCACGAGGCAAAGAGGAATGGCAAGGAAAACCCTGTTCATGCGTCTCTCCACGTTGATGCCCAAAATTGTGCCCTGCCAGCCACGCCAAGACAAGGTCTGACCAACTGTCCAGACTGTCGCCGGCGCTTCTCTTGAGATGTTGAAAGCGATCGCCGAGCTGTGATTCAAGCTCCTAACTGAACGCGTCGAATCATGCGCTACGAACTCACCGATTATGAATGGACGGCCATCAAGCCATTCCTACCGAACAAGCCGCGCGGCCTTCCGCGCGTGAATGAGGGACGCGTGCTCAACGGCATATTTTCGGTGTGCCTCCCGAAAATTAGGTCCGAGCATAACAGTGGTGCAGTCCGGACAAGATGGGTGTGCTGACGATGGTACCAGACCGATCGAAGCACTCGCGACGGAGCCAGGGGAACATGTGCTTGGTCGTGCAGCCAACGTGATTACAAAGCACGACAAGGCCGGCGTGCAGTTTTGGCCAGTGCGTGCGGGTGACGAACTTGAGCAATTCACCGTGGATGCGTGTGGCGCCCCAGAGCCGGTTCTCCCGGCTCATCTGGCGAATGAGTTGGGGCAGTTCAGCACGGATCTTGAGACGTCGCACCCGATCGGGAGACTTCCAAACAGTGCAAACGTCGCGGCGAAGGATGCATCCATCCCATGTTGCCAAGCCCAGCGCGGATAGAATTTTCGGGAGCGACAGGGCTTTCCAACACGCTCTGCGCAGCGAGTTTCCGTAGGGCTGCGCCTGCTCCAGAAACTGGCATCCGCAGGGTAAACTTTGCTGCTGTGCAACTTGAGTTCCGGTGCCTATTCCGCCGGTCGTGATTCCTTGCTGTAATCCTCTCATTGCACGCCACTGCGGGCATGAGCTGACGGTACCAACACCGTGTATCGATGAAACAGGAGGGACTGGTCGATGGCTCAGGGAGAAACGAAGCTGCTGTATCCCGGACTCGCCGGATTTTACGAGATGATGCTGCCGATCGCGGCAACGTTCGTGCGTATAGTGGTCGGCATCATGTTTTTGATGCATGTCTCGACGAAGTTCAAACTGGGGGCCGACGCTGTCGCCGCAAACGTTTTCGCCAAGAATGGGATCGAGCCTGCTCTACTGTGGACCTATCTCGTCATGTGCCTCGAGACGGTCGGCGGCGTCTGCTTGATCATTGGCTTGTTCACGCGTTTTGTTGCGGCCGCTTTCGCTATCGAGATGTTGGTAGCGTTGCTCTTCGTGCATCTACCGAAGGGTTATGCTGCTGGTGGTGGCGGGTACGAGTACGTTCTTTTGATCGGCGCG
>JBJMTV010000032.1:0-67068 GCA_045811525.1 Xanthobacteraceae bacterium | reverse complement strand
GCTGCCACGGAGGGATTGCGCAGGAACTGCTGGAACGAGGGGCGGAAGTCGAGCTCCTTCTGCAGCCGGGTGACGATCCGCACCAAGTCCATCGAGGTGGCGCCCAGCGCCAGCAGGTTGTGTTGCGCATCGACCGAGGCAAGCTTCAGCTCCTGCGCGATGAGCACGCTCATGCGCTGCAGCACGTCCAACGGCGGCGCTGTCGCCGGCGCTTGTGCGGCCCGCTGCAGCACCGGCTCCGGCAGCGCCCGCCGGTCCACCTTGCCATTCATCGTCAGCGGCAGTGTTTCGAGCTTCTGCCACACTGTCGGCACCATGTACGGCGGCAGCATCCGCTGCAGGTGCTCCACCAGTTCCTCCTCGCTCGCCGAAGCCCCCACCACATAGGCCACCAGCCGCTTCGGCCCGCTCCGCTCCCCTACCGCCGTCACCACCGCGGACTTCACCTTGCCGTGCCGCTCAAGCGCCGCCTCGATCTCCCCTAGCTCGATCCGATAGCCCTGCACCTTAACCTGTTCGTCCTCCCGCCCCAGGAACTCGATGTTGCCGTCTGGCAAATAGCGCCCGAGATCGCCGGTGCGGTACAGCCGCTCGCCCGTGCGCGGATGCCGCACAAACTGTGCTTGCGTCTTCGTCTCGTCGCCCCAGTAGCCCCGCGCCAGCCCCGCCCCGCCGATATAGATCTGCCCCGCCACCCAGGTTGGGCATGGCTGCATCGCCTCGTTGAGCACGTGCATCTGCTGGTTCCGCAGCGCACGTCCATACGGAATGCTGCGCCAGTCCACCGGCACCGAGCCGATCGGATAGACAATCGACCAGATCGACGCTTCCGTCGCCCCGCCCAGGCTCACGACCTTGAGCCCGGGAAGCAGCGCGCGCGCCCGGTCCGCCAGCGGCAGCGCAATCCAGTCTCCGCTCAGCAATGCCAGCCGCAGCGAGTTGCCCAAAAGCTCCCTGCGTCCGCCGACATGATCCAGCAGGAGCTCCAGCAATGCCGGGACCGAGTTCCACAGCGTAACCTTCTCCTCCAATACGAGCTGCGCCCAGTCCTCCGGCTGGTGCGAGCTCGTCGGATGCGGCAGAACGATCGTCGCTCCCGCCGCCAGCGCGCCGAACATGTCGTAGACCGATAGATCGAAGCTCAGCGCCGACAGCGCCAGAACGCGGTCACCGGCGCCAATGCCGAAGCGCTCGTTGATGTCCAGGATAGTGTTGAGCGCGCTGCGATGCTCGATCATCACCCCCTTCGGCTCACCGGTAGAGCCGGAGGTAAAGATGACGTAGGCGAGATCCTCCGCCCGCGCCGCCGCCTCGCTCGGCGCCGCGTCCTCCCCAACGGGCGCCTCCTGCCACTCCACTGCCAGGCAGAGCACGTCCGTCGGCCACGCCAGATCCCGCACAAAACACGGCTGGGTAAGGACGATCTCGGCCGCGCCGCGCTCGAGCAGCAGCCAGCGCCGCTGTTGCGGCAGCTCGGGGTCCACCGGCAGGTAGGCGGCCCCCGCCTCCAGGATGGCGATCGCCGCCACCACCTGCTCCCAGCCCTTCTCCATCACCACCGCTACCAGACGGTTCGGCCCTGCTCCCATCGCCCGCAGCTGCCGCGCCAGCCCGCGCGTCTGCCGCGCCAGGTCGCCGTAGCTCAGCCGCCGCGTTGCGCTCGCCACCGCCAGTGCGTCGGGATGCAGCCGCGCCTGCTCCAGGAACGGCTCGTGCAAAAGACCCACCGCCAGAGGCGCCGCCGTGTCGTTCACTGCCGCCCGCAATTCCAGCTGCGCGCCCGGGAGCAGCACGGTGCCGGTCTCGCTCCACGCCCGCGCGTCCTGCGCCAGCCGCCGCAGATAGTCACAATAGGCCGCGAACATGTCGTCCAGCAGACCCGCCGGAAAAAGCTCCTCAACCGCATCCCAGGTGATCTCGATCCGGCCGCCACGCTGCAGGATCTGGCAGTCGAGATAAACCTGGGGCGTCTGGCTCACGCCGTAAGTGATATCCAGCTGGTCGGCCAGCGGCCATCCTGTCATCTTGTCGGCGACGGCGCTGGTGAACACGACGGGCATGAGCGGGGGGCGTGTTGGGTCACCCTGCTTGGCGAGATCCTGCAGCACGCGTAGGCCGCTGTATCTTCGGTGTTTTAGATCGCTGCGGAACTGGGTTGCCACTCTTCGCGCCAATGCAGGGAAAGAGTCATTGACATCCTCCTGCACCTCCAGCAGCAGCGTTCCCGTGAACTCCCCGGCGAGCCGCGGGACGTCCGGATGCCACCCATCCCGCAGCAACAGAGTGGTGTTGAGGGTGAAGTGCGAATTCTGGCTCCAGGTCGCCAGCACCCGCACATAAGCGGCCAGGAGCGCGCCCGATCCGGTGATGTTGGCCTTCGCGCTTTGCATTCTGAGGCTGTCCCAGACCTCCGGCTCGAGGGTCGCCGCGCGACGCACAAATTTGGGACTAGCCACCGCCAAATGGCTCTTGCGTAGCGGCAGCTTGGGCGACGGCGGCAGGCTGCTGAGACGGCGCTGCCAATAGGCTTCGGCGCGGCCAGCAGGCACGGAATGGTCCGCCTGCACCGTCGAGATCATGAAGTCTCGGAACGTGATCTCGAATTCCGGGAGTGCCGCGCTCGGATCGGCGACGAGCTGCAACAGCTCATCAAGGATCAGTTGGACGCTCCACACGTCCACGAACATCAGGTCCATGCTGAAATGCAGCACTGTCCGACTGTCAAATTCGGACGTGCACAGCTCGAACATCGGCCACTGGTCGGGAGAAAACACCTGGTGCGACAGCCGGTCCCGAATGTCTTGCAGCTCCTGCATTGCGGCTAGCTCGTAGTGCCGGATGTCGTACTCGGGTGTTTCGACCAGCACCTGCTGCAGCCCGTTCTCCCGGATCACTGCGCGCAGCATGTCGTGGCGAATGATGAGCTTGTGCCATGCCTCCTGCAGTCGACCCGGTGCGATCAACGGATGAACAAATTCGAGGTAGATGTGACAGCCCACATTCCCGAGCTCGAAGTACTCGCTGCGCCCCAGCCAGTAGGCGCGCTGCACTTCGGTCAGAGGGAACGGCTCGAACCGAGAATCGGGGTCGGCAGTAATCCCGGATTGGCGTCTTCGCGGCCGGCCCGAGGCGCCTGCCGGCATCCGCCGCTCGTCATCCAGGACTTCGCTCACCGCCCCTCCTTTGACCAGAACCCACTCGACGCCACTGGCAGACGCTTAGGTCTGTTTGCAGACGCGAAATTGATGGGTTCTGGCCCTAGGGTCAATGGCCCTCTGCCAGCAAGACGTCAACAAGACCGCGCCGCGAGTTGCGGCGGAACCGGCAATGCTGATGTGTCGCTAGGGATACCGGGTCTGCTCCTTCATCGTCTGGCTCACGTTCGTGATTTGGTCGCTCTCGGACGCAACGGTTGAATCCGTGTCCTTTCGCGTCCGGTGCGCTATTCTCCCTCGTAGAACGAGTCCTTATTCTGCTCCCGCTTGCGAATGACCTCGAGGCAAGGGCAGACTTACGGCAAAGATCTTGCAAACGGCTGACGCGCCCCGTCTCCGGCGCTCGGGTCATCATTGTCTCCCACGCGGGCGAACGGGATGAGGCGCAAATGAATCTCAGAGTATGGCCGTCCACGGCCTTGGTGAAAACCAACATCGACCAGTCCGTGGTGCGCGGCATGCCGCGCCGGGAAATCTCCCAATCGATGTCGCATGCCGTCGTGATCCTGCCGCGGGCGCGCCGCGAGGTATTTCAGGCAGGTGCGCTGCAGACGCTCGCCAGGCTGTTCGTGTGGGGCTCATGCATCACTCGCTTTTTTGTCGGCAACCTGGTCGACAAGGTGCGTGGTCGCGCCACCCCGGCGCGACGCGCCGCCCGATTGCGCGCGGAGTTCGAGCGGGCGGGGCCGACCTTCGCCAAGCTGGCGCAACAGCTGGCGATGCGCGCGGATGTCCTCCCCTACATCTATTGCGCCGAGCTCAGCAAGATGCTGGATCAGGCCCCCGCCTTTCCGACGGATCAGGCCATCGCCATCATCGAACGCGGCCTGGGCCGGCCGCTTGCGGACATGTTTGATGTGTTCGACCCGGAGCCGATCGGCTCCGCGTCGCTGGCCTGTGTCTTCCAGGCGCAGCTCAAGACGGGCGAGCGCGTCGCCGTAAAGGTGCGCCGGCCTGGCATTGGATTGCTGATCTCCGCCGATCTACGCGCCCTCGGCTGGCTTCTCCAATTCGGGGAGATAATGACGCTCATCCCGGCGGGACTGACGCGGGGCTTTGTGGAGGATTTCCGCTCCATCCTTATGGAGGAACTCAATTTCCGTAACGAAGCACGTGTGACAGACCTGTTCCGTCAGCGCGCGACCAAGCGCAAGAAGGGAGTCACCGCGCCTAAGGTGCATTTCGCATTCTGCAGCGAAGAGGTGATGGTCAGCGAGTTCGTCTCCGGAGTCTGGATGTGGGAGCTGATGGCGGCGATTGACCGCAACGACCAGCTGTTCCTCGCCCGGGTGCGCAAACAGGGCATCGAGCCCAAGGCGTTGGCAAGCAAGCTGATCCGGATCATGCAGCGCGAGATTCAGGAAGAGATGTTCTTCCATGCCGACCCACATCCGGCCAATCTCATCGTCATGCCCAACAACGGCGTCTGCTTCATCGACTTCGGAGCAATCGGCCGTTTCTCCACCCAGACGCGAAATACGCTGCGTGAGTTCCAGCATCAGATGATCAGAGGAGACGTCGGGCGGATGGTTAATTCCGCGCTGGGGTTGATGGGCCAGTTGCCGCCGATGGACATAGACAAGATCCGTATTGCCCTGGAGAAGGTCTACACCGAGGGGTTGTATGCGCTCAACAGCAGGGGCTCGGAGTGGTGGGAAAAAACTGCGGCCCAAGGGTGGCTGCGCTTCATGGAGGTCGCCCGGGAATTCAAGCTGCCGGCGACGTTCGATGCGATACTGATGTTCAGGATCGTATTCTCGTACGACACCATCATCGTCAGGCTGAACAAGGACATAGATGTCAGAAAGGAATGGCAGGCCTATTACCGGGAAGCCGCCAAGGAGGCGAAAAAACGGGTGCAGGCGAACTTCAAGCGGCGGCTGCGCGGCCCCACCGACATGGACTATATGGCTATGGAGCAGTTGGGAGACGCGATGGGACAATTCGCGTTTCGGCTCCAACGGACGCTCGAGAACCCGATCGTGCATTTCCGCAACATGGTCGGAAAGCTGGCCTATGTCGTATCCTTGTTCCTCCGGCTCGGCTTCATGGCCGGGATCCTCTACGGCTTAACCGTCGTCGCCGATGTGATCGCCAAGCGCTGGTTCAACTACGAAATCGACTGGGGCTCGATCACGGACCGCGCAACCACCTTTGGCTGGGTGCAGCTGGCTTTGATCCTCGTGGGCCTCGTCGTCATCCGACGCATCATCCTGCGATTGAACGTACCCGATACCAGGCTCGGCGCCGACCGGTAAGATCAAGGAGCGGCTTCCTCGCGCCCGTCGTCCGACACGCCGATCCGAGGAGCGATTCGCTGTGGCAGGTCGCGCGGGGTCGAAGCCTCGAACAGGACCCGTCTCGGGGAGAAGGCGTTCCATTCTGCGCTGAAGCTCCAAGTGAAGCTGAAGCGCGACAATCACCGCCCTTCTCGAAGAAATCATCGGCGAGCGAACACGTCCTCGATCTTCGAGTATTTTTTCCACAGGTCGAGGAGGTGCATGGAGGCTGGACATGGTCCGCCCGCCTTGCCGCGAGCTCCCATGGCTTTGGCTGGACTGCATCATAGCTCCCTCCGCTTGCCCGCAACGCGGATAACGAGATCAAGCGCGGTGACTTGCGCATCGAACAATCCAGGCCACAGGGCTAGAACGAGTCGGCCATAGTCACCCAGAGCATCATCGGATCGGCAGGCTCCAGATCCGCGGCGGCGTCAGGGAACGCATGTCGCCGATGATGTGCACGCCGATGCGGAAGTGGTCGGTCGCTGGCACGAACAAATTTGCAAGGAATGGCGCAGCCGGCACGGCGTTGCGCGGCGCGACCACACCATGCACGCCGCTCTCGCGCAGGACCTGACAGAGATGGCTAAGCAGCCGCACGCGATCGCGGTGGGCGAGCTGATCGTCCGCCCAAATGTCGATCAAGGCGATTCGTATCGGCCCGCGGCCATACAGCCAGATGAGCAGATAGTTGATCAGTCCGCGAATTCGTCCGTCCCGCTCGAACACCAATGTTCCACATTCGGGATTGTCGAGTTGGTGCGACAGGTCCTCGGGTGACCATACCACCACCCATTCGTAAGCGGCCGAGGCCCGTTCAATGATTTGCGAACATTGTTCGAGATCATCCGTACGGTACGGCCGGACATGCGGATCACGGCCGTGCGGCACGATGCGGAGCAGCGGTCCGAGGGCGCGGCTGGCCGCGCGCTCCCAGGCGTTCACCCCCGTGACGGCGATGACCTGCGGCTCCAGGAACTTGGCCCAGTAGCTGCCGCGCAGAAGCAGGCGGAAGTCATCGGGAAAGGTCTCGGCGTACTTGGTCCAGAATCGATATGACAGCGACGTTCGGGGATCGAGTATCAGCCCGATCGCCAGCTCCAGTTCCTCGTCACGGTGATTGCGGCGAAGCTGCTCGATCAACGGCAGCGCTGCACGCCGGTGATCCGGGTCGACGGAGAACGACGTATGTATCGCGACCGGAACGATAGAAGAGTGGATGCGCAGCGAATGTAGCATGTAGGAGACGCTGCCGACCAACTTGCTTCCCTCAAAGGCGACAAGGCACCGCGCCCGCTCCTGTGCCCCAATGCTCCAACGAAAGAACGCAGCATCAGGCAACGGAAACCATACCTTGCCGCTATATTCGGGAATCCAAACGCGGCGCACGAGATCACCGACGTCCTCGAAGTCACCGTGATAGTCGCGTATCTCGATTCGTGACATCGATTACCTCAGCCGCTGTTGTGGCGCCGTGCCGTAGGCGCAGCACTCCGCAGCGCGCTTCCCGATCTCAGGATGACAGGAGTTTCGCCAACGCGCGGACGGTCGGGGCTTTGGACAGAAGCGATGCCGGAAGCGATCTGCCGGTAAGGCGCTGAATCTGCACGTGCACGTCCATCGCCAGAAGGGAGTTGCCGCCGCTCGCGAAAAAGTCGTCGTCCAGGTCCAGCGTTTCGACTTTAAGAAGCCGCTTCCAAATTTGCAGCAGCTCGCCTTGCAGGCGCGCCTCCCGCACCTGCGGGTCGTCGACGGCGCCGCCATTCCGGGCGGCCGGAGCGGCTTCGGCTTGCTGCTGACAGCTGGGCGCGATCAGTTGCTTGAGCCTGTCCCATAAACGCACGAGCGGTGCGCGCGAGGGCGCATCTACTGGCGCGGCGGGCGCGGAAACGGAAACATCTAAACGCATCCGCTGCACCTTACCGGTAATTCCCTTGGGGAGCTTTTCGACAAAGGAGATGCGCCGTGGAATCTTGAACGTCGCGAGATGCCCACTCAGAAACTCCCGCAGCTCGGCAACAGTGACCTTCGCGCCCGAACGCAGCACCACGGCGGCGGCCACGTCCTCGCCGAGACGAGGGTGCGGCACGCCGTACGCCGCCGCCTCGAGGATCCCCGAATGCCGCATCAGTGCTTGGTCGATCTCGAGCGGCGCGATCTTCTCGGCGCCGCGATTGATGAGCTCGCGCTTGCGCCCGTGCAGCGAAAGGAATCCCTGTTCGTCCAGGCTGCCGATATCACCCGTGCGATACCAGCCGTCGACGAATACAAGGCGATTGAGCTCGGGGGCGTTCAGGTAGCCCAGCATCACGCTCGGCCCCCTCACCAGGATCTCTCCGCGCTCGCCGAGGGGTGCAAGCCCGTCGTCCTCGTCGACGATCTTCATGATATCGGGCCAGGGAATGCCGCAGGTACCTGGCTTGCACGGGCCGGGCGGCGGCATGTTCGAAGCGATCTGGGCGGTCTCGCTGGAGCCGTAATGCTCCAGGACCGGCACACCCAGCGCGCTCTGCAGGGCTTCGTGGATGTGCCGGGGAATGCGCGCACCGGCAGACGAGACAAAGCGAAGACAATGCAGGCCGGGCGCCTGCGCCAGTTGTTGCACCTTCTCCAGCACGGCAAGATGCAAGGTCGGCCCAGCCGAATACCAGGTCGGGCGCAGCGCGCCCAGCCACTCGGACAGATCCACGCTCAGAGGATTGCTGGGAAAGGCCGTGCTGCCACCCGCCAGCAAAGGCGGCAGCACGGTGGTCGTCAGCGCGTGCGAATAGAAGACGGGCGACACGTTCAGGCAGCGATCCTGCGGGGTTAGGCCGAACCAAATCTGCACGCGTTCGGCGGAAGCCAGCACGTTTCTATGACTGTAGGGCACCAGATTTGGCTCCGCCGTCGTTCCCGACGTGTGCAGAATGAACGCAGGCGCATCCGGTGGCGGCTCGTCGAGCGGAGCGGGGTCGCCGATGGCGGGACAGTCCAGCCGCAGACCGAGATTTCCTCCAGGCGCCGGCCTCGCCTCGATCAGGGGAATGCCGCGTTGCGCCGCCACCCGGCGCGCCACCGACTCGCTGCCGCGCAGCGTGAGCACCGCTGCTGGGCGCAGAATCGTCAAGCATCTGTCGATCTCAGTGCCGGTGAGCTTGGGATCGAGCGGGACGGCCGCCGCGCAGCAGGCGACCGCGACAATGCTCAGCGCTGCGTCGCTGCTGTTGGCAATGTCGATCGCGATCCGCGCCGAGTGGTCCAACCCAGCCTGACGCAACTCCAGGCGAAATTCATCGATGAGCCGCTGCAGCTCGCCATACGAAAAAGGAGCGAAGTTGGTGCCGACGAACGCCGGCTGCTCGGGACGAAGCCGTGCATGGGCCCTGATTCGTGCACCGATCGTGCGTGATAGGTCGCCATCGACCGCCGCGGCCGATAAACGGTCCGGCTGAAACCAATCACTTGGTTGCAGTTGCAAATGCGAATCGCCGTCGTCACTCCGCGCACCGACATCACTCATACCTCTCCCTCCAGCGCTCTCCAGCTACCAAATCTTGTGCCGAGAGATGGCGACCGATGCAGCGGGAAGCTACCTTGCGCCCCGGAGGGGCGCAAGCAAGTGCCCGGGCTTGGGCAGAACCTCTCCTCGTACTCATCCCCCCGCACATCTGTCTGTGACAGAGCAGGTGACACTCGAAGCGCGGCGCGCGCTGCTCAACATGCGATGCGAGCGGTCGTTGCCCAACTTGCCCCAAACTAAACGATCAGCAGGCTCCAGCTCTTCGGCGGCGGCAGCGGGACCGCCGGTCGCGTCCAAAGAGCACCCAGATCCCACGGTCCCGGAACGGGCAGGAACAAATTCGCGACGAATGCCGAGGCGGGCATCATCGCGCAGCGCGGCGCGCTTACAATGTGAACACCGCGACCTCGCAGATAGTAGCAAAGGTGGCTGAGAAATCGCGTTCGTTCAGACCCGCTCAGCCTATCGTCGGCCCACAAGGTGAGCGCCGCGGTCAACACCCGTTGCCGAGCTTGCATCGGCATGTAGTGAAAATTCACCATGCCGCAAACGCGTCCGTCGCGTTCGAACAGCAGCGTCTCGCCTAATCCACCCGCCAGTCGGCGGCTCAGTTGCTCAGGTGTCCAGAGCAGCGCCCAGTCGCATCCGGCCGACGTCGTCTCGAGCAGTTGCACGCAGCTCTCGAGGTCGGTCGCGCGATAGGGCCGGACGTGCGGGTCGTTTCCATGCGGGGTGAGCGAGAGCAGTGGCCCGAGCAGGCGGGCGGTCATCCGCTCCCAACGCTCGATGCCGGCCCGCGCCACAACTTGCGGCGCCAGGCTCTTAATCCAGTAGTTGACGGGAAACAGAAACGTGAGGTTCTTTGGAAAAGCCTCGGCGTATTTGGTCCAAAACCGGTGCGAGGAGGATGTCGGGTCTCGCAGAACCGTGGCAAGGACGAAATCAATTCCGCGCTCCGCATTGTCCCGACGCAGCCGTTCCACGATGGGGACGGCAAGCCGCCGGTGCCGCGGATCGACGGTCAAGCCGAAAGCGACCCCGCTTCGATGCACCGTCGTTCCGACGCGCAACGAGTATGGAACGGAGAAGACTGCAGCTACGAGGTTGCCCTCATAATACGCGACCGGACCTAGCGAGTCGGTGCCCGGCCCCACGAGCCAGTGGAAGGTGTTCTTGTCCGCCCACACCATCCAGATCCTGCCGGCGTATTCGCGCGCCCAGGTCCGTTGCCAGAACTCGGCGACATCCTCGTAGTCGCCGAAGTACTCGCGCATTTCGAAGTGCTGCATCGTATTCCCGCGAACCGTTCGAATCACGATTGGGCACAGAACGCCGTCAGCGGCGCCGGAATGCCTCGAAAAATGCGAACGCGCCGGACGTCTCAAGGCGAGTCTGCGCCAAGCTGGCGTCGACGAGCCAGCGCGCCAGGTCGTCGACCGTGCCGCCCGGACCGAATGCGCCCCTACCGGGCTTGAGACATATACGCTGCCGCAGGCTCGGTCCGCGGCATATCATGGCGCCGATGACACGTCCGCCCGGACGCAGGCAGCGCCCAATCTCCCGTACCGCGGCCTCCGGATTCGGCATGCAGTGAAGCCCCCAATAGGACAGGAACAGGTCGACACTGTTGCTTTGCAGCGGAATATGCTCCGCATCGCCCGCGATGAGGTCTATTTCTGCGAGTCCGAGCGAATGCGCGCGCTGGCGTGCCCGCTCAAGCATGGGAGGCGACAAGTCGATCGCCAGGTAGCGAAACAGCCGCGCCCCAGGCACCGCATCAAAGGCTGCACCGGCGCCGCACGGCGCATCGACGACCAGTGCGTCCGCGGGCATCTCGCCGATGGCGCCCATGCTGTCGTAGTAAGGTTTGGCGTCGCCGCCCCAAAGCGCCAGGCCAACGGTCCGCGCAAGCCATGGCCGCTCCATCCAGTAGGCGTAGAGCCGACCGAACAGGCCTTCGAAGGTGGCCTGGCTGCGGGCGCGCGTATCGTCAGCGGGCACCGTTCTCACCCTCGTTGCCGTGATCACATTATTGGAAAACCCCCGCGCTTGGGAACGGCCAGCGCCGGGGCAGCCCCGTTGATGACGGCCGCCAGCTGCCAGGGACCCGGGGTCGGCATGAATAGGTTCGCCCAAAACGCCGAGGACGGCAACATCGCGCAACGCACCGCCGTCACCATGTGCACCCCGACCTCCCGCAAGTGGCTGCAGAGATACCCGAGCAGCTTTATCCGCTCCACAGCGGACAGGCCGTCATCGGCCCACAACGCGATCACGGCCGCGAGCACGCGCGCGCGCCCCTGCATGACAATGCAATGATAGTTCACCACGGCCCTAATTCCTCCGCCGCGATCGAGCACCAGCGTCCCGCCGGAAGGGGTGTCGAGCCGATGGCTCAGCTCCTGCGGCGACCACACCATCGCCCAATCGAAGGCGGCCGCGGCCTGCTCCACAATTTCCGCACACTGCTGCAGATCCGCGGCCCGGTACGGCCGCACATCTGGATCATGCTGACACGGGGTGAGCGCGAACAGCGGACCCAGCCCTCTCATTGCCACCCGCTCCCAGTGCTTGATACTGGCGTGCGCGACCACCTGCGGTGCCAAAGCTTTGACCCAGCAGTCCAGCGGCAACAATACACGCAAGTTGCGAGGAAATGCATTGCCGTACTTGGTCCAGAAGACATGCGACGGCGAAGCAGGGTCGTTGGTCATCAGGCCGAGGGCGAAGCTGATTCCGCGCTCGGCGTTGCAGCGACGCAGGCGTGCGACCAGAGGCAAAGCCAAACCCCGATGTTCCGGATCCACGGTGAGCCCGAACACCAACGCCGTGCGATGGGTCGAGCCATCCATACGCAATAAAAACGGAAGGGAAAACACGCAGCCGACGAGCTTTGCCTTGTCATACGCCACGTGGCACATTGCGCCGCTTTCCGGTGCCAGCTGCCACCGGAAGAAGGTCGCGTCGGGCATGACGATCCAACTGCGGCCGCCGTAGTAGGAACCCCAGACTCTGCGCCACAGATCGGCGACGCCCTCGAAGTCATCACAGCGATCCCGCAGCTCGATGTATCGCATGAGGTTACCACGAGGGCAGGGTATGAGAGAGGATCGACGAAGCCTGCGTCGAGCTAACGCACATCGTCCTTGCCGACAAGCAGCAGGTGAGCGTTGGTGGCCAACAATCGATCATTGCCGATCATCAATGGTGCCGCAAGCGCATCGCGAATCAGCCGCCCGAGACTGAAGGGCGAATCGTTCAGGTAGCCCGGGACGCCGCATGCTTCGAGCGACGTCAGACAGATCCGGACCACGAGCTGCGCCGACGTGAGCTTGAGGCCGTTGACGCGCAATGCATACGCTGCCGACGCAAGTGTGCTCGCGCTCGCAGAATCGGACTGCAGTCTGTCGTGCTCGGCGGCGGCAGCGTGCACGGATGCACGCATCAGCTCCAACTCGTGCACGGCATGAGCGAGCCGCGGAGCGCCGAGTGGCGCAACGCCGGCCCGCTTGCCGGCCTCCCGGCGGACGAGCGACCTCGCGATCGCGACCGCCTCCTCGGCGATGCCCAGCCAGCCCGCGGACCAGGTGATGCACGAATATGGGATGAATGTCTGCATGGCGATGGCGCGGAACCCTTCCGGAAGGATCTGCTCGGTGGACGCCTCCGCCATCACATCGAATCCCAGACTGCACGTGCCGCGCATTCCGAGCGCATCCCAAGTGCTCAGGCGTTCGAGGCGGTAATCCCCTTTGCGAAGGAGCGTCATGATTTGATCGCCCGCCGGCGCTTCCGCGGCCCGCCTGCTCGTGATCAGGATTGCGTCGGCCTCCTCGGCATATGACAGGATGCTGCACTTCTTGCGCAGCGAGAAGCGATCGCCCTTGCGCTCGATGGCAGCGATGCTGGTGCGCACGTCGCCGCCCACGCCGATCTCGGATGCGCCGGACGCGATGAGCCATTGTTGCTCGGCTGCCTCGCGCAGATAAGCGTCGAAGAACCGCGCCCCGGCGAAATAGCGCGCGATGCATGCGAGTTGCACCTGCTGCATAGCAAAGATCGCCGCGGTCGACGAGCAGGCGCGCCCCAGGACCGAGCAGATTGCCGAGATGTCGGTCAACGAGCAGCCACACCCGCCAAGCTGGAGCGGAAGCACCGCAGCCAGCAGACGCTCCTCGCGCAACGCTGCGAAAGCCTCGCGCGGAAACCGCGCATCGCGGTCCACGCTGGCCGCCGCTGGCCGCGTCACCTCGGCTGCAATGCGCCGCGCCGCCGCGAGCAGGCTTGGCATCTCCCGCGCGCGCATCACGTCTCAAAGGTGACGAGAGTTTGCGCCGTCGGGACGAGCGGACGCCCGGTCGCACCGCGCAGACCTGCGGCACGCGCGATCTCATCGAGGTCGGTCAGCGTGTAGGCGTCGCCACCCGGCGAGGTGGCGAGTGCAAAAAAGGCAAACGTTGCCTGCAAGGGCGGCGCAACGCGATCCTCGTTGGGAACGAACTCGACCGCCCAAATCCGCCCGGCGGAAGCGAGGCTGCCGCTTGCGCGCTGCAACAGGGTCACGCACGCGTCACGATCGAAGTAATGCAAGATGTTCGGAAGCAGCACGAGATCGAATCCACTCCCCCACTCGACCTCGAATGCGTTACCGACGATCGCGCGATACCGGTCGGTAACGCCGGCTGCCGTGGCATTCTCCTGCGCGATTGCCAGGACCGGCGCCCAGTCGACCGCCGTCACCACTGCCTGCGGGATCGCTCGCGCCACCTCGATGCCATAAAGCCCGTGCCCGGCGGCAACATCGAGCACGGTGCGCGGCGGTGTGGGCAGTGCTGCAACATGCGCACCGACGCGTTTTGCACCCGGAGCGGCGAACGGTGCCATGGCTCGCGCAAACCGCACCCACGACGGATGATCGGGATCGAGAAGCGTCAAGGCATCAGAACCGCCGGCACGGACATACGATGCCGGGTCATGCAGCAGCTGTGTGATCAACTCCGGAGCGGCCAGGAAATCCACGCAATGGCCCAGCGCCAGCGGCGACGACCGGTCGAGGAATCGTGCCGAGCCTGCCGTGAGGCTGTAGCGCATATCCTGCTTTTGCAGCAGGCCTATGACGGTCAAAAAATCGCACAGGATGCGCACGCCGCGTGCCGACGCATCCGTCTTCGCAGCAATGGCATCCGCCGTCGTCGCGCCCGCTCCGATCGCGCTGAACAGGTCGAGCTTGACCGCAGCAACCAGGGCCGCTGTTCTGTGATACGCCAGGGCATTTTCAAAGACGGGATTGGGCCAAGGCTCAGGCATTCGCCGCTCGCATAGGCGCAGCGAAGCGCGCGGCTACGACCCGCGACAACGGCGCGATCTCAGGAGCTCGGATAGCGGCCAGAGCCTCACGTTTGCACCATCGCGGCGCCCACCAGATGAGAGAGCCGTCTGGCCAGAGTGCGCACTGTCGATGCCTCGAAAAGAATCGCCTCCGGCAGCTCGCGACCGATCAAACGCTGCAGCTCCAGCTGAAGATCGATGGCGAGAAAGGAATCGCCGCCTCGTTCAAAGAAATCATCGTCGACGGTCACATCGTCGGTCTCGAGAAACTTTCGCCACAGCTCCAGCAGTTGCGGATGCCAGGCCTCATCCGACTGCGGAGGTTCATCGCTCTTGGCCATCGCGCTCGCGCTCCCTGGTTGCCGTTGCACTGTGCCCACGACCCGATGACGGCAGCGTTGCCGCTACTGCGCCGGTGGGGGCGGCGGCAGTGAAGTGACCGTCACGGCGACGCTCGTATCAGCCTCCGCGATCACGCGCAGCACCTTTGAGTCGAATTCGACTCCGCCGAGACGCAGATCGATAGTGGAGGTGTCCGCGCGCACACCCTCAGCGGACTTATGAAACTCGGCAAGCGCGCTCTCAATGCCCTTTCGCGCATTTGCCGCGAACGGCTTGAGATCCACGGTGGCGTTCTCCGCCAGAGCCTTCTCGATGGAGGGCACTGCTGCGCGGGCGGCAACGCCCAGGAGCCCGAAAGCCGCCTCGGAATCCACGTCGATATTGACGTTCTCGACGCGCAGCACCTGTTGCGCGCGATCAAGCGCGGGCCTTCCCCAGACATGGACCGTCACGTCTGCACCGAGGCCGAACCAGCTCTTGTGCTCGTTGGCTTTTGCGCGCAGCGACACAAGGAGGCGCCCCGCCGAAGCCGCGACCTTGACGCCACGCACGGTCGCGGTGAAGGCGCCGCCCTGATCGAGCGGAATGACCTTGCCCACAAGCTGCGCCTCCATCATGCGCGAGATCTCGGTGAACGGAATATCGGCAGGTACCGCTATGCTGACTCGCCCACGTTCCATCTGCGGGACGAGATCGAGCTTGGCCGGCATGGGACAGTCCGGCTTGGTCTCGGTCGGCACGATACGCGTCTCGGCCTCGACCCCGAATGTCAGGGTGAGAGTCGATTGATCGATCCGCGGCTGCGCAGCGATCGCGTGGGTCGGCCGGATTTCGAGCCATACATTCGGCATGCCCGGTGCGATCGAGCCGAGCGCAACCGAGCGGCACATCTTCGCCCATTCCTGGCGCGCCGCATCCTGCAGAAACGGGCTGTCCGCCAGCCGCCCCTGCAGCGATGCTGCCTGCTCGTTGATCGCCCGCTCCACCATGGGCTTCATTTCCTTGGAGAGGCTGAGCTTCATGCCCATGATGTTTGCCGTGGCGTCCTCGATTGCCACTCGCACCGTGAGATTCGGCTGCAGGCGCCACTCCGGCAACAGAGCGGGACGCCCGGTCAGGTCGAGCTTGCCACTGACATCAATGCGCTGCTCGGAGCCGCCTTCGCGCCCTTGCGCCGTGGCCTGTGCCGTGCCCTGCGCTGCAGTGGCTGAGCCTTGGCTCGAGGAGCCAGAACCGCCGGGCCGGCCATAACCGGGCGGGCCGTAGCCGCCGGGAGGACCGTAGCCGCTGGGAGGGCCATAGCCACTTGGCGGACCATAACCGCTCGGAGGACCATAGCCGCTGGGAGGTCCATAGCCGCTTGGCGGACCATAACCGCCGGGAGGCCCATAGCCACCAGGAGGACCATATCCGCTAGGCGGACCATACCCGCTGGGCGGACCAAAGCCGGGCGGACCGTATCCACCAGAAGTCCCGCCCGCGCCGGGAGCGCCGCCGCCGCCAGGAGCGCCGCCGGCACCAGGCGGGCCGAATTGACCAGTGGTCTGCAGCGCGCCGCGCAGCGACGTCGAAAACGCGAGCCCCTCGGCGCTCCCGGCCAAGGAAAACGCCTCGCGCGCAAACGACCAGGTGATGTCCGGGGCACCTCCAGGCGCACCGGATTGTCCGTCGGCGCCGGCGGCCGGGCTCGATCCCCCGCGCGGTCCGAAGGGTGAACCATAAGGCGATCCACCGCCCGCTGAAGGTGGACCATATGGCGATCCACCGGCCCCTGATGGTGGACCGTAGGGCGATCCACCGCCCCCGGACGGGGGACCATAGGGCGATCCACCGCCCCCGGACGGCCCGCCGAATTGGCCGGTGGGCATCTCGAGCTTGCCGGAAGCAACGCGCGGGGCTCCCTTCTCCAGGGTCTCGGCAATCGCCGCGATGGTGATAGTGGCAGGAATGACGATGCGCGAGCTGCGGTTGACAGGGCCGAGCGGCGTCATTTCGACCAAGGTCGGCTGATGGTCGACGATGCCCGGCACGAGCCATTGCCGCCCGGCGACGGCTGCCGCCACCAGAACGACGATCACCAGGAGGCCGCCACCAATAATCTTGCCAAGCCTGCGCATACCCGACCTCCGGTTAAGAGCAATCCTAGACTAGCGCCAATGCCGGCGAAAGCAGGACTGTCCGTGCATGTCTTTCTGTGATTGCCGTCGCATCTGCAACCTGAATCGGTGCGCGCGGCCGGGCGGAAGGCCGCGCGCAGAGTCTGAGGGTTATCGCTCTTGACTTACTTGAGGTCGGCGGTTGCCAGCGTATTCATCGCCCATTCGCCGGTGCAGGTGTCCTTGAACATGATCATGCTTGTCTCCTCCTGCTTGGAGAGGCAGCTCGCGCCGGCGGCTGACTTCTTCTCGACCGTCGTGGAGTTGACCGCCCATTCGTGGGTGCAAGTGTCCTCGAAACGCACGGCCCCGGTGTCGAGATATTGCTTGGTGAGGCATGTCGGGCTGACTGGAGTGACGGGCTTTGGCGCAATGACCGGCGTCCTGACGACCACGGGCACCGGACGCGCCACCGCGATGACCCTTTGTGGCCGTTTCGGCTCGTGGTGCGCCACAGGCCGGCTTTCCGGGTACACCACCGGTGCCCGCTGCACGAAAATCGGCCGGGACACAAAGGGCCCATGGGAAAAGAAGCCAAAGTGGCTGCCCGCCTCGGCAGGCGCCGAGCTCAGTGCAGCGATCGTGAGGGCGCCCGCCACGGTGAGGATGATTTTTGGGCTGTTCAACATCGCACGGCTCCATTTGCTCGTATTCAGTGAGGCGACCCTACTCGCCGCCCGGCGGGGGCGATGTGACAGCCATCACAAAAAGACGGATTGCGCCCCGGCCCGATATTCAGTTCGGCGCCTTGCCTCAGTCCTCGCCGGTGGCGTGCAGGTATTCCGTCAGACCAAGCCCGATATTGGGGACGAAAAGCTCCTCGACGCTCATGCGCCGTCGCGTGAGACCCTGCTCATCGAGGTAGCTGACCATTGCCTCGAGCGTCGGCCGGCTTCCTTCGACCGAGTAGTCCCAGATCTGCGGGCCGAAGATCGTGCGCATGCTCTCGATCTCGTCGGTCACCCACGGCAGGCTCACCGTCAATGCATTCGTGTCGTACATGGTGCGATACGCCATGTCGCGCGCTTTGCAGAAGGCGCGATAAAAGCTCACCGCGAGCCATGGGCTCTCCTCGTACAGGCTCTTTTTGAGCACGAACGTGTGCATGATCGGAAAAATGCCGGTCTTCTTGAAATAGGCGGTCTCGACGGCGCGGAAGTCGGCAAACAATCGTCGCACGCTGCTGCCAAGGCCGCGCGGGATCACCACCGATGCGAGCGCGTCGATCTCGCCCCGCTCGAGCATCACTTCGAGGGTCGCACCAGGCGCCGCCGAGACGATGCGCACGTCCTGCGGCAATTTTACCTCGCGCACGGCGCTGCCGGTGACCCATTCGACATCGCGCGGCGACACGCCATACTCATGCGTCAGAAAGCCGCGCACCCAGACCGCCGCTGTCATCTGGTAATCGCCCACGCCGATGCGCCGGCCTTTGAGATCCTGCGGTGTCTTGATCGGCGAATCGCTGCGCAGATAGAGCGCGGACTGGCGAAACACGCGCGACGGGTAGACCGGAATGGCGACGAAGCGCGTATCGCCTTCCGAGCGAAGAATGCTGTAGGACGAGAGCGACATCTCCGAGGCGTCGAACTCGCCATGGTTCAGCATGCGCCAGAACGTCTCTCCCGGACTCAACGGAATGAATGTGAGGTCCACCCCTTCCGGCTCGACGCGGCCGTCGATGAGCGGCTGCGTGCGGTCATAGCGGCCGCAGGCGATGGTCAGCTTCAGGCGTCGCATGGAATTCTCATCCCGCTGGAATTAATCGAGGTGTGATTGTTGCTGGTGTGCGATCCACGAAAACGCCGTGCGCGAGAGTTCATGGTGCGCACACCGGTCAAACGAGTGGAGTGTAGGGTGCGCAAAGGTGCGCAGCACCGTGCGCACGCGGCGCGCGCAGCAGTCAAACGAGCACCTGGAAGCTGAGCTCCTTGGGGAAGAGATCAGCAAGCTGCAGCCGCCGCGCGGTGATGCCCTGCTCGTGGCAATACGCGAGGAACGGCTCGAGCGTGCGGCGGTTCGCCTCGACGCCATAGGGCCACGGCTCCCCCTCCGCGAACAGCAACGCGTGCATGCGCGCGATGTCCTCGGCACCCCAGCCGGTCGGCAGGTATGACGCCTGAATGTTGTGCATGCGGCTAATGCTGGCGCGTTTGGCCTCCTCGAATGCATCCACCAGATTGCGCGCCACCCACGGATGGGTCGCGTAGATCTGCCGTTTCATGGCGATCACATGCATGATCGGAAAGATGCCGGTCTCGCGAAAGTAGCGCTCCTCCTCGACCCGGTAGTCCGGATAAAGCCGGCGCACGCCCGCGGCACCCTCGCGGAAGCAGCGCGGCGGCCGCGCCGTGATCATGGCATCGATCTCGCCGGCGACCAGCATCTCGCTCAATGTCGTCTGCGGCCGCGCCTCGACGCGCACTCCCGGCGGAAGCCGGCTCTCCACCGGATCGACCCGCCCCGCCTGATCGAGGCCTGCCTGGATCCAATGGATGGCGTCGAGCGGAATGCCGACCTGGTGCATCAGCCAGCCGCGCACATAGACGGTTGCCGTCTGCGACCATTGCGGAATGCCAACCTTGCGCCCGGCGAGATCGGCTGCCTCGCGGATGCCGGCAGACTCGCGGATATAGATCGAGCTCTGGCGAAACACCCGGGAGGGAAATATCGGCAGCCCGACTATCGGCGCAGCGTCGGCGGCTGCCACGCGCGCGCAATAGTTCGCCATGGAATATTCGGAAATGTCGAACTCGAGATTGGCACCGAAGCGGAATGCCGCCTGCTCAAATGACAGCGTGTTGACGATCAGGTCGACGCCGACCGGGCGGATGCGTCCGTCGGCGATGTCGCGCGTATGCACATAGTCGCTGAGCGCGAGACTGAGCCGCAGATCCGACATCAGAGCCGTTCCCCCGTTTTTTTGTGCGCACGCCGCGCAAGCGCGCGGCTTTGCGCACCCTACACGCTACACGTAATTTACTCCGGTCCCGTAGGGTGCGCAAAGCCGCTGAGCCCGTTCGCAACTCTCGCGCAGCGCAAGGTGCAAAGCGGCGTGCGCACCACCACACGGCAGGTCAGCGGAATTCCCGCGGCAGGATGCGCATGAACTGGTCGACCGACATGTTGTGAATGTCGTAGGTGAGCGCGAGCTGGTTCGCTATGCGCGCGAGCCGCCGCGGCGAGCCTTTGCCGTGGCCGCCGGCGCCGCGGCGCAAGCGGCCGCTGCGCGGATCGGTGTAGAGCCGACGCGCGGCGCCGATCAAGGTCGGGCTCGAGATGATGAACTGGCGCGCGGCAAGCTCATTGAGGAGCGCGCTCTGGCTCGAGAGCGGCGCCGGCTCAGCGTCGCGCATCGGCATGAGGAGGTAGCGCGCCTCGGCGCCATGGATGCGCACCAGGTACCACGGCGTGCGCACGAGATGTCTGTAATAGACGCGGCTCTCGCTCAGCACATAGACATAGGGCCGGCGCAGGATGCGTTTGCCGTGCGCGTCGGCCGGCGCGAGCTGCTCGAACAGGAGCGCGGCGAGCCAGCTCCACAATCCGCCATCGTAGGCGATCTGATGCGGATCATACGGCGCAAGCAGCGCAACCAGAAACTCGCCGAGCGCATAGCGGTGTTTGAACGCCGGCACTTCTCCGACACGCGCCTGTGGCCACGGCGTTGAAAACGCCGCGTCCTCGATGAGCCCTTCCGGCACCGCCCCGAGCGCACCGGCGCGCAGCCAGCGTGCAAATTCCGCGAGTCCCGCCTCATTGAACGCGCGCACCACCTCAGGCACGATCGTCGTCCGTCTGCTGCGTCTCGAGCTTCACGCGGCGGGCGAATTTCTTTTGCGCACAGAACACATCGACCGCGCGCTCGATCCAGTCGCCGACCGCCTCCTGGTCGTCGGGATCGTCCGGCTCGACCGGCAGGTCGAGGCTGTAGAGGAAAGTGCGCCAGTCCTTGCGCCAGACATCGTCCTCCTCGTCGCCCGCTCCGCTCGCGAGCTCCTGCAGGATGAGGCGGAACGCGTGCGGCAGGATGAGCCCCTGCAGGAGCGCCTGCTCGCGCAACCGCGCCGCGAGCCCCGGCACCGTGCCGTTGATGAGCAAAGTCGGGCCCGCGTGATAGTCGACCTCAACCCGCCACAGCTGATCGCCGAGATCGATCTCGCGCAGCGGCAAGAGCGGCTGCCGGTCCGGACTATCGCGATCGACCGCCGGGCGCAGCCCGTCGGCGGCGGCAAGGATGCGTCCGCTCGGCTCGATCACGAGGAGGCGGAAGCGCACGGCGCCGCCGCGATCGATATCGGTCAATGGCATGCTCTGCGGCACCGCCAGCGCGTCGACCGTGCCGCAGCGAAAGCGCATCGCCGAGCTGCGGAAGTAAGCCTCGAGCTCGACGCTCGCCGTCGGCGGCAGCGTCAGCCCGTCGAGGTCGATGGTGGCGAAGGCCACCGGCACGGCACCGCGCTCGAGCGCCTCCTCGAGCCTGATGTCAACGCGGGAGCGGGGAATGCGTGCGCGTCCGGTCGAGTTGAACCGCCGCTGCACCGACACCATCTCAGTCCTGCGCCTCCGCCACGATGATGATGTCGCGGTGCTGATCGAAGCCGGTGACGTCGACGCGGAACTCGGGCCTGCGCGCGGCGACGTCGACCTCGTTGAAATCGGTTGGCCAGCAGTCGGCGTTCACCTTGCTGAAGCGGATGTCCGACGAGAAGAAGCTGAAGTCATGCTCGCTGAAACGGCGGAACGGATTGCCGGAGAGAACATCATAGGCGCAGCGCACGTGCAGCTTGAGCGGCAGCGCGGCGGGCGGTGCCGCCGGGTTCGCGGTGATGGAGAAGCCGCCGGCGCGGCGCTCGATGCGGAACGGGCGCGGCTGGCCTTCCGGCAGATCGGCGGGCGGACGGCCGGCGAGCACGGCACCATCTTTTCCCGCACGCGTCGGCTTTGGGATGGAGAAGAAATCCAGGAGCGCGTCCTTGTCCTCCTGGTCGAGCCGGTCGAAAACCACGCCATGTAGCTCGTGCAGCGCCGCACGCACGCGGCGCAGCACCATGCCACCGCCTTGCCAGCCATTGCGCAGCTTCTCGGCGCGCTCGTTCCACTGCGTATGCGCCGGGTTCTCGGCGTCGCCGAGAAGGCGGCTGATGGCGTCGTCGCGCGCCTCGAGCGCAGCATGTGTCTCGGTGAGGGCGGCGCGCTTGCCTTCGGTGGGCACGGTGATGGCGCCGCGCACCACCAGGGTCTGCGCGCGCTCGCCCGGGCGCGCCGCCTTGAGGAAGAGATCGACATGCGAGGTGACCGGCACGAGGCCGCGCGGCTCGCGCGCCGTCATGGTGAGCGGTGCACGCACGACGATGAGGCTGCCGCGCTTGAAGCCCTCGCGCAGCCGCGCCGTCGCCTCGCCGCCGATCAGCCCGGCGCTGATCGCTTCCGCCTGCCATTGGGGCGGCAGCAGCACATCGGGCGGCGCATCGCGGCGGTCCTGCAGCTCGCGCACGAATGCCAGCGTGGAGGGCGCAATCGCCTCGCTGCCGAGCGAGCGCGACACGCGGTCGAAGCTCGTGGCGTCGATCACCGTTTCGTTGATCTCGACGACGAGCCGCCCGGTCAGGATCGGGTAGTAGTAGTTGCGCAAGGTCGCCGCCATCAGGTGCTGCGGCGTGATGTCGCCGAGCACATAGGGCACGACGAGGGAGAGGCCGGGCTCGTGCGTGCGGCGAAGCTGCGCCTCGGCGCGCAACGCCTCGCTGAGCGCGGGATCGCTCGAGGGCATACCCTTGCGCGCGGTCTCCGCGTCGCACCAGAAGCCGACGGAATCCTTCTCGATCCCGTCGATCGCGTGATTGCGCAGGATCGCCTGCCCCATCAGCCAGCTCGCGCGATCATCGCCGACGCGCCGGGTGAGGCCGATCACGCTGCGCACCTGCGAGGCCGAGGCGAATACGAGCTTCCCAAGCCCCCAGCGCCCACCCTGCGCCTGCTTCTTGTTGGAACGGCCGAAGCGGCGCCAGAAGCCGCAGAACTGGCCATCGTCCTTGACGTCCACGGCGCCCTGCAGGCCGGTGGTGCCGAAATCCTCGATCACCAGGAGACGCGCATGCTCGCGCCGCTGCGGGGCCGGCAGGCCGCTCGCTTCGAGATAGGGCACGAGGTCCTCGATCATCTGCCGGATCAGGCTTCCACCGGCCGGCGTGTCGATAGTCGTGAGCGCAAAGCGAACGCGCACCGCCGCGTCAGCACCGTTCGCCGCGGCGAGCTTGGCGTCGGTCGAGTTCTGGATGGTCTCGCGCACAAGCGCCTCGGACAGCGCGACCTCGTCATTGTTGAACTGGTCGAGCTGGGTCAGCTCCTTCTCGCTCGGATCCTCGGAGATGTCGCGGAAATACCAGTGCACGCGTGTGGCGCTCCATGCGGTGGCGGGCTTCACCGGTATGTTAGTGCCGCGGCGGTAGCTCCTTCAACTCGCTCCTGCAGCGGCCAAACACCCGGCGGGTGAGCGCGAGGGGCGCACTCCCCGCTCACTTCAATTTACCGGCCCCATCCATCCACCTCAAAATTGGCCCCTGTGGTCCGCGTCGCTCCTGCGGCGCGAATTGATGAAATGCCTTTCCCGCCACGCCGGGGCAATGCATCCTGCGCATGCGCGCGCGCCAGACCGCGAGCAGCATCTTCTTCGCCAGCGGCCAGCGCGTGGCGCCGCAGCGGACCTCATCGAGGCAGCAGCGGCGGGCGCGCTTGCAGTCCTTGCGCTGGCACATGCGCCAGAGGTCGAATTGCTCGTGCAGCACGCGCAAGAGACAGGCGAGAAATTTGTCTTTCGCCGCGCGGCGTATGCGCTTGTCAGTTTCCCTGGCGCGCGTTTGTTGCGGCGTCAGTTGCTGTGCCATCGACATGCCTCCTCGTTTCCGCGGCGCGCCTGCGCCCGGATTTTGCTTTCTTCTTTCTGCACCTGCCCCGCTTTCGAGGGGCAGGCGGAGCGCCGACAGGCGCAACTTAGGTCTTGGTCGCGCTGGCGAGCGCGACTGCGCGCCCAGCGGGGCACGCTCGCCTCTCGGCGCTCCACCTACGGCGTCTTTGGGGCTCCAGGTCCAGCGCTTCCGTCCCCGGCATTATCCACCGGAGCGCGTGCAGCGGGTCCTCCCGCAGCCAGGTCATAGTGCCCGGCGGGCGGATCCCCAGAGCCGCCCGGGATCACGGTTGCGAGCCATGACCGCGGGCGCCGCCCGTTGCTCTCGCCTTCAGGATCGCCTCCGGAAGGCGCCCCTCGTATTCGAGCAACGACAGGGCCCCTTCCAAATGACACGCGTCAGGGCGTCAAGAGATTTTCGTAACACTCGAGACACAATGGTGCGCACGCCGCTCGCGCGGCTTTGCGGCACCCTACGGCCCACTGGTGCGGTCGTGCGCCGTAGGGTGTGCAAGGTGCGAAGCACCGTGCGCACCGTGACAACGCGAGAGGAAGATGGTGCGCACGCCGCTGCGCGGCTATGCGCACCCTACGACGACTCGTGCGATACCATCAACGCGCGCTCCGCTGTCGACGAACGGCGGCGCGCCCATTCGCACTGGCGCGACGCCTGAGCGGCACGTCGAGCACAATCTCTGAGTAAGGCACGCGCGGCGCCCGTTCACGCCCGCGGCGCCTTTCGAAGTGAACGAGCCCGTAGCGCTCCATGGTGCGCAACGTACGCGAAAGGTTCGAGGGTGCCCGCCCGGTCTTCGCCGCCAGCTCAACCATTGATGCCGGTCGTGTCTCCGCGATCAATGCCAGCAGGTCGCGGTTTCGAGCGGACAGTATGCGTGCAAAGCTCTCGATGGAGGTGAACCAGATCTTGGCGGCACCCGCAGCAGCATAGCGGTCACCGCGTGCCAGTGCGACGGTGCGCTCCTTGTAGTGACCGTAGCTTGCGATGCCCACCTTCAACCGCTTCATAGGATCACTCCCTTTTCTCTGAGCACGGCGTCGACCTCTGCCCAGAAATCCTGCAGCAGTGTTGCGGCGTCTTTGTAATGGTAAGCACGGATCGTGCTCAGACGATGCCGGTGGTCCTTGATCCCTCGACGCCGGCCGCTGGGCGCCGCTCGCTCTCGGATTGCATGAGCATTATCGAAGCCGACCAGACGCTCTCCCCTCGGGCCATGCAACGTCAAGCTGTAGCTCAGCCCATGCGGTCGATCGGGGGAAGCCCCCACTACCCTGACCGCGAAACGCCTATAATACTTCCCCTCCGCATCAATGAAGAACGTCTCTCCGTCAAGGACAAGCAAGGCATCAAGGCTTTGGTCCCGGACTTGCCGCATCCGGAAGTTATATTATCACTTTCTGATAAGTTCCGCAACGTGGACAACGGCTGAGCACCGTGGCTGAGGGGCCCTACACATCAGACATGGCAACGGCGCCCGCGCCCGGCGGCGCGTTATTGCGCGGCTGCTCCGACCACGCGCACCGTCTGTTCTGCGGCATGCGCGGCCTCATCGAATTGCGCCTCGAGCTTTGCGTTGGCCCCGCGCAGACCGGCAACGACGCGCTTCGCCCATTCCACGTATTCGATCTTACGCTTCACCGACCAATCGGCCGGCGGTGTGGCGGCAATACCGCGCAAGTTGCTGGTCTTGTCGGCGAGCTTCAGCACCTTCGCGCGAGCACTCTTGCCCGGCGCGGTCTCGATCTGCTTGCGCTTCCTTTGCGCCTTCGGCAGCGTCTTGTCGTCGGTGACCTCCATGACCAGCGAGGCGACATCCTCGCCGAACGTCTGCGCTATGAGCTCGCGCGGCACCTCCGAGTCCTCGACCGCATCGTGCAGCAACGCAGCCACCACCAGTTTGGGATCGCTGCCGCCGGTCGCGTCCGCGACCAACATGGCCACCTCGAGCAGGTGGTTGATGTAAGGCTCTTGCGCGACGCCCTTGCGCTTCTGGTGCACATGCCAGCGCGCCGCGGCATCCGCCGCTTTTAACACGAGCAGCCATTCATTCACGATCTGCTCCTTCTAACCCTTGAAGACCTCTCGGCGATGATAGGCGAGAAAGTGCGGATGCGGGCGAAAATGCGTCAGTGACCTGGCCCTCGCTGCACCCAAATTCTTGCGGCGCAGGCACCTGCGGCGGGTTACGGCACGCCAAGCGGCGCACCTAAGCTAACCTAACCCGCACCAGCCTCCTGACTGTGGCGACATGTCTATCTTCGGCAGGCAGCGAGCGTTAGCTCCTTGCGGGCGGCTGGGTACAGCCGCTCGTTAAAGGGAGGAAAGCACAATGAGCTCGATGTTAAAGATCAGCTTGGCGCTCCTTGCCGGGCTCGCCATCGGCGCCGGAACGGTGCAGGTGCTCAACGCACAAGCGAAGCCGAAGGCCTATCTCGTCACCGAAAGCCAGATCATCGATGCCGCGGTCGCAGCGACCTATGGCCCGAAGAACCAGGCCGCGCAAGCGGCGGCGGGCGGCCGCAGCTTCCGCACCACGGGGAAGATCACTGCGGTGGTCGGCAGCGCGCCGCAACGCGTCGGGCTGAGCGAATGGGAGAGCGTCGACAAGGCGCAGGCCTGGACCAACTCGGAAGGACGCAAAGCGCTCGATCCCGAACGGGCGAAGGCGATCAAGATCATCCGCCAGTACATCGTCGAAGCGGCGAACTAGGCCCGGGACCGACGGCATGCCGGGTGTGATCGTTGCGCAGCTTCAAGCGCATGAAGCGCGTCATGCCCGGGCCAAGCCCCGCGCAGAACGGGAAGCGTGAGCTCGTGGCGGGTTACGGCGCACCTAATCCGCCCCACCGGCCTGCACGCTGGGGCTGGGGCCGCATAAGGCGCGCAAGCGCTCGCGCTGCGCCGGCAGCAGCACTGTTACCGGATACATCGGCGCGCGTGTGGTGCGGTCGAAGAACGGGTGCGGCCAGCCGCGGCCGCGCAAGCGCCAGCCGAGCACCATGCGCATGGCCCGCAGCACGATCGAGAGCTTGAGCCCTTTCGTACCCGGCGGCGTGCCGCCCACCGCGCACTGTCCGAAGATGCCGCCGGAGGGTTTGCCCAGCACGTCATCGGCGCGTGGCCCGCCTTGCGCGAAGCCCTGAGCGACGATGCCGATGAATGGGAGGGCGGGACTGCGCATGTTGCCGAGCGGCGTGTTGCAGCAGCTCGCATACCAGCGGAACAGGCCATTGGGGGTGAGGCGCAGCCCCATGATGCGGTGCTGCCCCTGCGTGAACCGCAGCGCCGCCGGTGCCACCTGGACGATGTCGCTGCCAGCATGGGCATCGAGCAGGTCGGCACGGCCGAGCTGATGCGCAAAGGCCTGGCAGTCCTGGCAATAGCAGACGACGCGGTTCACGCTTTGCGGCGACGCGTCGGCGAGCGTGCCACGCACCTCCCCGCAGCGACAACGCAGCTCGATCTCGGTGCTCATGCGGGCATGACCTCGGAATGAATTGTAGGGCGGATTGGAGCCGGGCTCAGGCAGCGCGCGGGCGCACCTCGCGTTCAATGCGGCGGCGAAGCTTGCGTTCCGCGGCATCCAAGTCGTAACGCGCCTGCAGGTTGATCCAAAAATCCGGCGTCGTGCCGAAATAGCGTGCCAGACGAAAGGCCGTGTCGGCGCTGATGCCACGGCGGCCAAGGACAATATCGTTGACGCGTGAGCGCGGCACCTTGATCATCTGCGCCAACGTGTAGACGCTGATGTGAATAGGCACCAAAAAATCGTCGCGCAAAATTTCACCTGGATGCGTCAGTGCAATGCGCCTGCCGGTGGTCACATCGGCCAGGTCGACCAAGCCAGCATCCAAGTCTTCACGTTTGATGCTCATTCATGCATCCTCCGTCACACATTCACCCCTCTTTGGTAATCGACAATCTCTACGCTCCAGGCCGCGCCTTCGCGCCATACAAAGCATATGCGCCTTTGGTCGTTGATCCGGATGCTATGTTGCCCGCGTCGATCGCCATGCACAGGCTCGAGACGATTGCCCGGCGGGACCCGCAGGTCATTGAGCTGTCTCGCCGCATCAATCGTGAGAAGCTTTGCTCTTGCCCGAGTTTGCATCTGGTTGGGCAAAGCCTTGACGGAATAGCCGGCAAACAGCGCCGCCGTACGCTTGTCAGCGAAGCTCTTGATCACCGGCCTATGCGTACCGAAAACCGGTACGTCGGTCAATCCAGGCGCTTGGATTTCTGACCGGTGCGCGTGGTTCGCACGGTCAGCCCAACGCGAGAGTGGATGGTGCGCACGCCGCTCGCGCGGCTTTGCACATCCTACGGCGCCATGCGGGGGCAACCTTCTCTACGCGCAAGGCGGATGGCACGCTATATTTGGCAGGACCAAACGCGTGCGAGGAGGCGCACATGCAGCCAAAAAACAGCAAGCGGCTCGAGGACCGCGTGATCAGTGCGGCCGAGGGTGCGCTCGCGCGCCGGCGATGCGCTCCTCACGCGCCGCGCCAAGGCGAAAAGCACCCGTCATGCCGTGGTGATGCGCTTTAGCAAGACGCGCCGCCGCTACGAGCGGCAAGGCCTGATGCTCGAGGGCGATGCCATCGCGCAAGCACAACGCGAGCTGGAGAACGAGCGGGCCCACGAGGGAGCGCGAGGCCGTAGCGCGGATTGAAGCGTCGAATGTAGGGTGCGCAAAGGTGCGCAGCACCGTGCGCACCGCGTGCACCCGCGGATGCACGCGAGAGTGGATGGTGCGCACGGTGCGCCGGCTATCAAGCCTTCCCGGCCAGGGCCGCCTTGACCCGGGGAGGCGACATCGGCAATTCGCGCAGCCGCACCCTCGTGAGTGCGGCAAAGGCGTTGCCGAGACAGGCGGCGGTGAGCGGGACGCCGTCCTCGCCGACGCCGGTGGGCATGTTGTCGGTTGACACGACCGCCACCTTGATCTCCGGCACGTCCTCCATCCGCATCACCTGATAATCGAGAAAGTTCGACTGCTGCACGCGGCCGTTCTTGATGGTGATCTCCTCGCGCAGCACGTGGCCGAGCCCGTAGACGATGCCGCCCTCGATCTGCGCGGCGACGTTGCGCGGCTGCACGGCGACGCCGCAGTCGATCGCGGCCCAGAAATTGTGCACGCGGATGCGCCCGCTCGCCGCATCGAGCGAAATCTCGGCGATGCCCGTGACCAGGGTCTCGTCCTTCTCCTCGATGGCGAGCCCGAGCGCACGGCCCGGCCGCGGCCGCCCCCAATCCGCCATCTCAGCCACTGTCCTGAGAAGATGCGACGCGCGCGGACTCTGCTGCGTGTGCTGCAGACGGTAGGCGAGCGGGTCCTTGCCCTGCGACTGGGCGATCTCGTCGATGAAGCCCTCGATGGCGAGGAGATTGTGCCCGACGCCGACGCCGCGCCAGGGCGCGAGCCGCGCGCCGCGGATCTGGCGCACGAACTCGGCGCGGCGATGCGGGAAGCCGTAATGGTCCAGCACCGAGCCTTTCATCAGGATATGATCCTTGCCGCCGATCTTCTCGAAATTGGCAGGCGCCATATAGGCCACGACCGACTCGCCGATCACGCGATGGTGCCAGGCGATGATGCGGCCTTCGCGGTCGAGCCCCGCCTCGATGTAATGCGCGGTCATCGGCCGGAACTTGCCGCCCTTGAGGTCATCCTCACGGCTCCAGATCAACTTCACCGGCTTGCCGGAATGCTTAGCGAGCCGCACCGCGTCGAGCGCGACATCGGCGGGCGAGCGGCGGCCGTAGGCCCCGCCGAGCCAATGCTGATGCACATTGATGCGCTCGGGGCTGGTGCCGAGCTCCTGCGCGACGGCCGCCATCACCCCGCTCGGGCTCTGTGTGCCGATCCACACGTCGGCTGACATGCCGTCGGCGTCGACGCGCGCCGTCGCGTTCAACGGCTCCATCTGCGCGTGGTACACATAACGGGTGCGGTATTCGGCATGCAGCACGGTGCTCGCCGCGGGGATCGCCTTATCGACGTCGCCGGCGCTGAAATAATCGACACCTCGCTTGCCTTTGTCGCGCGCGACCGCGGCGAAATCCGCGAGCGCCGCCTCGCTGTCGAGCGAGGCGCCGGGCGCATCGGTCCAGCTCACGGCAAGCGCGTTCTTCGCCGCCTGTGTCGCCTCCACACTGGTGCCGAGCACACCCACACCATTGCGAAGCTTCACCACCGCGGTGACGCCCGGCATCTGCCGCGCCTTGCTGTCATCGATCACGTCCGGCGCACCGCCCTCATGGGGGGATTGCAGCACCGCGGCGTAGAGCATGTCGGGCACGCGCACGTCGATTGCGTATTTGGCGGCGCCGCGCACCTTGAGCGGCACTTCGGCGCGCGGCAGGTCGGCGCCGATCAGGCGGAAGCGGCGCAGCGGCTTGAGCTCGCTCGCGTCGATGACCGGCAATTGCGCCGGCGTCGGCGCAAAGGTCGCGACCTCGCCGTAGGAGATGCGGCGTCCTGATGCCGCGTGAACGACGACGCTCGGCTCGGTCGCAAGCTCGCCCACCGGCACCGCCCAATGCGCGGCGACGGCATCGAGCAGAACGCGCCGCGCCTGCGCGCCGACGATGCGCAGCGGCTGGTAATAGGCGCGCACCGTTGCGCTCGAGCTGAACGACAGCGAGCCGTTGTACCAGGGGTTGCCGTATTTCTTGGCGTCGAGCGGCGCCGCCACGATGCGCACCTGCGCCCAGTCGGCATCGAGCTCCTCGGCAATGATCGCCGGCAGGGCCGTGAAGCTCCCCTGCCCCATCTCCGCGGCGGGCGACATGATGGTGATGCTGTTGTCGGCGGCGATGGTGAGCCACCAGTTGGGCGACATCCGCGCGGCGGGCGCTTGCGCCAGCGCCCGTGTGATGTGCTCAAGCCCGGCGAGACCGAAGGCAAAGGAGAGCCCTGTGCCGGCGGCAAGGAAGCCGCGCCGGCTCAGCGCCAATGCGTGGCTGCGCGTGGGGTTGCGTGATGCCTTGTGTGCTGGGTTGTTTGCCTGATCGTCCGCGCAAATGTGCAATGGATCGTGCGACTGGTTCTCGGACATGGCCTCAACCCTCCTGCGCCGCGCGCTCGATCGCCGCGATGATCCGCAGATAGGTGCCGCAGCGGCAGATGTTTCCGTTCATGTGCTCGACGATCTCGGCACGCGAGGGTCGCTTGGTGCGCGCCAGCAGCGCGGCCGCCTGCATGATCTGGCCGGACTGGCAGTAGCCGCACTGCGGCACCTGCTCGGCGACCCACGCCTTCTGCAGGGGATGGCTGGCGTCGGCGGAGAGACCTTCAATCGTGGTCACCGCGCGCCCTTCGACCAGAGCGAGGGGCGTAACGCAGGAGCGTACGGGATTGCCGTCGACCTGCACGGTGCAGGCTCCGCAGGCGGCGATGCCGCAGCCGAATTTGGTGCCGGTCAACCCCAGATGCTCGCGCAAGATCCAAAGGAGCGGCGTATCGCCGTCACGCTCGACCTCGTGCCGCTCGCCGTTCACGGTGAAAGCAACCATGCCGCGCCCTCATGCCCTCGTTGCAGGTGCGCGATGCTAGCACATTCGCTCGGAGGCGCCCGCACGATTCGTGCCCGCTCAGGCTCGACGGTAGCGTGGGCAACGTTAGGAGAGTAGGTGGTGCGCACGCCGCTCACGCGGCTTTGCACACCCTACGGCCGATCGAACAGGTGCTTTGTAGGGTGCGCATAGGTGCGCAGCACCGTGCGCACCACCTACCATACGCACCCGCCGGCGTGCCGCACACCGCTTGTCAACAGGCGCGACCGGACTATGATTGGCGCTTCGCCCCGGCAAAGGAGCATGATCGCCATGCGACTGGCAGCTTGGCTCTGCGCGAGCGCCGTGTCGGCACTCGTGATGTCGTCGGCCTGGGCGGAGCAACGCGTCGGTCTAGTGATCGGCAACGCAAATTATCCTGACGCCAGCACGCCCCTGACGACGATCATCGCCGACGTCCGCAGCCTCAGCCAGGAGCTGCGCCGTGACGGCTTCACCATCGACCTGAAAGAGAACCTCGGCCGGGCGGAAATGCAGAGCGCCGTCGCGGCGCTGACCGGCAAGCTCCAGTCGGGCATGACGGCGTTCCTCTACTTCAGCGGCTACGGCATGCAGGTCGCCCGCCAGACCTACCTCATTCCCATCAATGCGCAGATTTGGACCGAGGCCGATGTCCGCCGCGATGGCATCAGCCTCGATGAGGTGGTCGCGGGCTTCCACCGGCAGGGCGCGAAGGTGAAGATCGTCATCATCGATGCCGCGCGCAGGAACCCGTACGAGCGCCGGTTTCGCGCCGCCGCCGCAGGCATTGCGCCCGTGGAGGCCGCGGAAAACACGCTGGCGCTGTTCTCGACCGCGCCGGGCAAGCTCGTGCCCGAGCGTCCCAGCAGCAACAATGTGTTCGTGACCGAGCTCATCAAGGAGCTGCGCGCTCCCAAGGTGGCGGCCGAGGAGGCCTTCAACCACGTGCGCCTGGGCGTATCGCGCGCATCCAACAACGAGCAGATTCCGTGGTTGTCCTCGTCGCTGGTCGAGCCGTTCTATTTCGGATCGGCCCCGGTGGTTGTGGCGAAGCCCGAGAACAGTGCATCCGGCCCCGATGTCTCTCCCACGAGGCCGGACGACACTGTGGACCGGCCCGTCGCGCCCAATCCGCCGAACCCGGCTCCCTCGCAGAGCGCCGCCGGCAAGGACGTCAAGGACTGCAGGGACGCCATACTCAACGTCGACCTGAGGATCACAGCCTGCTCACGCGTCATCGACGAACAGCGCGAGAGCGAAGCCAACCGGACGAATGCGTTCAACAACCGCGCGACGCTTCATGCCTTCAAGCGGGATTACGACGCGGCCATAGCCGACTACACAGCAGCGCTGAGGCTCAGTCCGCAAGCGGTGACGTATTACAACCGCGGCCTGGCACACAACGCCAAGCGCCAGTACGAGCAAGCGATCCTCGACTTCAACGAGGCGACCCGGATCGATCCCAGGCACGTCGGTTCCTACGTCGCGCGCGGGACCGCCTACTTCAACCGCAACGACTATGACCGGGCGATTGCCGACTACACCCAGGCCATAACGCTCGATCCCAAGCAGGCGCTCGCCTTGAGGAACCGCGGCAACACTCTTTACGAGAAAAAGGAGTACGACCAGGCGCTCGCCGACTATGGACGCGCCATCGCGCTCGACCCCAAGGATGCAGTGGCTTACGCGCGCCGCGGGATGACATGGCACGGCAAAGGCAATTTCGGCGCCGCCCTGGCCGACTTGAGCCAGGCGATCAGCATCAACCCGAGAGTCGCCTGGTTTTGGGGGCAGCGCGGCCTTGTGCACCACCGCAACAAGCTGATCGCGAAAAAGGGAAATTATGATCTGGCGATCGCCGATGAGAGCGAGGCGATCAAGCTCGATCCCAAGTATGCGTGGGCCTATTCAACGCGTGGTTTCTCCTATGGCAACAAGGGTGACCACGAGCGCGCGCTGGCCGACTGCAGCGAGGCGATCCGGCTGAATGCGAAGGACAGCAGCGGCTATAATTGCCGTGCCGCGGCTTACGCCGGCAAAAAGGATTTTCAGCGGGCGCTCGCCGATTACAACGACGCGCTTCGGCTCGATCCGAACAACGTTTCCGCCTACCGCAACCGCGGCAATTGCTACCGCGACATGGGTCAGCTCGACCGTGCGATCCAGGATTACGACAAAGCGGTCCAGCTCAACCCGAAGGATTCGTTGAGCTTCAATTCGCGCGGCAAGGTCTACCTCACCAAGCGCGATTACAATCGGGCGACGGCCGATTTCACCCAGGCCATTGGCCTCGCACCGTCATATGCGGAGGCCTATAACAACCGCGGGCTCGCCTACAAGGCGCTCGGCCAAAAACCCGCGGCGATCGCCGATTTCCGCAAAGCCCAGTCGCTCGACCCTGCCGACACGGTGAGCAAGGAGCAATTGCGCGGTCTCGGGGTTTGAGCCACGCGCAAGGAGCCGGCAGCACCCCCGCGAGTTCCGCGCCAAACGCTTCATTGCGCGCACCCGTGGTGTTCCCCGGGAACCCTTCAGGACCTCTGGCGTTTGCGCATCGGTAGCGCCGGAGGCGATCATGAGAGACGTTTCTTACGCTCATCCCGAGTTCGGGTATTTCAGTCCCTCACCGCGACTGCGTCGCGAGCTGCGCATTGCGATCTTCGCGGGCCTGTTTGGAACGGTATTGGGCGGCGTGGCCATCATTGCGCTCATCGCCCGCGATGCGCGTACGAGCACGCCATCTGTCGTTCAGGCTGTGACCACCGATGGAACATCGGTCGTCCCGGCTTCCGCCAGCGACGCAACAGCGCCGGCGAAAGAGGGTTCCAGCGCGCCTGAGCCGCGCGCCTGGAAAGTGCGCGGGTCGCCGCGTCCCGGCTTGGACCTCGCGCGAGTTCCCCTCGGTCATCCCGCCCCGGCACAGAATGCAGCTGAGCCGAGCCTGAAAGCGAACGCCACACCGGCCGCTGTCGCCGGCGATGTTACAACGCAACCCCCAACTCCGGCCGCGCCGCCGACCGCAGCTACAAGTGCACCGGCAACCGCCGCCGCACCGACGCCGGTGACGGCCGCTAAGGCAACGGCGGTCGCAGCAGCGCCGCTGCCGGCGGAAGCGGCTGCGCCCGACACTGTGCAGGCTGCACCAGCACCGGCTCCCAAGGCGCACAAGGTCGCCTCCGGTCAGAACCGGCGGCGCAGCGAGCCTGCAGAGCGGACAGCCGGCCTTCCGTTCGGCTTCCCCTACCGGGGCGGGAGGGCCGAGCACGCCTCTGCGCGGGATCCCTTCTCGCTGCGTTCGGTGTTCTGGGATTGGCGCTGAAGCGCCGCTCGTTCGAAGAAGGCGATCAACCCAGCAGCCCGCATGAAGCGAGTAAGACCGTCGGCGGGTTACGGCGCAGAAGCGCGCGCCTAACCCGCCCTACCGCTGTCGGAACATCCGCACAGTCGGCGCGGCACGCCGCTAAATCGGGCATGCACCGAAACCTCCCGATCAACGCGTAGGGCGAATTAGGTTAGCGCAGCGTAATCCGCCACCGCTTCTTTCGCGCATCGTATCCTCCCGTTGTTCCACTCCCTCGTTTTCTATAGCGTCGGTGACAGCGCATGAGGGGGTCAGCGGTGGCTCGTCGCAGTGTCTATCTTGTCGGCAGCGTGCCGATGGCGAATGCGCAAGCGGTGTTTGAGAGCGTGAGCGCTACGCTGGGAACGCGCATCAAGCGCTTGCCGGATGGCGAGACCGGCGAACGCCTGGACTGGATTACTTGGCTTGAGCCGATCTTTGCGAACAATCCAGCGCTGGAAAAATCGGACGAATTCTTTCGCGTGCATGCCACCGGCACTGGTCGAACGCGCTATACGCTAAGGGCGGGAGCGACGCCCCAGAGCGTGCGCTTCGACAATCTCTTCTATGCCGATATTGCTGAGCAGTCGTACGCCGCGTTCAAGCGGGTCAAGCAGGCCGGAAAAATTCCCACGAGCACGAAATTCCAGGTGGACCTCGTGCCGGCGCATTCGGTCATCTGGCTGTTTCTAGTCGACAAGCTGCATGCCGCGATCGATCCGATCTACAACGAGGCCGTCAAACGCGAGATCGACAAGATCGCCGCAGTCGTTCCCCACAATGAGCTGGCGATCCAATTCGACGTGGCATCCGCTGTCTTCGCGCGACTCGAACGCAACGAGCCGTCGAGCTACGGACGCAGCAAGGCGGAAATGCAGGAGACCTTCAGCAACATCCTAGTGGACCTCGGCAATCGCGTGCCGCCGGACGTCGACCTGCTCTATCACCTCTGCTACGGGGACTCGGCGCACCGCCACGTAGTGGAGCCGACAGACATGGGCGATATGGTCGAATTTGCCAACCGTGTGTGCCGGCAAATCTCGCGAACGGTGCAGCTTATTCACATGCCGGTGCCGCGCGGCCGCAGCGACGACGCTTATTTCGTGCCGCTCAAAGCCCTCAAGCTCAGAACGGAGACGGAGGTATGCCTCGGTCTCGTACACTACACCGACGGCGTCGAAGGGACCACGCGACGGCTTGCCACCGCCAAGAAATTTGTCGGCGATTTTGCGATCGGCACGGAATGCGGTTTTGGTCGCCGCGACCCGGGGACCATTCCTGAGCTTCTTCGCATCCACGCTCAAGTCGCCGACATAGAATGACTCGAGGATTCTCGGGGACAACTTGATGCGTTTAGCTCTGCAATGCCTTTGGCCGCGAGGCGATCAAATCGGCGCAGCCCAACAGCGACGAGAAGCCGGAAGGCTTGCTCAAGGCCGCGACCGGGCGATCGATCGAGACGCCTTCGCCCGCAGCCGGCAAAGCGTGATGGCTGTGCAACTGCTGCTGTCGATGTCGCTTGTCCTGGTACTGGCCTCCGCTCTGGGCGGAATTGCCAGGGCAGAGACTTGGCCCACGCGTCCAATCAAATTCGTGGTTCCGTTCGGCCCGGGGATAGGCATCGACATCATGGCGCGTACGGTTGGCGACCGGGTCGCGCACAAGCTCGACACGCCAGTGATCATCGAGAATATCCCTGGTGCGGGAAACATTCTCGGAGCGCAGGCGGTGGCTCGCGCCACACCGGACGGATACACTTTCCTGTTCACCGGCCCAAGCCCGGTGGTCACCAATATCTACCTGTTCAAATCCCTGCCCTACGATCCCTATCGTGACTTTTCCTCGGTAGCGATGATTGCGGATCGTGGCCCCTGGGTCATCGTGAGTAACCCGGAGATGCCGTTCAAGACGCTGCCGGAGTTTCTCGACTATGTGCGCGCCCGGCCAGGCCAGTTGCATTGCGCGATTGACGGCTCGGCCATTTTCCAGAGTGTCGTGGCCCGGTATTTCGCCAAGAAAGCAGGAATCGAGATGGTCGAGGTCGGCTATCGGTCCACCTCGCAGGCACTGCAGGACACGGTCTCGGGGGTTACCCAGGTCGCGTTCGCCTCGGTTGCGGCGAGCGCGGCGCTGGTGGACGGCGGAAAGCTCCGGCGCATCGCCATTACCTCCAAGACGCGCTTTCCGGGTCTGGAGGACTTGCCAACCATCAGCGAGACCGTCGCGAATTTTTCGATCGAAGGCTACATTCTGCTGCTTGCGCCTGCCGGCCTGCCATCCGGGATCGCCCAGCGCATGAACCGAACAATTGATGAAATATTGAAAGAGCCGGAGATCCTGAAGCGCTTTCAAGCGTTCGGCTACGCTACAAGCGGCGCCAGAACGCCAGCAGCCGTTGACGAGCACATCAGGGCTGACCGCGAGCAGTGGGCCACATTCGCGCGCGAGCTTTCGTTAGAGCCGCGGTGAATGCGCCGACTCATGTCGCGTCTAGCTGGCGCCAATCGCGAATAGACCTCGATGCTCGGCAGGGGCGTCGGCGGCCGTCCTACTTCATCGCGCTCGGTACGGGCGAGAGGTTCCATTCGTCGGCCGCGCGCGGGTCCGTCGCCATCCAGGCACGCGGCACGTAAGAGGCGTCGTCGAGAATGATCTCTTCCTCAGCCGAGAACTCGACGATGTTTCCGTTGTAGTCGCGGAAATAGAACACGATGTTGTGCCCCGCACCGTGACGCAACGGCCCCCAAATCAACTCGACCTTGCCGTCCTGCTTCATCCGATCATAGGCGTTGTACACAGCAAGGGGATTTTTCAACGTGAACTGCATGTGATGCAGGCCGTCATACGGCGAGCGAGCAATTCCGTAACAGTGAAACAAGGTGTGGCTGCGGAAGAACCCCAGCACCGGAACGCCGTCCGGGGCGACGATGCGGGCTGACTCCTTCAGGCCCATCACGCGCGAGCCGAATTCATATGCCGCCGTGACGTCCACAGTGCGGACGATCGCATGATCGAAACTGATCGGTGCAGGCACTGTCTTCGAATCCGGCGTGAGCGCTCCCATGGGCACGTGGACCATGACGCCCGGCGTCAATTCGATGGTCTGACCGCTCGGGTTCCTGAACCGCAGTGCCGGACCGTGACGCCACAGGTCCGAGGTCGCAACCCGCTCGGTCTTCGCGCCGACGTCCTTGAGTCGCGCTTCGGCGGCGATCAGATCGTCGACGCTCTCCACCACGTAGGAGAGGTGATCGATCTTGCCCTTCTCGCCCGGCGTGTAGACGAGCGAATACGGATCGAGGCCGTGGGCGGCGAGGTAGTGACGTCCCGCGTCATCGACGTGGACGAGGTAGAACCCCATGTTCTCCACGGCGAGCTTCGCGGCCGCTTCCGGCTTTTCGGAATGAACGGCAATATAGTTGCCACGGTCGATTCCGAGTGATTTGGCGCTGTCGAAGGCACCGTAATAAAGCGCCGGCGAACCAGCGGTTTGCGTCTCTGCCATGATTACAAGGCTCCCTTGATGGCTGATACCATGCCGCCGTTTCAAGCGGTCAGGCGGTCAGCCTTGCCTTCGACTTTCCCGTCTGGTCCGTCGACAGGTGGCGGATGACCTCGATGATCGCGGCTACGTCGTGCTCCGCGAGACCAATCTCCACGCCGCGCCGGAACAACTCCGTTGACAGCCGGAACAGCGGGGTCTTGATCCCGGCGGTGGCGGCGAGCTCATCGATCAGCTCGAAGTAGTGACACAGCTCTCCGATCTTGCCCTGCGGGGGCTTGTAGGAGTTATTGATCATACGGGTCGCACGGATCGGAAACAGGACCGATCCGCCGCTGCCGTTGGTGATGGCCTTGAGCATCATCTCGGGGTCGACGCCGACCTCCAGCGCAACGGCAACCGCCTCGCCGATGACTGCCGTATTGACCGTCACCAGGAGATTGTTCACGAGCTTGATCTTGGTGGCCGACCCGAACGACCCAAGATAGAGGCAGATATCGGCGAACGTCTTGACGATCGGCTCGAGCTTTTGGCAAGCATCGGCATCGCCCGCGAGATAGATCGGGGCCTTGCGCGCAGCGACCATTCCGGGCGTCCCGCTCACCTCTCCGTCAATGAAGATCGCGCCCTTGGCTGCAAGCGGCGCGATCTGTCGTTCTTTTGCCGCAACACCATGTGAGCCGAGCTCCACTATCAGCTGTCCCGCACGTGCCGAACGGAGCAGCCCCTGGGGGCCCGACACGACCTCATCGAGGGCCGTGCCGCCGCCCGGCAGACAGGAAAAGACGACGTCCGCTTGCTCGCCCACCGCTGCCGGTGACGACGCCGGCCTGCCGCCGGCCTTTTCGAACTCAACCATCGATGCACGTCGATAACCGCTGACCTCGTGGCCGGCGGCGATGAGATGCTTCGAGATTTCCAGTCCGATCTTTCCGACGCCGACCAATCCGATTTTCATGCCTTCCTCCCAGAAGATCGCTTGGTAGAGTCGAGTGTCATGCCATGCGTGATCATTTTTATAATGTGCTCATTTATTTTGCTTATCAACTGGCCCACCATCGGTTGCTGCTGCTTGATCTCTCGAGCGGAAGCGTCGACCTCGCATCCACATCATCATTGATGACGAGGCACGTTGCGCTTCTCGCTCGCCTCGCCCCAACACCCGAGCAGAAATAGCCGATCCCGCATCGAGCGAAAACTGACGCTCAAGTTTGAGCTTGATCCAAATTTATCGTCAGAGGCACAATGACACGTCGAGCGAGATGTCGCCTGACGTGTCACCTGCAGGGACCGCGGCATTGATGTCGAGCGTCTTCGCCAACTTCCTCGACGAGCTGCAAGCCCGGACCGCGATCGAGGACTGCCTGAAGCAATTTGCCCGTGCGGTCGATCGGCAGGATTGGGCGGCTGCGCGGAAGACCTATCATGACGACGCCATTGACGATCATGGCTTCTTCAAGGGGCCGCCCGACGCATTCCTGGGGCACATCGAGAAACTGCATGAGCACCAGGACCACTCGATGCACCTCAACACCAACGTGCTGATCGAGTTTCAGTCGCCCGAACGAGCGTTTGTCGAAACCTATGTGCTGGTCTTGCAGCGATTTCGTCCTGGTGCGTCGAATGTGCCGGCGAACGCGGCGGGCCTGCGCAATATGGCCTGCGCGCGCTATCTCGACCATTTTGAGAAGCGCGATGGCGAGTGGCGGGTCGCACGGCGCACGCTCGTGCTCGGCGACGTCGTCAGCGGACCCATGACGGAAGCCGCGGCACCTCTCGCCGGCTTCACCACACAGAAGCACGGCCTCGACGATCCGCTTTACCGGTTACGAGCATGGTAAGTCGCGGCTGAGGGCGCGATACCGATGCATAAAGGCAAATGCACGATGAAGGAGCTCCATGCGTTACCTCACCATTCAGAATAACGGGCGACCGAGCGCCGGCGTCCTCGTTGGCGACAACATTCTCAACCTGAAAGCTTGTTCCTCTCGGCTGCCCGAAACCAGCTTCCTCGGCGGTTCAGTTCGGGAAATTCTCGCAGGCGGAGATGACGCGTCCTCAACCATCAAGCGCACCGTCGACAAGGTCGCTGCCGATAGTGATTTGCAGGCTGATCTCAAAGGGAGCGACGCGCTGGTACCGCTGGCGCAGGCCAAACTGATGGCGCCGCTGCCGCAGCCGACGCTTATTCTCTCCTGCGGCTTGAACTATGGCGAGCACCTGCGGGAGATGAATACGCCCGTTCCGAAAACGCCGACGGCCTTCACCAAGAACGCCGCTTCCGTCATCGGCCCGGGCGATGCGATCATGCTGCCGAAGATGGCGCCGGACATGGTCGACTGGGAGGGCGAGCTCAGCGTCGTGATCGGCAAACCGTGCTTTGACGTCAGTGCCTCGGAAGCCTTGCAGTATGTCGCCGGCTACACTCTGATCAATGACGTGTCTGCGAGGAATTGGGTGGCGCCGATCTTCAAAGCCGAAGGCACAATGCCCTCGATCCTGGCGTGGGAACACAACATCCTCGGCAAACAGTTTCCGACATTCTGCCCGATGGGTCCGGCGGTCGTCACCGCGGACGAGGTCGGCGACGTGTCCGACCTGCACCTGGAAACGCGTCTCAACGGCAAGGTCATGCAATCGACTTCGACCTCGGACCTTGTGTTCGACGTGCCGAAGCTGATCGCGTACTTCTCGCAGTTCTACAAGCTGATGCCGGGCGACATCATCACGACCGGCTCGCCATCGGGCGTTGGCTATGGCCGCGATCCGAAGATCTTCATGAAGCCGGGCGATATCATTGAAGTCGAGGCTGACGGTATCGGTATTCTGCGCAATCCGGTCGGAGCGCACTGATGTGCTTCACTTGGTAGCGGATGACAAAGCCTCCTCCCATTCTGAGCAGCAAGCATTACGCGGAGCGTTCGGTATTCCAGCCCGCTGCGCTGTTGCGCGAAGCGCGCCGTCAAAAGCGGCTGGAAGCGATCGAGGTACCAGCGGTCTGCATCCTCGATCCGGACGGCGATCTGGTACGAACACTCGCGCATTCAGGCGCATCCAAGCGATTTGAGGGATGGGCCTGTTATCACAGCAGACTCGATACCTTCGCGCTCGGCGGCGAGCCCACCGGTATTGTTGGCTGTGCTGTCGGGGCTCCCTTCGCAGTCCTGGTCGCCGAGGAGCTTTTCGCAAGTGGATGCCAGCTCCTCATCAGCATGACCTCAGCCGGCCAGATTGTAGCGGCCGGAAGCCCTCCGTACTTCGTCATCATCGATCGCGCCATGCGCGATGAGGGAACGAGCTATCACTACGCGGCGCCTGACGCGTTTGCAGAAGCGGACCCACGCCTGATCGCGCTCGCCAGCAAGTCGCTCAAGAATAACGGGCTCCGTGCCATCGTCGGTTCGAGCTGGACCACTGACGCTCCGTTTCGCGAGACTGCGAGCGCAATCGCATTCGCACGCAACGAAGGTGTTTTGACCGTCGAAATGGAAGCTGCTGCCTTGTACACCTTTGCGCGCTCGGCGGGCGCAGCGGTGATCTGCATTGCCCATGTCACAAACACCATGGGCTTGGCCAATGAGGATTTTGAAAAAGGGGCCGACGATGGAACAGTCGACGCACTGAAACTGCTTGAAGCCATCGTGCTCGGCGTTGCGGAGTGGTTGCGGGAGTTCAGCTCACGTCGCGGTTCTGCACAAAAAGCGGATAGGATATAGCCGGCCCAAAGCTTCCAGTGCTCATGGGAGAGTCGAGCTTGATTGAATCGGCAACTGCGCGGTCAGCGGCTCAGAACATGTTGACCAGCGGACGCTCGCGCGTCGTGAGGGTCTGGACCAGGCAATGCATGTGATAGTGGATGGCGCAGCGGATCGCGTAGACCATCGCCACGAACGGGTTGCGCCGCGCCAAGAGCGCCCGCCAGACGTGGCGGCGGTAGATCGTCCGCAGTGACTTCTCCGGAACCCGGGTGAGAACCAGCGCCAAACAACCGAAGGCGATAAGCCAGGTCTTGAGACTTCGCACGTGGCCGCGCCACCGCTGCTGGGCGCTGTAACGCCGCCAAGCCGCATCAACTTCGATTCGTCCCTCGAGATAGAGCTTGTCGAGCCGTGCGAAGAACGCCTGCGGCTCGTAGAGCTGAGCCATCAGCTGCACATATCCGTTGCTGAGCGCCTCGCGCGACATCTGCAACGGCACGACGTTGGTGCCGTAGGCCGGAGGGTCCGCCAGGTCCAGGCGGTTGGCCGCGGCGAGGCGCGCGTGCAGTGGTGTCGACGGAATCGCCGACAGCATTCCGACATTGGCGATGTTGATGCGAGCCGCCTCGATGAAGTTGCGATGGGCCTCGAATGCCGTCTCGTCGTCATTGTCGAAGCCGACGATCATTCCGGCGAACACCTCCATTCCCGCTAGTTGAATGCGGTGCACCTTCTCGATCATGGTGCCGCCGGGGCGGACGTTCTGAAGCTTGCGGGTCTCGCGCAGCGAGGCTTCGTTCGGGCTCTCGATGCCGACGAAGACGCAGGTGATATTCGCGTCGACCATCAGACCCATCAGCTCCTCGTCATCGGCGAGGTCGATGGAGGCTTCCGTGGTGAACACGATCGGATAGCCGTTGGCTCGCTGCCAGGCCACGAGCTCCCGCAGGACGCCCTTGATCGCCTTCTTGTTGCCGATCAGGTTATCGTCGACGATGAACACGTGAATCTGGTCGTGTGCCCGCAGCACTTCGAGCTCGGCAATGATCTGCGCCGCCGTCTTGAGGCGTGGCCGCCGCCCGAACATCACGATGATGTCGCAGAACTCACAGGTGAACGGGCACCCGCGGGAGAACTGAATGCTGCCGAATGCATAGTGTTGCGTCTTCAGCAGGTCGAGGCGCGGCGGCGGCACCCGCGTCATGTCGGTCTTCTCCGACTGCTGGTAGCGCCGCGCCGCCCTGCCCTCCTGCCAGTCGGCTAGGAAGCGCGGCCAAGTCTCCTCGGCTTCGCCGAGAAACACGACATCGGCAAGACCATCGAAATAGCCCTCACTGACGGTGATCCATGGGCCGCCGACCACCGTGTACACCTGGCGGCGCTTCAACTCGGTCAGAATCTCGCGCATTCGGTGGCGTTGCACGATCATGCCCGTGACGCCGACGATGTCGGCGCGGGCGCAGCGCGCGAAATCGATTGTCTCGACGTTCTCGTCGATCAGCGTGACCTCATGCTCGGCGGGCGTGAGCGCGGCGAGCAGCGGCAGCGCCGCAACCGGCATGTTGGCACGCTTGCCCAGCAGCCTCAGCGCATGCTCGTAGCCGAAAAACGATATTTCGAACTTGGGATTGATGAGAACGATCTTCGCCATGATCGCCTCCCGATCGCAAAGTTTACACCGGGGACCAAATCGCTCCTCGAACCAGGTTGGCGGGCAACGGATCAACGGTCTGTCTCAGGCTGATCTTGCCCACACGCCACAAGTACACCAGAACAATGTGACGACGTTCAAGTGCCTCGCTGCAAGATGATGTGAACCTTACGTCCCCGCGCTGCCGGGGACGTGCGCCGACAATAGCGGCACGCCATTCGTGGGCGCGTTCGCCAATCAGCCCTTCAACATCGACGACTAGATTCGTCGGCTGGCACGTCTTGTCTGTCGGAGAGCCGACCGATCAGCCGCAACGTGATCCGGACGCGCATGCAAGCTTCGCATGCGGGTCCAGGTCGTCCGCAGCGCAAGCGAGCCAAGGCAAATCTTGAGGTGGCCTTCCCCAAGCACCACGACGTGATCGACGCACTCCCATCGGATCGAACCGATTAGCCGTTCCGCGTATCCATTTTGCCACGCGGGATCGCGGCGAGGCCGATCGATCTCGAATGCCCATGGCGCGAACGCGTCGAAGCAACACGTCGCCATACGATCAATCGCGGTCATGGATGAGGTAGCGTGGAGCTCTGTCCCATGGCCTTTTCGACTCGAGTCCCCCGTCAGGACGATGTGCGTCGCGAGCTCCGTCGCGACGTGCTCGCTCGGTCGATAGCCGAGCGTCGGCAGATCGAGACCGGTGAACAGGTGCTCGCCGCGGCCGAGCAGCACTGGCGACACGGCGAGATGCATCTCGTCGATCAGTTTTTCCTGCAAGTACTGCCGGATCGCGGCGACGCCGCCGCCGAGACGCACGTCGCGGCCATTGGCGGCGTGCATGGCGCGCTTCAGGGCCGCCTCTATGCCGTCCGTGACGAAATGGAAGACCGTGCCACCGGCCATCGTGATCGGGGGGCGCGAATGATGCGTCAGCACGAAGACATCGCAATGATAGGGCGGGTTCTCACCCCACCAGCCTTTCCAGGCATCGTCCGGCCACGGGCCGCGCACCGGTCCGAACATGTTGCGGCCGAGAATCCAGGCGCCGATATTCGCGAATCCACGTTGCGCGAATTGATCGTCGATGCCGGTCGAGCCGCCATCCTGCCCGAACATCGTGCGGAAGGTGCGGGTGGCGAAGGCCCACTCATGCAGGCCCTTGCCGCCAACGCCCATCGGATTGTCGAGGCTCTGCTCGGGACCCGCTCCGTAGCCGTCGAGCGATAGGGAAAAACTCATGACGCGCAGTCTTGGCATCGGACGCTCCTTAATGCAGCACAGCCTCATAGGCGGCGATTAGGCGCGCTTGCGCCTGCAGCCGAGCGAGATCGGCAGGATCGTTGGACCTAAGTAGCCGATGGGACGATGACGCCCGCGTTAGGCCGCGGCCAGCACCGCCTTCCGGACGGCCTGCGGCAAGGCGATCGAGCGGAAGAACGCCTTGGGGTAAAGATAATCCTCTCCGGATTCATCTACGATCCGCAGCATACCGTGCTTCTCGGCTTGGCCATCGCGCAGGAGGATGTAGATTTTTCGCTTCTCCAGCGACGTCGGATAGCCATCATTGTCGACGCATACGACGAGCTGTTTTGCTTGTGTCTTTGCCATGGCTTGCCGTCTCAAAGCAGGTGTTTGATCTTCAATTCCTTGCGCCCGATCCCAGCAGCTTCATACCAGTGTACTTCGGCAACGTGGATAGAGCCATCCGCCAACCGGACGCGGGCGACTCCCTTGCGCTTGCGCCAGCGACCCCGCCCATAGATTCGTTTCCCCAAAAAGGGGAGAGCGAGTCCGCGCTATTGCGTAGCAACGTACCTGCGTCATTGCAGCCCGCAGCAGCAATCAAAAGTCCTGCAGCAGGCGCCCGAAGCCGGCGATACGGTCGTTGATGCCGGCAAGCCGCAGCGCATCCCAGATGCAGGCCTGCGACGCTGCCATCGCGGTGATGCCGAGTTCGCGCTCGATTTCCTCGATTGCCTCCAGCACCGGCCAGTGCGGCGACGGGAGAAAGATGCCGTCGGCATCGCGATGCACCTGCACCAGGGAGCGGGCGAGGTCGAAGGCGGCGCGGCGTGGAATTCTCCCGAATTCGCGCATCGTGGCGCCAAAGCCCAGGGCACCCAGCACGGCGCTGCCGTAACGCTGGGCGTCCGCGATGAGGCGCGCGTCCTCCTGCGGCCCATAGGGATGCGCCACCACCACCTTGCGGCAGCCCAGGAGACGCGCCGCTTTTTCCTGCGCGGCCATGCTGGAGGAAACCGCGATTCCGAGCTCGGCCTCGAGCGCGCGCAACAGCTCCCGTGCGTGGTCGCGACCGCGGACGAGATTGACCGGCACGCCGCCCAGGAACACGACATCGACCCCGGCGGCGGCGAGCTCGCGCGCCGCGCCCATGCTGGCCCCGTAGGCGGCGTCGAGCTCGCCCGCGCTGCGGTCGGTCACCGCGAGCGTGGTGATCACCAGGGTGACTCCCGCCGGAACGACCTTGTAGAATTCGAAGGGGAATACCTCGGCAATCAGGGGCGGGCAGATGTAGCCTATGCGGGCCCGGTAGCCGTAGATGTCGCCACGGTCGGCGTGGTTCATGGCCGCAACCTCGCTCTGCGGCGACAGCCTGCGCCCGCCGGTATGACGAATTCCCAACTGGATGATACAACTGCATGATGCGGCGCGCTCTATTGCTGTCCTTGTTCGTGGTGGCTGCGGCGATTGCGCCGGCGACTGCGGCCGACCAGATCAAGATCGGCGTCTCCCGCACCCTGAGCGATGCCGGCTACTACATCGCCGACGCCAAAGGTTTCTTCCGCGAGGAAGGCATCGAGGTCTCGATTCTCGCCTTCAATTCCGCGGCGCAAATGATCGCGCCGTTGGGCACGGGAGAGCTCGAGGTCGGCGGCGGCACGGTTTCCGCGGGCGTCTACAACGCCGTCGGCCGCGGCATCGGGCTGCGCATCGTCGCCGATCAGGCTTCGATCAAGCCCGGTTACGGCTATTCATCGCTGCTGGTCCGCAAGGACCTCGTCCAGTCCGGCCGGTTCAGGAATTTTTCCGACCTCAAGGGCATGAAGGTCGCCATCGCCGCGCCGGGCACCGGCACCGCCTCGGCGCTGAACGAAGTGCTGAAAAAAGGCGGGCTCAAATACGCCGACGTCGAAGCGGTCTATATCGGCTTTCCCGATCATCTTGCCGCCTACCGCAACAAGGGCATAGACGCCAGCATCACCAATGAGCCGACGATGACGCGCGCCATCGAGGATGGCGTAGCGGTGCGCATCGCCGGCAACGACGAGACCTACCCCGACCAGCAGACCGCCGTGACCTTCTTCTCGGACCATCTCATCCGGAGCAAGCGCGACACCGCCGAGCGGTTCATGAGCGCCTATTTGCGCGGTGTGCGCCTCTACAATGACGCGCTGAAGGAGGGACGGCTCAACGGCCCGCGGGCCGACGAGGTGATCGACATCCTGGTGAAGCATACGGCGATCAAGGACCGCGGCATCTTCCGCCGCATGGTGCCGAGCTACTGCAATCCCAACGGCGAGGTGAATGCTGCCAGCCTGGCCAGGGATCTCGCGTTCTTTCGCGAGCTGGGACTGATCGAGAGAAAGGACGTTACGGTCGAAACGGTGATTGATCCTTCGTTCGCCAGGGCGGCGGTGGCCAGGCTCGGTCCCTATGTGCCGGCACGATGAGGAGCCGCTCGGCCGGAAAATAGACCCGAGTAATGCGGGTTCATCATTGCGGAAAGAGCTGATGTCATGACCACGCCGGCGCAACATGAGTTTCTCACCCGGACCGGGCCGGGCACGCCCATGGGGACGCTGTTTCGGCGCTACTGGATACCGGCGCTGCTGTCCGCGGACGTGCCGGAGCCGGATTGTCCGCCGGTGCGCGTCAAGCTGCTTTCCGAGCGGCTCATCGCCTTCCGCGACAGCGAGGGTCGTGTCGGGGTGATCGACGAGTTCTGCGCCCATCGCGGCGTCTCACTCTGGTTCGGCCGCAACGAGGAGAGCGGGCTGCGCTGCCCCTATCACGGTTGGAAATACGACGTCACCGGCCAGTGCACGGAGGTGCCGTCAGAGCCGGTGGAAAGCGGGTTCTGCGATAAGATCAAGCTCACATCTTATGCCTGCGTCGAGCTCGGCGACGTCGTCTGGGTCTATATGGGCGCGCCCGAGCTCGAGCCGCCGCTGCCCGCCTTCGAGTGGACCAAGGTTGCGCGCTCGCATCGTTTCGTCACCAGGCGCAGCCAGGAATGCAACTACCTTCAAGCCATGGAAGGCGGTATCGATTCCGCCCACGTGTCGTTCCTGCACCGCCACGAGCTGCGCAGCGATTCGCTGCACGTGGGCAGGGGCGCCGAGCTGACGCGGGAGACCAATGCGCGCTTCGAGGTGGTCGAGACCGCCGGCGGCATGGTGATCGGCGTGCGCCGTCCGGCGCAGCCAGGCCATCTGTACTGGCGGATCACGCAATGGATCATGCCGTTCCACACCATGATTCCGCCCTATGGCGAGAACGCGCTCAATGGGCATGCCTGGGTGCCGACCGACGACGAGAATTGCGTAACCTGGTGCTTCACCCATCATCCGACCCGGCCGCTCACCGAGCACGAGCTCACCACCATGCGCAACGGGGGCGGCATCCATGTGAAGCTTATTGCCGGCAGCATCCGCCCCGTGGTCAACAAGGACAACGATTACATGATCGATCGTGCGGCGCAGCGCGCCGGCGGGACCTATTGCGGCGTGGCAGGAATTGCCATGCAGGATGCCGCCATCCAGGAAAGCATGGGGCCGGTCCAGGACCGCAGCAAGGAGAACCTCGTCTCCACCGACAACGGCGTGATCATGGCGCGCATCCGCCTGCGCAAAGCGGCATTGGCGGCGGCGGACGGCACGCTCCCCGACGGCATCGATCCGGCCACCCACGCAGTGCGCTCAGCGTCCGTCGTGCTCCCCGACAACGTGAGCTTCTACGAGGGCGCCGCTGACGCGCTGATCGCCAGGGAGGGTGTAGCGCCCAGCGCGGTGTGATGGTCGCGGTTTCGTAGCACCCTTCGCCGTGCACAGCAGTCAGTGCCGCGGCCCCGCAGACGGGGCGTGATGTCGCTGCGGTTTTCCGATTTGATGCCGGGCCTTGCCGAGGCGGGCCGAAAGCTCGCCGGGGTCGGCACCCCCGGCGTCACTTGAAAGGAAAGGGCCATGCCGGCGGCGCGGTCGCCACGCTGCAGCACGATCGCCTCGTGTCCGACTTGGTGGCGAGGATCGCCTGGTCGAGTGGCTGGCGCTCCGTCCCAGGTTGAATTACTGAGCCGTCATGGCATAATATGCCATAGGAGAGAGATCCATGATCTCTAATCCCCGAGAAGAGACTGATGCCGACCCGAAACGTTGTGCTGACGAAACGCCAACAGGGGCTTATCGAAACCCTTGTCGAGTCCGGCCGCTACCAAAACGCCAGTGAGGTGTTGCGCGACGGGTTGCGACTCGTGGAGCAACGCGAGGCTGAGGATGCCAACAAATTGAAAGCCCTCCGGGCAGCGGCTCGCGTCGGCGTCACCGCATTGAATCGAGGCGAGTTCAAGGAATTTGCAAATACAGAAGACCTGCACGCTTATTTAAATGACCTCTCGGACAAGGTTATCTCCAGAACATCCGAATAGAATCCTGATGGCCGAGCGGCGATGGCGCGTTCGTCTCGGCACTGCCGCAGAGCTCGATTTTGCGAATATCCTCAAATGGACTACGGAGAATTTCGGGCCGCGACAGGCTCGCATCTATCGGGACACGCTCGTTCAGGCGATCGGCGAACTCGTTGAAGGTCCCGATATTGCAAGGTCCAAGCGCCGGGACGAGATCATGCCGGGTCTACGCACGGTCCACGTCGCGCGGCACGGTCGCCGCGGACGTCACTTCCTGATGTACCACGCAGCAGAAAAAAGCACGGTCGAAATCGTCCGCATCCTGCACGACACGATGGACCTTCAGCGCCACATTCCATCCGCGAACGAGGAGAGTGACAAATAGCAGGGCATGCCTAGTGCTGCGTCTTTTTCCTCCGGTACGTTTTGTCAGAACAAAACTGCGAACACGTATGTCATTGAAATCGCTATCTGATAATGCAAGCACTCGATGGGCACTGCGTACCACCCTTTCAGAGTGAAGCAGACAGCCAGCACCCCACGCTCGTGCCGGGACGCCGCTGGTCGACCTCAAGGAGTCGATCATCTGAACTGATGAATCATCGGCGTTCGCCAGCGCCTTCATAATCCTCCCCCAGACGCCCGCGGTCTGACCTGCACGCAAGCGATGCGCGAGGCAACATCGATGCAGACGTAGACATACTCCAGCCGATGCCGAGGTGGCGATTGGCCACACTGGTCCGTCCGCCGGTGATGCGATGCCCAAGCGTTGCAGCGAGCCTCGGTTGCCGCTCTCGACAGAGCGCTTTGGCGCACCGTTTTTCCGGACGCTACACCATCCGCTCGATCCTGCGGTGGATCAGCATTTCATACGTGAATTGATCTGCACGGTGCCAGTTGACCGAGGCGATCAGGACGCGGCCGCGTGCCACATAGCGGCGCAACAATTGGAGCGCCGTCCTTCCTTCCGGCAGGCCAAAGGCGTTTGCCACATGACGCGGCATCTCGATCGCGCGGATCTCCTGTACAACTTCATCAATGACATACCCCGACGCCTGTTCGAGCACGGCATAGAACGGAAGTTTCACGTCCCAGAAAGTATTCACCGTTTCTTTAAACTCCAACGGAATATAGGATTCGATGCAAGCAATTGGGTTTCCGCCCTTCTCGGTCCAGCGCACGCCGGTCACGAGCAGCCACTCCTCCCCGGCGGTCGCCCCGATCCGCTCCGCAATATTCGAGTCGAGGGCGACAGCCGCAATCGAGTGCAGCGCGTAATACGTGTCACGCGAGTTCGCGAACAGATCTTCGAGGCTCGTGAAAGACTGAACGTATTTGACGGCAGCCGTGGCGGAAATGACGACAGTCCCGGCGCCCTGACGGCGTCGCACCATGCCGCGGTCGACGAGCAGCCGCAGCGCTTCCCTGATGGTGTTGCGGCTGGTCGCGAACTCTTCGGTCAGCTCGGTCTCGGGTGGCAGCAAGGACGCGATCGGATAGCATCCCTCGACGATGCGTTGCTGGAGTTTTGATGCGATATGGACGTAGAGCGGTTGCCTGCCGCCCGGTTCCGTGAAAACTTTCACATCAGCGTCGACGGTCATCATGCAGCCTAGCGGGTTCCGGCGGGCCGACAGCTCGGCCAGCTGACAGCGACGGCGGTCTTGTGGGCCGCCGTCTAGATAACAAAGGCGGTGGCCTGCCGCGGTTGCGCGAGTTCAGTTGCAAGGATCTGCCGGGGCCTCATCGAACTTGTTCCATTCGCCGTCCTTGATCTCGATGATGTACCCGGGCAGCTCGGCGTCATTTCCGGCAAAGCAGATGTTGTCGCCGAGCACGCCCGAGAAGCGCACGCCATGCATGGCTGCGACCAGGGCCTCCCGCTCCTGCGTGAGCTTGGCAGGGTCGGCGGTCACGCCCACGCTCTCCATCACCTGCTTCAGCAGAAAAACGGTGTCGAAGGCTTGCGCATCGACATGATGGGCGCCCAGCTTGTGGATGCCGCGATTCTTCAGCTCCGCGACCAGTCTGTCGTTGAAGCTTTGCGACGCTACGTTGTGCCCCTTCCAAAAGCCGGCGACGAGAAGGGTGCCATTCCCCTCGGGGCCGAACAACTCCAGGACATTCGGGTCCGCGAACAACTGCGACCCGATGATGCGGCCCTTGTAGCCCTGCCGGCGCAACTCCTTGATCACCTTGGAGGCGGATTCGGGCAATGCGGCGACCGCTACGAGATCGGGATTGGCTGCCAGAATACGGGCCGCCTGCGCCGACATGTCGAAGCTCTTGTATTGCACCGCGATCGGCTCGCCATGCTTGATGTTGGCGCTCGCGAGCAGAGGCGGATAAAGCTTGGTCCCTGCGTTGTTCGAGATCACTTCATCGGAGATATAGACGATCTCGGCGGTGTCGCTCTTTATGCCCTTACTCTTAATCGACTTCAGTAAGCGGCTAAACTGCTTGTACTCATCCTCGCTTAGACGCCACACATATTTGCGGCCGTCGGTAAGTCCCGGCGCGGAGGCCGAGGTGGGCATCATCAGCACCTTTAGGCGTTCGGCGTCGTTGACAGCGACGGCGGTCTCGCCGGAGGAGAAGGGGCCAACGACCGCGAGCACCTTGTCGTCCTGCATGAGCTTGCGCGCTCCGATTGACGCCTGCTTCGGGTCGGAGCCAGTGTCGAAGCGGAAGAGCTCAATCTTCTTGCCGGCGATGCCGCCGGCCGCATTGATCTGCTCGACGGCGAGATCGACCGCTGTCACGCTCGGCTCACCGGGCCCCTTCAGCGGGCCGGCGGTCACAACGATATTGCCGATCTTAATGGTGTTTTGGGCGAGGGCTGCGCCACCGAGGGACGTCAGCGCCGCGGCCAGCAACGTGGTACTCAGTTTCATGCACGATCTCCTTGCTCGCATGTTCCGTTCGCCTGTTTTTGGTGCTCAAGCCGGCACGTTGGCCGGCGAGGGCGCCGAGCCGTCGTGGGGGCGACCCAAATAAGCTTGCGTCAGCGCCTTGTCGCTGGATAGCGCTCGGGCCGTGTCCTCGAGCACGACCTTGCCGAGCTCGAGGACATAGCCGCGCGTGGCGATGTCGAGCGCCATGGCGGTGTTCTGCTCGACCAGCAAAATGCCCATTCCCGTTCGGTTGAGCTCGACGATAAGATCGAACAGCCGAGACACGAACAACGGCGAGAGGCCGAGCGAAGGCTCGTCTAGAAGAATGAGGCGAGGCCGCCCTACCAATGCGCGGCCGATCGCAAGCATCTGCTGCTCGCCCCCGGACAAGACGTTCGCCTTCATGTTGCGGCGTTCCGCGAGATTTGGGAAGCGGTCATAAACCGCATCGAGATCGCGGGCGACCTCGCGGTCATTGCGCAAATAGACGCCCATCTGCAGGTTCTCGTGCACCGTCATGCTGACGAAGATCTGCCGGCCTTCCGGCACCAGCATCATGCCGGCCCGAACCCGCGCCGCCGGAGTCGTTCTGGTGAGATCCTTGCCGTCGAACGCGATGCGGCCGGCGGCGGAACGCACTGCACCCTGCAGAGCCCGCAGCAGCGATGTTTTGCCCGCTCCATTCGCCCCGAGCACGGTGACAATTTCATCTTCTCGCACGGTCAGGCTCACGTTTCTGACCGCGTGCGTGCGGCCGTAGCGCACGTCCAGATTACTTACTTCAAGCAACGCGAACGGCCTCCGATGACACCTCTGCCGCGTGGCGGGTACCCAGATATGCTTCCAGGACCTGCGGGTCGTTCTGCACGGTGGCCGTCGGACCATCATAGATTTTGCGGCCGAAGTTCAGCACCACCGCGTGGTCGCACAGGCTTCGCACCAGGCTCATATCGTGCTCGACGACCAGCAGAGTTACGCCGCTCGCGGAAACCTTGATCAAGAAATCGCGCAGATTGTCGGTCTCGGTGTTGTTGAGCCCGGCAGCGGGCTCGTCGAGCAGCAGGATCGTCGGTTTGGCAATGAGCGCGCGCACCACCTCGATCTTCTTGCGGATGCCGTACGGTAGCGTCGCGACTTCGCCGCGGAACGCATCAAGACCCATCTCGTCGAGGAGTACCTCCGCCTCCCGCCGCCACTTCGATTGACCGAAGAGCGAAATCGGCGTCAGTAACTCCAGCAAACTTCCGGCGCGCGCCTGCTGGCCGAGCATGACGTTTTCGATAACGGACAGGTGCGGCATTAGGCGAATGTTCTGGAAGGAGCGCGCGATGCCGAGCCCGACCCGTTTGCGCGATGCGATCCTGGAGATTTCCCGCTCCTCCAGCCGGATCTGCCCCAGGTCTGGCTGATAGACCCCGGATATCAGGTTGAAGATCGTTGTTTTGCCAGCGCCATTCGGGCCGATGAGGGCCGTTCGCGCGCCGTGCGGCACGTCGAAGCTGACCTCCGAGATGACAGCAAGACCGCCGAAACTCTTGGAGACGTTGACCAACGACAGTAGCGGCGCCGTCATGGCGACCGTTCCCGCACAGAGGCGCGGCGGCCAGGCCGCACACGCTCGACCATGGTGCGGGTGATCAGGCCTTCCGGCCGCAGCACCATCATCGTAATGGTCAACACCCCGAGGATGATGAAGCGCCAGGACTCGCTGGGTGCTGCGACTTGCCCCTTCAGGCCGAGGAGCCAGGCGAGTGAGAGTTTGATTGTCGGCAGCACCTCCCGCAGTACTTCCGGCAGCAGCGTGAAAAAAATCGCGCCGACCAGCGGGCCCCAGGGCGTCTGCGTGCCGCCGAGCAGTACGTAAAGAAGGACGTAGATGGACACCAGCGCATTGAAGCTCTGGACCTCAACAAAACTGAAGCAGTGTGCGTAAAGTCCGCCGGCGAGACCTGCAAACGCGCCGCCGATGGCGAAGGCTGCGACCTGCACGCCCCGAACGCTCACGCCGAGAAGGTCGGCAACCACCTCGTCGTCGTGGGTAGCGCGCATTATCAGCCCGAACCGTGTCGACATCAGGTAGAATGCGAAGAGCGTCACGACTAACGCGAGAGCGACGGGAACTTGGTAGTCGAGGAAGACGGGAACGGCCATGCCCATCGGACCACCGAAGGTCTCGGAATTCAGGATCAGACCGGAAATGACCTCGGCGAATGCAAAGGTCGCAAGGACGAGGTAGACGCCGCGCGTCCGCAGGATGGGAAAGGCGATCAGAAAGCCGACGGCCCCGGCCAGGAGGGCACCAGCGCCAATGGTGGCTGCTACAGGCAGACCATAGTGCGCCGAGAGGAAGGCCGCCGCATAGGCGCCTAATGCCTGAAACCCCGCGCCGCCAAGATTCAGTTGGCCGGTCGCCACTGGAAAGAAAATGGCGTAGGCAAAGATGATGTTGATCGCCAGCACTGTGAGAATGCCCGTCCAGTAACCGCTGATTATCACAGCTTCCCCTTGCCGATGGCGTGATGGCCGAACAGACCCTGTGGCCGCAGCAGAAGCGCAACCAGGAGCAGCCCCCACACGGCGACCTGCACCGTGTCGGCGCCGAAAAAATGAATGGTCATGATCTCGGTCAAACCGACGATCAGGCCTCCGATAACCGCCCCCCAGACCGAGCCCAATCCGCCGACCACCATGCCGGCGATCGCCTTCGTTCCGATGTCGTCCCCCATCTGTGGCGAGACTTCGCCGTAGTTGACGGCGAACAGCGCGCCGGCGAGACCGCACAACAGCCCTGTTAGCATAAAGACGACGGGCACGATCTTGTGGGTGTCAATGCCAAGGATGTTGGCCGCGTCGGGATTCTCGGCAATCGCGCGCAAGCCTCGGCCGATGCGGCTGCTCTTCAAGAGCCAAGTCAACCCGATCACGATGAAGACGACGATGATGAGGCTGGCTAGTTGCGGCAAACGGAAGAAAATCCCGAACAGGGTCATTGTCATATCGGCACTAGGTCCCGGGAAGCGCTGTGCGTCGGTGCCGTAGCCGAGCCGTACGAGGTTCTCGAGCACAAGCAGAAATCCCAGCGAGGAGACGAGCGGAATCGCGTGCTCGGTCGAGTCGCCGTACTTCATCTTGAGATAGCGAAAGGTGAAGCGTTCGATGATCAGCGAGACCACGACGGCGACGAGAATGCCGATCAACAATGCCCAGGGCCAGGGAAGGGGGCCAGATAAACCGAACGGGACGCCCCAGTAGGCCAGCGCCCAGCCCACCATCGCGGTCAGCATGAACAGCGTCGGAATGGTGAAATTCAAAAAATTGAGGATACCAATGGTCAACGTGAAGGCGACGGCGACCGTCACGTAGACGCTGCCCAGCATGACGCTGTTGACGAACTGCTGGATCAACAGCATGGCACGCTCCGGCTCCCGTGTGCCCCCATCAGGAGCCCCACCCGAGCGCTTGAGCAACCTCGCATCGCCCTGCTCCGCGTGGCTCGTCATTCAAGCTGTCAGTACGGGACGAACATTTCCGTTGAAATGTCCAGACAACTTAGCTATGCAACGCGGAAATTGTGCCTGTCAAGTAGAGTTTCGACCGCCCCCAGGGCGCCCACAGGCGGGGAGAAGCATGCACTACGACTTTGTTCCCATTCCGCACCGTAAGCCGCTCAGGTGGCCGGGCGATAAACGTCTGGCCATTGGCTCTATGCTGAGAGCGCTACCAGCGGACGCTTCATGAATATCGGCCTGCATCCGCACGTGATCGGACAGCCGTTTCGCATCCGCGCATTGCGCGATTTCATCCGCTATGCCAAGCAGTTCGACGACGTATGGTTCGCCACGCGCGAGCAGATTGCCGAGTGGTATCTCGAGAATCACGCCAGCCATATCGCTCCAGCCGCGTGATCTCCATCAATCGACGCGCAGCGAGTCGCGACCGCCACTTTTCCTGCCGGGGCGGAGGCTCGCATATGACCGGACGGTGTGTTCTCGACCACCTTTCCTGGAAGGGTAGGATCGATCGCCGAGGGCCCGAGAGTGCGCGCACTCCGCCGGATGACGACGTGACGTGACGATGTACGATCTCGGACCCGCAACCATGCACCGGATCGTCGACGTCGATCCGTTCGCGCTTCCGCTCAGCTTCCTCTTCCCTGGCGCGGACCTGACGATGATCCGGCATGACGAGCTCATTCTCGCACCCCATCACGTCGACTACGCGCAAAGCCACATCCTGCTCGTCATCCAGAGTTTGCTGCTGCGGACGGCGACGTTGAACATTTTGATCGATACCTGCGTCGGTGAGCACAAGCCGAGGCCGGGTCGTCCCGAGTGGCATCAGCGATCCGCCAGCGGATTCCTTGAGCGCCTGGCGAGCGCAGGCGTCATGCCGGAGCAAGTCGACATCGTTCTCTGCACCCATCTGCATGCCGATCATGTCGGCTGGAACAGTCATCTTTCTAATGGCCGATGGGTGCCGACCTTTCCCAACGCTCGCTATCTGATCGGCCGCAGCGAACTCGCCTATTGGCAGGCCAGGGAGACAGCGGAGCCCGGCAAGCACAACCATGGTTCCTATAGGGACAGTGTCTTGCCGATCATCGAAGCGGGCCAGTGCGACATCGTCGATGACGGGTTCGATCTCACGCGCGGCATGACGCTATTGCCGCTGCCGGGTCACTCGCCCGGACAAATTGGCCTGTGCCTCGACTGCGGAGCTGGAAAACACGCCTACTTCTGCGGTGATGCCATCCACTCACCAGCGCAGGTGTTCCAACCGCAATGGGCGAGCGCTTTCTGTTCCGATCGAGAGATGGCTATCCGCCAGCGTCGTCTTCTGCTCGATCGGGCCGCGGATACAGACGCGCTCATCGTGCCCGCCCATCTTCGGAAAGCCCACGGGATGCGCATCGAAAGACGCGGTAGTGGCTATTATCCAATCTTTGCGTGAGGAACGCGGAAAGACAAACTAATTTGTCTCTACATATTTTCCATTGACATCATAAATTATATGGACAAGTGTGACAAACGCTCTGGAACGCCAGCGCCCGCAAGGTGGCGATCGAAGCGGTTCAGGCCCAAGCGCTGCGCGATCGCCAGATACTGCGAGGCGCGATGCTGGCCGAACACCAAGCCTACTACGAGGGATTCGGTGCGGCACAAGCAGCACCTGATGCGTTCCTATCTCATTCAATCGGTGCGGGACGCGGCAGCGACGCCGTAACACCATGCAGCCACAGACCATCACCGAAAAGATCTTAAGCGCGCACGCGGCTGAGGGCAGCGTATTTGCTGGCACCATTGCGACGGTCGAGCCCGACGTGTTGATGCTGAACGACGTCTCCGGTCCGATCGCGTTCGAACGCTTTGCCGAAACCGGCGCCACAGGACTCGCCGCGTCGGACCGCGTGGTCCTCGTCGCCGATCATTTCGCTCCGGCAAGCGACATCGCCGGCGCCACCGGCATTCAAACTTTGCGAGCCTTCGCCAACCATCACCGCCTTGCCCATTTCTATGAGCCCGGCCGCGGCGGCATCGAGCATGCCCTGCTTGATGAGCTCGGGCTGATTGGTCACGGCACCATCGTGTTCGGTGCCGACAGCCATACCTGCACCGCCGGTGCCTTCAACGCGCTGGGCCTGGGCTTTGGTTCGACCGACCTGGCGGCTGCCCTCGCTGTGGGGCGGCTGTGGATGCGTATTCCCGAGAGCATCCGTGTCGAGCTGACCGGCCGCCCGGGCCGCTACGTCACCGGCAAGGATGTCATCCTCGAGCTCATCCGCCGTGTCGGCGTCGACGGCGCCGCAGGCGCTGCGCTCGAATTCGGCGGCCCCGGTGTCGCGGCATTGAGCATGGACGAGCGCATGGCGGTCGCGAACATGGCTGTCGAGGGAGGGGCCGACACCTGTGTGTTCGAAGGCGATGCTATTTCGAGCGCGCACATGAAGACGCGCGGTCTAGTCGAGTGCCCAGTGGTGGTGGCGGATGGCGGGGCGGCCTACCGCGAGCGCATAGAGATCGACCTCAGCCAGCTCTCCCCGATGGTGGCCGCGCCGCCCTCACCGGGTGCGGCGCAGCCCGTTGAAGCATTGACCGGCCAACCGATCGATCAGGTCTATGTTGGAAACTGCGCGAACGGTACCCTCACCGATCTGCGGCAAGTTGCCGAGATCCTGCGCGGCCGGACCGTAGCGGCAAGCGTGCGCATGATCGTCGTGCCCGCCACGCAGAAGATCTGGCGTGCTGCTCTGGCCGAGGGCCTGTTGGACATCATGGCGGCGGCCGGTGCCGTTATCTCGCCGCCGACCTGCGGCGCCTGTTTCGGCGGGCATATGGGAATACTCGCCGCGGGAGAGACCGCTATTGCCACCATCAACCGCAATTTCCAGGGCCGGATGGGCCATCCGGACTCGCAAGTATTCTTGGCCAACGCTTGGGTCGCCGCTGCCTCTGCAGTGACGGGGAGGATCACTCCACCCCAGGCGCTTTCGCCTGCCTCGGAGCTGCGCGGGTGAGCGGGGGCATTGATCTGGTCAGTGGACGCGTGCACCGATTCGGTGATCACGTGAACACCGATGCCATCCTGCCGGGTCGCTATCTTGCGCTGCGAAATCCGGCCGAACTCGGCACCCACTGCCTCGAGAACCTCGATCCCGGCTTCCGCGAGCGGGTTCGGCTCGGCGACATCCTTGTCGGTGGCCGCAATTTCGGTACCGGCTCCTCGCGCGAGCAGGCGGTGATCGCGCTCAAGGCGGTTGGCATTCGCGCTATCGTGGTCGCGAGCGCTGCCCGAATCTTCTTCCGCAATGCGATCAATCTCGGCCTGCCAGTGCTGACATGTCCGGACGCAGCGGCCGCGCTACAAGCGGGAGACATTGCGACGGTCAGCGTCAACGGCAGCTTTATTGAGCAAGGCGGGATGCGGTGGACGGCGCAGCCGCTCGACGGGGAAGTCTGCGCAATTCTCTCCTGCGGTGGCCTGATCGCGCGGACGCGGGAAATCCTGTCGCACCGCCCTTCCCGCTAGGAACATGGTGAGAGCAGATGGCTAGTCCCGCGTTGAAAACCGCGCTTCGGCAACGGCAATTCCTGGTCGCGCCGGGGGTGTTCGACTTGATCTCGGCGAAAGTCGCCGACCGGTTGGGCTTCGATGCACTCTATGCAACCGGCTACGGCATGGTTGCTTCGCACCTCGGCTTGGCCGATGTGGGTCTCGCCACCTATAGCGACATGGTCGCCCGCGCGGGCCAGATCGCCCAGTCTTGTCGCACGCCTTTGATTGCCGACGCCGATACCGGTTATGGCGGATTGCTCAATGTGCGTCACAGCGTCCGAGGCTATGAAGCGGCGGGGATCGCCGCCATTCAGATCGAAGACCAAGAATCGCCGAAGAAATGCGGGCACACCCTCGGACGTCGCGTCATCCCCGCCGAGGAGATGGCGCTCAAGATCGAAGTCGCGGTGCAGTCGCGGGTCAGTAGTGATTTCTTGGTCATTGGGCGCACCGACGCGCGTACCTCCCTTGGCTTGCAAGAGGCCATACGGCGCGGCAAGCTCTACGCCCGTGCCGGCGCCGATATCGTTTTCGTGGAAAGTCCGGAGACCGAGGAAGAGCTAGCGCGCATCGGGCAGGAGATCGACGCGCCGCTGCTCGCCAACATGGTTGAAGGCGGCCGCACGCCCATTCTATCGGCGAAGCGGCTGACCGAGCTCGGCTTCGCCATCGCGATCTACCCGGCGATTGGCTTTCTCGCCGCCGCTGCTGGGCTCGAACGTGTCTATGGGCATCTGCGGGACAAAGGCGATAGCAGGGATCTGCCGAACTCGGAGAGCTACGGATTTCAACGCATGTGTGAGTTGCTCGGGTTTCCGCAAGTAGGGGAGTTCGAGCGGCAATGGGCAGCGCGCGAAGCGGCGGTAAGCCCTGCTGGCGAGCGGTCGCGCGAGGCTGCGTCAGCCGCGGCGGCCGGCAGCCTTTGAGCAAGACAAAGAAAAACGGGAGACGGGTGATGGGTCGTGATGTTCTGGGATGGCGCAAGAAGTTCGCCGTGCTCGGACCTTCGACCAACACGATCGTACAGCCTGATTTCGACGACCTGCGGCCGGCCGGCGTGACGAATCACTACAGCCGTATTTTCACACCCAATACCCAGGCCGTCAGCAACGACACGTTCATGAGCGGGGCGCGGCTGATCGGCCAGAATACCGTCGAAGCGGTACGCAGCGTGATGACGTCCTTGCCGGATTACCTCGTGTTGGGCATGTCGGCGGTAACCTTCTTCGACGGGCTCGCCGGCTCGAATCGCTTCCGCGACACGGTCGAGGAGGCGAGCGGAGGCGTAAAGCTCAGTTGCGGGTCACATGCCTGCACAGCAGCCTTGCAGGCCTATGGCGGAATTGAACGAATTGCGTTCTTTTCCCCATATTTTCCGGCCGCCAACGCGGAGGTGCGGCGCTACTTCAGCGAGTGCGGCTTTCAGGTCGTGCGTGATCGCTGCCTGCAGTGCCCGAGCTGGATTGAGATCGCCGAGGTCACCACCGAGACTTGCCGTCAGGTATTGCGCGAGCTCGACGGCGACGATGTCGACGCCATCCTGCAAGTCGGCACCAATCTCAGCATGATCCGTCTGGCCGCCGCGGCGGAGCTCTGGCTCGGCAAGCCGGTCATCGCGATCAACACCGCGACCTACTGGCATGCGCTGCGTGCCTGCGGAATTGAAGATCGGATCGAGGGATTCGGACGTCTGCTCGAGGAATTCTAAGGAGCGACCAATTCTTGCGTCTGCAACGAGGACCATGATGGACGAACTCGAAATCTACAAGCGGCAGGGCTTTGCACAAAAGCTGGGGCTCGGCAAAAGCCCGGCTCTGGTGATCGTCGATTTTGTCGTAGGCTTTACCGATCCCGCCCATTTCGGAGGCGGCAATATCGGACCGGCGATCGAGCAGACCGTTCAGCTCATTGCGTTTGCCCGTTCGCGCAAATGGCCGGTCGCTCACACGCGCGTCGTCTATGCCGCCGATGGCTCGGACGCCGGTATGTTCGCGCGCAAGGCGCCTGGCCTGCTCAAGCTCACCGAAGAGAGCCCGCTGAGCCAGATCGTGCCCCAGCTTACACCGAAACCCGGCGAGCTTGTCATTCGCAAGCGCCAGGCATCCGCCTTCTTCGGCACTGAGCTCAGCTCGTGGCTGATCGGCCGCGGCTGCGACACCTTGATCGTTGCAGGCTGTACGACCTCCGGCTGCGTACGCGCGACCGTGGTCGACAGTATCGCGCACAATCTTTCCACCATCGTGGCGGTCGACTGCGTCGGAGACCGGGCGATCGGACCGCACACTGCAAATTTGTTCGACATGGGTCAAAAATACGCTGACCTGATGAATTCGGCGGAGGTGATCGCCGCCTTCGAGAAGCCCGCTGCATCTTTGGTTCGCAACGCATTGTGAGCGCGTGCGCACCGTCGGTTCAAAAAAGCACTCTGGCGGTCGAGGGACGGGAGCAAGATGGCACAGTGGCTGAAACGCGGACTTGATGCGCAGGCGGTAGTTGAAGAGGACACGCGCGTCCGCAACACGGTCGAAGACATTCTCGGTGACATTGCCGCGAGGGGGGACGAAGCCGTCCGAGAATTGTCGCGCAAGTTCGATCGCTGGGACCGCGAGGATTTCCGACTGACCGAGGCCGAAATCGAGAATTGCCTGGCGCAACTATCTGCACGCGATCTCGCCGACATCCGGTTCGCGCAACAACAGGTGCGAAATTTTGCCGAGAAGCAGCGCGCCGCGCTTCAAGACATCGAGGTCGAAACCCTGCCCGGCGTCGTGCTTGGCCACAAGAATATCCCGGTCAGCTCGGTCGGCTGTTACGTCCCGGGTGGAAAGTATCCGCTGCTCGCCTCGGCGCATATGTCGGTCATCACGGCGCGGGTGGCCGGTGTGCCGCGCGTGATCACCTGCGCGCCGCCGTTCAACGGCAGGCCTGCAGCGGCGATTGTCGCGGCTCAGCACCTGGCGGGGGCGGACGTGATCTATTGCTTGGGCGGCATTCAGGCGGTGGGAGCGATGGCGCTAGGGACGAAACGCATCCCGGCGGTGGACATGCTGGTCGGGCCGGGGAATGCCTATGTTGCCGAGGCGAAGCGTCAACTGTTCGGGCGCGTCGGCATTGATCTCTTCGCTGGTCCGACCGAGACCCTCATTATTGCCGACGAGACCGTCGACGAAGAAATATGCGCGACCGACCTTTTGGGACAGGCGGAGCACGGGCCGAACTCGCCGGCAATCCTGCTCACCAATTCGGAGCGGCTGGCGCGCAATACAATTGCCGAGGTTGAGCGTCTGTTATTGATCCTGCCGACGGCGGAAATCGCCCGACGCGCCTGGGCCGATTACGGCGAAGTCATTGTCTGCAACGACGAGGACGAGATGGTGCGCGAGGCGGACCGTATCGCCTCGGAACATGTGCAGGTCATGACCCGTGACCCCGAGTATTTCCTGAATCGTATGAGCAACTATGGCGCTCTGTTCCTTGGCCCGCGCACCAATGTGGCGTTCGGTGACAAGGTCATTGGCACAAATCACACGCTCCCCACCAAGAAGGCGGCCCGCTACACGGGCGGACTCTGGGTAGGCAAGTTCCTCAAGACCGTGACCTATCAGCGGGTCCTGACGAATGAGGCCGCTGCCATGATCGGCGGTTATTGCTCGCGCCTCTGCATGCTCGAAGGCTTTGCCGGACATGCCGAGCAGGCGAACGTCCGGCTTCGGCGCTATGGCGGCCGCAACGTGCCCTACGCAACCGCAGCTGAATGAATCGAGCAGTGTCATGAAACTGAACAGACACATGAACAGACGTACCGCGATTGCGGGCTTGTGCGTGCTCGGGCTTGCTTCGACGCAGGCACATGCGACCGACTGGCCCACTAGGTCAGTGACAATCGTTGTGACAACTGCCGCCGGGGGCAACACGGACCTAATGGCGCGCATGGCCGCCGAGTATCTTTCGGCAAGGTTCGGGAAGACGTTCGTGGTCGAGAACCGCCCAGGGGCCGGAGGCGCGCAGGCCAGTACCATGGTCATCAACGCCGCGCCCGACGGCTACACGGTGCTGTTCACGCCGAGTGCCGCAATCCTTCTGGCCCCGCTGGTGCAGAAGATGACGGTCGATCCGGACAAGAATCTGACGCCGGTGACCAATGTCGGCACGGGCTCGCAGGTGATCGCGGTCAATCGAAGCCTTCCGGCCAACAATCTGGCCGAGTTCCTGGCGTACGCCAAGGCCAATCCGAACAAGCTCAGCTTCGCCGCCGCCGGCACCAACAACATCAGCCACCTCGCGCCGCTTCTGCTGTTCAAGCGCGCCGGTGTCGAACTCGTCATGGTTCCTTCGCGTGGCGAGCCGCAAGCCATTTCCGACCTGATAGCCGGCAACGTCAATTTCTATTTCGGCAACGCCTCCATCCTGCTGGCGCAGAGAGACCATCCGGCGATCAAGCTGCTGGCCGTCGGCACGGCGCAGCGTCTCCCGAGCGCGTCCGACTTGGCGACCGCCACCGAAACCATGCGGGGCTTCGTCTTCGCCTCATGGAATGGTTTTCTGGTGCCGAACGGAACGCCTCTCGACATTATCGAGAAGCTCCGCGCAGGTGTGACTGCCATGGTCAAGGAGCCGCAGATCGCGGCGCGTCTGTCGGGCCTCGGCATTCTTCCCGGCGGACAGAGCGCCGAGGAGGTCGCGGCCGTCTTCCAGCAGGATCGCGTGAACTTCGCGGAGGCCGTAAAAGCGGCCGGTATTCCGGCGCCCTGACTGGGTATCGCCGATTGACGAGGAACGGATGGGAACCGAGATCAGGCAGCACGTCATTGTCGTCGGGGCGGGACCGGTCGGTCTCGTCACCGCCAACCTTTTGGTCGATGCTGGCATCCCGGTTTCTCTGGTCGAAACCTGCGAGCATCTGCCGCACGATCTGCGCGCGTCGACGTTCCATCCGCCCACGCTCGACATGCTGGAGCGCTTCGGCGTCGTCGGCCGAATGATCGAGGAGGGCTTGATCTGCCCCACATGGCAATTCCGCGACCGGACCGAGGGCGTTGTCGCCACCTTCGAACTGGCGCGTCTGTCATCGGACACCAATCACCCATACCGACTGCAATGCGAGCAATGGCGGCTTGGCGAACTGCTCTACGCACGCCTCAAGGACAATCCACTGGCTGCCGTTCGCCTCGGCACCAAGGCTGTCGGTGTACGCCAGAACGCGAACGGCGTAGAGCTTGACGTCAGGCTGCCGGACGGCAAAACCGAAACGATCAGCGGGACGTTCGTGGTAGGCGCCGATGGGATCGGCAGCGTCGTCCGAAATGCGATCGGAGCGGAGTTCGAAGGAATAACTATCCCGGAACTGTTCCTGGCCCTGTCGACGGCCTACGACTTCCGCGAGGCAATGCCTGATCTTGCCAACATTTCCTATCTGTCGGATCCGCGGGAGTGGTATGTGCTGATCCGAACGGCGCGCCTATGGCGCGCGCTGTTTCCCGTTGACGCAGCGCTCGAAGATGAGGACGTCACCTCGCCCGAACGGGGGGAGCGGCTGTTGCAGGGCGCCGTTGCGCGCAATCAACCTTACGAAGTGACCCATCGCACGGCCTATCGGGTGCATGAGCGCGTCGCATCGACCTACGTGAAAAACCGGATGGTCATCGCGGGCGATGCGGCACACGTGAACAATCCGCTGGGTGGGATGGGGCTGAACGGTGGCATCCATGACGCATTCAATCTTGCGGGCAAACTGATCGAGGTTGCGCGCGGCGCGCCCCTCGATACGCTGGAACGATATGGCCGTCAGCGGCGCAAGGTCGCGCTGGATGTCGTTCAGCAGACGGCGCTGCGTAACCGTTCGATTCTGAATACCCGCGAGCCTGAAGCGCGCCGTGCCTATTTCGACCAGCTGCGCCGGATCGCCGAAGATCCTGACAAGCACCGCGACTATGTCATGCGGACCTCGATGATCCAGTCCCTGCGCGACGCCGAACGCTTGCCGTAGGCGCTTGTGTCCGTCACACATGATTCGTCCAAGACGCTGGAGGTGCGTTTGGGTATAGATGACCGGCCATTCCCTTGGCCGTCGACCGCTGTCGGTTTTCGCGCCGGTGCATCACACTCCGACGGCTCGACGTTTTCGTCGCCGTTGTAGAAGGGGCACCATCACCGTAATGGCGTTAGACTCAAACTACGTCCGGTGATGCGCCGTAATTCGCGGGCGTTTGAGTGATGCGCGTCGTAGAATCGGTGCATCAAGCTTGACTTGCGCGTGCCATTCGCCCGGAGCAGAAACATAACGTCCTGGTGCAATCACCCGGAGGTCACATTTCCAATCCTGATATCTTCAGCGAAGCACGTTTCGAGGTGTACGGCGTCAAGGCAGAAGGAGCGACCGTGCTGCGTAAACAGCTGCGGCGCAGCAATTCTTTCCTTGTTCAGTCGGTGCGCCGTGCTTGCGGGTATGGAGGCCTGCGACGGCGCACTAGGCCGCGGATTGGCGGCGGTGGGTCACGCGGTGCGACTGGATCCCGGCGCAGTACCGTGAAGGCCTAAGGTCAAGCGCAACAAGAACGATGCGGCCGATGCCGAACCGATTTGCGAGGCGCTGGTGCGGCCGACCAAGTGCTGCAGGTCTTGGCTACGCAGATAAAGCAACTGCAGACTGCGAATGTGGCGGTCGAGAAGCAGCTCATGGCTTGGCACAAGAACAATGCCGTTGACGTTGCCCCTTTCTCTTATCCAATCGGAATTTGAGTCTGCCCTTCGCTTGAACTGCTCCCAAACCTTGGACCAGCCTGCTGGAGTTTTTCCAGTGCGGTTCGCTCAGGGCGGGCCGTGCGCCACTGATCGATCGATGAGCTCGATCGGTGCTTTGTTGCCGATCGCGCTATGAGGCCTCTCCTCATTGTAGTCTCTACGCCAAGCCTCGCATTTTCGGCGCGCATCGTCGAGGCTCATGAACCAGTGCGTGTTCAGACATTCTGCCCGGAATTTGCCGTTGAACGATTCGATGAAGGCATTGTCGGTGGGTTTGCCTGGTCGTGAGAAGTCGAGAATAACGCTGCGCCGGTAGGCCCACAGATCCAAGTCGCGTGACACGAACTCGGAGCCTTGATCAACACGGATCGTCGCCGGGAATCCTGTTTCTCGGCCGACTCTTTCAAGCACCTCCACAACGTCAGCGCCGCGGAAAGTGAACCGCGCCTCCACCGCTGGAGAGAAGCGCGAGAACAGATCGACGATCGTCAGCACGCGCAGTTTGCGACCAGTGGCAAGCTGATCGTGCACGAAATCCATGGCCCAGGTCTGGTTTACTTGCGTCGCCGGCTGACGATCACTCCGCAGCTTTGCCTTGACCCGGCGTTTGGGCGTTTTATTCCGCAATTGCAGGCCCATCTCGCGATACAGGCGATAGACTCGCTTCGGGTTCACCCGCCAGCCTTCACGCCGTAGCAGCACATGAATACGGCGGTAGCCGTAGCGCACGCGGGTTGCGCCAATCTCCTTGATCCGTTCACTCAATTGCGCCTGCCCAGCTCGACGGGAGCGGTAGTGGTAGGTCGATCGCTCGACCGGCAATGCACGGCAAGCACGTCGAATGCTCACCCGCCAGGTCGAACGTGTATGATCCACCATTTGCCGCTGCCGGGCAGGCTTCAAAACTTTCGGCGGATGACATCCTGCAGCATCGCCTTGTCGAGTGACAGATCGGCGACGATCTTCTTGAGGTTGCCGTTCTCCTCCTCGAGCTGGCGCAGCCGCTTCATCTCGGACGGCGACAAGCCGGCGTACTTCTTACGCCAATTGTAGTAGGTCGCCTCGCTGATCCCAGCCTTCCTACAGACCTCACCGACTGCGGTGCCTTCCTCAGCCTGGCGCAGGATGAAGGCAATCTGCGCCTCCGTGAACCTCGATCGCTTCATGGATTCTTCCTCGTCCACCGGCCGAATCACACAGCCGCTAAACTGGAATTTTCCAGCAATGATCGGTCCAGAAACAGGGAGGCAGGTCACCG
>JBJMTV010000031.1:0-93624 GCA_045811525.1 Xanthobacteraceae bacterium | reverse complement strand
AGCTGAGCTTGCACCTTGGATCGCACCAGGGTTCGTCAGGGGCAGTCACTCGATTACTTCGTCCGCCAGAGCCAATAACCTATCCGGCACGTCCAGACCGAGCGATCTGGCCGTCTTGAGGTTAATCACAAGCTCGAATTTTACGGCCTGGATAACCGGCAATTGCGACGGCTTCTCGCCTTGAAGAATGCGGGCTGTATACAGCCCCACCTGACGGTAGGCATCAGGCATGCTGGCTCCGTAGCTCATCAAGCCGCCATTGTTTACGTTCTCTCGTTGAGCATACGCCGCCGGGAGGGCGTAGCGTGCAGCCGTTGAAAGCACGCCCTTGCCGTGGGAGTTCAACAAGGCGCCGGCGCTCACGAACAACGCTCGAGCCCCACGATCAGCAAACGCGGAAATGGCGGGTTCTATTTCAGCCTCCTTGCGAACACCCTGAATCAGGAGTTGCTGCCCAAACCCCAGCGCTGCTGCTTCTACTTCTGTTCGTTCGGCCTCAGCTGCACGAGTACTGAGGTCCATGAGTACCCCGATGGGTGCTGGCGCGGGAAGAAGCTGGCGGAGCAACTCCAATCGTTTAGGACCCACCTGCCTGTTGAAGAAAATCACGCCGGTCATATTACCTGCAGGCCGGTTTAGGCTTTCCACCAGACCATCCCTGACCGGGTCGCTCCCGCTCGCGAACACGAAAGGTATGGTCGTGCTCGTTGCTTTCGCTGCTAGGGCCGAAGCGGTGTCGCCCACAAGCACGATTGCCTGCCGGTGAACTAAGTCAGATATGAGAGCGGGGAGTTGTTCAACCCGGTCTTCAGCCGAGTGAAACAGCAACTTGACGTTTTGATCCTCCACGAAGCCTCGCTCGTTCAGTCCCTTCTTGAATGCATGACGAGCTGCGGAGCACCAGTGAAGGATGAACTACGCAAAAACCCCACAACGGCTTGCTGTTGCGCTCGCGCCGCAAGCGGCCACGCAGCCGCCGCGCCGCCAAGCAGCGTGATGACCTCGCGCCGCCTGATCACTCGATGACCTCGTCGGCAGTTACGAGCAGCTTGTCGGGCACCGTGAGCCCGAGCATGCGGGCCGTCTGAGCATTGATGACCAGCTCGAACTTGGTGGACTGAACGACTGGCAAATCGGCGGGCTTGGCCCCCTTGAGGATGCGGCCGGTGTACAGCCCAATCTGGCGGTGTGCATCTGCAATGTTGGTGCCGTAACTCATCAATCCACCGACTTCTACAAGGTCTCGCGAACCTGAGGTCGTGGGGAGCCCATGGCGCGCTGCCATGTTTGCAAGTTGCAATCGACGGGTGACGAACAACACGTCTTGCCCGACAAAGAGCGCGTCGCACCGATTGCGCACAAGCGCGGTGAACGCGAGATCGATCTCGCGGCTGGTGCTGGCGTTGAACACCTGGGTCATCAATCCGACTGCGCGGGCAGCCGGTTCCACATCTCTCAACGTCGTTTCCGTGTTCAGAACGCTGGTCGGATTGACCAGGACAGCGACACGAGTTGTGCTAGGCACCAGCTCGCGCAGAAGTTCCAGGCGCTTGCCCGACAAGTCGGTACTGAAAAAGTAAACTCCGGTAAGATTGCCTCCCGGCCGAGCGAGACTGCTGACCAGGCCCCCAGCGACAGGATCAATGCCAACGCCGAAGACAATCGGGATCGTGGTGGTTGCGGCCTTTGCTGCGTAAGCGGAAGCCAAACCTCCGGTGGCGACGATCACATTGACGTTTCGGTCAACCAGTTCGGCCGCGAACTGTCGCAAACGATCTGTTCGGTTATCCGCCCAGCGGTACTCCATCGCAACATTCTCAGCCTCGACATAGCCGCTCTCTCTGAGACCCTGCCGGAATGCGTGCAAGCGATCAGTGAAGGTCTCTCGTGATGTACCGGCCAGCAACCCGACTACGGGCGGTGTTGGCTGCTGCGCCCGTGCCGGGAGCGGCCGCGTCGCTGCCACACCGCCGAGAAGCGTGATGACCTCGCGCCTCCTCATCACTCGATGACCTCGTCGGCTCGTGCCAGCAACGTCGCCGGCAGTTCAAGGCCTAGCGCCTTGGCGGTCTTGAAGTTGATGACCAACTCGTACTTGGTCGGCGCCTGCACCGGGAGGTCGGCCGGCTTCTCGCCTTTCAGAATGCGATCGACGTAAGCCGCAGCACCACGGTAGTGGCTCACCAAATCAGGCCCATAAGAGATCAGTCCGCCACCCTCGACGAAAAAACGGTAAGGATAGATCGTTGGCAGCCGAAGCCGCGCTGCGACGGCGATGATCAGCTCATGGCGAAGAATTGCCAACGAGTTCACTACGACAATCATGCCGTCCGTTGGTCCTTGCGCAAACGCAGCCACGTCGCGCTCGGTGTCAGCCTCCACGCGGAGATTGATTGGGCTCAATTCGATGCCGAGCGGTGAGGCGAATGCCTGGAGCACGGCCCACTGAGCAATGCCCACCACGGAGCCCGTCCCGGACTCCAGGTCGCGCAGCACGCCGACGCGGGTCACCCGCGGCGCGACATCGCGCAACAGCTCGAGCCATTTTCCGCTCAGCCCATATTCGAACTGCATGAACCCGGTCGTGTTACCGCCTGGCCGGGCCAAGCTTTTGACAAAGCCTGCGCGGACCGGATCGACGCTCTGGGCCATGACGATTGGCACCGTGCGGCTCGCCTGCTGCAGCGCCTGCGTTGTGGGACCCACGCCCGCCACCACCACGTCAGGGCCAAGCGCAACCAGCTCCGCTGCCTGTTTTCGCAGGCGCGCAACATCGCCGCCGCTCCAGCGCATGTCGATGCGAAGGTTGCGGCCGACTGACCAGCCCGCCTCCTGAAAGCCTTGTTGGAGTGCCGCAATCTGGGCCTGGGCAGCAGGATGCTCGGAGGAGGCGTTCATGAGCACGCCAACCCGCCGAACCCGCTCGCCCTGCTGCGCCCTCACTGCGAGCGGCCAGGCCGCCGCCACACCGCCCAAGAGCGTGACGACCTCGCGCCTCATCATTACTCTATGACCTCGTCGGCGCGGGCGAGCAGCGTCGGCGGCACCTCAAGCCCGAGCGCCTTGGCGGTGGTCAGGTTTACGGCCAGATCGAACTTGGTCGGCTGCTCGACGGGAAGGTCGCCTGGCTTTGCACCGCGCAGAACCTTGTCGACGAAGTCGGCAGCGTGGCGCCACATGTGCGGCCAGTTCGGTCCATACGATATCAGTCCCCCAGTTTCGACGTACTCCCGCACACTATACATCGTCGGCAAGCGAGCCCCGATCGCCAAAGTATTGATGCGAATTTGGTTCACGAACATGATCGGATTGGGCGTCACGTAAAGCGCCTCGACACGGCCCGCTAACGACTCGAAAGCTCTTGCGATGTCTTGTGAGCCGTGAATCTCGAACTTAGCGACTTCGATTGCGAGCGTGCCTGCTGCTCCCCGAACCTGTTCCACGTCCAAATCCGTGTTTGGATCACCGGCATCGGCGAATATCGCCAATCGCCGCAGACCTGGAATCAGCTCCCTGAGAATTTCCAGCCGCTTTCCGGCAGTTTCCGGGTGCTGGCTCGAGAGGCCGGTGACATTGCCACCTGGCCGCGCCAGGCGCGCCACGATGCCTGTGCCTACCGGCTCGCCGGCCGTCGCGAACACCACCGGGATCGCCGATGTGGCTTGTTTTGCCGCCAGCGTGGGTAGGGTGTTGTGCGTGAGGATCACATCAACCCGGAGCCGAACGAACTCCGCCGCGATCTCGGCGAAGCGTTCGGAGCGCCCCTCCGCCCAGCGATACGCGATCGCCAAATTGCGGCCTTCGGTCCAACCCAGCTCTCGCATCCGCTGCACAAAGGCCATTGTCCACTGGCCCTGCGCCGCCGCGCTACCGGAGCCCATAAGCCCGATCGTCGGCAGCTTGCCCGGCTGCTGCGCGCGCGCCGCATGCGGCCACATAGCTGGGCCGCCGAGCAGCGTGATGACCTCGCGCCGCCGCATTACTCGATCACCTCGTCGGCGCGGGCGAGCAGCGTTGGCGGCACTTCGAGGCCGAGCGCCTTTGCGGTCTTGAGGTTGATCACCAGCTCGAACTTACTGGGCGCTTGTACCGGGAGGTCTGCCGGTTTGGCCCCGCGCAAAATGCGATCGACGTAGGATGCCGAACTTTGCCACAGATCGATTGCGTCGGAGCCGTAGGACACGACGCCTCCGGCTGTCGCGAAATAGCGAAATGGGTAGATCGCTGGCAGCTGATGTCGCGCGGCCAGTGCAATAATTGTATCGCGGTTGTTTGACGTCAGCGGGTGCGGCAGCGCGATCATGCCGCCGTTCGGCTGCTCGGTGAACGAGACGATGACGCGCTCGACGTCAGCCGGCCCGCGTATGCCTGCCGCTACAGGCGCAATGCCCAACATCTTGGCGGCCGATTCAATCCTCTGCAGGAAGGCGCGATGCGCTGCGGTTTCCGGGTGCAGCAGGATCAGCGCGCGGGTTGTGCTCTGCTGCAGCTCGTGCAGCAGTTCAAGCCACTTGCCAGCCATCGTATTCTCGAAGTTGGTGAAGCCGGTCGTATTGCCGCCAGGTCGCGCGAGGCTCTCCACGAAACCGCTACCGACCGGGTCAGCGACCTGAACAAACACAGTCGGGATGCTGCGGGTCGTCCGCTGAAGAGCGGCGAGCATGGGGTTACTCAAGACCCAAAGCAACTCCGGCGCGGTCGCCACTAGTTCAGCGGCCTGTCGCTGTAGCTGCTCGTCGTCGGCGCTTGAAATCCAGCGATAATCGATGTGAACGTTTTCGCCGTCGCGCCAACCCAGCTCCCGCAGCCTCTGCACGCCGGCAGCGACGGATTCCCTCTCGCCGGCTCCTGCGCGTGGCAGCAACATGCCAATGCGAGGCGCTTTCGACCGCTGCTGCGCCCGCGCCGGGAGCGGCCACGTCGCTGCCACACCGCCCAAGAGCGTGAACACATCGCGCCGTCGCATAGCCTCTTCCACCTGGACCACTGACGCTAGGGTCAGGGGAATGTAGCACACCGTGACGCGAGCGCGTGCTGGCCCTGGGGGACACAGAGCCCGGTCTCGTCACATAGGAATGCGCCCGCTGTGGCCACGTCACCAGTGAGCTTCGCCGCAACGATAACGCTGAGCGGCGCTGACGCGGTCACAAGCCGCTCGCCAGACGGGTGAGCCCCTTGCGCAGCGGCGATGCGGGCTCGCGTGTGCGCCGGCCTGACTGGCTGAACGCTCGCCCGTCACCGAGCCAAAGGATGGGGTGAGCGTAAGCGTGCTCTGAGCCGTTCAGGGCAGGTCAGTGGTCAACGACACGCGAAAGACTTCCTGAGCGCTTCCATCGCGCCAACATTATCAATAAGTTAGGAGAAAACGACCGCGCGTCCAATCGGATTTGGGGAGGTTTTGGGGAGTAAGCCTCGCGAGGCGCGCCAACAATCCGAACCGCAACCTCTGTCGGACAATCAGGATGAGAAGCCGCGCTGCACCGCGAGCGCCTGTCATAGGCTGTGTAGTCGCATTCTCTCTTGGGGGAATGCTGATCGGTTACGCTGAAACGCTGAGTGGCACTGGCTTCGCATAAGCCGGATCAGGAAACAGTCAATATGACGACCATTCCCCGCCGCCGGTTCCTGTCGCTTGCAGGCGCAACGCTCGCGCTTCCCGCCGCGTCGCGCGTTGCGTATGCGCAGGCCTATCCCAACCGCCCGATCCGCCTGATCGTGGGATTCGTGGCCGGCGGGGGGCAGAGTATCGTCGCACATATGATCGGGCAGTCATTGTCGGAGCGGCTCGGGCAGCCGGTTGTGATCGAGAACCGTCCTGGTGCCGGCGGCAATATCGCCGCCGAGTCGGTGATCCGGTCGGCGCCGGATGGCTACACTTTCCTGCTGTGCGGCTCGCCCAATTCAATCAACGCCACGCTCTACACGAAACTCAGCTTCGATTTCGCGCAGGACATCACGCCCATCGCCGACATCATGCACGTGCCGCTGATTATGGAGGTCAATCCCGATCTGCCCGCAAAAAACGTCGCGGAATTCATCGCCTATTCCAAGGCCAATACTGGCAAGATCAACTTCGGCTCTGCGGGCATCGGCTCACCGCAGCACGCCGCCGGCGAGCTGTTCAAGATGATGACCGGTGTCGCCCTGCAACACGTGCCCTATCGCGGCACCGCGCCGGCGCTCACGGATTTGCTCGCCGGCCAGGTGCAGGTGATGTTCGATCCGACCACTTCTTCGATCGGCCATGTGCAATCCGGCAAGGTGCGGGCGCTGGCGGTCACCTCCTTCGCTCGAGCCGCAGTGCTGCCAGACACGCCAACGGTCGCCGACACCGTTCCCGACTACGAGGCCAGTTCCTGGTATGGTATTTGCGGACCCAAAGGCATCTCGCCCGATATTGTCGCGCGCGTTAACCAGGAGGTGAATGCGACGCTTGGCGAAGCGCGCATCAAGGCGCGGATCGTCGAACTCGGCGGCTACGCCACGCCCGGCAGCTCCAGCGCATTCGGAAAGAGCCTCGCCAACGAGATCGACAAGTGGGGCAAGGTGATCAAGTTCTCCGGAGCCAGGGTGGATTGACCTTGCTCCAGGCTCGGAGGGACATTGTGACTACGCGCGGCGAGGACCTGCGACGCAATCCGCTGATCGAACGGAAGGCACGTCTTGCAGACCTGTTGAAGAGAGCAACGGCAGGCTTGCAGCTCAATGAGCAGTTGGACCACGAGGACGGAGCCATCGTCTTCGATCCACGCCTGTACGCTAGGACTCGAGGGCATTGTCTCGAAACGGAAGCACTCGCCCTACGTGTCTGGTCGAACAGACAACTGGGTCAAGATCAAAAAGCCCGATGGGCCCGCCGCGCGCCGCGAGGCGGAATGGGACTGGGGCACCGATAGGCTAGACTATAGACTAGCACCCAAGGGACGGTACGGCGCACCAGCTTCGGCTGGCGCACCTACTCAACAACCTCGTCGGCAATCGCGAGCACGCCGGGCGGGATCGTGAGTCCAAGCCTCTTGGCCGTATTCAGATTGATCGCGAGCACGAACTTCGAGAGTTGGATGAGGGCAGATCAGCCGGCTTCTCTCGTCGCAGAATGCGTCCGGTGTAGTGCCACTTGCGGCACAAATGATCACCTCCAAATGAGCGGTAACCCCCGGACCTCACCAAGCCCAAGAGCGGAACCAGATCTTCTCGTTGTCGCGCAACGAACGCTCGGTTGCGGCGTTCTCCGTTCAAGAACATTGAACGCCCAGCCCAAGGGTCAGAGTTCGTCATGGCACCACATGCACCGATTCCTGCACGGCAGGTTGTACCGTCGTGCTCGCTATGTGGAAGTCGAATGACGGAGGTCATTCACATCGCCCCAGTGCTCCACGACCCCGGCCTCATTGCTTACGAGTGCGCGGGCTGCGGTCATCTCACCAGTGAGCTGCGCCGCAACGACAATGCTCACGCGCATGCTCGCGGACGCTGAATTCTCGATCGCCTGAACAGCGATTACCCCGCGTGCCCGGAAAGAACGGTGTGCGTCGTGCCGCCGCCGGTGCTCAATGAGGACAGCTTCTCAGGGTCCGTATGGACCCAACTTAGGAGGGATGTCACTTCGGTGCAGCTACCTAAGAGCTGCTGCCCTCGAAGCCTTGCGCAGGGGCGAGGCGTCCCCACATGTGCGCCGGCCGGAACTGGCCGACTGCACGGGTGTGTTGTTGAGATGCCTATCCGACCTCTGCTGGATGCCGAACCCGGCGTGTTCGACCCTGACGACATTCAGTCGATCATCCTCGCGTTCGAGGACGCGCTCGGGTCGTTGCGACTGGTAAACCGCGAAGACCCTGCGGTGTTGCTCGTTGCGAAGGTCATGATCGAGCTTGCCAAGGCGGGAGAGCGCGACCCGGTCGTGTTGCGCGACAGAACGCTTCTGCAGGTGTCCCCACCTCAGGCGTGAGGCCATCGCTTCCGGGGGGCGCAAGCATGCGCGCAGGCCGAATTCGCCACATCACGACGTGGATGGAGCGGCGGGTTACGGCGCAAGAGCGCGCCGAATCCGCCCTACCCGACAAACCGTAGGGCGGATTAGCGAGAAAGCGTAATCCGCCAGTGATGACTTTGAATGGAGCGGCGGGTTACGGCGCAAGAGCGCGCCTAACCCGCCCTACCCGATCCGCCGGAGCTTACCAGTAGTTCCAGCTCGCGTAGTATGGGCTGTAGCAGACGTTCACGTAGCCATAGTAGGGATCATACCGATAGCACGAGCTATAGGCGAGCGCGCCGATACCGAGGCCGAGGCCGAACCCGCCCCACCCCCATCCTGCGCGACGGAAACGCCAACCGCCGCCCCAGCCAGCCCTGCGGCCCCAGCCGCCGCCCCAGCCGCCCCAACCTGCGCGGCCCACTCCGCCGTAAAAGGCGGTACGTGCCACAGGGCGCCCGGCGAAGCCTAGGCCTCGACCACCAAAGCCTATGCCCCGACCGGCATAGCCCAGGCCTCGCCCACCGAAGCCTACGCCGCGACCGGCGAAGCCCACACCGCGACCGCCGAAGCCACCACCGCCTATTCCAACCCGGGCGCCACCCATGCCGCCGCCGAAGCCGCCGGCGCGAGCTGCGCCCATACCGCCACCGCCACCGCCAAAACCACCACCACCGCCGCCGCGCCCGCCGCGTTGGGCAGACGCATCACCGGGAAGCAAGAATGCCAGCATCAGCGCTGTGGCACCGAACACCAGAAGCCTTTTCATGATACCTCGCTCTCACGCATTAGTGTGTCGCTCCCTAGACTCAGAACGCGCATCGCCCGAAAACGGTCCGTCCTGCCTCAAATTGGAGACAAGAGAGCGTTATCAGGCGCTCGTCTCTGGCCAACGACCGGAACTCCGGGCCATCATTGGCCGGTTTATACCGGTTGCACGATCATACAGTAACATCGCGGTTGGCTTTTCCAAGCTCCCCGTTAGCGAAGCACCAAGACGGGGCGCGAGCATTAGCTGCTGGGACGAACGAGGGCCGTGCGCTTTGTCTCTATCCCAAGGCCTCGCCTGCCGCCTGAGCAGCGGGCTTGAGCTTTACCGACTCGCCACAGCCACAGGATGAGGTCTGGTTCGGGTTGTTGAAGACGAATTGGGCGGAAAGCTTGTCACTCTTGTAGTCCATCTCGGTGCCGATCAGAAACAGCACCGCTTTGGGGTCAATGAGGACGCAAACTCCCTTGTCCTCCACCACCTCGTCGGCCGGCTCGATTCGCTCGGCATATTCCATGGTATAGGCCATCCCGGCACAGCCCCCGTTCCGTACGCCAACGCGCACCCCGATTACCGGCTGGGCAGCGTTCGCCATGACATACTTGATGCGTTCGGCCGCGCTGTCTGTGAGACGAATCGCCTGCAATTTGGGCCGCGGCTTGGCCATGGAGCTCCCTCAGGCCGGGACAAGACCCAGCAATGACTTGCGCTAGTGCCCGAAAGATAGCAACGAAATGCCGGATGTGAAGCCCAGAGCTTTCCGCCCCGTAAACAGCGCAGCGTCTCAGTAGGTTGACCACAGTCCGGGACTTGCGAGCTCCAAAAGGTGGCCATCGGGATCGCGGAAGTAGATGCTGCGACCGCCGCGCATCCAATGGGTGCGCCCTTCGACCGCAATTGACTCCTCGCCCAGCCGCGCCTCCCAGCGAGGCAACTCCTCGGCGCTAACCGCGAAGGCGAGATGCAGAGGGCCTTGGCCGTCATGCGGCGGTATGGTGCCCCCCGGCAAGTGCACCGTCTGCAGCGTCGTACCCCGGCGAAACAGCAGCAGCACGCTCTTTCCGCCCACGTCGTAAGCGCGGAAGCGCGCATCGCTGGTCAGCAAGGTGAGCCCCAGCACCTTCTCATAGAATGTTGCGGCGCGGTCGAGATCATCGACATAGAGACAGGTCTCGATGACCCGATCGAGCTGCACAGATCACCACATGTTGAGCACGGCACGGGCTTCGTCCGACATCCGGCTCGGCTCCCAGGGTGGGTCCCAGACGATATCGACCTTTACCTCACCAACGCCCGGGACGCTGGCGACGGCGTTCTCTACCATGATCGGCAGCTCTTGCGCAGACGGGCAATTGGGGGTGGTCAGCGTCATCTCCACCGTCACCTTGCGATCGTCGGCGATGTCGATCTTGTAGATGAGGCCAAGCTCGTAAATATCTGCCGGAATTTCAGGATCGTACACGGTCTTCAAGCCGGCGATGACGTCATCGGTCAGACGCGCCAGCTCGCCCTCCGGGAGAGATTGCCGCTCGGCGCTGAGCGGCGGTGCAACATTTGTCGCCTCCGCCGGCGCTGGCCCGTTCGATTCTTCACTCATGCAAAAAAACCCTGCGCTTTGATCAAGGACTCGGCGAGGCGGTCCACCTCGTTGCGTGTGTTGTAGAGCCCGAATGACGCTCGACAGGTCGCTCTCACGCCGAAGCGGGAGAGCAGCGGCATCACGCAATGTGTGCCGGCGCGCACCGCTATTCCAGACCGATCGATGATGGTGGCGACGTCGTGCGGGTGGGCTCCCTTGAGTTCAAACGAGACGATCGGACCTTTCTCCTTGGCCGACCCGAAGATGCGCAAAGCGTTGATCTCACGCAACCGGTTCTGTGCGTAATCGAGCAGGCCCGCTTCGTGCCTTCTGATCCGTTCTTTGCCGATGGAGTTGATGTAGTCGAGGGCTGCACCAAGACCTATGGCCTGCACGATGGGCGGCGTGCCGGCTTCGAACTTGTGCGGCGGCTCGCCATACGAGATGCGATCCTCGGAGACTTCGCGAATCATCTCGCCGCCCCCATTGAAGGGCGGCATTTCGATGAGGTGCTGGAGCCTGCTGTAGAGGACGCCGATTCCGGTTGGCCCGTAAAGCTTGTGGCCCGTCAGTGCATAGAAGTCGCAGCCAATGTCCTGGACATCCACATCAAGATGCACGGCTCCCTGGGCACCATCGATCAGAACCGGAATGCCGCGCTCGTGCGCACGCCGCACAACCTCCTTCACCGGCACAACCGTGCCTAGCGCGTTCGACATGTGGGTGATGGCAACGAGCTTGGTACGTGGTGTGAGGAGCTGCTCGAATTCATCGACCAGGAAATTGCCTTCGTCGTCGACCGGCGCCCATTTGATCACCGCGCCCTGCCGCTCACGCAGGAAATGCCAAGGCACGATGTTGGAATGGTGCTCCATGATGGAGAGCACGATCTCATCGCCTGGCTTTACGCGCTCGCGAGCGAAGGTGTGCGCTACCAGATTGATGGCTTCCGTCGCATTGCGCGTGAAGATGATCTCCTCACTGCGCGCCGCATTGACAAACGCCTGCACCTTACCGCGCGATTCCTCGTAGGCCTCGGTGGCGGCGTTGGCGAGGTAGTGGAGCCCACGATGCACATTGGCGTATTCGGAGGTGTAGGCGCGCTCGAGCCTGTCGAGCACCGTCCTGGGCTTCTGCGCGGATGCGGCGTTGTCGAGATAAACGAGCGGCTTGCCGTAGACCGACATGCCGAGAACAGGAAAGTCCTCGCGGATACGGGCAACGTCATAAGCACCATTGCTCACGCCGGGATGAGCGTTCATCCGCGCTGCTCCAGCCAGTGCGCCACCTGGTCCATGAGGGTGTCGCGCAGTCCGGCATGCTCGATGCTCTCGACGGCCTCACCGACGAACGCCTGGATCAGCAAGGCTTCCGCCTCTTTCGCCGGAATGCCGCGCGCCTTCAGATAGAACAGCAAGTCCTGGTCGAGCGCCCCGCACGTGGCGCCGTGGCCGCATTGAACGTCATCGGCAAAGATTTCAAGCTCAGGCTTGTTATCGGCTTCCGCTTGGTCGGACAGGAGCAGGGCGTGCGCTGCCATCCGGGCGTCGGTCTTCTGGGCGCCCGGCCGCACCAATATCTTGCCCTGAAAAATTCCGCGGCTCTCGCCGTCGAGCACGGATTTGAAAATTTCGCGACTGTTGCAGTCGGCGACAGCATGATCGGCGAACACTGTCGTATCGACGTGCTGACGCGCCCTGAGCAGATTGGCGCCGCCGATATGAACTATGGTCCCCTGCCCTGCGAGCGTCACAAACAGCTGGTTGCGCACGACTTCACCGCCGGTCGTGAAGAGAAATTCGGCAAACCGAGCCTGTCTGCCGATGCACGCGAGCAAGGTGGAGAGGTGCAGCGCGCCAGCGCCAGTGCCGGTCATCTTCACATGGTCGACATGGGCCCTGTCACCGACCACGAGCTCGAGGACTGTATTGACCTGGTTCGTTGCAGCGCCTTCATGGCTCTCGATCAGCATGGCGCGAGCGCCAGGCTCGATCACCATCAGGGAGCGGGCGAACACTGCCGCGGGCAGGATGCCGGAATTGATAAAAACAAGGTGCACTGGCCGCCCCAATGTGGCGGCAGCCGCGACATGGATGATCACACCGTCGGCCATAAAGGCCGTGTTCAGCGCAACTGCAATGTCGTTCGTGGCGACCACCCTGCCGAGATGCCGCGCAACCAACGCGTCGCCAGTCGACAGTAGCTCCCGTGTCGAGGAGATCGTGAGCCCCGGCTCCAGATCGGCCAGGTCGGAGAGTTCCTTCACGAACGTGCCGTCCACCAGGACGAGGCGCCGTCCGTCGATCGAGGTGAGCTTATCGCTGGCACTCTTTGCGCGGTTCGTTGCTGCGCCATCCGGTAAGGGTGCCAACGGCAGCGCCTCACGCATGAAGGCGCGCAAATCAGTGTACTTCCACTCCTCGACCCGACGGTGCGGCAGCCCCGCGGCCTCAAAGCGTGCAAAAGCTTGCTCGCGCAGGCCCCTCACCTCGGGTGTGCCCGGCAAGGTAGGCTTCGCAGCGGCAAAGCTTGCCGCGAGTGCGCTCTCCGCCGCAGTCCTGATCGGGTGAATCTCGGCGTTCATCCGTGCTTACGCCGCCTCCTCGCGATATTGGGCATAGCCCGTGGCCTCGAGCTCCAGCGCAAGATCTTTGCCGCCGGTTTTCACAATGCGCCCCTTAGAGAGCACGTGCACGACCTCAGGAACGATGTAGTTCAGCAACCGCTGGTAATGCGTGATGACGACGAACGCCCGGTCGGGGGACCGCAGGCGATTGACGCCATCCGCAACAATCTTGAGGGCATCGATGTCGAGGCCGGAATCGGTTTCGTCGAGCACGCCGAGGCGCGGCTCGAGAAGCGCCATCTGCAGAATCTCGTTGCGTTTCTTCTCCCCGCCGGAGAAGCCGACATTGACCCCGCGGCGCAGCATGTCGCGATCGATCCCGAGCTGTGCCGAGGCCTCGTTGACCCGCTTCATGAATGCCGGCACCTGCAGCTCGCCTTGGCCGCGCTTCTTGCGTTGCGCATTGAGAGCCGTGCGCAGAAAGGTCATCGTCGCCACCCCAGGAATTTCCAGCGGATACTGAAAAGCGAGGAAAACGCCCTTCGCCGCACGCTCATCGGGAGCAAGCGCTAAAATGTCCTCACCATCGAGCAGGACCTGCCCCTGTGTCACCGCATAGCCTTCCTTGCCGGCGAGCACATGCGCGAGCGTCGATTTGCCGGACCCGTTCGGACCCATGATGGCATGCACGCTGCCCTTCTCGATGGTGAGATCGAGGCCATTGAGGATCTTTCTGCCCTCGACCTCCACATGCAGATCCTTCACTTCCAACAGGGGCATTCAGTCGCCTCGTGATTTCGTGTCGCTGCAATAATGTGACGTGGCTAATCAGGCCGATCGGAGCGCAGGTGCTGTTCAGCCCCACCCGTCGCGGCCGTGCGCCGGCTCCGCGACGTTGGTGAGCGGCCTTGCCATCAACCTACGCTGCCCTCCAGGCTGATCGAAATCAGCTTCTGTGCCTCGACGGCAAATTCCATCGGCAATTGCTGCAGGACATCCTTGACGAAACCGTTGACCACGAGGGCAATCGCCTCCTCCTGATTGAGGCCGCGCTGCCTGCAGTAGAACAGCGTCTCTTCGGAGATCTTCGAGGTGGTGGCCTCGTGCTCGAACACCGTCGAAGGATTTTTGGCCTCAATATACGGCGTGGTGTGCGCGCCGCATTTGTCGCCGATCAGCAGCGAGTCGCAATTGGTGAAATTGCGAGCGCCCAGGGCGCGCCGATGCGCCGTCACCAGCCCACGATAAGTATTGTTCGAGTGACCGGCAGCGATGCCTTTGGAGATGATGCGGCTCGTCGTGTTCTTGCCCAGGTGCAACATCTTGGTCCCGGAATCGACCTGCTGGTAGCCGTTCGAGATGGCAATTGAATAAAACTCACCGCGTGAGTTGTCGCCGCGCAGGATGCAGCTTGGATATTTCCAGGTAATGGCTGAGCCTGTTTCCAGCTGAGTCCAGGAAATCTTCGAGTTTGCCCCACGGCAATCACCACGCTTGGTGACGAAATTGTAGATGCCGCCCTTGCCACTCGAATCGCCCGGGTACCAGTTTTGTATGGTCGAGTACTTGATCTCGGCATCATCCAAGGCGATCAACTCGACCACGGCGGCATGGAGCTGGTTCTCGTCACGCGTCGGTGCAGTGCAGCCCTCGAGATAGCTGACATACGAGCCCTTATCGGCGATGATCAAAGTCCGCTCGAACTGGCCGGTATTGCGTTCGTTGATGCGAAAATAAGTCGAGAGCTCCATGGGACAGCGCACACCCGGCGGCACATAGACGAAGGAGCCGTCCGAGAACACCGCCGAGTTGAGCGTCGCAAAGAAATTGTCCGATACAGGCACGACCGTGCCGAGATATTTCCGCACCAGCTCCGGATGCTTCTGCAGCGCTTCGGAGATCGGCATGAACAGGACGCCGGCCTTGCCGAGCTCTTCCTTGAACGTCGTCGCCACCGACACGGAGTCGAATACCGCGTCAACCGCCACCCGACCATAGCCGTTCGTGCGACCCTCATCGGCCGTGTCGCCGTCCTGCTGCGGCCTTTGGATGCCGAGCAGCGCCTCGCGCTCACGCAACGGAATACCAAGCTTGTCGTAGGTGGCGAGAATCTCTGGATCGATCTCGTCGAGCGACTTCGGGCCGGGCTTCTGCTTGGGCGCGGCATAGTAGTAGGTGTCTTGGTAGTCGATGGGCGCGTAATTGACCCGCGCCCAGGTGGGCTCGCGCATGGTGACCCAACGCCGGAAGGCATCCAGACGCCAAGCAAGCATCCAGCCCGGCTCGTTCTTCTTGGCCGAGATGAAGCGGACAGTATCTTCGTTGAGCCCCTTGGGGGCCTTGTCGGATTCGATGTTCGTCTCGAACCCATACTTGTACTGGTCGACGTCGATACGGCGGACCTGATCGACGGTCTCTTGTACGGCCGGCATTCTTCCTCCGCTGCGGTTTCAAGGACCGCGGGTTGGGATTGACTCGGTTATGGTGTGTATTGCTCTGCTGCTCTCTCAAGCCCCGTTTGATTGCGGCGGTAGGCCCAGCGCGCGGCGCCCACCCAATGCGGGCTTCCGCACCGAGGATAGTGTCAAGCGGCGATCTCGGCTCGGTTCTTAAGTAATGCTCCTGAAACGCTAATCCAAGCTTCAATGAAGCGATCAAGCTCACTTTCGGTGGTGCTGGGACCGAGGCTGAGCCGGATTGCCCCCCGCGCCAAGTTCACCGGAACCCCCATTGCCGCAAGCACATGCGATGCCTGAACCTTGCCTGAGGAACAAGCCGCACCGGAGGACAGCGCGCATCCAGCAAGATCCAACGCGATGATGGCAGTTTCAGCCTTGATGCCGGGGACCGCAAACAAAGTGGTGTTGGGAAGCCGCTCCGCGGCGGCGCCGAAGATCGTCACGTTCGGCGCTGCAGCAGTAAGCTTCCGTTCGAGCCGCTCGCGCAGGGTCGCCATGCGGGTGCTCTCGGCGACGAAACTCTTGCACAGAACCTGCGCCGCGGCACCAAACCCGGCGATCGCCGCGACATTCTCCGTCCCCGCGCGCATGCCGCGCTCCTGGCCTCCGCCCCTCAACACCGGGATGAGCTTATGGCGCTGCGCGGGCCGCTGGATCAGCGCACCAACACCTTTTGGACCGCCAATTTTGTGGCCCGAAAGGGTCAAAACGTCAGCCGCGAGCGCGACAGAGCAGTCAACCCGCCCGGCTGCCTGCACGGCATCGACGTGCAGACGCGCCCCCTCGGCACCCACCAGGGGAGCAATGCGCGAGATGGGTTGCATGACGCCCGTCTCATTGTTGGCGAGCATCACCGACACGAGGGCCTTGCCCCCGAGATCGCGCAGCCGCAAGCCAAGCGCTGAGAGGTCGACCTGACCCTCGCTATTGACCGGGAGCCGCTCGACGGCGCCTGCGGGAAAACGCCCTCCAGCCAGCACGGAAGGGTGCTCGACCGCGCTCACAAGAAGGCGTTCATCTGGTTGCGAAGGGTGCAGGGCCAGCACATTGGCCTCGGTGCCCCCTGAGGTAAACACCACGTCGCGCGGCTCCGCGCCAACCAGAGCGGCGACGTGGCCCCGAGCCTCCTCGATCATGCGCCGCGCGGCTCTGCCTTCGCCGTGCACCGAGGATGGATTGCCTACTAGATCGAACGCAGCAAGCGCCGCCATCCGCGCCTCCTGACGCAAAGGCGCGGTGGCGTTCCAGTCGAGGTAGATTTGCTTGCTCATCCCTGGAGGAACCTGTTGCCGCATTGGGCTGGCGAAATCAGCCACTGCACGGACGCAAAAGCCTTGCTTCTCGCCCCCGCCCCCGTGCTAGAAAGCCCTGCTGTGCCGTTCCCCCGCGCCCAGCCCCTAGCGAAAACCGGAGTGGTTATAGGTACTTACGTGCACCAACCATTGCCGTCAAGGGCGCGCTCTTCTGCCGTCTCGGCGTGTCTTTCGTCTGCCGGCGCCCGTCCAGTCTGATCAAGGTTCGAGCCTCATGCCTGAAGTCATTTTCACCGGCGCTGCCGGACGCATTGAGGGCCGTTACCATCCGGCCCGTCAGAAAAATGCCCCGATCGGCATCGTGCTGCACCCGCATCCCCAGTTCGGCGGCACGATGAACCATCAGATCGTGTACCAGGTGTACTACGCCTTTGCGCAACGCAACTTCTCGGTGCTCCGCTTCAATTTCCGCGGCGTGGGCCGCAGCCAAGGGTCCTTCGACCATGGCCAGGGAGAGCTGTCGGATGCGGCGTCGGCGCTCGATTGGGCGCAATCGATCAATCCCGAGGCGCGCAGCTGCTGGATTGCTGGCTTTTCCTTTGGGGCCTGGATCGGCATGCAGCTTCTCATGCGCCGGCCCGAGATCGAAGGTTTTATATCAATCGCGTCGCCAGCCAATCTCTACGACTTTTCCTTTCTCGCTCCCTGCCCCTCCTCCGGAATGATTGTGCACGGCGATAAGGATGCCGTGGTGCCGTACAAGGATGTCACCACGCTCGTCGAAAAGCTCAAGACGCAGAAGGGGATCGTGATCGAGCAGAAGGTCATCCCCGGCGCTAATCATTTCTTCGACGCTAAGATAGAGCCGCTGATGCAGGCAATCGGCATCTATCTCGACAAGCGCCTCAACAGCGAGCGCAAGCCCAGCGCAGCGTAGCGTCGGCTGCGCTACGCCGTCGAACAATCTCGTCGACGAGCGTCCAGGCTGTCGGCTCAGTTGCTCGACGGCGCTGACGGAATGCAAGGAGGCAGCCTGAACTACTGCGGGAGCATGGATGTTTTCAGCTTCCTTACCTGAACATAGCGCGAAACTTACAAAGACCTTACGCGTAGCGCTTCCCATTACTTAGATTATACTTTGCTCTCTCCCCCGTTGTGGTAATTGTGGCGCGTGGCGTCACAGCCCGCGAGCAGCGGCGGTTCAGAGGACCAAACCTTCTTGAGCAGCAACACTGAGGCGCTGAGCGTGGCGTCCCGGTCCTGGCGTACCGGGTCGATCGTGACCTTGTGCGCCCTGGGACTGGCGCTCAGTGCCGGAGCCGTGTGGATCAGCCAGTCGCATTCGACCGCCCCATCTGGAGTGAAGGTCGAGGCGAGTGCGCCTGCGCGCACGCCGGGATTGTTTTATCCGAACTCCGCGCAATGGGCCACGCTGACCGTCGAGCCGGTACAGCAGCGGGTCTTTCGGACCGAGCACGTCACCGAAGGCAAGATCGCAGTAGATGAGGATCGGTCTACTCCGATCTTCTCTCCTTATGCCGGGCGCATCATGAAGCTGTTCGTCAAGCCCGGCGATAGCGTCACGGTGGGAATGCCACTGTTCACTGTGCAGGCAACAGACATGGTGCAGGCACAGAACGACTTCATTGGTGCGGCCACGACGCTGAACAAGTCCCGCTCCGCACTCAACCTGGCGCAGATCATCGATAAGCGACAGCGTCTCCTTTATGAAGGCAAGGCGGTGCCGCTGAAGGAGGTGCAGAACGCCAAGGCCGCACTGGATGCCGCTGAGAACGACCTGCGCTCGTCGGAGGTTGCCTTGGAAGCCGCGCGGAACCGGTTGCGCATTCTCGGCAAGACCGATCAGGAGATCAACGAGTTCCAGGAAAAAGGAATCGTCGACCCCTCGACCGTGATCAATTCACCAATCGCCGGCACGGTCGTGCAACGCAAGGTCGGTCCTGGGCAATACGTGGGGGGCAGCGGCTCAGCGGATCCGGTATTCGTCATCGGTGACCTGTCGACGGTGTGGGTGATTGCCTTCATCCGCGAGACGGAAGCGCCCAAGGTGCAAATCGGGCAAGCAATCTACTTTACGGTGCTCGCCTATCCCGAGCGGGTGTTCCCTGCCAATTTGTCGTACGTGTCGACCGCTCTTGATCCGGCCTCGAGGCGGCTGCTCGTCCGCGCAACCGTCAAAAACCCGGAAGGATTGCTCAAGCCTGAAATGTTCGCGAGCGTCACGATCCTCACCGGGGAAGGCGATAACGCACTGTCGGTGCCGCGCGAGGCGGTCATTTACGAGGGCGACAGCGCACGGGTCTGGGCGGTGCGCGAGGACAAGGGCATCGAGCTGAGGCGGATCAAGGTCGGACTGGCGAGCGGCAACATGGTCGAGGTCATCGACGGACTGGGCCGCGCAGATCGCGTGGTGACCAAAGGCAGCCTCTTCATTGATCGGGCGGCAACGGGCTCGTAGCGTCTAGGGCTGTTGCGAAGCAATCATGAATACGCTTATCGAATTCTCGCTCCGCCACCGCGTTCTCATGGTGGTGCTGTTCGTCATGGTGCTGTTCGGCGGTGCCATTGCCTTTCGCCAGCTCAATATCGAGGCGTATCCCGATCCTACCCCGCCGATGGTGGATATCGTCACGCAAGTGCCCGGCCTCTCGGCCGAGGAAATTGAGCGCTACATCACCATTCCGATCGAGACCCAAACAGCGGCGGTGAAGAACCTCACCTCAATCCGCACGATATCGCTCTACGGTCTTTCCGACGTAAAGCTGCAGTTCACCTTCGACTTCACCTATGAAGAGGCCCTTCAGCAGGTATTGAACCGCCTGTCGCAGCTGCCGCCTCTGCTCAACAGCGCTCAGCCGCAGATCAACCCGGTCAGTCCGATCGGCGAAATCTACCGCTATCAACTTGTCGGCCCGCCGGGGTACAGCGTTCTCGATCTCAAGACATTGCAGGATTGGGTGCTACAGCGCCTGTTCCGTTCGGTTCGAGGCGTCGTCGACGTGATCGGCTGGGGCGGAAAGACCAAGATTTTCGAGCTGCAGATCGACTTCAACAAGCTCGTGGCTTACGGGCTTACATTGCCGCAGCTGTTGCAGACGCTGAGCAACAGCAACATTAATGTGGGTGGCAGCACCGTCAATCTGGGCACGCAATCCGCGGTCGTTCGCGGCGTGGGGCTCATCCGCTCCGTCGAGCAGCTGGAAAATACCATGCTCACGCAGAGCAACGGCAATCCGGTCCTCGTAAAAGACGTTGCCAAGGTCATCGTCGGGCATCAGCCGCGGCTGGGCATCGCCGGCAAGGATTCCGAGGACGATATCGTACAAGGGATCGTGCTGATGCGGCGCGGCGAGCAGAGCATACCAACGCTCGCGCGCGTGCAGGAGGAGGTCACACGCATCAACAACTCGAACATCTTGCCACCGGGCGTGCGCATCGAGCGCATCTATGACCGCAAAGACCTCATCGATCTGACCACGAGAACGGTCCTGCACAACATGGTGTTCGGGGTCGGTCTTATCTTCCTTTTGCAATGGATATTCCTGGGTAACCTGCGCAGCGCGGTGATCGTCGGCGCAACCATTCCGTTCGCTCTGTTTTTCGCAGTCGGCATCATGGTGTTGCGCGGTGAATCAGCAAACCTGCTGAGTGTCGGGGCTATTGATTTCGGTCTGATCGTCGATGCAACGGTGATCATGGTGGAGGCGGTTTTTCAACGCTTGGCGCATGCTTCGCCGGCAACACTGACGAGCACCCGAAACGACGGCGTACCGAGCGGTTTCCAAGGAAAAGTACGGGCCATCTTCGAAGCCGCCGTCAGCGTGAACCGGTCGATCCTGTTCGCTGCTTGCATCATCATCGCGGCGTTCATCCCTCTGTTCACGCTGAGCGGCGTAGAAGGTCATATTTTTGGTCCTATGGCCAAGACCTATGCCTACGCGCTCGCCGGCGGCCTGATCGCGACCTTCACGGTCACACCGGCACTCAGCGCCGTCATCCTGCCGGAGCACGTTCGTGAGACAGAGACCTGGCTGGTCCGGTGGACACATCGGCTATACGCGCCAGCTCTGCGCTTTGCCGTTCGGCACCGGATGTTCGTGGTCTTCATCGCCCTTGGCCTGGTCGCTGGCGCCGGCGTGACAGTGCGCTCGCTCGGCCTCGAATTCCTTCCGAAGCTGGAGGAGGGAAATCTTTGGATCAGGGCGACGATGCCGTCGACGATCTCGCTTGATGCCGGCAGTCAGTATGTCGACAAGATGCGCACGATGATCCGCAGCTTTCCCGAGGTCGAAGCGGTCATCTCCCAGCATGGCCGGCCCGACGACGGCACCGATGCCGCCGGAGCCTTCAATGCGGAATTCTTCGCGCCACTCAAACCGGTGAGCAGTTGGCGGCCCGAGCTCGACCAGGACAAGGACAAGCTGACGGCGGCAATGTTGAACGAGCTGCAGAGCGCATTCCCCGGCGTGGAGTTCAACTTCTCCCAGTATCTGCAGGATAATGTGGCCGAGGCGGTCTCCGGCGTGAAAGGGGAAAACTCCATCAAGATGTTCGGCAACGATCTCAAGGTGCTGACCGCGACGGCGAACAAGATCAAAGGCGTGCTGGCGACGGTGCAAGGCATTACCGACCTTGCAGTCTTCACCTCATTGGGGCAGCCGACCATCCAGATCGATATCGATAGGGCGCGCGCGGCGCGGGTTGGGCTCACCCCGGGCGACATCAACGCAACCATCCAGGCCGCAATCGGCGGTCAGGCTGCGGGGGACGTCTACGAGCCTGGCAGTGACCGCCATTTTCCCATCGTGGTGCGGCTTGCCCCGCAGTTCCGGCAGAACATCGAGGCAATCGCCAACTTGCGGATCGGGGTTCAGGGGCCGAACGGTGTCGCGCAAATCCCGCTCAACCAAGTCGCCACGATCAATCTCGTCACCGGTGCGTCGTACATCTACCGCGAGGGCCAACAGCGCTACCTGCCGATCAAGTTCAGCGTCCGTGACCGCGATCTGGGCAGCGCCATTAAGGAGGCGCAGAGAAAGGTCGCTGAGCAGGTGCAACTGCCGCCCGGATCGCGGCTCGAGTGGGTCGGCGAGTTCGGCAATCTACAAGATGCCATCCACCGGCTACAGGTCGTTGTCCCCATCACTCTAGGCCTGATTGCGCTGCTGCTCTGGGTCAACTTCGGCTCCGTTCCCGACACGCTCCTGGCCATGAGCGTCATACCCATGGCTGTCCTGGGCGGCGTGTTTGCGCTCTTCATCACCGGTATACCCTTTAGTGTGTCGGCGGCGATCGGCTTCATCGCGCTGTTCGGCATTTCGGTGATGGACGGCATCATCATCCTGTCCCAGTACAATCAGTTGATTGATGAGGGAGTGGATCGCGTCGCGGCCATCTTGCGAACTGGCGAGCTGCAGCTGCGCCCAGTGCTGATGACCTGCGTCATCGCCGGGATCGGGCTCTTGCCGGCGGCAATCTCGACCGGCATCGGCTCACAGGTGCAGAAGCCGCTCGCGGTCGTGGTGGTGGGTGGAATGGCGTTGGCGCCCTTCGTCATCCTGGTCACCTTGCCCGTTCTCATTCTGCTGTTCTCGCGCCGTGCGCGACGAGCCTCAGCGGTCGCTGCCGTACCCGCTTCAGCCTGAACGCGCAAAGCTGTGCTTCAAGGAAAACGGTCCGCCGCCGCTCCCGTTTTCCCTATCGAGGCTGAACGGTCACGCCTCCGCACAGCGGCGTTGGGGCACCCGTGGTGGTCGGGAACGTAATCGGCAAGCGATTGACCGTGCGCACCGCCAGGTAGGCAAAGGCCTGTGCTTCGAGCGCGTCTGCGGACCAGCCGACCCCTCCAGCGGTTTCGACCGGCGCCGGCGCAAGGCGCTCCACGAGCATGCGCATGAGCGTGGCGTTGCGCGTCCCGCCGCCTGCTGCGATCCAGCTCGTTGGCGGGCGCGGCAACACGCGCGCGGCGAGCGCTACCGCCGCTGCCGTGAGGCCGGTGAGGGTTGCCGCGCCGTCCTCGGTGCTCTTCTCGGCCAAACGCCCCTCTTCTGCGGCAAAATGTCGAAACGCATTGCGATCGAGTGATTTGGGTGGTCGCTTGGCGAAAAACGGATGCGCCAGGAGCCGCGCAATCGCGCCTTCATCAGGCCGTCCGGCTGCCGCTGCACGCCCCTCGTCATCACGCGGCTGACCAGTGCGTTGCCGAAGGAAATCATCAATCAGCGCGTTCCCCGGTCCGCAATCGAAGGCAATGAGCTCGTCGCTGCCAATGAACGACACGTTTGCGACGCCGCCAAGATTGAGCACCGCAACCGGGTGCTCGCGGCAAAGCATCCGCACCATCGCACGATGGAAGATAGGCACGATCGGCGCTCCTTGACCGCCCGCCGCCACATCGGCCGCACGAAAGTCATAGACGACGGGAATACCAAGGCGCGCGGCCAAAGCCTTGCCGTTCCCGAGCTGCACGGTGAGGCCGCGCTCGGGTCGATGCAGGACGGTCTGTCCGTGAAATCCGACCACGGACGCCTCGCTCGGCGTCATCCCATTTGCAGCCAGCAGTGCCTCGACTGCCTCGGCGTGCGTGTCGGTCACCAGCTCCTCGGCTGCCGCCAAAATTTTGCAGCGCACCAATCGGTCCGTGAGATTTGCGGCTGCGCCCATAGCATGCCGAAGGATCTCGCGTTCCTGATCAGTGTAAGGCCGATATCCGGTAGGCCCGAGGCGCTCGATCATCTCGCCATCAGTCACCATGAGCGCCACGTCGACACCGTCATACGACGTGCCGCTCATCAGGCCGATGGAGGTGAGAGGCAATGTCATAGGCTCCTTTGTTTAACTCCCGCACTGAACCTGTTAGACCACGCTGCACAAACGGCACGAGACCAAAACCAATGAGTGCCTACAACTCCGATTTTCTCCGGCTCCTCGCCGAGCGCGGATTTATTCATCAGATTTCGGATGCGGTCGGGCTCGATTCCAGGGCCGCGGCGGGACCAATCACCGCCTATGTGGGTTTCGATGCCACCGCGCCTAGTCTTCATATTGGTAATCTGCTGACCATCATGATGTTGCGTTGGCTGCAACGCACGGGTCATCGCCCCATTGCATTGATGGGTGGCGGCACCAGCAAAATTGGCGATCCATCGGGCAAGGACACTAGCCGCGCTCTCCTCACGGGCGAGCAGATCGAGGCAAATATCGCAAGCATACGGACGGTCTTCTCACGCTTCCTCGATTTCGGCGCCGGCGCGATGGTCGCCAACAATGCCGATTGGCTTGATCGGCTGCACTATATCCCGTTTCTACGCGACGTGGGGCGCCACTTCACCATCAACAAGATGTTGACCTTCGATTCCGTGAAGCTGCGGCTTGGCCGCGAGCAGCCGCTCACGTTTTTGGAATTCAATTACATGATCCTGCAGGCCTATGATTTCGTCGAGCTGCACCGGCGGCACGGCTGCATTCTGCAGATGGGTGGATCGGATCAGTGGGGCAACATCGTCAACGGGATCGACCTCGGACGCCGCCTCCTTAACGCCGAGCTGTTCGCGTTGACGACGCCTTTGTTGACCACCTCCTCGGGAGCCAAGATGGGCAAAACCGAAAGCGGTGCAGTGTGGCTCAATGCCGAGATGATGAGCCCGTACCGCTACTGGCAGTTCTGGCGCAACTGCGAGGATGGGGATGTCGGGCGCCTGCTCAAGCTGTTCACCGAGCTCCCGCTCGACGAGATCGCCCGCCTCACTGCACTGCAGGGGCAGGAGCTGAACGAGGCAAAGAAGGTGCTGGCGACCGAGGCAACCGCGTTGCTGCATGGCCGTGACGCCGCTGAGCTCGCGGCGGACACCGCGCGGCGCACCTTCGAACAGGGGCAGATCGCCGAATCTCTCCCAACTATCGAGATCTCTCGTGCCAAACTGGAGGCTGGCCTCGGCGTGCTGGCCGCTTTCGTCGAGGCCGGCCTCGCCAGCTCGAACGGGGATGCGCGCCGCCAAATCAAGGGGGGCGGGCTGAAGGTCAACGATGTAACGGTAGCGGACGAGAAACTGGCCCTGACCGCAACCGATCTCACCCCACAAGGCGTGATCAAGCTCTCGCTCGGGCGCAAGCGGCACGTCCTGCTGAAGGCCGTTTGAGGGTGCTGCGTTCAGCCGCCGCGCCGTTACGGTCGACCCGGATCAGTATAGCTTTGCGGCGCGACGCTGCTGTTGCTGCTCGGGAACTCGAAAAACTTCCGCAGCAGGCCGGGTGCGATCGCCGAAATGGGATTGACACGCAGCACCGGCGCGCTGGTCGGACCAACGACCTCATAGGTCACGCCTAGCAGGCCCTCGTTGCTGCCGCCGAGCAACTGCCCAAAGATCGGAATCTGCCCGAACATGTTGTTCAACCCATAGAGCGGCACGAAAGTGCCGCGCATGCGGACATCATCGCGATGGTAATCGATGAATCCGTCGACCGTGGCGCCTATCACCGGTCCTTTGACCAGTCCATCGCGAATGGTGAAACGCCCGAGCGAGCGGGTGAACTCGACGCGCAAACGCGAGAACTCGACACCCGGTGATTGGCCTGCTTGCTGCGGTGCTGCCGCCACGCGCTCCAGCGCAGGCTCGCCGCGTACCGTGAAGTCGCGGACGTTAAGGATGCCCTCTTGAGGGGCTCGCTCTGCGGTCTGCGGATCGAGGGCGACCCACATCTCGCCGCCAAAGAGCTTTGGATAGATGTCGTTAAACCGGAAGAATGCACCGGCATCATTGGTTTCAACGAAAATCACCTGGCGTCCGTTGCCGCCGCGGCCGCGCAGGTCTCCAACCAGCGGCGTGTCGCGACCAAGCTTCCCGTTCAGCGCGAGGCTTGTGATCACGCTTCCGCGCCGAGCCATGCGCAGGTCAAATCCACGCACCGTCTCACCATGGAAGCCGACGACCGTCCCAAGCTTGATGTCGAGATCGATGTCCTTGTCGTGTTTCTGTTTCCCTGGGGCAGCTGCACCGAGTGCTGATTTGATGAAATTGCGGCCGTCGTACACATCGCCGCGGATTGTTACGCGCAGGGTACCCTCGGAGGTGCGGTCCGCCTTGAGAGTGGCGCGATCGCGGCTCGAGAGACTGAAAACAGGAAAGCTCGCGCTGACGACGTCTCCGCCGGAATCGACCTCGATCGCTCCCTTGACCGATGTATTCGGGGCATCGAGCACGAGATCCTCCAACCGGGTCCCGGCCTGCTTGTTGATCATCGTGAAGGTGGCGCGCGCCGTCTCGCCGGCTGCTTTGGTCCAGCCCGGCAGCAGATTGTCCACCTTGGCCGGAGTGAGATCGGCCTCGACGCTCAGGCGGCTTTCGCCTTCGCGTGGCACCCGCCCATTGACTTTCACGGGGACGGGACCGCTCAGGAAGCTGCTGAGATCGAAGCCGAGCTTGCCGCGGGCATTTTCGTCAAGAACGGCAACGACGCGTACATCAGCGTCGGCGTCGCGCGGCTTTCGATAATCGAGATTGGCCGCAACGCCGTTGAGCTTTACGTCCCCTCGGATCCAGTAACCATTGTTGTTCGCCGATACCTTGAGCGCGGACGCTTCCACCTTCTGGTTCATCACCAAGCGCTCGGCGGCAAAGTTCGCGACGTCCATTTGGATCGTGTAAGTGGTCGAGCCGGGCGCCAAGTCCGCCTTGAGAGGGAGTGCCAGCGACATTTGAGCGGTGAGCGTGCCGCGACTGGTCCCTGGGTCGAGGGGTGCACCCGAATGGTCGCGCAGCCGGTCAAGCGCCAGCAATTCCGCAGCTGCCGAGACAGAGCCATCCAGGCGGAAGCGCGCTTTCGCCGGCGGCGCCTTGGGAAACGTGTCGGGCACCTCGAACACGCCATTGGTTATCGAGAGCTTGCGGCCGGGAGAGATCTCGACGTTGGCCCGACCGACATTGACGACCGCGCTGCGTCCGGAGATGCGGACGCTGACGTCGGCATCACGGATGGGTGGCAGCCCTTCGATCGGACGAATTTCGGCGCCGTGGCCGGCCACTTGCACGAGCAGACCATCATCCGGGACTGGCGGGCCGGTGGAGCGGAGTGTCGACCAGGGTGCATTGATGGAAATGTCGAGTTGCTGAATGGTGCCCGCGAAGACGTGCTCATGCACCCAGGTTCGCACCTTCGTTGCCGAGAAGATCGGCCATACCCGTTTCATCGCAGCGACCGAGACCTGGCTGCTCGCAATTCCGAGCACGAGCCGCGGATCATCGGTCGAAAAATCAATGCTGCCCTCCAGAGCGACACGCAAATCCGTGTTGCCAATTTCCGTGGGCTCAATGTCGACTCGTTGCCTGGCGGGATCGACGCGCAAACGCAGCAAGAAACGATCGAGAATGACGGCCGACGAATCGTTTTGCGCCAACCCCAGCACGACGGTGCCGCCTGATACTTTCACCCCCCACGCTCCGCCCGGCTCAGGGGGCGCCTCAGCCTGCGCTAGGAGAGTGACGCGATTGCCACCCGACACAACCTGGAACGGCATGACGAGGACCCGCCGCGCTGCATCCCAATCGAGATTGACCTCCGCCCGTTCGATTGGAATTCGCAGATCGACCTCGTCCAGATCGACGACCACTCCCTTCTCAATAAGAATGCGGCCCTCGAGCATGTGCGGCATGCCATCAGGACCTATGTCGGCACGCATTCGTCCCGACATCGGCAAATCTGGCTCGAACTGCGCCTCGCCGAGGCGCATGGCCAGCATCAAGTCCTTCAAGGGCACTTTCTGGGTTTCAATATCAATGAGACGGTGGCCTTGCTGGCCAGGAGTCATACTGGCGCGGATCAGCCATGGCCGCTCGCCAGCTTCCGACCCGAGCATTACGGCGATGCCGCCGCCCTTCGGGCGAGTCACGCTCAGGTCGATATTGGCAAAGGTCCACTGCTTGCCATTGCGTCCGTCGTCGAGCGTGAGGTTGCCCCCCTTGAGCCCCACCTCGCTCAGGTCGCCACCGTCGAGCCCCGTGGCATCGAGACTTTCAATCCAAGCCAGCAGCGCCGCAAACTCAGGAACGCCTCCTCGCGTCGTGGATGGGCTTGGCCCCGCCACCGAGGCGAGTGGTGCTGCGGAGGGCGGGAGTGAGGGGGTGAACGATCCAGTGATCGGCGCCGCGCTCGCCGAAGCCGTCACAAAAGGCCGCTTGTTGGCGCCCGCAAAAACGGTCAGACGGCTGTCGTGCTCGATGCGCAGTGCCATCTCGGCGCCCACGAGGCTCAAGCGTTCGGCCCGAATGTGCCCCATCAGCAGCCCAGTGCCGGAGATTCCCACCTCTGCCTTTGGTGCACTCGCCACGATCGTGCCGTCGGCATCTCGCACGATGATGTCGCGGATGCGCAAGGAGGTGCGTCCGTTCGCATCTCGCTCGAGTTGTGTGCCGCCGATATCGACCTCGTGCGCCGGGCCGAAATTCTGCTTGATGGCCGCAGCGAGCCACGGCGTGGCCATGTCGAGCTCGATGGGGCCGCTCGACAGCCGCCACCACAGCGCCCCCATGGCGACGAGCCCGAGTACGCCCAGCGCGCCGCCGAGGACGGCAAATCTGCGCACGCGCGGCGAGAACAGCATCAAGCGCATGCGCCGCTTGGCAAAGGTGGCGAACGCGGACCAGAGGCGCGGCTTGAGGCAAGCGTGGGCCGTGTGCTGGTGAGGCCCATCGCGAGCGTCATCGTCCTCGGCCGCCCAGGGATGCTGGTCGCCGAGATGATTCTGGAAGCTCGCCTCCAGCTTTCGGAGTGCCTCCAAACTCGGATACGGTTGCTGCCCCGCCATGCCCCGAACTGGCGCCCCCTCGCCCACCGGTATTGCCGCGATCGCCGACAGCACGCCAGCGGCGAAGCCTCTCGCCACCTGCGTCCTCGTCTGCCCTAGAATGGATCGGGCAACGCTCCGCTGGTGGCATTCTCCCAGCTATCAATTAACTGACCGGGAAAAAGGGACGAAAGGAAGGCGTATCGATGGCCGCCAAATTGGAACTGGGCGCGAAGGCGCCGGCGTTTGCGCTTACCCGCGATGATGGCAGCACCGTTACAATGGATGATTTCGGCGGGCGCAAGCTCGTGCTCTTCTTCTATCCGAAAGCGGATACCCCCGGCTGCACCCGGGAAGCCATCGACTTCTCCAAGCTTCAGAGCGCCTTCGCCAAGGCAGGGACCGACATTCTCGGGGTTTCGGCCGATCCGGTCGAGCGGCAGACCAAGTTCAAAGGCAAACATGGCCTCAAGATTGGCCTTCTCTCGGACGAGACCCACAAAACCCTCGAGGCGTACGGGGTTTGGGCCAAGAAGGTGATGTACGGCAAGAGCTTTCTCGGCGTTGTTCGCACGACCGTGCTGATCGGAAGAGATGGCTGCATCGCGCGCGTCTGGTCCAAGGTGAAGGTGGACGGCCATGCGGCGGAGGTGCTCGCCGCGGCGCGCGATTTGTAGCGGCAAGTGTGGCGGCTGCGCGTAGCGCGCTACCGGCGAGGCCGCATGAATCACATGCGTTTCAGGAAAATTAACCATAACCGGTTTAATTGGGGGGCGAGTTAGCGCGGGCGTAACATCGGGTGCCGTAGGGGACCGGTGGGGGAGCGTAAATGTCGCGTCGGCCAGGAATACCTCACCAGCATCCGAGCTTTGCGTCGGCGGACGCAGACACCCAAACCGTCCGAGCCAAGCGCTCCGGGGGTGGCTACACGCTCGTGCACGCCGGGCGCGCCGTCAGGCTTCGCCCCGTGGCCTTCTGGACGGTGGTCGGCACGCTCGTAGTCATGGGCTTGTGGACGATTACCACCGCGACCTACTTTGCCTTCCGCGACGACGTGCTGACGCGCTTGATCTCGCGGCAGGCGGAAATGCAGTTTGGCTACGAGGACCGCATCGCCGATCTGCGCGCCAAGGTTGATCGGCTTTCGGGTCGGCAATTGCTGGACCAGGAGCAATACGACCAGAAGCTCGAGCAAATTCTCCGGCGGCAGTCAGCACTCGAGGCGCGGGCCAACGCACTCGGCGAGATTACCGGGTCGGTGCGCACACCTAGCCGGAGTGAGACCCCTCGCCCCTCCCCGCAGAAGCCGTTGCCACTCGGCGACAAGGGCGCCTCCTGTTACAGAGCACCCGCGAGGTTGCCATCGCGCTGCCCGGGGCCTTGGCCGTGAGGAACGGCGGTGTGGTGGGTGCCCTCACGCGCATCAATGCCTCGCTTGATCGCATCGAGCAGCGCCAGATGGCAGCGCTCGCGGGAATGGAGGAGAGCTACGACGTCAAAGCACGTCGCATTCGCGGCGTGTTGAGTGAGCTTGGCGTCGATGTGGGCAAGAACAGCGGCCTGGAAGCCGCACGCGGCATGGGAGGACCACTCATCCCACCGCGTGTAGCGGCGGATACCGCCACCTTCGAGCGGCAACTCCAACGCATCAGTAGCGCGCGTACCCACGTCAGCCGACTTTCGCGCGCGCTCGGAAACGTGCCGCTGCGCAAGCCCGTGGATGCCGAGATCGACCTCGTGTCCGCCTTTGGGGTTCGCAACGATCCTTTCACCGGCTCACCGGCAATGCACACCGGCATCGACCTGCACGGCAGCCCTGGCGACCCAGCGCGGGCCACAGCGGAGGGCACTGTGACCGCGGCGGGTTGGAGCGGTGGTTACGGCCGCGTTGTGGACGTTGACCACGGCAACGGCATCTCGACGCGGTATGCACACCTTTCATCAATAGAGGTGCACGTTGGGCAGGGCGTGAAAGCCGGACAGATCGTCGGTCGCATCGGCTCGACCGGACGCTCGACCGGTCCGCACCTGCATTATGAAACGCGGGTAAAGGGTGAGCCTGTCGATCCGCACAAATTCCTGCGCGCCGGCACGCGCCTGGATTTGTAGCCGCCTGATCCGTCAGCGCAGAGAGCCACGTCTCTCGGACCGCACTGTAGACGGCGCATGAGCCAGGTCAACGTCGGAGTGATCTCCGATACCCACGGGCTTATCCGGCCCGAGGCGCTCGCGGCACTGCGCGGATGCACTCTCATCATTCATGCGGGCGACGTGGGGAGGCCTGCGGTGTTGGAGGCTTTGCGCAAAATTGCCCCGACCTTCGCGGTCCGTGGCAACATCGATAAGGGTGAGTGGGCGCACGCTTTGCCGATGACCGAGCAGGTCACTCTCGGAAAACATCGTTTGTTCGTCTTGCATGACATCGCCGATCTTGCGGTGGACCCGGCGACTGCCGGTTTTGCCGCAGTGGTGTATGGGCATTCGCATCGGCCGTCGATCGAGACCCGCAATGGCGTGCTGTTCTTAAATCCAGGCAGCGCGGGACCCCGCCGCTTCAAGCTGCCGATCTCAATCGCACGCCTGCGGGTATCCGGGCGCAGTCTGGTTGCACGCGTGCTGGAGCTCGGCGTTTAGTGCCCGATTGCGAAGCTTATTAAGGCTCGCGGCAGCTCGAGAAAAGCTGGCGTCTCATTCCACGTCCTCCACCTCCGTGGGGAGAGTGCCGAACGCCTTTTGCGCAAGGGCGGCTTCCATGAACGGGTCGAGGTCGCCATCGAGCACGCCCCCAGTATTCGACGTCTGCACGCCAGTCCGCAGGTCCTTCACCATTTGGTATGGCTGTAACACGTAGGACCGGATCTGGTGGCCCCAGCCAATATCGGTCTTTGCCGCCTGCTCAGCGGCAGCTATTTCCTCGCGCCGCTTCAATTCGCGCTGGTAGAGACGCGCGCGCAGCATTTGCCATGCCTGCGCCCGGTTGCGATGCTGGGAACGATCGTTCTGGCAAACGACGGCTATGTTGGTGGGGATGTGCGTCAGGCGGATCGCCGATTCCGTCTTGTTGACGTGCTGACCGCCCGCTCCCCCCGCTCGCATCGTGTCGACGCGCACGTCTGATTCCTTGATGTCGATATTGATACGGTCATCGACCACCGGATAGACGTTGACGCTCGCAAACGAGGTATGCCGGCGCGCGTTCGAATCGAACGGGGAAATGCGCACCAGACGGTGTACGCCGTTTTCGCTCTTGAGCCAGCCGAACGCATTGCGGCCCTTTATTTGGATGGTCCCCGACTTGATCCCGGCTTCCTCCCCCTCGGTCTCCTCGATCCAGTCCACCTTGTAGCCGTGTTGCTCGGCCCAACGGCTGTACATGCGCATGAGCATGTTGGCCCAGTCCTGGCTTTCGGTGCCGCCGGCACCGGCATGCACCTCGAGATAGCTGTCGTTGGGATCGGCCTCACCCGAAAGGAGTGCCTCGACCTCGCGCCGCGCGACATCAGCCTTCAGTTTGCGCAGAGCGAGCTCAGCGTCAGCGAGCGCGCTCTGGTCCTTTTCCGCGTCCGCGAGCTCGATCATGGTCAGCTGGTCCTCGAGCTCCTGCTCGATCCGACCGATAGCGGTGAGCTGCTCCTCGAGCGCCGTACGCTCCTGCATCAGCTGTTGGGCACGCTGCTGATCATTCCAAAAGTTCGGATCTTCCGCCTGGCGGTTGAGCTCCGCCAGGCGCGCGCGCGCCCTTTCGACGTCAAAGATGCCTCCTCAGCAGCCCGACCGACTGCTTGATCTCATCGACGATCGTCTGAATTTCCGCACGCATCTCGTTCTTCCATTGGACAAGGCTGCCGAGATCTAATTGGGCGCGACGGTGAGCGCAACAGCCCCTTCCCCGATGCACGGACGCCTTGACAAACACCGCATGTCGCCGATCATAAGAAAATCAGGAATGCGGTTCCCTTCTGAGCGACGTCCCAGTGCACCTGCGTCTCAGTGCGCGAGACAGGGGCGCGCCATGTCGGTCAACAACCATCTCCAGGAACAAACGTCACGAACGATGCGCGCGTGGACGCGGCGGCGTTTTGCGTCCCGACGAGGGAGCGTTGGCGAACGCACCGATGTCCGAGCTCGCTTTGTGTGAAAGCGGGACCCAGGAATGACGGCCACCCCTGGCTTGCTCCAGCTCTATGCGGCCAGGGCCGCGCGCGGAATAGGTGACGGGTTCGCGGCTATTCTCTTGCCAGCCTACCTGATTGAGATCGGCTTGACCCCGTTCCAGATCGGCTTAATCGCCACGGCGGCGCTGCTTGGGTCAGCTCTGCTGACGCTCACAATGGGAACGGTGGCGCGGCGGCTTAACTTCCGCACCCTCCTGCTCGGTTGTGCACTGCTCATGATGATGACAGGGCTAGCCGTTCCCAACGTTCAGAACGTCGGGCTCATAGCCCTTGTTGCATTTATCGGCACGATCAACCCGACCACCGGAGAAATCGGCATCCATGTCCCGCTCGAGCAAGCCGCTCTCGCGGAACGCGCCGCCGCTGCCAACCGCACACGCGTGTTCGCCGGGTATAGCCTGACGGGTGCTCTGTCGACCGCCGCGGGCGCTCTCTCCGCCGCCCTGCCCGATTTGCTGGCGTCGGGCGGCATGAGCCGGCTCGCCGCGCTGCAATTGATGTTCTACGGCTACGCCGGGCTGGGATTGCTCGCGGCCTGTTTCTACGCGCGGCTCGCTCCTGACAGCGTCCAGCATGAGGCAACGCCGCGCACGGCTCTGGGACCGTCACGAGGCAAGGTCTACAAGCTTGCGGCATTGTTTAGTCTCGACTCTTTTGCCGGCGGCTTGACCGCGCAATCGCTCATGGCTCTCTGGCTGTTCGAGCGTTTCGATCTGTCGTTGACGGCTGCCAGTGCTTTCTTCTTCTGGTCGAACGTGCTCGCGGCGCTGTCCTATCCGGCGGCAGCGCGGCTTGGTCAGCGATTCGGTCTGATCAATACGATGGTGTTCACACACATTCCGGCCAGCATCTGCTTGATCGCCGCAGCGTTGTCGCCGCAACTCAGCACCGCGCTCACGCTGCTGCTGGTGCGCTCCGCACTCTCGCAAATGGATGTGCCCACACGCACATCCTACGTAATGGCTGTCGTCACGCCGGGGGAGCGCGCAGCCGCTGCAAGCGTCACCGCGGTCCCGCGCAGCCTCGCCTCCGCGCTCAGCCCCACTCTCTCTGGAGCCCTCATCTCGGCTGCGTCGCTGGCTTCGCCACTCATCATTTGTGGCGTGCTGAAAATTGCTTATGACGTCGCGCTGCTCTTTTCGTTTCGCCACATCAAGCCGCCGGAGGAAATGACCTGATCGGCTCCGAGCGGCGGCGAGTGCTGCCCATAGATCTGCGGCTCCGCCGTGCAGCCGCCAAGTTCGAGCCGACGGCTGAGTGCGCATGGACAATCCGGTCGTCTATTATGGCCTCTTCCTCGCGGCGACTTTTTGCGCAGCCCTGGTGGCCGGCGTCTCCGGCTTCGCCTTCGCCCTGATCGCAGCGGGCGTGTGGCTGCACGTCCTCAGTCCATGGCAAACCGCGACGTTGCTGATCGGATTCGGTCTCATGGTTCAAGGTCTCGCAGTTTGGAAGCTGCGCCACGCAATCGAATGGGCAAAGCTGTGGCCGTTCTTGTTGGGAGCGGCCGTTGGCGTGCCGATCGGCGTTGCCATGCTTGGCCGAGCGGACCCCCACACGTTGCAGATCGCAGTCGGCACGTTCCTGACGCTCTACACGTTGTACAGTCTGACGCGGCCGAGCCTCGCACCCATTCGCAAATCGGGTGCATTGCTGGACGGCAGCATCGGCGTTGCCAATGGCATTCTCGGCGGCGCCACGGGACTTGCCGGGATTGTGCTCGTGATCTGGTGCGGGTTGCGCGGCTGGCCCCGCGACGTACAGCGGGCCGTGTTCCAGCCGGTTACGGTCGCTACGTTTGCAATGGCTGGACTGTGGCTCGGCGCAAGGGGGATGATTGCACTCGATGCACTGCCACTGTTTGTTATGGGCCTGCCGGCGTTGTTAGTCGGTACTTGGTTGGGGCTAAAGCTCTACGGGCAGTTGAACGAGGCGAGCTTCCGCCGGCTGGTACTGCTCCTGTTGCTGCTCTCGGGCATGGTGCTGCTGGCACGCGGGCTGATCCGCTGAGCCAAGCCTCGGCAACGCGTAAAGGGTCACCAACACTCATGGCTCTGGGCGGCTACCAGAGCCCACCAGTTCCGGTGCTTCGCACTGCCCGGTCCGCCTCAGAGGAAACCCCAAGCGGCCGGCCCTCCGCGTCGGTGACGCCGATGACCGAGTAGTTATCCGGTGGCGCGGTGCCGGGCTTGAAGGCTTCAAGGATGACGCGCTGGTCACCAGGCCCGGCCCGCATGCCGGTCTTCGGGTCGATACGGATGAGCTTGATTCCCGCCGGCACCCGGAACGGCACGGCAGGCTTGTCGGCAAGTGCCACTTTCATGAAATCCCGCACGATCGGCGCAGCCAAGACGCCGCCGGTGGCCCCGCGCCCGAGATGTCGTGGCTTGTCGTAGCCGAGATAGACCCCGACCACCAAATCCGGCGAGAAGCCGATGAACCACGCGTCCTTCTCGTCATTGGTGGTGCCGGTCTTGCCGGCGATCGGCTTACCGACCTCCTTCACGACGGTAGCCGTGCCGCGTTGCACCACCCCTTCCATCATCGAGGTGATCTGGTAAGCCGTCATCGGATCAATGACCCGCTCGCGCTTGTCGATCAGGCTCGGCTCGTTCTGGCTCGCCCATTTCTCTGCGTCACAACCGCGGCATTCCCGGGTATCGTGCTTGTAGATCGTGCGACCATAGCGGTCCTGGATGCGATCAATCAATGTTGGCTGGATCTTGCGCCCGCCGTTGTCGAGCATGGCGTAGGCTCCGACCATGCGCAGCAGCGTCGTCTCCCCGGCGCCAAGGGAGAAAGACAGGTAATTCGGCAAGTTGTCGTAGATGCCGAAGCGCTTGGCATATTCGCCGATCAGCGGCATGCCGATATCTTGGGCGAGCCGCACTGTCATGACGTTGCGCGACTGCTCGATGCCGAAGCGCAAGGTCGACGGGCCATAGAATTTGCGGCTGTAGTTCTCGGGCGACCAGATGCCGGTGCCGGTATCGATCTCCAACGGCGCATCCATCACAACCGTAGAAGGCGTGTAGCCATTGTCGAGAGCAGCGGCGTAGACAAGCGGCTTAAAAGAGGAGCCTGGCTGGCGCAAGGCCTGAGTCGCCCGGTTGAACTGGCTCTGGTCATACGAGAAGCCGCCGACCATCGCGAGCACGCGGCCGGTCTGCGGATCCATCGCCACCATCGCGCCTGAAACCTCAGGCACCTGGCGTAGCCGCAATTGTCCTTCCTTCCCCTCGATTGGCTCGACGTAGATCACGTCGCCCAGTTCGAGCACCTGCGAGACTTTCGTCGGCGTCTTGCCCTTTAGCGGCCCCGAGGTCAGCTTCGCCCATTTGACGCCCTCGAGCGTCACGGTGCCGGTCTCGCGCTCCTTGGACACCGCCCCGCCCGGTTCACGCACCGGCTGAAAGCCTACCCGCGCGGAGGCGTCACCCGTATCGAGCACTACACCCAGCCGCCACGGAGCGATATCGGAGAGCGCCTTGACTTCGGCTAGCTTGACCCCCCAGTCCCCCGCCATATCAAGCTTGCTCGAGGCACCACGGTAGCCTTGCTGCTCGTCGAAACGGACGAAGCCATCGACGAGCGCCTTGCGTGCCTGCACCTGCAGCTTCGGATCGAGGGTGGCGCGCACGGACAACCCGCCCTCGTAGAGCTTCTTCTCGGTGTAATTCTCGTTGATGTAGCGGCGCACTTCTTCGGCGAAGTACTCGGCCGCAAATATGTGAGCACCGGTGGGGCGCGGCGTGACTTTGAGCGGCTCCTTCTTGGCGGCCGCCGCATCCTGGGCGCTGATGTAGCCATCCTCGTTCAGCCGATCGATGACGTAATTGCGCCGCTCGAGCGCGCGCTCACGCTGGCGAAAGGGATGATAATTGTTCGGCGCTTTCGGCAGCGCCGCCAGATAGGCCGCCTCAGCAATGGTCAGCTCGTGTACCGATTTATCGAAATAGAGAAGTGAAGCGGCGGCCACGCCATAGGCGCCCATGCCGAGATAGATTTCGTTCAAATAGAGCTCGAGGATGCGGTCCTTGGTGAAGGCCCGCTCAATCTTCATGGAGAGCAGCGCTTCCTTGACTTTGCGGGCGAACGACACCTCGTTCGTGAGCAAAAAGTTCTTTGCGACCTGCTGCGTGATTGTGGAGGCCCCCTGCGGCCTGCGGCCACTGCCATATTGCTGTACGAACAGCAGTGTGGCCCGAGCGACCCCCGAGAAGTCGATGCCGCCGTGCTCGTAGAAATTTTTGTCCTCGGCGGCAACGAACGCATTGGTGACAAGCTTCGGAACGGCCTGGATCGGCAGGTATAGGCGCCGCTCGCGGGCGTATTCCGCGAGCAGTGATCCATCAGCAGCATGCACCCGCGTCATGACGGCGGGCTCATAATCCTGAAGCTGCGAATAATCCGGCAGCGACTTGGAGTAATGCCACAGCAATCCCGCGGCGCCAGCTATGGCGACCACGAAAATGATCGTCCCCCCAGCGAACAGAAGGCCGAGAAAGCGCAGCATCAGTCTCATGGCCGAAGTCCCCCCTTCGCCCGGACGTCTATCTCATTCTGCCACGAGCACGCGGCCGGAACGGACTGCTGTCCCCATAACTGCGTCAGCGGTCTCATCCGTCGGATCCAACAGGCAATTCGACATTTTTTATGTTGAAACTGAGGCTGAATGGCCTTCGCCCTTGCTCAATTCTTGCCATTGCCCGCCAAGCGCGTCCGAAAAAAAGCGTGGATAGCGGAGACGATGGAATCGGCGGTACGCTCTCGCCATTCGACTGAGATCAGAGATTGCAGGTCGGCCTTGTTGGTGACATAGCCGAGCTCGAGCAAGACCGAGGGCACGTCGGGAGCCTTGAGCACGCGGAACCCTGCCGAACGCATGGGCGTCGGATGCAGACGCGCCGATTTCTTCAGCTCGGCGACCGCCGCCTGGGCAAACTGGACCGAGAAGGTCTTGGTCTCGCGCCGGGCAAGGTCAACGAGGATGCCGGCGACGTCCTTGGGCTCAGAGGAGAGATCGAGTCCGGCTATGGCGTCCGCCTGGTTCTCGCTCTCGGCAAGTCGCGCAGCGCGGGCATCGGACGGCCGCTCCGATAACGTGTAGATCGTCGCACCTTGTGCATCCCCCTCTCGGCGGCGCAGCGCATCCGCGTGGATCGACATCATCAGCGCAGCTTGGTGCGAGCGAGCAAGCGCCACGCGATCGTCCAGCGGAACGAAAGTATCGTCCGTTCGGGTCATGGCGACGCGATATTTGCCCGTCTTCTCAAGCTTATCCCGCAGCAGAAGGGAGAACTCGAGAACAATGGTCTTTTCCATCTCCCCCGTGCTCGGAGCCCGGGTGCCGTTATCGATGCCGCCATGGCCAGGATCGAGCATGATCAAGGGACGCGGATCGCCTGTCTGTCGGTTCCCCGGGCCGAGGTCGGGCCTTGGGGTCTCTGGTATTCGGGAGTCCAGCGAGACGGCGCGCATAAACGTCTCGCGATCGGTCGCGGCAAGGTCCAGCACAAGCCGGGCGGGTTGATCGTTCTCCGCCTCGAGAACCACAGCGTTTTCGACCCGCGCGGGCCGCGCCAGGTCGATGACCATGCGCGAGCCACCCTGCATGACAAGTCCAAAACGAAATGCCTTTATCAGGCCTCGTCCCAACTCACCGGTTCGCGGCCGCAACTGAAAGCTGACCTGCGGCATGTCGATTACCACCCGATATGGATTGGGAAGGGTAAAAGTGCGGACCTCGATATTCCGACTGAAGTCCACCACCATCCGGGTCTGGTTGTCGTCACCGCCAAGCCGTACATCGCTGGCGACCGGAAACTCGCTCTCGACATCCGATGCGACGGGCGCGTGCGGGCGTTCGGCCGCCCTTGCATCGGCCAAGGTGGTCAGCAGCGAGAGCGCCCCGCTGACAAGAAGGGATACGGCGCGGAATGACACGGACCAGCCCTCCGGGGCATCCCTCTTACTGCATGAGCAAGGCGTAGCTAAATCGCCGGCTCAGGCAGGGTGAGGCGATAATTATGGCAGGGAAACGGCGCGTTGCCGCCATCGGCGGCGGGCCGATCGGTCCACCGCCAACCTGCGTCTCTTGCCATACTGCCTTGCCCGCCCTAAGAAGGAGGTCGCTGGCGATCTATAGTTCCGGTTGTGCCGCGTTCGGACATCCGGCAGGCCCTTGCAGGCGCCGACTTCCCGATCAGCAATCGGGACGGTTCTTGCGGGCAGCGAGCTGCGGGCATTCGCTCGCAAGAGCGAAGACTCAGGCTCGCAACAGCCGATGTTCCTGTGGACGACGATCGGTGTCGCGTGCGGCGCTTGCCTCGCGCGATGGTGCAGCGGCTTAATCTTGCAAGTGCGCCACCCGAGTCGAGGATCGTCAGCGAGAAGAACCCGCGGCCGCGCACAACCTGCGCTGCCGCAGCCGTCACGGGTCAACAGGTCATGCCACGACCACGCGTCCAGAAACAGCCACTGCACTGCCAGAGGATCATTACGTCGCGAGCCGACGCGGTGCCAGCTGACGCGCTGAAGGCCCTCCTATTCAACTTTAATCCGGCGGGTACTTGGTCGCGCCGCTCTGCGTCGTCTTCGCGACGCCGAGTGGCGGCGCGGCGAACCGCCATTATGAGATTTGGCAATGCCCAACAAAATGCTCATCGATGCTACCCATCCGGAGGAGACCCGGGTGGTCGTTCTGCGCGGCAACCGTGTCGAGGAATTCGACTTCGAATCCGCCAACCGTAAGCAGCTCCGCGGTAACATTTATCTGGCAAAGGTGACGCGGGTCGAGCCGTCGCTGCAAGCTGCCTTTGTCGACTACGGTGGAAATCGGCATGGGTTTTAGCCTTCAGCGAAATCCATCCGGATTACTACCAGATACCGATTGCCGATCGACAGGCACTGATCGCCGAGGAGGAGCGTGCTCAACGCGCCGCCGAAGCGGAGGCAGATCTCAACGTTCATCAGCAGCGCCACCGCGGGCGCGCCGCCCACCGGCGATCCGGCCAATTCAAAAGCGAGCCTCTGGAAGAGCACGAGGCGGACCCCGAGACTGGCGCGACGGAGGCGGATTCGGAGCAAAGTGCAGCGTCAACCGGCCCGGAGCCCTCGGAGGAATCAAGCGCGCAGAGCAATGAAAGCGGAGCAGCGTCAGCTGATCATCTCGAGCCGGACCTCATCTCTCCCGTTGCGCTCGGGGGTGATAGCCGTATCGAGCTTGCGCAGCTTGAATCGAGCGCGTCCGCTGAGCCCGTTCCCGCCGCATCCGACGGTCCCCAGCTCGAGTCAGGATTTGATCGGCCGACGCCGTTGAGCTCAGCCGAGGAAGCTCAGCCCCAGGAAGGGCAGACCAGTGCTCACGCGGAGGACCGCGATGTGAACGAGGCTGCTGCCAGCGAGGGATCGCCAGAGGCGGCCCTCGTGACGGACCGCGAGCACAACGTGAGCGAGGTGAATGGCGGCGAAGGTGAAGAGGAGCACATCGAATCGGTCGGCGGAGCCGATGCCATGGAGGAGGTGCCCGAGCGCATGCCGCGGCTGCGACGGCAGTACAAGATCCAAGAGGTGATCAAGCGGCGGCAGGTGATGCTTGTGCAGGTGGTCAAGGAAGAACGCGGCACCAAAGGTGCCGCACTTACCACGTACCTGTCGCTTGCGGGCCGCTACTCCGTTTTGATGCCCAACACCGCACGCGGCGGCGGCATCAGTCGCAAGATCACGAGCGCCGAAGATCGCCGCCGCTTAAAGGAAATCGCGCAGGAGCTCGAAGTTCCCGAAGGAATGGGTGTCATTCTACGCACCGCTGGCGCTGCGCGGACGAAAACCGAGGTCAAGCGGGACTTCGAATACCTGTTGCGTCTTTGGGAGACGGTGCGCGACCTGACCTTGAAATCCACCGCGCCCACGCTGGTTTATGAGGAGGGATCGCTCGTCAAGCGCTCCATCCGCGACCTGTACAACAAGGACATCGATGAGATCCTTGTCGCCGGCGGTGATGCGTATCACGAGGCGAAAGAGTTCATGCGCATGCTGATGCCGAGCCACACCAAGGGTGTGAAGCTGTATCAGGACGCGCTGCCGATGTTCACGCGGCACGGCATCGAGAGCCAGCTCGACGCCATGTTCACGCCAGTGATGCAGCTGCGCTCGGGCGGCTATATCGTCATCAATCAGGCGGAGGCCCTCGTCGCGATCGATGTCAATTCGGGGCGTGCAACGCGAGAGCATCACATTGAGGATACCGCGCTCAAGACCAATCTCGAGGCCGCCGAGGAGATAGCGCGTCAGCTGCGCTTGCGCGATCTTGCCGGGTTGATCGTGATCGACTTCATCGACATGGACGAGAAGCGCAACAACCGCGCAGTGGAGCGGCGGTTGAAGGAGTGCCTGCGCCACGACCGAGCGCGCATTCAGGTTGGCCACATCTCACATTTTGGCCTGCTTGAAATGTCGCGCCAACGCATCCGGTCAAGCGTGCTGGAAAGCTCGACTGAGAAGTGCCCGCATTGTGGCGGCAGCGGGCATGTGCGCTCAGTTTCGTCAGTCGCCCTGCAGCTTTTGCGCGCTCTCGACGAAATGCTGATGAAAGCGGCCACTCACAATCTCACGGTGCGGACCCGCTCCGACATTGCTCTCTACCTGCTCAATCATAAGCGTGCCCACCTGCGGGCACTCGAGGAACGCTTTCAAATTACCATCATGGTCAATGCCGACGCGACAATCGGGGGCCAGGTGTCGTTCGTAATCGAGAGGAACGAGCAGGTGCACAGTCCCGAGCAGGCAAAAGCGCTTGCAGCAGCAGCGCCCGTGGTCCCTGCGGTCGAGGACGAGGAGGAGGACGAGTCGGTCGATCAGGCAGAGCACGAGGACGCCATCTCGGAGGTGGATGAGGGTGGGAGCCCGGCGCCGGATGAAGACACCACGCAATCTGACGCCGAGCAGCAGGAACAAGGACGGCGACGGCGACGACGGCGCCGCGGCCGTCGCGGCGCAGAACCGGCAGAGGGTCTTCCATTCTCTCCCGAGCAGAATGATGAGGTCGCCGACCAGGAGACCGCCGATGCCGTTCCTGACTCGGCCGAGTCATTGGAGGCAGCTGAGGTAGAATCGCAGCCGGTCAGCAACGGCAATGACCCCGCTGCGGAATCGTCAGACCCGGGAGCCGCCGAAGCTGATCACCGGCGGCGGCGGCGCGGCCGCCGGGGAGGCCGGCGCAATCGCCGCGGGCGCGAAGGCGAGGCTTCAGTCGGCTCCGAGCATCAACCTGAAGGAGATGCCGAGATCGAGGTTGCCGGTGAGTTCGAAGGCGGCACGAGTGACCTGCCCGATGAGGCGGCGCCTACCGCTTTGCCTGCGGGGGCGAATTCCTTGAGCGAGCATGACGCGCCTACGCATCCCGCCGAATGGGCCGCGCACGAGCCGCATGCAGACAGACTGGACGTGGAGAGACCGGACGTGGCGGCGCCAAACCGGGGAATGCCTCGCCGCGATGCCACCGAAGCTGGCCCATCCTCGCACGAGCAATGGCCCGCTAATGCGACCCAGAACGTAACTCCCGAACTGGCCGAACCGGTACCTGAGCCCACGCGGGCAGAGCCGCGGCGGCGGTCAACCGTTCGCGAGCCGGCACCTGTGGCAATGCGGGATGACACGGGGGCGGCCGCCCCTCCTCCGCTGGCGCCGCAGCCGCCGGCAGAACCAATCGTGACAAGCTCCGAGGCAAGCGACCGACCGCGGCGCTCGGGGTGGTGGAGTAAGCGCGCACTCAGTAAAGGCTGAAGCGCAGGTGCAGAGTTGCTGGCTGGATAGCGAGGCGACTGCCGCGGTCGCCCGCTATGCGCCGGCCGGCATTGGTCGCGATCTGGCGCTCTGCGTCTACAGCACAAGATTGCTGGGGCAAGAACCAAACCTCGTGCTCCACGGCGGCGGCAATACCTCAGTCAAGACCAGGTTGCCCGATCTCCTCGGTGAGGAGACCGAGACGCTGTGCATCAAAGGCTCTGGCGTCGACATGTCGTTGGCGGAGCCCGCATCATTTGCGCCCGTGCGGCTCGCCGCCTTGCGCAAGTTGCGCCAGCGACAAACCCTTTCTGACGAGGACATGACGCGCATCGCGCGCGCCAATCTGCTCGACCCTTGGGCGCCGAGCCCTTCTGTCGAAACCCTGCTGCATGCTTTTCTGCCGCACCGCTACGTGAACCACACGCACGCCAATGCGGTCCTGAGCGTTGTGGATCAGCCGAACGGGGCCATCCTCTGCTCGGACATCTACGATGGTCGTGCGGGTATCGTCCCCTATGTCATGCCTGGTTTCGGGCTCGCAAAGCGTGCGACCGAGGTGTACGAGGCAAAGCCCGATGTGGAAGGGCTGATCCTCCTCAAGCACGGCATCTTCACCTTCGACAACGACGCGCGCGATGCCTATGAGCGCATGATCGCGCTGGTCACGCATGCAGAAGAGCACGTCCGCCGCAATCGCAAGAGCGTGTTGGTCGGCGGCACCGCGATAAAGCGCCCGGTGTCGGCCGCATCCGTGGCGCCTATCGTGCGCGGCGCTTGCAGCCTGAAGGATGAGCGCATTGAAGGCGCGTGGTTGCGCCTCTTGCTCGACTTCCGCACCAGCCCTGCAATTCTCGATTTCGTGAACGGGGCCGAATTGATGCGCTACAGTCAAGCTGGCGTGGTCACTCCAGACCACACCATCCGCACGAAAAACTGGCCACTGGTCCTCCCCGCCCCGGAAATGGACGACCTCGGGGCATTCAAGAGCGCAGCCAATGCCGCGGCGCGACGTTTTATCGAGAGCTACCGAATCTATTTCAGTCGAAACCAAGCGCGCACGCAGCAGCGCAAGATCATGCTTGATCCGCTACCGCGCGTGGCTCTCGTGCCCGGGCTCGGCTTGTTCGGCCTCGGACCCTCGAAGAAAGAGGCCGCAGTGGCCGCCGACATCGCCGAGAGCGCGATCTGCGTCATCAGGGATGCCGAGGCAATCGGGCTTTTCGAGTCCATCTCGGAAGCCGAGATGTTCGACATGGAATATTGGGCGCTCGAGCAGGCGAAGCTCGGCGCTCCACGGGAGCTGCCGTTGCGCGGGCAGGTCGCGGCGATCACTGGGGCGGGTGGAGCGATCGGCGCTGCAACGGCCCGGATGTTTGCCGCAGCAGGGGCCGAAGTGGCGTTGCTCGATGCTGATCTGCAGGCTGCCACGAACGTGGCCAGCACGATTGGGGATTGCGCCTTGGCGCTGGAATGCAACGTCACGGATGCGGCCTCAGTCGGGACCGCGTTTGAAGCCGTGGCAAGCAGCTTCGGCGGGTTAGACATCCTCATTTCGAATGCGGGTGCCGCCTGGCAGGGGCGAATTGGCGAGCTCGACGAGGCCATCCTGCGCAAAAGCTTCGAGCTCAACTTCTTTGCTCATCAGCGCGTTGCGCAGGCAGCGCTCAAGCTGATGCTCATGCAAGCTACCGGCGGCTGTCTCCTGTTTAATGTTTCGAAACAGGCCGTCAATCCGGGCCCGAATTTCGGTCCATACGGATTACCGAAAGCTGCGACGCTGCTGCTCGTCCGCCAATATGCGCTGGAATATGGCGCCGAAGGCATTCGCGCGAACGCGGTAAATGCCGACCGCGTTCGCTCAGGTCTGCTTACCGATGATTTGATCACGGAGCGGGCGCAAGCGCGCGGCGTAAGCGAGGCTGATTACCTGCGCGGTAACTTGCTGCGCCGTGAAGTCACTGCGGATGATGTGGCTCAAGCATTCCTACACCAGGCGATGCAGCTCAAGACCAGCGGCAATGTGACGACGGTTGATGGCGGCAATATTGCTGCCGCGCTACGATGAACATCGCTCATTCTTACGAATTGCGCGAGGCCCACCATGCCGGAAGCTGACAGGGAAGGCGCCAGATTTGCCGCTGACGTGCCGCAGGCGGAGCCTGGTTTCTTTCTCAAAGGCTCGCATCAGCTGGATTGGGGCATGAAGAACCGGCTTGCGCGGGTGTTTGCACCGACAAGCGGACGCACGGTCATGCTGGCGATTGATCACGGTTATTTTCAGGGTCCGACAACCGGACTCGAGCGCATCGATCTCTCGATCGTGCCGCTGCTTCCATTCTGCGATGCGCTTTTTTGCACGCGCGGAATTCTGCGCAGCGTCATTCCAGCCCAATCCAGCAAACCCATGGTTCTCCGCGCGAGTGGCGGGCCCAGCATTTTGAAGGAGCTGTCCGACGAGCAGATTGCCATGGACATGGAGGATGCTGTCCGCCTGAACGCCGCGGGTGTGGGCATCCAGGTGTTCGTTGGTGGGGAGCACGAGACGCGGTCTATCCACAACATGACGCGACTGGTGGATGCCGGGCTGCGCTGTGGTGTGCCGGTGATGGGCGTCACCGCGGTCGGTACCAATATGGTGAGGGACGCGAAATACTTGCGTCTCGCATGCCGCATCATCGCCGAGCTGGGGGCGCAATACGTGAAGACATATTACGTCGCCGACGGGTTCGAGACGGTGACGGCGTCCTGTCCGGTCCCGGTCGTGATGGCTGGCGGCAAGAAGCTGCCGGAGCGGGATGCGCTGACGATGGCCTACAATGCTGTTCAGCAGGGCGCCGCAGGCGTGGACATGGGCCGCAACATTTTCCAGTCGGAAGCGCCAAAGGCGATGATGTCGGCCGTCCATGCCGTCGTGCACAAGAACCTCAATCCGGCAGAGGCATTCAAGATGTTCGAGGCACTAAAGACGCAAGGTTGACAGCAGGCTCGCTCAGCGGGGTGCGCGGCGAAGTCAGCTGCGCAGGAGTGACTCTGGCTTATCTGTGCGGCAGCCACTGACCAATCCTGTGCACGGCCTCGTGCATCTCGGCCGTAGATGCCGCATAGCAGAACCGAATGAACTGCCTTCCTCGATGCGGGTCGAAATCGACCCCCGGGGTCACAGCGACGTGGATTTCCTCGAGCATGCGCTGGGCAAACTCCAAGCTATCATCGCAGAATTCCGAGACGTCGGCATACAGGTAGAACGCACCGTCGACGGGGAGCATTCGCGTGATCCCCGCTTTCGGCAAGCCCTCGATCAGGATCCGCCGGTTATCCTCGTAGCCATGCTTGACCCTGTCCATCTCGGCGCGCCCCTCGAAGGCCGCCTCGGCGGCGATTTGCGATAAGGTCGGTACCGAGATCGCAAGATTACCCTGCAGTCGATCGACAGTGCGCACCAGGTGCGTGGGCAAGACCATCCAGCCTACTCTCCAGCCCGTCATGCAGAAATATTTCGAAAAGGAATTGATGATGATGGTGTGGCTGGACAATCGTGCCGCGCTTTCCGCAGCGAAGGCATAGTCGAGCCCGTGATAGATTTCGTCGGAGATGAAAGCGATTCCCTCAGCTTCCGCCGCTGAGATCAGAGCATGCAATGAGTCGCCCGGCATCATTGTGCCGGTCGGATTGGCCGGACTGGCGATCAGAACGCCTCGCAACGGTGTTCGCCGATGCGTCTCGATAAGCATCTCAGGCGTTATGCTCCAGCGCGTCTGCGCGTCGGTTTCAATCGTCACACATTCACAGCCGAGCGCGCGTAGGATGTGGCGATACGGCGGATAACCGGGCAATGCCACCGCCACCCGGTCGCCCGGCTCGAACAGGGTGAGGAAGGCGAGCAGAAAGCCTGCGGACGAGCCTGTGGTTACCACGACGCGGGCAGGATCGACGTCGACCCCGTAAGCTTCGCGATAATGCCGGGCAATGCGCGATCGCAGTGCTGGAAGACCCAAGGTCTCGGTGTAACCGAGGCGTCCGCAGTCGAGAGCGGCGCGGGCAGCGGCGATCGCGGCAGCTGGGGCGGAGGCGGCCGGCTGCCCGACTTCCATGTGAATGACGCGACCGCCCGCCTCCTCGATGCGCGAGGCGGCCGCGATCACGTCCATGACCATGAACGGCGGCACGTCACTCCGTAACGAGGCGGTCATCAGCCGTCTTGCCGTGTCCAACATGCCTGTACCATTCGCTGCTTGTCGCTTGCTGCTGCCCTGCGGCGCCCAGCTGTCGCCGCATTTCTGCGGCCCATGTCCCGAGTCACACTGCCCAGAGTTCCGCACGCAGACGTTACGGGTCGCCACATTGACCGTGCTACGCGGCACAACTAGCTTCGCCGAGAGCACCGTGAACAATTTCCTACATGCGCGCTCTAACGCCGGATTGCCACAAGCAGAAATGACCGGAAAGATCTCACTTAGCAAGTTCGGGCATAGCCGGCCAGCGGTGCGTGTGATTGCCGGCGTAACGGCGGCCGCTCTCGCACTCGCCACGTTGCCCGCACGCGCGCAGCAAGGCGGTCTGCCGATCGTGCGCGACGCCGAGGTCGAGCAGCTGCTCAAGGATTATACGCAGCCGCTGTTGAAGGCGGCGGGTCTCGCCCAGCAGAACGTGCAGATCGTCATCATCAACGATCGCGGGTTCAACGCGTTCGTGGCGGACGGCCGGCGCATTTTTGTGAATGCGGGCGCCATGATGGACTCAGAGACGCCCAATCAAATTATCGGCGTGCTCGCGCATGAGACCGGGCACATTGCCGGCGGACATCTTGCGCGCATACGCGAGCAACTCGCGGCGGCGTCCACAATGTCGATCCTCGCCATGCTGCTCGGCCTGGGGGCAGTCGTGGCCGGCGGCCGCTCCGGCAGCGCAGATATGAGTCAAATCGGGGCTGCCGCAATTTCCGGCCCTTCGGCGGTGATCCAGAATACGTTGTTTGGCTATATTCGCGCGCAGGAGGACCAAGCCGACCGGGCCGGGGTCAAGTTTCTGAACGCCACCGGTCAGTCGCCCCGCGGCATGCACGAGACGTTCAAGCGCCTGGCTGACCAGACCCTTTATCAGACCCGATTCATCAATCCGTACATGCAATCGCACCCCCTGCCGAGCGAGCGCGTCGCGGCTCTGGAAGGCATGGCGCGGCAAAGTCCTTATTGGGATCACAAGGATCCCACAGCCCTGCAGGCCCGGCACGACCTCGCGCGCGCCAAGCTGTTCGGCTTTGTGGAGCGGCCGGAGACGGTGGCGCGTCGCTATCCTGCAACCGACACATCGCTTGCGGCGCGCTATGCCCGCGCAATATCCGCCTATCGCTTCGCCGATCCGCGCGCAGCAGTCGCACAGATCGATGCACTCATTCACACGCAGCCGCAAAATCCATATTTTCTGGAGCTGAAGGGGCAGGCACTTTTGGAGGCGGGCAAGCCAGCGGAAGCCATCGCGCCGCTGCGCCAGGCGATCCAGCATGCACCGAGCCCCGCGCTGATGCAGATCATGCTCGGCCAGGCACTGATCGCCAGCAACGACCGTGCTCGCCTCGACGAGGCGATAACCCTGCTGCAGGCGGCGGTGGTGCGGGAGCCGGAATCCCCCGATGGCTACCGGCAGCTGGCGATGGCTTATGGTCAAAAGAATGATCTCGCGCGTGCCGATCTTGCGTCCGCGCAGGCCGCCTTCATGCGCGGCGACGTGAAGACCGCACGCGAGATCGCAATGCGGGCCAAGACCCGTTTCCCGGTCGGCTCTCCCGGCTGGGTGAAGGCCGACGACATTGCAACCTACAAACCCTCGCAGAGCGCTCTGCGTAATTGAATGACAAGGACAATCACGATGAGAATTGGCCGAAATATGCTTGCTGCCGCCTCACTTTCGGCACTGCTGGCGCTACCCGCAGGCGTGTCGGGAGCTGGGCAATCGTTCAACAGTGATCAACGCGGTGAGATCGAAGGCATAGTCAGAGAATATCTGCTGAGCCATCCCGAGCTGCTGCAGGACGTGATGAACGAGCTCGAGAAGCGCCAAGCTGCCGCCGAGATTGAGAAACATCGTGGTGCGGTTGCCGAAAACAGCGAGACAATCTTTCGCTCGCCGCGCCAAGTCACGCTGGGCAATCCGCAAGGGGACGTCGTCCTGGTCGAGTTCTTTGATTACAATTGCGGATACTGCAAGCGCGCGATGAGCGACATGCTCGACCTCATCAAAGGAGACGGCAAGCTGAAGTTCGTCCTCAAGGAATTTCCCGTGTTGGGTGAAGGCTCGGTGCAGGCCGCGCAGGTCGCAGCTGCGGTGCGCATGCAGGACAAGAGCGGCGGCAAGAAATATCTCGAATTTCACCAGAAGCTTCTTGGCGGACGCGGACAGGCGGACAAGACGCGCGCGCTGGCGGTGGCCAAGGAAGTCGGCATGGACCTCGGCCGCATCGAAAAGGACATGGCCGGCGAGGAGGTGAAGGCCTCTCTCGAGGAGAGCTTCAAGCTGGCGGAGGCTCTGGGCCTCAACGGCACGCCAAGCTATGTCGTGGGCAAGGACGTGGTGGTCGGCGCGGTCGGCCTGAAGCTGCTGCAGGAAAAGATCAACACGGCCCGTTGCGGTCAAGCGAGCTGCTGACCTGAGACAGGAGCGAGCTTAGCCCGCGCCGACGGTTGCTCGGCCTGGGGCTTGATGTACTTCCTTCCGCGAAGCCCGGCTGCGTGTCACCGACCTCGCCGAACCTTCGTGGCTTCCCCTGACCGCACGGTATGCCTATAACGGCGCAGGCTCATTCCGGGTCGCGGCGCGGACCTGCCCATGGCGCAGACGATCTACGTCCTCAATGGACCCAATCTCAATCTTCTCGGCACGCGTGAGCCCGCCACCTACGGCCATGGCACGCTGCGGGACGTGGAAACGCTCTGTCGAGATAGCGGCAAACGTCACGGTCTGACGATCGAGTTTCGGCAAACTAATCACGAAGGGATCCTGGTCGACTCCATTCACGAGGCCGCCGCAAAAACCGCGGTAGGGGTGATCATCAATCCCGGCGCCTATACCCACACCTCGCTCGCTATTCGCGACGCCATTGCGGCTGTGGAGGTGCCGATCATCGAGGTTCACATCAGCAATATATTCGCGCGGGAAAATTTCCGCCGTCATTCGCACATCGCCCCGGTCGCCAAGGCAAGCCTGTGCGGCTTCGGCATCAATGGCTATGCTCTCGCCATCGAAGGACTGGCAGCGCTCATCGGCGCCGGCAAGGGCTGAGGCAGTGCCGGGAGAGCGGAAAGGAAAAAGCGTGGCCCAATCGCATCCCGCGATCGATCACGAGCTGATCCGCGAGCTCGCACGGCTGCTTGAAGAAACCGGGCTGACAGAGATCGAGTTCGAGCGCGGCGGACACCGCGTCCGCGTTGCCCGCCATCCGCAGTCGAGCAGCGTCCTGCCGGCGCGAGCGGCCCCACCCATAGATGCGAACAATGCAGCTCCCCCGGGCATTACTCCGGCCGATCCTGCCAAGCACCCGGGCGTGGTCACGTCCCCTATGGTCGGCACCGCTTATACCGGCCCCGAGCCTGGCGCTCGGCCCTTTGTGGAGGTCGGCACTCAGGTCCGCGTCGGCGACACGCTTCTCATTGTAGAGGCCATGAAAACCATGAACCAGATTCCATCCCCGCGCGCGGGAACGGTGGTTCAGATACTGATCGAGGACGGCCAACCGGTGGAATATGGCGAGCCGCTGATGATCATCGAGTAGCCCTGCGGGCCGAGCTGTCCGCTCCGTTCGGCCGTGGACGGCGGCTGAGCGAGTGGCGCGGCGACACACGCGCGGCCCGAACGTCGGCATACACCAAGAGCGGATAACGAACACAGCGCCTCTCATGTTCGATAAGATTCTCATTGCCAATCGTGGAGAGATCGCGCTGCGCATTCTGCGGGCCTGCAAGGAGCTTGGCATCCTTTCAGTGGCCGTGCATTCGACGGCAGACGAGGACGCGATGCATGTGCGCCTCGCGGACGAGAGTGTTTGCATTGGTCCGCCCCCGTCGCGCGAAAGCTATCTAAACGTTCCCGCGCTGCTTGCCGCCTGCGAGATCACGGGCGCTGATGCGGTGCATCCCGGTTATGGCTTTCTCTCGGAAAATGCCCGCTTTGCGGAGATTCTCACTGAGCACAACATTCATTTCATCGGACCGCGCCCTGAACACATCAGGCTGATGGGCGACAAGATCGAAGCCAAGCGCACCGCCCGCCGACTTGGCATTCCGGTGGTGCCCGGATCGGAAGGTGCGGTCGGCTCCGATGACGAGGCGATCTCGCTTGCGCGCTCCCTCGGCTTTCCGGTTCTGGTAAAGGCGGCGGCAGGCGGCGGCGGGCGTGGCATGAAAGTGGCCAATGCGCCGGATGAGCTCGCGGTTGCCCTAGCGACAGCCCGCGCCGAGGCCAAAGCTGCGTTTGGTGACGATGCAATCTACCTGGAGAAATATCTCGCCCAGCCGCGCCACATCGAAATCCAGGTGCTCGGGGACGGACACGGCCGTGTCATTCACCTCGGCGAACGCGACTGCTCGCTGCAACGTCGGTACCAGAAGGTCTGGGAGGAAGGGCCCTGCCCTGCCCTCAACGGCACGGCACGTGCAAGCATCGGCGAAACGGTGGCCAGCGCCATGCGCCAGCTTGAATATCTCGGCGTCGGCACCGTCGAGTTCCTTTACGAAGATGGCAAGTTCTACTTCATCGAGATGAATACGCGGATCCAAGTCGAGCATCCTGTCACCGAGATGATCACTGACATCGATCTGGTGCTCGAACAGATCCGGGTTGCCGCAGGAAGTGAGCTCGTCTTCGCCCAGGAGGACGTCAAATTCCACGGCCACGCGATCGAGTGCCGCATCAATGCCGAGAATCCGGTGTCATTCCGAGCCTCGCCGGGGAGGATTGTGCACTATCATCCGCCCGGCGGACTGGGCGTGCGCGTCGATTCGGCCGTTTATCACGGCTACTCCATCCCGCCTTACTATGACTCGCTCGTTGGCAAGCTGATCGTGCACGGCAAGACGCGCGGAGAATGCTTGATGCGATTGAAGCGGGCCCTGGACGAGTTCGTAATCGATGGCATCGAGACCACGCTGCCGCTGTTTCGTGCACTCGTCCGTGAGAAAGACATTATAGACGGCGACTATCACATTCACTGGCTGCAGGAGTTTTTGGGCCGGGGCGGAATGGAAGGCGCGTAGGGTCCTCGTCCAATCTGAAGCCCGTCATGCCTTGCGCGCGCAAAGTTCGGCTTAGGGGACACGCGGGACGGCACTGGGCACGCAAATAGGCCATGCCTCTCCATACCCCCGAGCACGCGCGTAAACCTGCCGCTGGCGCTGACGCGGGAACCGGGGCGAACGAGCACGGTTGGCATGCAGGCTCTTGCTCGGCACACTATCTAGACGGGTTGGGAATCATCAGCCCCGCAGCAGTGTCATGGCAAATCGCGAAAGCGCCCTCATCGAGATCACCCCGGAAGTCCTGCTCAAGGCCTATAGCTGCGGCATCTTTCCGATGGCTGAGAACGCCGAGGATCCGGCACTCTACTGGATCGAGCCCGACATGCGCGGCATCGTTCCGCTGGACCGGTTTCGCTTGTCCACCCGTCTCGCCCGCACGGTCCGCTCTGACCGCTTCACCGTCAGCATCAACCGAGACTTCGACGCTGTGCTTGCGGCATGCGCCGAGCCCCGTCCGGACCGCCCCCGGACCTGGATCAATGGGCGCATCCGCACTCTCTATCGCAAGCTCTACGAGCGGCGACACTGCCATAGCATCGAGGTTTACGACGGCGAAGCATTGGTCGGTGGACTTTACGGCGTGGCGCTAGGTCGGGCGTTCTTCGGCGAGAGCATGTTCCATCGGGCGCGCGACGCATCGAAGGTGGCGCTCGTGCATCTGGTCGCTCGCCTGAGGGCCGGCGGGTTCAAACTGCTCGATACCCAGTTCGTGACCGAGCACCTCAAGTCGTTTGGTGCGATTGAAGTGCCACGCCGGCAGTATCACAAGCTCTTGGAAGCGGCCCTGGTCGGGGAAGCCGACTTTGCGGCACTCTCGCTCAAGCGTCCAATCAGCGGTGCTGAGGCACTCGCCCAGCTGGCTCCGCCTCGACCGAGCGAACCAGCCTGAAGAATGGACGCGCGCTCAGCGCCGCGGCGGAGCCGGCGCCGGTTGCTGCTGGGCGGGGCGACGTTGCGCCGCGGCCGGCGGCTTGGCGGGCAGGGCCGAAGCCGGCGCGGGTTCGGGTGGTGAGGCTGCCGCCACCACCGGATTTTTGCAGTCGGTGAGCCATACGTCGTAGATGGGGTGCTCTACGGCGTGCAGGCCCGGGCTGGTGGCAAACATCCAGCCGGTAAAGATCCGTTTCACCTCGCCCTGCAAGGTCACCTCGTCGACCTCGATGAAACCGTCGGTATTGGCCGTCTCAGTGGGCGGGCGCGTGTAACAAGTACGCGCGGTCACTTGCAAGGCCCCGAACTGCACCGTTTCGCCGATCGCGACGTCAAAATTGATGATGCGACCCGTGATCTTGTCCAGGCCCGAGAACAGCGCGGCCTTGTTCGGTATCTTCTGAGACGGCAACTCTGGAATCACCTCATCGTCGCCCTGCGGCGACGTATCGGCGGGTTGTGGAGTGCCGCGCGGCCGCTGTACGGGCGGCAGAGGCTCGAGCGCTTGACCGGGCGGAACGGCGGCAGTGGCCCCGCCGGGCGGCGGCGGCAACGGCTGGCTTTGCACACCCGTGGGCCCTGGGCGGGGAACGCCAGGCTGGCTGGGATATTGCTGGTCCGGATAGTCCTGCGCGCGCGGGTCACGATATCTCGGGTCCTGATAGCGGGGGTCCTGATAACGGGGATCCTGGTATCTGGGATCCTGCTGCTCGGGATATTGCGGGTAGCCCTGCGGCGATACGCGCCCGCCAGGCACACTCGAGGGGGGCCGAGGGGGCGATCCGAACAGAGCCTCAAAGGGGTTGAATTGTGCGCCGGCGGGCGCGCTGCCCAGCATGGCCGAGCCGGCGACCAGTAAGGTGATGAGGAGCGCTCGGGCCATCAGGGGTGCTCTCGCAAGGAAGCGTAAGGGCTGCCTGTCGCCGCCGCGCAGTGACACGGGAATGAGGCGAATCGGAGGACGGCGCTGGAAAAGCCGCCCCGTTTCAGCGCACCTTCGATCTTAAATTACAGTGGTATATACGAGGCTTATGCCAGGCTTCTCACGTCGCCTGTTACGGGATCACTTGCCGGGAATCCAGGGCCTATAATCGCCGGTGGCCTTCGGCCGGCGCCCCTGTGCAAGGGTCGATCCCGTTGGGCGATGCGCACCGGAGGTGCCGGTGAGATTGGGTCGATGCGGTTTCCACCACGCGCGCGGAGAAACGTTTTCCTCGGTTGGCGGCACGTCCACCGTGTGATGAAGCCATCCATGCCATGAGGGCGGCACGGTTGAGGCCTCCGCAACGCCGTTGTAGATGACCCACCGCCGCTCAAATCCGAGCGCAGGATCAATCTTTCCGCCGCTCGTGCGGTAGTACTGATTCCCAAATTCGTCCTTGCCCACGACCTCCCCGTGCAGCCAGGTCCACAATTGCGTCCCGAATGTCTGGCCGTTCCACCAGGTAAAGAAGCGCAGAAAAAACATCTTCATTGCGGTTGAGCTTGCGCCCCTCAGAAGTGCAGCGGTTCATGCCACTGCGCCTGCGCGAAGTCCAGGAGATGCTCGATGGCGCGATTACGACGAGGCCGATTGCACAACGTAGTGTTGGGAGTGTTGACCTAATGGGGGACGGTGCACGGAGCTCCTCTGCCCTTGCCGACGCTCTGTTCTGGGCTCCCGACTGGCTTCCCAGTATCGCCCTTCTCGTCGTTGCAGTGGTGGCTGCCCTCATCGCCCATCGCGTTCTCTATGGCGTCCTCGCGCGCGCTTTCGGCGACCGCCATCCTTTCGCGCAAACCATTTTGCGGCGCATACGCGGCCCTCTGGCGCTCGCGTTGGTCGCTTTCGTTTTGGCCGCCGTCCTGCAATCGGCGGCCTTCAGCCCTGCTGCCGCCGAAAGCTTCGGGCGGGTTCTGCTGATCGCATTCATCGTTCTCGCTGGCTGGAGCGCCCACGTCGCGACGGAGGCAGGCAGTGCGCTCTACTTGCGCCGCTTCCAGAGCGAAGCATCGGACACCCTGCTGGCGCGCAGTCATGTCACGCAGGTGCGCATACTCAAGCGCGCATTGCACACGCTGATCGTCGTCACTTTGAGTGCTGTGCTCATGACCTTTGAGCCAGTGCGGCAATATGGCGTGAGCCTGTTTGCGTCCGCCGGCGTCGCCGGACTCGTCGCTGGCTTGGCGGCGCGTCCCGTGCTCAGCAACCTGATTGCCGGCATCCAGATCGCAACCACGCAGCCCATTCGCATCGATGATCAAGTGATTGTCGAGAACGAGGCCGGACGGATCGAGGAGATCACCTCGACTTACGTGGTAATCCGGCTTTGGGATCTGCGGCGCCTTATCGTGCCCCTCTCCTACTTCATCGAGAAGCCATTTCAGAACTGGACGCGCGAGAGCACGAACCTGATCGGCACGGTCATTCTCCATGTGGATTTCAGTGCTCCCGTGGAGGCAATCCGGGCAAAATTCACGGAGCTGCTGAAGGTCTCTCCGCTGTGGGACGGCGATGTGGCCAAGCTCCAGGTTACCGAGATGAAAGAGGCCGCAGTCGAACTGCGAGCGCTGGTCAGTGCCCGCAGCGCAGCCGATGTCTTTGATCTGCGCTGTCAGGTGCGCGAAGAGCTCATCGCGTTTCTCCAGAAGACCCATCCGACTGCTCTCCCCCACACGCGCGCGCAGACCATGGGTACGGACGTTCCCGGCCTCGCACGCGAGTCGCTCGATCGGCGAAACACCGCCTCCTGAGTGGCAGAGCCGGGCGATCAGAAAGCGCCCGGCCGGATGCAGAGAGCAGCCATCTGCAACTTACGTTGTGAATCTTAAGTCGAGCCGAGTCGGACGCGCATTGAACCGGAGCTGGCCGGGCCCGCTGCACCTGAGAAGCCTGTTCTGGTTCAAGAGTGAGGAATCCCATTAACTTGTAGCGCTTTCTTCAACTCCCAACCGTGGTCCGCAAGCCGTGACGCATATCGTACCGCCGTTCATTCCCTCCAAAACCTCGCGGGTAAATTTCCAGCTTGACAAGCAGCGCGCCGGTCGAGGGCAGCTGACGCTGTGGACGCGCAGGTGCGGAATCTTGGCGATATTTCCAGGACTTGCTGCACCGCACCTGAGTCGCCCCCGAATTCCACAGCCCTCCCCCATATTTAGCACTTCCTTTAGTCCTGCCGTACTATGCCTTGACGAAATCGCATCGTGCGCTTAGCTTGAATGAGTTCGGCGCGGGTGTTTTCAGGTCCCGCCGGGCGCTCCCTGAAAGGGCCTGCGTTATCGCTCCGCCGTTCCATCCGGCCGGAGAGAGGTTGTGCTTTGCCCGAACGGAGGCACCCGACGGTTCGTGCCGCAACAAGCGGATGACTACTACCCGCGACGCTCTCCGAGCGAGGCTGCGGCGCATACACAAGGGGCACAAAGGATGCGGATCGAACGGCGCTATACGAGGCAAGGAGAGTCCCCCTATGCGGGCATCGGGTTTCGGCTGTCGACGAGCGAAATCCGCAATCCGGATGGGTCGGTGGTGTTTCACGCCGATGACGTCGAGGTTCCGAGCTTCTGGTCCCAGGTCGCAGCCGATGTGCTGGCGCAGAAGTATTTCCGCAAGGCCGGCATTCCGGCACGGTTGAAGAGGATCGAGGAGGAAACGGTCCCCTCATGGCTTTGGCGCTCCACGGCTGATGCCGAGGCGTTGCAGAGCCTGCCGGAAAAAGAGCGCAGCATCGGCGAGCGCTCTTCCAAGCAGGTGTTCGAGCGTCTCGCCGGCACCTGGACCTATTGGGGCTGGAAGGGCGGCTACTTCGATGCGGAAGAGGACGCACGCGCGTTCTTTGACGAGCTCGTCTACATGCTGCCGATGCAGATGGCGGCGCCGAACTCGCCGCAATGGTTCAATACCGGCCTGCACTGGGCCTATGGTATCGACGGCCCGAGCCAGGGTCATTTCTATGTCGACTTCAAGAGCGGCAAGCTCGTGCGCTCCAAGTCCGCCTACGAGCATCCGCAACCCCACGCCTGCTTCATCCAGTCGATCGCCGACGATCTCGTAAACGAGGGCGGCATCATGGACCTGTGGGTGCGCGAAGCGCGCCTGTTCAAATACGGCTCAGGGACGGGGTCGAACTTCTCGAGGTTGCGCGGCGAAGGCGAGAAGCTCGCCGGGGGCGGCAAGTCCTCTGGGCTTATGAGCTTCCTCAAGATCGGCGACCGGGCCGCCGGTGCGATCAAGTCCGGCGGTACCACGCGGCGCGCCGCCAAAATGGTGATCGTCGATACCGATCACCCCGACATCGAGCAATTCATCAATTGGAAGGTCATCGAGGAGCAGAAGGTCGCCAACCTGGTGACCGGCTCCAAGATCAACCAGAAGCACTTGCGCGCCATCCTGAAGGCCTGCGTCAATTGTGAGGGCTCAGGCGATGACTGCTTCGATCCCGAGAAAAATCCAGTACTGCGACGGGAAATCAAGGCCGCACGCAGGAGCTATGTCCCCGACAACTTCATCAAGCGCGTCATTCAGTTTGCCAAGCAGGGCTATACCGACCTGCATTTTCCGATCTACGACAATGACTGGGATTCGGACGCCTATCTCACTGTCTCCGGACAGAACTCGAATAATTCGGTGCGCGTGACCGACGAGTTTCTCAAGGCTGTGGAGGCGGACGCTGATTGGGATCTGACCTGGCGCACAAAGGGCGGCAAGATCGCCAAGACCATCAAGGCGCGCGACCTCTGGGAGAAGATCGGTTACGCGGCTTGGGCGTGCGCCGACCCCGGCCTGCAGTACCACTCAACCGTCAACGACTGGCACACTTGCCCGGCCTCCGGCGCCATCCGCGCCAGCAATCCGTGCTCGGAATACATGTTTCTCGACGACACGGCCTGCAACCTGGCCTCGATGAATCTGCTCGCCTTTCGCGACGCCGCGACGCGCATCTTTGATGTGGAGGGTTATGAGCACGCGGTCCGGCTGTGGACCATCGTGCTCGAGATTTCGGTGCTGATGGCGCAATTCCCATCACGCGAGATCGCGCAACTGTCGTACGAGTTCCGGACCCTTGGCTTGGGCTATGCCAATCTTGGCGGGCTCCTGATGTCGTCCGGGCTCTCCTACGACTCAGACGCTGGGCGCCAGATTGCCGGCGCGCTCACTGCCATCCTGACGGGTGTCAGCTACGCCACTTCGGCGGAGATGGCGCAACAGCTCGGCGCCTTTCCGGGCTACCGCAAAAATCGCGAGCACATGCTGCGTGTGATGCGCAACCACCGGCGCGCGGCCCACGGTGAGCGCACCGGGTATGAGAAGGTGGCCACTCCTCCCGTTCCGCTCGATCACAAGGCCTGTCCTGACGCGCGGCTCGGCCAGCATGCCACTCGCGCGTGGGACCGCGCGCTCGCGCTCGGCGAGCAGCATGGGTACCGCAATGCGCAGGTCTCGGTGATTGCACCGACTGGCACCATCGGCCTCGTGATGGACTGCGACACCACCGGGATTGAGCCCGACTTCGCGCTGGTGAAATTCAAGAAGCTGGCTGGGGGCGGCTATTTCAAGATCATCAATCGCGCCGTGCCAGAGGCTTTGCGTGTTCTCGGCTATAGCGAGGCTGAAATTGCCGAAATAGAAACCTATGCCGTGGGGCATGGCAGCCTCGGCCAGGCCCCCGCCATTAATCACGGCACGCTGCGGCAGAAAGGGTTTTCCCAAGAGGCAATCGAGAACGTCGAGAAGGCCTTACCTACCGCCTTCGACATCAAGTTTGCGTTCAACAAATGGACCTTGGGTGAGGCGTTCGTGGCGACGCTTGGGATCCCGGCGGAGAAGCTTGCCGATCCTCGCTTCGACCTGCTCACGGCATTGGGCTTCACCAAGCGCGAGATCGAGGCCGCCAACATTCATGTGTGCGGTGCCATGACGATCGAGGGGGCGCCCCACCTCAAGGCGGAACACTATCCCGTGTTCGACTGCGCCAATCCGTGTGGACGTAACGGCAAGCGCTACCTCTCGGTAGAAAGCCATATTCGCATGATGGCGGCGGCGCAGCCGTTCATCACCGGCGCAATCTCCAAGACCATCAATATGCCCAACGATGCAACGGTCGAGGATTGCAAGTCAGCCTACCTCCTGTCCTGGAAGCTCGGTCTGAAGGCCAATGCGCTTTACCGCGACGGGTCTAAACTCTCCCAGCCGTTGCAAAGCCAGTTGATCGCCGAGGACGACGAGGAGGACGACGGTGTCGTCGAGGCCTTCCTCGAGAAGGCGCCAGCGGCGCGCGCCTCGGCGCTGGCGGAAAAAATAGTCGAGAAGGTGGTGGAGCGTATCGTGGTGATGCGCGAGCGCGAGCGCATGCCGGACCGCCGCAAAGGTTACACCCAGAAAGCCGTGGTGGGCGGCCACAAGGTCTATCTGCGCACCGGCGAATACGATGACGGCCGGCTCGGCGAAATCTTCATCGATATGCACAAGGAAGGTGCCGCGCTCCGCTCCTTGTTGAACAACTTCGCCATAGCCGTGTCGCTCGGGCTCCAGTACGGCGTGCCGCTCGACGAGTATGTGGACGCTTTCACGTTCACACGGTTCGAGCCCTCGGGACCAGTGCAAGGCAACGATTCGATCAAATACGCCACCTCCATCCTCGACTATGTGTTCCGTGAGCTCGCGGTTAGCTACCTCGAGCGGTTCGATCTTGCCCACATCGACCCGAGCCAGAGCGGATTTGATGCTCTGGGCAAGGGGGTCGACGAAGGTCGTCCTCCCGCCACCAGCCAATACGTCTCGCGAGGGCTCACGCGCTCGCGTACCGACAAGCTTTCCGTTCTGGCCGGTGGTGCGAGCTCGGGGCCGCCCTCCCCGGTGGCGACAGACGCTCGCAGCACGGGCTCACCGAATGTCACAGCGTTTGCCGGTCACGCGCATCGCGCTGAGGCGCGCGCTGAGAGTTCGGCCAGCACTGCACTCAAAGCTGAGCATGAGCTCAGGCTCTCGCCGACCGAGAGGCTGGAGCAGCACTCGCGCTCCGAAGCCCGCGCCAGCGCGGCCGAGAAGCGAGCGGAGGCGAAGGCCAAGGGATACGAAGGGGAAGCCTGTGGCGAATGCGGCAATTTCACCCTGGTGCGCAACGGCACATGCCTCAAATGCGACACCTGCGGCGGAACGACGGGCTGCAGCTGAGAGGGGCTTCGAGGTGGCGGGTTATACCTCCATGCGGCGTTAACCTTTTCTTAACCACGGTCGAGCCATAGGGAGTTTCCCTTATGGAGGTGGCGATGCAACACGACATGGAGACTCGAATTCGCGAGCGTGCTTACCAGCTTTGGCAGGCCAGCGGCTGCGAGCAGGGACCCGCCGATCGGTACTGGCTTGCAGCTGAACGGGAGGTGCTCTCAGCCTCGGTCCCGCCCTCTTCCGCTCGGGCCGATAAACCCGTGAGTGCGAAGGGGATCTCTGCAGCCGCAAAGTCCCGCCGTCGCGCTGCGTGAGCAGAGCGATGTGCGGCTACACTAAAAGCGACAGCCCCAGGGCTGTCGCTCCCAAGCGCCGTCAGACCTTCATTTAGGGAAAGGCTACTCTTCCGGCTCGGTGGTAAAGAACAGCGGATACCCATTGCTCTTGCCGAGCTCAGTCGCTTCCTTCGCCTTCGTCTCGGCGACGTCGCGGGTATAGACCGCGATGACACAGGCGCCGCGTCTGTGCGCGGTCATCATCACCCGATAAGCCTGGTCCGCGTTCATGCGGAATACCGCCTTAAGCACCAGCACCACGAACTCACGCGGCGTGTAATCGTCGTTGAGCAGGATCACCTTGTAGAGCGGCGGGCGCTGCGTCTTCGGCTTTGCCTTGGTACGCGGCTTGACGACGGTGCTGCTCATGCGGACCGCCATTACCTTTCTTGCGCGGCTATGGATGAGAATAATGCTATCACGCTGACCATCACAGTGGCCGGTTCCTGTTCCCAACTTTGCCTGCAGACCAAATAGCTCAGCGGACCGGGCGGTCGTTCGTTGACGCATCTGTGTCTGCGGGAACTCTCCCACCGAGATATGCCTTGCGTTACACCTCTTGCGGGGGGTGCCGCCGATCAGCGATCGGCTGTGGGGCAATAGGATCGTCAAGCTGGAGTTTGAGGAAGCCATGAGCAAGACTTACAGCGGAGGCTGCCATTGCGGGGAGGTGCGCTTCGAGGTCACGACGGACCTCGACAAGGTGATCGCCTGTAACTGCTCGATCTGCCAAAAACGCGGTGCGCTCTGGACCTTTGTCGCACCCGAGCAGTTCGCACTGCGCGCCGGGTCGGAGGACCTGAAGGATTATCAGTTCGGCAAGAAGCTGATACATCACCTGTTCTGTGCGCAATGCGGGGTCGGTGCTTTCTCGCGGGGCACGGCGCCTGACGGCAAGGAGGCGGTGGCGGTGAATGTCCGCTGCCTCGATAACATGGACATCGGGTCGCTGCAGCTGATGCCCTTCGACGGCCGCTCCATGTAGCGAGCTCCCAGACCGGCCAACCCGTGGCGCTCCGCAGTTGGAAAGCGTGAGCCCAGCGGCGGCAGCCGCGCCGGCAGGAGTGCAGGCCTGCCATTCCAAATCCGGCATGGCCGTTTCCGCGGTGCTGCGAGCACGCTCGAGCAGGGCTCACTCCGCGCAAGCTGGGCGCAGCGTCCTGCGATCGCACAGCTAAGTCCCGTTCTTCGAACAGGGTCCTTGCCAAGCGTGGAAATTCCTGCACCGGACCTGGTGCACCGCAGCGGCGTTTAGGACAGGAATGCTGCTTCATTATCCGGGCGCATGTGGATAGCGTGCCGCCGCAGGGTGCAGGGGGGAGGCGAAATCGCGGGAGGAAGCCTCATGGAGCTCCGGACCGAAAGTCCCCGGCAACGGGCGCACGCGCGCCGGTTCAACAATTGTGCCCAGTGTGGCGAGACCCTCTTCATGCCTGAATGGTCCGAGTACCTGGACCGGGATCGGGTGCGGCACCTCTGGGTCTGTGATAGTTGCGGCTACAAATTCGAGACCCTGGTGGCGTTCCCGGATTCCTGATCCGCCGCGCGTTGCCACGGGATCAACGATTGGCCATCGGCAGGTTGCCTGCCGATGGCCAATGTTTAGCTACTGAGGGATCTGCACCAACTCCTTGATCTGCTCGGCCGTGAGCGGAGCGGAGAGGAACTTCAGGCTGACCGCCTCGGAAATGATCTGATCCATGCCGACCACCTGGTCCGGCGCCATGGTCTCCTTCGGCAACAGCTCACGCACCTTCACGACCACCTTTTCCGGCAACCCGCCATACTCGCTGAAGTGCTTGAGCGCCGCGGGATCCGAGTACATCCAGTCGATAGTTTCCTTGTAAGCGCGATGGAAGCGCACCAGCACATCCTTGCGGTTCTGCAGGGTGTTTACATTCGTCAGATTCACCCGGCCAGTGCGGGTCCGCAAAGCGGCAACATCGCCCCCCGTAGCGATGATTCGAATTTTGCCATCCTCGACCTGGTCGAGAAAGAAGGGGATCGCCGAGAACCCCACATCCACCTGGCCCGTCATCGTCTGCGTGAGCGTCGCCGTGATGCTGCCGGTCGAGGTTGGCTTGGCGGTGAGCTTGTATTGCGCGATCAATGCGAGCACCCCGGCATGGCTGGATGAGCCGGTCAGGGAGAACGCCACCGTCTTGCCGTTGAAATCCTCGATCTTGCGGATGGGCGATGCCGAGGGCACGTACCAGTAGAGATCGGGTGAACCGATGATCTCACTGCCAATAATGCGAATGGGCGCCCCCTTGGCAAAGGTACCAACGGCCGCCGAAACACCCGCTGCGGTAGCGACATCAATGCTGCCCCCGATCAGCGCCTGAATCGATTCCGGTCCGGCCTGCGTGTAGAGGATTTCCAGATTGATCCCGTGCTTCTTGAATATGCCTCCGCGGTTCCCGAGCTCAGCAAGACCGGCATCCCACGCACCACGCTGGGGTACGGCGACCCTGAGCGTGTCCTGCGACCAGGCAACCTTGCCGAAGCTCAGCATCAAGCCTAGGGCCGACAACACCGCTACCAATGCTCGCATGCGCACGTGCTTCCTCCGTCGGCCGCGGAAAATTCCGATGCGCGATATGAGCCCATCGCTTGGCTCGGTTCAAGCGAACGGAGTGCCGCATGAGGCGTTGCAGCGGTGCAGCGCCGGCTAAGCAGCAGCAGCCCCGGTCTTGGATGCGATAACGGTTTCGGATGCCTGAACGACGATGAGCCATGCCAGGTGACCGCAAGCCCACCGCGGCGCAGCTCCTTGAGCACGAATTCGCCCAGGAAAAGGCGTCTGCACTGGGGCGACTTGGGCGGGCGCTGGAAAGGGAAATCGCGCGCCTCGCGAGCTTTGATGCCGCACATCCGCGCGAGGGGCTACGCGTCGAGCACGGACGCGCCCGGGCCAGCCTGGTGGCACAGGCAAGCCAGGCGCTCTGGGAATTTATCGTTCAGCGGGAGGCTTGTGGGTTGCGCGACATGCGCTACGTGCTGCGCGACTACCGGGTACCCCGGGAGGTCGCGGACCGCATGGGGATAGCGTCCGCTCCTCTCAACGCTCGCGGCAGAGGCCGCGGCACGCGCTAGCGGCTCCCATGGGAGCCGACCCTCCGCGCGTCAGCGGTACTGCCTTCTGGCACGGCGCTGCTGTGGATATGGCGGGTAATTCAGCCGGGGATTGGGCGAGCAGTAGTTCCCCAGGCCCCGCGCCGTGGCCATGCATTGCTCAAAGGAATAGTAGGCGCAGTCCCAACCGCCATCCCGGCCGCCGGCCGCTGCACACCACGGCGCGTACTGCGCAACGGCTTCAGTCGAGGAGAGCGCGTCGAGGGCTGCTCCTGCCGCCAGCGGGGCGAGCAACACGCCAATCGCGAGAATGGGACGATGGCGAGCATGACGAGTCACGGGAAGGTCCTTGGCAGGCGCGACGGTGAACGCGCCGCCGCCATACTCGGTTCCAATTGCGGCAAACGGGCGGCTCGTCAGGACCCGTGATTTCGCGCTAGGCTTCCGGCGTTGAGGGTCGCCGCTCCGCAACCACCCTGCCCTGTCGCCGAACCTCGTCATGGAAGGAGAACTGTTCATGAGCATGAGCGTCGGTTTGCTCGATCACTACAACGTCTCGACGCGCAACCTAGCCGACACGGTGCGCTTCTACGAGGACGTGTTGGGCCTTGTGAACGGGCCGCGGCCACCCTTCGACTTTCCCGGTGCTTGGCTTTACAGCGAGGGCCATCCCGTGTTGCACCTCAATGACATTTCACCGACCGATCAAGCCCAGCGCCCGGACTCCGGGGTGATTGATCATGTCGCATTTGGCAGCCGCGGTTTCGAGACCATGAAGCAGCACTTGAGCAAGAAAGGCATCCAATACCGCGTCAATGTCGTGCCAAATAGCACACGCCGGCAGATCTTCGTGCAGGATCCCAACCACGTTCTGATCGAGCTCAATTACGACGTCTCGAAAGAGCAGGCTTGACCGCGCAGCGCCAAGGCACCGATCAGCCGCGGGCGACCTTGCCAATGCAATCGGCAATAAAACGGGGAAGCGCGAATGCGGCTGCGTGCACCTCCGGCGTCCAATATTGGGTCGGGAAGCTTCCGGCTTTGCGGTACCGCTCGGCAATCACGCGCACGGACGCCTGACGCAGTCGGACATCGTCGCTCGCCCAGCCCATGGCCATGTGGCCTCCGATATAGGTCGGGATCGCGGCGACATAGCAATATCCGTCAGCAAACAGCTTGCGAAAACGCTTGATGCTGGATGTGAGCTCCGATGGTTGAAAGAACGGAACGCCGTTCTGGGTGACCAACACCGCTCCGGAGCGCATACAGCGTTTGCAGCCGGCATAGAATTTCTCGCTGAACAGCACCTTGCCCGGCCCCTGCGGGTCGGTCGAATCGACAATGATCACATCGAAGCGACGCTTGCTTGTGGCGACGTATTTCATGCCGTCGTCTATGACCAGGTCGAAACGCTTGTCGGCAAGGACGGGCCTGGTGAACTCGGGAAAATGCTGCTTTGAGAATTCCACCACGGAGGCATCGATCTCGACCTGGGTGAGGCGCTCAACGGATTTGTGCTTGAGCACCTCCTCGGCGATACCGCAGTCGCCGCCCCCCACGATCAGCACCTCCTTGACGCGCCCGTGCGCCAGGATGGGAACATGGGTCATCATCTCGTGGTAGATGAACTCGTCCCGGCTGGTGACCTGGGTAGCCCCGTCAAGCATCAGCATCTTGCCGAAAAACCGATGCTGGAACAGCACCAGGCTCTGATGCTCGGTTGGGAGCTCGTACAGCACCCGCTTGACCTCGTAGGTCATGCGGAAGCCGAGCTCGTCAAACAGCGTCTCAGCGAGCCAGCGCTTCACAACCGCACATCACAAGAGAGACGAGCAGGCGTGCGGGGCGCATAGAGCGCGCATTCACGATGGATGCGCGCTTCATGGGGCACATGGCGCTCTGCTCAGGCGTCCTGGCCGCGCAAAATCTCGTGGACCTCGACGCGGTGCGCCTTGAAGGCCTCACGGACCACCGGGATACAGGCATCCGGGTTCGCCTTGCCGCACATGAACACATCGAGCGCTGCGAACCCTGCATCCGGCCAAGTGTGGATGGAGATATGACTCTCCGCGAGCACCGCGACACCTGAGACACCGTTGGGCTGAAAGTGGTGCAAATGGATATGCAAGAGCGTCGCCTGCGCAGCATCGACGCAACGCCGCAGCATCGCTTCGATGAGATCGATATCATCCAGCCCGGAGCCGCCGTGGACATCAAGAATGAGATGCACGCCGGCACAGCGCACGCCGTTGCGCACGGCGAAATGGTCGTCGCGCTCCTCAAGAGGTACCGCCGCCACGACCGCGACGGGCGCAATTTTACTGCGGGCGGTGCTTGAATTCCCCAAGCCCTTCCCCGATCGCAAGAGGGCGCTCTGCGGCATCGCCGTCCTCCCCAACCGAGTGATCCGACCCGAAGAGCCAGCGCTGCTTCAGGCAAGCGAATGCCGCCCGATCTAGCTCGCAAACGAGCAGATCTCGGCGGCAGGACCCCAGATAAGGCCGCGCCTCCCGGAGTCAAGTGAAATCTGCAGAACGAGACGTGCAATGCCTTTGGATTGATGGACTGTGGCGCCCAGGACTCGATCGCCTCATGCCAGCGCGGTTCGTTGCGGAGCACGCGCCCTATGCCGCCGCAGGGAGCGTGCGCCCCCGGGTAAACTGGACAATGACCTTGCACCCGGTAAGCTCGCGAGCAGCCCATCTTCATCCTCAACACAAGTGATCGGACGCAACTGATGAATGGCATTCCCGGCAAATTCTTCCGCGCCTGTTCTTGCTGCGAGCCGGCGCAAACGCCGGCACGCCAAGGGCGCCGCAATTTCCTCGCCAGTGGTGCGGCCGCACTGGGACTCGCGGGCATCGGAACGCCGGCGCTCGACCGGAGCCCAGCGGGCGCACAGGCGCCCGCGCCGAGGCGTCGCATCGACGTGCATCATCACTTCATCACTCAGGCTCAGGTTGACGCCATGTCCGCGCCAGGCCGCCGAGCGGGAGGCCCGCCGCCAAAATGGTCGCCGGCCATGTCTATCGAGGACATGGATAGGAGCGGCATCGCGACTGCCGTGCTGTCGGTGGTTCAGCCAGGCGTTTGGTTTGGCAACAATGTCGAGGAGGCACGAACGCTGGCGCGCTCGCTGAACGAATACGCCACCAAACTCGCGAGCGAGCATCCCGGCCGTTTCGGCCTGTTTGCGGTGATCGCGCCGCCCGACGTGGAAGGAAGCCTCAAGGAAATCGAATATGCCCTGGATGTGCTCAAAGCGGACGGCATTGGCCTGCTGACAAGCTACCAGGACAAGTACCTGGGTGACCCCTCGTTTGCGCCGGTTTACGAGGAGCTCAACCGCCGGAAGGCCGTGATCTACGTGCACCCGACGACGCCGGACTGCTGCCGCGGGCTCGTTCCCGGCATACCTCCCGGATCAATCGAATATGCCACCGACTCGACGCGCACGATCGCTCACCTGGTGTTTAGCGGAACTGCGCTGAAGTACCCCGACCTCCGCTGGATCTTCTCGCACAGCGGCGGCACCTTGCCCTTTCTCACCGGGCGGTTCATCCGCCTGGCCGAGGAGCGCAAACCGGCCTACCTGCCGAACGGCCCGTTGCCGGAATTCAGAAAGTTCTTCTACGAATTGGCGCAGGGCAACACGCCCGGGCAAATCGCGGCCCTGCTGAAGATGGTGCCGATCTCGCAGGTGCTCTACGGGACCGACTTCCCGTTCCGCGACGGCGCGGAGGTCAACAAGGGGATCGCCGACTGGGGGTTCAGCACTGCTGACCTCAGCAGCATCGAGCGCGAGACCGCTCTCAAGCTACTGCCGCGCCTGCGGGCAGGCTGACGCTGCGGCCCGCCACGCGACCGATCCCGCGGCGGTCGTGGTCGCAGCGGGTCCAGCCATTCTTTGCCGGTCAGCAGCGGACCATAAGAGGCCCGCTGCTCGGGAGTTGCTGCTCCCTCTATGGCCTCAGCCGGCCACCGTGCCCCAGTCCTTGGCCAGCTGCTCGGCGCCACGGAGCGAGACGGCAAAGATCGTGTAGGTCGGGTTGGAAGCACCCTCTGTCGGGAAAATGCTCGGACCGGCGATGTAGAGGTTTGGCACCTCGTGGCTCTGCCCGTAGCTGTTGACAACCGAATCAGCCGCACTGGATCCCATGATGGTGCCGCCGTGCAGGTGAGTGGTGGGAATAGCGGCGCGTCCCACCCACACCTCCTTGGCGCCGGCAGCTTTGGCTGCTTTCTGCCCCTCCTCGAGGTTGGCGTTCCAGAGAGCCACCGCGGCATCATCGAAACCGTGGGTGAGCTTGCCGAGGGGCATGCCGAATTCGTCCTTCTCGCTGACGAGCTCGATTCGATTCTCCGGATTCGGCAAACCTTCGCCGAACATGCTGATCCGCGTCATGCCGCGGGCCGCACGCTTCATGTAGGCGTGCAACTCGGGACCGAACAGGTCGGGGCGGGTGCTGGCGAAATCGTGCGTCTTTTGTGCTGCACCGCAAGCGATGTAGGTGCTGCCGAAGGCCGGTCCGGGATAGCTCGTTTTGCCATAGCGGTCGTAAGACATGTATTGCGCGCCGATGGTTCCCAGATGGTTCTGAATGTCCTCATCGAAGATCGCGTTGGTGCCCGCAATCGAGTGCGTCATCATGTATTTGCCGACGAGTCCATTGCGGTTGGCGAGCCCCTTGGGGTGCTTGTCGCTCGATGAGTTGAGCAGGATGCGCGAGTTGGTTCCGGACCATCCGGCAACCACGATCACGCTCGCCTCCTGCACCTGCCGCTGTTTCTTGTCATCGTAATATTCAACGCCGGTAGCCCGCGTCCCCTGCTGATTGGTGAGGAGGCGAGTGGCAGTACACAGCGGACGAACCTCGGCACCGGCCTTCCGCGCCTCGGCAAGATAGGTGACGATGGGATTCGAGAGTGCACCAATCGGACATCCCACGTGGCACCAGCCGTCATAGATGCAGGCGGCACGGCCTTTGAACTCAGTCGAGTTCATGCCGACCGGGGCCTTCACCATACGGATGCCGATCGCCTCGAAACCCTTCCGCCAGAGCTCGCCATGGCGGAATGTCTGCATCGGCGGCATTGGATAGGGCTTGCCGGCCGGCCGCCAAATCTCCTCCGCCTTGGCATCGCCCGACATGCCGACGTCCTGCGCCACTTGGTCGTAGAACGGCGCGACGTCCTCGTATGAGATGGGCCAGTCGAGGCCGCGGTTGTGCTCGCTCTTGATCTTGAAATCGTTCGGGAGATAGCGCGGGTGATTGGCAAAATAATGCAGCGCAGCCCCACCCACGCCCCAACCCGCTTGGCCGTGATAGCCGAAGGAGTGTTTCCCATCGAGGAGGATGGGGGCGCCCGCCGGCCTGATGCGGCGACCCCACATCTCGGAGCTGATCAGATCGGTCAATTGCCAGTCGGGACCGGCTTCAAGGACGACGACTTTCTTGCCGGCTTTCGCCAGCACCGATGCATAAAGGGAGCCCGATGCGCCGGCGCCGATGATGACGACGTCTACCTTTTCGTTGGCCATGTCACCACCTCTTGGTCGGCGCGATGTGCGCCTGGTATGGAATGCCGAGGGCGGCATAGCCCTCCATCGTTCCGTACACGACGTCGACCGCATCGCTGCGCAGAATGGCGTAGACGAATCCTGCCCCCGGCCCGGTCCAGCCCTCGAGCTTGTTCTGGCGCATGTTGTTGACGAAGTCGCGCTGCTCGGTCGCGGCCAGGTCGACAAACTTGCGGCCCGTCATCTTCTCACTGCTGCCATCGATGCCAGCCAGTGCCGCCCGATAAAATGCCGCGTAAGGCGGTCGCACGTTCAAGATGCGGGCCTGCAGCAACGCCTCTTCCGCAGGGCCGGAAATCTGGTGATCTATGAAATGCGCGACGCCGGCCTTGCGGGCGCCCGGCACCAGCGTCTCGCCGAGCGCTTCGATTGTTTCGCCTTGGTGCGCGCTGAGCAGCCGGAATGGAACTCCCTGCGAGCGCGCAGCACCAGGCGTCAACAGCACCTCGGCCCCGCCTACGCTAAAGGCAAGCGCCCCAATCCCCGCGCCCTTCATGAAGGCGCGGCGTTTCATTTCATGCATTTGTTTTTCCTCCCATTGAGGTGCTGCGCACCTCGCGCGTTCCGCGGATAGGCCGCAAGCGACTGGCGTAAACGCACACAGCAGCGGCCGTTCTGGAGCGCGGCGGAAATTCAACGCCTAATCCAACAGCGAATCAAGCGGGTGACTTGTGCAAGGTTTCAGCCGGCGAGGCCGGGTCACGCGGTGTTCGGTAAGGACCGACCACCTCGGCATCAAATCGCTGGTGGAACGACCCTGATGTGCAGCTCGCGCAGCTGCTTCGGTGAGACCTCCGAGGGCGCGCCCATCATCAAGTCTTCGGCCCGCTGATTCATCGGAAACAACACCACTTCGCGCAAGTTCTGCTCTCCGGCAAGAAGCATGACGATGCGATCGATGCCAGGAGCGATACCGCCGTGCGGCGGTGCGCCAAGCGAGAGCGCGTGCAGCATGCCGCCGAACTTCTGCTCGAGCGTTTCCGCTCCATAGCCTGCAATCGCGAACGCTTTTTTCATCACCTCCGGCCGGTGATTACGGATGGCGCCGGACGACAGCTCCACCCCGTTGCAGACGATGTCGTACTGGATCGCCTTGATCGATAAGATCTGCTCATGCTCGGATGGATCGAGTGCAAGAAACTTCTCCACGTCCATGTTCGGCATGGAGAATGGGTTATGGGAGAAGTCGATCTTCTTCTCCTCCTCGTTCCACTCATACATGGGGAAGTCGACGATCCAGCAGAGCTCGAAGCGGTCCTTCTCCACCAGTCCGAGCTCGTCGGCAATCTTGCTGCGCGCCGCGCCAGCGAGCTTGGCCGCGGCCGCGGGTTTACCGGCGGCGAAAAACACGCAATCACCTGATGCGACGCCTGCCTTCGCGCGAATCTGCTGCTGCACGGCCGCCGGCACGAATTTGGCGATAGGGCCTTTCCCCTCCTCGCCTTCAAACACGATGTAACCCAGTCCACCGGCGCCCATCTCGGTTCGCGCCCAATCGTTGAGCTTGTCGAACCAGGAGCGCGGCTGGGACGCCGCGCGCGGCGCCGGTATCGCGCGCACGACTCCGCCAGCCTTCATCAGGTTTTTGAAGGCATTGAACGTGACGCTTTCGTCTGCGAACTCGGTGGACACGTCCGCAATGCGCAGCGGATTGCGCAGGTCAGGTTTATCGGACCCGTATTGGAGCATTGCATCCGCATAGGGGATCCGCGGAAATGTTTGGGTCACTGGTCGGGCGCCGGAAAACTCCTCAAACACTCCGCGCATGACGGGCTCCACGGCCGCAAATACGTCTTCCTGGGTGACAAAGCTCATTTCCAAATCGAGCTGATAGAATTCGCCCGGAGAACGGTCGGCGCGCGCATCCTCATCGCGGAAACATGGGGCGATCTGGAAATACCGATCGAACCCGGACATCATGATGAGCTGCTTGAACTGCTGCGGCGCCTGCGGCAATGCGTAGAACTTGCCCGGATGCAGCCGCGAGGGCACCAGATAGTCGCGCGCCCCCTCTGGGCTCGACGCAGTCAATATCGGTGTCTGGAACTCGAAGAACCCTTGCGCCTTCATGCGCCGGCGGATCGAATCTATGACCGCGCCACGCAGCATGATGTTGCTGTGCAGACGTTGGCGACGCAGGTCGAGAAAGCGATATTTGAGCCGAATGTCCTCCGGATACTCCTGGTCGCCGAACACCGGCATCGGCAGCTCGGCTGCAGGTCCCAGCACCTCGATCTCAGTGGCATAGACCTCCACAGCCCCTGTCGGCAGCTCCGTATTATCGGTACCGGCCGGCCGCTTGCGCACTCTGCCGTCGACGCGGATCACCCATTCCGAGCGCAACCGCTCGGCCTCCGCGAAGCAAGGAGAATCCGGATCGGCGACGACCTGAGTGATGCCGTAGTGGTCGCGTAGATCGATGAAGAGCAGCCCGCCGTGGTCGCGAATGCGATGGCACCAGCCGGCGAGCCGGACCACCTTGCCAAGGTCGTTGTCGCGCAGCTCGCCGCAAGTATGGGAGCGATAACGATGCATGAAGGAGGCCCCGATTTTGCGCGGAGAGGCACATGCGCGCGCCGCCTTGTCAAGAACAGCCCGCCCAGTGTCTCACTCCCGCAGCTCGCATTGAGTGGGTTGCGAGCTTGGATCGGGCAGAATTTCTCAACCGCGCTCCCCCTGTTGCACCAAGGCCCTTGCCGGGCTCGACACGTGGAAAATGATCTGCACACTCCCGCTTCCGACGACTACTCTCTCGAGCCTCATGTCCAACGAAAAAACCTCCAAGCCCCCAAGTGTGTCAGGCGCGACGGACGCAGCTGCGCGAATGACGACGGCCGAGGCCACGGTAGGTGCACTGATCGCGCATGGTATCGACACCATCTACGCGCTCCCGGGCGCTCACAACGATCACCTGTTCGATGCCCTGCATCACAGGCGCAATGAGATCCGCACCATCCATGCGCGTCACGAGCAAGGTGCCGCTTACATGGTCTTGGGTGCTGCGCTGGCAACCGGTTGTCCGCAGGCGTACGCGGTTGTGCCTGGGCCGGGGCTGTTGAATTCGGCGGCGGCGCTGCTGACCGCCTATGCCATGAATGCGCCAGTGCTGGGGCTCATCGGGCAGATCCCGCAGAGCGCGATTGGCCGTGGGTTCGGCCATCTGCATGAAATCCGCGATCAGGCAGGCATCATCTCTCGCCTTGTCGACTTCTCTGCCCGCATCCGCGCTCCATCGGAGGCGGCGGCGCTCGTGGCAACTGCGATGAGCGCAATGCGAAGCGGCCGTCCAGGTCCGGCCGTCCTCGAATGCGCCATGGACGTGTGGGGACGCAGCGGGCCCATTCGCATTCCCCCGGCAGCCGCTGGGCCAAGCGACGAGCGCATTGTCGACGAGGACGCAATCCGCGATGCCGCCCGGCGCCTCGCCGCCGCGCGGCGACCGCTGATCGTGGTCGGCGGGGGGGCGCAGGGCGCTGCGGCCGAGGTGGCGGAGCTCTCACGTCTGCTGCAGGCACCGGTGCTCGCCTATCGACGCGGACGCGGCGTGCTCGACAGCCGCGACCCGTTCAGCGTGACATTACCGCTCGGGCGAGAGCTATGGGGCGAGGCTGATGTGGTGCTCGGGATCGGCACACGACTGTTCTACGGCTTCACGCAATGGGGCACCGATCCTGATCTTGCGGTCATACGGATCGATGCCGATCCGGAGGAGCCGGAACGCTTCAGCCGGCCGGCGGTCGCCCTGATCGGAGACTCGCTGCCGATCCTGCAACGGTTGCTCGAGGTCTTGCCGAGAGCGAGACGTGTGTCTCGAACGGCAGAGCTCCAGGAGCGGCAAGCACGGATGCGCGCGAAGCTCGAGAAACTCGCGCCGCAGATTGCCTATCTCGACGCGATCCGCGCGGAGCTGCCCGAGGACGGGATATTCGTCGACGAGGTGACGCAGATCGGTTTCGCAGCGCGACTTCTGTTGCCCGTCTATAAGCCTCGCACATTTCTTTCCCCTGGTTATCAGGACAATCTCGGTTGGGGCTTTGCCACGGCGCTTGGAGCACAGCATGCGCGGCCGGACGTGCCGGTGATCTCGATTTCCGGCGATGGGGGCTTCCTGTTTACCGGCAACGAGCTCGCAACAGCGATTCGCCACGGCATTGCGCTCACCGCAGTGGTGTTCACCGACAGTGCCTTCGGCAATGTCCGCCGCATCCAGGAAGAGCAGTACGGAAATCGGCTGATCGCGAGCGATCTCGCCAATCCCGATTTCGTCCGCTACGCGGAGAGTTTCGGGGCCGCGGCCGAGCGCGCGCGTTCCCCGCAGGAGTTGCGCACTGCCCTCAATCGGGCCTTCAAGCGCCGCGGCGGACCCACCCTGATCGAGGTACCGGTCGGGCCAATGCCCTCCCCGTGGGAGTTCATTCACATGCCGCCGATCCGCGGCCCGATCCCCTGACCGGTCAAATTGAGCGGGCACAGGTTTCCATGGCCTCGAGGCGCTGACAAATCAGTGCCCCTGCGCTATCTAGCGCCTGATGCAGCCGATCACCAGCAACGAGAAGCTTGCCGAAGCTTGTGCGCGGCTGGCCCGTTATGAGTTCGTGACAGTCGACACGGAGTTCCTGCGCGAGAGCACCTATTACCCCAAGCTGTGCGTGGCGCAGATCGCGAGCATGGACGAGGCCGTCGTCATTGATGCGCTCGCGCCTGGCCTCGACCTCGGACCCTTCCTATCGCTTATGGCCGATGAACGCGTGGTCAAGGTGTTCCATGCAGCGCGGCAGGATATTGAAATCTGCTGGCACGAGGCGGGCATCATTCCGCATCCCCTCGTCGACACGCAGGTCGCCGCCATGGTGCTGGGCTATGGTGATGCGATCTCGTACGATCAGCTGGTCCAGCGCATCACCGGTGACACGCTCGACAAGTCGTACCGCTTTACCGATTGGACGCGGCGTCCGCTGAGCGAAGCGCAACTCGCCTACGCGGTGTCCGATGTGACACATCTGCGCGACGTCTATCTCAAGCTTTCCTCGGACCTCGACAAGCAGGGCCGCACCGACTGGATGCGCGAGGAAATGCGCGTGCTGACCTCGCCGGACACGTATCGTTTCGAGCCCGAGCACGCCTGGGAGCGCCTGCGCACCCGTGTGCGCAAACCCAAAGAGCTTGCCGTCCTCATAGAGGTTGCCGCCTGGCGCGAGCGCGAGGCACAAGAGCGCGATGTGCCGCGCGGCCGCGTCCTCAAGGACGAGGTGATCAGTGACATTGCCGTACAGGCGCCAACCACAATCGACCGACTCGGCCACTTGCGCTCCTTGCCGCGGGGTTTCGAGCGATCGAAATGGGGTGAGGCGATCGTTGCAGCAGTTCAACGCGGGCTGGCACGCGATCCCAAGACGCTGCCGCGGCTCGATCGGCCGAAGCCGGTGGTCAATGGCCAGGCCACAGTGGAATTGCTCAAGGTGCTGCTGCGTATGACGGCAGAACGACATGGTGTTGCAGCCAAAGTCATCGCCACGGTCGACGATCTCGACCGCATCGCAGGGGATGATGCAGCCGATGTACCGGCTTTACACGGCTGGCGGCGCGAGCTGTTCGGTGAGAAAGCGCTGGCACTCAAGCGTGGAGAGTTGTCCCTTGCAGTCGAGCATGGCCGCGTGGTCGCGTTAGAGCGTAGTGCGGCGCCGAGGTCCTAACGCACTGCTCGGCGGGATTTCTGAGCTGTTAATTCCATAGGAGTGGGGCAGGATCGGGCGCTACAATCGGCCGAGCGCGACTTCGAGCATGACGACGTGAATCAGCGCGATTTGGAGCATTGCATGGGACCCTTCCTGCGCAACCAGTGGTATACGGCAGCCACGTCGACCGAGCTTCTCGACAAGCCCCTCGCCCGCACCATCTGCAATGAACCTATGGTGCTGTTTCGCGGTGAGGGGGGCGACGTTGCCGCATTGACCGATCGCTGTCCGCACCGCAAGGCGCCGCTCTCATCCGGTGAGGTCATCGGCAATGACATCCAGTGCGGCTACCATGGCCTCCGCTTTGCCGGAGATGGAGCCTGCACCCATGTCCCCGGCAATGCCCCAATCGGCCGCAACTTCCGCGCACGCAGCTTTCCGGTGAGCGAGGCGCACGGCCTGATCTTCGTCTGGCTGGGGGAGCCGGCGTGTGCCGATTCCTCGCTCATTCCTGATTTCAGCGAAAACGTCAAAGCAGGCTGGACCGGTGTGAACGGCACGTTGCACGTCAAGGCTAATTATCAGCTGCTGATCGACAACATCCTCGACCTCACCCACGTGGTCTTTGTGCATAAGACCACACTCGCCGGCACCGGAGTGACGGATACCCCTCTCGAGGTCGAGGTCGACGGGGATGTGGTGCGCGCCCAGCGGCTGATGCGTAACGTGGACACGGCACCGATCTACAAAGCCGCGAGAAACCTGCACGGGAAGATTGATCGCTGGCAGTTCCTCGAGTTTCGGCCGCCCGTTTACGCGCGCATCACGCTAGGCGCACGCGAAGCCGGAAGCGATGTTGCGTTCGGAACGCCGACGCATGTCGTGCTCAACAGCTTCACTCCCGAAACCGAGCGCAGCACGCACTATTTCTGGTCCACCGTGCGCTCCTGGGGATTGGAGGACGCCAAGGTGTCCAAGATCTACAAGGACATGACCGACCTCGCCTTCGCCGAGGACGCGCGCATGGTGGAGCTACAACAAACGCTCATTGACAGTGACCCGACCGGGGCTCCCTTGGTCAGCCTCGCCTTCGACCGCGCCGCCCTCGCCGCTCGCCGCATCATCAGACGGAAGCTCGACGAGGAGGCCGCAGCCATGTCTACAGCTGCGTCCGCCCAACGTGGCCCGGTTTTGCCTGGCAATGTTGCGGCGGTCTCCTAGCCAAGCGGGCTCACTCTCATGAAAACTCGCGCCGCCGTCGCACTGGAGAAAGCCAAGCCGCTCACCATCACGGAGGTCGAGCTCGAAGGGCCGCGCGTCGGGGAGGTGCTGGTCGAGGTGAAGGCCACCGGGATTTGCCACACCGATGAGTTCACACTTTCGGGCGCCGACCCCGAAGGACTGTTCCCGGTCGTACTCGGTCACGAGGGGGCCGGAGTCGTGGTCGACATTGGTGCCGGCGTCACGAGTCTCAACAAGGGCGATCACGTCATTCCGCTCTACACGCCTGAATGCCGTCAATGTCCCTCCTGCCTCTCGCGCAAAACCAATCTGTGCACCGCCATCCGCACGACGCAGGGTCAGGGAGTGATGCCTGATGGCACGTCCCGGTTCTCCCTCGAGGGAAGAACCTTGCACCACTACATGGGGACGTCGACGTTCTCGAACTTCACCGTGCTGCCGGAAATTGCAGTCGCCAAAATCCGCGAGGACGCCCCGTTCGACAAGGTCTGCTACATCGGCTGCGGCGTCACGACCGGCATCGGCGCGGTGCTCAACACGGCCAAAGTCGAGCCCGGCGCCACCGCCGTGGTGTTCGGGCTCGGCGGCATTGGGCTCAATGTCATCCAAGGGCTACGCCTTGCCGGCGCCGACATGATCATTGGTGTCGACGTCAACTCGGAAAAGAAGAGCTGGGGCGAGCGGTTCGGGATGACGCATTTCGTCAATCCCAAGGAGGCCGGCGCCGACCTCGTCGCTTACCTCGTCAACATGACGAAACGGGGAGCCGATCACATTGGCGGTGCCGACTATTCGTTCGACTGCACCGGCAACATTGCTGTGATGCGCCAAGCGCTGGAAGCCTGTCACCGCGGGTGGGGGCAATCGATCATCATCGGGGTTGCACCGGCGGGAGCGGAGATCGCAACCCGTCCTTTCCAGCTGGTCACCGGACGGGTGTGGAAAGGAACTGCGTTTGGCGGCGCCCGCGGGCGAACCGATGTACCGAGGATCGTCGACTGGTACATGGAAGGCAAAATTGAGATCGACCCGATGATCACGCATACGTTGCCGCTTGACGGCATCAACAAGGGGTTCGAGTTGATGCATGAAGGCAAGAGCATTCGCAGCGTTGTGATCTACTGAGGCGCAGGCGTCACAGACCGTAAAAGCCAGTGATGCAGATAACAGAGTGCGAAGGCACCGACGAGGACGAGCGTCGCGACCCAACCCATGATGAGCAATGACCAGACGGCGCCGTTCAGACCGAATGCTCCGAGCTGTGCCGGATAGATCGGGAAGTTGGTGGCGAGGTGCAGCGCCATCCCCAACAGGGCGCCGGGCCAAAACGTCCTCCCGCGTGCCAGTCGTACGATAGGAGCGGCGACTAGGACGCCGTGCAGGAAACAGACCTCCAGACGCTCGAGAATAAACCCGGAGAACTTCCAGAACGGCAGGTCAGGATAATTGGGCGAGGCCACCAGCGCGTGCGCCAAAAACCAGATCTCGCCGATCCCAAAGCCGAGCCCAATCGAGAAGGCCAACGGAACAGCAGTTGCCGGCGAGAGGTTTCTTCGAATGGGCGGCACACACAAGGGCAGCCACTTGGCCGGCTCTTCGGTGAGCGGTGCGTAGAGCAGCGCGACCATTCCCCAGGCGGCGCTGAGGCCGAGGAACGACCGCACGACCGCGTCGAGCGGCAGACGCACCGCATAGAAGACGAGCGGCTGCAAAGGCAACGACAGCAGAAAAGCAAGGAGGAGCATCCGCCGCTGGTCGGGCGGCGCCGCTCTCACTGCAACACTCCCGATGGTCAGCAGCGCAAGGCAGGTCGCAATAACAGCAGCGATGATCAGTCCCACGCCGGGCGTTACCTCTGTTCTGCGATGGGCGAAGCCGAAGGCTGCTCGTCGTGCGCGACACTCAGGCTCGCGAGCGTAGGCGCTGCAAGAGCTCCCATGTGGGCACGGCCGCCAAACCCCCGACCATGCCGCTGAGGTAGCTCGGTATCTCGCCTGCCAACAGCGTGCGCCAGAGAAGTCCGACCAGGTAGCTCGCCAACAGCATGACCGCGACAGTGATCAAGCACCTTTGCCACAATGCCATTGCGCGTCATCCCGTGATGATCACCGGCTCGCGGCCAATCAGGCGGGCGAGCTGACGCAGACGCGCGAAAACGCGCTCTCCCGCAAGCGCCTTGAGTGTATCTGCGAAGCGCAGCACCAGCCGGCCGCGCTCGACCAATAACGGGGTTTTCGGCAGGACCCCTGGCATCGACGCGGAGACCAGGTAAGCCACGCGCAATGCCGCCCCCAGGACGCGGGCACGGTCCAGGACGCGAGCAGAGGCAAGCTCGCGCAGCCGCGGTGAGAGCTCCTCGTCCACCAAGCCGACATGGCGAAAGAACACCGCGAGCGCAATGTAGGTGCGCCCGGGATGGTCGACGGCGACGAATGCCGCATTGGCGATAATGTTGAGTGATTGCTCGCCGCGATAGTCTGGATGCGCGCGCCAGCCGATATCGGCCAGCAGACAAGCGGCATGGCGCAGCCGCCGCTCCTCGGGCGTCTCAGCGAGGCCGGAGGAGGCCATGAAGCGATCGGTCCACGCTGTGAGCTCCTCCCCATGTGCTGGGGAGCGTGAACGCAGCAGGTTGAGCTCGGCGGCTGCAGTGATCAGGGGATCGCGTTCGCGCTCCTTGGCGCCCAGCATCGAGTAGAGCAAGCCTTCGCGTACGCCGAGCGCGGAAATCACAACCTGGCTCGGTCGGGCGATGCGCACCAGGTTCTCCATCACCAACGCGGCGTACGCCAGCAGAGGTCGTCGAGCGTCGGTCACCACCTCGATTTTTGACAGCATTTCCGGATTGACCCGGTGCACGAGACTGGAAAATTCGTATGCCTCGTTGGCGGGCAGCACATAGCCGTGCATGACATGCAGCGGATATCCCGTCTGCCACATGTGCAGGCGCGCCAGCGCACGCCAGGTGCCACCGATAGCGTAGAATGTGCGCCCTTTACCGCGCTCGAGCAAAGGGGCCTGCTTCAGCGCCGAGCGTACGATCTTTTCTGCGCGTTTGATTGATCGTGCTGACAGGTCCTGCAAAGCCAGTCCGCCCAGGGGAAGCGTAACGCCGGGCTTCACACGCGTGCCATGCACGGCCGTGAGCTCCAGGGATCCTCCACCGAGATCGCCAACGATGCCGTCGGGCTTGTGGAACCCGGAAACAACACCGAGAGCCGAGAGTTCCGCCTCGCGTTTTCCCGAGAGCACGTCAATGTGGATGCCGCAGATCTCTTCCGCTTGGGCGACAAAGGCATTGCCGTTCTTGGCATCCCGGCAAGCAGCAGTCGCGATTCCGCACAACCGCGCCACCTCCATGCGGTCGCACAAGGCGCGGAACCGACGCAGCGCGGCGAGCGCCTGCTCGATCGCATCGGCCGACAGCAGCTTTGTCGTCTGCACCTCGCGACCGAGGCCGGCGAGCACCTTCTCGTTGAAAATCGGAGTGGGGCTGCGTGTGCGCCCCTCATAGACCACAAGCCGCACCGAGTTTGACCCAATATCGACCACGGCCACCGGCGGGCCATAATCCAGCCGACCTGGTGCAACCTCCACTTGATTAGGCGCGATCGAGGCGGCGGATGAGGCTACGCGGCGATGAATCCTTGAGCGATTTTCCACGTCCAGAGAGACTCGGATTGGTCATGAAGTATTTGTGAGCGTTGAAAGGCTCCTCGCCCTCGGCCGCCTTTATCCGGGTCGACGTGCCATCGGATAGGAGCTTCCAGCTCTGCTCGTTATCCTTGAAATTGGCCACCATGATCTGATCGAGCACCTGCTCGTGGACCGTGGGATTGAGAATTGGACACAGCACCTCGACACGGCGGTCGAGATTGCGCGGCATCATGTCGGCGGAGGAAATGTACACTGCTGCTTTGGGATGCGGCAGGCCATAACCCGCACCGAAACAATAAATACGACTGTGCTCGAGAAAGCGTCCGACGATGGATTTCACCCGGATGTTCTCGGACAGGCCCGGCAAGCCCGGCCGCAGACAACAGATACCACGCACGATGAGATCCACGGCCACGCCAGCGCGCGAGGCGCGATACAGCAGATCGATGATCTCCGGATCGACCAGGGCATTGTCCTTCATCCAGATTGCCGCCGGTCGGCCCGCGGCGGCATGTGCGATTTCCTGCTCGATATGCTCGCAGATGCGTTCGCGCAAGGTCAGCGGCGACACTGCCATGCGCTCGAGGCCCGCCGGCTCGGCGTATCCGGTGACGAAGTTGAAGATGTGGGCGACATCGCGGGCAAGCACCGGATCGGAGGTGAAGAAGGAAAGGTCAGTGTAGATGCGCGCGGTGACCGGGTGATAATTGCCGGTACCCACATGGATGTACGAGGCCAGTGCGCCACGCTCGCGCCGCACCACCATGGAAAGCTTGGCATGGGTCTTCAGCTCGATGAAGCCATAGACAACCTGGGCGCCGGCGCGTTCGAGCGCGCGCGACCATCGGATATTGGCTTCCTCGTCGAAGCGCGCCTTGAGCTCGATCAGCGCCGTCACCGACTTCCCGGCCTCCGCTGCCTCCACCAGCGCGCGCACGATCGGTGATTCAGCGGAGGTGCGATAGAGTGTCTGCTTGATTGCGACGACGTCTGGGTCACGCGCCGCCTGATACAGGAACTGCACGACCACATCAAACGACTCGTAAGGGTGGTGGATGATGAGGTCCTTCTGCCGAATCGCCGCGAAGGCATCTCCCGCGTGATCGCGCACGCGCTCCGGATAGCGTGGATTGTAAGGGACGAACTCGAGGTCGGGTCGGTCTACTGACAGGAGCTGGGACAGCTCGGTGAGAGCCAGCACTCCGTCAACCAGGAATACCTCATCGTCTGCACAAGCGAGCGCGCGTTGCACGAACTTGCGTAGCTCTGCCGGCATCGCCGCATCGAGCTCCAGGCGAATGACCGAGCCTCGCCGACGGCGCTTGAGCACCGTTTCGAATTCGCGCACCAGGTCCTCGGCCTCTTCCTCGATCTCGATCTCCGAATCGCGGATGACACGGAACGCGCCCTGCCCCTTCACCGTGTAGCCTGGGAACAAACGACCTATGAAAAGGGCAGTCTCCTGCTCGAGGGTGATGAGCCGCATCGGCGATGCTCCCTCCGGGCGGGGGAGGTGAACGAAGCGGTCGATCTTCGCCGGGACGCGGATCAACGCATTCATCGCCCGACCATCGCTCGTGCGCGAGAGCTGCAATGCAATGGTAAAGCCGAGATTGGGGATGAACGGAAACGGATGCGCGGGATCGACTGCCAGCGGCGTCAAGAGAGGAAACACATGGCGCAGGAAATGGTCCTCTAGCCAAGTCTTTTCCTTTTTGCTCACTTCCGGAGCGTCGACGAGAACGATGCCGGTCTGGGCGAGAGTATGGCGCAGCTCGCGCCACCGCTTCTGCTGATCACTCGCCAGCACCGAGACCGCCTCACCGATCCGCGCCAGCTGTTCAGCCGGCGTCAAACCATCCGGCGACCGGGTCGGCACGCCCGCGCGTAGCTGTCCCTTGAGGCCGGCGACACGCACCATGAAAAACTCGTCAAGATTATTCGCGGAGATCGACAAGAAGCGCACCCGCTCCAGCAGCGGGTGAGCCTCATTCGCCGCCTCTTCAAGGACGCGCCGGTTGAAATGAAGCCAGGAGAGCTCGCGATTGATGAACCGCTCGGGACTGACGCTGAGATCGAAAGACGCTACCCCCTGAGCCGCCGCGAGCGGCGGCACCGAGGGAAATTCCTCCTTCAGCGCAAGGAGTTCCCCGCGATCAGCTATGGCCAAGGAATGGTCTCATGGAAGCGGTACCATGGTGGGAGACAGTAGCGGCCCTGAGCATATGAAGCTCCCCCTAAGAGTCCGTCAAGCGCGCAAGAAGGGATAGAGGACACGGAGTTAAGTCTCGCCGAAGGCCGCGCAAGAAGCATGCGAACCTCTAGATCCCACGCCTAATCTTCCAGCTTAGACTACTGCAATGACGGGTCGATGGCAGTCGCGCCCACAGCCTGGTGCTTGAGAATGTCGGCGGCCAATGCGCGGTTAAGCGGCCGCCCGCGCCGCATGGCATCTTCATCCAAACGCGCAACTACGCCGCGCGCCGCAGCAAACGACCGGTCAATGCGCACAGCAAGATAGGAGACCAGCGCCTCGTCCACGGCGAGTTGTCGATCGGCGAAAAGCTTCACCAGCAATGCACGCAACAGGAGGTCGTCCGGAGGCAAAATGGTTACAAACGGAAGCGCCGTGAGGCGTGAGCCGAGATCGCGAATCGCGAAGGTCCATCCCGATGGGGCCGTGCGCGCGGTCAGCAGCAGAAAATCCTCCTGCTCGCGCGCGAGGTTGAGCAGATGAAACAGCGCACGCTCGTCAAATCCCGCAGCGGCCAAGTCCTCGATCACGAGCGCTCCCGTTGCAAGCGCCGCCGGGACTGCCGCCTCGCTTAGCGCACGGGCGGCAATCCGCCGCGCGCCTGAGGCTTGCGCCCACACCGCTGCGAGATGGCTCTTTCCGCAGCTCTCGGGGCCGACCAATACTGCAGCTCGGTGTGGCCAGTGCGGCCAAGCATCGATCAACGCAAGCGCGTGCGCATTCGATGCGCCGCTCAGAAAATCTTCCCGTGCGAAGCTTTCCGGATGATCGAGAGAAAGCGTGAGTTGCCGTGCTTCGCTCCGCATCACGCCGGCTTTTCCCCGGTATAGTACGGACTCGCCAGATAGCGTCGCAGGCCGAAGCGGAACAACACCGCAGTTGCCGCTGCCAGCGGAACTGCGACCAGCAATCCGACAAATCCGAACAGATATCCAAAGGCAAACATTGCGAAGATGATCCACACCGGATGCAAGCCGACGCGCTCTCCCACCACCTTCGGCGCAAGAATATTCCCTTCAACGAACTGGCCGACGAGAAAGATCGCAACCACCGCCAGGATCCAGGTCCAGTCCGGCCAGAATTGTGCGATGGCCACTGAGCTACCGATCAGCAAGCCGGTAAGTGATCCGATATAGGGTACAAAGGTGAGGAGGCCGGCGAGGAGCCCGATCAATAGCCCGAACCTCAGCCCAACCAGCGACAGTGCAATGGCAAAATAGGCGCCGAGCACGAGACAGACCACGAGCTGGCCGCGCAAAAAGCCGGTAACGACCTGATCAATCTCGCTTGCAAGCTCCCGGACGGTCTGCCGGCTGCGCAAGGGAACCCAGCTGTCCAGGATCGCGATCATCCCGTGCCAATCAGAGATCAGGTAGAAGGTCACGACTGGCATGACGATGAGGATGGAGGCAAACGACACAAGCGCCTTCCCGCCCGCCCACAAGGATGCGGCGAAACCGGTCAACCAGCCCGCTGCCTGCTTGACGAACTCGGTAACCGTTCCGCCGGACTCTGGTCCGCCCAGCCATTGCGCCCACGGCCGCGCCGGGTCGGCAATCAGCTCGCGCACCCGACCGAAGTAACCGGGGAGATCGGCGGCGAGTGCGAGCGCTTGCTGCACTAAGAAGGGCACGACCAGCAACACCACGGCAAGCAGCGCGAGGACCACGATGGTCACGATCAGCAGTGCTGCAACGGTTCGATTAACGCCAAGACGCTCCAGCCGGTCTGCCAGCGGAGCCTGCAGATAGGCGAGCGCCAGCCCGGCGATGAACGGCAGCAACACCGGGCTGAGAAGCCAAAGCAGGCCGAGCAAGACCAGAAAAGTGATCAGCCAAAAAGCAACCTGCCTGCCAAGGGTCATCGAAAGCGTTTCTCCAAGCAGTGCATCCAGCAGGGGTCAGGGCGCAGCCACAGCGCTCATATGGCGCACCCATTCGCGCAGATAGAAACCGATCGAAAGCAGGGTCAAGGCGGCGACCAGGGCGGCCAACAGCCAGATCGCGAGGTCGGCATCGAGCTCAAATCCATGCGCCGCCAATACGACGCAGGCCAGCAGAATTTGCGCGACCGTATTGAGCTTGGAGACCCGCAGCGGTTTGAGCGGCACCGGCCTGTTGACAACCCATGACAGGATCACGGCGCTCACGATCATGATGTCACGCGAGACGACAAGGATGACGAGCCAACGCGGTATCGCCTCCGTGACACCGAGCGCGATATAGATCGACACGAGCATGGCCTTGTCTGCGAGCGGGTCGAGATAGGCGCCGAGCTCCGTGCTCATGCCGAAGCGCTTGGCAAGGAAACCATCGACCGCATCGCTGATGCCGGCGGCGACAAACAGAACGAAGGCAATCCGCATCTCACCAGCCGAGATTGCCCAAACCACGACGGGCACCAACAAGATGCGACCAAGCGTAATGAGATTGGGAATGCTCAATGCTGCGCCCCGGCTCGGCTGCGCGGCGCCCGGTTTCCCGCGGTCGAGCCCACGTCACACCTTTTGCCAGTATAACGAGCATCGGGCGATTGCACAGTGAGCGATTCCTGAGTACTCAGCTGTGAGTGCGAATGCGAGCCATGGCCGGGAAGCCCAGCACCGAGCACGCGGGCGGCGCGCACGCCCGCGCCGCACAGAAGCGCGTCGCCGTCCTGATTTCCGGGCGAGGCTCGAACATGACAGCGCTCATCGAAGCCGCAAAGGCCCCTTCATACCCTGCGCGTATTGTGCTGGTTGCATCCAACCGGGCGGACGCGGCCGGGCTTGAGCGCGCGAGGGCGGAGGGAATCGCCACTGCGGTCGTACACCACGCCACATATGGGCCGGATCGCGAGGCTTTCGAGCGCGCCCTGCAAGTGGTGCTCGAAGAACATTTAATAGATCTGGTGTGCCTCGCGGGCTTCATGCGGCTGCTGACGCCCTGGTTCGTGCGCCGCTGGGAAGGGCGGCTGCTCAATATACATCCGGCCCTGCTACCCGCTTTCAAGGGGCTCAACACGCATGAGCGCGTGCTCGCCGCGGGCGTCCCCGATCACGGCGCGACTGTACACTTCGTCGTGCCCGAGATGGATGCTGGCCCGATTATTGAACAGAAGCAGTTGCAGGTCTTGGACACGGATGATGCCGCGACACTTGCGAGGCGCGTGCTCGCCCTGGAGCACCAGATCTATCCGCAAGCGCTCGCGCGCGTCGCCCGTGGCGAGGTTGCCATGCCGCGCGAGAGCGAAAAGTCGAACAGCAACCCTGACGCCACCCGCGACGGCGAAGCTGGGTAGGACCCGGTGCCCCATCGCACTGGCTGTGCTAAACTCTGGGGAAGCAAGCTTGTGCAGGAGCGCAGCGTTCGCGACCATTTCGATCTGATTCGTCCGAGTAACGCTCCTGCGGAGACACAGACATGAGCCCTATCATATCGGACACTCGCGGCTCGATGCCCGAGCCTAGGCCGATCCTCTCGCCTCTTGCCGGCTTCTACGCGCATAGCCGCGAGCTGGCCTGGCTCGTCGTGCGGCTCACGGCCGGAGGGATGCTGCTGGCGCACGGCATTCAAAAGCTTGCGCCAATCGCGGAGAAGGGATTCCTTGGAACCTTCCAGGCGTTCGCGGCCGGTAGTCTCGCACGTCGCGGCATAGAGCCGGCCCTGCCGCTCGCCTATGTCGTGATCGGACTCGAAACCATCGGTGCCCTGTGCATCATATTGGGGTTGTTCACCCGCTTCTTCGCTGCCGCCGTTGCGATCGAATTCGCCATCATCACATTCGTCGCACACTGGCCGCAGGGATTCGTCTGGTCGCGCGGGGGATGGGAGTACCCGCTGTTCTGGGGGCTCATCATGTTTGCAATCGCATTGCGCGGCGGCGGGCCCTATTCGCTCGACCGCAAGCTCGGCTGGGAGCTATAGGCCGCCGACTTGCTGGTTCGATGAAGGAACCGCCGGCGAGGCGAGCCAGACGAATAAGAGCGGGAAGCTGAGCTGCCGCCTCCTCTTAGCCTCTGGCGCCCTCAGACGCCGTTTGCCCGACGCATCCACACGTGGTTGTCGTGGAAGGCAGCGCCGCCGAGCGGGGCAATCGCATCGTCCCCGGTCAGCGTGTTGATGCCGCGCCCGTCGCTATAAGCGGCATTGGGCCAAATCGATTCTGCAATCAGAACGCCGCGGCAAACACCCTCGAACAAGCGCGCGTGTAGGCGCACCTCCCCGCGCAAATTGCCGAGCACCACCAGGTCACCGTCGAGAATGCCGAGGGCGGCAGCGTCGGCGGGATGCGCCATGACCTCGGGCCTTCGCTCGCGTGCGCGCGAGGTCGGCATCTCGGTAAAAGTTGAATTGAGGAAATTGCGCGCAGGCGATGTTGCCAGGCGAAACGGGTGGACCGCGTCCGCCTCCTCGATGATCTCCCAATGGTCGGGCAAGCTCGGCATCGAGCTTACCGGTCCACGCGGCTGCCATTGCCGCAACCGGACTGCCGACCAGTCCGGCTTGAAGCGGAACTTGCCGTCCGGCCAGACAAAGCCATCCAGGTAATGTGCCTCTGCGAAGTCTGGTTGGCAGTCGATCCAGCGTTTGGCCTCGAGCTCGGCGCACGTGCCCCAGCCGGAGCTCTGCAATGTCCAGTCGATGAGTTCGCGGGCGCTCATGTGGAAGCCGGGATGCTCGGCGCCGACGCGTTTGGCTAGGCCGCAGATCACCTCGTGGTTCGAGCGACACTCGCCTGGCGGCTCGACGAGCTTGGGTCCGAGCTGAACGTACTGGTGGCCGCCCCCCTGGTAGATGTCATCGTGCTCCAGGAACATGGTTGCCGGCAAAACGACGTCCGCAGCGGCCGCTGTTTCGGTCATGAATTGCTCGTGCACGCACACGAACAGGTCCTCACGCGCAAAGCCGCGCTTGACGCGCTCCTGATCAGGGGCGACCGAGAGCGGGTTGGTGTTCTGGATCAGCATCGCCGTGACCGGCGGGCCGCCGGCGAGCGCATCATGGTCGCCGCAGAGAACCGCACCGACGCGCGACTGGTCGAGCGAGCGGATCGACGCATCGCGCAGGTCGCTCCCTTCGATCATCCGTTTATTCCAGTGATAGATGGCCGCGTTGCTGTGAAAGGCGCCGCCGCCCTCATGCAGCCAGGCGCCCGTGACAGCGGCAATACAGCTTGCCGCATGCATGTTCGCAGCACCATTGCGCGATCGCGAGAAGCCGAAGCCGAGGCGGAAGTAGGCGCGCTTCCGCTCGCCTACAAGCTGAGCGAAAGCCTCGATGGTCTTGTCGGGGCAGCCGGTAATTGCGCTTGCCCAGGCAGGCCCGCGCGAGCGCAGATGCGCCTCGAGCTCGCGCGGCACGTCCGTATACCGCTCGAGATAGCTCCAATCCGCCTTGCCGTCGCGGAACAGGCAATGCATGACGGCACACGCCAGCGCGCCGTCCGTACCCGGCCTGATGAGCACCGGCAGGTCAGCCTGCTCCATCGTACCATTCATGTAGACGTCGACGGCCACGATCTTGGCGCCGCGCTCTTTGCGGGCCCGAACCGCGTGCGTCATCACGTTGACCTGCGTGTTGACAGGGTTGGTCCCCCAGATCACCACCAGATCGGACATTGACATCTCGCGCGGATCGGGGCCGGCAAGCTTGCCGGTACCAGCGACGAATCCGGTCGAGGCAGAGGTGGCGCAGATGGTATCGGAAAAACCGGAATAGCCCTTGGCGTGGCGCAGACGGTGAATGCCGTCGCGCATAACGAGCCCCATCGTCCCGGCATAGTAATATGGCCATACCGCCAGCGCTCCGTGCCGCTGCTCGGCTCGAAGAAAACGTTCGGCAACGGCGTCGAGAGCAGCGTCCCAGGAGACTGGCGTGAACTCGGCCGAGCCCTTCGCGCTCCCTTTGCCACCTTTGCGCAGAAGGGGCTGCAGCAGCCGCTCCGGATGATGCAGGCGCTCCGCGTAGCGAGCGACCTTCGCGCAGATCACACCCGCGGTGTAGCCGTTGTCCTTGGCACCATGCACATGACCGATCGTCCGGTCGTCGATGAGCTCGACCTCGAGCGCGCATGTCGAGGGACAGTCGTGCGGACATGCCGATGCGGCGATGCGCACCGGCCGCCGCGCTCGCTTTGCTCCGCCGGCCCCAGGTGCCTCAGATGCAACATTCATCGGCCGGTTCATTTCGCCGCTCCAATGTAGCGCACTACTCCGCCGGCACTTCCTTTTTGCGCCCGTTCTCCTTGGCGCGGCGCCACGCGCCACCGACGACCAGCACCAGAACCGCACCAACAAGGGCGCAGAACAGCATGAAATAATGAAAGCCTTCCTCGCCGAGCTTGGGCTCGAGGATGCCCTTGATCACCGGATCCGTGACAATGACCTCACCGACAATCCAGCCAAGCAAGGCGGCACCGGCCCACACCAGGATGGGAAAACGGTCGAGCAAGGCCATGATCAGAGCGGCGCCTGCAACGATCAAGGGAATGCTGATGCCCAGGCCGATCACGAGGAGCGCCATGTTGCCCTGTGCAGCAGCCGCTATGGCGATCACGTTGTCGAGACTCATGATGATATCGGCGATGGCCACGATCTTGACCGCACGCCACAGGTGCTCCGCTGCCTCGGTCTCGTCCTCGTCCGCGTCCTCCGGGACCAGGAGCTTGGCCGCGATATAGAACAGCGCCAGCCCGCCGATGATCTTCAGCCAGGGAAGCAACATGAGCGCGGCGACGAACACGGTGAACACGATACGCAGCAGCACGGCGACGCCGGCCCCGAGCACCATTCCCCAGACACGCTGGCGTGATGGCAGGCCACGGCAGGCCATGGCGATGACAACGGCGTTGTCGCCGGACAGCAGGATGTTGACCCATATGATCTTGAGCAAGGCGACCCAGAATGCGGTCTCGCCCATCTCGCTCCAGCCGCTCGCGAACATGGCTAGCCACGCGGCCGGATCCGTCATCTGTCCCATCGAGCCCACCGGGATGTTCCTCTTTTGCTGTGAGCCGCCGCTCGGCTTCTGCCCGTGACGGGGCTCGGTCGGTCAGCGGCGCTACGCCTCCCATCCAGGCAAATCTATCGGCGATGCGCGCCGTCTGACCAGCACAAGATGGCGCAATCACCCGGGGGCGAAGCTTACCCTACGAGCTCGTTGCCCGAGAAGAACTGCGCAATCTCTTTTTGTGCCGTATCGGCGGCGTCAGACCCGTGCACCGAGTTCTCACCGATGGACCTGGCGTGGGTCTTGCGAATCGTTCCCGGCGCCGCCTTGGCGGGATCGGTGGCGCCCATGAGGTCGCGGTACTTGGCGATCGCGTTCTCGCCTTCGAGCACCTGCACCACCACCGGCCCCGATGTCATGAACTCGACGAGCTCGCCGAAGAACGGACGCTCGCGATGCACGGCATAGAAAGTCTCGGCCTGGGCCCGGCTGATCAGGATGCGCTTCTGGCCGATGATGCGCATCCCTGCCTGCTCGATCATGGCATTGATCGCGCCAGTCAAATTGCGCGCGGCCGCATCCGGCTTGATGATCGAAAAGGTGCGTTCGACTGCCATGCAATGTGCTCTTCAGGGCCGCCGTCATCATTGAGCGATGTTGCGCGGCGGGGTTGGCCGCGGCTTATAAAGGTGACCAGGGGGGCACGGCAAGGCTCGACCACCCGACACCATTGCGCAACCGGCGAGTCATCATCACACCAGCGCCATCACCCGTGCCGCACCGCCGGTCGCATCCTTCACTTTTGCCAGCCCGACAACCATGGTCGCCCCCGCGGCAGGCACCCGGTCGAGATTGGCTAGGTTTTCCAGACCCCAGCGGCCGGACGGAAGCCAGGCATAGTGCACCTTGAAGTCGCGTGAGGGGCCGTGGTCGAGCGACATCGTGTCGACGGCCAGACCAGCGACTTTGCGCTCGCTTAGTAGCCATTCCGCTGCTTCCGGAGCGATGCCAGGGAAGTGGAAGACCCCTGCCCCATCTTTGCCGGTGAACCTTCCCGTATCAGCGACGTGCGCCGCCCAGCCCGAATGCATTGCGACACAACAATTCTCCGGCAGCTGCCCGTTGCGCCGTTCCCAGTCGCGCAGGTCCTCTGCCGTAAGCAGATAGTCGGCGTTGAGCGCCGCTTTGGCAGCGACATCGATGACAGCAAGCGGCACAACCAGGGTTTCGGCCGGAATTTTCTCCGCTGTGGCGCCGGCCGCCGAGAAATGGATGGGTGCGTCGAGATGTGTGCCGGCGTGCTCGAGGAGCCGCCACCAAAACAAATTGAACCCATCCGTCTTGAAGTCGAACTTCTTCTCCATCTCGATGCCGGGGACCCCGAAGAAGGTGGGAAATTCGGGCGACATCGTGTGGGTGAGGTCCACGACGGAGCTGAATTGGCGTGCCGGTGCCGCCGACGCCGGAATAACGCCCGTGGTAAAGACGGCGGCGCCCTGAAAAAACCCGCGCCGCGAAAGCGCCGTCCTCACCACCTCCTGACATCCGGGAACACACATCGCGACCTCCTCAATGGCTCCAGCGTGGGGTCAAGCGTAATGGGTCGCGGCGGCGGCGAGTAGCCGGGAAGCCCTGAGTTGAGCCTCTGGAGCATGCCTAGCCATTGCAGCCTCGTCCCGCTATAGCGCGTCAATGCTCTGCCTTGACGACATCAGCTACTCCGTGGGCGGGCGCACGTTGCTCGAGCATGCCTCGGTGGCCTTGCCGACCGGTGCACGAGTCGGGCTGGTGGGCCGCAATGGGGTCGGGAAGACCACGCTCTTTGGACTCATCGCCGGCGACATTGCACCGGACCAAGGCGAGGTGCAGTTGCCCGCGCGAGCCCGGCTGGGCCGGCTCCCGCAAGAGGCTCCAAACGGGCCGGAGAGCTTGCTCGAGGTGGTGCTCAGTGCGGACAGCGAGCGAAAAGAGCTGCTGGCGGAAGCTGAAAGTGCGCAGGACCCCTCCCGCATCGCCGACATACAAGCGAGGCTGACCGACATTGCCGCTCACGCTGCACCAGCACGCGCGGCCGAGATTCTCGCGGGTCTCGGCTTCTCACAGGAGCAACAGCAGCGTCCCTGCAGCGAGTTCTCCGGGGGCTGGCGCATGCGGGTCGCGCTGGCCGCAACACTTTTTGCAGAACCCGACCTCCTGCTGCTCGACGAGCCGACCAATTACCTCGACCTCGAGGCGACGCTGTGGCTCTTGCAGCGCATTGCGCGCTATCCGCACAGCGTCATCGTGATCAGCCACGACCGTGATCTGCTCGATAATGCCGTGGAGTGGATTCTGCACCTGCAAGGGCGCAAGCTTACCCTCTACCGCGGCGGCTATAGCGCTTTCGACCGCCAGAGACGCGAGCGCCTCGCGCTCGACGTCAAGCACGCGAAGAAACAGGAGAACGAGCGCAAGCGGATGATGGCTTTCATCGATCGCTTTCGCGCCAAAGCGACCAAGGCCCGCCAAGCGCAGTCGCGGCTCAAGCTCCTAAGCAAGCTCGAACCTGTCGTGGAGACCGTCGCGGACCAAGTCTGGCGTGTCCAGATCCCCGCGCCTGTCAAAACGCTGTCGCCACCCATCTTGTCGCTCGACGACGTTTCCGCGGGCTATGAGCAGGAGCGGCCGGTGTTGCGGCGTCTCACCCTGCGTATCGATGATGACGATCGCATTGCCCTCCTCGGAGCCAACGGCAACGGAAAATCGACGCTGGCAAAGCTCGTAGCCGGGCGGCTCGCACCCATGTCGGGTCAACTCACCCGCGCGCAAAAGCTCGAGGTCGGTTATTTTGCGCAACACCAGCTTGACGAGCTCAACGTGCAAGAGAGCGCTTATGAGCATTTGCGTCGGCTGATGCAGGACGCGCCCGAAGCGAACGTCCGCGCACGTCTGGGCGCCATGGGCTTTCCCGCATCCATGGCCGACACGCCCTGCGCTCAACTCTCCGGCGGCGAAAAAGCGCGCCTGCTGCTCGGCCTCGCAACGTTTGCCGGGCCGCATCTGCTCATACTCGATGAGCCGACGAACCATCTCGATATCGATACCCGTGCCGCCCTCATCGAGGCGATCAATGCCTATCCAGGGGCGGTAATCCTGATCTCGCATGACCCTTATCTGATTGAAGCATGTGCCGATCGACTCTGGCTCGTAGCCAACGGCAAGGTCACACCGTTCGAAGGCGATCTGGACGATTATCGTCGCTGTGTGCTGGCCGGCTTGCCTGCGCCGCTTGCACCTGAGCAACCGAGCTCAGCACGACGAGCGATCCAGACGGATGTCCTCCGTCCGGCGCGGGCTGATGCGCGGCGAGCTGCTGCGCAGCAGCGCGCAGAGCTCGCGCCCGTGCGTCGTCGTATTGCTCAGGCGGAGGCTGCGATAAGACAGCTGAGCACTGAGATTGCGCGGATTGATGACGCCCTCGCAGAGCCCGGGTTGTTTGAACGCGATCCGACCCGAGCCGTCGCTCTCGCAAAGACAAGGTCGGAGCGCGCCATTGCCCTGGCACAAGCGGAGGAGGACTGGCTCGCGGCCAGCAGCCTGCACGAAGACGCACTGAGCGGCGCATCAGCAGCAAGCAACTGACGAATTGGCCGGATCACGTGCCCGCGGGCTTCTTGCTCGTTTTCTTCTCGGCCTTCGCCGGTGGCGGAGGCGGTCCTGGCGCACGCTCCATGGACACGAGGCGTCCACCTGCGAAGCGATACACGCCAGGCGAAGGCCCGCGCATATAGGTCAACGTAACCGCGCGCTGCCCCTGCTCGTCGACTCCGAAATCCACTTTTTCGACCGTGCCGGCGCGGCGGACAACGTCACACTCGGTCATCTGCAGCGCGATGGCACCGCTGATTGCGGGTGCGGCGGCGGGAGAAGCTCCGCCGCCGCTCCCATCGGCAGCCCCGGCCACCTGTTCGCCCGGCGAGCCGGCACATTGGCCTTCCGGGCCGACGAGGTCGCCAGCGGTAATCGGGCGCAGCTCGAAATCAGACTTGCCGCCAGAGAATGAGGCCCAGTCGGGCCTCGTCAGGGGAGAAGCCTTGGGCGCAAGCGTGACGTCGGTGAGGCTGAGATTCGCGGAGCACGCACTCGTCGCGATTGCGAGCCCGATGGCAGCAACGGTTCGCAGCAGGGTGGGAGTGACGTCTCTCATGGCATAGTTCTAACGCAAAACTCCCGCGCCGAGAATGCGCGCAAGCTGTGCGGCCAAGTCCCTCGTTGCGTTTGCGCCCGCGGCAGAGCGAGATAGACGACCAGCAGGGTCATTTTTGTGGCGTCCCTCAGTCCGAGACCAGCCAACTGGAGGAGCGATATTCTGACACTTTGCCGTTCACCGCAACGGCGTGCAGGAAGCGCGGGAGCCGATGCGCGGAGTGCCACCCGTGCCTAAGTGTGGCGGTTCAGAAGTGCGCATCATCCTTGCCGCAAGTTCGTCATGCGGACTTCTGAAAGGGACACTAAGCATGTGCGTAAGGGCTGATTCACTTTCAAAGTTGCGCAAATATCACAGCCAGTAGGAGCGAGACTCGTTAAGGTCATGGCACTCCGGTCGCGGGGATTCTGATCGGAAATAGGGAACCTTGGGGGGGCCTTGCTATGAAGAAATTGTTGGGAAGTCTGGCGCTTGCGGCGACGCTCGCAGGGCCTGCAATGGCGGCGGACATGCCTGTCAAGGCGCCTCCGCCCCCGCCGCCGCCGCTCTACGACTGGAGCGGCCTCTATGTCGGCTTCAACGTCGGCGCGATGTGGTACGACATCGATCGCACGTTCCCGAACGCCTTTGGTGCCGGCGGCTTTGGACCGGGAACGGGCGGTAACTTCAGGACCAGCGACAGCGATGCCATCTATGGCTTTCATGCCGGCGTGCAGGGCCAGTGGGGGATTTTCGTGCTCGGCATCGAAACGGCGCTTAGCGGCTGCTTCAAGGAGTGCGAAAGCTTCAGCGGCACTCTTCCCGTTCCGCTTTTCACCGCCAACACCAGCGCCCAGCATAAGATCACCAACCTGTTCACGATCGGCCCACGGCTCGGTATCGCTTGGGATCGCTGGATGATCTATGGCACGGGTGGTTACGCCTCGGCTGATCTCAAAGGGACGTATTGCGTAGTTACAACGGGAGT
>JBJMTV010000030.1:0-426642 GCA_045811525.1 Xanthobacteraceae bacterium | reverse complement strand
TGATCGCGCTGCTGACCATCTGTGGACAGTACGTGTCCAGCAGCTGGTTGCCGGGCCTGATGTCGGACTCCGAGCTGCGCGCACGGCCGCAATGACAGCTATGCGCTTACTCGTCTGCTCGAACCTCTCCAGCGCTCGTGACGCGTTGCGGAGTAAGCAGCCGCAGCCTTCCGCGCGCGCCGGTGGCAAGAGTGTGAATGTAGAAATAGGAGGCGAGGTCATCGGTTGCGTTCATGACTGGAGAGGGGGCCGACACGATGAGAAGCCCGGCGCATTCGCCGATCCAGTCGATATGCCGATGACCATGCATCAGGACGACCCGGCCCGCCAGCGGACGCAATCGGCGCGCAAACCAGCTGCCATTGATCAGCGCCGTGCCGATGCGCTCCGATAGCGCCTTGGCGGGCAGCGGGTACTCGACCGGATGGTGGTGGAGCGCGATGAGCCAGGACGCGCGTGGGTACTGCGCCGTCACAACTTCGATCCCGCGGATTTGCTCGGCCGAGATCAGCCCCAGCGCGTTGGTGAACGAGAAATGCGTCTCGGCGTTCGAGTTCAGCAGGATGATGCCCAGGCCATCCTCCGGCTCCGGCGCAACCACCATGGGGAAGATTTCCGCCCAGAGCTCTGCGAGTGGAGGAGAAAGAACCAGCCGCCCGGAATCCGCAAACTCCGCGATCCGCGCTCGATAGGGTTCGACCACAGCGGTAAGGGTCGCGCCCAAATGCCCGCCGCTGCGATCGACGACCCGCACGCGGCCGCCTTGCAGCGCTGCCAGCACTGACAAGGCTCGCATCTGGCGCAGCCGCTTGCTCGGGCCGATGGGCAGATCCAGCCGTGCCGGATTCGCGCGGTCCACCACATTGAGATCGTGATTACCGGGGAGCATGAGCACGCGCTCGAGCAGGCGCGGGTAGAGCGCCAACGCGTCGAGCAGCTCCGCCCATTCGCCGGAACGGCCGGCGTCGGTCATATCGCCGCTCACAAGGACGACGTCGAGCGGGTTGGTCCGGTGGATTTCATCCAACTGAGCGAGCACGCGGCGCAGGCGTTCGTTGCCGCTCGGACCGGAACGGCCGCTCTCGATGCGAAACCCGTAGCGCTCCCCCACCACATGGAGGTCGGATAGATGCGCCACGCGCCAGGTGCGCCCTTGATGCGTCCCTGCCTGAAAATCATGAAAGTCGCGCGGTTGCGACATCGTCGCGTCGGCGATTGCCCAGACGAGGGCATTGGCAGCGAGATACAGCGCGAGCAGCACGACGCTGTTGGCGAGCGCCGCGGGAGCCAGTCGCTGCGCGGCAGCCAGATCAGAAATGGTGCCCACCCACCGCGAGCTCGGCCAGGCCAGCAGCAGCGCCAGCACCGCCAGTCCGCAGATGACAAGCCCTGCCAGTATTGCAGCGATGGCGCGCAGCTTGCGGCGCTGCGCGCTGTTTTTTGGCGGATGAACCTGCTCGGCGAGGTGCTGCAAAGTCTCGCGACCGACCGCATAACAAGGCTCCACGACCAGAGAGTTCAAAGCCCAGAAACTGCGTTCGACCACGCGGAATAAGGCACCGCCGGTGAACCAGCCGACGGCGAGCAACATGCAGAGGACGACGATCGGCCAGAGCCCGGTCAAGGGGGAGACGATCTTTCCCGAGACTTTGCTGATCCAGGCGGAGGTGAGGAGCGGAGACAGACCGAGGACGAGCGCCGGCAGCGCGAGCAGGAGTACAAACGACAATGCCAGCTTCAGGAGGCTGACCTCCGAGAGCAGGCTTCCGGCGAGAGAGAGCAGCGACCGGCGCTTGGTGCTCGATGCATCATCCTCGATGTCGCCGCGACGCGGATCGAGCACGGGCTTCATTGCTCGCCTCGTGCTGGCGTTTGCTTCGGCACGACATTCAGGACCACGCCAAATGATATCGGACTCCTGCCCACTTGTCCCTCAAAACGAGCCTAAGACGGAGCCCAGCGCAATCAAGGCCGCCAAAGCGATGATCGCCCCGACGATCGCAACCATCACAAGATCGAGATAGCTTTCACGGTGGGTTGTTCCGCACACCGAGAGTAGTGTCACGACCGCGCCGTTATGCGGCAGGCTGTCGAGCGTGCCAGAACTGATGACGGCCACACGGTGCATGAGCGCGGGATCGATCCCGTGCTCTGCCGCCAAGCGCATATAAGTCGCTCCAAGGGCGTCAAGCGCGATTGCCATCCCGCCGGAGGCGGAGCCGGTGAGCGCGGCCAGCGTGTTCATGGCCACGGCGAGAGAGACCAACGGCCCTCCACCAATGCCAAGTACGAAGTCGCGCACCACAGCAAACGCCGGCAAGCTTGCCACTACGGCGCCAAACCCGACGAGGCTGGCGACCGTGAGTGCAGGCAGGACCGAAGCATTGGCGCCGGCATCCATGCTTTCGCGCAATCTCGCCAACCGTCCAAAGTTGATCACGACCAGCGACAGTATCGCCGTGGCAAGCGCGACCACGACCGCCCACACGCCGGCAACCGCGGACAGCGAGGTGCCGCCCCAGGCTTCCTCGGCCAAGAACGAAAAGTCGAGACGCGGCAGCACCACGAGTGACATCAGCAGATTCACGACCACGACCACGACCAAAGGCAGCATCGCGAGCGCGACAGGCGGCAATCGCTCGCTGCGCCGGCCACGTTCAATCTCCGCGGGATCGAATTCGCGCGCCGTCGTCGCCCGCTCGCGAATCATCTCGTCTTGCGCCACCACCGCGGCAACCACGTCAGCGTTGGCGCCAAAACCCTCGCCAGCCTTGCGGGCTGCGCCTTCGGCGCGGCCGAGCCACCACAGTCCGAACGCGAGCATGATCGCCGCTGCGACAACCCCGAGGCCGGGCGCGGCGAAGGGCGTGGTGCCGAAGAACGGCATCGGAATGGCGTTCTGTATCGACGGCGTTCCCGGCAGCGCCGTCATTGTGAAGGTCAAGGTACCGAGCCCAATCGCCGACGGCATCAACCGGCGCGGGATGTCGGCAGTGCGAAACAGCGCCTGGGCCATCGGCGCCAGCACGAAGAAGGCGACAAAGACACTGACGCCGCCATAGGTGACCAATGCCCCGGCGAGAACGACCGCGAGCACCGCGCGGTGTGTTCCCAGGCGTTCAATCATGAACCGGGCGATCGCGTCGACAGAACCGCTGTCCTCCATCAACTTCCCGAACAGGGCGCCAAGGAGAAACAACGGAAAAAATTGCGCCAGGAAATTTGCCGCGCTGCCCATGAACGTCTGCGTCCAATGGGCAAGCAGCGGCTCGCGTGCAATCGCTGCCGCAACGAGCGCGGCTGCCGGCGCAAGCAGCAGCACGCTCCAGCCGCGATAGGCAAGCCAGATCAGCAGCGCGAGCGCAAACAATATGCCGAGAAGGCCCATTGCTCAGTAGGATCAGAGAAGGTCGTCAAGATCGAAGGTGGAGCGGTGGCCCAGATCCTGGATATGATCGCGCAGAAAAACGTCCGCGCAACGGCGCCCTTCGTCGCGCAGCATGCAAAAGAATTCCCACTCCGCGTTGAGCTTGGACGAAGAGCCGAGATCGGTCATCATCGGGCTCGAAATGCGATGGATGCGCATGCCTGCCATTCGCGCAAGCTCTCCGTCACCGGGCGCAACGAGCTTCCGAAGAAGCGCGATCGCTCGCAGCTCCTTCATCAGCGGTGAGTTGAAGGACACCTCGTTCAAGCGATCAAGAATCTCCCGGGCTGAACGCGGGGTGCCCGGGCGCTCGATCGGATTGACCTGCACCAGCACCGTGTCACTCGAGATACATTCACGTATTAGCGGCGTTATCGTCGGATTGCCCACGTAGCCGCCATCCCAGTAGGCTTCACCGTCAATCTCGATCGCTTGGAACATGGTCGGCAGACAAGCAGAAGCAAGCAGAACGTCAGGGCTAAGCTCGTCGTTGTGGAACAGGCGACCGCGGCCGGTGCGTACATTGGTGGCCGTCACAAACAGGCGAATCGGTGACTCCTTCAGCCGCGCAAAGTCGACGCATTCTGCAAGGATGTCGCGCATGGGATTGGCACCATGCGGGTTCAGATCATACGGCGAGAACACGCGCGCCGCCATGTCGAGGGCGATAAACAGCGGCGAGGTGTCGATCGTCCAACGCCCCAGCAACACATCCAACGGGGTGCGTCGAAACGGGCTAAACCTCGCCGCTCGCGCCACCCGCTGCCAGAAATCCTCGAGCGCAGCCTTGGCCCCTTTCGCGCCGTCCACCGCATGACCGTGTGCCAGCACGGCCGCGTTCATCGCCCCCGCTGAAGTACCCGATATACCTTCTATGCGCAGGCGCGGCTCTTCGAGCAGGCGCTCGAGCACGCCCCAGGTGAATGCACCATGCGCGCCGCCGCCTTGCAACGCGAGGTCGATGAGAATGGTATCTTGATCAAGGGTTGTATTGGCCGCGGCTGCATCGACCATTTTTCTCGCAATCCGCTAGAGTTCAGGCTTGGCAGTGTAATGCGCGCGGCGCGGATCACATAGGTCCAAGCGACCGCAATGAGTGGCTCATTCAGCGGCGGCCCAACACCAGGCCAGCAGCGCCATCATGTAAAGAAGGTCCGCGCCCCGCGGCTGTGTCGAGGTAGGCACGCCAGATCTCATTTTCCCACATCCGGGCACCCGCATCCCAGGCTAGCAGGGACGCTCTGTCAGCGCGCGACATCCCGCGCTCTCAGGGCCTTGGAGTTACCCTCTACGGTCGTCCAAAGATGGTGCGGGTGACCACCGAGTTGCATACTGCAACTTTGCTGTTTCTCTCCCTCTGAGGCGTGTCTCTGCTCCAAGACATATCTCAATAGACATGTCGGGCTCGTGACAGCGCCCGGCAGCAGTTTCGGAAAAGCCTAATCGATGCGCGTCGCAATGGGCCCAGCAGTCCGCAAGAGCCGCCAATGACATCCGAGATCGGGCTTAGCGGATTGAATCACGTCCGTCACGCAGTCTCAATCGGCCCTGCCATAGGTTGCTTTGGTCGCTATTCACCCAAAAGCGGACCAGTTATGCTCACTTAGAGTTTTGTGGAGTTTGACCCATCTCGGATTTCAGCGCCACGGACTATGCGTCCTTTGAACCCGCCTCTGCGCAGGTCTAAACGACAGGTTACAAACGCTCCACAACGTCTGCGAAGGGGAGCTAAATGAACTCAATACCCCGAAAGATTTTCTTAGCCGCGCTTCCCCTTATGGTGGTTGGGCTTGCGTCCGTCGCTCGCGCGCAAGGCAATCCGCCACGCGAATGCTGGCGCGACGTTGTTCCAGAATGTGCGCATCTTCGATGGCAAGAGCGCTTCACTGTCGGCACCGTCAAATGTGCTGATCAAAGGCAATATCATCGAGCTCATCTCGACGGAGCCGATCGCAGCAGAACCAGGCGTGACCGCACTGGCCGGGAACGGGCGAACGCTGATGCCCGGCCTCATCGACGCACACTGGCATGCGATGCTGATCCGGCCGAATCCTGCCCCGGCCATCGCGGGTGACGTCGGATACAACAATATTGCGGCCGGCGTTGAGGCGACCGACACACTGATGCGCGGCTTCACCACCGTCCGCGATGTGGGCGGTCCCGTATTCGGACTTAAGGCCGCTATCGACGCAGGGTTGATCGCGGGACCCCGTATCTATCCCTCGGGAGCAATGATCACGGTTACCAGCGGGCACGGGGATTTCCGCCAATTGTCGGAACTGCCGCGGACGATCGGCGGTATGCTCAGCCGCATGGAGCAGATTGGCGGCACTATGGTCGCCGACAGCGCTGACGAGGTCCGCGTCCGCGTCCGCGAACAACTTATGCAAGGTGCCTCTCAGATCAAGCTAACGGCGGGCGGCGGTGTTTCCTCGCCGTTCAGCCCCATCGACGTGTCGACTTTCACGGAGCTGGAACTGCGGGCGGCTGTTGAAGCCGCTGAGAATTGGGGCACCTACGTTACAGTGCACGCGTTCACGACAGCGGCAATCCAACGTGCGATTGCCGCCGGTGTGAAGTGCATCGAACACGGTTTCCTCATGGACGATGCCACCGCCAAGCTGATTGCCGAGAAAGGCATATGGCTAAGTCTGCAGCCTCTCCCCGAGGAGTTGAGGCAAGGCTTTCCGCCAAGCTCAGTCCAGCGAGCCAAGGCTGATGAGGTCTGGCCTGGCATAGCCCGGACCTACGAGCTGGCGAAGAAGTACAAGATCAAGACCGCATGGGGGACGGATGTCCTGTTCTCCCAAAAGCTGGCACGGCAACAAGGGGCAATTCTGGCCTCGCTTGTGCGCTGGTACAGTCCCGCCGAAGCGCTTGCGATGGCAACCGCGACCAACGCCGAATTGCTGGCAATGTCCGGCAAGCGTAGTCCGTATCCAGGGACGCTTGGCGTCGTGGAACAGGGTGCGCTCGCCGATCTGCTGTTGGTCGACGGCAACCCGTTGGAGAATATCAACCTGATCGCCGACCCGGGCCAGAACTTCAAGGTCATCATGAAGGACGGGCGGATATACAAAAATGGCCCGTGACCATAACACTCGGCGCGGTTCATGTCGCCGATCGCCCAGACGATCGCAACGATGACAAGATCGACATAGCGCGGCGCGCTCGCCCAATCCAGGAGCAGCTGCGCTAAACCGCCTTGAGGCGAGGAATGAGCCGCAACGCATTCTCGCGATCGACCTTCGCAAGGTCTGCGCCTTTGAAGAACCCGACGATCCCTTGTGTCGTGTAGGCGGCTGTGCCGTACGGGAAATCGGTGCCGTAGAGTATCTGCGACGATGTGACCAGCTCATTGAGGGCGACCAGCGTGACCGCGCCTGGGATGGCGGCAGTATCGTAATAGAACCGCTTGAGCTCGCCATTCATCTGGTCGAGCGTAATCTTGTCGCGGTACGGCGGCACAGTCACCGCTTGATGCTGGAAGCGGTAGGCCACCGCAGTGAGGGCGCCACCGCCATGCGACCAGATCCAATTGATGTCTTTGTATTTCTGCGACGTACCACTTAGGATGAGGCTGGCGATGCTGCGCGCCGTGTCAGCGCCATACTCCACCACGAAGTCCGGCACACCGAGCACGAGGTTTGCGCAGCAGCTTGGCTGCGTCGGATGCGTATAGACAGTGGCCTTCCGCCGATTGAGCTCCTCCCAGACCGGAGAAAAATCCGGATGACCAAGCCACTTGTCGCGATAGCTGGTCATGATGCCCACGCCATCGACCTTCAATGTGTCGAAGGCATACGCAATCTCTGCCAGGCTCGCGTCAACATGCGGCATTGGCAGCATCGCCCATGTCCCGAAGCGCCCGGGATGATCGCTCTCCAGTTTCTTCGCGTATTCGTTCGACTCACGCGAGATGCGGACGGCCGCCTCTTTGCCCAGCGGAGTGACCTGCGGCAGCGTAGGCGAGGTGATTGACACAGCAACTCCGCCGGCATCCATGTCCTCGAGCGTCTTCTGGATGGACCAGCTCTTCAGGGGAAGGTCGCTGCGACCGATGATCTCCATCGCAGAGAACCAACTCGGCGGCACGATGTGATGGTGCACGTCTATCCGGCGTGACTTCTCCTGCGCGAGCGCACGCGAAGCCCCGAGGACTGCGGGCGCGGTCAGACTCGCCAGGACCGTTGCACTGCCGGTCAGGAAAGCACGGCGGCCAAGCGAGGTTGCAGTGAATGCTGTCGATGTACTGCAGCAGCTGCAATTGCGCGCAAACCGAGGCTGTTTCGCAGCGTAGCCCATGCCTGTTCTCCCGCTTCCTCTTTATTGGGGCCCGTACCACCGGCTCAAAGGGGAAGTTTGCCGGCGCGCGTCCCGGCGTCAAGCCGCGTCGGCCGCTCCGGCGGCTTTGCACACCACCTGACAACTGCAGTTTACAGGGCGGGTGCTGCGACGGAGGAGAGCGGCGGCTGCCCTTCGAACAGCCCGCGTTCCTGCAGCCACTCCTGCGTGCGCGTATAGGTCGCCTCAGTGTAGGGCAGGAACACAATGCGCTCACCTGTCGAGAAGCGCCGCACATCGACCCTTGATCGGTACCGTTCAGGTATCTCGTTGCGATAAAAGTGCTTGTACTTTTCTGGCTCGAAGTCGAGATCCATTTGCGCGCGCCGCAGACCGTTCATGTACTTCTCGACATCACTGCGCGCGACGGCGGGCGGAAACATGAAGGCGATCATGAACGTCGTGTCTACGATCTTGCGGAATCCGAGCTGCTCCAGAACCTGGTAGGTCAGTCCCCAGGCGCTCGTCGCCGGAACGTCTCGCTCCAGCGCGGCGTCCACGCGCGCCCAAACCGACCCGACGAATTTCACGTTGATCTCTTGCGCAGACAGAAACGGCTCCAGTGACTGGATGGTGGTGAAGTGACTGCCGGAATGGTAGCCGACCGCGATCTCACGCCCGGCGAGGTCCTGGGGCGTACGGATATCCGAATCAGGCGCAACCATGATGCCGCCAGGGCTCACGACGTAGGAGTCCCGCCACATGGTGCCGATCTGCTGGGCAGACGCTTGCCCGATCGCCCAATGGCACGCGCAGGAGATGTCGGATTTCACTCCTTTGTTGCCGCCGCCCTGCTGGTAGGCCTCAAAGGCACCGGCTCGAATTTCCTGGATTGTCCCCGATACATCGACGAGCTTTTTGCTGACGGCGGCCCCGCCCGGCTGAAACTCGTAATCGAGCCCCTCGTCGCGGAAATAGCCGTTGGCGTCGGCAATCCACTCCTGCAGCCGGCCATGCGGCTGGATGATGAATTTCGCCATGTGTCTCTCCTGCGCGTGCCTCATGTGATCTCGTGGGGAGCATATAGACTGTATTCGGCTGCCGCGACATGCATCGCTCAGGCCAATAGCACAGAGCTGCCGCCCTCCCCTCGCGGCGCCGATGCAAGCTCGCTAGAGTGCAGGCATTCGACTTGCCTGGGAGGATTTCAATGCGCAGCCTGAATGTATTCGCCGTTGGGGCTCTGCTGACGGGCCTCGTTGCTCTTGCGCCGCTTGCGCAGGCGCAAGCGCCTGCCGCCGGTGTGGCCGCGTTCGAAGGCGCCCGCCTCATCCTCGGTGATGGAAACGTCATCGAGAACGGCACCCTGGTCACGGAAGGTGCACGCATTGTTGCCGCCGGAAAAGCCGGCGAGGTGCAGGTGCCGCCAAGCGCAAGCCGCATCAATCTCGCCGGCAAGACCGTGATGCCGGCGCTCATCGACACGCACGTGCACTTGAGCCCGAGCCGCGAAGGGATCGTGCGTGATCTGCTTCGGCGCGGCTATTTCGGAGTGAGTGCCGCGTTGAGCATGGGGATGGACAAGTACGACGTGCTCGACATCCGTGCGCAGCCGATCGTCGGCGCCGCCAAATTCCTCAGCGCCGGTCGCGGCATCACCATGCCCGAGCCGGGAAGGCTGACGGCTCCGCACTGGATCAATACCGAGGCGGAGGGTCGCAAGGCGGTGGAGGAGCTGGCCGAGCAGAAGGTCGACATCGTGAAGATCTGGGTCGACACCCGCGAAGGCAAATACAAGAAGCTCACCCCTGAGATCTACGGCGCCATCATCGACGAAGCGCACAAGCACGGGCTGCGCGTCAGCGCGCATATCTTTGACCTCGAGGACGCCAAGGGGCTGATGCGCGCGGGCATAGACGCCTTCGCCCACGGGGTGCGCGATCGCGACATCGACGACGAATTCGTAGCAATGTACAAGGCGCGCCCCGCGCTCATCCTCACGCCGAATCTCCCGGACCGCGGCGTCAAGGTCGATCTGAGCTGGCTCAAGCCACAGCTGCCGGCCGCCGAGTTCGCCAAGCTCGAGGTCGCCAATACCGACAAGCCGCGCGAGCAGGCGTTCTTTGGGATTCAGGCGCGCAATCTGAAGCGGCTGAATGACGCCGGCGTGCGCATCACTATGGGCACCGATGGCAACCGGCCGTGGGCGCCGCACGAGGAGATGGAGGACATGGTGCTGGCCGGCATGACTCCCATGCAGGTCATCGTGGCATCGACGCGCAACTCGGCCGATTTCCTGCGACTGGCAGATGCCGGCACCCTGCAGGCCGGCAAGAGCGCCGATTTCATCGTGCTCGAGGCCAACCCGCTGGACGACATTACGAACACGCGCCGCATGTCAGCAGTCTATCTGCGCGGCGCGGCGGTCGACCGGTCAACACCGATCCAGTAAGCCGAGGCCGCGAGACCGGCCATACACGGCCAACGATCCTTGAAGGGTGCGCAAGCCGCGGACCGGTGTGCGCACCACGCTGTGTGGCGGTGCGCACGTGCTTCGCACTTTGCGCCCCTACTCGGGGACCGATCTACCGATTAGTAGCGATGCACTATGCTCAGGCGAAGCGCACGGCATAAACCGGCGGCAGCGTGTGGCTCACGCCAGTCCAGCTGTCGCCCTGATCCTCGCTGACCCACAGGCCGCCGGTGGTCGAGCCGAAGGCCAGCCGCTCGCCCTCGTCATCGAGGGCCAGGGCGTGTCGATACACCACATCATAGGCGTGCGCCTGCGGCAGGCCGCGCGAGAGGATGTCGAAGCTCTTGCCACCGTTGCGGGTGCGCGTGACCACGACCTTGCCGTGCGCCGGGATGCGCTTCTCGTCCTTGATCTCGGGAACGAACCAGGCCGTGTCGGGCTCGCGCGGATGCACCGCGACGGCAAAGCCAAACACAGAGGGCTCGACACCCGTGATCTCACCAAAAGTGCGGCCGGCATCGCCGGAGACGAAGATGCCGTTGTGATGCTGCACCCACATGCGCTCCGGCGCATACGCACACTGCACGAGGCAATGCACGTCCTGCGCGATTGGATCGTGCGTCTGCTCAGGGGGTGCATATTCTGCACGCATGCCTTCCCCGCGCAGGCTCCAGCTGGTGCCCGCATCATCGGTGAACCACACGCCGCCAGTCGAGACCGCGATGGTGACATGTTTCGCATCGCGCGGATCGATGCAGATCGAGTGAATGCCCGGGAGGTCCGCCCCGCCGCCCATCCATTGCCTGCGTTTGGGATGCTCCCACAAGGCGCGAACGATCTCCCAACTCTGGCCATGGTCACTGGAGCGGAACAGCGCGCCGGGCAGCGTGCCGCACCAGATCACACCGGGCTCGTCGGGGCCGCCGGCTGCGAGCGCCCAGATGCGCGCGGTGCTCCAATTGAGCGGCCGCCCCCACATGTCGTTCTCCTCGTATCCCTCCGGCTTGGGCGGATAGACCGGCGCTGCAATCTCCTCCCACCCGCCGGCGGTCGAGCGATGCAGCTTCACGCCGAAATGCCCATGATCGAGTGCGGCGTAGCTGCGCCCGTCGCGCTGGTCAGTGAGCGTGAGCGTCACGTTGTCGCCCAGGAAATCGACCGCCTCGATTTGCCAGCTGCCGTTCTTGCGCACGACCGTGAACAGGCCCTTGCGGGTTGAGACCAGGAGCTTGTCACTCATTCCTCAGCCTCCTGATAGCGCCTGAAAGACGTAGATCGTGCTCGCCTCGCCGACCGGCTCCGCGAGCTGCCGCCGGTCGCGCACCATGCGGCCATCGACGAAAATCGTCATGTGCTTGCGCAGGGCAGCCTGGTCATCAAGCACATAGCTGCGCGCCTGCGCGTTGGCGGCGAACAGGTGATCGAGCACCTCGCGCACGGTGCCGCCCGGCGCCTCTGTCTGCGGACAGCGCACGTGGCGCTGGATGTTGGGAGTAAAAACCACCTTCGCCATCGCATCCTTCCATTGCAGCGCGAGCGGGAATGCTCAGAATTTCTCACGCGTTCTGCGGCCGGTGGCGCCGCACCGCTTCCGGATTGGTGGAATCAGCGCCCATGTAGACGCCGCGTTCCCATTTGCGCCTGAGGGGATCCGACACGTTCAGCTTCATGCGGCCAATCTTCTCGATTTCGATCTCGACCACCTCACCGTCCTGCAGCGCCCCGAGCCCTTCGTGGTTGGTTCCGCAGGCGATGAGATCGCCGGAATTCATGGTCATCACCGTGGTCGCAAACTCGACCAAAGCCGGCACGCGATGCTCCATGTCGTCGGTGTTGTAGTGATGGCGCAACTGCCCCTCATTCCAGAAGCGAACGACGAGATTATTGGGATCGTCGATCTCGTCCGCGGTCGTGATGCAGGGACCAATGGGCGCAAACGTGTCGAAGCTCTTGCCGAGCCAGCTGGTGAGCGGGCTCGCCGGCCAGGTGCGGCGGCCCTCCTCCCGCGCGGAGACATCGATCATGCTCGTGTAGCCGAACACGGCGCGCCGCCAATCAGCAGCCTTCACCATCTTCGCCGGTCCTTTCATGACGAGGGCAAGCTCAGCCTCGTGCATGAACATCCAGGGGACGGTGAATTCTGGGAGCATGATGGTATCGCCGGGGCCGATCACCGCGTCTGGGTTCTTCATGAACATGTTTAGCGGACGCGGCGCCCGTTGCGCGTGCTCCCAGTAGTTGGCGATGCAGGCCAGCATCTTGCCGGGCCGCGGCAACGGGGGCCGCAGCCGAACGGCGTCGAGCGGCATCGCCGCTCCTCGCTCGGCGAGACGCTGCAGGGCGGGCCGCAACCCCTCGAAATCATCGATGATGCCCTGCATGGTGAGTTGCGCGGTGTAGCTTGGCTTCACCTCGGACGCGATGCTCACCACGCCCCGGTCGGTCCAAACGCCGGGCAGGACCTCGCCGGTGCTTGCGCCGCCCGTACTTGGGTCCTCAAACAACACAAGCTTCACGATGAGCTTCCCTGAGACTTCCTTCGATGTTCCGTTGGGGGCGGCGGCGCGCGCCTGCGCGGCACTATTGCTGCTTGTCCCAGAAGCTCAGCGCCGCGCCGGAAGCCGCACCACCAATCACGCAGGGAAGCCCGAGCTCCACGTGCCCGGTCGCAGCGGCGGCAATGCAGCCGAGCGCCAACGCACCCTGCCCTATCTGCCCCCATGTGGACATGTCTCGGCGCGCGCCGGGCCCTTTGCGCTTAAGCTCCTCCAGTGAGGCGAGGGCTAATTTGCGCAGCCGCGCGGTTTCCATCGTCTCGGCTGCCTCAATCACCTCGCTAAGCACCAGTGCGACCTCCTTGGGCTGGTTCTTGTTTGCGGCCTTGAGCAGCCCGAGCAGCGGTTGATCGCGTGACGCATTGCTCGCCAGCGTGTACTTGGCCATGCTGCCGACGGTAAGCTTATCGACGCTGTCGCGATCGCTGGCCCAGGGCAGCAGCTGGACGATGCGTGCGATCGGGCCGTACGAGCCAGTCGCGAAATAGTAGCCCCACAAGGTGTCTAGCAGCTCCGGGCTTGTGTCGAAGGTCCTTTCATCAAGCCGCTTGGGCTTTTCGCTGCGGAAGGGGCTGCTCACCTTTTCCCAGAACGTCGCGTCCTTCTTTTCCAACGGAATCTGGTCGAGGGTCTGCAGTTTCCCGGATAGATAGCGCTCGACCATGACCTTTCGGGGGGGCATGCGCTCCCCCGCTTGTTGCAGCAAGGCCTTCCACTCAGGATGACCGGAATAGGCGATGGCGCGGATGATGACCCATTGGTCGGCCGCCGCGGCATTCGTACCCATTTTGGCGATGAGCTCGTCGGCCTTGAGCGGGTTCGCATAAATCACGCCGGCGATAAAGCCGACATAGATGCCCGCCGACTCGGCGTCCTTGAATGCGCCAAGCTGACTGAGGGCGCGCACGGCCGACGGCAGCAGCGCCGGCTGCGGCTTGCTGCGGTAGTTGCTGACCCACCTGTTCACTAGGTCAACGGATGTGAACTCCAAATTCGCCGGCACAGGTGCCGCAGCGCGCACCGGTGCAGCCATTGCAGCGAGAACCAAGACGAGTGCAGCGATGTAGCGCATTCCCCCTCCCCGCGTGTGTCTTTGAGACGTGCGGGGAGTTGATAAGAACCTCGCGTCCTTTTCCGGGCGCTCGGATGGCCGTCGCTGCACGCGACTGTGGCACTGCCGCCCAATTGGTATACGACCCCTTGGCGCCCGCAGACTGATTTACATAGGATGCGGTCCGATTCCTGACATATTTGTACCCACTTCCGCCCCGCGCGAGCGCACGCGGAACTTATCGTGCCCTGAGCGGTTTCGAGTCGCACATCGCACAGGTTCCTGGATTTTCCTCCCCCAGCAAGGAAATGGCCGCGCAAATCGAGCACCTGCCCCGGGCGAGCACAGGGACCGCCGGGCTAGACGACATTCTGCAAGGCGGACTGGCCCGGAAACGCCTCCATCTGCTTGAGGGAAGTCCGGGCACCGGCAAAACGACGATTGCCTTGCAGTTCCTGCTCGCCGGGGCGGCGGCCGGCGAGCTCGGCATCTATGTGTCCTTGGCAGAAACCGAGCAGGAGCTGCGCCAGGGCGCCCAGTCGCACGGGTGGAATATCGGCAGCGAGATCCGCATCTGTGAGCTCGTCCCGCCCGAGAGCGTGCTGGATGCCAATCAGCATCAGAGCCTCCTCTACTCGTCGGACCTGGAACTGGGCGAGACGATTCAGCGCATTCTGCAGGAGATCGAGCGCCTCGCTCCCAAGCGCGTCGTGATCGATAGCCTCTCCGAGATCCGCCTCCTGGCGCAGAGCTCGTTGCGCTATCGCCGCCAGATTCTCGCGCTGAAGCATTATTTCGCCCAGCACAACTCCACCGTCATCCTGCTCGACGACCTGACGACCGAAAGCACGGACCGGGCGGTGCACAGCATCGCCCATAGCGTTATTCATCTTGATCAGCTGGCGCCGCTTTACGGTGCCGACCGGCGGCGGATGCGCGTCGTCAAGTGTCGCGGCCAGAGCTTTCGCGGCGGCTACCATGATTTCGTGATCAGGGCCGGCGGTGTCGAGATTTTTCCGCGGCTGGTGGCGGCCGAGCACCGGTCCCGATTTACCGGCGAGCCCATTTCGAGCGGAGTTCCCGAGCTCGATCACCTGCTGGGCGGCGGCGTGAATGCGGGCTCGAACACATTGATGATCGGCCCGGCCGGAACGGGAAAATATCTGCTCATCCTCAACTACATCGCCGCCGCAGTTGCGCGTGGCGAGCGCGCCGCGCTTTTCGTCTTCGATGAGGAGCTCGGGCTCCTCCTCTCGCGCGCCAAAAACCTTGGCATAGACCTGCAGCAAATGCAGGATCGCAGCATGCTGTTCATCGAGCAGATGGACGCAGCCGAGCTCTCGCCTGGAGAGTTCTCGCATCGTGTGCGTCAGCGCGTGGACCGGGAAGGCGTCCGACTGGTCGCGATCGACAGCCTCAACGGCTACCAGGTGTCCATGCCGGAAGAGCAGTTCCTGCTCCTGCATTTGCATGAGCTGCTGCAATATCTCAATAGAGAGGGTGTCTCCACGTTCCTGGCGATCGCACAGCATGGGCTCGTTGCAGAGGCCAAACAGTCGATCGATCTCACCTATTTGACGGATACTGTCATTTTGCTGCGGTATTTCGAAGCGCTGGGACATGTGCGTCGCGCTGTCTCGGTGGTGAAGAAAAGGACGGGAGCGCATGAGAGCACCATTCGCGAGTTGCAAATCGGGCATGCCGGCGTGCGGATCGGGCCGCCACTGCATGACTTCCAGGGTGTGTTGAGCGGCGTCCCAACTTTCGTTGGGCAGAATATCCCCGTGGTCGGAAAATCAGCGTGACAGAGCCGAATGGAGCCGGGCCAGAGCGCATCCTCATCCTTGCCCCAAGCGGGCGCGACGCGGTGGTCGCGCAGGGCATCCTGCGCGATGCACAGCTTCGTTCGGATATCTGTGGCGATCTCTTCGAGCTGGTTCGTGAGCTGAAACGCGGTGCAGACGCGGCGGTCCTCACCGACGAGGCCACGCGCGGGCCCGGAATGCTCGAGCTCCTCCAATGGGTGGAATGGCAGCCGCCCTGGTCGGACTTCCCGTTCATCCTTCTGACCGAGCATGGCGGCGGTCTCGAGCGCAACCCCCCCGCCGCTCGCCTGACCAAATCGCTCGGCAACGTTACCTTTCTCGAGCGGCCGTTTCACCCGACGACGCTGGTGAGTGTCGCGCAAACCGCGCTGCGTGGCCGTCGCCGACAATATGAATGTCAGCGCCTTAATGAGGACCTCGAGTGGCGCGTGCAGGAGCGCACAGCCGAGCTCGCAGCCGCCAATCGGCAGCTCATCGGGCAGATCGAGGAACGCGAGCGGGTCGAGACCACGCTACGGCAGATGCAGCGACTCGAAGCGGTGGGACAACTGACCTCCGGTGTTGCCCATGACTTCAACAATCTTCTCACCGTCATCCTCGGCAACATTCTGTTTCTGGAAAAGGGGCTCGCCGGCACGGTGGTGGATGGCAAGATGTTGCAGCGTCTCGCCTATATGCGCACCGCCGCGGAACGTGGAGCGAAGCTCACCGATCATTTGCTGTCGTTTTCACGCCGACAACGGCTCGAGCCACGCCCGATCGACCTCAACGAGACCCTGGTGGGAATGCGCGACCTGTTGCACAGCACGATCGGCGGAAGCATCAGGGTCGACACCCACTTCCATCGCGGCCTGTGGACGGCGCTGGTCGACCCAACCCAGCTGGAGCTTGCCATCCTCAACCTCGCGATCAATGCTCGCGACGCCATGGATGTCGGTGGGACGCTGCGCGTGCGCACGGCAAACGTCACGCTCGGTCCGCCGCAATCGGGCGAGCATCCGCCTGCCGGGGAGTACGTGCAGATCTCCGTCGCGGACAACGGCACCGGCATGACCCCCGAGGTATTGGCCAAGGCTTTCGAGCCGTTTTTCACCACCAAAGAGATCGGCAAGGGATCGGGGCTAGGCCTCAGTCAGGTGCTCGGATTTGCCAAACAATCAGGCGGGGGCGTGCGCATCGAGTCGCATCCCGGAGAGGGTACGACGGTGCACATCTATTTGCCCCGCGCTGAGGCGAAGCCGAGCCCGATACCAACGAAGACCGGCGGCACGGGGCAATTCCCGGCGCGCAAGGGTTCGACCATTCTGCTCGTCGATGATGACAATGCGGTCCGCGAGGTTACCCGCGCGATGCTGCACGACCTGGACTATCGCGTGCTGGAGGCCGGCAGCGGCGGCGCTGCGCTGGAGGTGCTGCAGCGCCACCCCGATGTCGATCTCATCATGGCTGATTTCGCCATGCCGGGAATGAACGGCGCCGAGCTCGCGCGTTCGGTGCGGCTCAAACGACCTGGCTTACCGATCCTGTTCATCACGGGTTTTGCAGACAGATCGGCTTTGTCAGGCATCAGCGAGGCCGACATTATCGGCAAGCCATTTCAGCACGACGAGTTTGCGGCGAAGGTGCGCGACGCACTGACTGCGGCGATGCCGGCCAACGTCGTTCAGTTGCGCCGCTGAGCCAGCCCGGCGCTAACGCACACACGGCCGAGCAGCCGGCCTGCGTCGGATCGGCTTCATGCGGGATGGCCTGAGCTGCGCGAGTCAATGGCGCGGCGTGCTGGTCGTAGCAGGAAAAGCAGCAGCGAGCGCCCGGTCACCTGATAGCCGTGGCCAAACTTGAGTGGCACGGCGTCCTCGAGGTCCTCATCCTCGTCCGGCAGATTGGTATCGACCAGGCGCAGCCAGTCGCGGCCGCCGGGCACCGGCGGCAACGAGAATACCACCACGTCATGGTGCGCATTCACGATGAGCAGCAACGTCGCCTCGCTGCCGCGCCTGCGGATGCCGCTCGTCTGCATGCGTCCGTCGAGCATGACGCCGAAGCATTTGGCCGCCTTGTCCGCCCAGTGATCGGGGGTCAATTCCTCGTTGGCTGGTGTGAGCCAGGTGCAGTCCTTGAGCTGCAACTGCTCGTCCCAGGCACCAGTCAGAAACCGGCTCTGCCGCAGGACCGCATAGCGGTTCCTGATCTGTATCAGACGGCGCACAAAGCGGGTGAGACCGCGCGTGCTCTCATCGTGCTGCCAATCAACCCACGAAATCTCGTTGTCCTGGCAGTAGGCGTTGTTGTTGCCTTGCTGCGTGCGGCCGAACTCGTCACCTGCGAGAAGCATCGGCGTACCCTGCGAGAACAGCAGCGTCCCGAGCACGTTTCGCACCTGACGCTCGCGCAACTCCGCGATGGCGGGGTCATCGGTCGGGCCTTCGACCCCGTGATTCCATGACTTATTGTCGGAATGACCGTCGCGATTGTCCTCGCCGTTCGCCTGGTTGTGCTTTTCGTTGTAGGAGACGAGATCGCGCAGCGTGAACCCGTCGTGCGCTGTCACGAAGTTGACACTCGCCCAGGGCTTGCGGCCGCGCCGATTAAACAGGTCGCTCGAACCTGTCATGCGCGCAGCAAGCTCGGGCAGCAGCCCCGGATCGCCGCGCCAGAACGCACGCACGGTGTCGCGATAACGATCGTTCCACTCGGCCCAACCGGGCGGGAACCCACCGACCTGGTAGCCGCCAGGTCCGAGGTCCCAGGGCTCCGCTATGAGCTTGACCGAGGAAAGCACCGGATCCTGGCGGCAGGAATCAAGGAAACCGCCTCCCTCGTCGAAGCCATATGGCTCGCGGGCGAGAATGGTCCCGAGATCGAACCGAAACCCGTCGACGTGCATCTCCTGCACCCAGTAACGCAGCGAGTCGGTCACCATCTGCAGCACCCGCTGGTGCGACAGGTTGAGCGTGTTTCCGGTGCCGGTGTCGTTGATGTAGAAGCGCCGCTGATCGGGCAGCAGACGATAATACGACGCGTTATCTATGCCGCGGAACGAGAGCGTCGGGCCCAGCTGATTGCCTTCGGCAGTATGGTTGTAGACAACGTCCAGGATGATCTCGATTCCGGCATCATGCAGCCGCGCCACCATCTCCTTGAACTCGGCGAAGGCGAAGTCCTGCACCGATGCATAGCGACGAGCGGGAGCAAAAAAGGAGATGGTGTTGTAGCCCCAATAGTTCGTCAGACCCTTATCAAGGAGGTAGCTGTCATTGACGAAGGTATGAACCGGGAGGAGCTCGATGGCCGTCACGCCGAGGCTGCGCATATGCTCGAGCACTGGCGGCTCGGTCAGTCCGCGGAACGTTCCTTGCCATTCCTCGCGGATGGCCGGGTGCAGCTTGGTGTAGCCGCGCACGTGCGCCTCGTAGATGATAGTGCGCTCCCAGGGAGTGCGCGGCCGCCGGTCATCCCCCCAGGTGAAGGCCGGATCGATGACCCGACAGCGCGGCATGAAGGGCGCACTATCACGCTTATCGAAGGTGAGATCGTCCTGGCTCTCCATACGATAGCCGAACAAAGCCGGATTCCACTCCAGTTGCCCGACGACCGCTTTGGCGTAGGGGTCGAGCAGCAGCTTGTGCGCGTTGAAGCGGTGCCCGTGCTCCGGCTCGTAGGGACCATGCACCCGAAAAGCATAGATGGTGCCCGGGCGTGCGTCCGGCAGAAAGCCATGCCAGACCTCGTCAGTGAACTCGGGCAGCTCGACTCTTTCGATTTCGCGCTGGCCCTGTGCGTCGAACAAGCACAGCTCGACCTTTCTCGCATGCGCCGAGAACAACGCAAAGTTGACGCCGACGCCGGTCCAGGTAGCGCCCAGTGGGAAGCCCACTCCCTCGCGAACGCGTGAACGTTGCATTACCTGCGGGCTCGGTACCTCCACCCGGGCATCCATCCTGGTCACCTTTGTCAGCGGCACGGGACAAAACAGCGAGCAACGCTTTTCGTTCCTGAGGCGAGGCGTCCGGGCGAGCGCCGGGCATCGATGCGGCCGCGAAACTGCACGCCGCTCCAGGATCTTCCCGCTCAGCCTCGCGCCACGCGTCGTGGAGACTGATACTCGGACGGCGTGGACTGCCAGATGATCCCGCTTCTTCCGCGCCGATAAGCATATTCGAACAGTTGCTGCATATAGCCTGCATCGAAGCCGTTCTCCGGTGGCTTGGGATATGAGGCATCGATCGAGGTCAGATTGAAGTCCCAGTTGCGGCTCTTGGCGAACTGGTACGATGCCAAGAGCGTGTTGCGGGTGTTGGCGCGCACCGAGGTCTCGAACGAGCGCGTCACGATGGGCAAGGTTGCGGCGCGCACGAGCTCAAAATCCGGGACGAGCTTGCTGTTCATGATCACGTAGAGCTTCGGTCGAGCATCAGGCGGGAAAACGGGAGTCCCGGACACGAGGACGGCCTCAGGCAGAATGAACACGTTGTTGGTGACGCCAGCGTCGACGTGCATCTCCGCGAATTGGCGGCCCTGCGCCTCTACGTCGATCAGCACCGGAGAGAAAACCCCCGGAATGCTGGCAGAGGCGGTGAGCACATTGCGGAAAAGCTCGAGAGAATTCGGCTGCCCGCTTGCGGCGATCCGACCCATGTCCCAGACGGCGGTCCGTTGCGCGTCGAGATTGGTGGTCACCACGTAGAGGCGGCGGCCGGCCTGGTGCTCGCGCGCCACGGCCGCGAGCATGTTCTCGTCGGCATAGCGTGCAATGAGCCCGCGCAAGGGGCCGGTTTTGAACACGCTCGTTCCAAAAAGGGCGCCGAGGCTGTCGGATTGCAGAAGGTCGGCCATCTCGCCGCTGGCGAAGACGGTGCGCAGCGTGTCGTCGTAGGCTGGTCCTAGGAAAGCAAACGGCGCAATCAAGGCACCCGCGCTTGCGCCGGTGACAAAAGTGAATTGCGGGCGCGTGCCAGCGGCGGACCAGCCGGTGAGAAGCCCGGCGCCGAAGGCGCCGTCCGCCCCGCCTCCTGAAAGCGCCAGGACCAACGGCTGCTGGCCCCTGTTACGCGAGGCAACAGCGCGCCGGCCGCGCGCGATCGCTGGATCGTCCGCCCAGAGCCGGGCGCCCGGGATGCCAGGCACCTCCGCCGTACTTTGTTCCTCAGGTGTGTAGAGCGTGCGCGGTGGGGCCGTGCTGCACGACGCGAGGATGGAGGCGGCGGCGATCGCAGCACAAGCAGCCGGCGCCAGCGACGTAGCCGGCGCTCGCTTGAACCGCGAAAACAACGCGCGCCAGATCATGTTCCCCGCACCCTGCCCCACTCGCCGCGATTTCGGGCGCGCGTCGGCTCGCCCGCCGCAACCATGCCCTTGCTAAATCGGCCGGCAAAGCGGCGACGGTGTGGTGGCGTGTGGCGCCGGAGCCACACTTGGTAGCAGGGAGTCGCTCGAAGGCGTCATTGACCTTAGAACAGCTCGAAATATTCGCGCTGCTCCCAGTCCGTGACCTCGGCCTGGAAGCGGGCGACCTCGGCTTCCTTGATGCGCAGGTAATAGTCAATAAAGCCGCGGCCAAAGCCATCGCCGAGCGACGCATCCTGGCGCAGCGCTTCCAGTGCCTGCTCGAGGGTTCTTGGAAGCTCGGGCGCCTGCGCCTCGTAGGGCGTGTCGGCCGAGGGACCGGGATCCAGCATGCGTTCCATGCCGTCGAGGCCGGCGTAAATTTGCGACGCCATGTAAAGATACGGGTTCGCCGCCGGCTCCCCGACCCTATTCTCCAGCCGCGCGGCGGCATCGCCGCTACCACCGAGCACGCGGACCATGACGCCGCGGTTGTCACGACCCCACACGGCGCGATCCGGCGCCAACGAGTAGCTGCGATAGCGCTTGTAACCGTTGACCGTCGGCGTCGTGAACGCGGTGGCGGCAGCTGCGTGCGCCAGCAAGCCCGCCAAGAAGTTTCGCCCAATACGCGACAGTGGCTCCCTGTCGTTCGAGGTGAAGGCGTTGATGTCAGTGCGGCGGTCGCGCAGCGACTGGTGCAGGTGCCAACCACTGGAGAGGACATTCGCCAGTTTCGGCCGCGCCATGAAGGTCGCGTGATAACCCTGGCGCCGGCAGATCTGCTTCACCGCACTACGGAACAACATCATGGTGTCGGCAGGGACAAGACCGACCTGCGGCTGAAACGTGAACTCGCATTGACTCGGGCCGAGCTCGACCTCGACCGAACGCAAGGGCAGCCCAAGCGCGACGATATCGCGCCGTACGACCTCGAGAATGGGCTCCATCTGATCGAAACGCGCCTCGGTGAGGTACTGATAGCCCTGCGCCAGCAGGCTTACGTCAGGCGGCTCTCCCGGCCAGGTAGCATCGGCCGGCCGCAACCGCGCATCGTCGAGCTTGAAAATGTGAAACTCGACCTCGAGGCCGGCGACATAGTCGAACCCGGCCTCAGCGAGCGTCTGCAGGGCGCGCCGGTAGAGATGGCGCGTCGAGAACGGCACCGCTTGACCATTGGGGAAAAAGATGTCGCACAACACCCACCCGCTTTGCGGAGCCCAGGGCAAAACGCGGAACGTGGTGGGATCGGGGATCATCAAGAAATCGCAGCCACCTTCCATTTCCGGCATGCCGAAACCGCCGCCGGGCGTGAACACGGGGAAAACGGTTTTGTGGGCCGTGTCCTTCGCCAGGAGCGTGGTGGTGAGAGCACAGCCGTTGCGCATCATCTGCGCCGCCTCGCTCGCCAGCACCGTCTTGCCGCGCAGCACGCCATGTTGATCGGCAAACGAGAAGCGCACCACCTCGAGCTGGTGCTCCTCAATCCATTTTTCGGCGCTCGCTGCGGCCTCGAATTGCTCGTCGCCCCAGAGACTCTCGCGCTCGACAAAGCTGCGCGCGGTTCGTTCTTCAGATGAGGACACGGGGCCTACTCGCTGTCGCGGTGGGCACGCAGGTTAGTGCATTTGGCAAAGTCGGCAAGAGCACGGACAGAGTACCGACGCGCAGACACACACCTGCGCTGATTCAGAAACCCAGCCGAAGGCCCCGGCTTGCTTGCAGCGGGCCCAGCCAAATCGCTCGCGTTTTTGCAACGTGGTCCGCGCAATCAGCGCGCCGCGGGATCACTTCTTGTGGCTATGCTCGCCGTGCGGCTCGCTCACCAGGTGGCTGCAGCCGGCCTTCGTCGCCCAATACTGCCAAGCGCGCCAGGTTTCAGTCGAATACGGACTGTAACCACGGTTTCGGGCGTCGATCTCGCCCTGCGAGAGATACTTGATGGTGCCGCCCAGCTGCAGCGCCCGCAGCTGAGCGCGCGCATTGCGCGGAAGATAGACCGAGATGCGTACCACCTCGATAAGCGAGCGGCCGGCGGACGCAAAGCCATGGCCGCGCATCAGCGCGACCGTGTTGCCGGCCAGGCACTTTGCGAGATCACGCCCTTGCTCAATGTTCGTGACCAGCAGGTTGGTGTCGCCGAACTTGTCGGCGATATCCCACAACGGGACATGCGCGCCAATGAAGCTGCCGGAATGCACGATGGGCCGCAGCGGCGTCCCTTGCGCCACACCGAATGGCAGGATGTCCTCGGCGTGAGCGTGCACGACCGATTGGATCTCCGGGCGCGCCTCGTAAATGGCCGCGTGGATGAAACGCTCGAGATAGAGCGCGCGCTTTTCCTCCCGCACCGGCTGGCCATCAAGCCCGAGCTCGACCAGATCCTCACGCTCGACCAGATCGGGCGCCACGGATCGCGATAGAAAGAAATGCTTGGGATTATCGGGGTTGCGCACACTCACATGGCCATAGGCATCAACCACATCCTCCTTGGACAGGATGCGATTGGCGATGACGAGATCGTTCAGGACCGTATCGAGATTGCTCATTTTCAGCCTCGGCTTTTTGATCTGTGCGTGGGCGCCCTGTTCGGGTCTCTGCCCGCCTAATAGGTCGGCACGAAAAGATCATCGATGCGGACAGGTGCGGCGATCAATGACTGATCCACCAGATAGGTGACGAAGGCCTCAAGCGTCGGACGGTTCGGCTCGAGACCATAGGGCCAAGGGTCACCGTCGAAGATTTCGTGAATCTCGTCGATGTCGCGCATCAGGAAAGGCGTCATGTAGCGCAGCGCCCGCAGATTGTACATTTTTTCAAGTGCAATTTTCTTCGACTCACAGAAGGCGTTGTAGAGGCTGGTGGCGACAAACGGGTACTTCTCGTAAATATGTTTGCGGATCGCGACGAGGTGCATGATCGGGTAAATCCTCGTGCGCTTGTAGAACTCCTTCTCCATCTCGACGTAGTTCGGGAATAGCCGCACGATATCCGCGTTCGTGCGGATTGCCTCGGGCAAGCTCGTGCCAAGCGTGGCATCGACCACGCGCTCCTCCAACAGGTCACTCATCGACTTGCGTGACGTATTCTGCTCGACCCGAATGGGGTTCAGGAGCGGCAGGACGGTGGGGCTGCCATGCGCACCGCCGGTGTTCATGGCTCCCTGCACCCAATGAACCTTGCGCAGATCAACTCCGAACTCGTGCTGCAACAGGCCATTGATGTAGATGGCGGCGGTCATGGTCAGGAGCGGCACGCCCACGCGCTTGCCCTCGAGGTCCTTCGGCTTCGCGATGCCGGCCTTGCGGTGAATGGCAATAAAACCATGGCGGAACGCGCGCGATGGGAACACCGGGATGGCGACAAAGGGACATTGCTTGTTGGCAAAACGCTGCACAAATTCCGAGCTGGAAAACTCGGCAACATCGAACTCCTCGCCTCCCGCCATCCGATCAAAAATCGGGCGCGGCTGATCAATGGGAATGAAATTGAGATCGATGCCTTGGACCTGGACGTCGCCCGTGTAGAGCGGCTGCATACGGTCATAGAGCCCGCAGGCAAACGACAACTGCAACTTGGCCATGTGCTGTGCGACCCGCCCGTTCGACCAGCTTCAGCCTTAGCACGCGGTTTTTGGCCCGGCAAAAGCCGGCGAGCGCCGCGGGCTTGCTGATGCTCGGCATCACCCCATCAGAGGAATGGTGCGGCGCCGGGCTTCGCGTTTGCGACGGCCATGGGTTAGCATTAAATTGCGCAGTCAACCTCCCCACCCCGCCGAGGTGCTTCCATGAACAAGCCGGTGACCGACCTCTCGCACCCGAAATTGCTGCTTGATCCCTACCTGGTCTGGGCTGCCAACGAGGGCGTGCCCGTAACCGAGGACTTCGGCGTCGATCTGCGGAAGGTGGCAACCGGGCCATGGCCGCGTTTTGGAGTGGACGGTGCGCTTGTTCATCTCAAAGGGCGTGGTGACTTCGTCTCCATCTTCGTGCTCGATCTCGCCCCCGGGGCGAAGTGTATCCCGCAGAAGCATCTGTTCGAGGAGGTCGTTTATGTCCTCTCGGGGCATGGCAACACCACGATCGAGACGAGCGACGGCCGCAAGCACAGCTTCGAGTGGGGACCCAAGAGCCTGTTCGCGCTGCCGCTCAACGCGCGCTATCAGCATTTCAATGCGAGCGGTCGCGAACGCGCTCGGCTCGCCTCGACCAACAACCTGGCGATGATGCTCAATCTCTTTCACAACGAAAGCTTCGTATTCGAGAACCGATACGAGTTTCCGGAGCGGCAGGGTGCCGCGAAATACTTTAGCGGCGAAGGCGAGTTCATCCCGGTACGCCCAGGACGCAACATGTGGGAGACCAACTTCATCCCCGACCTCGCAGGTTTCGAGCTGAAGGCGTGGGAGCAGCGCGGTGCCGGCGGCTCGAACATGATGTTCATCCTCGCGGACGGCACCATGCACGCCCATACCTCACAAATGCCCGTCGGCACCTACAAGAAGGCGCATCGCCATGGCGCCGACTTTCACGTCTTCGCAGTGACCGGTCATGGCTTTTCGCTGCTCTGGTATGAAGGCGATCAGGAATTCGTGCGCATCGACTGGGAGCACGGCTGGGTTTTCGCACCGCCTGACGGGATGTTTCATCAGCACTTCAACACCGCGCCGGATCCGGCGCGCTACCTCGCGGTGGCTTTCGGCAGCCTGCGCTATCCGTTCACCACCGACAAACGCCACGTCTTCCTCGGCATGGACGTGAGCGTCAAGGATGGCGGTTGCCAGATCGAGTACGAGCACCAGGATTCGCGCATCCACAGGATCTATCTGGACGAGCTCGCCAGGCATGGCGTGAAGTCCGGCATGGGCAAGTTTATCAGCGAGGCGGCCTAACACCGCTGCGCAACCCGCTCAGGTCTCATGCACGATCTCGAGTTCGAGCATCTGCACGTCAGCGCCGAGGACGCCGGCGTCAATGAGGTCGCCTGGGCTGCGGACAATGTCGAGCTGACCACCGTCGGCATCGACATCGGCTCCTCGACCTCGCATCTCATGTTCGCGCGCGTGCATCTGCAGCGGCTCACGACGGCGCTGTCGAGCCGCTTCGTCGTCGTCAGCCGCAAGGTCCTGTGGCAATCGCCGATCCTGCTGACGCCCTATCGCGGCGACTACACCATCGATGTCGATGAGCTCGCCGGGTTCATTGCCGGCTCCTATCACTATGCCGGGCTCGAGCGCGAGGCGGTTGACAGCGGGGCTGTGATACTCACCGGAGAGGCGCTCAAGCGTCGCAACGCCCGTGCGATTGCCGACCTGTTCTCCGAGGAAGCCGGCAAGTTCGTCTGCGCTTCGGCCGGCCATCATATGGAATGTCAAATGGCGGCGTGTGGCTCCGGCGCCATCGCGCTGTCACGCGAGCGCAACGCGACGCTCCTCAACGTCGATATCGGTGGCGGCACCACCAAGCTAGCGCTGGTCGAGAACGGGCAGATCATAGCAACCTGCGCCATAGCCGCGGGCGGGCGGCTTATCGTCGAAGATCCGGGTGCCGGGCTGACCCGCATCGAGCCTCCGGCTGAGCAGGTGGCGAGATCGCTGGGGATAGAGCTCGTGCTGGGCCAACCTATTTCTCCGGCTGAGCGAAAGCGCCTCGGTGAGCGCATGGCGCGCCTGATCATGGGACTTATTGATCTGCGCCAGCCGGGCGAGCTCGCGCGCTCGCTGATGGTTACAGCGGCGTGGCCGGATGAGCTTGCCAACAAGCACGTCGATGCGATCACCTTCTCCGGCGGCGTCTCGGAATATCTCTACAAGCGGGAGAGCCGCAGCTTCGGCGACCTCGGCCTGGACCTCGCCCAGGCGCTGCGGCATGCGTTGGCGCACCGACGTGACCTGCCCCCGGTGTGGGACCCGGGCCAGGGCATTCGCGCCACGGTGATCGGCGCTGCTCAGTTCTCAGTACAAGTCAGCGGCAACACTATCCTGATCGCCCATCCGGAGCGGCTGCCGCTGCAGAACCTGCCCGTGGTTGCCTGCACCCTCCTGCTTGGCGAAGACATCGTTCCCAATGATATTGCCGCGAGCATACGCGCGGCCGTCGCACGCGCCGACATGGTGGAAGGCGACACTCCCGTCGCGCTGGCGTTCCCCTGGCACGGTGATCCGTCACACGCACGGCTCTATGCCGTTGCTGCCGGAATCTGCGCCGCACTTCCGCGGACGTTGTCGGAAGACATGCCCCTCGTCCTGCTCGTCGATGGTGACGTCGGTAAAAGCCTTGGCCGCATCATCCGTGAGGAGATCGCGCCCGCCGGCGACGTGATCGCCGTGGATGGCGTTCAGCTCAGGCAATTCGACTATGTCGATATCGGCAGCGTGATCGAGCGGACGAACGTGGTGCCGATCATCATCAAGTCGCTGCTGTTCAAGTAGCCGGGCGCGGCGGCGCAATGCGCTTGCTCGCCTGCTCCAACTCTGCCGCTAGTCCGTTCACCCAGCTCGCGTCCTCCCCTCGCGCGCTGCGCGCCTTGTAGACGAAGCCAAGGTTGCGGCAGGTCGAGTCGAGCTCCCAGGAGTGGCGCGCGGCAGCCAGCGCTTCTGCCAAGTGGGTCTCCGCCTCATCCTTGTCCTTCGCGAGAACCGCAAGCTCGAGCAGCGTTGCATGGTCCCAATAGTCCGCCTGCTTTTTCGCCTTCTGCAGGGCGGCATAACGCACGACCGGAAGGAGTTTCGCCTGCGTGGGGTCGGGGCGGTCCAGCATCTCCATTAAGGTGAGCGCGTTGATGCCGGGATAGGCATCGCGCCAATCCGCTTCGAACCCCTGCGCATAGGTCTTGATTGCGCGCTGCAGGAAGGCCCGTGCCTCAAGGCGGCCTTCCTGCTTGGCTTGCTCCCAGCGGTCCTTGTAGATACGGCCGAGCAGACCATTGGTCTCGCTGGAGGGGCCGAATTCCTCGATTACCGCCGTGAGCACGGCTTCCGCCTCCTCGAAGCGACCTATGCGATTGAGTGCAAACCCGAATTGCTCGCGCATCATCTTCGCGCGTTGCAGCGGCGGCGGCATCCGCTGGTAAAGCTTGATCATTGCGTCATACGCCTGGACGTCTCGCATCGAGAGAAACAGATCCACAACAATGCCGGACTCGACCTCGAGCAGATTGCTCATGGCCGGCTCGGCTGCAATGCTCTCGACCGCCGCTGCACCCTGCTTTACCGCAGCAGCAAGGCGCGCCTTGTACCGCTTCGAATAGTCGACGATCTCGCGAAACACGTCGGTTTTGGTGTGATCGATTTCCCAGCGCGGCAGGTTGTCGATGAGCTGGTACACCGGGCTGTCGTCGTACGGGTTACCGCGTGCCTCCTTGAGCTGCGCTGCAACCGCGGCAATCGGTGCCTCAATGTCGATGGGCACCCCGGCACCATCCGTCTTGTAAGGGATGCCACGAACCAGGACGATGTCGAAGGGCATCACCGTCCCTTCAAGGAAAATCAGTACGGTCGAGCGGGGTCGCAGTGCGTGCCGGATGCCGAGCTCATAGAACACGTTAGGGTTGGCGCCGGTAATGTCCGCTACGGCGTAGTGGCACAGCATCAGCCGCTCGAACATTGGCTTGTGAATGGTGCCGCCAATCTTTTCCTCATCCGCCCTGATCGGCTCGAGGCCGGCCTGCTCGACTGCGGGAACGATCAGGCGCTCGTAGACCAAATCGAAATTCGTCATTCGTCCGGCAGCATCCATTTTCTTGCCGAACGGCATGAGGACGAAACAAAGCGGCGGTGGCTGAGGCAAGTCTTCCACGGATACGCCTTTGGCTGATCGACGCTGGCGGCGCGCAAATTCGTTCGGTCACACGCTTGGCGATGCAATAGAGTACGTGGATTGTCGAAACAAGCCGCAGTCAGGGGGAGCAAAGATGCCTGCCAAGAAGCCTGCCAGGAGCAAGAAAAAGCCGGTCCGCAAACCGCCTGCCAAGGTGCTGCAGCCGCGCGTTGCGATCTTATCGGAAAACGAGCTGACAGCTGAGCAGCGCAATCTTCTTAATTCCATTCGCTCCGGACCACGTGGTGGCAGCACCAATATTCGCGGACCCTTTGCGGTTTTTCTGCATGCACCCGCGTTTGGCGAGCTGGCGCAAAGGCTCGGCGGACATTGTCGCTATAAGACCGCAGTCCCGCCGCGGCTCTCTGAGTTTGCTATTCTGGCTACCGCGAGGCTTTGGCGTGCACAATACGAATGGTACGCTCACGTCCCGCAGGCGCAGGACGCCGGCGTCAAAGCGCAGACGATCAGGGATTTGCATAGCGGGCGGCGGCCGAAATCGGCGCCCAAAGACGAGCGTGCAATCTACGATTTCGTGCAGGAGCTTTATGCTACCCGCCGCGTCTCTGACAAGACGTTCAAAGGTGTCCGCGACATACTCGGCGAAGCCGGGACGGTCGAGCTTGTAGGCATCCTCGGCTATTATGCCCTGATATCAATGATCCTCAATGTGTTTCGCATGTCGCCGCCGGAGGGCACGCCGCTGCCGTTCCCGGAGAAGTAGCTGCGGGATGACGAGCGAACCGATTTGGTTCGCTTAGGCCACGTGCTGGCCCCGAGGGCCCGCCGCAGGCGAAGTGACAGCGCATGACCATGAGCGCCTGCACCCTGAGGGATCGGCTCATCGCCGTGGCCCGTTCTTTGCTTTAGAGAAGGCGAGAGACTAAGAGCAGGACGTGGGACCACAACCTGAGGGCTCGACATGAAATATGCATTATCGGCGCGCTTGGCGGCTGTCGGGCTCTTCGCCGCATCTGTGCAGGGTGCGACCACAGTCGCCGCTCAGCAACAGGCGCCGTACACGCCGCCGGCCGAAGCCGTTCCAGCGATCGGTCCGGCAGATCCAAGCCTGCGAGCGATTTCTCTGCCCAATGGCAAGAAGTTGCACCTCCTGCCGGCGACGCTGGAAACAACGCAATGGGGGTGGTTTGATAATGCTCAGCCGCCCGTGCTGCGCATCAACACCGGCGACAGCGTGGTGCTCGAGACCATGATGCACAGCCACAATCAGGTCATCCCGGGCACCACCATCGAGCAGATCAAGAAGCTGCGTACGGATAACCCGGGCCGGGGACCGCACACCATCACTGGTCCGATCTTTGTCGAGGGGGCAGAGCCCGGGGACGTGCTCAAAGTCACCATCAACAAGATCGTGCCGCGCGCCTACGCCACGAACTTCAACGTGCCGGGAATGTTCGGTGAATTTCCCAACGTGTATCAGGACGGGCAGGTGAAATACCTGTACCTCGATTGGGACAAGAAGGTCACCGAGTTTTTGCCCGGCGTGATGATCCCGCTGCGGCCATTCCCCGGCACGATTGCGGTCGCGCGCAAGGAGCCGGGCCGCTACAGCACGGTGCCGCCCGGGGAATATGCCGGCAACATGGATATTCGCGACCTCACGGAAGGTGCCACCCTGTATGTGCCGGTGCATGTCCCTGGGGCACTGCTGTGGACTGGCGATTCGCACGCGGCGCAGGGCAATGGCGAGGTTAATCTCACCGCCATCGAGACGGCCTACCGCGAGATGAACCTGACCATTGAGGTCATCAAGGGCAAGCCGCTCGATTTCCCGCGCATCGAGACGAGAACGTCTTGGATCGCGATGGGCTTCGATCAGGACCTCAACAAGGCCTGGGATCAGGCGAAGGCACAGAACATAAAGTTGCTCGCTGAGCTACGGAACACGTCGCCCGAGCAAGCCACCAAATTGATGCCCAGTGTTTCGGACTGCCGGGTGTCACAGGTGGTGAACGTCAAGAAGGGCATTCATTGTCTCACGCCGAAGAACGCCGCAACACGCGAAGACATGGAGCGTCCCACCAAGGACACGGGCAAGTACTTCGTTTCGCACGCCAAAGATGCCGACCTCAACAAGGCGATGGACAACGCGTCGATGGGAATGATCAAGCTTCTCGAAAGCGACAAGAAGATCGCGCGTCTCGATGCTTATGGATTGGCCAGCGCAACCATGGACTGCCGCATTGGCGCAATCTCCGAAGTCGAGAAGAATGTTCACTGTCTGATGCCAAAGAGCATCTTCGTGACCAGACGGTGATGCGCAGGAGGCTCTTGCGGCAAAGTCTCTGTGCGATCCTGGGCGGGCTGAGTTTTTGCTTCCTTGCAGGAACTCCTGCTGCTCTCACGGCAGCATTTGCTCATTCGTGCTCGCAAGAGATCGGGCGCGCCTGCGTCGTCACCACCACGAGCGAGCTGGCGAGCCTTGCTACCGCAACTCTCGGCGACCTCGCACACGTCGAGAGCATCATTCCTTCCGGCGCCGATCCCGAGGGTTTCGAGCCGCGTCCATCAGACCTGGCGAAGCTCAAGGACGCCCGGATGCTGGTGCGAGTGGGGCTTGGCTATGACCACTGGCTCGAACGGCTCATCTCGCTGCATGGGAATGCGAGCGTCAAGCGTGGCGGCCCGGGCTACGTGGATGTGTCACGTGGAATCCCACTGCTGGAGGTAAAGGGACGTAGCCTCGACCCGACCAGCAGCGACGGACACGCGCATGGACAGGCCAACCCTCATTACTGGCTTGACCCGGCAAATGCCGAGCTTATCACCGCCGCAATTGCCGAAGCGATGATCCGCCTGGACGAGAGCACCAGCACGAAAGTGATCGCCCAGCGCGATGACTTCTTGAATCAACTGAGCGCTCGTCTGCAAAACTGGGAGCGAATGCTGCTTCCCTACCGCGGCGCACCGCTCGTCGCCTACCACAATACGTGGCCCTATTTTGCACGACGCTTTCGCCTCGACATCGTTGATGTAATTGAGAGCAAGGAGGGCGTAAGCCCCAGCCCGTCGCGCCTCGCAAGGCTCGCGGCGCTAATGCGCGAGCGCGGCGTACGCGTCATTGTGCACGAGCCGTTCGCGCCCTCCGACGTTTCCGAGTTGCTGGCGCGCCGAACTGGCGCCACCCTGGTCAGGCTTTCGCCCTCGGTCGGCAGTCCGGCCGATGTTGCCGATTATTCCGGCCTGTTCGATTATAATGTCGACGCGCTGGTACGCAGCCTCGCCGCAACACCCGACTAAACCACCATGCTGCAGGACGTCTTCGCTTTCGCGGCGCTGCCCGTTGCCGCCGCCGTGGTTCTGACCGGTATGCATACCTGGCTTGGCTTGCAGGTGTTGCGCCGGAATGTGGTGTTTGCCGATCTGGCGCTGGCGCAGCTCTCCGCATTGGGCGCGACTGTGGCAACGGCCGCCGGGCATGCAGGGACCACCCTCGCCGGGCACGTCTACACATTCATCTTTGCGGCAGCGGGCGCACTGTTGTTGACGGCAAGTCGAGCGCTTGCGCGCAGCGTACGGCAAGAGGCGTTCATTGGCGTGCTCTACGTCGTCGCCACGGCGGCAACCGTGCTCGTCGTCGATCGCTCGCCGCAGGGAGCCGAGCACGTCAAGAAAATGCTGGTCGGGAGCATTCTTTCCGTCAGTTCCGACGAGCTTCTCAAGCTCGTCATCCTCTACGGCAGCATTGGAATTTTGCATTGGCTGGCACGGCGTCCGCTCTTGGCAGCGGCCGATCCTTCAAGCCAAGCCACTCGCATGACCCTGTTTTGGGACCTCATGTTCTACTTGTCGTTCGGCGTTGTAGTCACCTCGTCGGTGTCCGTCGCCGGCGTGCTGCTGGTGTTCTGCTTTCTGATCGTGCCGGCGCTGATCGGAACTTTGTTTTCATCGCGGGCGGCCGTAGTGCTCGCGCTCGGTTGGATCGCAGGCGCCGGCGCCAGCACGGCCGGCATTCTCGGCTCCTTCCTGCTCGATGCACCGACGGGGGCGGTCGCAGTGATCGCTTTTGCGGCGACATTGTTGCTGGCGCTCGGCGTGCGCGCGTTTGTCACCGCTCCCAAGCAGGAACGCGACCGCCATCGCGCCAGCGCCATGCGTGCCGGTGCGCTAGGTGTGTGTGCCGGAGCCGCCCTCTCCGGCATGTGGGCCATGTTCGCGCCCAGTGCCGACCATCCTGTCCTGGCGGCATTCGAGATGGCGACAGGCCTTGGGCCGGAATATTACCTGAGCGAGCGCGAGCGTCTCGACTATCTGGATGCCGCGGTGGTGGAGGGCCGTCACCGAGCCGAGATCGACCGGCTGAACCGACTCGAACGGAGCTCGCGCTGGCAAGGTCAAGAGCTAGGCGCCGATGAGGTGCGCCACATCGCATCCGTGCAACAGTCCCTCACCGAGATGGGCCGCGGAGAGCGTTTCGTGCTGGAGTACCTGCGCGCCCTAGCACGCGAGCGTGAGCGCTGGTATGTCGGCCTCCCACTGGCCATCATCGGAATGGCCGGTCTCGCCGGCATCGCCACGTCGGCGGCCCGTTCGCCTCAGCGTTGACGAGACCGCCGAGCGCTCAGCGCTTCTTCTTGGTGCTCACTGGCGCTCGCTGGAAAATCAGTGCTGATGTTGCTGGTCGACCGGCATCGCGGCCCCGATCGCTTCGACCGTATATTCAACCTCGATGCTCCCCGCCTTCTCGAACTGGAGCGTCGCCTTGACCTTCTCGCCTTTCGCGAGCGGCTGCTTCAAGCCCACGAACATGACGTGCAGGGATCCAGGCTTGAGCTCCACTGTGTCACCCGGTTTGATCTCCAATCCGCCTGCGACCGGCCGCATCTTCGCGACCCCCTGCTCCATGACCATGGTGTGGATCTCGAATCGCTCGGCCACGGACGAGGAACCGCCGATGAAGCGATCCGCTGTCGTACCCTTGTTGGTGAGTTTCAGGTAGCCAGCAGCGACGTTCGCACCTTTCGGCGTGGCTCTGGCCCATGGATTGCCAATCTGCAGAGAGCCGAGAACGTAATCAGCGGCCAGCGCGCCGCGGGGCAAACCGCACCCAAGGAGAACTGCCAGAAAAGCCGTGAAAACCGCGCGTCCCATCATCGCTGACATCTAGGCGAGATCGCGTGCGCCGTCCACTCCAGTACACACGCCCGCGGGTCCTCGGTTAGCCCCAGACAGCGTGACGCCGGCTCAGGTGATTGCGCCGCAGGAAGGCTTTGAGCACCTCTCTCAGGGTCACCGGCTTGAAGCCGCGCGCGCGATTCTTCGCTCCTATGAGGAACATGATACGCTGCTGCTCGAGCATCCGCTGGTACACTTCGGCGCGGGACAAAGCCGGGTCCCGCCTTTCGTTGATCTCGCCGCCGACCCCATTCACGTCAACGATCAAAAAATCTTGAGCCCGGCTCAACTCCACCAGGGAGCCGAACCGCAGCTCAAAACGGCCGTAATGAAATTCGCGCATTGCACAGGCGATCTCGTGGAATGCGCGCTCAAGCTCGGGGGTAATCTGCCGGCGTCCATCACGGTATTCAGGGGAGCCCTCGGCCCCGCTCTGCCCTCGTTCCCTAAAGGTCAAGGAGAGAATTCGACCGAGGCGCGCGCCTGGCAATCGTGCGTAGAGCACCGTTGCGCGGCCGTCCTTCGGGACGAAGCGCTGCAGGATGAGCCTTTCACCGGCGGGCAAGTCACGCAAGAGGTCGCGCAGCTCGGACATATCATCGACGCGCCGCGCAGACCATTGCGCACGATCAGTTTTGACCATCAACGGGAAGGACAGTGCCGCATGGGTCAGCATCTCGCGCGCACGCTCGAGATCGAGATAGAGGCAGTGCGCGAAATTGCTCGGCGCGAGCACCACGAAATCCGCAACTCTCGCCGGGGCCGCAGATCGAGCGGCTTCCAGATAATGACTGCGTAGCTCATCTAAGATGCATTGCTTGTCGCCCGGATTGGCGAGGGCCGGCAAAGTGAGCGAGCGGTGCCGGGCAGCAAACCCGAGCCAGCGAAAAACAAGGCGCATGTACCAAAAGCCCACCGCGACCGGCTCGTAGCACGAGGACTTGTGGAATTCCCGACTGCCGCACCTCGGCGAGCCGGAGCTTTCGCCCACAGCAGACGCGCCGCCGTGCCCGCGAAACGAGAACACCCGGTGCCGGACAAAACCGATTGCCGCGAGCATACCCAGCAGAACAGGCCACGCCCACAAACCCACGTGGCCATCGAGCGCAGCCCCGAAGAACACGACAATACACAGCATGAGCGGCAGGTAGAGTGCCGAAACCAAGAAGCTCGCCAGCGCGAAATGCGCCAGAGAAACTCGCGTCCAACCGCACGCAATGAACGCAACAAAGACCACACCGGGCACCACGCGGCAGAGCGCCACGACGCCAAAGAGATTGCGCTTGAGATGCTCACCGAAGGCGCGCACGCCATCATTCACCGTGAGACGGCTCAGCCAAGGTGAATATCGCGCCGCCGCCCCGATCCCGTAGAGGAGGAAATCACTTGCAACCATACCGGCATAAATACCGAGTACTACGAGCGCGGACGGCATGAGTTTGTTGACGAGGAAATAAGCGCCGAGCGTGATGGCGAGGTCCTCGTGCGCAAAGGGCAGCACGACGAGAGAAAAGAACTGCGCCAGCCATAGGTATTCGTGCTGGAAGAGATGCGTCAGAACAACGTGAAGGTCGCTCACGAGCTTTCCGGACCTCAGGCCTGCTCCCCCCAAGGAAGCTGCCCGCCCGATTGATAGCGCCGGGCTTGCGCCGTCCCGATGCTAACCCGCAACAATCGACGCGTCCCCCTCTTCGCGTAAATTTTACATAAACGCGAAAAGCGCCGCTTCTACAAGGAAATAGTGCATCGGGAGGGAATTTCCAGCGGAGCCATGTGACCTTAGGAACCCCAACCTGCCGGCCGCGGCGAGGCGAGGCGAGGCGCGGCAGTTTGAGGTTGATATTTTGGCCGTGAGGGCCGATAGGCCTTTCCGTCAACTCGCAGGACATGAGCGGCCGTGGCTGCCGAGCAACCGCAGAAAATCGAGGATGAGCACCGGGTCGTGGCATTCCGGCCGCGCAGTGAGGTGCGCCGTCCCGCCACAGGCGCAGGAACGGCTCCCGGTACTGCGTCTCCCCCTGGAGTCGTGAAGGGCTTCGCGCGCTATGAGGGGGGAGAAGACCAGGATGATTATCGCCACCGCATGCTGGTCAACCTGGCGGCGCTGATCGTGACTATCCTCCTCGCGCTCGCCGGCGGATGGCTCGCCATGCAAATCGCCGAGATGCGCAAGAACCAGGATTGCGTGCTGTCCGGGCGCCGCAATTGCACTCCGGTGAGCTTTCACCGGTCGGAACGTTGATATGGCGCGTTCCGACGGGTGAAGCGCGAGTGGCTTTCTAGCCTCTAGTTCCCAACACTCAGCGTCACCTGAGCAAGCCCAGAGAACCCGAGCTTGGCTGCTGCTGCCGGTGTGACGTCGATCACCCGGCCGCGCACGAATGGACCACGATCATTGATAGTGACGAGGACAGAGCGCCCGTTACTTTTGTTAGTCACGCGAACCTTGGTGCCGAAAGGCAAGCTGGGGTGCGCGGCAGTGAGACCGTGCGGGTTGAGCTTCTGGCCGCTCGCGGTTCCACTCCCGCTCTCCGTCGAGTAGACCGACGCCACGCCGGCCTGGTTCTGCGGTCCCGCGGTGGCGAAGCCGACAAGAAGGCCCTGCGCTGAAGTTGCCACGTACAACATCAATTGTTGGAATCTCATACGCGCTCCTCTTGAATTTGGACCTCATGGTGGGGGGCGGTCGCAATGCACGAATGTCATGACCGCAAGCGGCACAAGTCGATGTTGGAACTTGCCTGGTCATCGACATGCACCCTCGGTCAATGAAAGAGTGGCGCTACAGTTCCGTGCAGCGCAGGGGATCAGCAGCCATTGCAGAGTGCGGGGGCAGAGGGACGATTGCCCACACCAACCGGGACGCCTATCGTGCGGCCGACAGCGGAGCGCGCGTCAGCTCCGCTCGGGAGGACTGAATGAAGCGCGCCGTTTTGCGTTTTTGCATTGGGGTGGTGGCGTTCATCGCAACGGCTTCGATAGCCAGCGCAGATGAATGCAAAAACCGCGGTCAGCTCGATACGCTCTACTGCGACGAGGACAACGACCTCGTGGCCGACGTTCCGACTGATCCGAAGAAATGGAAGGATCCCGGCACTCTCGTTTTCGCCTATACACCGGTCGAAGATCCGGCCGTGTACCAGAACATTTTCAAGCCCTTCACTGATTTTCTTGGGCAGTGCACGGGTAAGCGCGTCGTCTATTACCCGGTGCAGTCAAACTCGGCAGAGATCGAAGCGATGCGCTCGGGGCGCTTGCATGTCGGCGGCTTTTCCACTGGCCCGACCGGGTTCGCAGTCAATCTTGCTGGCGCCGTTCCGTTCGCTGCAAAGGGGACGGAGAAGGGACCGCATGGCTATCACCTGATCTCATTGGTGAAGAAAGACAGCCCCTACCAGAAGCTCGCGGACCTGAAGGGCAAGCGCGTGGCCCACACTTCGCCATCCTCGAACTCCGGCAACCTCGCCCCGCTCGTGCTCTATCCGCCCGAGGGGCTGCAGCCCAACTTGGACTACAAGCCGCTCATGTCTGGTGGACATGACAAATCCGCGCTGGGCGTCCTTTCTGGCGACTACGATATGGCCGGCGTGGCTTCCGATGTGTTCGAAAGAATGGTGGCACGCGGCACGCTCAAAGCGGACGATTTCCGAATCATCTTCACCAGTCCGCTGTTTCCCACGTCCTCATTCGCTCACGCGCACGATCTGCATCCTGAGCTCGCACGCAAGGTCCGAGCGTGCTTCTTTGCATTTGGCTTCCCGCAATCGATGCAGAAGGAGTTCAACGGCGACGATCGCTTCTTTCCGATCAGCTATAAGGAGCATTGGCGAGTGGTGCGCGAGATCGCCGAAGCATCGGGCACGCCTTACAACAAGGGAGCTTATGACGCGGAGACGAGGCGCGAGCAGGAGCTCCAGGCGAAGAAACAACAACAACCGTCGCAACCGAAGAAGTAGCAGCTTGGCAAAGAGCTGCAGACCCCCGTCAGGGTCAACGTCGATCTGTAAGCGTCCACGCCAGTCGTCAGCGTTGACGGCGCGCCGAAATGATGGGCGGACGCCGCCTTCGCTCGAGCGGTAGTCATGGCCGCCGTCCTTGCGAGCACAAGCAGCGCCACCGATATCGAGCATTCACTGGCGATCCGGCACCTGCGCAAGGAGTACCGCAGCGGCCAGCTCGTCCTCAAAGATGTGTCCCTTACCGTTGAGAGCTGCGGCGTGACGGCCGTGATCGGTCCGTCCGGCGCCGGCAAATCAACGCTCGTGCGGTGCATCAACCGTTTGGTCGACCCGACTGCCGGGCAAATCCTGTTTGCGGGCCAGGACCTGGTGCAGCTCAGGGGCCGCGACTTGCGCGCGGCGCGCCGCAGGATCGGTATGGTGTTCCAGGAATACAATCTGGTTGAGCGGCTGTCGGTCATCGAGAACGTGCTTTGCGGTCGACTGGGCTATGTTCCAGTCTGGCGCGCGTGGTTGCGAAAGTTTCCCGCCCAGGACGTAGATCTTGCCTTCGATCTGCTCGATGCGATGAGCCTGGGGGACTTCGCGACCCGACGTGCGGATCAGCTCTCCGGCGGTCAGCGCCAGCGGGTCGGTATTGCCCGCGCCTTGATGCAGCAGCCCGAGCTAATGCTGGCGGACGAGCCGACATCCTCACTCGATCCGAAGACGTCGGTAGAGATCATGGAATTGCTTGCTCAGCGAGCGGGTGAACGGGCGATCCCAGTCATTATCAACATGCATAATGTGGAATTGGCGCGCCGGTTTGCCAATCGAATCATCGGCCTGACCAAAGGTGAGATCGTCTTCGATGGCCCGCCGGGATCGCTCGAGGACGGCCACCTGCTGCAGATCTACGGCGGCGAGGATTGGCTGAGATGAGCGGGATGGAAAGCGGGTCCGGCACGCGGGTCGCGTTTCCGCCGAACTGGCCGGGACGAATGGCCCTGCTGATCGTGTCGCTTTATGTCATTTACGCCAGCAGCATCCTCGACCTCACATGGTCGCGGTTCGTAGCTGGCATCGAGCATGGCTCGCGCTTTCTCGCGCGCATGTTTCCGCCCAATCTTGCCGAGGACAAGCTAGGCCTGCTGTACACCGGCATGATGGAAAGCCTGCAGATTGCCGTCCTTGCAACCGTGATCGGGGTGGCGCTCTCGCTTCCACTCGGGTTGCTCGCTGCACGCAATCTCGCCCCCCTCCCCGTGGCGTGGGCCGTGCGTGCACTGGTCGCGCTATTGCGAACCTTTCATCCGCTCATCGTCGCCATTCTGTTCGTGAAGGCCGTGGGTTTCGGCGCGCTCGCCGGCGTACTCGCCTTGATCGTCGCTTCTCTCGGATTTCTTTCCAAGCTGGTAGCAGAGGCGGCCGAGGAAATGTCGATGCACCAGCTCGAGGCCGTGCGCGCTACGGGTGCGCCGTTCGGCTCACTCATTATCATGGGCGTGCTGCCTCAGGTCATCGCCCGCTTCATTGGGTTTTCAGCGTACCAGCTGGACTCCAACTTGCGAAACTCGGCGCTTGTCGGGCTGGTCGGAGGGGGCGGCATTGGCGCCACGCTGTTCACCGCATTCCAACGCTTCGACTACGACTTCGTGCTCACGATCGTTCTCGCGATCATCGCAGTCGTGATGACGGGCGAGTTGCTGTCGGGTTGGATGCGCCGACTGTTCCGATGAGCGCGATGCGTGCAAGCACCCCCGTGCGCAGCTGGGAGCGATTCAGCCCTGCGGAGCGTGCCGCGCGCTCAGCATTTTACCTCGTGGTGCTGATCGCTGTCGTGTGGTCGCTGCGCAGCATCCAAATCATTCCGGAATTTCTGTACGACGCTCCGCAGCAGACGGCCGACCTGTTCGCGCGCATGTGGCCGATAGACTGGGCCTGGTATCCCTCGGTTGTTCAACCAGCCTTGGTCGAAACGCTGCATACGGCGACGCTCGGCACGCTGATTGCCATCGCCGTCGCGACAGTTGTTGCGCTCATGGTAGCGCGCAACATTACGGGTTCGGTTTTCCTCAACAGCATCGGCCGGTTCATCCTCGTCGCGACCCGCTCGATCCACACAATGATCTGGGCACTTTTCTTCGTCGCAGTTTTCGGGCCCGGTGCTCTCGCCGGCACCCTCGCGATCGCGGTGCATTCGATCGGCTTTACTGGCAAGTTCCTCGCGGAAGCAATCGAGGAGTGCAAGGTCGGCCCAGTCGAGGCGCTGGTGGCCACTGGCGCGCCGCCGCTTCTTGTCCTGCTCAAGGCACACTGGCCGCAGGTAAGGCCTGCATTCCTGGCAATCGCGGTGTTTCGTTGGGACATCAACGTGCGCGAATCCGCCGTGCTCGGGCTGGTCGGTGCCGGCGGGCTCGGTACCGCGCTCGAGACCGCACTTGCAAACCTCTATTGGGATCAGGTCGGCTTGGTTCTGCTGGTCATCTTCGCAGTCGTGATCGCAGCCGAGATCGTCACCGCGTGCCTCCGAGCAAGGCTCCTTTAGCTACCAACCTCCTCGCATCGGAGCACTTCGGACAGAGGCTTGCATTGTGCGCCGCGGCGCAGCCGCTGCGGCGCCGGGCTCATCCCGGCGACCTGTGGTCGGGATCTCGATAAATTTCCGTAAGCCACTCAATCTTCTGGAATTTTGACCAGTGCTCGTGGCATTGAACTTGCCCCGTGTCTTCGCTATAGACCAGCGGCCTTCTCACGGGGAGAGGTGGCCACACCGGGGCGCTCTTCCACCGGCAGTTCGAGCAACGGTTGCACGGCGCGGATACGCCGGCTCCATCAGGGATACGCTGATGTCTTCCACGTTCGACACGGTGGCGAATATCATCTCCGAAACCTGTGATATTCCTCGCGAAAAGATCAAGCCGGAGAGCCATGCGATCAACGATCTTGGCATCGACAGCCTGGATTTCCTGGACATCGCATTCGCCATCGACAAAGCTTTCGGCATTAAAATGCCGCTCGAGCAGTGGACGCAGGAGGTCAACGACGGCAACGCGACCACCGAGCAGTATTTCCAACTGAACAATCTTTGCAGCCGCATCGATGAGTTGGTCGCCGCCAAGACCGCTTGATTCTTCGGCGATCTCAGGGGCTACACGTTTCGATCAGCAGGTGTCCCCACGCGGGCGAAGCTCGGAAGAGCGGCCGCTTTCTGAGTTGGATCGCCTCGTTCAATCTGCCTCGAGAAGGTTGGCACCAGTGCTGCGAGCGTGGGAAGCGGGGCACTGAGCATGCGCATCGAGTATTTCCAGCTTATCGATCGCATTGTGAGCATCGACTTGACCGCGCAAAGTATACAGACCGAGGCGCACGTTCCCGCCACATCGACGATCTTTGAAGGCCATTTTCCTGGATTCCCGCTCATGCCGGGTGTGCTCCTGATCGAAGCGATGGCACAAACCACGGGGTGGCTCGTGATCGGAGTGACCAAGTTTGCCCGCATGCCGTTCCTGGCGAGCGTCAAAGAAGCGAAGCTGCGGGCCTTCGTCCGACCTGGGCAGCAGCTCACCATATCGGCCACCCTGATGCACGAAGGCTCCGGTTTCGCTGTGGCGACGGCGGAGATTACCTGCGAGGGCAAGCTCAGTTGTACCGCTCAGCTTACTTTGCGGCTGGTCGACTTCCCCACCCCGGAGCTGCGCGCGGGGATGGAAGGAGCCGCAGCCCGGCTGAACTTTCCCATTGAGGCCCTGCTTCATGGTTGAAGCTCCCCGGGAAGTTTGGATCACCGGGATCGGCATCGTTTCCTGTCTGGGTGAAGGACGCGACGCACATTGGAGCGCCCTATCAGAAGGGCAAAGCAACATCGATGTGCAGCGCTTTGCGCCCTACCCCATCCATCCGCTCGCTCCACTCGACCTCGATAAGCAGATTCCGAAGAAAGGCGATCAGCGTCAAATGGAAGCCTGGCAGCGCATCGGCACCTATGCCGCCGGGCTTGCGCTCGCCGACGCGGGCATCAAGGGCAACGCGGAACTCCTTGCGCGCATGGACATGATCGTTGCAGCAGGCGGCGGCGAGCGAGACGTCGCCGTCGACAGCACGATTCTAAGCAATAAGAGCAAAGCTGCCGATCCCGAAGCTTACCTGAACGAACGGCTGATGGGCGATTTGCGTCCCACGCTGTTTCTCGCGCAACTCTCCAATTTGCTTGCCGGCAACATCTCCATCGTGCACGGCGTCACCGGATCCTCGCGCACCTTCATGGGAGAGGAAGCGGCCGGCGTGAATGCCGTGGGGATCGCCCTCGCCCGCATCAGAGCGGGCCAGAGCGACCTCGCGCTGGTCGGCGGGTCGCATAACGGGGAACGCGAGGACTTGCTGCTGCTTTACGATGCCGGCGGCTATCTATGGCGTGGCGCGTTCAGGCCTGTCTGGGAGCGAGCTCCCACTGGTGGAATGGTACTCGGCTCGCTGGGGGCATTCCTGGTGCTCGAAGCGCGAGGTCACGCCGAGGCGCGCAACGCGCGGCCGCTCGCGCGCCTGCGTGGCGTCTGGTCGGAACGTTCAAACAGGCCGGCAGGCGCGATCGACGCGACATTGCAGCAGCTCTGGCGATCGCTGCTAGCGCAAGGACCGCCTGCAGCCGCCGTGATCTCAGGAGCCGCGGGCACAGAGCCGTCGACCAGCGAGGAGCGCGCGTTCCTTACGAGCCTCGAGCCGATGCCGGTGCGGGCCACGGGAAGCAGGCTTGGTCATGCTCTTGAGCCGCAATTCGTCATGAATATTGCACTTGCGACGCTCGTCCTGCGGCAGCAAAAGTTATTTCCTCCATACGATTCGTCCGGGTTGGAGCGGGACTACGAGGGCGCGCTCGATCGCATCGCTGTGACCGCGGTCGGGCATTGGCGCGGTGAAGGCATGGCGCTGGTCGAGGCCATACGGTGAAGGAGTGTGCCCCTATGACATCTGTGCGTGACAAGAAGGGGCGTTCCGTGGTGGTCGTCACCGGCATGGGCGTCATCACCTCGCTCGGGGCAGGTAAAGAGGATAATTGGGCGAAGCTGACCCACGGGGAATCCGGTATTCGCCGGATCAGCCGCTTCGCCAATGGTGGGCTCAAGACAACAATCGCGGGTACTGTCGATTTCGTGCCAGTCGACCCGTTCTGCTCGACCGAGCTCGGCGAGCGCATGGCGCAGATGGTCGCGGAGGAAGCCATTGCAGAAGCTCGGATCGGCGGAAGCGGCAGCTTCCCAGGTCCGCTCTTCCTTGCCGTGGCGCCTGTCGAATTCGAATGGCCCCATCGCGACGCGATGGCCGCAGCATCAGGCGCGAACGGCGCGGTTGGCTATGGCGATCTGCTGCGCGCGGCCGCTTCCGGACGCTTTCGCAATCTTCATGAGCGGTGCTTGTTCAGCTCGGTGGCCGAGCATCTGGCAGAACGCCTTGGCACCAAAGGCTCGCCGATCTCTGTCTCGACCGCCTGTGCATCAGGAGGAACTGCTATTCAGCTCGGGATGGAGGCCATACGCCGCGGCGAAACCGAGGCGGCCCTGTGTATCGGTACTGACGGCTCGGTCAATCCGGAAGCGCTGATCCGTTTCTCGCTCCTTTCCGCGCTGTCTACGGCCAATGACCCGCCGCAAGCGGCGGCGAAGCCGTTCGCCAGAAATCGTGATGGCTTCGTGATGGCGGAAGGCGCGGCTGCCCTGGTGTTGGAGAGCTATGCCGCGGCCAAAGCACGGGGCGCGAGCATCCTGGGTGTCATCGCCGGCTGCGGCGAAATGGCGGATTCGTTCCACCGGACCAGATCAAGTCCGGATGGAAAGCCGATCATCGGCTGCATTCGCAATGCCATCGCCGACGCGGGGCTCACGCCGGACGACATCGACTACATCAATCCCCACGGAACCGGGACGCCCGAGAACGACAAGATGGAGTATCTCGGCATTTCCAGCGTGTTCGGCAGCCGGGCCGGGTCCATACCGGTGTCTTCCAACAAATCCATGATCGGGCACACGTTATCAGCGGCCGGTGCCGTGGAAAGCGTGTTCACCTTCCTGACAATGCGTCACGGGCGTTTGCCGCCAACCATCAATTATTCCGTTCCCGACCCGGCGATCCCACTCGACGTCGTACCGAACACGGCACGCGACGCAGAGGTCCGCCATGCCATGTCGAACTCGTTTGGCTTTGGCGGCCAGAACGTCTCACTGGTGATGAGCTGCGAGCCGGCCTGAAGCATGCGAGCGCTTGCGCTGATCGCGGACCGCAAGCTTGAGCTTGCCACGCTCTCTCCCCCGGTCGCGCCCGCGGCCGGCGAGCTGCAGGTCAAGATCAAGGCCGTGGCCTTGAATCATCTCGACCTGTGGGGCTACCGCGGCATGGCTTTCGCCAAACGCAAATTTCCCCTCATCGTCGGCGCGGAGGCAGCGGGCGAAGTGGCGGCCGTGGGTAGCGGCGTTGCCGGCTTCGTGCCCGGCGACCCCGTGGTCACGTACGGAGCCCTGACCTGTGGCACCTGCAAAGCGTGCCGCGAGGGTCGCGATAATCTCTGCGAGAATGTCGGCGGCATCATGGGTTTCCACATTGACGGCTTTGCCCGTGAAAGCGTTAACATGCCTGCCCGGCTGGTCATTCCGGTGCCCGCTGCAGTAGCGATGCGCGATGCGGCCTGCGCACCGATCGCATTCGCAACCGTCCAGCACATGCTGTTTGACAATGCCAAGCTCGAGCCAGGCGAAACCGTACTCGTTCAGGCGGGCGGCTCCGGTATCGGGACCGCCGCAATCAAGATGGCAAAGGCAATCGGCTGCACCATCATCACCACAATCGGCGACGACGCGAAAGCGGAGAAGGCGCGCGCGCTCGGTGCCGATCATGTCATCAACTATCGGCTTGAGCGATTCGAAGGAGCGGTGCGCAAGCTCACCGCGCGCAAGGGGGTCGATGTCGTGTTCGAGCATGTGGGTGCCGACACGTTCAATGGCTCGTTGCTGTGCCTGAAACGCGGTGGCCGGCTGGTGACGTGTGGTGCAACCTCCGGTCCGTCCACTACCATCAACCTGATGCAGCTGTTCCAGCAGCAATACAGAATCATCGGCTCGTTCGGCGCATCCATTCGCAATATTCGCGAGAGCCTGGCGAAGATGGCGCACGGGCTCACACCGGTGATCGATACCGAGGTGCCGCTGGCGGAGTTCGAGCGTGGCCTAGCGCGCCTGGAGAGTCGCGAGGTCTTCGGCAAGATCGTCGTGACATTCTGAGCCGCGGCGGTTCGAGATGAGATTGCCTCAATCCCCCTCATCGCCCGGCTTGTGCGCGCATGATAGTGGCGCCGAACGCGAAATACACATGCAGTAAGATGGTGACTTCGCACGCACTGAGGCGCCGTGCGCTGAGTCGCGCCAAAACGACCGCGGATGCGGCGCTGGGCTTTGCCACAGCGGGCATGTTGCGGGCCGTGCGCGCGACTGATCGGAAACGCATGTCGGAGCTGGCTGCCCGCTTCATGCGTCGGCTGGGGCCGCGGCTCAAGGAGCATCGGATTGGTCGCGCCAATTTGGCCAGCGCCTTTCCGAGTAAGTCTGCCGACGAGATCGAGGACATCTTGCGCGGCGTCTGGGACAATCTAGGCCGCGTGGCGATGGAGCTGCCGCATCTCGATCGCCTCAAAGCCTATGACCCCGACCCGCACGGTGCAGGCGACATTCTCTATTCCGCTGAAACCTATGCGCGCTTCCAGCAGCTGCGCTCGGATGGGAAGCCAGCGCTCATCTTCGCCGCCCATCTTGGCAACTGGGAATTGCCGGCACTGATGGCAGCTCGGTTCAAGCTCGATGCGACGGTGCTTTACCGGCGCCTCAACATCGGCGCGGCGAGTGACGCGGTGATCCGTCTGCGCGAAGGCAGCATGGGAACGCTGGTGCCCGCGAGCCTCGATGCGCCGGTGAAGCTTGCTCGCATCCTCGAGGCGGGTGGACACGTCGCCATGCTGGTGGACCAGCATTACGTGAATGGGGTCGACGTGACCTTCTTTGGGCGCCGGTGCAAGGCAAACCCGTTCTTGGCCCGTCTGGCGCGGCACGTGGATTGTCCGATCCACGGGACGCGCATTGTGCGACTTCCTGATCGCCACCATTTCCGCATCGATCTAACCGAGCCAGTAGTAGCGCCGCGTGATGCGGAGGGCCGGGTCGATGTGACCGGGACCATGCAGGCCATCACGTCTGTGGTCGAGGGATGGGTCCGCGAGCACCCCGATCAATGGCTCTGGTTGCACCGACGTTGGCGCTGACTCAGCGGCCCGTCTTTATCCTGGTCCACAGCCGGTTCATAAAACGGACGGTCTTTGGATCATGCGACTTGTAGGTATAAAGACGTTGCATGGTCGCCGCATCTGGATAGATCGTCGGATCCTCGAGGATGCTCTTGTCGATGAATTTCTGGCTGGCGAGATTGCCGTTGGCAAAGGCGACATAGTTGGAGCTCATCGCCGCCACTTCCGGCTTTTGCAGGTAATTGATGAATTCATACGCCTCCGCGACGTTCCTGGCATCCTTGGGGATGGCGAGATTATCAAACCACAATTGGGCACCCTCGCGTGGGATCGTGTAGGCAATCTCGATTGCATTCTTGGCCTCTGCAGCGCGTTTCTGCGCCTGCTTGAAGTCGCCGGAATAGCCGACGGCGAGGCACATTTCACCTGACGCCAGTGCATCGACGTATGACGAGGAGTGGAATTTGCGAATGAGAGGCCGGATTTTCGACACGAGATCCGCCGCCTTTTGTAGATCGGCCTCTTGTGAGGAGTTCGGATCCATTCCGAGATAGTGCAGTGCAGCCGGCAGGATGTCGTCGGATGAATCCAGAATGTTGACGCCGCAATCCTTGAACCTGCTGAGGATCTCCGGCTTAAAAAGCACATCCCAACTATCGATCACGCCGTCCGGACCGAGCGCCCCCCGCGTTTTCTTGATGTTGTAGCCGATGCCGGTCGTTCCCCACATGTAATTGACCGCAAACTGGTTGCCGAGATCGTAGGTCGTCAAACGCCCGGCAATCTCGGGCCAGAGATGGCTCAGATTCGGCAGCCTGCTCTTGTCCAGCTTGAGAAAAACTCCGGCCTTGATCTGACGCTCGAGAAAATAGCCGGTCGGTACAACAACATCGTAACCGGACTTGCCGGCGAGAAGCTTCGTCTCGAGCGTATCGTTGCTGTCGAAGGTGTCATAGCGAACCTTGATCCCGGTTTCCCTCGTGAAATCGCGGACGACGGTAGGTCCGATATAGTCACTCCAGTTATAGACGTTGACGGTACGGTTGCTGCTCTGCTGGGCGAGAGCCGGAGCAAGCGCGCCGAGCAGAATTGCCACCGCAGCAAAGCCACCCCAGCGAAGCATCATCAGCTCTTCACAAAGAATGAGAACGGGAACGTGCCCGCATCATTCGCTCGCAGTTGGCAGGCCGAGCGCCTTCCAAGCGATCATGCCGCCGGCGAGATGGGCGTTGTAAGGCAAACCAGCAGACTGGGCCATCAACGAGGCCGTCACCGAGCGGTTGCCAGACCGGCAAGCGAACACAACCTCGCGGCCCTGCGGGTCGGGAATGCTTGTCGGTTCGAAGCGTGACATGGGCAAGTGGAAGGCATCGGGATAGCGCTCAACCTCGAGCTCGTTTGGCTCGCGCACGTCCACCAGCAAGACTCTACCCTCCTCCACACCTCGCGCCACCTCATCCGGCGAAAGGTTTCGCACGCGAGGATCATTCGCCATCCGCCCGCCCTCCTCTGGCCCGCGCAAGTGCCGATTGGCGGAGACACATGTCCATCGTAGGAGCCGCAAAATCAAGAGTGAAGAACGATCAAGATGATGGGGCAAGCAGGCGAGAGCCAAGCGGACATGCCCGAAGCATGTGGCTGCTGCTGGGGCGTCTCAAATGGTGACTTGCGTGCCCACTTCCACGACCCGCCCGGTCGGGATCTGGAAATAGTCGGTCGCATCATTGGCGATGCGCGTCAACATAATGAACAGCCGGTCCTGCCAACGGGGCATTCCAGAGTGAGCGGCAGGCTTCAGCGAGCGCCGCGACAGGAAGAACGACGTCGACATGATATCGAAATGCCAGCCGTGCTTGCGCGCGATCGCCAAGGCTTTCGGCACATTGGGCTGTTCCATAAAGCCGAAGCGTAGCACCACCTTGGCAAATGTTTCGCCAAGCTCCTCCATGCGCACGCGCTCCCCTGCCGGGACGCGCGGTGTGTCAACGGTATCAATCGTTAGGATCACGTTCCTCTCGTGCAGCACCTTGTAGTGCTTGAGACTGTGCATGAGCGCAGTCGGCGCAGAATTGGGGGTGCTGGTTAGAAACACGGCCGTGCCGGGCACGCGCGCGGGGGGCTTGTTCTCGAGCATGCGCACGAGCTGCGCGAGCGGTATCTCCTCACGCCGCGTCTTCTCGAAAAGCAAACGACTGCCGCGCCGCCACGTATACATCATGAGCATGACGAGGCCGCCGAGAGCGAGTGGCATCCATCCGCCTTCGAGGACTTTGAGCAGATTGGCCGCGAGAAAGGTGAGATCGATAACGAGGAACGGAAGCATCAATGCAGCGGCCGCGAATATCGACCACTGCCAAGCCTTCCAGATCAGAATGAAGCCCATGATCCCTGTGACGACCATAGTACCCGTTACGGCGATCCCGTAGGCCGACGCGAGCGCGCTCGACGAGCGAAACAGCGTCACCAGCAGCAACACGCCCAGCAGCAGAAACAGAGTGACGCGCGGCATATAGATCTGGCCGTAATGCTCTTCCGAGGTGTGACGGATTTCTAGTCGCGGCAAGAGGCCGAGCTGAATGGCTTGTTGGCTGAGCGAATAGGCGCCGGTGATGACGGCCTGGCTGGCAATGACTGTCGCGGCGGTGGCCAGCGCAACCATCGGCAGCAGCGCCCAGTCCGGATACATGAGGAAGAAGGGGTTCTCGACCGCCTTGGGATCGTTCAACACCAGCGCGCCCTGCCCCAGATAGTTGAGAACCAGAGAGGGCAGGACCAAGCCGATCCAGGCCGCCTGAATGGGCCTGCGGCCGAAATGACCCAGGTCGGCATAGAGCGCCTCGGCTCCTGTCACCGCCAAAAACACGGCGCCAAGCGTGACCAGCCCGATCGACCCGTGGGTGCTGAGGAACTCGAAGGCATACAGCGGATTGAGTGCCAACAGCACCTGCGGGTTGCGGACGACCAGCAGTGCTCCGGCCGCGGCGATGACGACAAACCAGATCGCGGTAATCGGGCCGAAAAACGCGGCGACACGTGCGGTGCCGTGTGATTGCACCGCGAAAAGCGCCACCAGGATGACTACAGTGAGCGGCACGATGTAGGGGTCGAACGCCGGGGTCGCCACCTTGAGCCCCTCGACTGCCGAGAGTACCGACAGTGCCGGCGTGATCACGGCGTCTCCATAGAACAGCGCGGCACTGATGATCCCGCACAACACGACCAGGCCTGCATGCCGGCCCATGGCCCGTTGCGCCAGCGCCATCAACGCGAGCGTGCCGCCCTCCCCCTTGTTGTCTGCACGCAGCAGAATGAGCACGTATTTGAGCGTGACCACCACAACCAACGCCCAGATGATCAGCGACAGCACGCCGAAAACGGCGTCCCGCGACAAACTGCCTGCATTCGTGGCGGCGTTGACCGCTTCGCGGAACGCGTAGAGCGGGCTCGTGCCGATGTCACCATAGACAACACCAACGCTGCCGAGCGTCAGTGCAAAGAAGGCGATGCGCGAAGGTCGCGAGACCTCAGCCAACGCCGTTGGTGCTGGGGAAACGACGGTCTGGGACAGCATGACGCCTTTCTGCCGCACTGCAACATAGGGGGTGCCGGGCACAAAGCAAGACTGCCTGCACCCTCTGCAGGGCAGACCAGCACCTTAGTGGCGGTGTGAGGAACACGGCGCGATAGCGGGAACTGAGTCGTCAAACTGTGACTTGAGTGCCCACCTCGACCACCCGTCCGGTCGGAATTTGAAAGAAGTCAGTGGCGTCGCTTGCTGATTTGGCAAGGCCAATGAACAACCGGTCCTGCCAGCGCGGCATTCCAGAATGAGGTGCGGGCTTGAGCGCCCGCCGCGACAAGAAGAACGATGTCGACATGATGTCGAAATGCCACCCGTGCTTGCGCGCAATGGCGAGCGCTTTGGGGACATTCGGCTGCTCCATGTAGCCGAACTTCAGGGCGACCAAGCTGAAACGGCTGGTCACCGGCGTGATCCTCACCCGCTCATCATCCGTCACACGCGGAGTATCGGTCGTCACGATCGTGAGCACCACGTTGTGCTCGTGCAGCACCTTGTTGTGCTTGAGATTGTGCAAGAGCGCGGTTGGTGCGAACTCCGGATGGCTCGTCAGGAACACTGCGGTTCCGGGAACGATATGCGGCGGGTGCTTCTCGAGGCTTCCCAGCAATACGTTGAGCGGGACCTCGGTTCGCCGCGTTTTCTGCGCGAGAATGCTGGTGCCGCGTCGCCACGTGAGGATCAGCAGCACAATCGAGGCGCCAAACAAGAGCGGCGCCCAGGCGCCTTCCAGGAGTTTCATGAGATTGGCCGAGAAGAACGTGATGTCGACGATAATGAGCGGTGCCATGATCAGCGCCACTCGCCACAGCGGCCAATGCCATAATTTCCAGATCACAATGAAGGCGAGCAGGCCGTCCACTACCATCGTCGTTGCGACCGCGATGCCGTACGCGGAAGCCAGTGCGCTCGAGCTGCGAAACAGGGCGACCAGCAGCAGAACGCCGACGAACAGGGCGCTCGTGACTCGCGGAATATAAATTTGGCCGGCGTGCGAGGCCGACGTGTGGAGAATGGTCAGTCGCGGCAGCAAGCCAAGATGGATCGCCTGATTGACAAGCGAGTAGGCGCCGGTGATGACCGCTTGGCTCGCGATCACGGTGGCGGCAGTGGCGAGCACAACAGCAGGCAGCAGAAGCGCATCGGGAACAAGGCGATAGAACGGGTTCTCGATCGCGGCGGGATCGGCAAGCACCTTTGCGCCTTGCCCAAAATAATTCAACAAGAGAGCCGGAAGAACCAGTCCGAACCAGGCAATCTGAATGGGCTTGCGCCCGAAATGGCCGAGGTCGGCATAGAGCGCCTCGCCGCCCGTGACCACCAGGAACACGGCGCCGAGCGTGACCAAACCGACGTGACCGTGTGCGAATAGAAACCCGATCGCATAACTGGGGTTGATTGCCGCGAGCACCCCCGGATCATCGCTGATGTGCAGCAGTCCGACCCCACCAATGGCCACGAACCATACCGCCATGACGGGTCCGAACAGGCTCGCGACGCGCGCCGTACCGTGGCTCTGTGCGGCAAACAATCCGAACAGGATGGCTATGGTGAGCGGCACGACTGAATGGTCGAACGTGGGCGTCACGAGCTTGAGCCCTTCGACCGCCGAGAGCACCGAAATCGCGGGCGTGATCACCGCATCACCAAGGAACATGGCGGCGCCGACAACGCCAAGCAGGAACACCGCCGCCGTTCGCCGTCCAAGCGCCCGCGTGGCGAGCGCGGTGACCGACAAGGTGCCGCCTTCCCCATTATTGTCGGCGCGCAACAGCAGAAGCACGTACTTGATTACGATCACGATGATGAGCGCCCATAGGATGAGCGACAGGACCCCAAGCACGATGTCGCGTGTGACGGGGGCCGCGTTGGCAGCAGCCACGGCGGCCTCGCGGAACGCGTATAGGGGGCTCGTTCCGATGTCGCCATAGACCACACCGATGCTGCCAAGGGTCAAACCCCAAAAATTCGGCTGTTGGTGTGGAGTCGGCACGCTCGCCGCGTGAGCCCCTTCCGGCGCGGCTCTTTCGTTCGCTACGTGGGCCATGGCAGCGTTTCGACTGGACGCCTCAGGGAAAGGGGCGGCGGTTTATATCACCGCCATTGGCCGCATCCCAGCATTGCGAAGCGACTTTGCGAGGCTCTGCCAGCCACCGACACCGGCATGTGTCGGTGGTACGACGCTGGCCCTGAACGATTGTCAGGCAGCAAGGTTGCCGAATTCTTCCTTCAGCAGCCCGAGGCGGAGATAGATGTCGCGATCGGAGACCTGGAACAGCCGCGCAGAGCCGTTGGCGCTGCGATGGACGATGCGGTTGCCCTGCGGCAGCGTGAAAATGTCGCGCTTGCTCCAGCGCACTGTCTGGTTGCCGATTTCGCTCTCGCCTGCGCCTTCCAAGACACAGCACACGGACGTGGCATTGGTGCGGAAAGGTATTGTGCCGCTGCCGCCGTCAAGCTGTACGAGAAAGCAGTCAATGAGCGCCATGGCCGGTCCGCCAGTGAGCGGATTGACGTAGCGCACCCGTCGTGAGCCATCACGCGCCGGCGGCGCCGTCGCGACCGCCTTAGCCGCCGTGTCATAGGGGTAGCGGAAGACTGGCGAATAATCCTTGGTCGTATATTCAAGGTCAGGAACGACGTTGGCGACGGCAAAGGCGCTGTCGGCGACGGTCTCCGGCGCGTCCGCAACCGGCCCGGGCTGGAAGGCGCCCGTACCCATATAGTGGTGCAACGGGACATCGAGCACATCGAGCCAGATGATTGGTCCCGTGCCTTGGTGGACGTGCTCGTGCCAAGTCCAGGCCGGCGTCAAGACGAGGTCCCCCTCGGCCATGGGGCAGGCTTTGCCATCGACGACCGTGATTGCCCCTGAACCTTCCAGCACGAACCGCAACGCATTCATCGTGTGCCGGTGTGGCCGCGCCTTTTCGCCGGGCAACAGAATTTGCAGGTTGGCGCAGATGGTCCGGGACGTTTGCCGCCATTCGTAATCGTCAGCGGCTGGCGGGATGAGCTGCAGCACGCGACGTTCGATAGCCTCGGGCGAGGCGACCTTGATGGCTCCGGTGATCAGCGGCCGAATTTTCTCCCAGGACCAAAGATGCGAACATTCCGGAGGTGCCGGTGGCCGATGGGCAAATTTGTTTTCCCACAAAGGCGCCATGTAGGCGTCCTTCCAGCCCTGGCGGAGCGCGGCCATTTCGTCGGGAGTTGCAGACATTGGAGAGCACCTTGGGCGCCGCGATGAGGAGGACGGCCACTCTAGATCCCGTCAGCATGCTGTCAATCGTAGTGCGCGAAACGATCGGCTACACAGGGAGTTCTTGAGCGCTCGGCCTTTGACTGACTTGCTTGCCGCCCTATACTGGCGCCATCCTTGCAGGCGCACTTGCGCACCCGCCTCAGCAGAAGCCGGAGCTCAAACCCGCATGCAGTTCGGTGTGCAGTTCTTTCCCGCGCTCGATCACACAGACAAAAGCGCGGCCGAGTATTACGCAGAATCATTCACTCTGGCGGAAGAGGCCGAGACGCTCGGTTTCACGCATGCGCGAACGGTGGAGCATTACTTCACCCGCTATGGCGGCTATAGCCCCAACCCCATTGTCTTCCTGAGCGCTTTGTCGCAACGCACGAGAACAATTCGTCTCGTGACTGGTGCCGTGCTGCCGGTCTTCAATCATCCATTCAAGCTCGCTGGCGAGATCGGTATGCTCGATGGAATCTCCGGTGGGCGGCTCGATGTGGGCTTTGCACGGGCTTTTCTGCCGCACGAGTTCCGTCGGTTCGGCATCTCGCCTGATCAATCGCAAGCCCGGTTCCGCGAGGGATTGGAGCAGATCGAACTCCTGCTCTCTCACGAAAGCGTCAGCCATGCCGGGCAATTCCATTCATTCGATGCCCTGACCTCGCTGCCGCGCCCCACTCAGAAGCCGCGTCCCAAGTTCTATATCGCCGCAACACAGACACCGGAATCCTTCGAGTTTGCCGGCACCCGCGGCTACTCGTTGATGGCAATCCCGATTGGGCCGATCGCCGGCTTGATCGAGCTCTACCGGAAAGCCTGGCGCGCAGCGGGGCATGCAGGCGAGGGCGAGGTGATGGTGGCCTTCCACATGTTCTGTCATGAGGATGCGCGTCTTGCACGCGAGATCGCCCGCGCACCGTTCGACGAATATTTCCGGGCGCTGAACGAGGCAGTCGGAGATTGGGAGCGCGGAACCTCCAAAGACTATCGGGACTATGACAAGTCGGCACGCCGGCTGCGCTCGTTTACCCTGGATGGCCAGATTGAGGCAGGGGGTGCCTGGGTCGGCACACCAGACGAGATCAAGTCCATCATGCGGCGCGCGGTCGGCTCGATTGGCGAGTTCGAGCATGCCTCACTGCAGATCAATTTCGGCATGCTCGGCTTGTCCGACGCGCAACGGTCCATGCGGCTGTTCGCGCGCGAGGTGATGCCCGCATTCGCAGATGCAAGCGCCGCCGTCAGACCATTATCAAATGCGCGATTGGCGGCAGCGCGCGGCTGAGCGACTGTTGGGGCAAGCGCGCACATCGCACGACACGGCGCCGCACGCCTGTCGGCACGGAGGAAACGATGCGTGAGATCGGCCATTTCATTGGCGGCAAGCAGGTCGCGGGAACCTCGGCCCGCACGGGGGACGTGTTCGATCCGAATACCGGAGAGGTGCAGGCCAAGGTCGCTTTTGCCAGCAAATCCGAGGTCGAGCACGCGATCGCCAATGCGGAGGCGGCACAACCGGCTTGGGCCGCCACCAACCCGCAGCGGCGGGCGCGTGTAATGTTCAAGTTCCTCGAGCTGGTGCAGAAGGAATTCGACAGCCTTGCGAGACTGCTCTCTTCCGAGCACGGCAAGACCTTCGCCGATGCCAAAGGCGACATCCAGCGCGGGCTAGAGGTGGTCGAGTTCGCGTGCGGCATTCCGCATCTGCTCAAGGGCGAATTCTCCGATAATGCCGGGCCTGGTATCGACCTCTACTCCCTGCGTCAGCCGCTCGGGGTGGTCGCCGGGATCACGCCGTTCAACTTCCCGGCGATGATCCCGCTCTGGAAATTCGCCCCGGCGCTCGCCTGCGGCAATGCGTTCATCCTCAAACCGTCAGAACGCGACCCCGGCGTGCCGATGCGGTTGGGCGAGCTGATGATCGAGGCGGGACTGCCCCCCGGCGTCCTGAACGTGGTGAACGGCGATAAGGAAGCCGTCGATATCCTTCTGACCGACCCGCGCGTCAGAGCGATCGGCTTTGTCGGATCATCGGCTATCGCCGAGTACATCTATGCAACGGGATGTGCGCACGGCAAGCGCGTGCAGTGTTTCGGAGGTGCCAAGAACCACATGGTCGTCATGCCGGACGCTGACATGGACCAGGCGGTGGATGCGCTTATTGGGGCGGGCTATGGCTCGGGCGGCGAACGCTGCATGGCGGTGTCGGTTGCAGTGCCGGTTGGCCAGAAGACTGCGGACATGCTTGTCGAGAAGCTCATTCCACGAGTCGAGAGCCTCAAGGTGGGGCCATCGAGCGATCCGCAAGCCGACTACGGGCCGCTGGTCACGCGCACCCATCTCGAGAAAGTCAGGAGCTACGTCGACCTCGGTATCAAGGAAGGAGCCAAGCTCAAAGTGGACGGACGCGACTTCAAACTGCAGGGGTATGAAAAAGGCTTCTTCATGGGCGGCTGCCTGTTTGATGATGTCCGGCCCGAGATGCGCATCTACCAGGAGGAAATCTTCGGGCCCGTCCTCTCGGTGGTCCGCGCGAAGGATTATGAGGAGGCCCTGCGGCTTCCTTCCGAGCACGAGTATGGCAACGGGGTAGCCATTTTTACTCGCGATGGTGACACGGCGCGCGACTTCACCACGCGCGTTAACGTCGGCATGGTCGGAGTGAATTTCGCAATCCCCGTGCCGCTCTCGTACTACACTTTCGGCGGCTGGAAGCGTTCGGGGTTTGGAGATCTCAACCAGCACGGCCCGGACTCCGTGCGTTTTTACACCAAGACGAAGACGGTGACCTCGCGTTGGCCTTCCGGCAGCAAGGGAGGTGCCGAGTTCGTCATTCCGACCATGCGATAGCCAGTCAACGCGCAAGCCGGTGGTAAGCCGCAGACGGCATGACATTCAGCCGTCTGCGATCGGCGCTTCAACCAATGCAGGTGCGAGGTGACGAGGTCTCTGGGCGGGTGCGGCCGCATTGACAGCGCGGCTGACGGGTAAGGACCGAGATCGTCACGTTGGTGATACGGTTCTTCTTTATCTCGACGTTGCACAGAAGGAGCATGTGCCCAGGCCCTTCAATATCGGTCTGCAGCTTCGCGGTGCCGACCTTCTGACGCAGCACGGCGTTGCCATTGCGCAGCGGCTCGAGCTTGGTCTGGTCCAGATAGAGTGGGATCGAGGCTGACGGCGGCACCGCCTTGATCTCGACGTAGCCGCTGCCGGAATCCAGATTGCAGCAGGTCAGGGCCAGGAGTGACACCAGGGCCGCGGATCGCACGCCAGTGGCGCGCACGATCACGCTCCCGGCGTTTTGATCGTCCCCAAGAATTTCTTCAGCTTGTCGGAGGCGTCGCGAATGCCGTCCGTGAGTTGATGAATGACCTCCAGCGCGCGCTGATGCTCCCGGATCTGCAAGAGCTCGTCGATGAAATCCTCGCTTGTCTGCAAGCGACGCAGAAGCTCGGTAAAGTCTTTGCGCGCACTGTCGAGCTCGCGAATGGCTGTTTCGGTCGCGCCCTTCAGCTCGCGCCACCGTTCAATGAGAAACTGGCGGTCCTCCGGCTTGTAGCGCGTCTCCAGCTCGAGCGACTTGAGTTTCGCCTCGGCATGGCTCAGCGCCTTCTGGCCGAGGCTCGCGACCGTCCCGTTGTCGGCGACGGCACCCAGGAGCGTGCCGACGTGGTCGCGCAGCTCCTCGATCTCTTTGCGCGCCGCATCCGCACTGCTCATGCGATCGATGCTCTTGGCGCTGTCCTCAAACTTCTTGGAGAGCTCGGCGAAGGTTTTCTTGAGCTCGTCAAGCTGCCGCGTGAACTCGTCAGAGGGCGTCGCGCTCTCGGTGGCTGGGCTGCGGTCGGACTGCGCGAGCGCCCATTGCGGCGCGGCCATCGCGAGCAGCAGCACGGCAGCAATCGCCACGAGGCGCGTGATTTTGCCGGGAGAGGAGAAGGAGAAAGCGGGGCTCGTCATATCAATGGTCCTGTAGCAGACAACGCGTTGCGCCCCAGTCTTTTTTTCGCGACACTCGTGTCGGAAATGTGGCAACGGAGGAAGTGCAATGGCGGAGTACCGGCTGTATTGCTTCGCACAATCCGGCAACGCCTACCGGGCCGCCCTGATGCTCAACCTGATCGGCGCTGACTGGGAGCCAGTGTTCGTTGACTTTTTCGGCAAGGGGGAAACGCGAAGTGCGGAGTACCGTGCCAACATCAACGAGATGGGCGAGGCGCCCGTGCTGGCCCACGGCCCCAACAAGCTCAGCCAATCCGGCGTGATCCTGACCTATCTGGCCAAGCGCTCGGGAAAGTTCCGCCCGCAAGGAGAAGATGAGGAGCTTGAGGCACTGCGCTGGATCATCTTTGATAATCAGAAGGTCAATGGCTATCTCGGCCCCTATCGTTTCCTGCGCATCTTTGCGAAGCCTCCCGGCGACCCCGCCGTGCTCGCTTTTCTCAAAGGGCGCATCGATGGCAACCTGGCGATCCTGGACAAGCGGGTGTCCACCCGGCCTTTTATCCTCGGTGCCGCGCCCACGATCGCGGATCTCTCGCTGGTCGCCTACCTCTATTATCCGCCCGAGGAGTTCGGGTTCGACATCTGCGCGCAACATCCGAACATCGCCTCTTGGCTCGAGCGAATCAAAGCACTGCCGGGTTGGAAGCATCCCTACGATTTGATGCCCGGCCACCCGCTGCCGGCGCGCTGATCAGCGTGCGGTGAGACCGCCGTCGATGACGAACTCCGCTCCTGTGACGAAGCTCGACTCATCGGAAAGAAGGTAGACGCAGAGCTCCGCCACCTCGGCCGCATTGCCGAGCCGGCCGAGCGGAACTTCGCGCGTGAGCCGGCCGCGTGCCATTTCCGGGCGGCCCGTCTGCGCGAGAATGTCCTCGACCATTTGCCCTTCGAGGAAAGCCGGATGCACGGAGTTGCAGCGAACCGGTGGCGTGAGCCGCGCCCCATGCAAAGCCACTGATTTCGTCAGCAGCCGGACCCCACCTTTAGAGGCGTTGTAAGCTGCGAGATTGTGGCCCCCGACGATGCCGGAGATCGATGACAGGTTGACGATCGCGCCGCTGCTGCGCTTGAGCAGCGCAAGCGCGTGTTTGCAGCCAAGAAAAGTCCCATCGAGATTGACCGCCACGACCCGGCGAAAATCCGCGTAATCGGTGTCCTCGACCGTGCCGAGCAAGGCGACACCCGCGGCATTGACCAGGCCATCGAGCCGTCCATGCAGGCGATCAACATCTGCCAGCACAGCAACCCAGGCGGCTTCGCTCGTCACGTCGAGCACATGCTCGATGCCCGATCCCCCTGCGAGATCGGTGCTGACGGCAATACCGCCTTCTCTCACTACTGCGGCGGCAACGGCACGGCCAATAGCCCCGGCCGCCCCGGTGATGAGCACCACCTTCTCTTGGAGACGACGCATGCGCAGCCGAGGCGTTTCAGGTTCTCTGCCCGTCGCCCTGTGACACTCAGTTGAGACGAGCGGGACGATCGGGGTCGGAGGGAGCCTCGCTTGAGCTGGTTGCGGAGAAGGACGTACCGGCAGGCCTGAGCGCCGCAGGATGTTCTGTGACGGCATCCTGCGGGCTCGCTGTGACTGCATCCGTTCGTTCGTGCTCGCGGTAAGAGAGCCAGCCGAACGGCAGGCTCCCCAAAAACATGACCGTGCCAATGGTCAGCACCGGCCAGGGGTAGGCGATCAGCAGCGCGAAGAACAGCACCACTGCAATGAACACCGGCAGCACCATTTCGGGCGCGATGCGTTTGCCGACGCGCTTGCCGGAGAACACCGGAAGCCGCGACACCATCAGAAAGGCGATACCGAGCGTATAGACCAGGGTGACCGGAGCAACGAAGGCGAGCCGCGGCATGCCGAGAAAATAGACGTAGATCGGCAGCAAGACCGTGATCGCGCCCGCGGGCGCCGGCACGCCGACGAAGAACTTCCCGGCCCAGGCAGGCTTGTTCGGTTCGTCCACCATGACGTTGAACCGGGCGAGCCGCAGCCCCGTGCAGATGGCAAACACCATGGCGGCAATCCAGCCGGCATTGCCCAATTCCTGCAGGTCCCAAAAGTAGAGGATCAGCGCCGGCGCCACCCCGAAATTCACGAAGTCGGCCAGGCTGTCGAGCTCGGCCCCAAACCGCGAGGTGCCCTTGAGCATGCGCGCGAGGCGGCCATCGATGCCGTCGAGAGTTGCCGCACAAACGATGGCGGCAATCGCCCATTCGAGCCTGCCCTGCACCGCGAGAGGAATGGCGGTGAGACCCGCACAAAGGGCGAGCAAGGTAATGACGTTGGGCACCAGGACGCGGACCGGAATCTGGCGAAATCGGCGGCGAGGCGGCGACAGGCGTTCGGGCTCGAATGGTGCAAATGGCATAGGACGAACATAGGGGAAACGGCGCCATCCCGCCATGCCTCCTCCCGGCATGGCGTCGTGTCCCTATCCCTTCCCCTTCCCCGCCTCGCCCCTTGACGAGAGCTTGCAAGAACCGGGATATGCGTGTCGCTGCACAGGAGAAGACATGCGACGGCAACGCCTTTGGCCAATCTTTGCGCTTTTCGCGGTTGCCGCTTGTGGGTTGGGGATTATTGCAGCCAACGCACAAAGCTACCCATCGCGCTCCATCACGTTCATCGTTCCAAATCTCCCGGGTGGGAGCTCGGACCTGATCGCCCGTGCGGTCGGCGCGCAGCTGCAACAGAGTCTTGGCCAGCCGGTCGTCATTGATAACAAGCCAGGTGCGTCCGAGATGCTCGCAACCGAGGCTTTGTCGCGGGCGACCGCTGACGGCTACACCATCGCAGTGCTGTCGAACGCCCTTTCCATCAACGAGACGCTGTCGCCAGGGCGCAAATACGACGCCCAGCGCGATCTCATTGGCGTGGCGCAACTTGCCGAGCTTCCGTTCGCGCTGATTGTCAGCGCCGACTTGCCGGTCAGGTCACTGCAGGAATTTGTGGCCTATGCCAAGGCTCACCCGGGCGAGCTAAGCTATGGCCATGTCGGTGTCGGCGCGCCGCATTACTTGACCATGGAATGGTTCAAACGCGTGGCAGGGCTCGACATTCTGGCGGTGCCCTACCGAAGCTCGGCGCCGGTCTATACGGCACTTCTTGCTGGACAGATCCAGGTCACCGTCGGCGCCCTTGGCGGCGCGACGCAGTTCATTGAAAGCGGAAAAGTTCGAGCGCTTGCCTCGATGTCCAAGCGCAGGCCCATCTCCCAGCCAAACCTGCCCACCGTTTCCGAGGCGGGCTATCCCGAGTTCGATCTCGTTCCTTGGATGGGAGTATTCGCTCCGGTCCATACGCCTGTTGATACGGTCCGAAAGCTCGAGCGCGAGATACTAGACGCGGCGCAAAGCCCGAACGTGCGCGACCAGCTTCAGCATTCGGGTCTTGAGGCCTCTGCCTTGGGGACGAGCGAATTCGGCGGCCGTGTCAAACACGACATCGCCAGATGGGCTGAGGTGATCAGAGCGCTTGGCGTCAGCCTGCAGCCGTGACGCTTGCGGGGAATTAACGGCGTAGGGCGGATTAGCGAAAAGCAATCCGCCGCTCATCACACGGACCGAGCGAACGGACCGAGTGGCGGGTTACGGCGCAAGAGCGCCTAACCCGCCTTACGCCGCTTCAAGGATGCGCTTCACCTCAGGCCAGCTCTGCGCGCCGAAAGTTGCGAGGTCATTGGTCAGATCAGGCGGACACCAATCGCGCAATTGCGGTTTGTAGGTTGGACGCGCCTTGATCCGTTCGAACCAATGGGTCAAGCGCGGGCGCTTCCTGGTCCACATTTCAGACATGCCCATCATGTCGAGGCGGGTGACATAGGGTGTCAGCGCGATGTCGGCGAGCGAGAACGTAGGTCCGGCAAGCCATGACCCGGTGTTGAGCCTCTCTTCCATCTTCTGCAGGAACGCGTCGTAGAGCAGAAACGCCTTTTCGATCCCCGGGGCCTTGAAGCCCTGCGTGACGATGATCTTCTTGCGATTGTGCCATTCAGGCGTCACCGAGATCGGAGGTGTGCTCGCGAGAAACTTTGTCACGCCGTCAGGTCCAAGCCGCGCCAGGGTGTGGCGGTGAGAAGAAGAAAACGTAATCTCCGCACACATCGGATGCAGAACTTCGTCGACGGCCTTAGTCCACAGCCGCATCTCTGCGCGCTCGCGCGCGCTGTCCGGCTTGAGCGGTGGCTCCGGGAACACCTCGTCGAGGTATTCACAGATGACCGTCGACTCGAGGATCGTGCAGCCGTCATGGACGAGTGTCGGCACAACGGCTTTCGGATTGAGCTTCATGTATTCAGGATTGAATTGTTCACCTTTGAGGATGTCGATGTAGTGGCCGGTCCATTCGACCGCCTTTTCAGCCAAGGTGAGCCGTACCTTGGCTGCGCAGACCGAGGAGCCGTGGTGATAAAGTTCGAGCATGCGCGTGGTCCTTGAGAATGACGGCCGTACAGGATCTGGCGGCGAAGTAAACGGAACCAATCGCGGAATGAGCGCCGGGTTACGGCGCAAGAGCGCGCCTAACCCGTCCTACCCGCTACTCCAAGCATGTTAGCCGACCCTGAATGTGCGCTGCGTGTCGCCTGTGCGCAAATCGGCTATGATCGTTTCTCCGGCGATTGCAGTCTGCCCTTCTGCCACGAGCGGCCGTACTCCGTCCGGCAAATAGACATCGACGCGCGAGCCAAAGCGGATCAGCCCGATGCGCTCGCCCGGACCCACAGCGGCACCTTTCCGCACAAAGCAGACGATGCGTCGTGCCACCAGCCCGGCGATCTGTACCACCCCGATGCGACCCTTCTCGTTGCAAATAACGAGCGAGTTACGCTCATTGCTCTCGCTTGCCTTATCGAGATCAGCGCTGACGAAAGCGCCATGATGATAGACGATGCGCTCGATCTTGCCGGCCACGGGGCTGCGGTTCACGTGGCAGTCGAACACGCTCATGAAAATCGAGACGCGCGGCAACGGACGATCGCCGAGCTCCAGATCAGTCGGTGGCAGCGCGTTGGTGACGCGGCTGACCCGTCCGTCAGCGGGCGCCACGATGATGCCCTCACGAATCGGCGTCACGCGCGGCGGATCCCGGAAGAAATAGACGCACCAGAGCGTCGCCATCGCGCTTAGCCACCCGAGTGGCGACCACAGCCAGAACAACAGCAGGCTTGCCAAAGCGAACATGCCGATGAACGGCAGGCCCTCGCGGTGCACCGGCGCGAGCTGGGAACGAATAGAGGCGAGAACGGACATCGTTGCTCCTTGAGCAGAGCCGCCATGCACAGGAATGCCTCTCGGACGCAATACAACTTGCGGATGCCCGATGCGCAATGGCGGAAAAGCCAATGGACTACGTTTTACTCGGCCGCGGCGCGCTCCAGCGGCAAGTCGCGTTCCGGCTCGGAGTTTCCGTCGTCCAGACCCGGGGGGTTGCGATTGGGCCCTGGCACATCCTGCGCGGCCAAGGCGAGCTTTTCCCGTGCCGCTTCCGCCTCGCGCTGCCGGTTCCACATGCTGGCATAGAGGCCGGCCCTGGCCAGCAACTGCAAATGGGTGCCGCGCTCGGCAATGATCCCTTGCTCGAGAACGATGATCTCGTCGGCCCCCACAATGGTGGACAGCCGGTGCGCAATCACCAACGTGGTGCGGTTCTGCGACACTCGCTCGAGCGCATCCTGAATCTCACGCTCCGTGTGGCTATCGAGTGCCGATGTCGCTTCGTCGAGCAGAAGGATTGGCGGAGCCTTCAGAATCGTGCGGGCAATAGCGACCCGCTGTTTCTCGCCACCGGAAAGCTTCAATCCCCGCTCTCCCACCTCGGTATCGTAACCCTTCGGGGACGCGCGGATGAAGTGATCGATTTGTGCAAGGCGTGCCGCTTCTTCCACCTCGTCGTCGCTCGCTTCCCAGCGTCCATAGCGGATGTTGTAGCGGATGGTATCGTTGAACAGGACTGTATCCTGCGGCACCATGCCGATGGCCCCGCGTAGCGATTTCTGCGTCACGTCGCGAATATCCTGATCATCGATCGAGATGCGCCCCCCTGTGACCTCGTAGAAGCGGAACAGCAGACGCGAAATTGTGGATTTTCCCGCACCGGACGGACCGACCACGGCCACTGTATGCCCGGCCGGCACCTCGAAGGTCAGCCCCTTGAGGATCTGCCGGTCCGGCTCATAGTCGAAAGACACGTTCTCAAAACGAATCGTCCCGCGCGCGACAATAAGCGGCTTGGCCCCGGGACGATCGGCGATTTCCGGGTTCTGCCCCAGGATGGAGAACATGGTCTCGATGTCGATCACCGCCTGCTTGATCTCGCGATACACCATCCCCATGAAATTCAGCGGCTGGTAGAGCTGGATCATCATGGTGTTGATCATGACGAGATCGCCCACGGTGTTGGTCCCGGCTTTGATGCCGTAGGCGCACATGACCATGACTGCGGCGAGGCCCATGCTGAAGATGGTCGCCTGGCCAGCATTCAGAACTGCCAGGGAGACGTAAGCCTTTACGCTTGCGTCCTCATAACGCGCCATCGTGCGATCGTAGCGGCGCGCCTCCCGCTCCTCCGCTACGAAATATTTCACCGTCTCATAATTGAGGAGCGAATCGATCGCCTTGACGTTTGCCTCGGTGTCGCTGTCGTTCATCTTGCGACGAATGCCGATCCGCCACTCGGTCGCATAATAGGTGAACAGCATATACACAACGACCGTCACCAGTATCGCGGCGACGTAGCGCCAATCGAACTGATAGAGCAGCACGCCAATGATAAGCAGGAGCTCGAGAATGGTCGGCACCAGCTGCATGATGACCATACGGACAATCGTCTCGATGGCGTTACGCCCGCGTTCGAGCACCCGCGTAAGGCCACCCGTCTTGCGCTCGAGATGAAAGCGCAGCGAGAGCTCGTGCATGTGCTCGAAGGTGCGGTAGGCAAGCCGGCGGACCGCATTCATCGCCACCTTGGCGAACATGCCGTCGCGCATCTGCGTCAGCGCAGCCATAAGGATGCGCATGCCGCCATAGGCCAAAACCATCACAATGGGAGCTGCCAGCGCCCAGGCGAGCCACGACGAGGGTGCAACGGGCGCCGTGGTCTCGCCGGTGAGTGCATCGGTCGCCCACTTGAATGTGAACGGCACGGCAATGGTCGCCAGCTTGGCCGCAAGCAGCAGCACCATCGATAGTCCGACGCGGGTCTTGAGGTCGCCACGCTCGCTCGGCCAGATATACGGCCAGAGGTCGCGCATGACTGCGAACAGGGAACTGCCGCCATCCGCAGCAGCCCGCCGCTTCAGTGCCTCAACCGTTCTTGGGCGCGCATCCATGCAACAGCTCGACAAAATGGAACCGAACGCCGGGGCCATTTGGCGCCCAGTCACGTCCCGTCTTCAGCGGCTCATATAGAGCCTTTCGGCACCGCAATCACCCTCGTGAGGAAAAAGGGTGGAAGGACTCAGATGAGCTTGGCCGCTTGACCGCGTGCGGTGATCGCGCCAGATCCCTTGCCGATGAGCGGAATCAAATCGATTTGCGTCTATTGCGGCTCCGGTCCGGGCACCGACCCCGCCTTCATTGCGGCGGCGCAAGGTCTTGGCCGCATTCTCGCCGAGAATCGCATCCGACTTGTGTATGGCGGTGGGGCAGTTGGCCTCATGGGGACGCTCGCCGACTCCGTTCTCGACCACGCCGGCCTGGTCACCGGAGTGATCCCGGATTTTCTCGTCAGCCGGGAACACATGCTCACGCGCGTGCAGGAGCGCGTGATTACCCGCGACATGCACGAGCGCAAGCGCCTGATGTTCGAGCGGGCAGATGCCTTTGTCGCACTGCCCGGAGGGGTGGGCACGCTCGAGGAGCTTGTCGAGCAGCTCACCTGGGCACAACTCGGCCGTCACAAGAAACCCATTCTGATTTTAAATATTGCAGGCTTTTGGGATCCGCTTTGCGCCCTGCTCGATCACATGCGCAATCTGCAGTTCATCCGTCCGTCCCTGGATGTGACTCTGCTTGTGGCCGATCGGGTCGAGGACGTACTGCCAAAGCTTGTCGAAGCCGCTCGCAGCGTCTCCAAGGTCGACAAGGACATGGCGCCTGTCGCAGCCGAACGGATGTAGCTTGCAGCGGTCATTCCCGCTTATTGCGCCCAGTGCTCAGCCCTGTTCCTGCACAAAAGTGACCGCTTCAATGCGGTTCCCGTCAGGATCGCGGATAAACGCGGCGTAATAGCCCTCGCCATGCCGTGGCCGATCGCCGGGCCGCCCATCGCACGTGCCCCCTGCAATCAAGGCGGCGGCATGGAACGCATTGACCAGCGCGACGGTCCGCACCCGTAGGCCCACATGCATCCCTGAGTTTGAGGCTACCGGTGCCATGTCGACTCGTAGATTGATCCAGAATTCCGGGTAGCTCTTGCCGAAGCCGACCGTATGCGAGCGCACGTCGAGCTTGTGATAGCCGATCGCACCGAGCACCGCCTCGTAGAACGCCGTGCCCCGATCGAGATCGCGCACCGCAACAGAGACGTGGTCGATCATGGCGCTGAACGGCGCCCTTCGCTGCGCCCTGCTTGGCTCACGCCGGAGCGCCGGAGCGGACCAGCTTGTATACGATAGAATCCATGAGCGCCTGGAACGACGCATCAATGATGTTGGGCGATACGCCGATCGTGGTCCAACGGTCGCCGTTCTCGTCCTGGCTCTCGATAAGAACGCGCGTGACGGCCTCGGTGCCGCCATTGAGGATCCGCACGCGGTAATCGCTGAGCTCGAGTCCGCTGATATAGCGCTGATATTTGCCGAGATCCTTGCGCAACGCGAGGTCAAGCGCGTTGACGGGGCCGATCCCTTCCGCGGCGGAAATCAAGCTCTCCCCGTCGACCCTTACTTTCACCACCGCCAAGGAGACCGTGACGCGCTCACCGACAGCGTTGCTGCGCTGCTCAATATTGACGTCGAATTTCTCGACCGTGAAGTAGCTCGGCACCCGCCCGAGGACGCGGCGTGCAAGCAGCTCGAAAGAGGCATCGGCAGCCTCGTAAGCGTAACCTGCCGCCTCGCGCTCTTTGACGATGTCCAGCAGGCGAGCGATGCCGGGATCATTGCCGTCGACTCTGAGCCCGATGCGATCCAACTCCGCGAGCACATTTGAGCGTCCGGCCTGGTCGGAAACCAGGACCTTGCGGCGATTACCGACGCTCTCCGGGGGCACGTGCTCATAGGTCGCAGGCTCCTTCATGATGGCTGAGGCGTGGATGCCCGCCTTGGTCGCAAAGGCGCTCTCCCCCACATAAGGAGCGTGTCGGTTGGGTGCACGATTGAGCATCTCGTCAAGGCTATGCGATGCATGCCGTAGGGTCTTGAGCTGCTCGTCCGATACGCCGATCTCGAAGCGCTCGGAAAACTCGCGTTTCAGCTTCAAGGTTGGGATGATCGAGATGAGATTGGCATTGCCGCAGCGTTCGCCGAGCCCATTGAGAGTCCCCTGGATCTGCCGCGCGCCGGCCCGCACTGCGGCGAGCGAGTTTGCCACGGCCTGCTCGGTGTCGTTGTGCGCGTGAATGCCGATGTGATTGCCGGGAATGGTCCTGACCACGTCAGCGACGGTCCTTTCCACCTCGTGCGGCAGCGCTCCGCCGTTCGTATCGCAAAGCACGATCCACCGCGCGCCTTCCTCGAAGGCGGCACGTGCGCAGGCGAGTGCATAGCCAGGGTCGGCCTTGTACCCGTCGAAGAAATGCTCGCAGTCGAGCAGCACCTCTCGGCCGCGCGCTTTGGCTGCCCGCACACTGTCACGAATTGAGGATAAGTTCTCCTCGCCGGTCGTCTCGAGGGCGACGCGCACGTGATAGTCCCAAGATTTGGCGACGAAACAGACTGCCGCCGCGTTCGCGTCGAGCAATGCCGCCAAACCCGGATCATTGGACGTCGAGCGGCCGGGGCGGCGCGTCATACCAAATGCGGTGAAGGTCGCGCCAAGCTTGCGCGGCACACTGAACAGCTCGGTGTCGATCGGGTTGGCACCGGGATAACCGCCCTCCACGTAATCAATGCCGAGCTCATCGAGCAGTGTGGTAATGGCGAGCTTGTCCTGCAGGGTAAAATCGACTCCGTTGGTCTGCGCGCCGTCACGCAGCGTGGTGTCGAATAGATAAAGTCGTTCACGCGGCATGCTCAGCTAACCGGCGCCAACAAGCGGTAACCCACATAGAGCGCGACGAGCACGGCAGCGGCGATCACCACGTATTTCAGGACGATGTAGTAAAGCCAGTGCCTCGGAAACGGCGTATCGGGCTTGCTCACGGCTTTGACCTTCTTTAGGCGACTCACCACAAATAATAGTTCAGCACGAGTGCGATCGCGACCACGAGGGCGACGACTGCCGCCGCCACATGATGGCGTTGCAATCCAAGGCGGCGGCCATTCACTGCGTTACCCTCCACAAGGTGGTGCCATCATTCTTGTCCTCGAGCTCGACCCCCATGACTTTGAGCTCATCGCGAATGCGATCCGCATCATTGAACCTTCGGGCCTTGCGCGCGGCTGTGCGCGCATCGATCAGCGACATCACCTTATCTCGATCGATCTCGCGAAGCGCTTGCGGCGGACCAGAAAATCCGAGCGCCCGCAAGCTCGCAGCGTGTGCGACCAAGTCTTGCCGGCGCAACAAATGCAGCTCCGCTATGGCCTTCGGCGTATTCAAATCATCGCACAGCGCCTCGAGCACCGCGGGCGCAAGTGAGGCGGCCTTGCCGTCTCTGAACTCGACACCATCGGTCAGCGACGCAAGCGTCTTGAAGCTCTCCTCGACGCCTCGCAAGGTCCAGTCGATCGGCTGCCGATAATGCGTGCGCAGCATGTTGAAGCGGAGCACCTCCCCCGGCCAGTCCTTCAGCAAATCGCGGATGGTGATGAAGTTGCCGAGCGACTTGGCCATCTTCTCGCCTTCGACCTGCAGAAATCCGTTGTGCAACCAAAAATTAGCCAGTCCGGCGGAATGGAAGGCGCAACGCGACTGGGCTATCTCGTTCTCATGGTGCGGAAACACGAGATCGATGCCGCCGCCGTGGATGTCGAATGTCTCGCCAAGATGCTTCCAGCTCATGGCCGAGCATTCGATGTGCCATCCCGGACGGCCGGGGGTCCCGATGCCGGCAGGAGAAGGCCACGCTGGCTCGCCAGGGCGCGATGGCTTCCACAGAACGAAATCCATCGGGTTGCGCTTGTAAGGCGCGACGTCGACGCGGGCTCCTGCCATCATGTCGTCGAGCGAGCGCTTAGCGAGCCTCCCATAGTCTGGCATGGACGGCACGCTGAACAAGACATGCTCGGCCGCGACGTAGGCATGGTGCGAGGCGATCAGGCGCCCGATGAGGGTCTTCATCTCAGCGATATGATCGGTCGCACGCGGCTCGGCTGATGGTCGCAAGCAGCCAAGCGCCTCCACATCCTCGTGAAATTGCTGCTCGGTCTTGGTGGTCACCCTGCGAATAGCCTCGTTCAGCGGCAGGCTTGGGAATTCCTCCGCGGCGCGAGCATTAATCTTGTCGTCGACGTCGGTGATGTTGCGGACGTAAATGACGTGTTCGGCGCCGTAGAGTTGACGCAGAATCCGAAACAGCACGTCGAAGACGATGATCGGCCGGGCGTTGCCGATATGAGCGAAGTCATAGACCGTCGGTCCGCAGACATAGACGCGCACCCGCGCCGGGTCGAGCGGCGCGAATACGCGCTTTTCGCGCGTCAGGGTGTCATAGAGACGCAGATCCATCGATCAGTCCCGGCGTTCCCCTTCGGGCTGGCCGAGCGAGACCAACCCGAAATGCGCCTGGCGCTGGCCCGGCGGCATCAATTCTCAGGAGGAGAGAAGAGGGCCGAGCCAGCGTCAAATCGCTAGCGAATAAGCTCCCGGCGGATGCCGCAGATATGCACAAGGCCGCTCATGGCCGGAGCATGGCCACGGCTGGTGGAAGGCGTCAAGGGAGCGGCAGATCCCCGCCAAATCAATCCCCCGGTCATATGCGCGGCTCGGAGCCTTGCGGTACCGCGGCCGCTCGGAACGAATTGTCCCGACCTGTGGCTTCCATGTCCTAGGCAAAGCCCGACAAAGCCCGCTAACACCCGTTAGTTGATGGCCTGGGCGCTTTGCCCGGTTAGGGGCACTTTAAACTATTGCACGCATGGTTCGCATCGCTCGCGAATACGTGGAATCGGGGGTCAAACATGCGGTCCGTCTTCGCCGCGATCATTTGTGCGGCTGCCCTCATCAGCACTGCCGCGCAAGCCGAGAAGCGCATTTTCATCGTTGCCAACAATGCGGATGGCTATGGGGTCGACCGGTGCCTCGCGACCGGCGCAAATTGTGGGTACCCGGTGGCCACAGCCTATTGCCAGTCGCGCGACTTCATCCAGGCGGCATCATTCCGGAAAATCGACCACGATGAGATTACCGGCGGAGTGCCAGTCACGAATGGCACATCCGGGCGCGACGAGTTCGTCGCCATCGAGTGCTCCCGTTAGCGGCTCCGCTGCGAAAGCACTTAGAAACTCTCGCACCCATTTTTTGCCTTTTTAACCCGAATTTCGCGACCGACTTGCCGTAGGTTCTGCGCGAGCTTCGGGTTCGACACCAGCGCGGTCAATGCTGGTCGAGCGGCGAAGGGCGCCTTCCCGGCGCCGCATCCTACGTTTGGCCGTCCGTTGCACCGCCTCGAATCTTCGGCCATGTTGCAGGAGGCGATCGGCCGGCGCATCGGCTGGCCACCTTGGCACGGATCCCATGAGCTCCGATCCAATCCGTTTCGTATCTTCCTCTCGCTCTGCCGCCGCCCGCAGGCCGGAGCCCACCTCTTCGTCGCTGCCGATGTTGAAACTCGAGGATTTTCTACCGCACCGGCTGAACGTGCTCTCCAGTCTCGTGTCTGAGGCGCTGACTCGAGTCTACGGACGCCACGGTATTAACATACCGGAATGGCGCGTGCTGGTCATTCTTGGCGAGAATGGCACGATGACGGGCAAGGCCGTCGGCGCCGAGACCCACATGCACAAGACCAAAGTGTCGCGGGCGGTGGCCCAGCTGGAAGAACGCAAGCTCCTGACGCGCCGTGCCAATCGCGCCGACCTGCGCGAATCCTTTCTCTCCCTCACGCCCGCCGGCCGCACCGTCTATGAAGAGCTCGCGCCGCGTGCCCTGGAGTTCATGGACCGCCTTTCGGAGGTCGTGGCCCCGGCGGACCGGGCGGCATTCGATCGCGCCATGCAATTGCTGACCCGCCGTTCCGCTGAGTTGGTCGCCGACGTAGAAGACGGAGCGATCTGACCGCCTCGGATCGCTCTCTCGTGCGTAGAACAGACGACGCTTCACAGCATCGGCGCTGCGAAAGTGGCCGCTCAAGATGGCAAGGACCGCCCGTGCAGCTTTACACCTACTTTCGTTCGTCGGCCGCCTATCGGGTGCGCATTGCGCTCAACGTGAAGGGCCTCCACAGCGAAATGATTTCCATTCACCTGCAGAAGCAGGGAGGCCTCAATCGCAAGCCCGAGTTTCGCGCCATCAACCCGCACATGCGCTTGCCCGCTCTGCGGCTCGATGCCGGTCAGGTCCTGATCCAATCCCTGGCGATCATTGAATATCTCGAAGAGACGCATCCGCAACCGCCGTTGCTGCCGGCGGATCCGATCGAGCGCGCCAGGATTCGTGCGTTTGCGCAAATCATCGCCTGCGACATCCATCCGTTGAACAATGTTGGGCCGCTGCGCTACCTCAAGAATGAGCTCGGACAGGAGCAGGCCAAGATCGATGCCTGGTATCATCATTGGGTTGTTGAGGGTTTCACCGCGCTGGAGACATTGATGAGCCCAGGCCCATACAGCTTCGGCGCGGCGGTGACACTTGCCGACATATGCCTGGTCCCGCAGGTCTATAACGCGCGGCGCTTGAAAGTGCCGCTCGATCAATTCCCGAAGATCCTCAGCGTCGACGCGGCCTGCAGCACGCTTGCCGCATTCGAGCGGGCCCGGCCCGAAAACCAGCCGGACGCCGAGTAGTCCCCCATGCTACGCGTCGCTGTGACGCCCGCTGCGCTGCGCAACGGTTAACGTGGCACGCGCCCAACTCGTTCGAGTCATCTTGTGGATGACCGGGGCACTGCTGGCATTTTCTGCCATGGCGGTGTCGATCCGCGAGCTGGCCGGCTCGCTCACCGTGATGGAGATACTCGCCGTCCGCTCGGGGTTCGGTCTCATTGTGATGCTCGCACTGGCAGCGGTACGTCCCGATCTGCGATCACTGATGTCCACCCGACAGCTGCAGCTGCATCTCTTTCGCAATACCGTTCACTTGGGCGCGCAGTATTTGTGGGCTTGGGCTCTCCTGCTGCTTCCGCTCGCGACCGTGTTTGCGCTCGAATTTACCACGCCCGCGTGGACTCTCGTGCTCGCGATGCCGCTCCTCGGTGAGCGGCTCACGCTAAGCCGCGTCGGTGCCGTGGTGCTTGGCCTTCTCGGCGTGCTCGTCGTCCTTCGCCCCGGCTCAACGGCGTTTCAACCAGCGGCGCTGCTGGTCCTGGGCGCGGCATTCGGATTTGCGATCACCTTGACGATGACAAAGAAGCTCACGCGTACCGATTCAACTTTCACCATCATCTTTTGGATGAATCTCATCCAATTTCCGCTCGCCTTGCTGGCATCTGACCCGCTGTTCCTCATGAGACCTGCGGCGAGCCGCTATCCCGCGCTCGCAGGAATTGGATTGGCCGGTCTGGCGTCGCATTATTGCCTCGCCAATGCGTTCCGTTCGGTCGATGCAGCAGTGGTCGTTCCGCTCGATTTCCTGCGCATCCCGTTGATCGCCCTGGTGGGCTGGTGGCTTTACGGCGAAGCACTCGACGCATTCGTTTTTCTGGGCGCTGGTTTGATCATCACCGGAATTTTCTGGAATTTGCGAAGCGAGACGCGGCGCCCGCTGATCCAGGGCACGACCGACCGCGCACCGCTGTGACAAGCCGAAAACCAGCAGAAAACCCGCCTGGTGGTGGCGCGAGCTCCTGACGAGCTTGCCAATTGGACCAGTCCTCTCGTTGGGCACGCAGGGGACGTCCAACTTTGGACACCATTCCAGGGCTTCCATCCAGATGCGAGCTGAGGTCGGGGCCCTGCTCGATGGGTGGGACATTGATCGCGAACACCGTGCGTGGATGGACAGTGGCTTGGCCACTGCTGCTCTCTTGCGTTGCCCCGGCGGCAGCGCAATTCGGCTTTCCGCCTGCGGCTGCGCCTGCTCCCGCTCCTTCGTCACGCAATCAGGCGTGCTTGCGGTTGGAAGGCCAGCTTGCCGCCATCGATCGCGGCGGCGCATCGTCTGATCCCGCCAAAGCGGATCAGATCAAGCGCCTGGAGGATACGGCCGCCAAGCAACAAGCCGAGCTGGATCGGGTTGGACAGCAGTCGCGCCGCATGGGATGCGAGGGGAGCGGGTTCTTCTCCATTTTCAGCGGTCAGTCGCCGCAATGCACCCCGCTCAACAACCAGACGCAGCAGCTGCGAGCAACGCTCGACCGCACCCTCTCCGATATCCAGCGACTGCAAGGCAACAGCGGCGAGCGGGAGGCGCAGCGCCGAGGCGTGCTCGTCGCCCTCGGTCAGAACGATTGTGGACCGCAATATCGTCAATACGCGACGGCAGGCGGTCCAGCCGGCTTCTTTGAAAATTTATTCGGCGGCAACAATCCGCTGAGCTCGCCCGAGGCAGCAGCACCGGCGACCGGCACGTACCGGACGCTCTGCGTGCGCACCTGCGACGGCTATTATTTCCCGATCTCCTACTCGACCGTGCCGGCCAGGTTCGCCGATGACGAGCTTGTGTGCCGTCGCATGTGCCCGGCGGCCGAGGTGACACTCTACAGCCATCACAATCCTGGTGAGGATGTGGCACGCGCGGTGTCGGCAAGCGGGAAGTCATATTCCGAGTTGCCGAAAGCCTTCAGCTACCGGAAGCAATACGATGCCGCCTGCACTTGCCGGGCACCAGGTCAGTCATGGCTGCAGGCACTGCGCCCTGCCGATGACCAGACACTCGAGCGCGGCGACATCGTCGTGACGGAGGAACGGGCCAAGCAGCTGTCGCAGCCTCGAGTCGACGCGCAAGGCCGACCGGTCAATCTCGAGCCCAACAGTGGTCGACCAGGTGCTGCGCCGAGGAGCGCCAATGCGGCCGGGCCGTCGAGCGCGGCTCCCCTTCCCGCTCCCGCGCCGGCGCAAACGGCCAGCCCCCCGGCAGAGGAGAGGCCCGAGCAGGACGCGGCCAAAGGCAAAATACGTGCGGTCGGTCCGAGCTTCTATCCGGCCCGCTGAGCCGCACCTACGTGTTCGTCACGTCCAGGCCTACGCAGAACCGCGCGGGCCTTCCTAAGCGCGACAATCCTTCATCAGCTCCGGCTTGAACGCCAAGCCGTGGCCCGGCCGCTCGGGTGCGGTGATCACGCCGTTTTTCACGGGCACCGGCTCGATCCATAGATCGTTGGAGAGGCCCATGTCCTCAATCCAGAGGCCGTTGGGGATGGAGGCCAAGAGCTGCACGTTCAGCTCGGGGAAGAGGTGCGGCGCCAGCGTCATACCCCAGGTGTCAGCGAGCGTGGCGATCTTGCGCAAGTCGGTGAACCCACCACGCATCGGATCGGGCTGCAGAATCGGCACACGCGGATTCTCAAAAAACGGCCGCAGGTCAAAGCGTGTAAAATGGGTCTCGCCGCCGACGACGCGCAGGTCAAGCGCCTCCGCGACCCGCAGGTAACCTTTGAAGTCGTCTGGGACGACCGGCTCCTCGAGCCAGTAGATGTCATACACTTCGAGCTTGCGCCCCATCAGAATGGCGACATCGGCGGTCCAGCCCATGTTGACATCGATCATGATGTCGATGTCAGGGCCGAGAGCCTCGCGCATCCGCCGCACATTGGCGAGATCAGTCTTCAGGTCGCCGACATGGGCGACTTGCATCTTGATCGCCTTGTAGCCCTGCTCCTTATAGTGGAGGGCTTTGGCGATCATCCCGTCGCCACCGGAGCCCCGGAAGCAGCCACTGCCATAGGCCGGAAGCTCCGATCGATAGTGTCCCCACAGCCGGTGCAGCGGCAGGTTCGCATGGTTGCCGAGCGCATCCCACAGCGCAATGTCGAGAGCCGACATAGCCATGGTGGCGATACCACCACGGCCGTAGGTGACGGTCGCACGCCAGAGATCCTGCCAGATTGCCTCGACCGCGGAGGCATCCTTGCCAATCACTCGCGGCACGATCGTCTCCTCGAGGCAGGTCATCACCGTGCGCAGGCCGCCCCTGAATGCGAACAGATAGCCCATGCCGACAACGCCGCCGGCAGTCTCAAGCTCGAGCACCAGGATGTTGCGCGCCTCGCCGAAAGCATGCCCTTTCAGCCATGGCGTATCCGGCCATGGTACCCGCAACAGCGTCGTGCGAATGGCTTTTATGGTCAGCGCGGCCATGCCGTGCCTTTCCTTAAACGGCAGAGCATACGCATTCAGACGCTCTTGGTCAGGGTGAAGCGCTGCTCAGCAGCGAGGCACTCGGCTTCCGGCAGCCCCAGCTCCTTGCGCACGATATTGGTACCGAGCACCATGGCCACCATCTTGTAGGCGGCGTGCCGACGGCCCATGCCCTCGCGGCCCATGCCGCAATCGGAGGAAATGATCAAGCGCTCAGGCGGAATGTGCTTGAGCGCCTCGCGAATGAGCGCCGCAATCTCGTCAGGCCGCTCGACCTGCAGGGTGTGATGATCGATCACACCGATCACCACCTTCTTGTCTTTGATGATTTCGCCCATTGCTTTGAGGTCGCCGGTCCCCGATGAGCAGGTCTCGAACGTCAGCGCATCAGCAGCAACACGGTTGAGCGCTTCGAGCGTCGGCTGATAGCTCTGCACGTCACGGAAAATGCGTTGTTGTGACGGATTGCCCCAGCAAGTGTGGCACCAGACCTCGGTCTTGCCAGCAAGACCTTTGACCGTGTTGTTGAAGACCTCGACGAGGTCATCGACATCGAGCTTGCCGAAGGTCTTGCCGCGCGCCGGCACCATATGAATCTGCGGCTCCTCCATCTGCACCACCGGGCACCCAGCGTCCGCAAGCTCGTTCAGCTCGGCGTTCAGCGCGTCGCTGATCGCCCAGGTTCGCTCGACCGGATCCTTGTAGTGGTCGTCCTCGACCGAAAGCGCGATCAGCTCGGGCAAGATGGTGCCGAACTTGACTGGTCTCTTAGTGATGCGTTGCGCCACCTTCCACATCGCCGCGTATTGCAGGCGTCCGCGACCGACCGGCCCGACTATGCGCGGGAAGACGCGGGCTTCCAGGAAGTCGTGCAGAATATGTCCACGCGGGAACGGAGCGGCACCGACCTTGTAGAACATCGGCTCTGCCACATCGGCAAAGCCGTCCATGTGGGTCAGCGGATAGCCCTGCCAGCTCATTCCGCCGACCTCCTCGTCGTAGTGCGCGTCGCCATCGGTGACGATGTCGAGACCGGCGTTCTCCTGCATACGCAGAAAGCACGAGACCGCATCCTCGTACTGCTCGCGATAGCGCGAGTTGACCATGGCCTCGAGGAAGCTCTTGTTACCCAAGACCGCGGTGTACCAGGATGGGCGCGGGAGCGAGCCGATGATGGAGGTAGGGAGGATGACGCCCGCTGACGCTTTGTACATCGCTAGCCTCTCGCGATCTGCGGCAGTGCCGCTCAGAAATCGATTGCCTCGGTGTTTGCCGCTGCGCCGTCGGCGAGGAGCGCGCGGTCAGGTGCGGGCAAGGGCGCCCCGGCGTCGCGAAAGCCGTTGACGATCGGGTACCGGCGGTCGCGGCCAAAATTCTTGCGCGTCACCTTGACCCCCGGCGCTGCCTGACGCCGCTTGTACTCGGCAAGATCCAGCATGCGCGCAACTTTCATGACGGTCTCGCGATCGAAGCCCTGCTCAACGATCTTGGCGACGGGCTCCTCGCGCTCAACCAGACGTTCGAGAATTCCATCGAGCACGTCGTAAGGCGGGAGCGTATCCTGATCGGTCTGATCTTCCTTAAGCTCCGCGCTTGGGGCGCGGGTCAGCACGTTTTCGGGGATAACCCGTCCAGCCGGACCGCATGCATCATCCGGCTTCCACGCGTTTCGCAAACGAGCCAGCCGGTAAACCTCACTCTTGTATAGGTCTTTCACCGGGTTATAGCCGCCGTTCATGTCGCCATAGAGCGTGGCATAGCCGACCGACATTTCCGACTTGTTGCCGGTGGTCACCACCATCAGTCCAAATTTGTTGGAGATGGCCATCAGGATGGTGCCGCGGCTGCGCGACTGCAGGTTCTCCTCCGTCACGTCGCGCGGACGTCCTGCAAACAGCGCGGCAAGCGAGCCCTCAAGGCCTTGCACCGCGCGCTCGATCGCTACGACGTCGTAGCGCACCTGCAGAGCCCTGGCGACCTCCTCCGCATCCTGCATCGACTGAGCTGCGGTGTAACGATAGGGCAGCATTACGCAATGAACGCGCTCAGCGCCCAACGCGTCCACGGCGAGCGCTGCAACGAGCGCAGAATCGATGCCGCCGGAAAGGCCCAACACCACGCCTTTGAAGCCGTTCTTGTCGACATAGTCGCGCAGCCCCAGCATGCAGGCGGCATAATCGTCCTCGTCTGCATTCTCCGTGAGCTTGGCCTGGGGGCCCGCGACACAGCGCCAACCGTTTCCGGTTCGTGCCCAGGTCAGTGTTTGCACCAGCTCCCGGAACGCCGGCAGCTGGAAGGCGACGCTGCGATCACTGTGCAAGCCGAACGATGCGCCGTCGAAGACGAGCTCGTCCTGCCCGCCCACCTGATTGGCATAGATCAGGGGTAAATCGCTCTCGGTCACCCGCGCGACAGTGATATTGAGGCGAACCTCGTCCTTCTGACGTGAATAGGGCGATCCATTAGGCACGATGAGGAGCTCTGCGCCGGTTTCGGCGAGACACTCGACTACGTCCTCGTAATCACCCCATTCAGTCCAAATATCCTCGCAGATCGGAATGCCCAGGCGTACGCCGCGGAAGTTGACCGGACCGGGTGGAGGTCCGGGCGAGAACACGCGTCGTTCGTCAAACACCCCGTAATTCGGCAGATTGACCTTGCGGCGCACTGCCGTGATGAGGCCCTGCTCGAGCAAGCAGTAGCCGTTGTAGAGCTTGTTGTCCTCCAGCCAAGGCGTGCCGATCAGCACGGCCGGTCCACCGTGTGCCGTTTCTCGGGCGAGCGCCTCAACCTGAGCACGGCAGGCCGCCTGGAAGGCGGGTTTGAGCACCAGGTCCTCGGGCGGGTAACCGGACAGGAACAGCTCCGGGAACACCACTACGTCCGCATGCGGCGCCGCCTGACGCGCCTTGCGTGCCTTCTCGGCATTACCGGTGATGTCGCCGACAGTAGGATTGAGCTGTGCAACGGCGATGGTCAGCCGATCCGCCGGGCGTGTATTCATTGTTTTTCTTTAGTGCCCGCCTGTCGAAAGGGGAAGCACCCTCAGAAGAGCCCGAATCGCTCTGCGAGCGCCACGAGCCAGGTCAGCCCGGCGATGAGCAGCGCCAGCCCCACAGCTGCCGAGCCCATGTCCTTGACCGTGGCGATCTGCGGATCCGCCGCCCGCGTGACACGATCGGCGAGCTTCTCAAGGGCGGTGTTCAACATCTCGACGACCAGGATCAATCCAACCACGCTGATGAGCGCGAGCCGCTTCCAGCCATCCTGGGCGAGCACGAAGGCGAGCGGCACGGCCACAGCAAAGGCGGCAAGCTCCTGGCGGAAAGCCTCTTCGCTCCGCGAGGCGGCCACGAGTCCCTTCCAGCTGTTGACGGTGGCGCTCAGCAATCGTCGTCGCATGGAGCTTCGGCCGGAGCTGGCGCCGCACAAGGTTCGGTCTTGGCTAGGGTGTCTGGGCGGCATCCTCATAAGCCTGCCGCAGCCGGAAGAGGCCGGGCCTTGCCTATGCGCTCGGCCTTGAGCAGGTCCGCCAACAGGAAGGCAAGATCGATCGCCTGCTCGGCATTGAGGCGCGGGTCACAAACCGTGTGATAGCGATCCTTGAAGTCCGCATCGGTGATCATGCGCGCACCCCCGGTGCACTCGGCGACGTTCTGTCCCGTCATCTCGAGATGGACACCGCCCGCGTGTGTGCCTTCCGCCCGGTGCACCGCGAAGAAGGTCTTCACCTCGGAGAGGATGCGATCGAACGGCCGCGTCTTAAAGCCTGTCTCGGAGGTAATGGTGTTGCCGTGCATCGGGTCACACGACCAAACCACGACCTTGCCCTCGCGCTGTACCGCACGGATCATTGCGGGTAGCTGATCGGCGGCCTTGTCCGAGCCGAGACGCACGATAAGGGTCAGCCGTCCAGGATCGTTCTCGGGGTTGAGAATATCAATCAGGCGCAGCATCTCATCGATCTTGCTCGAAGGCCCGCATTTGAGGCCGAGCGGATTCATGATTCCGCGACAGAACTCGACATGCGCATGATCCGGCTGGCGGGTGCGATCGCCAATCCACAACATGTGCGCCGAAGTGCAGCAATATGTGCCGGGGTGCGTCGAGTCCTCGCGCGTCATCGCCTGCTCGTAGCCGAGCAGCAAGGCCTCATGGCTGGTGTAGAAGTCCGTGCTCTTGAGCTCGGGGTGGCTCTCGAGGTCAAGCCCGCAGGCCTGCATGAAGCCAAGCGTCTCGACGATGCGATCCGCCAGCTCCTCATAATGATGCGACTGCGGAGAGTCCTTGATGAAGCCGAGCGTCCATTGCCGCACATTGGCGAGGTTGGCATATCCCCCGTGCACGAAGGCCCGCAGGAGATTGAGGGTAGCGGCAGAGATGCGATAGCCCTCGATCTGGCGCGCCGGATCCGGGCGGCGCGCCGCCTCGCTGAACTCCACGCCGTTAATCACGTCACCGCGATAGCTCGGCAACTCTTGGCCATCGCGCTTTTCCATGGGCGAGCTTCGCGGCTTGGCATATTGGCCGGCGATGCGGCCGACCTTCACCACCGGCAGCGCCGCTGCGTAGGTGAGAACCACCGCCATCTGCAGGAAAACACGCAGGAAATCGCGGATGTTATTGGCGCTGATATTATTGGCGCTGGGCTCCGTGAAGCTTTCGGCACAGTCACCCCCTTGCAGAAGGAAACCTTCGCCAAGTGCAACGCGGCCGAGCACTTTCTTCAGGTTGCGCGCCTCGCCTGCAAAAACGAGCGGCGGAAAGCTCGCAAGCTGCGCTTCGACCGCCGCGAGCGAAGCTTTGTCCGGATATTCCGGCACCTGCAGGATCGGCTTCTTGCGCCAGCTGTCGCGGCTCCAACGCTCCGGCATTGGGCGGCCCTCCACTCGACTTAAACCCTGGTGTGGGTGAGATTTTCCGTGCTGGCGAGCTTATACACGAGCGCCGCCGCGCCTAGCCAGCGGCTTCTTCGGCGCCCCCCGTCCCGGCAGGTTCAACATGAACGATACGCTCCAAGCATCTTTTTCGCAGGAGGCTTGGCACAACAACGCAGAGCTCTACCAAGCCATCCGCTCCATGCCCTTCAACGCCGAGCTTGCAGCGGGCACCCTGAGCGAGGCGCGTTTCAAGCATTACATTGTTCAGGATGCACACTACCTCGTGGGCTTCGCTCGGGCTCTCGGCCTCGCTGCCGCCAAGGCCCCGACCGCCGAGCGTGTCGTTCAGTTCGCCAAATCGGCACAGGGCGCGATCGAGGTCGAGCGGGCGCTGCACGGCTCTTTCTTGCAGCAATTCGGCATCACCCCAGCCCTCTTTTCCCAGATCCCGCTCTCGCCGGCATGTCATCACTACGTGTCTTTCCTGCTGGCCACGGCCTATGGGGAGCCTTACGAGGTTCTGCTGGGGGCGCTTCTGCCGTGTTTCTGGATTTATGCCGAGGTGGGACGCGACATTCATGGCCGCGCCGCAGCGGGGAATCGATATCAGGCCTGGATCGAAACCTATGCGGGCGAGGACTTCCATGCAGCGGTCCGGGCCGTCGTCGATGCCAGCGATGAGATTGCCGAGAATAGCTCGTCCAGCTTGCGCGGACGCATGCACAAGGCGTTCAGCCGCGCCACTCAGCTCGAATGGATATTCTGGGATTCCGCTTATCGCCTCGAGCACTGGCCGGTATGACGAGCCTTAGCGCTCCCGCAACGCGGCCCCGATTTTCCACTTGCCCGGCTTACTCCGCCGCCTCGCGCCGGTAGCTCACTGCCTTGTCGCGCAGCGTAACGAGCTCCTCGGCTGCGGTCGGGTGCACCGCCATGACTGCATCGAAATCAGCCTTCGTCGCCTTCATCTTCACGGCGATCCCGACGAGCTGGATCATCTCGCCGGCGTCGAGACCGACGATATGACACCCAACCACCTGATCGGTGGCGCCATCGACGACCAGCTTGAAAAAGGCGCGGGTGTCGCGCCCGGCGAGCGACATCTTCATCGGCCGGAAGGAGGTTTTATAGATATCCACGCTCGGTAAGCGGTCACGCGCCTGGGTCTCGGTGAGGCCAATGACGCCTACCTCCGGTTCCGAGAACACCGCTGTCGGCACATTGGTGTGATCGACTGCGGTGCGCTTGTTGCCGAATACAGTGTCGGCGAAAGCATGGCCTTCGCGGATGGCCACCGGTGTCAGCGCAACGCGGTTGGTCACGTCTCCTACGGCGTAGATGCTCGGCGCGGATGACTGCGACATGGCATCAACAGCAACGCCAGCATTCGGCGTAAACCGGACGCCTGCGGCCTCGAGCCCGAGACCATTCACGTTTGGCCAACGGCCGATAGCGAACATGATCTTGTCCGCCTCGAGCGCAGTCGTATCGGAGAGCGTAGCGCCAAGGGTGCCACCGGCGTTTTGCTTTATGCTGCCGACAGTCCTACCGCAGATCACCCTGATCCCTCGCCTTTCCATCTCCGAGCGCAAATGCTCGCGCACATCGTCATCGAAACCCCGCAGGATGTTGTGCCCACGGTAGACCAGCGTCACCTCCGACCCGAGCCCGTTGAAAATCGCCGCAAACTCCACGGCGATGTAGCCGCCGCCTTGAATGAGGATGCGCTTCGGCAAGTCGTCCAAGTGGAACGCCTCGTTCGACGAGATGACGTGCTCGATCCCGGGAATCTGCGGGCCATTATAGGGATGACCGCCGGTGGCAATCAGAATGTAGCGCGCACGCACCCGCTCCCCGGTTTGCAGGAGGTGCACCGTATGCGCGTCCTCGAGCACAGCGCGGCTCTTCACGATTGCGACGCCGGCACGCTCGAGGCTAGTCGTATAGGCGAGCTCGAGGCGGGCAATCTCGCGATCCTTATTGGCTATCAGCCTGGGCCAGCTGAATCGCGGGGGCGGGACCGTCCAGCCATACCCAGCCGCATCCTCGAAATCGTCGGCAAAGCGGGAGGCGTAGACCAAAAGCTTCTTTGGCACGCAGCCACGGATCACGCAGGTGCCGCCGACGCGATACTCCTCGGCAATCATCACCCTGGCGCCATATCCCGCAGCAATGCGCGCCGCACGCACACCGCCCGAGCCCGCACCAATAACGAAAAGATCTACGTCCATGACCACATGAGAGCGAGGAGGTACGACGCGTCTGGGGATCTCGAGCTACCGAACAACATATCCCGGCCTCAGATCTCGTGACCTCGCTTCTTCATCTCCGTGCGGAACTTGCCGATCACCTCTTCGGACAGGCGGTTCGCCCAGCTCTCTGCATTTCTCATGCTTTCGTCGAGTACCACCGGCTCCTCTGCAATGAGCTTACGGCCGAGCGGAGTCTTGTAGAACGCCAAGGCATCCTTGAGCTCCTGCTCGGTGAAGCGGGTGGCGTAGATCTTGGCAGCCTCGTCCACCAGCTCGGAACTGCGCGGAACGTATTCGGCGCGCAGCTTTGTGCCGAGCTCGTTGAGATCCTTGCTCAGCATGGGATTTGAGCGCAGCAGCACCATGCGCGCCTGCTCGACCACACCGACAATGATCGGCTCGTAGATTTTGGTCGCACCCTTTGCTGCAATCAGCTCCTTGGCGATGGTGACGGAGTTGGTTGATGCCTTCGGGGCGGCAGGGGACGATGGCTTTTGTGCCCAGGCGGCTCCGATCGGCAGGACGAGGGCGAGCAGCACCAGCATCACGGCGCGGCAGCCTTTAGGGAAAAGCATGGAGGAGCCTCCTTTGCATCAAATCTGGCCTTAGGCGGACCGCTCCGTCCGCTCGACAAGCCGAACCCCGTCAGGCCCGGCAATAACCGCTGCCTGAGCAAACCCGATAAACAATCCATGCTCGACAACCCCGGTCACGCGATCGAGACGGTCCGCGAGTAGCCGGGGATCAGAGATGCGCTCGAGCGCAGCGTCCAGGATCCAGTGCCCTCCATCGGTGACAAAAGCATGGCCATCCTTATCGCGGCGCAGCAAAGCGGGCCCGCTGCAACCCGCTTCGGCCACCGCAACCTCCACGGCGCGGCGGGTGGCGGCGAGCCCAAATGGCATCACTTCGACCGGCAGCGGGAAACGCCCAAGCGCCGAGACGCATTTGGATTCATCGGCAATGACGATCAGGCGTGCGGAGGCAGCGGCGACGATCTTCTCGCGCAGCAGCGCCCCTCCCCCTCCTTTGATCAGCGAAAGGTCATGAGCGATCTCATCTGCGCCATCCACCGTGAGATCGAGCTGTGGAATTTCATCAAGGCTGGCGAGCGGGATGCCCTGCCGCTCGGCCTCGGCGCGAGTTGCCTCCGAGGTGGGGACGCCGACAACATCGAGCCCGGCCTGCACTTTCTGACCGAGAAGCTCGACGAAATGCTTCGCCGTCGAGCCGGAACCCAGGCCCAAATGCATTCCCGGCCGCACGAAGTCGAGGGCCCGCGCGGCCGCCGCGCGCTTATGAGCCTCGATATCAAGCACCATCAACAACGACTTCGTAAGAGTGGCCGCAGGCCTATGTAGCCGCTCGGCGCGGGCGCGTATAGCGGAGCATCCGGCGCATTGCGGTCTTTGCCTTGCGTCCACCGAGTCTACATCCGCCGAGTCTACATTCGCGAAGTCTACATTCGCGACGTCCATATCCGCCAAGTCTCCACCAGGTGTCCCCCATGTCTGCGCCCGCCGTGATTTTCGACCTGGATGGTACACTTGTTGATACGGCGCCCGATCTGGTCGCCACCCTCAATACCGTTCTTGCCCGAATAGGCTTGCCTCCCGTCCCGTACGCGGCAGCGCGCAACATGGTGGGCGGGGGGGCACGCGCAATGATCGAACGGGGCCTTCAGGCAGAGCGCCGCACCGTCACGCCGGGAGAGGTCGACGGATTGGTCAACGACTTCATCGCACATTACGCTGCGCACATTGCTGACCAGTCCCGCCCTTTCCCAGGCTTGGTGGCTGCACTCGATGTGCTCGGCCGCGAGGGGTACCGGCTGGCGGTCTGCACCAACAAGCTCGAATGGCTCGCAGTACGCCTCCTCGAAGCACTCAGGCTCAAGCCGCGCTTCGTCGCCATTTGCGGGGGCGACACGTTTGGTATCACCAAACCCGATGCGGAATTGCTGCGACGCACCATAACCCAGGCAGGTGGGCAGATCGAGCGCGCGGTCCTGGTGGGCGACTCAGCGACAGACATCAGCACGGCTCGTAATGCCGGGGTCCCGGTCATTGCCGTGGATTTCGGCTACAGCGAGGTTCCAATCGCGCAGTATCAACCAGACCGGCTGATTAGCGCATTCGAGGAGCTTCCCGCTGCCGTGTTCGCTACCGTGCCCCCGGCCGAACAGCCTTCCCGCCGCTGAGGCAAGAGCGGAGGTTTTCTTCTTTTTCGCCCTCCTCGAAGCTACGCGGAGCAGCATCCACCTTATCGTCGCCACACTTCGCGTGACTTTAAAAGGCCGGTACGGGCCTGGGGGGAGGTGCCGGTTCTGCGACGTCCCTAACTCAGGTCCCGGGGGTGCGGCGGCCGTTGCTGCCACAGGTGGGGAACTGTCATGAGCCGTGTCATCGCCATTCTGGCATGTGGCCTCTGCCTCGCGGCATGCTCTACCTCGATTTCCAGCCTGAGCTTTCTGAAATCATCGCCTACATCCGAGGCGCTGCGCATCGAGTCCGAGCCGCCAGGAGCTGAGGCCAAAACATCGCTGGGGCAGACCTGCCGCACGCCATGCGAGTTGACGGTGCAACCCGCGGGCGAGATGACCGTGACCTTGGCGCTTTCTGGCTATCAGTCACAGACGATCACGCTGCGACCGGAAGTTCCGGGCGGTGATCCCGACGTTGCGCCGCGGCTTGCTCCCAATCCCATTTATGCGGAGCTTGCCCCCGTCCCGTCCGGGTCACCAGCCAAGAAGTCGCCAGCCAAGAAGAAGTCGCGACCGCAAACGGCCGCGGCGCGCCCGGCGCCGTCTGCCTCAGCGTCCGCTGCCACCACAGCTCCCGCGACCACAGCAACAACGACTCTCCCGACGCCACCGGCAGCAGCGGCGGCACCAGCGGCTCCCACCGAGTCCGCACCCTCCGCCACCCAGTACCCCTGGCCTTCCCGCTAGCGCCGGGTTCGAGCAGGCGCATAGAGCAGTCCGGGCGCAAACGAGGATTGACGCTTGGCCGCCGGGTTCTGGACGGCCTCGCAGATATCCGTCAGAATTCCCATATAGGGCTGAGAGCCGCGTCCGGTGGAGGGCGCGGTGGTCATTCACAAACCTTCACGTCCACGGAATTTCGCCGAATGAATCACGGCACCCACAATGATGCGATCGTCTCCGGCGAGACCAAGCCACGGCTGGTTGATCCGTTTGGGCGCGGCATTTCGTACCTGCGCGTCTCGGTGACCGATCGCTGCGACTTCCGCTGCGTTTATTGCATGTCGGAGAACATGAGCTTTTTGCCGAAAGCCAACCTCCTCTCGCTCGAGGAGCTTGACCGCCTCTGCAGCGCATTTATCGCACGTGGCGTGCGCAAGCTGCGCCTGACTGGCGGCGAGCCGTTGGTTCGACGCGGCATCATGACTCTGTTCAGCTCGCTCTCACGTCATCTCGAGTCCGGCGCCCTTGATGAGCTTACGCTGACCACCAATGGCTCGCAGCTGCCGAAATATGCGAGCGAGCTCGCCAGGCTTGGCGTGAAGCGCATCAACGTATCGCTCGATACCCTCGATGCGCAGAAGTTTCGCGCAATCACACGCTGGGGCGAGCTGGACAAGGTGCTGGCGGGCATTGATGCCGCGCAGGCGTCTGGCCTCAAGATCAAGATCAATGCTGTAGCGCTCAAGGGGGTGAACGAGGACGAGCTCTCGGACTTGGTCGAATGGGCGCATGGACGCGGAATGGAGATTACGCTCATTGAGGTGATGCCGCTCGGCGATGTTGGCGAGGGACGCCTCGATCAATATCTACCGCTCTCATTGGTGCGCGCTCGGTTAGCCGAGCGCTTCACGCTCACAGACCTCGATTACCGCACGGGCGGCCCCGCGCGTTACGTCGAGGTGGCTGAAACCGGCGGGCGGCTCGGCTTCATTACCCCCCTGACCCACAATTTTTGCGAATCCTGCAATCGCGTACGCATCACCTGCACGGGCACTCTGTACATGTGCCTCGGCCAGGAGGATGCGGCGGACCTGCGCACCCCATTGCGAGCTTCGGAAGGCAACGACCTGCTGGACGCTGCCATCCTCGAGGCCATCTCGCGCAAGCCGAAGGGACACGATTTCATTATCGACCGCCGGCATCGCCGCCCGGCGCTGTCACGCCACATGAGCGTCACCGGCGGATAGCTCCGCTTGTCCCTTTGCCATTGACCTGAGCCGAGCAGTCAAGGATTGTTCCCCGCACGCTGGCTCGTTGCACCACGCCCTGCGAGCAGCGAAATCAGGCGCCTCGAAGAAGCGCCGCGGAGGAAGCGCAGGTGGGCGGACTGCTCAAGGTCAGTCGCGCGATAGATGCGCTCAATTCGTGGGTGGGCCGGATCCTGTCGTGGCTCATCCTGATCGTGGTGCTCGTCTCGGCGACCAACGCGGCGGTGCGCAAGCTCCTCGATACATCCTCAAACGCCTGGCTCGAGCTGCAGTGGATCATATTTGGCATGATCTTTCTGTTGTGCTCGCCGTGGACCTTGCTATCGAACGAGCATATTCGCATCGACATCGTCAACGGCATGCTGCCGAAGCGCTGGCGTGACGGGATTGATGTGTTTGGGCACATATTCTTCCTCTTCCCGCTGACCATCGTCCTGATCATCACCTCGATCCCGTTCATGCTCCGATCCATACGGATCAATGAGCAATCGATGAATGCCGGCGGACTGCCGCAATGGCCGGCGAAGAGCCTGCTGTTGATTGGCTTTGCATTGCTCTTGCTGCAGGGCATTTCCGAGCTGATCAAGCGAATTGCGGTGATGCGCAACCTGATCGCCGACCCCTACACGTCAGGGGGTGGCGTGCACAGCTCCGCCCAATCCGAGGCGCAACGCATTCTCGCTGCGACCAAGGCAGACATGCCGCAGCCTTAGGTCGCACCGGAGCAGGCAATCATGACGGCGATGCTCATTCATTACATGGCGCCGATCATGTTTGCGTCGCTAGTGCTGTTTCTGCTGCTCGGGTATCCCGTCGCATTCTCGCTCGCCGCCAACGGCCTGATCTTCGGACTGATCGGCATCGAGCTCGGATTATTCCGACCCGATTTTCTGCAGGCGCTGCCTGAGCGCATCTACGGGATCATGAACAATGATGTGCTGCTTGCCATTCCATTCTTCACGTTCATGGGGCTGATCCTCGAACGCTCAGGAATGGCCGAGGACCTGCTCGACACTATTGGCCAGTTATTCGGAAGGATCCGCGGCGGACTCGCATTCGCGGTGATCTTCGTCGGCGCGCTCCTCGCCGCAACAACCGGCGTGGTGGCAGCCTCGGTGATCTCGATGGGCCTGATCTCGCTGCCGATCATGCTGCGTTACGGCTATGACCGCCGCTTGGCGTCAGGCGTGATCGCCGCTTCCGGCACGCTCGCTCAGATCATTCCGCCCTCGCTCGTCCTGATCGTCATGGCCGACCAACTCGGCCGCTCAGTCGGCGACATGTACGAGGGTGCGTTCCTGCCGGGGATCATGTTGACCGGGCTCTATGCAGCCTACGTGCTGGGCGTCGCCATTGTGCTTCCAACCCGCGTTCCGGGCCTGCCCGAAGACGCGATCGGCTTTCGCGAGGCCCACGGTCAGCGCGGGCTCACCTCGCTTGCCATACTCACGCTGGTGAGCGCAGCGAGCGGCGTCTTTCTGATGCGCAACACGACCTTGCACGGCGCCGACTACGTGGTCCTCACGATGTTCATCGGCATCCTCTTCGCTTTTGCCGTGGCGGTTCTCAGTTGGGTTTCTGACAAGCTCTTCCAGTTCCGTTTCCTGTCGCATCTTGCGCAGCAGGTGACGTTCGTAATGGTGCCGCCGCTGTTTCTGATCTTCCTGGTGCTGGGCACCATTTTCATCGGGTTGGCGACGCCCACGGAAGGCGGTGCCATGGGTGCCACCGGCGCTCTGGTTCTGGCGCTGCTAAAACGTCGACTGACCTGGGATTTAACGCGGCAGGCGGTCGAGGTCACAGCCAAGCTATCAGCCTTCGTGGTCTTTATTCTGATCGGCGCGCGCGTTTTTTCTCTGACGTTTTACGGGGTCAATGGTCATCGATGGGTCGAAGAGCTGCTCGTCGCGCTCCCGGGCGGGCAGATCGGCTTTCTCGCTTTCGTCAACCTTTTCGTATTCGTGCTCGCCTTCTTCCTGGATTTTTTCGAGATCGCGTTCATCGTCATTCCGCTTCTCGCACCGGCGGCCGAGCGGCTCGGCATCGATCTCATCTGGTTCGGGGTGATCTTGGGCGTGAACATGCAAACCTCGTTCATGCACCCTCCGTTCGGTTTCGCGCTTTTTTACCTGCGCTCGGTAGCGCCGCGCGAGCCTTATACCGATCGAGTCTCAGGAAAACTCACGGCACCGGTCACGACGGGAGAAATCTATTGGGGTGCGGTGCCATTCGTGCTGATCCAGTGTGTCGCAGTGGCACTGGTTGTCGCGTTTCCGCGGCTGGTCATGCACTACAAAGGCACGGGACCGGCGGTCGACCCCAGCAAGATACAGATCGACATCCCGCAGCCCGACTTGCCGCCGCCACTCGATTTCGGCGAGCCGCCGAAGATTCAATAAGCGGAAGCGGCGCACCTGCACGACGCGGCGGTCGCCGCGCCTGCACGCGCATGATCCCTGATCGTCTCACCTTCGCTCAGGTCGCAGGAACACTCACGTGCGGGAGCGATTGCGCACGAGATAGCTGTCAAAGGTCAGCTCGGCTACCTGCCACCAGAGATATTGATCGTTGCGGAACGCAATCATCGCATCGAACACTTTCTTGAAATCGGCATTCCCCTGCGCCGTTTCGCCGTACACCTCGAGGGCGGCTTTCAGCGACGCATCCATCACCGCCGGTGGGAACGGGCGCAGCTGGGCTCCTCCGGCGACCAGGCGCTTGAGGGCGGCAGGGTTGCCGGCGTCGTATTTGGACTGCATCCACTCGTTCGCCATGGACGACGCAGTCTTGATCAGGGACTTGTAGCTCGCCGGCAGCTCGTTCCACTTATCCAGATTGATGAAATTGTGGATCATCGGGCCGCCTTCCCACCAGCCCGGGTAGTAATAATATTGCGCGACCTTGTGGAATCCGAGCTTCTCGTCGTCGTAGGGCCCGACCCACTCGCAGGCGTCCAGCGTGCCCTTCTCAAGTGCCGGGTAGATGTCGCCGCCGGCAATCTGCTGTGGCACAACCCCGAGCTTCGCGACGACGCGCCCGGCAAAGCCGCCGATGCGCATCTTGAGCCCGTTGAGGTCGGATAGCTCTTTCACCTCTTTGCGGAACCAGCCGCCCATCTGCGCGCCGGTGTTGCCGGCCGGAATGCCGTAGATGTTGAACTTCCGATAGAAGTCGTTCATCAACTCCATGCCGCCGCCGAACGCCATCCATGCTGTTTGCATGCGGCTGTTCAGGCCGAATGGCACCGCAGTGCCAAACGCAAACGTAGGGTCCTTGCCGAAATAATAGTACGACGAGGTGTGACACATCTCGACCGTGCCGGTTTGCACGGCGTCGGCGGCCTGCAGGCCGGGCACGATCTCCCCTGCCGCAAAAACCTGGATCTGGAATTTCTTGTCTGTGGCCTCAGCGACTGCTTTGGCAAAGGCCTCACTTGCCCCGTAGAGAGTGTCCAGAGACTTCGGAAAGCTGGACGTGAGGCGCCACTTGAGCTCAGGCAGGGACTGCGCGATGGCGGGTTTCGCAATCGCCGCCCCGGCTCCCGCCAGCCCTGCAGCGCGCATGAATTCCCGACGTTTCATGGCCGCCTGTCTTCGCCACGTCGCGGCATCGCCCGGCAACATTTCGGCGCCTCACTGAGCCGGCGCTCACGCCGCCCCCAGAGAGAGATCCCACCCTAGCCCCGGGTGCGCGTACGAATCATAAAGCCGTCGTAGCTGTACTCCGCAACCTGCCACCAGAGATACTCATCGTTGCGGAACGACTGCAGCGAATCCAGGATTGTCTTGAAGTCGGCGTTAGCAGCGGAAATCTCGGCGTTGGTCTCGTTGGACGCTTTGAGACAAGCGTCCATGATGGCCGGTGAGAACGGACGCAGCTGCGCCCCAGCAGCAACGAGACGCTTCAAGGCCCCAGGATTGCGCGCGTCGTACCTTGCGGTTTCTTCCACATTGGCGAGACCAGCTGACGCCCTGATGATTGCCTGGTAGTTTTTCGGAAGCTCATTCCATTTCGGCAGATTGATGAGGAAGTGCATCGCGGTGCCACCCTCCCACCAGGCCGGGTAATAGTAGAAAGGTGCGACCTTGTGGAAACCAAGTTTCTCGTCGTCGTAAGGACCAACCCACTCCGTGGCATCGATGGTACCACGCTCGAGCGCCGGATAGATGTCGCCGCCGGCAAGCTGCTGCGGCACGGTGCCAAGCTTCTGCAGCGTTTGGCCAGCCAAACCGGCAATGCGCATTTTCAGGCCTTTTAGATCATCGACTGTTTTAATCTCCTTGCGGAACCAACCGCCCATCTGCGCGCCGGTGTTGCCGCCAACGAGCGCATGCACGTCGGACTTTGCTGCGTACTGATTCATCAGTTTCATGCCGTCGCCGTCATAGAACCACGCATTCTGCTGACGCGTATTGAGTCCAAACGGCACGGCACAAAAGAGGGCCCAGGTGGGGTCCTTGCCGACGTAATAATACGTGGCGGTATGCCCTATCTCGACGGTGCCGTTCTGGACCGCATCGAGCACCTGCAACCCGGGCACGATCTCGCCTGCCGCGAACACCTGAATTTGGAATTTGTTGTCAGTGGCTTCCGCAACAGATTTGGCAAAGGTCTCACAAGCGCCGTACAACGTATCCAGTGATTTCGGCCAACTCGCCGCCAAGCGCCATCTCAGCTCGGGCATCGATTGGGCAATCGCCGGGGCGGCAACCGCGGAGCCGGCTACGCCGCCAGCCGCCACCTGGAGAAATTCACGACGTTTCATGGCTGAATGTCCTTCTTGATGCCGCCGCCGTTGCGCAATCCACCTGAATAGGGCGTTGTGCCGCGCGAGGGCAAGTCTCGGCGTCACCTTGTCGCGTTGCGCTGCAGCACGCGCCGACACTGGCTCTGGTTAATACGATCTCGTGCTGCGAATGCAGATCGTACAGACCGTCACGCGCTCGGGGCGGGGCCATCAATGCAGCTGCTCCCTCGAGTGCTCTACGTTGCGCTCCAATTGCTCCTCGTTCCTCTGGTTCCGTGGATCGGGATGGCGCATGCGCAAACCGGCTCGATCTCCGGTGTGGTTCGGTTGTTCGATTGCACTGCGCAGTCGAACGAGGTCATCATCTCGGCGGGAGGCAAAACCACTGCTGCCGTGCGCGATCCCGGCAGTGAGGGCCTATTTCGTTATCGTATTTCTGGACTCGTGAAAGGCGAGTACAGGGTGGCAGCGCGGCTGGCTCATGATCGCTGCCCAGGCGGCAGCTGGAACCCCGCTGCGCGCACGGTCCGGCTCAATCCACCACAGGCAAGCACGCGCCAGGACTTCGAATACCGTCTCCCGCGCCAGCTCAAGCGGATCAGCGGCGACATGCTTGCTTCTCTGATGACAGACCTGTTTCGCGGCACTGCCCTCACTCTCAACAATTACGGGCCGCGCCATGACGAGACCTGGCAAAAGTCGGACGACTCCGTCATCCGACTTGGCCCAATGCTCGGAGGGTTCGAGCTGCGCTTCGATTTGCCAGAGATCAAAGGACGCGCCGGTCGGCGCTACTATATCCGCGACATCGGTCTTTCCCGGCTCACGGTTGTCACAGCGAGCGGCGCAGTCAGGCTCCTCCTGGAGGAGGAGCGTGGAGGGACACTGGAGGGCCGCTGCCTCGACGACATCGCCTGCTTTGGAGCAGCGGAGGATCCGGCGCCGGACTTTCATGTTCCGCGGGCGCGATTGGAAATCGAGCTCGTCCCCAGCGCCGATGCTTCAGGCTCGATTGCTTTCGGCGCCGTCCGCGCGGCTTTTGTCATGGTCGTGGAGACGCGCGGCTCCGCGGAGCCGACCGATGGATTGCGGCTGATCTATTCCGCCATCGAAGCCATCGCGCGACAAGCACTGGACCAGCCAAGTGTGAAGGAGCGTGCCGCTCAGGCGCTGCGGCCCGCGCTGACCGAGATGCGAATCGGATCAGTGCTGAGCGCCCGCATGCAAGGCGAGGACCTTCTCCTTGAGGTTGCTGGGCAATAACAGTCTGCAGCACCCGCAGCAACCCTCAACTCTCGATGACGATCCTCGGCGCCGCTCGTCCCGCGCTCTTCGCCAGGAGTTGAACGCGGATGTTCCCGGCAATCGCACGATAAATCCTCGCATGCTCACCGTCGGGCTCGGTCGCGACCACCGGCAAGCCGGCATCCGACTTCTCGCGAATGGTCATGTGCAGCGGCACCTCGCCGAGAAATGGCACACCGAGCCGCTCCGCTTCCTGGCGGGCCCCGCCGTGACCAAAAATGTCGGAACGCGCGCCGCATTGCGGGCACAAGAAGTAACTCATGTTCTCGATGACCCCTAGTACCGGCACGTTGACGCGTTTGAACATGGCAACCCCCCGACGCGCGTCAATCAGCGCAAGGTCCTGCGGGGTCGACACGATGATCGCCCCCTTTAGCGGAACCTGCTGCGCCATGGTGAGCTGCGCATCACCCGTGCCGGGGGGCATGTCGACCACCATCACGTCGAGCGTGCCCCACTCGACCTCGCGCAGCATTTGCGTCAGCGCGGAGATCACCATAGGTCCGCGCCAGATCATGGGCGTGCTCTCGTCGACCAGGAATCCAATCGACATGACCGTCAGGCCATAACGGGTAATCGGCTTCAACCGGGTGCCGCCAAGCGTCTCCGGCCGCTCCTTGATTGCCAACAGCTTGGGCAAAGAAGGACCGTAGATATCGGCATCGAGAATGCCGGTCTTCAAACCGAGCGCGGCGAGCCCGAGGGCGATATTGACGGCGGTCGTGGACTTGCCGACCCCGCCTTTGCCAGAGGCGACCGCGATGATTGCCTCAACTCCCGGAACGCCCTGCATGGCTTCGCCACGGGGCGCCGCGCGCGTGCCCGGTGCTGCACCTCCCCGCGGACCGGGTGGAACAGCGCCGGCCTTGCGTTCAGCGGTCAGGGCGACCAGGACCGTGGACACGCCGGGGAGTGCGCGGACCACCTCCTCGGCGCGCCGCCGTACCGCCTCCCACGCCTTCACGTCGCTTGCGTCGACGGTGATCGAGAAGAATACCTTGCCGGCATCCGCGACGACTTCCGACAGAGTGCCGGTCCGCGGCAGCGGGGTCCCATCCGGTGAGGGGATCGCGGCGAGGCTCGCCAGCACCTGGTCTTTGGTCACCATGTTCTATCACTTTCCGAGCGCGGGGAGCATTAGCGCGCCTCCGCGCACGTACCCTAGACCGGCGGTTGACGAGCCGCCTGCGCGCTCGCATCACTGCAATATAGGAATGTTGCCGCCACACTGGCAGGGCGGCGCAGAGCACCAGCATTGGAGCGTGTGATGGCGAAGGTGGCGTTTCTCGGCCTCGGCGTGATGGGCTACCCCATGGCCGGTCACCTGAAGAACAAGGGCGATCACCAGGTTACGGTTTATAACCGCACGGCAGCCAAGGCGGAAAAGTGGGTGGCCGAACATGGCGGAGCTAGCGCCCCGAACCCGAAGGCAGCAGCCGAAGGGCAAGATGTCATCCTGTGTTGTGTCGGGAATGACAACGATCTGCGCGAGGTTACGCTTGGCCCAAACGGCGCGTTCCATGCGGTCAAACCTGGTGGCATTTTCGTCGATCACACCACAGCCTCAGCTGAGATCGCGCGCGAGCTGCACGCCGATGCCAAGAAGCGCGGGTTCGACTTTGTCGATGCTCCGGTGTCCGGCGGCCAAGCGGGAGCAGAGAACGGCGTGCTCACGGTCATGTGCGGAGGGGACGCTGAACCCTATGGCCGCGCCGAGAAGGTGATCGCTGCGTATGCGCGCATGTGCAAGCGGCTGGGAAGCGCGGGCGCCGGCCAGCTCACCAAGATGGTCAACCAGATCTGCATCGCTGGTCTGGTACAGGGACTTGCCGAGGGTATTCACTTCGCCAAGAAGGCCGGCCTCGACATCGAGGCGGTGATCGAGACGATCTCGAAGGGAGCAGCACAGTCGTGGCAGATGGAAAACCGCTACAAGACCATGGCATCCGGCAAATTCGAGTTTGGCTTCGCCGTGGATTGGATGCGCAAGGACTTGTCGATCTGCACGAGCGAGGCGCGCAAGAACGGCGCCAGCCTGCCGGTCACGGCACTCGTGGATCAGTTCTATGCGGAGGTACAGAAGCTCGGCGGTAGCCGATGGGACACATCAAGCCTGATCGCCCGCCTGGATCGCTGATCCCGGCTTTAACCCCTGCATCATAGCTCGAAGATTAATCCGTCCTCCGCAATCAGAACGCCGGCTGCTTTGGCCTCGTCGAGTCGCGCGAGCATGCTCGGATTCATGTGGGTGAGCATGATGCGCCGAGCATGTAGGTCACGCACACGAGGCTTGAGCTCGGCCCAGCTCAAGTGACCTGGCAGATGTCCGGCATAGCCGTAACACTCCAGAATGAACAGATCGACGCCGTTCGCGACGTCCACCAGCGCCTCCAGCCACTCGGTATCGCCCGAATAGGCAAGCGTCCTATTCCCGTCCGACAGGCGCACGGCCGTGGACGGCGCACCCGAGTAGTGCACGACCTCGGTCGTCGTGATGCTATGGCCGAGCAGATCCGTCGGTTCGCCGACCGCAATCTCCGTAACCTCGCAGCCAAAGCGCCACTTGTTGGCCGTCGATCCGGGAAACACCACTTCGAGCAGGGCGTCGACCCGAGCGCGCGTGCCGGGCGGCCCGGCAATCAGCAAAGGCCGCTCCCGGCGGTTCAGGAATTGTGCATCGAGCAGCAGAAACGGTAAGCCGCCGAAATGATCCCCGTGCAGATGCGACAGGACGATCGCGTCTATGCGCGTCGGGTCAAGACCATGTGCCTTCAAGGCGACGAGCGATGAGGCTCCGCAGTCGATGAGCAGAGTGGCCTTGGCCGTCTCCACAAAGAAACAGGTATTGAACCGGCCGCCTGAGCCAAAGGCGTCACCCGAGCCGACAATCGTCAAACGCATCGGTCAGGCCGCCGCACTCGGGCGCGCCGAGATCTCGGCATGCCAACGTTTGAGATGGACGAGCTCTTCCGGGACGGTCAGCTTCGCCGGCTTCATGAAGTCGACGGAGACGAGGCCGGTAATGTCAGCCACGGTAAAGGAGTCCCCGGCTACGAACCGGCGGCTCTTCAACTCGCGGTCGAGCAAGGTGATGAATTCAAGGATGCGCGGCTTGTTCGCCTCGGCCCAGGCGGGAACCTGCGGCACCTCCATGTCCTTCATGGCTGGATGCGCATTGCGAAAGACATGCGAGACTGCGAGGAGGAAGTGTAGCTCAAGGCGCCGGTTCCACATCTCCACTCGCGCCTCATCCAATGCGCCACGACCAAACAGCGGCGGCTCGGGCCTGAGCACCTCGAAATAGCGGCAGATCGCGATAGATTCGGTGATCACACTGCCGTCATCAAGCACGAGAGCTGGCACCCGCATCAAGGGGTTGACCGCAGCGAATGTCTCCGACTTGTGCTGCAGTGCGCCGAGATCGACTTGAACGGTCGGCACGACGATGCCTTTCTCGGCCAGGAAGACGCGGGTGCGGCGCGGATTGGGAGCCCGGCCCCCGTCGTAGAGCTTCATCGCTCACGTCCTCTCTTTGTCCTGAGGATACTTGGGTCCCGGAACGGGCTGCAGCAGCACAACCCGTCCTCAGCGTCTGCCCAAGCGGCCCCTACCTCATCGTGAGAGCGCCAGACGCAACCGCATCGAGCACTGCCGCCGGTCCGCGGACAGCAAGCTTCCGTTAACTGTTCGGTTTAGCGCGTTCCTAAGCGGGCCCTTAATGATTTTTGGCCACTTTACCCTCATTTCCAGAGGCCGTGGCGCAAACCGGATGAACGTGAGCGCGGACCAGCAAGAGAGCGGCTCCGGCCCCGCGAAGCCATCGATGTCGCGCCGGCGTGCGGCTTCCCAACGGCTGCGCGAGGCGCGCGACCGACTGACCTCGACGACTGGGACACGACCCGCTTTCGATTACGAGCTGCTTCGGCTGTTCGCCCAGAACAGGCTTTCCGCGTCCCTCGTCATCCTTCTCCTCGTCGGTACGGTGGGGTTGCTGTCGAGCCTTTGGACCGGACCCGTCAGGGCCGGTATCTGGACCAGTGCGGTGCTGATGATCCATGCCGTGATCATCACCACATGCCGGCAGTTTCTGGCGACGGCTGCCAAGAGCATCAACATCCGCTCCGCGCGGATGCGTTTTATCCTGCTCGATTTCTTCTTCGGTCTGGGCTGGATGTTCGTTCTCATAGACCCGGTCGGCAGTGATGCCAGCGCAAGCACGTTCATGCTCTTTGTCATGCTGCTGGTCGTGGCGGTATCCAGCATGCTCGCCTCCAGCGTGCCGGTCGCAATGCTTGCCTCAACAATCCCCTTATCATCAGCAGTCGCGCTCGAGCTCGGCTTCCGCGGCACCCTGCAGGATTACATTCTTGCCCTCATGGCTTTGGCCGCGCAGGCCTATTTCTCGCTGCTCACCTATCGGCTCAATTCCAGCACGCTTGCGACGCTCGAGGCGCGCGCCGAGAAAGATGCCCTCATTGGTGAGCTCGAGACCGCAAAGGCGATGTCCGACGAAGCACGACGCCGGGCGGAGGCGGCAAATATAGCCAAGTCCCACTTTCTCGCCCAAATGAGCCATGAGCTGCGCACCCCGCTGAACGCTATCCTCGGCTTCTCCGAAGTCATGAAGGGAGAGATTTTTGGACCGCACCAGGTACCCGCATACAAGGATTATGCGAACGATATTCACAATTCAGGGGTGCACCTGCTCGGGCTGATCAACGAGATTCTCGATCTGTCGCGGATCGAGGCCGGGCGCTACGAGCTCAACGAGGAGGCGGTCTCGCTTGCTCATGTCGTGGCAGAGTGCGCCCACCTTTTGCAGATGCGCGCGCGAAGCCGTGGCTTGGTCATCCACGAGCTCTACGAGAGCGACATGCCGCGACTGTGGGCCGATGAGCGGGGCGTACGGCAGATCTGCCTCAACCTCCTGGGTAACGCGATCAAGTTCACTCCGCAGGGCGGCGAGATTTGGCTGAAGGTCGGCTGGACCGCGGCCGGAGGGCAGTATATCAGCGTCAAGGACACCGGCCCGGGCATTCCGGAAGAGGAGATCCCGATCGTCCTCGCGTCGTTCGGGCAAGGCTCGAACTCCATCAAATCAGCCGAGCAAGGTGCCGGCCTCGGTCTGCCGATCGCGAAAAGCTTGGTGGACCTGCATGGAGGGACGTTCACGCTCAAATCGAAGCTGCGTATCGGGACCGAGGTTGTCATCACGTTTCCCCCTCAACGCGTCATGGCAGCCCTGGCGCCGCTTTCGGAGCCTTCACCATCTATCCAAGTCGGAGCTTCCCAGCCGACGGCGGCCGCTTCTCGTAGCGCGCCTGAGCGCAAACCGCTGCGGCGGCGCCTTCGAGGAGAGGCATAGGGCCATTCAGGATTGCCTTCGCGGCGCCGATCCTTATCTTGCCCGCGCTCCCATCAGGCGAATCCGCGCGACGCATGTCCGTCGAAAGTCCCTGCATTGATGTTTGCACGGTTCACCCCAGCAGAGATCTGTGCCTCGGGTGCGGGCGAAGCCTGTCCGAGATTGCGAGCTGGCTGTCTTTGAGCAGCGATGAGCGCTCCCGCATCATGGCCGAGCTACCACAGCGTCTTGCTCTCCTCACTCTCACTCCTCGCGTAAGCCCCCTCTCCTCCCAGTCGCCAACACGCCCCCGCAAAAAAGGCTGAGGATCACAGGGTGCGCCGCTTACTGTCTGCCCTGCTGGTGATTCTCGGCTTGGCGCTGCTCGCGCTGCTGTTGCGGCAAAACGAGACGGTGCTGGCCGAGCTCAAAAACCTGGACCGTACCGGTGTGGAGACCAAAGCGATCGCATTTGGGCTCCTTCTCATGCTTGCACTCCTCATCTACCGCGCTCGGCTTTCCCATGTCTTGGAATCGCTTTTGATTTGGGGCCTGGTGTTGCTGCTGTTGACGCTCGGCTACACTTACCGATTCGAGCTGCGTGACGTTGCCGACCGGGTGCTGGCGGAGTTCATCCCCGGCCGTCCTGCGGGACGCGGGCGCACCGTGGAAATCGCGCGCAGCGCGGGAGGGAGCTTTGCTGTCGCCACAGAGGTCAACGGCGCGCGCATTGCGATGGTGCTCGATACCGGGGCGAGCGCCGTGGTTCTCACTCAGGAGGCGGCCAGGGCCGCAGGGCTTCCATTGGAAGTGCTCAATTATTCCGTCATGGTTGATACCGCCAACGGACGCTCGCGTGCTGCTCCAGTCACGCTCGATCGCCTCGCCATCGGCGGCATTACCGAACGCTCGGTGAGCGCGCTCATCGCGCAGCCCGGGCAATTGCGCGTCAGCCTCCTGGGTATGAGCTTCCTCAACCGGCTGCAGGGCTGGGAAGTGCGCGGCGACAAGCTTGTGCTGCGCGGCCATCCCTGAGGTCAGCCCGAGAGGCTCACCAGAAACCGGACGCAAACCGTCAGCAAGAAGCACCCGAAGGCAATCTCCAGGCTGCGCTTCGACAGTGCGTGCGCCAGCCGCGCTCCGTAGGGCGCTGTGAAGCTCGCGACGGGTGCCATGAGCGCAAAGCCGACGAGCGAGACAAAGCCTAGCGAGAACGGAGGCATGAGGGACTGCTGGGGCAGACCGGCCAACACATAGCCTATCGTGCCGGCAACGGTGATCGGCACCCCCAGCGCCGCCGACGTTGCCACCGCGCTGTGAATGGACTTGCCGTGCAGCGTCAGAATCATATTCGCAATCGAGCCGCCGCTGATGCCCATCAACGAAGCAGCCAGGCCGACAAAGAAACCATATGCGGTTTTGCCGACCGGCCCGGGCAGATCATCTGCGACACGCCACTGCTCTCGTCCGGCGAGCAGCTTCACGGCAATGATGCTGCCGATCAGCACAAAGGCGAGCTTGAGCATTGCCGCGGATGCGAACGCCGCCACTGCTGCGCCGCAGAACACGCCGATGACCGCCGGTACCGCCCAGGCGCGCACCACGTCGCTGAGCACGGCGCCCTTGGCACTGTGAATGCGATAGGAAGACACATTCGTCGGCACGATGATCGCAATCGACGTGCCGACGCACAGCTGGAAGCGGACCTCCTCGGGAACGCCGAGCACGCGAAACACCTCGTAGAGTACGGGCACGATGAGGGCGCCGCCGCCGATCCCGAACAGCCCGGCCAGCAACCCGGTCACGAAACCTGCCGCGATGATCAGAGCCGCAAGCAGCAGCAGCTCGCTTGCCGGCACTCCGAAGATCATCGTCTATCCTGTCACGCCTGTTCACGCCGCCACGGTGTGGGACATATCCGTGTCTAAACGCACGAGCTGGGCAAGGGCCTGCTGAAACGTGGAAGGACCGGCGCCGTGCTTGACCGCCTCGGTCGCAAGATGCCGGCGGAACGCCCGAGCGCCCGGCACCCCTGAAAATAGGCCAAGCGTATGGCGAGTGATCGCGTGCAGACGGACGCCGCGCGCCACCTCGCGCTCTATATAGGGCAGCAGCGCCTCGGCTGCTTCACGTGGAGTAGCAAAGGGGGGAGCCTGTCCGAACAGCTCCGGGTCAACTGAGAGCAGTCGCCACGGCTCTTGGTAGGCAGCGCGCCCCATCATGACGCCATTCACCCGGCTCAGCTCCGCGCGCGCTTGCTCGAGATCGCGGATGCCACCGTTGAGAACGATCGGGAGCTCGGGATGGCGTGCCTTCAATCGGCGGACACGATCATAGTTGAGCGGCGGGATATCGCGGTTCTCCCGGGGCGAGAGCCCGTTGAGCCATGCCTTGCGGGCATGCACCATGAGGGCATCGACCCCGGCAGCCTTGGCGGCTGCGGTGAGGGCTTCGAGGGCCTCCTCCTCATCCTGGTCATCGATGCCGATGCGGCATTTGACCGTGACCGGGATGCTCACCGCAGCTTTCATGGCCGCGACGCAGTCTCCGACGAGTTGCGGCTCCGCCATGAGGCATGCACCGAAGCGACCCTCCTGAACGCGATCCGAAGGACAACCGACATTGAGGTTCACCTCGTCATAGCCAAGGTCGGCGACGATGCGCGCGCATTCGGCAAGCTGTCGCGCATCAGAGCCGCCAAGCTGTAAGGCGACCGGGTGCTCGGCAGGATCATAGGCAAGCAGGCGCGCCCGATCACCCCGCAGCACCGCACCGGTCGTGATCATCTCCGTATAGATGAGCGCCTGGCGCGTGAGGAGCCGATGGAAGAACCGGCAATGCCGGTCGGTCCATTCCATCATTGGGGCGATGGAGAAACGACGGTTCAAGGTAGTCACGCGAGATCCAAGGTTACCCACAGGCGGCCGCAGAGCTGAGCACGGCTATGTATCGTGATGCGCACGGATTTCAATCCGTCGCGGCCCTTCTTCCCGGCCACACGGGGCAGTGTCAATGCTTCGCATCCGCGGTGTCAGGATGCCAGGCTTTCGCTCCTAGTATGTCCCTTGGGATTGCCGAACTTGATGAAGGTGCGGGATCCACGTTGCTGCGGTAGTGCCCAACACCTGTTAAGGTAGGTCTACAGTATTGCATGAGGCACAAAGCATGTCGGAATTGAACCTCAGCACCATGCGCGTCGATCAGAACGGCAGCCTGGTGTCTCCCTCGTCCCTACACGTCTTGTTCGAGCGTCACGCTCGGGGCGCCGCGACCGACGACGAGCTCCGCATTGCGCAGGACGCTGCGATTGAGGACGTGATCCGGCAGCAGGAGAAAATAGGGTTGCCGGTGGTGAGCGATGGGGAATTCCGTCGCCGGAACTTTCAGGAGAGCTTCAGCAATGCCGTGAGCGGCTTCGACGTGCCGCCCCGGGCGGATGCGCTCACCGATTGGCGCGAGCCGAACAACCCGCTACATCGCACTGAGCAGAACTTCAATGCGGCCGGTCCTGCGATTACGACGCGCCGTGCAGCCGTGCAGCGCTTGCGCCTCAAGCACAACATCATCCTCGACGAGTACACGTTTGCAGCCGCGCGTGCGACCCGCCCGGTGAAGGTCAGCCTCATTGGACCGGACCGCATTTCCCAGCGGTTTGCTTGGGAGCGCTCGCAGTCGGTCTACAGCGACATCGACGAGTTCATTGCCGATGTTGTCGCCATCGAGCGCGAGATGATCAAAGCCGTGGTGGATGCGGGGTGCCGCTACATCCACATCGATGCGCCTGGCTTCACCGCCTATGCCGATAAAGTCTCGCTCGAGCGCATGCGCGCGCGTGGTGAGGATCCAGATAAGAACCTCGAGCGGGCAATCGCGGCGGAGAACGCCGTGATTGACGGCTTTCCCGGCGTCACGTTTGGGCTGCACATCTGCCGTGGGAACCCACGCGGTATCGACCCGAAAACCGGAAAGGTCATGCCGCAATGGCATCGTGAAGGACATTACGACTCGATCGCGGAGATGTTGTTCTCTGGCCTCAAGCATCACCGTCTGCTCCTCGAATACGACAGCGAGCGCGCAGGCGACTTCTCGCCGCTGCGATTCATACGCAAGAGCACGGTTGCTGTGTTGGGGCTCGTCACAACGAAAAGCGCGGACCTTGAATCGGCTGAGTCATTGCGCCGCCGAATCGACGATGCCAGCCGGCACCTGCCGCTTGAGCAACTGGCCTTGAGTCCGCAATGCGGCTTCAGCAGTGGCGTCGGGATGATCCAGTTGACCGAGGATGAGCAGTGGCGCAAGTTCGAGCGCATCCTGGAGACAGCACGCCTGGTGTGGGGGTCGGCGTAGCGCACTCGTCGCCGTGCCGCAGCTTAGACCAAGCACATCGGAGAACAGCGATGCGGTACCTTATTGCTGCGATTGCCGTGGCGCTGGGCGCTCTTATATCGGCGCGGGCGCCCGAAGCCGCCGAAATTCACGTCTCGCATTTTGGTCAGGTGATGCCAAGCGTGACCTGGGCCGTTGCGCTGGAGCAGGATTTATTCCGCAAGAACGGTATCGACGTGACGGACGTCATCTCCTCGCAGGGAGGCGGCACGACATTGCGCAACATGCTGGCCGGCGGTGTGCCCTTCGCTGACGCCGCCGTTGGCGCGACCGTCGCCGGCATCCGCGCCGGGCTGCCGGTGAAAGTGGTGGGCATTGCCATCAACAATGCGGCCGACAATGCGTGGGTGGTCCTGGCCAACTCCCCGATCAAATCGCTACGCGACGTCATTGGTCGCAAGTTCGGCACGACCAATCCCGGTGGTGTGACACGCGTGTTCGGGGAAATGCTCCTCAAGAAGCATGGCATCGAGACCTCCCAGGTGACACAGGTTGCGCTGGGGGTCGGGGCGGGAATCGCCGCGATCGACAGTGGTGCAGTCGATGCGACCTATGTGCTCGAGCCTTTGCTCAGCCGCTACGCCGAAAAATACCGGGTTATAGCCCGTGTGTCCGAGGTCCTTCCCAAGGTCACGCCCAATGTCCTGATTGCCTCGCAGGACCTTATCGACAAGGAGCCGGAGAAGCTGCGTGCGCTCCTCAAAGCCCACAAACAAGCGGTGGAGTTCATCTACAGCAACCCCAAGGAAGCCGCCCGCCTCGCCATGAAGCGCATGGTCAACATCGATGAGCCGTCGCTGACCCGGGCCGTCGAGCGCATGACCGAGGCGCGCTATTACTCGGACGGCAGCTTCGAGGCCGATGCTCTCGAAGGGACGCGGCAACTCCTGGAGGCGACCGGCGACATCAAAGGCGCTTTCGACTTTGAAACCATCATCGATCGGCGCTTCCGCCCGCAATGAGCAGAATTCTGCGATGGCGCTCGATGTGGGTCGCCATGTTTTGTGCGGGTATGCTCGAGTTGATCTGCCGATTGGGGCTGGTGAAGCCGACCGACCTGGTGCCGCCCACCGTCATGCTGCGCGAAATGGCAGTGGCGCTCGGCGAACGCAGCACGCTCATTGATCTCGTCCTGACGCTGAGCGCGGTCGCTGCCTCAGTCGCCATCGGCGCCGTCCTTGGCATGGCGGGTGGGCTTGCGCTGCACGCGCTGCCGCGGCTACGGCGTGCCTGCGAGCCCTTCCTCGCCAGCTATTACGCGCTGCCGCTGTTCGCGCTTTATCCGGTCCTGGTCGTCATCTTCGGCATCGGGCCGAAGCCGATCATTGTCACCGGCGCACTTTATGCTGCCATGAGCGTGCTGCTGGCGACCTTGAGCGGCCTTGATCACATCCCGATGGTTTTCCGCAAGACGGCCAGCATCCACCGCCTCGGGCGCCTTGCCACCTTGCGCCGCGTTCTGATCCCAGCATCGGCACCTGACATTCTCGGCGGCATCACGCTCGCCGTCAGCTATGCTTTCGTAGCAGTGATCGCGAGCGAGTTCCTGTTGGCGCCCGCGGGGCTTGGCCACGCGATCGCCGATGCCTACACCACTTTCCGCATCGGCCGCATGTATGGGCTCATGCTCGCCCTGGGGCTCGTCGTCATTCTGGTCAATTCCGGCCTGCGCCATCTCCGCGGGCACGTGCTGCCCGCCGCACCATGAGCCGCCGGCTGCCCCACCAAACCCTCGACGTGGCGCTGGTCGCTGTGGCGCTGCTGCTGCTCTGGTATGGATTGTCTCTCCTGATCGGCACCGCGACGGTGCCCTCGCCGCTCCAGGCAGCGCAGCAACTTTGGAAGCTCCTCTGGCAGACGCGGTTCCAGCGCGACCTCGCCGCGACGGCCCAGGCATACGGGCTTTCACTGCTGTTTGCGATGGCCGGTGGGCTCGCGCTTGGGATCCTGTGCGGCGGTTGGCGTGCCATCGGCCAGCAGATCGAGCCTGTGATGCTCGTCCTGATCGCCACGCCGAAGGTGATGCTCTATCCGCTTATCCTCTTGTTCTTCGGACTAGGCGATGCAGCAAAGATCATATTCGGACTGCTGCACGGACTACCGCCTGTTGTCATCATGACAGCCAACGCGCTGCGAACAATCCCGCCGATCTACCGGAAGGCTGCCCGCACTCTGCGCATGTCCAACTGGGCTTTTGCGGTCGATGTCCTGGTTCCAGCTGTCCTCCCCGAGATCATCGCAAGCTTTCGCGTGTGCTTTTCTCTTACGCTGCTTGGCGTCCTCGTCGGGGAGATGTTTGCCTCGACTCGCGGACTTGGCCATCTGCTCATTGCATCGATAGGGACCAACGACCAACCGACCATTATGGCCATCACGCTACTGCTGTTCGCATTTGCCGGCATTGGGAGCAGCGTCCTGCTTGCGCTCAGCGGGCGCAGCCAACGTGCTGAGCCGCCGATGCGCGCGTAATGTGGCCGTTGAGATCAAGCGTCCCTGCGCAATCGCACCGGTAAGCCAGCTGCATAGTGCACCCGATGTTTTTCTGAACCAGTTTGCCCCGCGCGTGCCCGAGCCCCTCACCTTGGATCCAACGGTTGCTCCCGCAGTAATTCCGGCGCTTGAGCTGCGCGGCGTGGGGCATGTGTTCCCGGCCCACGGAGCGGGGGAGCCGGTGCGCGCCCTCACCGATGTAAGTCTCTCCATTCCTGTCGGAGAATTCTTCGCCATCATCGGGCCGTCAGGTTGCGGAAAATCCACTTTGCTCGACATCATCTCCGGCATCCTGCCTGCGCAGGAGGGTGAGGTTCTGTTCGAGCGTAAGCCGGTGCACGGTGAGGTGCCGGAAGGGATCGGCGTGGTGTTCCAGGAAGACGCGGCCTTCCCCTGGCTCACGGTGCGGGAGAATGTGGCCTTCGGGCTACGCCACATTGGTATCGACCAGGCGGAGCTAGGCCGGCGCGTGGACCATGCTATCCGCTTCATGGGCCTTACCAGTTTTGCAGAGCACCGCCCACCGCAGCTCTCCGGCGGCATGCGACAGCGGGTGTGCATTGCCCGCACCCTGGTGCTGCAGCCCCGGCTGATCCTGCTCGATGAGCCGTTCGGGGCCCTTGACCAGCAGACGCGGCTTCTCATGGGGGAGGAGTTGCTGCGCCTCTGGCGCGAGACTCACGCAACGGTGCTCCTGATCACGCACAGCCTGGATGAGGCCGCCATGCTCGCCGACCGCGTGGGAGTGATGTCGGCGCGCCCCGGGCATTTTGTCGACGTTCTGACCACCCACTGGCCGCGCGAGCGCGATTCGCGCGTGGTTTCCGAGCCCGGCTTCGGCGATATTACCGCGCGCTTATGGTCAATTCTGCGCGTCGAATCCATGAAGGCGATCGGGGGTAGCGATCGCCTTCAGCGATAGCAGCAAAGCTGCCCTGCGATGCGTCAGAGGGCTGTGCGAGCCGCCGGCACAGACGGCAGATTGGAATTGGAGGCAGTGCTATCGCCTGTCGTAAGCGCTCCGCCGTTTGCCTTGCGCTTTGTTTTCGCGGCCGCCCTCGCGGCCGCGAGACCTTTCGGGAAGCCGCTGCGATCATAGTAGAGGCGCCGCTGTCCGCCACGGGCGTGGCGGCTCGTTGTGGACTGGGCCGCAACAGCGTCGAGCAGTGTCACGCCGGCAACCATCGCCAGCGCGGTGGCGACGTTTTCGCGCTTGGGATTTTCCTGCCGCCATGCCGCCGCAAGCGTCGCAACATCTACGGCATCTCCGGCGACGCGGCTCCAAAGTCCCGCTTGCCGCTCCGTAGACAAACACAGCATGCCACTTGCGATCTCGCGCGCGCCGTACGCACGCACCAGACCCTCTTTCCCACGCATTCCGAGTGCGCGGGTAATCCGCTCCGGTGCGACCATCTCCGCGATGCCGAGTGCCAGGCTGAACCAGCCGAGCGCTTTGCCAAGCCGGTCTGAGCCGCTCAAAGAGCTCGGGCCGGATTGCAGTACGCGCGGGTCGCCTTCGTGTCTGATATTGTGTGTGAGGTACGTGACGTAGGTCATTGTCGACTCCGCCGTTTAGGGCTTCAGCACCACTTTGATGCAGCTATCCTGTTTGTCTCGGAAGACTTTGTACATCTCCGGCCCGTCTTCGAGCGGAACTGTGTGGGTCACCACGAAGGACGGATCGATCTCCCCCTCCTCAATCCGGCGCAGCAGATCATCGGTCCAGCGATTGACGTGCGTCTGGCCTGTCTTGACCGTGAGGCCTTTGTTCATCAGCTGTCCCATCGGCACCTTGTCGACGAACCCGCTATACACGCCGGGGATGGAGATCACGCCGCCGGGACGGCACACATAGATCATCTCGCGCAGTATGTGCCCGCGGTCGTTTTCCAGCATCATCATCTGCTTGGCCCGGTCCATGAGGGTGTCCGGCTGCCATGGCGTGACATGCGACTCCATGCCGATCGCATCGATGCATTTGTCAGGCCCCTTCCCTTTTGTCAGCTCGTTGAGTCGCTCGATCACGCTTTCTTCGTCGAAGTTGATAGTGATGGCGCCACCTGCGTCGGCCATGCTTAGCCGCTCTGGTATCCGGTCGATGGCGATGACCTGCTGCGCGCCGAGAAGAATGGCGCTGCGGATGGCCATCTGCCCTACCGGACCGCAGCCCCAAATAGCGACGGTGTCTGTCGGCTCAATGTCGCATTGCGCCACTCCCTGCCAGCCCGTCGGGAAGATGTCTCCCAGGAAAAGAACCTGCTCATCGGGTATGCCCTGCGGCACCTTGATGTGAGTGGCATCGGCAAAAGGCACCCGCACGTACTCGGCTTGGCCGCCGGGGTAGCCTCCCGTGAGGTGGGTGTAGCCGAATAGCCCCGCTGTCGGATGCCCGAACACGGTCGCGGCGAGACGCTGGTTGCGATTGGTCCGTTCGCAGACGGAGAAGTTCCCGCGCTGGCACTGCTCGCATTCGCCACAGATGATGGTGAACGGCACGACCACACGATCACCCTTCTTAAGATGGCCATTCACGCCGCGACCGACCTCCACCACCTCGCCCATCATCTCATGCCCGACGATGTCGCCGGGGAGCATCGCCGGGATGAAGTTGTGAAAGAGGTGCAGATCAGACCCGCAGATCGCACAGCTCGTGACTTTGACGATGGCGTCACGCGGATCCTCGATTTCTGGATCCGTGACGACGTCGCAGCGGATGTCTTCCTTGCCGTGCCAGACCAGCGCCCGCATCTGTCTCTCCTCGAACTCAGGAACTCCCCCGAGAACGAGGCACTTACCTCGTTCGCTTTGGCAGCAACGCACGCGAGGGAAAGCCGTTCCTGCTCGTTCGAACTTGTTTGCCGGTCGGCCGCTCGCCCGCGAATGGCACAAGAGATCAGTGAGGTTAAGCGGCGACCTGCAAACTGCGCGCTACGAGTTCCGAGCGGTTGAGAACGGCGGCGTCAGAATCCGCGCGGCAGGTCCTTTGCCCATTTTGCGCGCACACGTTCATCGAGCGCTTTGCTCGAGCGGGCAATCACCGGGAACGTCTTTTTCCGACGGAAAGGAATGCAGGCGTCAATCACGACGCGGGAATTGCGCCGATCGGATTCGGTGTCGTAGCACATGGGATCGAGCGCCGAGCTCCAGCCGCCATGGATCACATCCACCTGCTCGCGCGGATCGCAGCGCGTGCACATCGCCCAGATCACATCATTGATATTGGTGGGATCGATGTCGTCGTCGACGACGATGGTCCACCGGTTGCAGTACGCGCCAGCGTGGCAATGCGCGGCGACCATTCCGGCCTGCTTGGAGTGACCCCCGTAAAGCGTCTTGATGGAAATCACCAGCATGAAGCGGCTGCCGCCGGCTTCGTGCGCCCAAACACCTTTCACTTCCGGAATACCAGCGGCCTCTAACTGGTTCCAAACGGCGCCACAACGGTAGGTGCCGAGATAAAACGTATTATCGTTCGGCGGAACAGCAGGAATTGCACCCATCAGGATCGGATCGTTGCGGAACATCATCGTCTCGATCCGGATGGCCGGCTCGAGCGCGGAGCCGCTGGCGTAATAGCCGGTCCATTCGCCCAGTGGGCCTTCCTTCACGGTGTCCCCCGGATGGATAAAGCCGTCGAACGCGATTTCGGAGTTGGCGGGGACCGGCAGCCCTGTCTTTGGCATGTTGAACACCTCAACAGGCTCACCGAGGATGCCTCCGGCAGCTTCGAGCTCATTCTTGCCGTAGGGGATTTCAAGGCCGCCGAGCATGAAAAGGGCGGGATGATTGCCGGCGATCACCGCAACAGGACACGGTTCGCCGCGATCGTGATACTTGCCCATGATGACGCGACCGTGCTTGCCGGGTGAGATCATCACGCTCGCCACATTGGGCCCGTGCGTCTGCACACGGTACGTGCCGTAATTGATCCAGCCGCTGTCGGGATCTTTCATCACGACGAGGCATGCAGTCCCGATGAACGGCCCACCATCGAGCTCGTGCCACACCGGAGTGGGTATCTTCTCGATGTCCACGTCCATGCCTTCGAGAACGTTCTCCAGCAGCGGACCGCCGTTTACCGAACGCGTCGTGTAAGACGGAGCGTTCCTCATGTAATTACGCCACCACTGGATCAGCTCCATCTCGGACGATTGCGCCGGCAGCCCAAGGGCAACGTTGATGCGCGGGATGGAGGTCAGGATATTGGCAATAACCCGGTGGCCTTTGGGGAATCCCGGAACCTCATCGAACAGCACCGCAGGGTTGCCCATCCTGCGCATGTAGATGTCAACAATGCCCCCGATTTCCTCCTTGGGCTCGGCCCCGCTGATGAGCTTGAGCTCTCCGGCCGCGTTTATGCCGGCCATCCAATCGCGCAGATCCTTGTTTGCCATTGCCGCTCCCGCTCGCGCTCCGCCTTCAACAGCGCACCACAATCGCTCACGCTGCATGGTGCGGTGAGCTTAGCAGAGCGGCCGTCGGGCAAACATGCCGCACAATCATGCGAACTTCGGAATCGGGACGCCAGCCGCCTGCTCGGCGGCCCTGATGGCGGTCAGTACGCGTATCGGAGTGAGCGGAGTTTCATTCACCTCGGCACCGATCGAGGCAAGCGCATCGCGAACGGCGTTGGCGATCGCCGCTGGCGGCGCAATCGCTCCTCCCTCACCCATTCCCTTCACGCCATATTCGGTAAAACGGGTGGGCGTCTGCATGTGAGCCACCTTGATCGGCGGCAGCTCTGCGGGACTGGGCAAGAGATAATCGGAGAGGGTGAGCGCGAGCGGTTGGCCGTGCTCGTTATACGGGAGCTCCTCATAGAGGGCGGTGCCGATCCCCTGAACCACGCCGCCGCGGACCTGACCCTCCACGATCATGGGGTTGATCACCGTCCCACAGTCCTCGGCCACGGCGTAATCCAGAAGCTCGATGCTGCCGGTTTGCGGATCGACTGCGACCACCACCGCATGCGCGGCGAACGTGAACACACCCGTATCAATCCCAGGCTGATACGTGCTGGTCACGCTCAACAGCGGCTCGACGTCCTCGGGGAGCGCTTCCATGCGCAGGTGAGCGACCCGGGCAATCTCCTCGATGGTGACGGAGGCGGCCGGCCCGTGCACCATGCCTCCCTCGCAATGCGCCTCGGCTGGCGCGCACTGCAACAGATGCGCTCCAATCCTGATCAGCTTGGCTCGCAACAGGCGACTGGTTTTCGCCACCGCTCCGCCCGCCATGACCGTGCTGCGGGAGGCTATGGTGCCGTTGCCAAACGGCGATACTCCCGTATCGCCATGACGCACGGAGATATTGGCAGGATGAATGCCGAGCTCCTGGTGGGCCACCTGCGCCAGCGTGGTCTCGAGCCCCTGTCCATGCGATTGAATACCGACATAGAGCATCAGACTGCCGTCGGGCATGAGCTCGGCCCGGCAGCTCTCGAAACCGGGAATGAATGGGCTCCCGCGTGCGACCCACTCGCCGCAGCCGTGACCGGTCTGCTCGGAATAGCAGGCGAGGCCAAGGCCGATGAGCCGGCCATCCAGCTCGCCTTTTCGCTGGCGTGCCCGCACTGCAGCCACATCGATAGTTTTTGCGCAGAGACGCAGCAGGTCGGGGTAATCGCCATTGTCGAAAATTAGATTGGCGATGGTGCGGTAGGGCATCTGTGCCGGTTGAACGAGGTTGTCGAGCCGCACCTCGATCGGGTCCCGGCCCACTCGCCGTGCGACCTCGTCGATCGTGCGCTCGACTGCGAAACACGCGCCGGGCCGTCCAACGCCGCGGTAGGGTCCCATAGGCGCTTTGTTGGTTGCCACCGTAAAGGTCTTCACCCGCCAGTTGCGCACGTTGTAGGGCCCGGGAATGTTGCGCGCAGCCATTCCGGTTTCCAGAAACGGACCGTTCGGCCAGAGCGCATAGGCACCAGCATCCACGATCAGCTCAGCGTCGAGCCCGAGAAGGCGGCCTTGGGCGTCGGCATACGCTATGATTCTATAATCGTGATCGCGGGCATGCGTGGATGCGAGGAAATGCTCCCGGCGGTCCTCGACCCAACGCACTGGATGCTGGAGGCGGGCGGCAAGCGCGGCCACGATCACCTCCTCGGGAAGCAATCGCGCCTTCGATCCGAAACCGCCGCCCACGTCCGGAGCAATAACGCGGATCCTACGTTCCTCGATGCCTAGCACCTCCGACAAACCGAGGCGGATGATATGCGGCACCTGAGTTGAGTCGTAGACGGTCAGCTCGTCCAGCCGGCGATCATAAAAGGCGAGTGCCGCACGACCTTCCATCGGCACGGCCGCCTGTCTGTTCATGTGGAATCGACGCTCGACGACGACCTCGGCACGCGCACGCGCCTCGCCGATATTGCCGCCCTCGAACACGCGCTGGATGTAGAGGTTGCTGGGCCAGCTTTCGTGCACCAGCGCGGGTGCCCTCTCCAGAACGGCTTGCGGATCGACGATCGCCGGCAGCAACTCATATTCGACCTCAATGCGGTCGGCGATGTCCTCCGCCTGCGCTCGGGTCGGCGCCATACAAGCAGCAACGATCTCGCCGACGAACCGCACCTTGTCCCTGGCAAGCGCGGGATAGCCAGCGATGCGAAAACCCTCGACCTGCGGCACGGCACGCATATCGGCGAGTTGCGCCAGGTCACGTGCGAGAAAAACCCGCCCGCTGAATGCCGCAGGAATGTTGATGGATTTGATGCGGGCATGGGCGTGGGGGCTGCGGACGAATGCCAGTTCCTCCGTGTTGGCGAACGAAAGATCCGCCACGAACTGTGCTCTCCCGCTGAGGTGCCTCGCATCCTCCTTGCGCAGGAGCCGGGCGCCGACGCCGAGCCGTGCTGGATCAACCGTGTGGCTCATGCGGTCGCCTCAATAGAACATCTGCTATTCCGGCCGGCTCAGAACGCATCTCGGGGGAGAAGCTCAGGCATCCCGGCTCAAGGAGCGACGAGACGAAAGCTTTCCCAGCGCGTCGGCGAGCTCTTGAGCGCCCGCGGCCATCCACCCGAATGGCGATGCTGCCCTTGCCCGATGAAGCGACCGGCATAGGCAAATTCGGCATCGCTCGCCGAAAAAGGAAAAGGAGAAAGCTCGTAAGTCCCAGCTTCGCGCGGGCGAATGGTGATAGTGGCGTTCTCGCGCGCATTCAGCGGGACGTGCTCGAACTGCTGCTCCATGCGCTCGCGCGGGTGAATGCGGTTGAAGTAGAGCGCAAGCGTGTCGAAGAACTGCAATTGCTTGTAGTTCTGAAACAGGTGATCGGCCTCTAGCCAGCGGACCGCCTGCGGGTCTTTGGCAAGCTCCGCCTTGAGGCGTTTCTGGCGCTCGAGCTCGCGCTCCAGCATCGCATTCACCAGCGGACGCCCCGCGGGCGGAATGCGATCGATCAGCACCAAATTCGAAAGCCCATAACGACCGTTGTAGAGGCCCCAGCTGTGCATGCTCGACAGGAGCCCGCAAAAGGCATGATGCTGCTGGTTGAAATCGGGCGAGAGGCGGCTGGTCTGGCTGATGTGCTCGGCGGGCGTCTCAATCAGATTATAGGGCAGCTGCGTCGCTTCATCGGTCACCGGGTTCTGGTCGAACTCGGCCCAGCCGGCGTCATGATGCGAGACGACGTAGAACATCAACTCGCCGGGCTGCGCGGGCTCGAAGCGGTCGTTGCCGAATGCCCGCGCAAACTGCCCGGAGAGCGCGGTGTGCTCGTGCATCATCACGGCCAGCCGCGGCTCGCCGGCAGGTGCAGTTTGAACAATCATTGGTACCGTCCGTCGGCCGTTTCGATCAGGGCCGGATTGGCGGCTCCGGCAGGAACCCCGGGCGATAGATCTGCTCGGCAGTGAGCTTCTCGCCGGAAATTTCGATGTTCTTGTTGATGAAGTCGACCGTTTTCTTCATGCGCTCGAGCGACATCGTGCCGTAACCGTTTTTCTCGACGTCGGCAGAGATTGCAATCCGTTTGAGAATCGCAATCTCTTCGACAATGATCTGCGGATCCAGCGCCTTCACATATTGCTGCTGGATGCTCGCCGCCTCCTGCGGATTGGCGAGCGCATCCTTCCAACCGCGCAACGCGGCACGTACGAACTTCCTCACCACGTCCGGGTTCTTGTTCAGGAAATCCTCCGTGACACCGATGGAATTGGCATAGATGTCGAGCCCATAATCGCCAGCAAACATGCAGACCGGCTTCGCGTCGGTTACCGCGCGCCGGATTGCCGGCTCGCTCATCAGGAACTGGTCGATTGACTGCACCTTGCGGGCGGCCAACATAGGCACGCGCGCAGCCGCGTCGATGTTGACGACCTTCAGCGTCTTGCTGTCCACCTTGTTCATTTCCATGAAGGCCGCCCAAATCTTGGGAAGGAAAGAGGCCGTGCTCGAGCCCAGCTCCAACCCGTTCATCTGTCGCGGCTCGGTGACGTTAGCGCCTGGATTGAGGGTGAAAATGCAATACGGCGGCTTCTGATAGTTCACCGCCACGATCTTGATTGAGGAGGCGGCGGTACCCGCCGCAACCAGGCTTGGAATGTCGATGAACCCCATCTCCGTCACACCAGCCGCAACTGAGCGTATCGCGTCGGCCGTTCCCTTCGAGGGCAGAATGCTGACGTTGAGGCCCTCCTCTTTGTAGTAGCCCTTGCCCAGCGCCACGTACCAGGGCGCGTGCCGGCCGAGGCTGATGAAGTCGAGCGTGAATTTCAAATCGCGCTCCTGCGCCTGCGCCGCTGAGGCGAGGAGACAGGCGGCCGCCGTGGCCATCGCGATCATTCGAAACATGTGCTGCTCCTCAGCTGGACGCGCCGATGCCGCGCAAAGTAGCGTGCAGCCGCCGGTTTCATCGCAGTGCCGTGCAAAATAGCACACGAATTTCGCCGGATATACAACTCACCGCGATTGCTCGGCGGAGGCGGCGATGCAAAGGTCCTCACCCGACGCGCGGATTTCAGACGCGCACTGTGCGAAGGACGATGCGGAATGCCGTTCGGGGTGATCAGGAACGTGCGGAAGGTCTTTTCCGTAGGCGAGACCGGATCGCACGCGGCGGACGCCGTCGTCGCCCTTGATGACGCAAGCTTCGACTTCGAGCAGGGCCAACTGGTCGCACTGCTCGGGCCGAGCGGGTGCGGCAAGACCACCCTGCTGCGAATAGTCGGCGGGCTGATCCGAAAGTCGTCCGGCTCGGTAAACATTGCTGGCCGCGAGATCAGCCGACCGTTCGGCGATTATGGCTTCGTCTTCCAATCGCCGGCCTTGATGCCGTGGCGCAATGTGCTCGACAATGTTCTCTTTCCGATGGAGATCCTGCACAAGAACGACGGGGCGGCGCGACAGCGCGCGCGTGAGTTGCTCGACCTCGTCGGTTTGTCCGGCTTTCTCACTGCACGGCCGCATCAGCTGTCTGGCGGCATGCAGCAGCGGGTGGCGCTTTGCCGCGCTCTAATTCACCAACCGAAGCTCCTGCTCATGGATGAGCCATTCGGCGCGTTGGACGAATTGACCCGGCTGGAGATGAACGACCTCCTGTTGCGCATCCGCCACGAGACCGGGGCCTCGGTCCTCTTTGTCACGCATTCCATCTCCGAGGCCGTGTATCTGTCGGACAAGGTGGTAGTATTCAGTCGGCGGCCGGCCCGTGTCATCACGGAGATCGCCGTCACGCTTCCCTATCCGCGCAATCAGCGTCTGCGCTTCACCCCCGCTTTCACCCAGACCGAACGGATCGCCGGCGAGGCGCTGGGTGTCGTTGCGCCTGCGGCGGACGAGTGTGCCGTGGCATGAGAGGCCAGCTCTCGCGCATTGCCTATCCGGTCGCGGGGCTCGCTCTGATCGTAGTGCTCTGGGCCCTCGGCTGCTGGCTCGCCGAGATCCCGACTGCAGTCCTTCCCTCACCAGATAAAGTCTTGCGCGCCATTATCAACCGACGCGATCTTCTTGTCAGCGAAGGCTGGATCACGCTGAAGGAGACGCTCTACGGGTTCTTGCTTGCCCTGGCGCTGGGCCTCCCTCTGGCAATTGCGGTCGCCAACTCGCGGCCGCTCAATCTCATGTTTTATCCGCTCCTCGTCGCGCTGCAGTCGGTGCCGAAAGTGGCGCTTGCGCCTATTATCCTGGTCTGGCTAGGCACCGGCCTCGAGTCGAAGCTTGCCATCGTGTGGCTGGTCGCCTTCTTTCCCATCATCGTCGACACTGCGGCGGGCTTGCGTGCAACTCCGCCCGAGCTCCTCGAGCTGGCGCGCAGTCTCAGCGCAACGCCCAGACAGATCTTCCTCAAGGTGCAGTTTCCCGCCGCCCTTCCTTTCATCATTACCGGCTCGAAGGTTGCAATCACGCTCGCCGTGATCGGGGCGGTAATCGGCGAATTCATCGGATCGAGCGAGGGGCTGGGCTTCCTCCTCCTCAGCGCGACGTCGCAGATCGATACAGCGCTGGCCTTTGCAGCTCTGTTCGCACTCTCCTTTCTGGGTATCCTTGTGTACCTGCTGGTGGAGCTCGCGGAACATCTGATGGCGCCGTGGCTTCCCCCCGTCGCAGAAAGACATTGAGTGCGTGAGCCCGATCAGCGACACCCGCAACTGGAGGCATTGATGAATCAGCAGCCCACGATCGCACCAGGCATGCCAAAGCTGGACGAGCTGCTCTTGCAGAGCAACGATATGCCGTGGCGCGCGAAGTCACTGAAAGGCATTTCCGAGAAAATGCTCTGGCGCGATGAGACGAGCGGCGCCTCGATCGCTTTGATCAAGTTTGACAAAGGCGCGAGCATTCCCGAGCCGCACCTGCATGCCGCCAACCAATTCATGTTCTGCCTGCAGGGCAAATACGAATACACCAAGACTGGAGTGACGCTAACGGCGGGGTCTTTCTACTGCAATCCGAAAGGCAATGTGCACGGCCCCACACTGGCGCACGAGGAAACGATCGTCGTCGAAATCTATGATGGTCCGCATTATCCGCAGCGACCATCGTGGTATTCGAATGACCAAGACGCCCGTTGATGGAGGCAACCAGCAAAACAGCAGCGGAGACGGTGGCAATCGCCGCCGATAGGCTGATCGCCGGAGTTGCCGATATCTTTGCCGGTGTGGGAATCAGCATTGAGGATGCGAGCACCGTCGCCGGTGACCTGGTTGCCGCCGACCTCGAAGGCATCGCCTCACACGGCGTTATGCTGGTGCCGCTTTACGTGGACCGTATCAGGAAGGGCTCGGTCTCCTTGAGAAGCGCCGGAGACGTGGTGAGCGATCGGGACGGCGCGATCGTCATCGACGCTGGAAACGCGCTCGGGCAGCTGACCGCGCGCCAAGCGGTCACGCTGGCTGTCGGCCGCGCGCGCAAGCATGGATTGGCCGCGGTCGCGGTCCGCAACGCATTCCATTTCGGTACTGCTGGGCGCTACGCGCGGATGATGGCGGCGCAGAATTGCGTCGGCCTTGTTGCCTCGAACACGCGGCCGCTTCTGCCCGCTCCCGGCGGCGCAGAAGCTTTGGTCGGCAACAATCCCATCGCCATTGCCCTGCCCTCGGCCGGCGAATTCCCCGTCGAGGTGGACATGGCGATGAGTGCGACGGCCATGGGAAAAATTCGTTTGGCTGCCGCAAGCGGGACTGCCATACCCGCAGACTGGGCGGTCGACGCAGAAGGCCGTCCAACGACCGACCCGGCAACCGCAATCCGGGGGATGCTGCTGCCGGCGGCCGGGCCGAAAGGCTTTGGCTTGGCATTCGTGATTGATCTTCTGTGTGGGGGGCTCTCCGAGGGAGCGATCGGCGGCGAGGTGCGCCCGCTTTATGGAGACCCTGCGGAGCCTTATGGTTGCGCGCATTTTTTTCTCGCCATCGATGTCGGGCACTTTCCTGGGGCGCAAACCTTTGCCGGGCGCGCGCGCGACCATGGCAAGCGCGCGAGCGGCAGCAAACGCGGCCCCGGTGTGGAACGGGTCTATGCACCGGGCGAGCTCGTCTCGGCGAACCGTAATAGCAGCGCGGGAGTGTGCCGGCTGGACAGCCAAACACTCCGCAGTCTCGCGCAATGTGCCGCCGGTGCAGGTATCGACGATTTTGCAGCTCGCCTTGACGGACCGCGGTAGCGACGCATGCGGGCCCGTTTCGAGGCGGATGGGGATGTGATCGTCGTAAGCGGGGGCGCCAATGGAATCGGACGTGGCTTAGCCATTGCCGCTGCCGGTGCAGGTGCGCGCGTGATCGTGTGCGACGTCGATGAATCTGCGATGGACTCGCTGCGCCACATCGGAGGTCTTTCCACACTGCCGCTCGACGTGAGTGATCGCGGCGCGGTGATCAAAGCTCTGGGTGAGATCGAGCGGGAGCTCGGCCACATCGACGGCCTCGTCTGCGCCGCCGCCATCCAGCCGCGCACAGCGGCCCATCTTATGCGCGCAGAGGATTGGCAGCGGGTCCTGCGCATCAATCTCGATGGCGTGGTCTGGTGTTATCAGGCGGTGGCACCCGGCATGATGGAACGGCGGCGCGGCAGCATCGTCGCGTTCACGTCAGGGTTGGCCCAGCAAGGCTGGCCGCAAGCCTCTGCTTATGCCGCGAGCAAGGCCGCCTTGATCGCTTTCGCCAAAAGCGCGGCCAAGGAGGTGGCCCCCCATCGCGTGCGCTTCAACCTGATTGCGCCCGGTGTGATCGATACTCCGCAATACCGCGCGGCCAACGCGGGCGAGGACGATGCGCGTTGGCGCCATACGGTCGGAGTCGGGCATCCCCGCGACGTTGTCGGCCCGCTCCTTTTTCTTCTGTCGGATGCGGCAAGCATGACCGCTTCAATGATCAGCCGCGACTTTGCCTATGCGGCAGAAGAGGATTGAACGGTGCCAGCAAAGGACAAACCGGTCATTGTGGTTGGGGCTGGGCCGGTTGGCCTTACCACCGCGCTGGGTCTCGATTTCTACGGGCTGCCGGTCGAGCTCTACGAGGACGACGCCGAGCTTTCGCGCGACACCAAGGCAGGAACGGTCCTCACGCGCACACTAGAGGCCTTCCGTCGCTATGGGGTTGCCGACCAGGTGCTGGCCAACGCGCTCCGGGTGGATGAGATCGGCGACATCGAGCGCGCCACCAATCGTGCGCGGCCCTCCGTGGAGACCGCCCTGTTACGCGAGGACACGCGCTATCCCTTCGTCATCAACATGCCGCAGCATCACCTCGAGCCAATCCTGCGCAGCGCATTCGAGGACCGCCAGCCCGGCGCCCTGCACATGCAGCATCGGCTGATCTCGTTTCGCGACGAGGGTGACGGCGTGGTGGCGAGGTTCGAGACGCCGCGTGGAGAGCTTGAGGTCGAGGGCTCTTATCTGCTGGCCTGCGACGGCGGCCGCAGCAGCGTGCGCGGCCAGCTCGGTATCCCGGTGGAGGGAGAATCGCTCGATGCACGTGTCCTGCTCGTGGACGTGAAGGTTGACCTCGATGTCGCGAACCCGCGCGATTACCCGTACCTTGCTTATTTCGCCGACCCACAGGAGTGGATGATCCTGGTTCGTCATCCGCACTGCTGGCGTTTTCTCTATCCCTTGGGCCCCGAGGCAGAGGAGCCGACCAGCGATCAGTTTCGCGCCAAGGTGCTGCGCTTCATCGGTGATGTCGATCACCTCGAAATTTTGAACACCATTATTTACCGCATCCACCACCGCATCGCGCGCGACTGGCAGCACGGACGTATTTTTCTCATGGGAGATGCGGCTCACCTGATCACACCGATGTGGGCGCTTGGTCTCAACACCGGCATACTCGATTCGATCAACCTGCCCTGGCGGCTGGCCTGGGTGATGCGCGGCTGGGCTGACAAGTCGCTGCTCGAGGGATATGCGCGCGAGCAGCGTCCGGTCGCAGCCCGGGGGTCGGGCGAGATGGCCGAGGCGGCACGCAAGTACATGGCAGGCCAGAGCGCGAGCGTGAAGGCAATGTCAGGCAGCGCCTGGGCGAACGCGCTCACCCGCACCATGCTCGGCGTTCGGCTCGACGTCGAGGACAGCGGCGACTGGTCCATGGTGAGAACCGAGCGTGGCGCCTTTCGCGTCGGTGACCGCATTCCAGATGCGGAGCTGCATGGACCGCTGGGTCGGCCGCTGCGGCTGCATGATCTGACCGATGACGCTTTCCTGGCGCTCTATTTCACCGACGCGCGCCGGCGACCAGCCGTTCCGGAGAGCACACCCCATCTCAAGCACCTGGTAGTCTCGCCGCGCGATGCGCCATTCGACAGTGGCTTGCGCGGACGCTCCCTGTTCGACGTCGGCGACCGTTTTCGCCATCAGCTTGGCTGCGCAAGCGAAACAGTGGTGCTGGTCCGGCCCGACGATCATATTGCCGCCATTGCGCCCATGCGCGACGGCATTGCCAATGAGCTCTATCGCAAGCTGGTGCGCCGCTGAACTCAGGGCCCCCCATGGCGGGGCTCGCATGTCCTGCGGCACGGTCTTTTGCGAACCTCGAAATCGGGCCACTGGGCGGCCTGCACAATCGGAGAATCCATGAGCGAACCCTCAACCACGAAACGAGTGCTGGGTCCGATTGGAGATCGTGTCCTCTTCGAAAATGAATTTGTGCGGGTGTGGAGCGTAAAGCTCGAGCCAGGTGGTCGGCAGCCGTGGCATCAGCATTTGTTGCCTTACCTGATCGTTCCGCTCACCGAAGGCCGTAACATCATGAATTTCGATGATGGGCGCACACGCGAGACATTCGAGCAACCAGGCGAGGTGATCTGGCGTGAGGCCGGCATTCCGCATGAGCTCATCAACAGCAGCGATCACCAGTACCGCAACGTGCTAATCGAGATCATCGCGCGCTGATGGGGAGACGAGGTCGAGGAGGTTGGAAGATGCCCAGCCGCGAAGTGGCGTGCCCACCACTGGCAGTCTCGTGGTGCGCACGGTGCTTCGCACCTATGCGCACCCTACAAGAGCGGCAGATCGAGGGTGCCCGCGGCTATAATCTCGTGCGTCAACTCCCGCCAAACCTGGGTTTGCGCTTTTCGCTGAAGGCGGCGATACCTTCCTTGTAGTCCGGACCCTCGCGAAGCTTCTCGTAGGCGTGCCCTTCGAGCTCGAGGCCGACGCTCAGGCTCGTGTCATAGGATGTATTGAGGACGCGTTTCGCCGTTCGCAAGGCAAGCGCCGACATTGCCCGGAGCGTACCCGCGATCTCCTCGATCATGCCGTCGAGCCCTGCAGAATCCTCGGCGAGACGCGTGACCAGCCCCCAGCCATGCGCCTCGGGGGCGGGAATTCGACGCCCCAGCATGATCATGTCCACGGCGCGCGTGAGGCCGACAATACGCGCAACCCGCTGACTTCCACCACTTCCAGGAATCTGTCCTAGGGTCACTTCCGGCAGGGCGAGCATGGTGTCGCGGGTGGCGAGCCGAATGTCGCAAGCCATGGCGAGCTCGAGCCCCACGCCCATCGCGTATTTCTCCATCGCGCAGATCACCGGCTTTGGGCAGCGCTCCGGAGCGGCGATGTTCCATGCCAGATCCGACATGCCGTCGCGCTCGATGTCGGGGAATGCTTTGACGTCACCACCAGAGGTGTAGACGCCATTCTTCCCTCGGATCACCACCACGCGAACCTCGGGATCGTGGCCGAAGCACTCCAGCACGGCCGCAATCTGACTGCGGCCGCGATATGAGACGACGTTAAGCGGGGGCCGGTCGAGCCATAGAGTGCCAATTTTCCTGTGCGCGTCCACCTCGTAGCTCAGCCCGTCGAGCTCGCGCAGCAGCGCGGCGCGCATGGCGGCGTAGTCTTTGGCCATCGTCGTTCCCTGGATCAATACAACCGACGCAGCGACCCACGCACTCGCACGCTGCGCGGCCTCCTTGCCCTGAAAAGCGGGCTCATTGGGCTCGCCGATCGAGGACGGCTCCTCCGGGCGGATCCGACCACTCGGTGCTCGAGGCTGCAGGATGCAGCTTGCGCGAAATGTAAGCCTCGACATCGGCCCAGGTAGGCGGCCAGGAGAACCCTCGCTCGGCGGGCAGCGTGGAGGATGGCGTGCTCGGCTTTGCTGCGACCTTTTCCGTCATCGGCTGCACAGGATCAGGAGCCTTCTGCGCGGACTTCTCCGCAGGTTTGGCCGCACCGGCAGGTGGCACCTTTTCATGCGGGGTCGAGAGCGTCTCGGCCGTCTTCTTTTCAGCGGGCACCGTGGGCGGAGCCGCCGTCGTCCTCTCCTTGTTCGCGTCCTCGGCGGGAGGCGGCGTCGGAGCTGGCGAGTCCATGTTGCCAAGGATGATGGGAAGGCCATCCTTATTGCCGCCGATCACGACGACCTTGGAGTTGGTGGCTTGCGACAGCTGGAGCGTCGCCTCGATGCCGCGCCAGCGCAGGTAGGAGTCGGAAATTCCGTTCTGCGTCACGATTTGCTGGAAATCGCGGATGCCCTCCGCCTCGATACGCTTGCGCTCGGTTTCTCTCTTTTCGCGCTCGACGCGAAACTTGTATTCCTCCGAGATGTAATACTGCTCGGTCTTGCGGTTGATTGCGGTGACAATCGCCGCTGGAAGCTCGATCCCATAGAGCAGTGTGTCATAGAGGGTGATCGTGTCGCGCATTGCCACGTTGTAGGAATCCTCGCCCTCGCGCTCCATCATCTTGTCGCCGAGCTTCTCAACTGTTCGCTCACGGATCTTGTCCTGGATCTCCTGGCGCGCCGTCGAATAGACCTGCTCGGCGGTGAATTGTGCGATCACCTCCCGCAACTGGCTGGCGATCCCCGGGCCGATCAGCTTGATGTAGTTGGGTCCGATGACCTGATGCAGGGTGGGAATGGCATCGTGCCTGAGGCGGAAGCGGATGTTCACGGTGGCCGTCAGGCTCACGCCATCGCTAGAGATGGCGTTGTAGGTCTCGGTCAGGGATTGAACCCGCAGGTCGTAGAGAAACAACTGATCCCACGGCAGCATGACATGCAGGCCCTCGTCCTTGAGCTTGCGCGGATCAAGGACCGTGCCGCTGCCGAAGCGCTTCCAGGCCACCCCGACATAGCCGCTTGGAACGTTAATGATCATGTGCGGGTAGAGTACAAAGGCGAGAAGCAGCACCACCATCAGGAATAAAGCGATGTTCGGCAGCCGATTCTCGATGAAACGCCACCACCGACCGCGTCTCGAGGTGGGCGGCGGCGACACCCTTTGGTCGCGCAGCCAGGGGTACATTTGCATAACCGTTCTCCAGAGGATGTCGTTACCGGGATCCGCGCCCTGCCGGCCGGCGGGGGAGCATCGTCGCACCAGCCATGGCACGGAGACCCTTTGCCGCGGAAGTTACACCGGCGCGCCAAAGTTGTGGAGAAATACGCGCTGACGTAACGCCGCGGGAGTACCGGGTGGTGAGGTCGTCAGGCCTCGCTTTCCACGGGCTTTCCCTCCACGAACCGGCCTTCATCCATGCGCAGGCGGCGACCCTGATACTCCATCTCCTCGAGGTAGCGATCGTCGTGCGTGACCACGACTATGGTGGCGCCGTTGCGATGCAGGGTTGGCAACATCTCGTGATAAAACTTGCGGCGAAACTCGGGATCCTGATCGGCCGCCCATTCGTCGAGCAGCAGAATCGGCCGCTTCTCCAATAGCGCGACGATCAATGCCAAGCGTCGCCGCTGCCCGCTTGACAGCTCGATGGTGCGAAACTCACCGTTCGTGAGGCTGGTCTTTGTGTCGAGCTTGAACTGCTCAAGCAGACGATCGATCTCGTCCAGATCAGGATCGCGAATCCCATACAAACGCTGGAACAGGTGGTAGTCCGCAAAAATAGCCGTGATCAGCGAGCGATACGATTCGCGGCGCCGATCATTGACGCGCATCCCGTCAACCGTGATCTCGCCTGAGTCCGGCTCATAGAGCCCGGCCAAGACTTTCAGAAATGTGGACTTGCCGGATCCGTTGCCCCCGGTGATGAAGACGAGGTCGCCCAGGCGGAGGCTGAAGTCCACCGGACCCACCTGAAAAACCGCATCCGAAGTCTTGGCCACATAGCGGAATTCAACATTGCGCATCTCAATGCGCTGAAACGTGCGACGTGGCTCGACGTTGGCGGCCTCCAGAACTGGAATGGTCGACTGCAGCCGCTGCTCGAGATTTGCAATGTTGTCCGCAGCTGTGTCCGCAGCCGAGACGACCGGGATGGTCTGGATGAGGCCCAAGCACACGCCCACCACGAACATCAGCGCCGTCGTGGTCTGGGTGACGGCGCTTCCTGTGGTATCGCTGAGTGCTGGGACAACGAACACCACCCCGCCCAGCAGCAGATAGACAGAGGCCTGCGTGAATACCAAACGCCGGAAGCTTTCGCTCTGTGTGCGGATCTTGATGTTTGTGGCAACACGCGACACCTCGACAGTGTCGTCAAACAGATCATCGCTGCGCGCCTGGTTCATTCGAACTTCTTTGAAGCCGTCGAGCAGGTCGGTCAGCCGGTCGTAAAGGCGGTTCTCCCGCTCGCCCGCCTCTTTGTTGCCTTTCGTGAGCTGATCGCTCTTGGCGTGGAAAAGCACGGCCACAATACCGAGAATGAGGACGCTCAGCAGGAACGCTGCAAATGACAGGTAGGCGATGTACATGCCTATGAATACGACGAGCACTGCACCCTGGCCGGCGAAGGCGAGCATATTCGCGGCTTGCAGCAGTGCTCCCGTTTCCTTGGTGATGGCGGAAACAATTTGCGATCGTCCGATCTCATCGAGCGGCAGGAGCTCGGAGCGGCGCACCTGGTCCATCAGGCGCAATCGCACTTTGTGGATGATGGCTTCGATCTCGACCGTGGAGGCGATGAGGATGTAGTGCTGCGTCTTGATGAAGAGCAGCAAGGCGATCACGAACAGCCCAGCCGACCAGACACTGACCTCGCCATTGCCCGCGGCCTGCGCGCCGGCATTGACGGCCGCCAGGATGGTGGCGTTGCTGATGCCACCCAACCCCGACATGAAAATCAGCCGCGGCAGCGAGCCGTGCATTTCCCGACGGGCAAGCTGAAGAAACGTCATCGCTGCGATGCGGCCTGTTGGTGCCCCCAACCGGGGCCAAGGAAGCGGCGGGTCATTCGCGGCTGGGGCAAACCGAGGAGAATGCGTGCCGGGGTCACGAGCTTCGCGCAGCCGTGCCGCAGCACATGCGTGAGCTGCCTATGAATGACGATGCCATTCGACCCGGCTGGAGGGCCCTGTCAAGAGCAGCAAAAGCAAGACAATGACCGGGGTCACCACCAGCGACAAAAAAAATGTACCGACGAAACCCATGCGCCGCTGGCTCCCGCATATCCCGGTGAGCACAGCGAACAGGATATAAAACAGAACCTCGATCATGCAGGGACTCGCTTGGCTCGTAGGCGACAGGAGCAGATGCGCGCTCGCGCGCGCCCCTCACGCGCCTGTGCCCGAGCTGCTCTGCGCGGGCGGCGCAACCTCTTGGCTGTGAGATGAGTGCAGCGTCTGACTGCTCCACTTATCTTTTTGCCCTTTCAAGAACTCGCGATAATCGGGCGGATCGAAGTCCAGCAATGTACCTCCAGAAGCGAAGTGCTGGATGAACACCTTGCCAATCGCGTAGGTGGCGGCAGCGGACACGCCCGACATCGTCAACGTGCCGATTGCGGTACCGAGAACCGGCACACTCTTGAGCAGGCTGGCAACACCCATGCCGCTAGTGGCCGGGATCATGGATCCCATCAAGCTCGCTATGATCGACTTGCCGCGATTCTCCGCAAAAGCAACGTTGTACATCTCCGACAGGCGACGCACGAGCTGAAGCTGAAGCCCCGCGACGGCGGCCACGTCTATCACCGGGAGCGGAATGAGACCGGCTGCCCCGGACCACATGGCAAACTTCTCGACCAGCTTGGCCGCGGCCTCGTCGCGCTCCGGACCAGTCAGGCCGGTCGTTGCAGACGGGCCCAACCCGTCGTGCACGTCGGCTGCGGTCGCTGTTTCAATGTCCATATGAGGAACCTTCCCATGCTTACCAACCGGTAACTCAGGTGGCTCACATCCTCCTCGCGAGGACACTGCCGGAAACCGGGTTTCATGCCTAGAATTTCGCGTTCGCGGCACTCGTCAGGTGCCGCGACTTGCCATGGTACATCGCTTGGAATATGGCACCAGTTCAGGCGCCCTACAAGAATGGCCCCGGATCTCGGGCTCGCGCCATCAGGAGGATAGCTTGAGCAACCCGTTTGAAGACGAAAACGGTACCTACCACGTCCTGATCAACGATGAGGGGCAGCATTCCCTCTGGCCCGCTTTCATTGACGTGCCGCAGGGTTGGAAAATCATTCACGAGTCAGCGACTCGTGCTGCCTGTCTCGAATTCATCAACAAGAACTGGACCGATATGCGACCCAAAAGCCTGATCGAAAAGATGCAGCGACAGGCGGCAGAGGGGCCGCAGGAGGCAGCAGCAACGCAGGCGGAGCACGAGGCACCATCTGGTCAGGAGAAGACGGTTCATTAACCCTTACGGCTCGGCTCTCCACGAAGGCTCGCGGACTGCAACAATCCACCGCACTGGTCAAAGACCGTCAGCCTGTTCTGGTCTGAACGCCCCATCAAGATTGCAACTGGCCGCCGGCCCCCGAACTGCCAACAAACAGCAGCGGCGTTGACGTCAAGTCGAGTCCGCGCGTTCTCCGTTCCAGGAGTGGCACCCTCTCCGCGATCGCGCTTAGAGCTCGCACTTCGAGCTCACATGCGTCCCTGTGCCACGCACGTCACACCGAGCCTGTGGTGGCGAGGGCGCGCAACAGTGCGTCACCGCGGCCAATCACTCGTAATTGCTTCACCAGGATGAGCATGCGACCATGCCGGAAGACCCGTGTTGCTTGACGACTCGATTAGGCATCCGCGACAATCTCTGGGGTTGCGCATAAGCCTATTTTTGCCTGTGTAGGACCGTTTCTCGAATGGCACAAAAGAGCTGGTATCCCGGGCCGGCCGCCTCAGGAGCGGGACAGCGGCCGGGCCAAGAATTTGTTGAAGCACAGCCACTTCCTCTCTCGAATTCTCAGCTGGGAATCTGGTTTGCGCAGAATCTCGATCCTGCGAACGCTTCCTACAATTTGGGCGAGTATCTCGCCATAGACGGCCCGGTTGACGCGGAGCTGTTCGAGCGAGCTTTACGCCATCTGGTGAATGAGACCGAGGCGCTCCGGTTGCGCTTTGTGACCGGTGCCGAAGCGCCATATCAAGTCATCGGCACCGCACCGGAATGGTCGCTGCCGCTGATCGACGTCAGCGCGGCGGCAGATCCAAAGGACGCGGCCGAGCGATGGATGAAATCGGACCTGGCAAGGCCGGTCGACATTGCCAGCGGTCCCCTGTTCGGCTTTGCCCTCTTTAACGCGGCTCCCGACCGCCACTATTGGTACGGGCGCTACCATCACATCATTGCAGATGGGGTGGGACTTGCTCTGGTCGCGCGTCGCGTCGCCGAGATTTACAGCGCGCTGGTCTCCCAGAAAAACGTGCCGCCCAACAGCTTCGCGGGCCTCACCGACCTCGTTGAGGACGATCTCGCATATCGTAATTCGGACAGGTTCGCGCAGGATCGCCGCTACTGGACCGACTGCCTCGCTGACTTGCCTGAGCCGGTCAGGCTGGGGGATGCCCGCGGAAAGCCCGCCTCCAACTTCATTCGCTGCACAGGTGCATTGCCGCTGCCGATCCTCAGACAGATCGAAAGCGTGGCTCAGGACATCGGCGTGAGCGTGCCGCAGCTCGTCACTGCGGCGACGGCGATTTTCGTTCATCGGCTGACGGGTGTTGATGATGTCGTGCTCGAGGTGCCGCTCACTGGGCGCCTCACCCCTGCAGCGCGACGCACGCCGGGCATGATGTCCAATGTACTGCCGGTGCGGCTCACGGTGAACCCGCGCATGAGCGTGTCGGAGCTCGCGGGCCAAACTGCGCGTCGCATGCGCCATGTGATCCGGCACCAGCGCTACAACATTGCCGATCTGCGGCGCGACCTCGGCCGGGCGGCGGACCAGCGTGCATTCGGCCCGACCATCAACTTCATGCCTTTCAGCTATGACATGACGTTTGCAGGCCATCCTGCGACCGCTGAGAATTTGTGCGCTGGCCCGGTCGATGATTTGTCGATCGCAGTATACGAGCGTTCCGAGCGGCCCGAGCCGCGCATCGACTTCGAAGGGAATGCCGCCCTCTACAGCGCCTCGCGTCTGGCTGATCTCCAGGGCCGTTTTTTACGACTCCTCACCGGCATGACCGACGGTGCTCGCAGCATCGCCAGCCTCGACATTCTGAGCCCGGACGAACGCAGGACGGTTCTGCGCACGTGGAATGATACAACGCGCGCCATTCCCGAAGCCACGCTTCCAGAGCTGTTCGCGCAGCAGGCCGCAGCCAGGCCGCATGCCGTCGCGGTGACCTGCGAGCAGCATTCCCTCAGCTATGCCCAGCTCGACGCGCGTGCCAACCAATTGGCGCATCATCTGCGCGCACGCGGAGTAGGGCTCGAATCCGTGGTGGGGCTGTGCCTCGAGCGCTCGGCCGAAACGATCGTGGCGCTGCTCGGCATCCTGAAGGCCGGCGCCGCATACCTGCCGCTCGAGCCGGACTATCCGCCCGAGCGCCTCGCGTTCATGCTTGCAGACGCGCAAGCATCCGTCCTTGTGACGCAAGCGGCACTGCGGGAGCGCATCCGCGCACCTGAGCTCAAGACTGTTTGTCTCGACCGCGACGCGCCAGCAATCGCGGCAGAGTCCAAGGCAGCACCGTCGCTTCGAGCAAGCAGCGCAAATAGCGTTTACGTCAGCTACACGTCCGGATCCACGGGACAGCCTAAGGGCGTCGTCGTCCTCCATGAGAACGTGGTTCGCCTCGTCAAGAACGCAAACTATGCCGAGCTGACTGCCAACGAGGTATTTTTGCATCTGGCGCCGCTCGCGTTTGATGCCTCCACGCTCGAGATTTGGGGCGCCCTCCTCAATGGCGCAAAGCTTGTAGTCTTCCCCGGGCGCCGTTTCGACTTGGCGGTGCTCAAGCAAGTGATCCACGAGGCCAAGGTGAGCTTGCTCTGGCTCACCGCCGCCCTGTTCCAGCAGGTGGTCGAGGAGGATGTCTCCACTCTCGCTGGAGTGAGACAGGTGCTCGCGGGCGGCGATGTGCTGTCGGTCGAGCATGTGCGCCGACTGGTCGAACAACAGAATGATGGCCGCGTCATCAACGGCTATGGTCCGACGGAGGCCACCACCTTCAGCGTGTGCTTTGCCGTCAACAAGAGCACGCCCCTTGCTCAGACGGTGCCGATCGGTCGCCCAATCTCGAACACTCGCGCCTACGTGCTGGACGGGCTCTTGCAACCTGTCGCGGTGGGAGTCACCGGCGAACTCTACGTGAGCGGACAAGGCTTGGCCCGCGGATACCATCGGCGTCCTGCCTTGACCGCGGAGCGGTTCGTTGCCGATCCGTACGGCCCCCGCGGCGCCCGCATGTATCGTACCGGCGACTTGGTGCGCTGGCGCAGCGATGGCGCGCTTGAGTTCGTGGGTCGCCTCGACACGCAGGTGAAGTTGCGCGGCTTTCGTATCGAGCTCGGTGAGGTCGAGGCGGCGCTGACGCGCCACGCCAGCGTGGCACAGGCGGCCGTGATCGCGCGCGAGGACCTGTCAGGGCAGAAGCGGCTCGTCGCCTATGTCGCCGCGAGGAAGGACCACGCTGTCCATCCCTCAGAGCTGCGAACGTATCTTGCAGCCTGGCTTCCCGACTACATGATCCCGACCGTCTTCGTCGTGCTGGAGCGTCTGCCGCTCACCCCGAACGGGAAGCTCGATCGCAAGGCGCTGCCAGCCCGGCCAGAGGCGTCGAGCGTGGTACGCGGCCCGCGAACGCCGCGTGAGGAGATATTGTGCGCGCTGTTCGCGGAGGTGGTGGGTGTCGCTCGCGTCGGCATCGACGAAAACTTTTTCGAGCTGGGCGGGCACTCGCTTTCGGCCATGCGGCTCATCAGCCGCATCCGCAGCATGCTCGGTGTCGAGCTCGCGATTGGCTCCGTGTTCGAGGCGCCGACCGTCGAAGCAATCGTCGAACGGCTGAATGATGCCGAGGTGCCGCTCCCACCGTTACGTCGAGCGGATCGGCCGAGCGAAATTCCACTCTCCTATGCTCAAAGCAGGCTCTGGTTTCTTGACCGGCTGCACGACCGCGCGACGACCTACACAATCCCGCTGGCTCTGCGCCTGACCGGGAAGCTCGATCATGCCGCCCTCGAGGCAGCAATCGGTGACATCGTCGCGCGCCACGAAAGTCTCCGCACTCTATTTCCGGACCATCTCGGCGTTCCGCAGCAGCTGATCGTTGAGGCTGCCGCACCTCTCCTCACCATCACGCAGGTGACGGAAGCGTCGCTCCGTGACGCGCTTATGCGGGCGGTGCGGCAGGAGTTCGATCTTGCCACCGAGCTTCCGGTCAAGGTCCATCTCTTTGTACTCGGCGAGCGCGAGCATGTGCTGCTCCTTTTGCTGCATCACATTGCTTGCGACGGCTGGTCACTCGCGCCTTTGGCGCATGATCTCTGTAAGGCCTATGCAGCGCGGATTAAGGGTGGCCCCGCCGATTTCGCCGGCCTGCCCGTGCAATATGCAGACTATGCGCTTTGGCAGCATGCGGTCTGCGGCGAAGAAAGCGATCCTGGCAGCCTGATTGCCCGCCAGCTCGCCTTCTGGCGTCAGGCGCTGCAGGGTCTTCCCGACCAAATTGAGCTGCCGACCGATCGCGTGCGCCCTGCCGTCGCGAGCCACGCTGGGGCCACATTGGAGTTCGCGATCGATGCGCAGCTTCACCGCGCTCTCGTAAGCTTGGCACACGAGAGCAGCGCCAGCGTGTTCATGCTGCTGCACGCGGCACTCGCCGCGTTGCTCACGCGTCTAGGCGCGGGCGAGGATATCCCCATCGGTACTCCGGTTGCCGGGCGCAACGAGAGCGCGCTCAACAACCTCGTCGGATTTTTTGTGAACACGCTGGTACTGCGAACGAATACTTCCGGGAATCCCAGCTATCGCGATCTCATCGCCCGCGTTCGCGCGAGCAATCTTGCCGCTTACGCGCACCAGGAGCTGCCGTTCGAGCGTCTCGTGGAGGAGCTCAATCCGCAGCGCTCGCTGGGACGGCATCCTTTGTTCCAGGTGCTGCTCGTTCTGCAGAATACGCCGCTGGCGAGTTTCTCAGGTCTGCCCGGGTTAACCGCGCGCACCGAAACCGTGGCGGTGGCCAGCGCCAAGTTCGACCTGTCCTTCAACTTCATCGAGCAGCATGGAGCGGATGGCTCGCCGGCAGGACTGCTCGGGACGCTGGAATATGCCACCGACCTGTTCGAGCAGGGCACTGTCGCGGGGATCGCAAGCAGGCTGCTCCGGCTTTTGAACGCAGCACTTTCTCATGCCGCGCGTCCGCTCAGTTGCGTCGACCTGCTGAGCTCAGCGGAGCGGGAGCTCATTCTGCAGGAGTGGAATGGCCCGCCAGCAGGGTTGGCTTCAGCCACCTTGACCGAATTGTTCGCGAATGAGGTTGCTCGCAGGGACGATGCAGTTGCCGTGGTCTCGGGGGAACGGACGCTGACCTATCGCGAGCTCGATGCCGCCTCAAGCAGGCTTGCGCAGCATCTACGACAACTCGGCGTCCGCCCCGAAGCAGTGGTGGGGCTCTGCGTCGAGCGCTCCATCGAGATGCTCATCAGTATACTTGGCATCCTCAAAGCCGGTGGCGCCTACCTGCCCCTCGATCCAGACTACCCCGCCGAGCGACTGAGTTTCATGCTCGAGGATGCCCGCGCGTCAGTGATCGTCACGACCTCGGCGCTGCGGGACGGGCTTCCCGCAACTGTCGCACGCATCGTCTGCCTGGAAACGGATGCAGATGCGATCGCGACACAGCCTGGTACTGCGCCCGTAGGCGGGCTTGATCCGGAGAATACGGCGTACATCATTTACACGTCAGGATCGACCGGTCTGCCGAAAGGAGTTGGCGTAAGCCATGCGAACGTGGCGCGCCTGTTCGCGGCGACGGAACGGCTGTTTGATTTCAGCGCACAGGACGTCTGGACGCTATTTCACTCCGTCGCCTTCGACTTCTCTGTGTGGGAGATTTGGGGAGCGCTATTATACGGCGGCCGCGTCGTCGTCGTACCTTATCTGACGAGCCGCGCGCCGGACGACTTTCTCCGGCTGCTGGTCCGCGAGCGCGTCACCGTTCTCAGTCAGACGCCGTCTGCATTCTACCAATTGATGCAGGCGGAGATCGCCAACCCCGAGCTTGGGCCGCGGCTCTCGCTGCGCTACGTCGTGTTTGGCGGTGAGGCACTCGAGCTGAGCAGACTTGCGCCGTGGTACGAAGTGCGCGCTGAGAACTCCCCTCGCCTCGTCAACATGTACGGCATCACCGAAGCGACCGTGCATGTCAGCCACTTGCCCCTCGAGCAGGCCCATTGTGTGGAGAAACCAGGGAGCCTGGTTGGCCGGGGCTTGCCCGATTTACGCGTTTACCTGCTCGACAGCGGCTTGCAGCCGGTGCCGGTTGGGGTGGCGGGTGAGCTTTATGTCGGCGGCGCGGGCGTGGCGCGCGGCTATCTCGGCCGTTTTGCCCTGACGGCTGAGCGCTTTGTGGCGGATCCGTTCGGTCGGGCCGGCAGCCGCATGTATCGCACCGGCGACCTGGCGCGCTGGTCTGCCGACGGCGTCCTCGAATTCCTTGGACGTGCCGATACGCAGATCAAGCTGCGCGGTTTCCGCATCGAGCCGGGCGAGATCGAGGCGGCGCTGACGCGGCATGCGAGCGTGGCGCAAGCGGCGGTGATGGCGGGCGCGGACGCGCTGGGCGAGCTTTCTCTCGCCGCCTATGTGGTGGCACGCGCAGGCGCGGCGGTTGATGCGACGGCCTTGCGCGCGCACCTCTCGGCAAGCCTGCCGGACTACATGGTGCCCGCGGCGTTCGTGGCGCTCGAGCGGCTGCCGCTGACGGTGAACGGCAAGCTCGATCGCAAGGCGCTGCCTGCGCCAGAGGTGAGCCAGGCTCCTTGGCGCGGGCCGCGCACCGCACAAGAGGAGCTCCTGTGCGCACTGTTTGCTGAGGTGCTGGGGCTGGCGCGGGTGGGCATTGATGAAGACTTCTTTGCCCTGGGTGGCCACTCGCTCTTGGCGACGCGGCTGATCAGCCGCATCCGCACTGCGTTGGATGTGGAGCTGGCGATCCGCACTTTGTTCGAGGCGCCGAGCGTCGCGGCGCTGGGCGAGCGGCTGCGGGAGGGAGAAGCCGCGCGGCCGCCATTGCGCCCGCTCGAGCGTCCGGCGGAGATTCCGCTGTCCTTTGCGCAGCGCCGGCTCTGGTTCCTGGACCGGCTGGAAAGCCGCAGCGCGACCTATACGATCCCGCTGGCGGTGCGGCTCACGGGCCCGCTTGATCGCGCTGCGCTGGAGGCGGCGCTTGGCGACCTTGTGGCGCGGCACGAGAGCCTGCGCACGATCTTTCCCGACCGGCTGGGGGTGCCGCGCCAGGAAATCCTGGCCGCTTTGGCAGCGCGGCCGCGGCTCGGCATCGAGACCGTCAGCGAGGCGGAGCTGGGCCAGGCACTCGCGCGGGCGGCACAAGCCGGTTTTGATCTCGCGGCTGAGCCGCCGCTGCGGGCGGCATTGTTTGAGCTTGGCGAGCACGAGCATGTGCTGCTGTTGGTGTTGCACCATATTGCCGCCGACGGCTGGTCGCTGGCGCCGCTGGCGCGCGATCTCTGTCATGCCTATGCGGCGCGCTGCAGCGGGCGAGCGGCCGAGCTTCCGCCCCTGGCGGTGCAATATGCCGACTACACGCTGTGGCAGCATGCGCTGCTCGGGTCGGAGGAGGATCCGGCGAGCGCGATTGCGCGCCAGCTTGCGTTCTGGCGCGAGCGGCTTGCCGGATTGCCGGACCAAATTGAGCTGCCGAGCGATCGGCCGCGGCCTGCGGTTGCGAGCCACCGGGGCGCGAGTGTGCGGTTCACGGTGCCTGCAGAGCTGCACCGGGAGCTGGTTGCGCTTGCGCGGCTGCGCGGAGCGAGCCTGTTCATGGTGCTGCAGGCGGGGCTTGCGACCTTGCTGTCGCGGCTGGGCGCTGGCGATGACATCCCGATTGGCAGCCCGATTGCGGGGCGCACGGACAGCGCGCTCGACGAGCTTGTGGGGCTGTTCATCAACACGCTGGTGCTGCGCACCGATACTTCTGGCGATCCGAGCTTTGCTGAGCTGATCGAGCGGGTGCGCAGCGGCAATCTCGCGGCCTATGCGCACCAGGACCTGCCGTTCGAGCGACTGGTCGAGGTGCTCAACCCGCCACGCTCACTGGCACGGCATCCGCTGTTCCAGGTGATGCTGGTGCTGCAGAACAATGAGCCGGTCAGCTTCACGCAGCTCCCCGGCCTCGATGCTCGCCTCGAGCCGCTCGAGAGCGCACACATCAAGCACGACCTGTCCTTGGGATTGGTCGAGCGTTTTGCAGAGGTGGATGGCGCGCCGAACGGCATCGAGGCGGTGCTCGACTATGCCACCGATCTTTTCAATGCCGACAGCGCAGAGCTCATGGCGCAGCGTTTCACGCGGCTGCTTGCCGCTGCGGTGGCTGAGCCGGATCGTGCCATTGGCAGGCTCCCCATACTCGGTGTCGAGGAGCGTCGCACCATCCTGCATGACTGGAATGCGACGTCACACTCCCTTCCGGCCACTACATTGACGGCCCTTTTCGCGCGGCAGGCCGTCCGTACACCGCAGGCGACGGCGGTCGTTTTCGAAAACCAGATTCTCACCTACCGGGAGCTCGACGCCCGCGCCAATCAGCTTGCGCAATACCTGCAAGCTCTCGGCATCGGGCCCGAGGTGATCGTTGCACTGTGTGTCGCGCGATCCCTGGAAATGGTGATTGGCGTGCTCGGAGTGCTGAAAGCAGGTGCCGCTTACCTGCCGCTTGATCCGGACTATCCGCGCGAGCGCCTCGCCTTCATGCTGGAGGATGCGCGCGCACCGGTGCTGCTCACGCAAGCAGCCCTGCGCGACCGACTGCCGTCGCTCACTGCCCGCGTCGTCTGTCTCGACAGCGACTGGCCGGCCATTGCCAATCAGCCTTCATTGCCGCCTAAAGTCGCTCTCGATCCGCACCATCCGGCCTACGTGATCTACACATCGGGGTCGACGGGCCGACCGAAAGGGGTGGTGGTCGACCATGCCGCTGTTGCCAACTACACCGCCTGGGCCATCGCGACCTGCAACTTGAGTGCGGGTGTCGGAGCCCCAATCCTCAATGCGCTGGCGTTCGACGCAACGGTGACGGCGCTGTTCCCGCCGCTCTTCACCGGCAAGGTGGTCGTGCTGCCGCACGAGCAAGACGAGTTCGAGCTGATGGCAAAGCGTTACGGCAAGAGCGGCAACTTCAGCCTGCTCAAGCTTACGCCTTCGCACCTGGACATGCTCAACCACTCGGCGGCCATTCAAGCACTTGCCGGGCTTACGCATTGCATCGTCGTAGGCGGCGAGAGCGTCAGCGGGATGCACGTCGCTCCCTGGCGACGCCATCTGCCGCAGAGCCGTATCATCATCCACTACGGTCCGACCGAGACCACCTGCGGCAGCACTAGCTTCGAGGTGCATGCGCGCGAGCCCGGCCACGGCACGATGCCGATCGGCAGGCCGATCTGGAATACCGAGGTCTACGTCCTCGATAACAACCTGCAGCCGGTTCCACCGGCAGTCCTGGGCGAGCTCTACATAGCGGGCGCCGGAGTGGCGCGCGGCTATCTCGGTCGCGGCGCACTGACTGCGGAGCGCTTCGTGGCCGATCCGTTCGGCGCTCCCGGAAAGCGAATGTACCGCACCGGTGACCTGGTTCGCTGGCGGAGCGACGGCGTGCTCGAGTTTCTTGGACGTAGTGATGCGCAGCTGAAAGTGCGCGGCTTTCGGGTTGAGCCAGGGGAAATCGAGGCGGCACTCGTGCAGCACCCCGCGATTGCGCGCGCCGCCGTCATTGCCCGCGAGGACCAGCCAGGCGACAAGCGCCTCGTCGCCTACGTGGTGACCAAGAGCGGCCAAGCGCCGGACGTGGCAACGTTGCAAGCTCATGTCGGGCTGAGTCTGCCCGACTACATGGTGCCTGCCGCGTTTGTCGTTCTCGATCGGCTCCCGCTGACCGCCAATGGGAAGCTCGACCGCGCCGCCCTCCCGGCGCCAGACACAGCGTTGAGAGCGGCCGGGCGGAGCCCGCGCAACCCGAGCGAGGAGCTGCTGTGTAGCCTCTTCGCCGAGGTGCTCGGGCTCCCTCACGTCAGCATCGACGATGATTTCTTCAAGCTCGGTGGACACTCACTCCTCGCCGCGCGCCTGATCAGCCGGGTTCGCGCGAGCTTCAATGCCGAGCTTCCGATCAGGAGTCTCTTCGAGGCGCCTTCTATTGCCGCCCTGTCGGCAGCCTTGCGCGACGCGCAAGCGGCGCAGCAGCCCTTGCGGCCGGCAGAGCGGTCCGCGCACATCCCACTCTCATTTGCACAGCAACGCCTGTGGTTCCTGGATCGATTGCAAGGACGGGGCGGCACCTACACCATCCCGCTCGCAGTCCGCCTTACTGGCCCGCTCGATCGTGCGGCGCTGGAAGACGCGCTCGCCGACGTGGTGGAGCGACACGAGGCGCTACGCACCATTTTGCCGGACGCGTTAGGAGTGCCAGAGCAGCTGATCCTGGAGTCTGCGGCGGCAAGGCCGCACCTCAACCTGCGCGTGGTGAATGAGGCAGAGCTGCCCGCTGCCCTCAATGCGGCCATCGCGCATGGGTTCGATCTGACGAGCGAGCCGCCTTTGCGGGCGGATCTCTTCAGTATCAGCAACAACGAGCACATCCTGCTGCTGCTGCTGCACCACATCGCCAGCGATGGAGGCTCGCTGCCGCCTCTGATGCGCGATCTTACCAGTGCCTATGCCTCCCGACTCGAGGGACGCGCACCTGATTTCGCACCGCTCCCTGTCCAATACGCGGATTACACGTTATGGCAGCGCGGATGTCTGGGTGAGGAATCCAACCCGCAGAGCGCCGTCGCGCGGCAGCTTGCTTTCTGGAAGGACGCGCTCAGGGACCTCCCTGAACAGATCGATCTGCCCTTCAGTCGTCCGCGACCGACGGTCGCAAGCCACCGCGGCGGCACTATCAGCTTCACGGTCGAGTCTCAGCTGCACAAGGCGGTGACCGAAATCGCCCGAGCGAGCGGCGCCAGCTTTTTCATGGTGCTTCAGGCGGCCCTCGCTGCCCTCCTCACGCGATTGGGCGCAGGCGACGACATCCCGATCGGCAGCCCCATTGCCGGCCGGACAGACAGCGCGCTCGACGAACTCATTGGTTTCTTCGTCAATACGCTAGTCCTGCGCAATGACACGTCAGGACATCCAAGTTTTCGGATATTGCTGGACCGGGTCCGTGCCAGCAACATCGCGGCATATAGTCATCAGGACCTGCCATTCGAGCGGCTCGTCGAGCTGCTCAAGCCGCAGCGCTCACTCGCTCGCCACCCCCTCTTCCAGGTCTTGCTGGTGTTGCAGAGCACCGCCGAGGTCGATTTCGCCTTCGCGGGTCTCGACACGCGTTTGCATCCGCTTGAGACCGCCTACGCGAAGTTTGACTTGACCTTCAGTTTCGCGGAGCGTCACACCCCAGAGGGGATGCTCGCAGGACTATCGGGTCGTCTGGAATATGCTGCCGATCTATTCGAGCACGCCAGTGCGGAAGCCCTGGTTCTTCGTTTCACGCGCCTGCTCGCCGCGGCGGTCGCTCATCCCGAACAGTCGATCAGCACACTCGATCTGTTGAGCGCCGCCGAGCGCCTCACCATTGTTCGTGAGTGGAATGCCACGCAACCCGGCGTTGCGTTCACAAGCTTTCCAGAGCTGTTTTCCGCGCAGGCCGCGCAGGCGCCCAATGCCGTGGCGGTCATCTGCGGTGACGAGACTCTCACCTTTGGCGAGCTGGAAAGCGGCGCCAATCGTCTCGCTCGTCACCTTGTTTCACTGGGCGCTGGGCCCGACACCGTAATTGGACTTTGCGTCGAGCGCTCGGCCGGGATGCTAATAGGCGTGCTCGGTATCCTGAAAGCAGGGGCTGCTTATCTTCCCCTTGACATTAAGCTGCCGGCCGAACGACTCGGCTTCATGCTGGCAGATGCGCAGGTAGTGCTCCTGGTGACGCAAGCCGCTCTCGTGGCGCGCCTACCCCTGCACGGACAGCAGGTGGTTCGTTTGGATGCCGATTGGCCGCGCATCGCGGCATACCCCGCGTCCGCACCGCCGCTCAGCATCGAGCCGCACAATCTCGCTTATGTCATCTACACCTCGGGGTCTACCGGTGCCCCAAAGGGAGTAGCCGTGACACATCACGGCATCCCCAACCTGGCCTATGCGCAGATCGAGCGCTCCGGGATGACGCGGCAATCGCGGGTGCTGCTGTTTGCTCCGCTGAGCTTCGATGCGGCGCTCTGGGAGTTGATCGCACCGCTGACGGCTGGGGCCGCGGTGCTGCTGGCTACCGATCACGAGCGGAGCGGAGAGGCGCTGGGACAGCTGCTGCGGGACAGACGCGCGACCCACGCAACCCTGCCGCCGGCACTCCTCTCCTCACTTGCCGAGGACGTGCCACTCCAGACCCTGATCGTTGCGGGTGAAGCATGCTCGGCTGAGGTAGCGGCGCGTTGGTCAAACGGCCGGCGCTTGATCAATGCGTATGGCCCGACGGAAACGACGGTCTGCGCAACCATGAGTGATCCACACACGGGCGACAGCGTCCCTCCGATCGGCAGGCCGATAGCCAACACTCAGGTCTTCGTGCTCGATGCGGGCCTTCAGCCGGTCCCGCCGGGAGTGACCGGTGAGCTCTATATCTCCGGAGCAGGGTTGGCGCGCGGCTATCTCCGCGGCGCCGCACTGACCGCGGAGCGTTTTGTTGCGAACCCGTTCGGTGCGCCGGGAAGCCGCATGTATCGCACCGGAGACCTGGGCCGCTGGCGTGAGGAGGGGATCATCGATTTTGTCGGCCGCACTGATAGCCAGCTGAAGCTTCGCGGCTTCCGCATCGAGCCTGGCGAAATCGAGGCCGTGCTCGCCCGACATCCAGCAATCGCCCAAGTCCTGGTGATCGCTCGCGAGCATCGCGGCGAAAAGATTTTGACCGCGTATCTGGTCGCGCTCGCAAGCCCGGTCCCCGGCGCGTCCGCTTTGCGCGCTTACCTCGCGAAGACTCTTCCAACTTACATGCTTCCCAGCGCGTTTGTCGTGCTCGACCGCCTGCCCCTCACGACGAATGGCAAGCTCGACTACAAGGCTTTGCCCGGCCCCGAAATCGCGCGCGCTGGGGCGCGTGCGCCGCGCACGCCGCAGGAAGAAGTGCTGTGCGCACTTTTTGCAGAGGTACTTGCACTCGCCACGGTGGGTATCGACGACAACTTCTTCGAGCTCGGCGGGCACTCGTTGTCTGCGATGCGGCTGATCAGCCGCATCCGCGCGGTTTTCCAAGCCGAGATCTCAATCGGCAGTCTGTTTGAGGCACCGACGGTCGCTGCGTTGGCGCAGCGTCTCGACGACAATGGCCGCGCACTCGCGCCCGTGCGTCGCAGAGCAAGGCCAGCCGAGATCCCCTTGTCCTTTGCTCAGCGCAGGCTCTGGTTCCTCGATCGTCTGGAAGGGCACAGCGCCACCTACATAATCCCGTTGGCAGTGCGGCTTTCCGGCGCACTGGACCGCTCGGCGCTCGGGCACGCGCTCGCGGACGTGGTCGCACGGCACGAGAGCTTGCGAACGATATTTCCGGATACGGCCGGACAGCCGCGCCAACACATCCTCGAGCCCAGGGAAGCTCGGCCGCAGCTGCCCGTCACCAAGCTCGATCAAAGCGCGCTCGCCCAGGCGCTCGCCAATGCAGCCCAAGAGCCCTTCGATCTTGCCGCCGAGCTGCCGCTGCGCGCCCGTTTGTTTGCGCTCGGCGCAAGCGAGCACGTTCTGCTGTTACTGATCCATCACATCGCCGCGGATGGCTGGTCGCTGGGACCGTTGGCCCGCGACCTCGCGCGCGCATATGCGGCGCGCCGAGGAGGGCGGACCCCGGAGCTGCCTCCCCTGCCGGTGCAATATGTGGACTACACCCTTTGGCAGCATGAGCTTCTCGGAGAAGAATCGGATCCGCACAGCACCATCGCCAAGCAGGTGGCATTCTGGACCACTGCGTTGCAGGGGCTGCCGGAGCAGATCCAGCTTCCGAGCGACCGGCCTCGTCCGCCAGTGGCAAGTCATCGCGGGGACAATCTCGGCTTTACCATCCCTCCGGAAGTGCACTCCGATTTGCTCGTGCTCGCGCGCACCGAGGGTGCCAGCTTGTTCATGGTGCTGCAGGCCGCGCTGGCAGCCCTGCTCGCGCGTCTCGGAGCGGGGCACGACATTACGATCGGCAGCCCGGTGGCCGGGCGCAGCGACGCCGCACTCGATGAGCTCGTAGGGTTCTTTGTCAACACGCTGGTGTTGCGAACCGACACATCGGGCAATCCAAGCTTCCGCGATCTCGTCGCGCGCGTGCGCACGGGCAATCTCGCCGCCTATAATCATCAGGAGTTGCCGTTCGAACGCCTGGTTGAGCTGGTCAACCCCGCTCGATCCCTCGCCCGACATCCTTTGTTTCAAGTCATGCTGGTGCTGCAAAGCGACAACACCGCATTGGGCCTATCCGAGCTGCCGGATCTCACGGCACAGTTCGAGCCGGTAAACACAGCGGCGGCCAAGTTCGACCTCACCTTCCGGCTCGCCGAGCAGCGTGGCCCCGACAATACTCCGCTGGGCATCGCTGGCAGCCTCGAGTACGCCACCGATCTGTTCGATCGCGCGTCCATGGAGACCCTTTCCGCGCGACTAGTCGCCGTGCTCGCAGACGTGGTTGGCCATCCCGAGCGGCCGCTGGGAAGCGTGGAAATCCTGGCACCAACCGAGCGTCGGACCATACTTTTCGACTGGAACGCGAGTTCGCGCGCTGTGGCGCCGGACACGCTACCGGAGCTCATTGCCGCACGAGCCGCGAAATGTCGGTCCATGCCAGCTGCAATCCTCGGCAAGGACCAGATCACGTATGCCGAGCTCGACGGTCGAGCCAATCAACTCGCGCATCATTTGCGTGCACTCGGGGTCGGCCCCGACGTCGTCGTCGGCTTGCTCGTCGAGCGTTCGTTCGAGATGCTCACCGGAATGCTCGGCGTTCTCAAGGCCGGTGGTGCTTTTCTGCCGCTCGACCCAAACTATCCTTCCGAGCGGCTGGCCTTCATGCTCGCGGACGCCCGGGCGCCGGTCCTGCTCACCCGCTCCACATTGTATGAGCGGGTTGCTGCGCCTCGAGCGGAGACCGTGCAATTGGATGCGGACTGGCCGGCCATTGCCGCGCGGCCTTGCACCGCCCCCGCCATCAGCCTCGATCCACAGAGCTTGGCCTACGTCATCTATACGTCGGGCTCGACAGGGAAGCCCAAGGGGGTTGCCGTCACTCACGGCAGCGTACCCAACCTCGCAGCCGCGCAGATCGAGGCTTTCGGCATAGGGTCCGATGCGCGCATCCTTCAATTCGCCTCTCCGAGCTTCGACGCCGCAATCTCCGAAATCGCAACCGCGCTTACGTCGGGAGCCACGCTGATCCTGCCCGATGGGGAGCGCAGCGGGGAGCCGCTTGCCAAGCTGATCCGCGCCCAGAATGTCACTCACGCAACGCTGCCACCCACCGTCCTGGCCGAGTTGCCAACCAATCTTCCGCTGGAAACACTGGTCGTCGCCGGCGAAGCCTGTACAGCCGAGGCGGTCGCACGATGGTGTGGCGGGCTGCGCATGCTCAACGCCTATGGTCCGACGGAGACGACAGTCTGCGCGACTGTGGCCGGTCCGCTGACGGGCCCTGGGGCTCCGCCGATCGGCCCACCAATCCAGAACTGTCAGATCTTTGTTCTCGATGAGTGGATGCAGCCAGTACCGCCGGGAGTGACAGCCGAGCTCTACATTGCGGGAGCTGGTCTCGCGCGTGGTTATCTCCATCAGGGCGCGCTAACAGCGCAACGCTTTGTCGCGAACCCATACGGACCGCCGGGGAGCCGCATGTACCGCAGCGGCGATCTCGTGCGATGGCGCCACGATGGGGCGCTCGAGTTTGTCGGCCGCGCCGACGCGCAGGTGAAGCTCCGCGGATTCCGCATTGAGCCTGGGGAAATCGAGGCCGTTCTCACCCAGCATGCGGGAATAGCCCAAGCCGCAGTGGTCGCCCTCGAGGACCCCTCAGGCGACAAGCGGCTGGTCGCCTATGTGGTACCCGCGCCGGATCACGCGATCGACCCTGAACAGTTGCGCACCCATATTGCGGCGCGTGTTCCGGACTATATGGTTCCGACGAGCATCGTCATGCTCGAGAGCTTTCCCCTGACCTTGAACGGGAAACTCGATGTCGCGCGACTGCCAGCGCCGCTGTCATCCCCCAGCCCGACACGCGCACCCCGCACCGCCCGCGAGGAGGTGCTGAGCGCTCTGTTTGCCGAGGTGCTTGGGCGACCGCGGGTCGGCATCCATGATAATTTTTTTGCACTGGGTGGCCACTCGCTTGTGGCGACCCGCCTGATCAGCCGCATCCGCGCCGCTTTGAACATCGAGCTTGCGGTGCGAACCCTGTTCGAGGCCCCGACCGTCGCGGCGCTCGCAACGCAGCTTGGCGGCTCCCAGCAGTCTTGCAGGCCGGCGCTCGCGCCGTTGTCGCGGCCGGCGCAGATCCCGCTGTCGTTTGCACAACGACGACTCTGGTTCCTCGACCGGCTCGACCCGCGCAGTGCGGCTTACACCATTCCCATTGCAGTCCGTTTGACCGGACCGCTCGATCGGACTGCGCTGCAGGCGGCGCTAAGGGATGTCGTCGCGCGTCACGAAAGCCTGCGCACGTTATTCCCGGATACCCTCGGAGTGCCGCGACAGCACATCCTCGATGGGACCGACGCTTGCCTGACGCTCACAGCAAGCGCCGTTCGAGAGAGCGATCTTCCAGAGGCGCTTACGGCGGCAACACAGGCCGGGTTCGATCTTGCCCAGGAGCTCCCACTCAAGACGCACCTGTTTGTTCTTCATGAGAACGTGCACGTCCTGCTGCTGCTGCTGCATCATATAGCCGGTGACGGCTGGTCGCTTGCGCCTTTGGTCGATGATCTCTGCCGCGCCTATGAGGCACGCCAGACCGGCAACTTGCCCGATTTTCAGCCGCTGCCCGTCCAGTATGCCGATTACACCTTGTGGCAGCATGCGACCCTTGGCTCGGAGCAGGAGCCCGACAGCGCGATCGCGCAGCAGCTAGCATATTGGCGCAAGACGCTCGCGCACTTGCCGGACGAGCTAGAGCTGCCAACGGACCGCCCTCGTCCGGCGGAAGGCACCCAGCGTGGGGCAACTGTCTCGGTGCAGCTGTCCACCGATCTGCACAGCCGACTTTCAACTCTGGCTCGCAGGGCGGGCGCGAGCTTGTTCATGGTGCTCCAGGCGTCGCTTGCAACGCTTCTCACGCGGCTTGGTGCGGGAACGGACATTCCCATCGGCACTCCGGTTGCCGGGCGCACCGACCCTGCGCTCGATCACCTGATCGGGTTCTTCGTCAACACGCTCGTGCTGCGCACAGATACATCGGGCAATCCGAGCTTCGCGGAGTTGATCGCGCGGGTCCGCACGAGCAATCTTGCCTCCTACAGTCATCAGGAACTGCCTTTCGAACGACTGGTCGAATTCCTCAACCCCGCACGCTCGCTCGCGCGGCATCCGCTGTTTCAGGTCATGCTGACCGTGCAGAGCTCGCCTGAGGTCACGTTCGATCTGCCGGGGCTGAGCGCGGTTTTCGAGCCCGTCGCCCTCGCCACGGCGAAATTTGATCTCTCGCTGAGCCTGCTCGAGCGCTATCAGGCGGATGGCACTCCAGCTGGGTTGGCCGCTACCTTCGAATATGCGACCGACCTCTTCGACCAAGGTACGATCGAAGCCTTGGCTGCACGTTTCGAGCGGCTGCTCACCGCCGGGTCGGAGGATCCGCAACGCTCAATTGCCGCCCTAGACCTTCTCTCGGCCGACGAACGTCACACCATTTTACAGGTGTGGAACAACACCCAATGCAGGATCTCTCCGATCACTGTCCCGGAGCTTTTCGCAACCGCGGCGGCACGAACGCCCGGCGCCCCCGCTGTCGTACTCGATGACAAGATCTTGACCTACGGCACGCTCGACGAGCGGTCCAACCAATTTGCGCATCATCTGCGTATGCTCGGCGTCGGACCAGAGGTGGTGGTCGGACTGTCTCTCGAGCGCTCACCGCAACTCGTTATCGCGCTCCTCGCAATCCTCAAGGCGGGCGGCACCTATCTCCCACTCGATCCGGAGTACCCGGCCGAGCGGCTCGGGTTCATGCTGCGGGATGCACAGGCTCGAGTGCTGATTACCCGCTCGACACTGCTCGGCCGCCTCCCCGCTCATTCTGCAAAGATCGTCTGCGTCGATATCGACCAGCCCACGTTATCTGGGCAGCACGCGACCCCGCCAATCACCGCGCTTGCTCCGCAGCATCTCGCCTACATCATCTACACCTCGGGATCCACCGGCACGCCCAAGGGAGTGAGCGTCACGCATGAAAGTCTGGTGAACCTTGCGTCGGCGCAGCTTGCAGATTTTCCCATGCAAGCCGGCGACCGCGTGCTCGCAATGGCCTCCATCGGCTTCGACGCGTCAATCGAGCAGCTGCTGATGCCTCTCCTCAACGGCGCCTGCGTTGTGCCGATCGACTCATCGACCATGCTCGACGCGCAGGCATTCTGGGATTTTGTCGTGCGTCATGGCGCCAACTATCTCGACACGACGCCCTCACTGCTTGCTGCGCTCGCCGATGCTGCGCCCGCCGCGATTGCGTTGCAGCGGATTGTGCTCGGCGGAGAACCAGCGCTGCCATCTCTCTGCCGGGACCTGCGCCAGCAATTCGCGGGCGTCCCAATCACCAATACCTATGGCCCGACGGAGTGCTGCATCGATGCAACGGCCTTGGTTCTGGACGACCTCGCCGACGAAGCACGCATTTCCATCGGGCGCGCCCTCACCAATTATCGCGCATACGTGCTTGACGCAGCTTTCCAGCCCGTCCCCGTTGGAATCACGGGCGAGCTGTACATCGCCGGCGCCGGATTGGCGCGCGGGTATATGGGGGGGTCGGCGCTCACGGCAGAGCGGTTCATAGCCGACCCCTTCGGAGCTCCCGGCACTCGCATGTACCGCACTGGCGATCTCGCCCGCTGGCGCTCGAACGGACTCCTCGACTTCGCGGGGCGAGCGGACGCGCAGGTGAAAATCCGCGGCTTCCGCATCGAGCCGGCGGAGATCGAAAGCGTTTTGGCGCTGCACAGGAGCGTGGCGCAAAGCGCAGTGGTGGTGCGCGACGACAGCAATACGGGCAAACGACTGGTGGCCTATGTGGTGCCCGCTCCCGGCGAATGCATAGAACCGTCCGCTCTGCAGGTGCATGTCGGGGCTAGCGTTCCCGATCACATGGTGCCTGCGACATTCGTCGTCTTGGACAAGCTGCCGCTCACGGCGAATGGCAAGCTCGACCGCAAAGCGCTGCCGGCGCCCGATCCAGGCTCGCCGACCGCGCGTGAGCCCAACAGCGCTCGCGAGCGGCTCCTGTGCGCATTGTTTTCCGAGGTGCTGGGGCTGGAGCGGGTCGGTGTCGACGACAGTTTCTTCGCGCTCGGCGGCGACAGCATCATGTCCATCCAGCTGGTCAGCCGCGCCCGTAAAGCTGGCTTGCTCATCACGCCACGGGCGGTGTTGCAGCACCAAACGGTAGCGGCACTCTCCGCAAGCGCCACAGTCGCTAAGGCGCTGCCATCTCCCGTGCGCGACATTCCAAGTGGGCCGATGCCGGCGACGCCGGCCATGCGTTGGCTTCTCGAGGAGGACGCACCGTTCGAGCGGTTCTCCCAGGCGATGCTGCTGCAGGCCCCTGCGGGGCTGCGCCAGACGCATTTGCTCGAGGCATTGCAGGCACTGCTCGATCACCATCACGCCCTCCGCCTGCGGCTCGCTGCTGATGGCACCAGCAGCGAGATGCCATTTTTGATTGCACCTCCCGGCGCCGTCGATGTGGAGCGCTGCTTCCGTCGCGTCGATGTGAGCGCCGTCGATGCGGAAGGCCTGGAGTGCTGCATCCTGGCGGAGGCGAGAGCAGCTGAGCTCAGGCTCTCACCGTTCCGCGGAGTTATGCTTCAGGCGGTCTGGCTCGACGCCGGAGCGACGGCACCCGGGCGATTGCTGCTGAGCATCCACCATTTGGCAGTCGACGGCGTGTCCTGGCGCATCCTGGTTCCCGATCTCGCCGCGGCTTGGGAGGCCATTTCTCGCGGGCGCAAACTTGAGCTGCCCTCAGGCGGGACCTCGCTGCGAGGTTGGGCGCATCGGCTCGCGGCTTCCGCAGAAGATGAAGCTCGCCTGAAGCAGCTGGATTTCTGGAGCGACGTGCTGTCCGCCCCTGCGCTGTCACTGGTGGACGGCGAGCTCGATCGCAGACGTGACGTCCACGGCACAGCCGGGCACCTGAGCCTGACCCTGCCCGCGGACCTCACAGCTAAGTTGCTGACGCAAGTGCCGGCCGTTTTTCACGCCGGCATCAACGACGTGCTGGTGAGCACACTCGCGCTTGCAGTCGCTCACTGGCGCCGGGGCCGCAGCCGGGACGGCCATCCCGCGCTGCTGCTCGGCATGGAGGGCCACGGCAGAGAAGGCATTTTCCCGGACTGCGATCTCTCGCGCACAGTCGGTTGGTTCACCAGTCTCTATCCCGTCAGACTCGAGCTTGGGTCCATCGATGTGACTGAGGCGCTCGCCGGCGGCCGCGCCCTGAGCCGCGCAATCAAGCTGATGAAGGAGCAACTGCGCGCTCTGCCTGATCAGGGCCTGGGCTTTGGGCTCCTGCGATACTTGAACCCACGGACCGCCGCACAGCTCAAGCAGCTTCCCCCGCCGCAGCTCGGATTCAACTATCTCGGCCGCCTCTCTGGACCGGCGACGGCGGACTGGGGCGCTGCGCCGGAAGCGGCGGCGATTGCCGGGGCCGGCGATCCGCTGATGCCGCTTTCCCATGCGCTCGAGGTCAATGCGCTGACGCTCGACGGAGCAGCAGGAAGCCAGCTCGTCGCGAAATGGACGTTCGCGCCGGCACTGCTCGCCGAGAAGGATGTCAGCGATCTCGCAGAGTGCTGGTTCACGGCGCTCGCGGCGCTTGTGCAGCATTGCTCTGAGGCTGCAGCAGGCGGGCGTACCCCATCCGATCTGCCGTTGGTGACGCTCACGCTTTCCGACATCGAACGGTTGGAGCGCGTCTATCCGCACATCGAAGACATTCTCCCGTTATCACCCCTGCAGGAGGGGCTGCTCTTTCATGCCGTCTACGAGAAAGCATGGCATGACATCTACACCGCCCAACTGACGCTTGCGCTCCACGGAGTTCTCGATGAAACGGCGCTCAAGGATGCGCTGCGCACTCTCCTCACGCGGCACGGCAACCTGCGCGCGGCATTCAGACATGAGGGCCTGAGCCGACCCGTCCAAATTGTGCTCGCAGACGTCTCACTCCCATGGCGCAGCGTTGATCTGACCTCTATCGGGGTATCGAAACGTGTGGAACATCTGGCGGCACTGCAGGAAGCGGAACGTGCCGAGCGCTTCCAGCTCGACTCGGCCCCCCTTCTGCGTGTGCTGCTGATCAAGCTTGCTCCCGATGAGCATCGGCTGGTTGTCACCAATCACCACATTCTGCTCGACGGCTGGTCCATGCCTGTCCTCATCGAGGAGTTGCTGGCGCTCTACGCCGCACGCGGCCGGAACTCAGAGTTGCCGGCCGCACCTGCCTACCGAAATTACCTGGCCTGGCTTGCGCAGCAGGACCAGTCCGCCTCCCTTGCCGCGTGGCGGGAGATGCTTTCTGGGCTCGAGCAGCCGACACGGCTCTCCCCTCCTAATGCAGACCGCACGCCGGCGACCCCGTCGGAAGTGTCCTTAGCGCTGAGCGAAAGTCTGAGCGCCGTCCTCAAGCAGCAGGCTCGGCGGCAGGGAGTCACCATCAACACGCTTCTGCAAGCGGCCTGGGCGATATTGCTTGCTCGGCTCACCGGCCAAGAGGATGTGGTATTCGGCATCACGGTCGCAGGCCGGCCAGCGGAGCTCGCGGGCATCGAACGTGCGGTCGGGCTCTTCATCAACACGCTGCCGCTGCGGTTGAGGCTTCCCCCCGGCCAATCGCTGGCCACTCTTCTCGACATTGTGCAGGACACGCAATCGAAGCTGATCGAGCATCAGCACGTTGCCCTGGCCGCGGTGCAAAGGCTTGCCGGCATCGGTGAGCTGTTCGACACGCTGTTCGTGTTCGAGAACTATCCAGTCAATCGGACCAATCTCCCGGAGCAGGAAAACCCGATCAGGATTGGTGAAGTCACCGGCACCGACGCCACGCATTATCCAGTGAGCCTGGCCGTCAACCCATGCGACCGTTTGCGGCTGCGGCTGAGCTATCAAGTCCAATTGTTCGAGGAGGGCTGGGCCGAGACCCTGATGAGCCGCCTCGTTCGGCTGCTCGAGGAGATCGCAGCGGACGCTGACCGCCCCATTGGCAAGCTGACCATTCTCGCCGACTCAGAACGCGCTCTCATTTTGCGAGAATGGAACGACACTGCTCGCCCCCTTCCGTCGGCTAGCATTTGCGAGCTCTTGACCCGCCAAGTTGCGCGCACGCCTGGTGCAGTCGCAGTCCTGTTCGAGGATGAGCGGCTGACTTACGCAGAGCTCGACATTCGCGCGAACCGATTGGCCCACCACTTGTGCAGCCTCGGTGTTGGGCCTGAGGTCACCGTGGCCGTGTGCCTCGAACGTTCAGCCGAGATGCTCATCGGATTTGCGGCCATTCTGAAGGCGGGCGGCACGTATCTGCCGCTCGACCCAAGCTACCCCTCTGACCGCCTTGCTTTCATGCTGGGTGATGCGCGTGCCCCTGTCCTGGTGACACGATCTGACTTGCTCGACCGAGTGCCCGAACGTGCAATACAGGTCGTCTGCGTCGACCGTGACGAGAAGCTCATCGCCGCGAATTCCGCTCACACCCCCCTCATCAAGATCCATCCGAGTCAAGCAGCCTACGTCATGTACACCTCCGGCTCGACCGGAGCGCCCAAGGGGGTGGTCGTCGAGCATGCTAACCTGACGAACAAAATGGTCACGCTGGGTGATCGGTTTGGCCTTGGTGGCAAAGCTCGCATGGCATTTTTAAGCTCATGCGCCTTTGACCCGTCGATCGAGCAGATGCTGCTGCCCCTCGTGCATGGGGCGAGCGTCGTCATTATCAATGAAAAAGTCAGGCAGGCGCCAGCGCAGCTCTGGGATGAGCTGAAGCACAAAAGGATCGATGTACTGAACTGCACACCGTCGTTTTTTGAGGTTCTGCTGGACAGCGCGCCGCACGACGCGGCCTTGGAGCACCTCGTTCTCGGCGGCGAGGCAGTGACGCCCGAGTTGCTGGGAAAAATTTCCTCACGCGTGGACATTCGGCGGATCACCAATCTTTACGGTCCAACTGAGACCACGATTGACGCCACTATCCATGACATCAGTGGTGAGCCGTCAGACCAATCCGTCCCGATCGGCCGACCACTGTCCAATTACTCCATCTATCTCTTGGATGGCGGTTTGCAGCCCGTTCCCAGCGGCAGCGTTGGCGAGGTCTACATTGCGGGGGCCGGCGTTGCGCGCGGTTATCTCGGGCAGCCCGCACTCTCGGCGGAACGCTTCGTGGCCGATCCGTTCGGGCCCGCCCGGAGCCGTATGTACCGCAGCGGCGACCTCGCACGCTGGCGCCGCGACGGTGTGCTGGAGTTCATCGGCCGCGCCGACGCGCAAATCAAATTACGCGGTGTCCGTTTGGAGCCGGGTGAGATCGAGGCCGCCCTGAGCCGCCATGCTAACGTGGCGCATTCAGCGGTGGTGGTCCATGAGGACCAGCCGGGCCATCCGCGGCTGGTGGCCTACGTGGTACCGCCTCCTGACCAGCAGATCGATACGTCTGTCCTTCGGGCGCATCTCGCCGCGCGGTTTCCCGATCACATGCTGCCTGCAGCATTCGTGACCCTCGAACGGCTGCCCCTCACGTCGAACGGAAAGCTGGACCGCAAGGCATTGCCGGCGCCGAACAGGTCGCCAAAGAACGGCGATGGCGGACCGCGCACCCTACTGGAGGAAAACCTCTGTGCCTTGTTCGGCGAGGTTCTGGCGATAGACCGTGTCGGCGTGAACGAGAATTTTTTCGAGTTGGGCGGGCATTCCCTTCTCGCCATGCGCTTGATCACACGCATCGGTGCTGCAACGGGAATCGACGTCGCCATTCGCACGCTGTTCGAGGCTCCGAGCGTCGCAGCGTTGGCCGCTCGACTGGATGACCCCAACGGACAATCCTCGGCGCTCGAAGTTTTGCTTCCGCTCAGGACGTCGGGGCATGGCACCCCGCTCTTCTGCGTCCATCCGGGCGGAGGGCTGAGCTGGTCATACGCGGCGCTCATGCGCCACCTGCCGTCCGATCGGCCGATCTACGGCTTGCAGGCGCGTGGCATCATGAAACCGGAGATGCTCCCGCACTCGCTCGAGGAGATGGCAGCCGACTACGTCGCAGCAATCCGGCAGGTCCAACCGAGCGGACCCTACAACCTCCTCGGCTGGTCCTTCGGCGGCCTAGTCGCGCATGCCATTGCGACACGCCTCCAGTGTGACGGAGAACGCGTTCACCTGCTCGCACTACTCGATGCTTACCCCGTCCAGGTGAATGGATACGCGCTCGGCGATCACGAGGAACCAGACGAAGACCGGCTCCTTGCGGACCAGATCAAGGCATTGGGCTACTACAGTGGCGCTGCACCCCTTCAGGTAGCGAGCGCACTCGCCATCCTGCGCAGCGAACGCGATATCCTGGCGAGCCTGAAGGAGGAAGAGCTCGCCCGCATCCTCAAGGTCATGAAGAACAACAGCAGGTTAGCGATTAATTTCCAGCCGGATGTTTTTGAGGGCAACGTGCTGCTGTTTCGTGCGCGGAGCGGCGTGGACGAACGATCTTCCCCGGACCATTGGAGCCCCTATGTGAGGGGCAGGATTACGGTTCGTCACGTCGACTGCGAGCACTTACAGATGATGCGGCCTACCGCGATCGATACAATCGGCGAGGCGCTCGCCGACGCATTGAACGAACAGTCCATCAGAGCGGCGCCAACTCTGTAATTCTTCCGGTGGGTCAAAACGTTGCTGCACCTTGAGTGGCACGGGCGAGGGTGCTGGGTCCCTATGTGGCTCTCAGCCGAAATAATTGTTTGATGACCCAAGGAATGCGGTGGGACCCGCGTCTCATGTGCTAGCCGGGTAAGGCAGCGCCCTGGAGCGGCCCTGCAGCGAGGACGGACCCTGTTGGACCCACAGAACAGCTCCCCTCTCCAATTCGTGCGGCTGGAGAGCGAGGGTCATACGCCTGCACGAAGCACCGATTCGCCGGTCGGCGCTTCAGGTCTGGTCGACCCCGACAGCGATCTCGTGTTTTCCGCTGCGCGCGGTGATCGGCAGGCTTTCGAGGTTTTGCTGCGGCGTCACTACGATCGGATCCACCGGGTCGCCTGGAGCCTGATTGGCTCGCGTGTGGACGCCGAGGACATCACGCAAGATGTCTGTTGCACTTTGGTCGACAAGATCATGAGCTTCAAGGGCGAGGCAAAGTTCGCGACTTGGTTGACGGGCATTGTCGTGAATGCCTGTCGTGACCATTTTCGTCGACGCCGGACGTTGAGCCGACTGCGTGACCGATTGGCGGTGCTGGCCGCTTTGGCGCCGCAGCCAGATGGTCGCAGCGCGTACGAGCGCAGCTGGCTTACGAGCGAGCTCGCGCGCCTCAGTCCGATATTGCGCGAAACCATCGTCCTCATCATCGGCGAGGATCTCACGCATGCTGAAGCGGCGACCGCTCTTGGGATAGCCGAGTCTACGGTTTCCTGGAGATTGCACGAGGCAAGGCGACAATTGGCTGCGCGCTCTGCGCAAGAGGCTTCCGATGCACCCTGACGAGCACATCCGTTCCCGATTACCTGATCCGCCCTCCCCGCTGCCAGCCACGCGCGAGGCTGCTTTGGCGGCCGCATTGCGCAGCTTTGACGAAAAAAATGCTGCACAGGGCCAAGGCGCCGTCGAGCACGCGCGTCATATCCAGCCGACAGGCTTTTCCCGAGCACTGTCGAGCAGGAGGCCCGCCATGGCACACGCACGTCATCTGATTGCCGCCACTCTCGCAATATGCCTGTTGGGTCCAGTGGCAGCATGGTTCGCCTTGACCCCGAGCCGGGTCGAGCAATTCGCCGCTGCCCCTTCCATGATCGAGGCGGGACCAACCGGCCTCCCTGCCAACAAAGCAGTACCGCAAATGTCCCAGGCCGCACCCGATGCCAGGACCGCCGTTCAGCCTCTTCCGCATGCGTTCCGGTCGGAGCCTCGCGTCGCCGCCGTTCCCCCGCCTGTGCCGGAACGCGCGGCCCCCAGCGAGCCCACCGGCCGCGATCAATTCGCTGCAGCCGCGGAGAACCGGTTCAGAACGGCAAGCGAGGCCCCGGTCTCGACGTTCTCGATCGATGTGGACACTGCCTCTTATGCATTCGTGCGAGCCTCGCTCAACCGCAATGTTCTGCCACAGCCGGCGGCGGTTCGGGTCGAGGAAATGATCAACTATTTTCCTTATGCCTATCCAGCACCAGCAAGTGCAACGGAGCCGTTCCGCACCACGGTCTCGGTATTTCCGAGCCCCTGGGCCCAGGGCCGCAAGATCATTCAGATCGGGATCAAGGGCTACGCTGTTCAGGCCAACACTCGGCCGCACGCCAATCTTGTATTTCTCATTGATACGTCGGGGTCCATGAACGCGCCCAACCGGCTGCCATTGGTGAAACAATCGCTGGCAATGCTGGTTTCCCAACTCGGGACGGACGATCACGTCGCTATAGTGACCTATGCCGGCGAAGCGGGTACCGCCCTTGAGCCCACTCCCGCCTCCGATAAAGCTAAAATATTGGGGGTGATCGAGCGGCTCGAAGCGGCGGGCAGCACTGCCGGGGCGGAAGGTATTCGCCAGGCCTATGCCCTCATTGAGCAGAATTTCGACGCGCGCGGTGTCAACCGCGTCATCCTCGCAACCGATGGCGATTTCAATGTTGGAATCACCGACCGTAACGAGCTCAAAGGATTTATCGAGCGGCAGCGCAGCAAAGGGATCTTTCTCTCGGTTCTGGGCTTCGGAATGGGCAACTACAACGACGCGCTGATGCAGACGCTCGCACAGAACGGCAATGGCACGGCCGCCTACATCGATACGCTGAACGAGGCGCGCAAAGTCATGGTCGATGAGGCAACCTCGACGCTCATTCCTATAGCTAAGGATGTGAAGATTCAGGTCGAGTTCAATCCCGCAACGGTCGCGGAGTACAGGCTGATCGGCTATGAGACGCGACTGCTCAATCGCGACGACTTCACCAACGACAAGGTCGACGCCGGTGATGTGGGCTCCGGCCAGAGTGTCACGGCACTCTACGAGATCGTTCCAGTCAACGGTCCGCGTCTAATGGGTGACCTGCGCTACGGCAATCCTCCTGGCGCAACTCCGGCTCCAGTACCGGCCAGTGATGGCGAATACGCGTTCGTAAAGATCCGCTACAAGCTGCCGAAGTCTGATGTGAGCGGGCTCATCAGCACGCCCGTTGATCGCTCCGCCGAGCTTGCCACATTCGACAACGCCTCGGTGGATGCGCGCTTCGCGACGGCGGTGGCGTCATTCGGCGAGCTCCTGCGTGGCGGCCGCTATCTCGGGAGCTTCGCCTATGACGATGTGCTGCGGATCGCCACGGCCGCACGCGGCGACGATGCCTATGGATACCGGTCCGAATTCCTCCAGCTGGTGCGAGCCGCCAAGACCGCGAGCGCCATCGGGACGTTGCGCCGGTAAAATTCCTATGCCTGTTCGGAAGCAGCGCAGCCCGCCCGCCCACGTGCGTTTTCGCTTCTGTGGTCTGTGATCGGGTCTGCTGCGCTGCTCAGTCTGGCTGAATGCCGGCAGCGCGGATGATTGTCCCATAACGCTCGATCCCGTCGCCGATGAGCGCCGTGAATTGCTCGGGGCTCCCGCCAATCACCGCGTAGCCGAGCTCCTCGAGCTTGGGCCGTACATCCGTCGCGTTCAGTGCCTTGATGATCTCACCATTGAGCCGAGTGACGATGTCGGCCGCCATGGCGGGAGGGCCCAGATAGCCGAACCAGCTCGAGGGCTTGCGAAAGCTCGGCAGAGCCTCGCTCATGGACGGGGTATCGGGCATTAACGGATAACGGGCTGGCTCCAGGACGGCCAAGACCTTGATCTTACCCTCCGCTAGAATTGGAAGTGCGGCCGACACAGACGTGAAAACCATTGAAATGTGACCGCCTATCACATCCTGCATGGCCGGCCCGAGACCGCGATAGGGCACGTGCGTGATCTTGACGCCGGCAGTCTGGCTGAACAGCTCGCCCATGAGGTGGAACACTGATCCGACGCCAGACGTACCGAAGGTGAGCTCGCCCGGCCGCGTTTTAGCCAGGCTCACCAGGTCGGCGATAGAATTTACTCCGAGATCACTGTTGACCACGAGGCAGGTCGCGGGCTCCACGGTCGCAACGACGGGCGTAAAGTCCTTCACCGGATCGTAAGGCAGGTTTTTCGTCAGATGGACGTTGGTCACGTGGGTGCCAACGGTGGCGGATAGGATAGTGTAACCGTCGGGAGCCGCTCGGGAGACTGCAAGCGAGCCGATCGCACCATTGGCGCCAGGGCGGTTCTCCACGATCACGGGCTGGCTCAAGGCAGTGCTCAGCTTGGGTCCGATGAGCCTCGTCACCACGTCCAGCGGGCCCGGCGCAAATGGGACAACAATTGTAATCGGTCGCGCTGGCCAATCCTGAGCGCCGCCAGGACAGGGCCACAGCCCGACGGTGATCAGAATGGATGCGGTAACGAGGCGAATAGCCGCCATGTCTGCGTCCGCCGCATTGTGTCTGTCGCGAGTGGGCCGGCCGCAAACCGCGCGCGGCGCAGCGTCCCATCGCATGATGGAGCCGGGCACGACGCGCGTGTCAATGCATCGTTCCTCGACGCCAGCACGCGACAGGGAGTGCTGGAGGGCACATTGACGGCCCGCGGCACCCCCGCTACCGCTCGGATGCAAGGAGCAGATGGTGGACGCCAAGCAGCAGGTCGCGCTCTCGTCGATCGTGGCATCGGGCGGCCTCACCCTGGCCAAGGCGGTGATTGGGATCACCACAGGGTCGCTCGGCGTCCTCTCGGAAGCAGGGCATTCTTTGCTCGACGTTGCAGCGACCGTAATGACCTATTTCGCCGTTCGCATCTCCGGCAAGCCTGCCGACGAGGAGCACCACTATGGTCACGGCAAGGTCGAGAGCGTGTCCGCCCTGGTTGCGACCGCCCTCCTGTTCGTGCTGTCCGGGGTTGTGAGCTGGGAGGCACTGCAGCGCCTGTTCGGCGGCCATGCTCAACCTATTGAGGCGAGGGTATGGGCGTTCGGCGTGATGCTGGTGTCGATCGTCGTCGACTTCTTTCGTGCTCGTGCGCTTTACCGTGTGGCAAGCGAGACGTCGAGCGAGGCGCTCGAGGCCGATGCGCTGCATTTCGGCTCCGACATGTGGTCCTCCTGCGCCGTGCTGGCGGGCCTTGCTGCAGCCGCGCTCGGCTATCTTTGGGCGGATTCGCTAGCGGCTATCATCGTCGCCGTGTTCATCTCGATTGCCGGCTGGCGGCTTGGGCGCCGCACGATTGATACCCTGACCGACACCGCACCGGCTGGGGTCGCCCTCAAGATCGCGACCATGATCGAGCGCATTGCCGGGGTCGTCGCTATCGACCGCTTGCGCCTTAGACAGGCAGGCGGCGTGCTGTTCGTCGACCTCGTGGTGGCGGTGAGCCGTACCTTGCCGCTTGAAGGCGTGGCTGCACTGAAGAATCGCATCATCGATATGGTGCGTGCGGAGAGTCCTGCGGCCGAGGTGACCGTAACCACCGAGCCGCGTGCGCTCGACAATGAAACCGTGCACGAGCGAATCATGGTCATCGCCCGCAACCGCGCGCTCGCCGTTCACCACGTCACCGTGCACGCGATCGAGGGACGCCTCGCGGTTTCGCTCGACCTCGAGGTGGACGGCATGCTTTCACTCAGCGAGGCACATGACATTGCCACGGCGCTCGAGGACGCGGTGCGCGAGGAGCTCGGCGCCGACGTTGAGGTGGAGACGCACATCGAGCCGCTGCAGCCTGTCGATGAGCCGGGCCGCGAGGCCGCACCAGACTGCGTGGCTGCCATGACGAGTGCATTGAGCGACATTGTCGCGAACATGCCCTGCGTGAGCGAGGTGCATGATGTGCGCGTGCGCCACGCGCATGGCGGCGACATTGTCAATTTTCACTGCACCGTCGACGCGAGGTTGAGCGTAGGCGAGGTGCACGAATACGTAGACCAGGTAGAACGCGCATTGCGTTCACGTTTTCCCAAAGTGAAACGCGTCATCGGCCACGCTGAGCCGGCGAGATGAGGCGCTTGAAAACTTCGCAATCGGAGCACTCGCCACCCTGTCGTCAAGGCCCCGAGCGCCGGCACGACGATCGATTGAACCGACTGCAATCGTTTTAGAGGCCGGCCTCCTTGAATACTTCTGCAAGCCGGGCAGTCTCGTCGGCAACGATCTTGTCGAACTGCTCGGGGGTGTCCGCGCGCCCGATGACGAACTGGGCCGCAAGCTTGGCCTGCACCTCCGGGCTGTGCAGTATCTCGACGATATCGTGATTGAGCTTTTTGACAATCTCGCGTGGCACCGCAGCCTGCGTCATCAGTCCGAACCACGAGTCGTAGACAAAATTCAGCCCGGACTCCGTGAACGTTGGCACGTCCGGAAGCTCCTTCAGGCGCTCCGTCGTCGCCGCCGCAATGGCGCGCACCTTTCCGGCATCCGTCAACTCTTTCGCCAGGTTCACGAAGACAAAATAGAGCTGAGAATCGCCTCTTAACACTGCCGTCACTGCATCAGGCGCGCTTTTGAAGGGGACATGGACAAGGTTCACGCCCGCCGCTTTGCGGAACAAGGCACCGGCTATGAAGGTCGTGCTGGCAAGCCCAGCCGACGAGAAGTTCAGCGTTCCTGGCTTCGCTTTCGCGAGCTCGATCAGCTCTTTCAGGTTTTTCGCCGGCACCTCCGGATTAACGATCAGGTAGACCGGGGCCGAGCTCACCCGCGTGATCCCGGCGAAGTCCTTGATCGGGTCGAAGGGAAGATTCTTGTTGACCAGGCCCGCCACAGTGTGGCCGTTTGAGGTGAGCATGAGCGTGTGACCGTCGGGGGGAGCCTTGGCCGCAGCGACCGTCCCGGCCAGACCCGGCCTGTTCTCCACCAGCACCTGCTGACCCCATCGCCTGCTTGCCTCGTCGGCAAGGATGCGGGCCATGATGTCGGTGAGACTGCCCGCACCAAACGGGACCACGATGGTCACGCGCTGAGTGGGGAACGTTTGTGCCAGGCTCGAGGTGACGGTGGCCAGGATCACAGCAACCAGCGTGATCCATCCGCGGCCAATTCGAATAATGCTGCTCATGACATCTCCCGGAGTTTCCACACCTTCCCTCGCGTCGGCCGGCTCCACAAGCGGGAACCGACGTTGCGGCCGCCATTAATGCGGCGGCGCCCACCATCATATATGAGTAAAAGCATCTTCCCCGCCATGGCTGGCCCTGCCGCATCGGCCACAGCCCATGCTCCTGCTACTCGCCTCGGACCAACACATGCGCACTGAAGAAAGCCGTCCCGTCCGCCTCCAGGACTATCGGCCGCCCAGCTGGCGGATCGCTCATGTGGAGCTCGATGTGAGCCTTGATCAGACAGCGACGCGGGTCCGCGCGACGCTCGCCATCGAGAGTGCGGTGGGGGAACCCCCCTCGCCGCTGGTCTTGGATGGAGACGATCTTTCACTTGCGGAGATCAGGATCGACGGAACGCCCTTGCCGCCGGAGCAATATGTCGCAACCCCCGACCTGCTGACCATTGCCCAGCCACCCCAGCAACCGTTCCGGCTCGAGCTTGAAACCATTCTCGATCCCTCCGCCAACACCAACCTCATGGGCCTTTACCGCTCAGGTGCGATCTACTGCACGCAGTGCGAGGCAGAGGGCTTTCGCCGCATCAGCTATTTTCTCGATCGTCCGGATGTCATGGCCGTGTACAGGACCCGGATCGAAGCCGAAAAGACCGAGGCACCGGTGCTGCTCGCAAATGGCAATCTGGTCGAGGCGGGTGACGTGCCTGGCACCAGCCGCCATTTCGTCGTGTGGCACGACCCGTTTCCCAAGCCTTCCTATCTATTCGCGCTTGTGGGCGGCAATCTCGCCTGCGTCGAAGATCATTTCCGCACCATATCGGGCCGTGATGTGGCACTGCGGGTCTACGTGGAGCCCGGCAAAGAGCCGCGCTGCACCTACGCCATGGATGCACTCAAGCGCGCCATGCGCTGGGACGAGACTGCATTCGGCCGCGAATATGATCTCGACGTGTTCATGATTGTTGCCGTCTCCGACTTCAACATGGGTGCCATGGAGAACAAGGGGCTGAACATCTTCAACGACAAGTATGTGCTGGCGTCGCCGGAGACTGCGACCGATCTCGACTTCGAGCGCATCGAGGCAATCATCGCCCACGAATACTTCCACAATTGGACAGGGAATCGCATCACCTGCCGTGACTGGTTCCAGCTCTGTCTGAAAGAGGGACTGACAGTTTTTCGCGACCAGGAGTTTACCGCCGACATGCGCTCGCGCGCCGTCAAACGCGTCAGCGACGTTCGCGTCTTGCGCGCGCATCAGTTCGTTGAGGATGCAGGACCACTCGCGCATCCCGTGCGACCGGCGCTCTATCGTGAGATCAACAACTTCTACACGCCGACCGTCTATGAGAAAGGTGCAGAGATCGTGCGCATGATCCGAACGCTGATCGGAGCGCAGGATTTCCGCCGGGGGATGGATCTCTATTTCGAGCGCCACGACGGCGAAGCCGCGACAGTCGAGCAGTTCGTGCAATGCTTTGCGGATGTCTCCGGCGTGGACTTCAAGCAATTCATGCTGTGGTACGCACAGGCGGGAACTCCCGAGGTCATCGCCAACGGCAGTTATGATCCAGGCACGCGCAGCTATCGGCTGGACGTCGTTCAAAGCTTGCCTGCCACCTCAGGGCAGCCGAGCAAGTCGCCCATGGTGATTCCGCTTGCAGTGGGCCTGCTTGACAGGAACGGCAATGATGCGCCGTTGACGCTCCAGGATGGAACGCCGGTACTACGAGGCGTGCTGACCATCCGCGAGCCTGCCGAAACCTTTACCTTCCGCGACGTCAATGCCCAGCCGATCCCCTCTCTCAACCGCGGGTTTTCCGCCCCGATCAAGCTCGTGGCCAATCTCTCGCCAGAGCAGCTGCGCATGCTCGCGGCCCGCGACAACGATCCTTTCAACCGCTGGCAGGCAATGCAGTCATTGGCAACACGGCTGCTTGTCGAGAACACCGCCGCACACAGCAGTGGCGGCACAGCCGCACACCCGGAAGGGCTGCTCGAAGCCATGGCATCGGTGGTCGCCGACGGCTCGCTCGAGCCCGCTTTCATGGCACTAATGCTTGCGCTGCCCAGCGAGGCCGATATTGCGCGCGAGATTGGCCGAGGCATTGACCCGGAAGCAATTTTTGCGGCACGGTCAGCGTTGCGTGCCAGCATCGGCGGACACCTCGCCGGCCCGCTGTTCGATCATTACCGTCGGCTCTCCGAGCCGGTGCCCTACAACCCGGACGCCGCCGGTGCCGGCCGCCGGGCCTTGCGCAACACCTGCCTTGACCTATTGGTGGCTACCGGGCGGAGCGATGCGATTGCCCTTGCCGCGCGTCAATATACCGACGCCGACAACATGACTGACCGGATGGCCGGATTATCGGCGCTCTCGCTTCACGACGTGCCGGAGCGAACAGCGGCACTTGATGACTTTTACGTTCGCTATGCCGGCGATCCGCTCATCATTGACAAGTGGTTCACGGTGCAAGCAACAATCCCGGAAGCAAGCACCCTTGATCTGGTCAAGAAGCTTACCAGACATTCCGCTTTTTCATTTGCCAACCCCAATCGCGTGCGCGCGCTGATCGGGAGCTTCGCCCTGGGCAACCAGAGAGAATTCAACCGTGTTGACGGCGCGGGCTACGATTTCGTTGTCGACACCGTGCTTGTCCTCGATCCGAAGAATCCGCAAGTGGCAGCACGGCTCTTGGGGGCACTCAAGAGTTGGCGCGTGCTCGAGGCTGGCCGTCGGGTGCAGGCGGAGGCTGCGTTGCGACGCGTGCAGACCGCAAAAGCGCTTTCCCCTGATGTGAAGGACATTGTCGAAAGGGCCTTGGCTGGGACGCCCTAGCAATCGCAACGTGGTGTAGCGTGCGCCGTGGCGGCCAGGAACATACACACGCCTTTCACGCCGCTGCGATGCGCCGGGGTTGCTCCATCCACCGGCGTTTCCAAGCCTGGAACATAAGCACGCACCAGAGGCCGTATTGGTGGCTTTCTCCGGCGAGATGTCTCCGCCACCGGGATTGGATGAGCGGCACATTGAAAAAGCCATCCTCCCGCAGTCGTACCGGTTCAAGCAGGTCCTCCGCCCAGGGACGCAGCGGACCTCTGAGCCAGGCATCAATAGGCACACCAAAGCCCATTTTCGGACGGTCAATGAGCTCGTTCGGAACGTACGCTTCGAGCACCTTGCGCAGCACCCATTTCTGCTGGCCTTCGCGGATCTTGAGGGCGAGCGGTAGGCGCCAAGCGTAGGCCAGAACGCGGTGATCCAAAAGCGGCGATCTCACTTCCAGCGCGTACGCCATGCTTGCTCGATCGACTTTTACGAGTATGTCGTCGGGCAAATAAGTCAGAGTGTCGATCATTTGGCACCGTTCGACAGCGCCGGGAAAAGCGTCCGCGAGAGCCGCATTCCAAGAGGCCGCCGGTGCCTCACTGTTTTGAAGCATGGCCAATTCCGGATCCCAGCCCTGGGCAACCATGTCACGATATACGTGCTCAATTCGCATGTGCGTCCAACGTGTGCTCCAGCGCAACGCCAGCTCCTGCAATCGCGCGGGGAGGAACGCTCGGCTTGAGCCTGCCAGCAGTGCTGTTAATCGCGCGAGCTCCGAGGCGCCGCGCCTCGACGCACCTGTTCGATTCCGCTCGACATCTGCCAGTTCAGCGTATCGCGCATAGCCGGCGAACAACTCATCGCCGCCGTCGCCCGACAAGGCCACGGTCACCTGCCGGCGCGCCATGCGCGACACCAGCAACGTGGGTATTTGCGACGAGTCGGCGAACGGCTCATCGAAATGATCGGGTAACTCATTGACGAGCGCCAAAGCATCAGCGGGCATCACGTAGAGCTCATGGTGCTCCGTTCTTAAATGCCGCGCGACGGCTTTCGCGTGAGGGGCCTCGTTGTATTGTTCTTCTTTGAATCCAATACTGAAGGTTTTGACCGGGTCCTTGCTTTGGCTCTGCATCAATGCAACCACAAGACTGGAATCGATGCCGCCTGACAGCAAAGCTCCAAGCGGCACGTCGGCGATCATCCGTTGCGCGACTGCTGCCCGCAAAAGCTGATCAAGCTCTTTGACGGCCTGGGTCTCGTCGTTGACAGGTTCTTCTTTGGCTGCCGCAGCGAGTTTTTCTGCGTGCCAGTATCTTTCAACCGCCACCCTCCCGCCCTTGCTTACCCGGAGGAGGCCACCCGGCGGGACCTGGTGCATAGAGGAGTAGATCGTGCGCGGATTCGGTACATAGCCAAACCGGATAAAGCCGGAGAGAGCTGGCCCATCGATCTCAGGCTCGAATAGAGGATGGGGAAAAAAGGTGCGCGGTTGCGAGCCAAAGATAAAGCAACCTTTATAGCTCCCGTAATAGAGGGGCTTCTTTCCCAGCCGATCACGGACCAGCGTCAGCACATGCGAGCGATTGTCAAAGAACGCAAACGCAAACATCCCGACAACGCGATCGAGGGCGCGCTCAACCCCCCATGCCTCGCAGGCCTCCAAGAGCACTTCGGTATCGCAGTGTCCGCGGAACGCTAGGCCTCTCCCGAATAACTCAGCGCGCAGCACCGCCGCATTGTAAATCTCACCATTGAAAACAATGGCACTCCTCTTGCTTGACGAGCGCATCGGCTGATGGCCGGCGAGTGTGAGATCAACAATTGCGAGCCGTCGGAACCCCAGCGCCAGCCCGATCGTCTCATTGACGTAGGTTCCACTGTCGTCCGGACCGCGGAACACCACCTGGTCCGCCATTGCTTGCGCGATGCGCTGCAGATTAACGGCGTCGTATCGCCCTTTCGCGTCAAAAAAGCCTACGATGCCGCACATCGAGCCGCCACGTCGTCACGCCATCGCTGCCGTGCGGATAAGACCATTCACCGCGCACCCAGGTGCAAATCATAGAGGGCGAGCGCCTCATCGATCATGCGTTGCAATCCAAACTTGTGCTGCACGAAGGCGGGCCCGCTGCTCTTGGCGCGCGTCTTCCAATCGTCGTCGGACAACACCTGCAGAACAAGACCAGCGAGCTCGTTCGGGTCATTATCCTCACTCAGCAGCCCGGTTTGGCCCGGGAGTATGGACTCAGCTGCTCCTCCCGCTGAGGTCAGCACGACAGGCACTCCGAGCGTGCTCGCTTCCAATACCACATTGGGCGTGCCCTCATGTTTAGAAGCGAGGACGAAAACGTCGAACAGTTGCAATGCCAACGCGGGATCGGTCGTAGTGCCCGGGCAATGCATTTGACCCGCCAGTCCCAGACTCTCGGCACGCCTCTCGAACTCCTTCTTCAGCGGCCCGACACCGAACACGACGAAATGGACTTCTGGCATTTGCGCACGGACACTCGCTGCCATCTCCAGCCAAAGGAGGGGCTGCTTCTCCAGATAGAACCTGAAGATCGAGCCCACGACCGGTGCTGAGCTTGGAACGCCCAACGTTCGAGCCAGAGCCGCGACGCGGATCGGATCTGGCTCCTGCAGATGGCTGACATCGATTCCGTTTCGATGAACTCGGAAGCGGTCGGCTCCAACCTGCAGCCACCCTGCATAGTCGCGGCAGCCAAACGCGCTGTTGTTCACGAAAGCGATTTCCGGACAGCTGATGAGCTGCTGGTAGGCCGTAGACATGTATGATCGGTGATACGCGAAGTGACTGGGGTTCACATTCCTGCTCGATAAGACGATCCTGGGTACACCGGCAATGCGCGCAGCGAATCCGGCGGCAATGCTGGCGCCGTCCTGCCATGCGTGAACGACACCAGGCCGAATTCTCAAAAACTCGGCCAGGAGCCGCAGGGTCTCGGCGCCGACGCTATGCGGCAGTCCGGCGATCAATGCTTTGATGCGCTGACGCTGCGCGCGAGGCCATTCTCGGAGAATGCGGCGGGCTTGCATGCTCGACATCGCGTTGCGCGCCGAAATGCCTCCCAGCGCGGCCCGGTAAAAGTCATGGTCCGGAGTGTCACCCAGGCGAAGACAAATGAGCTCCGCGTTCAATCCTCGCTCATTGAGGCCGAGAAGAAGATTGACAACCTGCCGCTCGGCACCGCCCCACGCGAGCGCGCTGTTGATGAGAACAACATGGCGCGCATTGAACGCATGCGGCGGCAACAAGGGTGGGCTCTCAGATAACGCCCCCGGCTGTTGAACTTGAGGCACTATTGCGTCGGCAGCCAACACGAGACCGATCAGGCGGGTCTTGAGTCGTTCAGGAAGGACGTACCGGGCCACCCGTCGCGCTGGGCTTTCCGCGATCCAGGCCAGCCCACGACCAACGCTACGGAGCAAGGCAGGAGATCCTGTTGTGCCAGGAATGCGCCGCTCGGTTCCTGGTGCAGCCCGCTGCACGACATCCTGCTTTCAGCAAGACGCGACTGCCTCCGCCTTGCGGGCAATCACCAGGAGCGTAGTGTTTCCCACCTTTTCTACCTTTGCTGGAGCTAACGGCTTGGCCAGAACCGTGAGACGAACCGGACGAGCGGAGAAATCGACATCGTACACCTTCTCGCAGGTGAAGCCGCAACTCTCAAGGGTCGTACATAGGCGCGCAGCCGTCCAGCTTTGCAAATGTTGCCACCGATGAAAGACTGCCCCGGACAGGGGCGAATAAACCATCGACGCCGCCAAATCCTCCTCGTGGGGCGTCGAGATGATGAGCGTTCCACCGGGCACCAGACCAGCCCCCATGGCGCCCAGGAATTCCGCTACATTGTCTCTGGGCACATGCTCGATGACCTCGATGGCAAAGATGCCCTCGAACCTCGCCTGAGGTAAATCGGTCAACGCCCCGAGATAATGGCGATGGTGCGCGAGCCGTGCTTGCAGCATTTCGCGACGGGCGGCCGCAGGTTCCCAAGCCGCCACAGAGAAACCTTGCTCCAGCATGTACTCGACCAGAGAGCCGTCGCCCGCTCCATAATCGAGATATTGCTTCTCGACTTTGAGCCACGGGAGCAAGACTTGCAGTAGGTGACGTCCGTTCACGCGCCCAAAGCTCATCTCGTCCATTGGCGTGCCGGCGATCGAGCTCCAGAACCGGTCCACGACTGGCTGCAACCATTGCACTTGTCGTAGAGGCGGCCGCTCGCTTGCATGAAGCGCCGCCTTCGCAAACTGGGCGGCCCACTTATGCGAACGAGCCAAGTCGTCGTGTCCGACACTTCGAGAGCGTGCGCTAGCAGCCCTCACGCGCCATCGCAAACCACCTCGTCGCGGCAACACAGGCGCGATGCAGGCCGCAAGCCCGCCGAAGGCGCGCGGCAAGCCGCGCGCGCGTGTAAGAAATCGGCCGATTACGAACAGCGCCGCTCCACTGCCTAGATGCAGCCGAGGCTTCGCCTTCAGGACGGACTCGAGGCCCACGCAAGAGGCGAACGCCGCGTCAGTAAGTTCAAGCGTTTGTAGTACCTCAACCTTGAACCCTTGCCGGGTCAAAAGTTCGTCTATGGTGTCCGCCGTAAAGCTCCGAAGGTGCTGCCGGATATGAAATAAAGCGGCGGTTTGAGGATCCAGCGCGAGGTATTGGTCCAAAGTTTCATTGTTCGGGACCGTCACGACGACTATTCCGCCCTCCTTGAGCATCAGCCTCACGCATGAAAAATAGCCGTCGATTTCGTCATTGGCCAGTTGGCAAAGCGCCTCGACGCTCAGAACCGCATCAACTCTCTCTTCTGTAGAATGCGTTGTGGATGAGCGATCCGAGCGGAGCTTAATTGATCCGCTATCCATTCGAATGGATCGGTACCCTGCGTTTGCGAGCGGAGCGTCAAAGCTGTTATCACGGGCCAAAAGCTGTGCAACGTGGGCGCCCCGCTCGAGATGCACCGCGAGCGCGCGGGTGATAAGCTCCGCGCTTTTCGAGGTTAGCCGCGCCGCTTCCAGATCAGCATCGTAAGTCCCGCGCCAATATTGTTCGGCCAGCTCGCGCGTCCATTGCAAACGCCAAGCGTTCACTCTCATTGGCTCAGAAAGGCTCATACAGTCTTCAACTATGGGGCTCCGAGAGCCCACGAAGTCCATGACCGAGAACGAGCGCGAGGCGATGGCGAGCTTGCATCGACCAAACCACTGACCGTTTCAGGACGGTTCTTGCGCGAGACCGCAAGACGCGCGGCTTAGCATTTCCGCTCGTGGCGCTGCAACCGCAGATGCGCTTTGGGAAATCGGGAGGCCGCCAATTTAGCCATGGAATCCTGACCAGTGAGACCCGCCATCGCAGAGTTTGTGGCTGCAGCAGTTTTGGATATTCTGCCGAAAATCACCACACTGCATGTCGCATGCAATGCTGGAGCACAATACTGAATGCCTTCCTCCAGGACGCCCGGTGGGACACCGCGCCTCGTCTACCTGGTGACTGAGGACTGGTACTTCATCTCGCATCGGCTGCCGATGGCGCGCGCCGCACAGCTAGCGGGCTTCGAGGTGCACGTCATCACGCGCGCTGGTCGTCATGCGCCAGCGATCAGAGCTGAGGGTTTCGAGCTGCACAACGTGCACTGGGACCGTGGCAGCCTTGACCCGCGCGAGTTCCTGCGCACAGTACGCGCGATCCGTCGGATTTATCGCAAACTCGCGCCACGCATCACGCATCATGTGGCACTCATGCCGACCATTGCCGGCTCGCTCGCAGCATCGGGTCTGCGGATTATTTGTGTCAATGCAATCACAGGGCTCGGCACCACTTTCGCAAGCAACACCCGCAAGCTACGGATTGCTCGAGTGCTGCTGCGCGGTGCCTTGCAGCTCGCGCTTAGGCGTGCAGATGCGGCGGTGCTGGTGCAGAACCGCGACGATGCACAAGCGATTGCCCGGCTCGGCATCGATCCAGGGCGCATCCACCTGATTGCCGGCTCGGGTGTGGACGTCGAGCGTTTCAAGCCAGTGCCGGAGCCTTCGGGTGCAATGACCATCGGCTTCGCCGGCCGGCTGTTGGAAAGCAAAGGGGTGCGCACGCTCGTCGAAGCGCACCGGCTGTTGCTGCAGCGAGGCCGTGACATCCGGCTCGCCATAGCCGGCATGCCGGATCCTGCTAATCCGCGCTCCCTCGATGAGCATGAGATCGCCGCCTGGCGCCAGCAGCCAAACCTTGTGCATCTTGGATTCGTCGATGACATGCCAGGATTTTGGGCTTCTGCGCATATCGCGGTGTTGCCGGCGCGGGGCGGTGAAGGGCTGCCGCTCAGCCTGCTTGAGGCCGCAGCCTGCGGACGCCCGCTCATCGCCACCGACACAGCGGGCTGTCGAGACATCGCGCGCCCCGGCATAAATGGGCTGTTGGTGCCGCCCGACCAGGCCGAAAAGCTGGCGGGTGCCATTGAGACGCTTGCCGATAACCCAGCAATGCGGTCACGAATGGGAGAGGCCGCCCGCCGCCTGGTCGAGCGGGAATTCTCGAGCGAGCGAATCGGGCGCGATACCGTGGCGATGTACCGCCGTCTGCTGTCGCCGTAAGCGCCGGGCCTCGTGCCCGCGTGAGTGCGAGTGAGGCGGCACTGCATTAGGCGCGTGGCTCAGCCGCCCCAGATACGCTGCAGGAGCGGCGAGCGCTCGGCGTGCGGGCTTGCCTTACCGGGAACCTCCGGTGGCGCTGAGGAGAGCACCGCAGCAACCGCTTCGTCGTGCACTCGAATGACGATCCGGCCGTCCCTGGGCACCGCCAGTCCGGCCGCAACATAGGCCCGCTCGGAAAAGGCGAAGGCCCCGTCAGCGGTCGCAGCTTTGCGCAATGCGGCAACAACATCCGCGACCTCGCCCATGGCCATCAGGGTGGGTGGATCTGAGCTGCCGATCTCGCCTACGACCGCGCGCCCGGCATCGATGCTGATCGCGACATCCACCGTACAATCCCATTCCCGACCGAGGCGCTGGTTGAGATTGACCAGCAGGCGATCAATGACGCCTGCCGCTTCGAGGGCCTGTCGTGCCGCTTCTCCGAGCGGCCGGTCGAGCCCAAACAAGGCGCAGATACTGTCGGGCTCGACATAGCTGAGCATACCACTGGCGTTGCGAATTGCTTTGCCGAGCGCGTCCACATAGAGCGTCAACACGTAAAGGATGTCTTGGGGCAGGTGCTCTCGGCCGAGCTCGACCCGATTGCGAAAGTCACAGACCAGCATCACGAGCTCGCGCTCGGCGCTCCGCTCGGGAGCACGGGAACGATAAATGGGCCGCTCCGTACGAACGAGCGGCACGACCGAGATATCGCCCACGGGGCGCAGCTGGCAGCCCAGTCGGACGTCGTCGGGAGCGCCCACGCGTTCCAGGGTGGCGCGCTCCTCCACGCTCGCCTGCGGCACGTTCGCCTCCCCCGCGATGACGCGCACCCGGCAGGTCGAGCACCGCGCCCGTCCACCGCACATAGAGGCATGGGCGATATGGAAGGCGCGGCTCGCCTCCAGCACGGACCAGCCACGTGGCACGTGTACGCTACGCCCAGGATACGAGATCGCAATCAGTCGTTTGCGGCCGCGCTCGTATCCGTTGCGAATCGCGCGCGCGCCGAACGCGGCTCCGACGATCGAAAAGTAGGCAAAGAGAAGCCCATTGCGCCATTGCGCAAGCGCGAGGCGCTCAGGCGCATGGGCCGGGCTGAAATAGTCGGCGGCCGCCGCGGTGGCCACCGCATTCGTCGAAAGCTCCTTCACCATCGCAATAAAACCGAGGCCGGAGAACACCGGCAGCAGCAGGGCAAACGCAAACAGCGCAAACCGCAAGTAGCGATAGAGTGGTCGCCGGTTGAACGCGAGGTGCAGGCCCAGACACCCATGCAGCCACCCCGGTGCCAACAAGCCGAGCTGCAGGCCCTGCGAATCGGACACCCAAAGATTGGCGACGACGCGCGTGTAATCGGATGACAGTCCGAATACGTCGTAAGCGAGCCGGGTGTTGGCAGCGTGACTGATCAGCAGCAGCGGGAATGTGAAGCCGAGGGCGATACGCAGGAGCTCCAGCGGCGGCAGGCGGAACGTGCGCCGCTCGTAGACTGACCAGAGCGCCAGCATGAAATGCACGGCGGCGGCGCCGTAAAGGAGGAGCGTGCCGAGCGGGTTCGACCAAATTTCCACCGCATATTCCAGTCCCGCCTCAGCGGCGCCCAGCGAGATCAGGCCGAGCGCATGGTTCACCATGTGCAGTGTGAGATAGGCCAAGAGGACGAGCCCTGATGCCAAGCGCAAATTGCGGATGGTCAATGCTCGCTGAACGGCAAGAATTATCCGGCCCGACAGGTCGGGAGGAAGCTCGGCGCGTACCGCCGCTCCGGAACGTGGAGGCGAATCAGTGGTCATGTCATCGTGGGGCTGGCTTAGCTGTCGCTCGGCCGAGCAGCCGCAAGCATATTGCCATAGAACTGGTGGTAGCGCTCTACAGCCCTCGACAGGGCGAAGTTGTCGGCAATGCGTGCGCGCGCTTGGGCGCCCCGATTAACGCGGACGAGTCGCGGTTCCTCGACGAGTTTGCGAATGGCGCTGCAGAGGGCGAGGTGATCGCCCGCGGCGACGATCAGACCGGTATCCCCGACAATAGCCTTGGCGTCCCCCACATCGGTGGCAACTGCCGGCAACCCGCAAGCCATTCCTTCGGCAACAACGTTGGGAAACCCCTCTCCGAAACTTGAGGTCGAGACCACGAAATCGGCCGCAGCGAAGAGGCGCGGCACATCATTGCGGCGGCCCAGCGCCAGCGCATTCGGAGGCACCCGTAGCCGTTCAGTGCCGGCACCAATCAACAACGCCTTGAGCTGCGGCAAGGAGGCCAGAGCGGCCAGAAATGCGGGATGATCCTTCATCGGATCTACGCGGGCCACATGTGCGAGAACGATGGCGTCCTCAGAAAGAGCGAGGTCTCGGCGAACAGCCATGCGCGCCTCCTGATCGGGCCTAAACGCATGGATATCGATACCGTTGGCGATGACTTCGGCACGGCGTGGCCGATAGCCCAGACTGAGGTGCGATTGGAGGCCGGCGGCGGAGTTGGCGGTGATCACGTCCGGGAGTCCAGACAAAAGGGTACAAGCCTTCACGGACATGCGCAGACGCGGGCCATATTGCTCCAGCTCCAGCTGCGAGCAGCGGATGCTCCAAACGAGGCGCGTCCTTTTGCGACGTCCGGACATGGAGAGCGCAAGCAGCGCCGCAAGATCGCCGTGGTACATCCAGCCCTGTACGATATCGGGCCGCGTGCGCCCGATCATTCGCGCCAACTCCAGCAGGCTCGGAAGAATGTGCGCGGATTTCTCGAATCCGAGCTCGGCCACTGCAACTCCGGCAGCGCGCAGGCGGTCCACATAGGCCTCAGCCCGGAGCAAGCTTACGACGGTGATTTCTTCGGCAACACGCGGTTGCGCAGTCACAAGGCGGGCCAGCATGGCCTCGGCACCGCCCACCCGTAGACCAGTGGTGACGAACATGATGCGGGACGGCCGCGGCATCAGGCCCACCTCTGCCGCCATGCCTGCAGCATCAGCACCGTCCAAAGCGGATATTGCCAATTGCGGGTGCCGGCGAGATGCTCAGCCCACGCTTTGCGCACCGGCTCGACGCGTACCAGCCCATTGCCGGAGAGCTGTTTCGCGCCGAGGAGCGACTCAGCCCAATCGCGCAAAGGTCCTCGTAACCACGAATCGATCGGCACACCGAAGCCCATCTTCGGTCGATCAATCAGCGGCCGCGGGACGTAGCGATCGAGCACACGACGCAGTACCCACTTGCTGATGCCGTTCCGCACCTTCAAGTCGGTTGGCAAGCTCCACGAATAGGCAACCACGCGGTGGTCGAGCAGTGGCACCCTTCCTTCCAGGCCAACGGCCATGGTGGACCGATCGAGCTTGGTCAGGATGTCGTCCGGCAGGTAGGTCACCATGTCCAAGAACTGCATGCGCGCGAGGACATCGGGGAAATCCTGCGTCACGGCCGGATCCCACAAGGGGCCATCTGGTTCTCGTCCGCCAGCCGCGATTTCTTCCGGCCGCTCCCATTGACTCACCAGGCGGCGATAGATCGCATCGGGAGAAGGGTTCTGCAGCAGAGCCGCGAGCTTGTGGATCCTGTCGCCCGCTTGACCGGCCTGCCACACCGCGGGCACACGTGCGAACAACCTGCTCCAGGTATCCGGCCTGACAGATTGCAGCAGTGCGGCTGATGCCCGGCGGATGGAAGGAGAAAGCAGGTTTGTCAACCGCGCCACTCGAGCTGCCCAGAAGTATCGATTGTACCCGGCGAACAGCTCATCGCCGCCGTCGCCTGAAAGGGCCACGGTCACGTGTTTGCGCGTCATCTCGGACACGAGATAAGTAGGAATTTGCGAGGGGTCGGCAAACGGCTCGTCAAACCAATCGGGAAGGCGGGGGATCACGTCAAGTGCGCGTCCCGCATCCAGATAAAGCTCGGTGTGATCGGTCCCGAGATGCGCCGCGACCTTCTTGGCGCATGCCGCTTCATCAAAGCCACTCTCGTGAAAGCCGATTGAGAAGGTCTTCACAGGTTGCACGCTCTGCGCCTGCATCAAGGCCACGACCGTCGAAGAATCGATCCCACCAGAGAGGAAGGCCCCAAGCGGCACATCGGCAATCATGCGCAGCTTGACTGCCTCGCGCAGGAGCGCATCGAGCCGTTCTATTGCTTCGATTGGGGTTGGCGCCGGCTCATTGCGGCCTTGGGCCTTGGTAGCGATGGCGCGCAGGTCCCAGAAGCAGCGCGGGCTCGCAGCGACGCCCTCACGCAATGTAAGAACGTGACCGGGCGCTAGCTTCTTGGCCTCGCAGTAGATCGTGCGAGGCTGGGCGATATAGGCGTGGCGCAGATAACCGACCACGGCATCTTCATCAATGGTCGGCCGCCAATCCGGTACCGCGCGCAGCGCTTTGAGCTGCGAGCCGAACAACACACGATGCCCATTCATCGCATAGTAGAGCGGTTTTATGCCCATGCGATCACGGGCGAGCGTCAAGCTCCTGCTCTGCCGGTCCCAAAGGGCGAAGGCGAACATGCCGATCGCGCGCTGGAGGGCCTCCTCTACTCCCCAGAGCGCACATGCCTCTACCAACACCTCCGTGTCCGAATCGCTATGCAGCACCAATCCGCGGCCTTCCAGCTCACGCCGAATCTGCCGATAATTGTACATCTCGCCATTGTAGGTAATGACGTAGCGCTGATCTGCCGAATGCATGGGCTGTGCGCCGCCGAGACTGAGATCGATGATTGCAAGACGACGTTGACCGAGCACTACGCCGCCACTCGCATCCACCCAAACGGCGCCGGCATCGGGACCACGATGCCGCACGGCATCGATCATCCGCTCGCCGATGTCACGCAATTGCCCCGCCGGTGTCGCGACGCGCCAATCCACCATGCCGGCAATTCCGCACATCGGCTACGGTCCCACCCTCCCTGCCCAGGATCAGTTTTATCGCCCGTCCAGCCGCAAGACGAGTCACGACGTCGTCACACGTCCATGCCCAACCCGAGCGCACTCGGGACCATGAGCTCATATGTCGTATTTCGCGGCCATTGCGTTCACCGGGAAGCTCGCGATGCCAATCAAGCTTTCGGCTTTTTTTGATTGTGCCACACAGGGCATGTGATGCCGGCTTATCAGCCGCAAGCGGCGCTCGCAGGCCGGGACAACGGGAGGGCGCAGTGCGCGGTTACGTAGCAGGCGCCAGCACGAACAGGTGACAGGCGCTGCCCATGATCCGCGCAAGTCGGCGGCGACGCTCAAGACCGAGCCTGGGTCCTACCAACATGTTGCCTGTATAGAACAGCCCCATCGGCTGATCGTGCACCAGCTTGAAGCCATTCTCAGCAAAATTGCGCCGCCACCAATTCGGATGGAAAAGCCAGAGCTCCGACAGCGCATTCCCGCGCTCGCCATGCCGGCGCGGCAGCAAGCGTCCAGCGCTGCCTCGCGCGCTGCGATACCAGGCTCCGCCGAGCCGGCGCAGCTCCCCCTTGCTCGGCATTGCACGCGGCAACAGCTGCGGGATGTCGGACACGACGTGCAACAGCGCGTCGGGATAGCCGGAAAGCGTTGTCCAAAATCGCCAACCGTGGGTGGGCAGGACGTGCACGCAACGGCCCTCCGGTGTCAGCAGGCGACGAGCCTCTGCGTGGATTTCCGAGAGGTTCGGAACGTGCTCCAGCACGTTTGACGAGAACACAATGTCGAACCCGCCGTCAGGCAGCGGAATGCTGTGCCCGTCATAATCGATGATGGGAAACGCCGCCTCCCGATGCGCAGCGTAAGTGGAGCTCAGAATCTCGACCGCGGTGACCTTGAAACCCCGTCGCTGCAGCTCGAGCGCCTGCTGGCCGGTACCCGCACCGATCTCGAGCACCCGCGCCGAAGCAGGGAAAAACGCTGCCACACGATCGATTTCAGCGGCTCTGATTGCTGCGAGCTGCTCAAGGGAAAACATCCGGTCACCTGCTAGCGCCGTGCCACCAATGGTAATGCGTGCGAATGACGCAGCCGCTCGTGTCCCAATTCCGCAGTCGCATGACTGTGCGGCACCGTAGTTTGCGAACTTCGGAATCTAACGACACTACCAGACTATGGGTCTAGTGTGGCTTTGGTTCACAAGTCCGCATGACGAGCTTGCGGCAAGAATGATGCGGATTTCTGAACCGCCACACTCGTCCGTCCCCCTGCCTCGTAAGCTCGGGATGCCAAGTCACGCGACACCGGAGCAGCGATCCATTGAACCAGATGTTAGCATGGCCGCCCAGAGCGAAAGCGCGACAGAATGACGGAGCACCCGAGCGAGTCTCTGACGACCCTTGCATGGCTCGCAAGCACGGCCCTGCTGGCGGCTCTCCTAAGCGCAGCAGCAATCATCGTATTGCGGCCCTGGCTGGCGCGGGTCGCGCTGGCTCGTCCGAATGCCCGCTCGTCACATCGGCTGCCGACCCCACAAGGCGGGGGTATCGCGGTGGTCGCCGCAGCGCTTGCGCTGTCGTGGGTCAGCATGGCCATTGCTCCGCACCTCCTCGCGCCCGATGCACGAGGCCAGTTTCTTGCAGCGAGCGCGGGAGCTTTGCTGCTGATGGGGGTAGGTTGGCTCGACGATGTCCGGCCGCTTCCGGTGGCCGCTCGGCTTGCGGCGCAATGCCTCGCCGTGACAGCGGTGCTGGTGGCGCTCCCGCACGACCTGAAGGTCGTGCCGGTGCTGCCTGGATGGACCGACCGTGTGGCCTTGTTCATCGGCGCACTATGGTTCGTCAACATCGTGAATTTCATGGACGGTATCGACTGGATGGTCGTGGCGGAAATTGTGCCGCTGACGGCAGCCATCTTGCTCATCGGTCCCGCGAAGACAGGCTGGGTGCCAGCGCTCGCATCGGCGGCGATGCTGGGCGCGATTGTCGGCTTCGCGCCCTTCAACAAACCGGTGGCGAGCCTCTTCCTCGGCGACGTCGGAAGCCTGCCAATCGGGCTCCTCCTGGGATGGCTTCTACTGCAAGTGGCCGCGGCCGGTGAGATCGTCGCCGCAGTCATTCTTCCGCTCTACTTCGTGGCGGACGCGACGCTCACGCTTGCGCGTCGCCTGGCGCGAGGCGAACGGATCTGGGAAGCGCACCGATCGCATTTCTACCAGCGGGCGACGGACGCCGGGCTTTCAGTTGCACAGGTCATTGCGCGGGTCTTTGCCGTCAACGTGATGCTCGCCGGACTGGCCTTGGTCAGCGCGCAAGCCCAGCCCGATGCCACCAGGGCGGCCGCACTCGCCACAGCTGTTCTGCTGGTCGGCGGGCTTCTCTGGCACTTCCACCGGAGTCGGCCATAGACCTCTGCGCCTCACCAGATCCCGAGAAACGGGTCAGGCCGCCTCGCCGCCGAAATCCGGCACGGCGTCATGCAGCACGCCGAAAATTACCGACCGGTCCTCGCGCGCGAGCCCTTGCTCGAGAGCGACCAGCCATCCGCGCATCGCCTCGAGAGAAGGACTGACCGGTTTAGCGGCCACGATGCCCTCGATACCGATCGGAACGCTCGGCTCGTCGTGCGCAAACAAGGTCTCCTGCAAACGCTCTCCGGGACGAATCCCGGTGAATGTGACGTGGACGTCGCGGCCCGGCTCCAACCCCGCCAAACGGATCATCCTCTCAGCGAGGTCGACGATCTTCACCGGCTGACCCATGTTGAGCACGTACACGGCGACCCGGTTCTGCATGCCGCCAAGCGCGTGCCGCGCGGCAGTGACCACGAGATCGCAGGCCTCGCGAATTGTCATGAAGTAACGCACCATGTCAGGATGTGTGACGGTGACCGGTCCGCCAGCTTCGATCTGGGCCTTGAACTTGGGGACGACCGAGCCATTCGAAGCAAGGACGTTGCCGAAGCGTACGGCAATCAGCCGGATAGGCCGTCTGGTTGTGTCCGCTCGACGGGCCGAGTCGTTATCGAGTGCTTGGCAGTACATTTCGGCAAAACGCTTTGAGGCACCGAGCACTGAGACCGGTTCGATCGCCTTGTCTGTCGAGATCACCACCATCGCCGCCGCGCCGGCAGAAACCGCGGCATCGGCTACATTGACGGACCCGAAAACATTGGTCTTGACTCCCTCGCCCCAGTCGCGCTCGAGCAGCGGCACGTGCTTGAGCGCCGCGGCATGAAACACAATGTCCGGTTTGAAATCCGCGACCAGCCGAAAAATACGAGCACGATCGCGGATATCAGCCAACCGCCCCTCGGTGCTTACCCCGGGATGCCGTACCGCGAGCGTCTCGAGCACACCATGTAGTGCAGGCTCGGAATTCTCGATCACCAGCACGCGTGCAGCGCCGAAGGTGGCGATGCGGTCACAGATCTCCGCACCAATTGATCCGCCCCCGCCGGTCACGATGATGGATTTCCCTCTGATAAATTGCTCGAGCCGCCCGTAGTCGATCTTGACGCGCGGCCGAAGCAGAAGGTCCTCGACGTTGACGGGCGCCAGACTAAGCGCCTCACCCCCGGAATCGAGTGACGGCAGCCTGCTCGTAGCTAGTCCGAGCCGGCGGGCACGCATCAGGATCGCCTCAGGTCTGGCCTCCGGGGCCAGAGCGGTAGGCGTGAGCACCAGGCGCGTCACGTTGGTTCCACGCACGCGCAAGTCGCCAATGACGCGCTCGAGGTCCTCGGGATCACCAAGCACAGAGACGCCCCGAATCGCTTGACCTCGATCGGCGCGTGAGGGCGACAGGATCCCGACCAGTTGGATTTTACTTACTGCACCGCTTTCGATGGCGCGTTGAAGGACGTCGACATCGGCCGTCACCCCGACAGCCATGGCGGAGGCCAAATCACCGGCGCGCGAGTGCTGTAGCGTGCGCGTGTAACGAAAATACCGATATGCGATACGCGAACCGGCGAGCAAGGAGACCTGCAACAGCCAGTAGAGGACGATCGTAATTTTGCCGAAGAAGAAAGTGCCGTAAACATTGGGCGCCAGCAGCACGTAGTCCAATGCCAAGAGTGTCACCGCCATCACTGTCGCGGCGCGCACGATATTGGACAGGTCGGGCAGCGAGGTGAAACGCCACTTGGCTCGGTAGAGGCCGCAGAAGCCATAGACGAACGCGGAATAAAGCATGAACAGCGGCAGTAGCATGAGCAGCCCGCGCCACCGCTCGGTCAGCCCTGCCCCCTCGAAACGAATGAAGAAGGCGCCGACCACCGCGGCCGCCGTGGCCAGCATGTCATGCGCAAGGATCAGCCACATTCGCGGCGTAAAGGTCGCAATGGAAAACATCGTCCCGCTATCCGCGCAAAGCAAAAGGCCAGGCACGGCCATGAATACCGAGCTTTGCTCGTGGATGCCACCGCGCGAAGCGGACAGCGCCGGCGCTCGCAACCATGCTAAAAAATCAGGGACTTGCGCGCGAGAAACGGCCTCGCCGCCATGCTACAGGCCGGTCTGCCGAACGGGGTCAATGCGGCAGCAGCCGCACCCGCCGCAGCGTCGCCGCTGCGACAGGAGTTGAGAGCCCGTGCGTCCCTATGTCTTGGCATTGGGCGTTTTTTTGAGTGGGTGCTCGGCCAGCGAAATCGTTCAGAATTGGACCGCGCCGGAGGGCAACGATCTACCCCAACCCGACTACCGTCGTGTGGTGGCTGATAACATCAAGGCGGTGTTTCCGGATCCCGCCAAGATGGGAGCGATGGACATTTCCGGAGTCCGTCTGGTCGACCACTTGAAGGGGCAGGCTTGGATCACATGCCTGCGGCGTGAGGCGGAAGGCCACCCGCAGCACTACGCGATCTTTATCCAAAATGACAAGATCATTGATTTTCGTGCCGCTGTCGTTATCGACCAATGCCACAAAGAGACCTACACGCCCTTCGACAGCACGGTCACCAAAAAGCCTGGCAGCTGATTCAGATCGCGCCGTCCTCTTTAGGGTCGCTGTTAGCTGCGCGGTTTCAGCCTGATCGAGGAGCCACCAGCGCCTCGTCCACGGCCACCAGCACCTGCCGCAACGAGAGCTCATCAAGGCATTGCGCGCGGCTCTCCAGATGACCGTCGCAGCCGAGCTTTTCGCATGGCAGACAAGGAAGGGGATTTTGCACGACCCATACGTTGCCGCGCCGCTGAATGGTCCCCTGCGCCTCCCATGCCCGGTCGAGACCGCCCACCGGCCAAGGGCCGATCAGACGAGGACTGGTGGGCCCGTAAAGTGCCACGGTCGGGCAGCCGCTGGCCGCGGCGAGATGGGTCATCGATGTATCAGCACCGACATAGATCCTCGCTCCGGCCAGGAGACGCGTGAGATCGGGCCAGTCCATCCGCCCATCGAGCCGATGGATGGGTGCCCCTTCGCCCTCCCAAAGCCGGTCAAGATACGCGCGTTCGCCAGCAGCAGGACCACCCGTCACCACGACCGTGAGTCCGCGTTTCCTTAGCGCGGTAGCGAGGCCACGCCAGCCCTCGTGCGTCCAGCGCTTGTAGGCGTAGAACGGATTGGGGTGCAGAACCGCGTAAGGGGGTTCGATGGTCGGCACCGCCCCCGGGACACCCTGCGGGCAAACCAGCTCCGCGCAAGGCTCTACACCAGCCGCCCGGGCGAGACGCAGCAGTTGCGTAACCCGATGCGTCGCCTCCTGTGGCTCCACCCCAATCTGGTAGACTTGGCGCTTCCACCATGCCCCGCGCCCACCCCGCTCCGGCAGCATGCCGACCCGCCAAGTCCCGGCAGCAAGAGCAAAAAAGGTGGGCCTGTCGCCGGCTTGCGTGGAAACTACGAGATCATAGCGACGCCGCAGGCGCCACAGCAGCGCCAAGGTCTCGATCTGCGAGGGACGCTCGCTCATCGAGAGAACCTGGTCGATGTCGGGATTACCGGCCAGAATGCCCTCGCTCCCGCGGAAGACCAGGAGATCGAGATGCGCCCCGGGAAAGCCGCGGCGCAAGCTTCGGACCAGTGGTGTGGTGAGAAGGACGTCACCAAGGCGGCGCAAGGTGATGACCAGAATACGTGCGCCGCGCGGCAGCCGGCGCGGCTCGTCCCCCTTCATGTGCAGATCCACAACGCGCACGGCTGGTTCAGGATTGCGCCCGGGCGCACTGATCGGCTCGCATGCTCGCCCCAGCCTCCTGCTCTAACGCCGACAATCCGCGTTCTGCGCGCACGCGATCACTCCCCAGCACCGCTGCCAATCGCGCGTCGTTCTGCGTGAGCTGTCCGCGATCGGCTGGCGGATGCCACAGATGCATGACCCCGGTGGCAAAGCGTCCATCTTTGCGCCGTAAGCCCGCATGTATCAGTCGCACCAGCAAATCGGAATCCTCGCGCCCCCACCCGTAAAAGCCCGCGTCGAAGCCATCCACCCGCACCAGGTCAGCACGCCAGACCGCGAGATTGCAGGAGCGGGCGCCGCGCCATTGCAAGGGCGCACATTTGCGCAGAAGCCCGAGCGGCAGGGGCAACAAGGCGGCAAGTCGGTTGATGTCGCCGGACAGACGATGCTTGATCCACGGGACCACGCCGAGGGTTTCCGGACGAACGCTTGCGCACAGCACGGCACGGGTGAGCGCAGGTGAGAGCAGAACCCTGTTCCCAGTCACGAACCAGCCCGGCTCCGCCAGGCCTCGGTGCGCCGCGACGAAGCCCTTGCGGGCCACGCAATCCCCGTCGAGGAACACGCAATAGTCGCCGCGGCAGGCCAGGATGGCACGGTTGCGGATCTCCGCAGCACGAAATCCATCATGAACATGCCAGACATGGCTGAGCGGGACTCCGATCCGGCCGCCCCAGCGCTCGACCAAGGCGGCCGTGCTCGGGCCTGATCCGTCATCCGCAATCACCACCTCGAAATTGGTATCGCCCTGCTGCGACAGGCCTGTCAGGACGGCATCGAGCGCGTCCTCGCGATTATACGTGCTTACGATCACCGATATCAGCTCTGGCACGGCGCCACGTCTGCTCCTGCCTGCCCCGCGCCCATGTGATAAAGCATTTCCGGTTGGGGCGCATCCTCGCGTTCCCCGTGCGACGTGAACATGGACAGAGTTTCGGCCTACATCCTCGCCTACAACGAAGCCGAGAAGATAGCCGCTGCGGTGGCAAGCGTGCTGTGGGCGGACGAGGTCGTGGTCGCCGACTCCGGCAGCACCGACGGCACAGCAGCCATTGCGCAAAGTCTCGGTGCGCGCGTTGTGCAGATTCCATTCACTGGCTTCGGCGATCTGCGCAACCGGGCGGTCGCTCAATGCCGCTCCGAATGGATCTTCAGCCTCGATGCCGACGAACGCTGCACCGATGCGGTGCGCGACGAGATCCTTGCAATCCTGGCATCACCAGGCGAGCACGAAGCCTATCTGGTGCCTCGCCGCAACTACATGATGGGACGCTGGATCAAGGGGTCCGGCTGGTACCCGAATTTTCGGCAGCCACAGTTGTTTCGGAAAGGAGCAATGCGCTACGGCAGCGATCCAGTGCATGAGGGCTACGCGTTGGCGACAGGCAAAGCCCCGGGCATCCTGCAGAACGCGATCTGGCAATTTCCTTTCCGTAACCTGGAAGAGATCATCAACAAGATGAACCGCTATTCCTCGCTCGGAGTGGCCAAGCTCACGAGTGATCGGATGTCGATGTGGAGCGCGCTCGGACATGGGGTGTGGGCCTTCGTCAAGCACTACCTGCTCAAGCGCGGGTACCGTGACGGCTGGGCCGGATTTGTCATCGCCTTGGGCAACTTCGAAGGCACTTTCTACCGCTATGCCAAGAAGTACGAGCAGCTGCAGGCCTGGGCGCCACCGCCCCCAGGCGACCACGCAGTGACTCTACTCTATGACCCCGCCGGGGAGAAACGAGTGCTCATCCTGCAGCGTTCGGATGGACGGTACGGATACGAGGAGGAACGCTTCACCACCAACTCAGACGGTGCGCGCTGGATAAGGATTGACCGGACACCCCCGTCCCTCAGCGCCTCCGCGGAGATCGCTGAACGCGAGGCGCGCAAGAGCGTCGGCTGGCTCAAGGAGCTGGGCCCCGATCTGCTGGTGAGGAAGGGTTGTGGCGCGGGCCTTTCTTCCGCTCATGCATCCAGCCCTTGATCAGCTGGCGCAAGCGGAAGAGGCATTACGAAAGACACGAAACGGGAGCGGCAGATACTATCTCCACGCGATTTCGCGACTTGCACGGCCGGCTGCGCCGCTCAACCCGCCTGCGGCGCACGCGACTTGCGGACCATCGTGGTCGTGCTGAAACCGGGCACCAGGTCGATGAGAATGACCTCGCCGCCGTCTTGTTCGACCAGCTCATGGCCGACCACCTGATCGTGACGGTAGTCGCGTCCCTTCGCCAGCACGCGCGGACGAATACGGCGGATCAGCTCGAGCGGAGTGTCTTGCTCGAAGATCACCACAACATCAACCGCTGCGAGCGCCGCCAGCACCTCGGCACGGGCGTGCACCTCCTGGACTGGGCGGGCCGCACCTTTCAATCGTCGCACCGAGGCATCACTGTTGAGACCGACGATCAACAGGTCGCAAGCAGCGCGGGTTTGCGACAGAAGCTTGATATGGCCGGGGTGCAGCAGATCGAAACAGCCGTTGGTAAATCCAACGCGCAGACCCTGACGCCGGAATTCGTCGAGGCGCTGGTCAAGCACCGCCCAATCGAAGATGACCTTTTCTTCGGGTGCGAGGGATGCCGCGGGCAGGATGCGCGAGCGCAACTCCGCCGCAGAAGCAGTCGCCGTGCCGCGTTTCCCCACCACCACGGCCGCCGCGGCGTTCGCAGCGCGCATGGCCGGCTCAAAGCCCGTTTGCGCCCCAAGCATCACCGATAGGACGGCGGCGACAGTGTCGCCGGCCCCTGAGACATCCAGCACCTTCACCGGATAAGCCGAGATGTGGACGGGCTCCCCTTTCGCTGGAACAAGGGACATGCCCGCTTCGCTGCGGGTCACCAGAACCGCCTCTGAGCCGATCGCCTCGTTGACCTCAGCCGCGGCACTCGCAATGTCCGATTCGGTGACAACCGGATGGCGGACAACCTGGGCCAGCTCCTGTCGATTGGGAGTAATCATGGTAGCGCCGCGATAGAGTGAAAAGTCCCTACCCTTGGGATCGACAATGACAGGCTTTCCGAGCTGGCGCGCTCTCTCGATCAACCCGCAGACGGTGCGCGGCGTCAACACTCCTTTGGCATAATCGGACAGGACGACGCTCGACACGCGCGGCAGCACTTGCGCCGCTCGGTCTAGCAAGGCCTGCTCGGTCGCGGTTCCGATGGGATGGGCCATTTCCCAGTCGGCTCGCAAAAGATGCGTCGAGTGTTGCTCCGAGACATAGCGCACCTTGCGGGTGGTTGGTCGCGCGGCATCAACCACCAGCTCGGTCTCGATCCCAGGCTCCGCGCTCAATCGGTCCCGCAATGCACGGGCGGTATCATCGTCACCAACCACGCTCAGAAGAATGCAGCGGGCGCCGAGGCTGCTGATGTTGCATGCCACGTTGCCGGCACCGCCGACGGCGATTTCGGTCTTCCTCACCGCCAGCACGAGCGCCGGAGCTTCCGGAGATATTCGCGACACTTCCCCATAGACGAACTCGTCAAGCATCAAGTCGCCGACACACAATACCGTCTGGCGAGGAATGAAACTCAGCAGGTCTTCGAAATTGAACATCGCGCGGTCGCAATTGCTCCAACTGAAATAGTCAACGGCTGTGCGAGCCCTGCCGATTTATTACCGGTATCGATCTGCTTGGCTCAGGAACGACCCGACATAGTGCGCAACACCCTGCTCGAGCGATGTGAACCCGGCGTTGTAACCTGCGCGACGGAGACTCTCCACCTTCGCCTGCGTGAAATACTGATATTGCGGCCGAATTTCCGCCGGCATGTCGATGAACTCGATGTTCGGCGGCCGATCCAGCGCATGAAAAATGGCAACGATCAGGTCGTGAAAGCTGCGCGCAGTGCCGGTCCCGACATTGAACAGCCCGGAGACTGAGGGAGTTTCGAGCAACCAGCGGATCACCGCCACCGTGTCGTCGACATAGATGAAATCGCGCTTCTGTTCACCATTGGCGAAGCCTTCGCGGTGAGACTTGAATAGACGAACCGGCTTTCCCTCTTTCGCCGCATCAAATCGTTTGGCGACAAGGCTCATCATCTCGCCCTTGTGATACTCATTCGGGCCAAAGACGTTGAAGAACTTCAGTCCTACCCATTGCGGCGGCATGGCGCTGCCGCTCAGCGACCGCTCCGCCACGGCAAGATCAAACAGATGCTTGCTGAAGCCGTAGAGATTCATGGGACGCAACCGGCGCAGCGCCGACAAGGACCAATCATCGTCAAATCCTTCATCGCCTGAGCCATAAGTCGCTGCGGAGGACGCGTATATGAACGGCGTGCGGTTCGCTGTGCACCAGTCGAGCAATTTGAGGGAGAGCCGAAAGTTTGTTGCCAAGACCTCGTCGCCATCCGTGGCCGTGGTATCCGAGATAGCGCCGAGGTGAATGACAGCCCCGAGTTTCCGGTTCTGGAGCCAGCCAAACAGCTCATCCGGGGGGACCCAGTCGGCCAGCTGGCGCTTGCCCAGATTGCGCCATTTCGCACCATTGCCGAGCACATCGTTCACGACGATATCGGTGCGTCCGGCCTCATTGAGGCCGGCAACAACGTTGGACCCGATGAATCCAGCGCCGCCCGTCACCAATAACATTCGCGCGAACGAGGCTCCTGGTATCCCGATTCCGAAGCTCGCATCATTGTTTCATTTGCCCCAGAGCGCCCAGCCATGCAAGCCGCGCCGCCGCTGCCGGGTCGCGCTGGACAGCACTTTGTGAGCGGGCTAAACGGACTGGCTTTGCGTTCTGCCCGTCGCCCGCAAGAGCGGTGCGCGCCGTGAAAGGTCCTTGAAAAGGCGGGGTTGGGTGAGCGTCGGATCCGAACGTGCGACCTCGCACCGGGGACGTGAACGAGCTGTCACCTTATGGACGCCTCCTACGAGCCACCCATCCTGATTGTGCCCTATATGTGGATCGGGGACTTCGTGCGCTGCCATACGGTGGTCAAGCTACTGCGCGAGCGCTTTCCGCATCGCTCAATCGATCTGCTGAGCACAGCGACCGTGGCGCCGCTCATCAAGTATATGCCGGGAGTGCGGCAGGGAATCGTCGTCGATCTGCCGCGCAAGCAGCTTGCCTTCCGACAGCATCGCAGGTTGGCGCAACGTTTGCGCGAGCAGAGCTACGGCACAGCGTTGATCATGCCACGGACCTGGAAGTCAGCTCTGGCCCCCTACCTCGCGGGCATCCCAGTACGTACTGCGTTCCTCGGCGAGGCGCGATTTGGAATCGTCAATGACATGCGTTTCGGCGAGCGCCGCCTGCCGCGCATGGTTGACCGTTGTGCCGCTTTGGCCTTGCACCGTGGCGAACAAGCGCCCGCGGAATGGCCGTTGCCTGAGCTCATCGTACCTGCGGCTGAGGTCCTGGAATGGCGCGCAGCGCGCGGCCTCCTTGCCGATCACCGTCGACTCATTGCCTTGGCGCCGGGAGCCGTGGGACCCGCGAAACGCTGGCCGTATTACGCCGAGCTGGCGCGAAGCCTCGCCGCCGAGGAAAGCTCCGTCTGGATCGTTGGCGGGCCAGCTGAACGCGAAGCTGCCGTGCGGATCGCGGAAGCGGGCGGAGCGAATGTCAAGGACCTCACGGGCAACGACCTGCGCGATGCCGTACTCGCGCTCGCCGCTGCTGACGCGGCGGTCTCCAATGATTCCGGATTGTTGCATGTGGCCGCAGCGCTCGGCACACCCGCCGTGGGCATCTTCGGCCCGACCAGTCCCTGGCACTGGGCACCTCTCAATCCGCTTGCTGGGGTAATCGAGAGAGCCGCTGCCCTACCCTGCCGCCCCTGTCATGAGCCGGTATGCCGGCTGAACCACCATGACTGCATGCGAACCGTTGCTGCCGATGTGGTCATGACCGCAATCCGAAAGGTGGTGGCGGACCGCCCCCCTCGGAATCCCGCACGAATGCGCGAGCGTCCTCGAGCCTGAATTGCTGGCGCGCACTACATCACGGAATCGAGCGCCACGAGCACCTCATCAACGCTAGGGCACACGTTCTTCCCTCCGGCGACAGCAATCCGTCCGCTACCCACTGGTCCGGTGAGACCCGGTTCGCTGCCGATGAAAAGCCCGACCAGTGGCACACCCAGCGCGGCGGCAAGATGCAACAACCCTGTGTCGACGCCGACAACAAAGGCGGCACCCGCGATGCGACGGGCAACCCGCTCCAGCGGTTCGCGCTCACCGACTGCCGAAAGACCGAGCTCCCCAGCGATGCGCTGGCTGCGCTGCCGCTCGTCTGGGGTTCCCCATGGAATGCACAAACTCAGGCCGCGCTCGACCAGCACCCGGCCCAGGGCGATCCAGCTCTCCGGCGGCCACTCCTTCTCCGCGCGCGCGGTCCCATGCAGCAGCATGCCGTACGGCTCGTGCCCGCCAAGGCGCAGGGCCTTCCTGTCGAGTCCGAATTCCGGCGCGCCGGTCGGCACGTAGCCGAGCGCAAGTCCAGTGAGCAGCCGGTTGCGCGTCACTGCATGTAGGTTGCGCGACACGGTGTGGCGGACATCATAGAGCGGCGCAGCCAAGACCTCGCGTATGCTCCTCGCATCGTAACCATGCCGGCGGCCGCGTGCGAGACGTGCCAGCAGCGCCGAACGGATGAGCCCCTGGCTGTCCACGATGTCGGCATAGTGACCAGCGCGAACGGCGCCTCTGAACTCCGCGATCTGCTTCCACGACGAGCCGTGCAGCAGGGCGCGGCGCCAGCGGCGCCACGCTACCGGAATGACCTCGTGAACGGCGGGATGCGCGCGAACGAGAGGAACGAAATCCTCCTCCACCATCCACGAGAAGCGCGCATGCGGACGCTGTCGGCGCGCTTCGGTAAGTGCTGGCATGTGATGTATGACATCGCCCAGCGACGACGTCTTGATGAACAGGATATCGGGCATGTCGCTTCGACGAACCGCCTGAACGTAAGGACGAACTATATGGAAGTGCTCCTCTTGTCATCGGCCGCAAACGGGCGCATCACGCGTCACGCAGTAGGCTTGCTTGCGCATGCGAAAGAGGCTGGCGGATCCCGCAAATGGCAATTCTGGTCACCGGGGGCGCCGGATACATCGGCAGTCACATGGTCCTGGCGCTCGTCGATGCCGGCGAGCAAGTGGTGGTGCTGGACAATCTCAGCACCGGCTTTGATTGGGCGCTTCCGGCCAGCGTCCCCTTGATCCGCGGCGAGACCGGCGACCAAGCAGCGGTCGCGAGCTTGATTGCCGCGCACCAGGTCAGCGAAATTATCCACTTTGCTGCCTCCATCGTGGTTCCGGATTCGGTCGCCGACCCGCTCGGCTATTACCGGAACAATACGGTGAACTCGCGTGCGCTCATTGAGACTGCAGTAAAGGCAGGTGTTCGCTCGTTCATTTTTTCCTCGACCGCGGCCGTCTACGGAAATCCTGCGCGTGTGCCTGTGGATGAAAGTGATGCGACCATTCCGATGTCGCCCTACGGCTGGTCCAAACTGATGACCGAGATCATGCTGCGCGATGCTGGCGCGGCACACGGGCTCAAGCACGTGATCCTTCGCTACTTCAACGTCGCCGGCGCCGACCCGCTCGCGCGCAGCGGCCAGTCCACCAAAGGGGCCACCCACCTGATCAAGGTGGCGGTGGAAGCGGCGCTCGGAAAGAGGACTAAAATAGACGTTTTTGGCACCGATTATCCAACCCCTGACGGCACCTGCATACGCGACTACATCCATGTCTGGGACCTGGTGCGTGCGCATTCCGATGCGCTTGCTTACCTGCGCAGCAAAGGGCCCTCCGTGACGCTCAATTGCGGCTATGGTCGGGGCTTCTCGGTCCAGGACGTGATTGCGACCGTCAAAAAGGTTTCCGGCCTCGACTTTAAGGTAGAGCTTGCACCTCGGCGGCCGGGCGACCCGGCGCAGATTGTGGCCGCATCGGACCGTGCCCGCGCCGTGCTCGGATGGCGATCGCAACTCAACGATCTGGAAACTATTGTTGCCCATGCGCTGGCGTGGGAGCGCAAGCTGGCGGCACGCAACAGGCACTAGGTCAGGACTGGCTTATTTTGCTTGAAAACCGGGTCAGGCTGGGCAACAACGGCCCGTGCAGCGCTCGGGCCCGCTGCCAGACCCATCACACTCGCCCAGGCTCCCGCGTGTCCCAGGTGAACACCGAGCTCGCCCCAGCGGGCTGGCATTGCTCGCCGGGTGACTTTTCCGGCATGGGTCGCTCAGTCAGCCCTGAGCACGTCTCGCTCTCCTAGGCACTGATCGCGCGCCGCGTAATGGACCCGTATGCTTAAAGCGTTCTGGAAAAGAGTTCTTGCGGACCCGGATGCCACACCCGTCCTGGTGCGTCGTTTGCTTTTGGAGCAGGCATGGGTCCAGCGCTGGAGCTACGCTCTCGCGTTCGGGTTGATGTTGGTGAGTGCAGGCGCCACCGCGCTTGGAGCCTATCTCATCGGTCCGGTCATCAACGCCGCCTATGTCGACAAGGATCTGCCCAGTATCACCAGGCTTGCCATTGCGACGGCCCTGATTTTCATGCTGAAGGCTGCGGCGACCTACGGCGCATCGCTGCGGCTTTCTCGAATTGGGAACCGGATCGTCGCTGACAACCAGCGTCTTCTTTTCAAGCGGTTGCTGCAACACGACCTGGGATTCTTCGCGGGACGTCACAGCTCCGAGTTCATGGCTCGACTGACAACTGGTGCGGCGGCAGCCACACAGGCGCTAAACCTGCTTCTGACGTCGATTGGCCGCGACCTCTTCACCCTTATTGGACTTCTCGCGGTCATGGCGTGGCAGGATCCGGTGTTGTCGCTGTTCAGTTTCATCGCCGTACCACCAGCGATGTTGATTCTGCGCAAGATGATCAAGCGCATAAAGGCAGTCGCGCACCAGCAGTTTACCGGCAACACGAAAATTCTGGAGACGCTTCAGGAAACCATTCAGGGTATTCGCATTGTCAAGGCCTACTCGCTCGAGCAGGAGATGGAGCGGCGTTTCAACACGCACGTGTCCGAGCTCGAGCACGAATCCAATAAGTGGGCGCGGATTGCACACCGCTCCAGCCCCTTGATGGAGGCGCTGGGCGGGTTCGCGATTGCCATCGCTTTGGTGTATGGCGGCTACCGTGTCATCCTGACGGGCGCCACACCCGGTCAGTTCTTCTCATTCCTGGCGGCGTTCATGCTCGCTTACGAGCCAGCCAAACGGCTCGCGCGCCTGAATATCGATCTCAGCACCGTACTGGTGGGGGTGCGCATCCTGTTCGAAACGATCGATCATCCCGCCGGCGAGGCGCCCGATGACAACAAGCCGCCGCTGCGGCTTTCCAACGGCAAGGTCGAATTCCTCAACGTCCAGTTTGCCTATCATCCTGGCGAAAGGACGATCCGAAGTCTTAGCTTTGTAGCTGAGCCGGGAAGCAAGACAGCGCTTGTCGGCCCCTCCGGCGGCGGCAAGTCGACCATTTTCAATCTGATCCTCCGCTTCTACGATGTTGATGCGGGCCTCATTACGATTGATGGACAGGACACCGCGCGAGTGAGGCGCCAGTCGGTGCGCCGCCAGATCGCTTATGTCGGTCAAAACGTGTTTCTGTTCCGCGGCACGGTGCGCGACAACATTGCTGTTGGACGGTCGGGCGCCAGCCAAGCGGAGATCGTGTCGGCTGCCAAGGCGGCTAATGCGCATGACTTCATCATGGCTTTTCCACGCGGTTACGACACCGAGGTTGGTGAGCACGGGCTGCAGCTCGCCGGGGGAGAGCGGCAGCGCATCTCCATTGCCCGCGCACTGCTCAAGAACGCGCCGATCATCTTGCTCGATGAGGCGACTGCCTCCCTCGACAGCGAATCCGAGCGTCAGGTGCAGGACGCGATGGAGCATCTTTGCCGGGGCCGCACGACCATTGTGATTGCCCATCGCCTGCATACCGTGGTCGACGCCCCGCGTATTCTCGTCATCGAGGATGGGACGGTCGTCGAATCGGGCCGCCATGACGAACTGCTGGCCAAGGGAGGCCGCTACGCCTCGTTCTATCGTCTACAGCTGCGCGAGCAGGAGCCACGCGCGCGGCCCGAGCTCGACAGTTTGCTGCAATCAACGAAAGAGGGAGCATGAGCACCGAGAGCTATGTCATCGCGCCACCGCGACAGCCTGCCATTATGGTCAGCGGGTCACAGCAGCTGTTTCCTGTGCGACGGATCTGGTGCGTGGGTCGCAACTACGAGGAGCACATCAAGGAGATGGGCCATGATGTGCGCGATCCCCCCTTCTTCTTTGCCAAGCCCGCTGATGCGATTGTGCCGGATGGCGCAACCGTGCCGTACCCGCCGCTCACGACTGACATGCACCACGAGGTCGAGTTGGTCGTCGCCCTCAAATCCGGCGGGCGCAACATCAGGCTTGAAAAAGCCCTCAACTGTATCTGGGGCTACGGTGTTGGCATCGACTTGACGCGCCGCGATCTGCAAATCGCCTCGCGCGATATGAAGCGGCCGTGGGAGATCGGCAAAGCCTTCGATGGCTCGGCCCCCTGCGGCGCGTTGCAGCCGACGAGCAAAATCGGCCATCCGAGCAAAGGTCGCACCGCCTTGAAGGTCAACGGCAAGGTGCGCCAGGATGGCGACCTCGAGCAAATGATCTGGAAAGTCCCGGAAGTTATCGTGAAGCTCAGCGAGATGGTGGAGCTCGCTGCAGGCGATATCATCATGACCGGTACGCCATCCGGCGTTGCAGCGACCGTCGCGGGGGACAAGCTTGACTGCGAGATCACCGGGGTGGGTACGCTGACGATCAAGATCGGTCCCCCAGCGTGAAATAGTACCGGCTCCGATCGGTGTCACACCCGAGCATCATGGCCGCGCAGAGGGCGTCGAGCACGCGCGTGAGCACGCTGGTGTGTCGCCGGCACTACCGCGTCGGCAGAGCAAGGACGATCGAGATTAGCCGCTCGTCCTTGCACGTTCTGCGGTAATGCTACTGCAACCCTTCCGCTTTCAGCGCTTCCTGCACCTTCGGGCGCGCTGACACCCGCTCCATGAATGCCTTGATGTTTGGGAAAGAGGAAATGTCAAACTCCACGCGCGGTGCCCAGCGCGTAACGGTGTAGAGGTACGCGTCGGCGACGGTAAACTTGTCGCCCATCAGGTACTGCTTCCCCGCGAGGTGCTTGTCGACGTTCTTGTACTTGCTCGCGAGCGTCTCTTTTGAAATCGCCTTATAAGCATCCGGGGTCGTCGGCCGGAACAACGGACCGTAGGTCTTGTGCAGCTCGGTGCCAATATGCGTGAGCCATTCCTGGAGCCGATAACGGTCGATGCTCCCATTGGCAGGAGCGAGACCGGCTGACGGATTCTGGTCGGCAATGTACTGGACGATCGCTGGACCCTCAGTAAGGCGGGTCCCGTCGTCGAGCTGGAGCATGGGGACCTGCCCCTTGGGGTTGATCTGCCAGTAGTCGTCACCCTTCTTGGTCTTTTTCTCGCGCAGATCGACCTGCTCGAGATCAAACTTCGCGCCGCTCTCGCGCAAGACAATGTGCGGCGAGAGCGAGCAAGCCCCAGGCGAGAAGTAAAGCTTCATATCATAGCCTCCGTTGTAGGAATTCCGTCCCCTTTATCCGGGGGAGCGGATCGGGTGGATGTATCGCGCTCTTACGGCCGGCAACAGCAACCTCAAATGGCGCTATACAGGCTCAATCGGAAAATGCATCGCGCTGACGACGTGTCAAGCCGCCGGGCGCTCACATTCCCAGATAGGCCTGCCGCACGCGATCGTCCGCCAGGAGGTCCTCGCCCCTGCCAGCAAGGGTGATGCGGCCATTCTCGAGGACATAGGCTTGTGCCGCAAGCTTGAGCGATACCGCGACGTTCTGCTCCACGAGGACGCAGGTCAGACCCTCCCTATTCAGATCGCGGACGGTGCGTAGCACCTGTTGCACGACAGCGGGAGCCAAACCGAGTGACGGCTCGTCGAACATGATCAGCTGCGGTGCACCCATGAGACAACGCCCGATGGCCAGCATCTGCTGCTCGCCGCCGGAGAGCGTTCCTGCAGCCTGTCCCGAGCGCGCGGCGAGTACCGGAAACAGCGCAAGCACCTTTTCCAGGTTCTTGGCACGCTCGGCTCGGGCGCGCGGCAGCATCGCACCCATGTCGAGGTTCTCGGCCACCGAGAGGGACGGGAACACCTGCCGCCCCTCGGCCACTTGGCCAATTCCCAGGTTGCAGACGCGGTGGCTCTCCCAGCCGGCAATATCGGTCCCGCGAAAGACGATCCGTCCGCGCGCCGGGCGGAGCATGCCGGCAATGGTACGAATGAGCGACGTTTTTCCTGCGCCATTCGCGCCGACAATGGCAACGATTGTCGCTTCTGCGACCTCGAGTGACACGCCGTCGAGCGCCTGCGCATCGCCATGAAAGACGTCAAGATTTTCAACCGAGAGCATCAGTCGATCGCCTCGGCGCCGAGATAAGATTGAACGACGGCCGGCTCGCGCACGACCATCTCCGGGAGCCCGTCCGCGATCGCCGCGCCATGGTGAAGCACCAGAACACGTTGCGCCAGCGCCATCACCGCGCGCATGACATGCTCGATGAGCACGATGGTTAGGCCGCTTTCGCGATTGAGCTTGGTCAGGATCGCCACCATTCGGTCAGTCTCGGAAGGTCGCAGGCCGGCCATCACCTCGTCCAGCAGAAGCAGCTTTGGATCGGTGGCAAGGGCACGGGCAACTTCCAGCCGCTTGCGGTCTGGCAGAGTCAGTGAGGAGGCGGGCTGCGCGCGCTTGCCGAACAAGTCGAGCTGCCACAATATTTCGTGGGCGCGGCGGCGGGCCGAGGCGGGATCGCTCTGATGCAGCAGCGCTCCGATGATCACGTTGTCCTCGGCCGACAGCGCGGCAAAGGGGCGGACCACCTGAAAAGTACGCCCGATCCCCTCGCGGCAGACCGCGTCGGGTGGAAGGCCCTCGATGCGCTTCGCCGCAAACGTGATCGAGCCTTCGTTCGGTGCGAGCACCCCCGCGATCATGTTGAACAAAGTGGTCTTGCCGGCCCCGTTGGGACCGATCAAAGCGAAAATCGATCCTTGCTCGACGACAAAGCTGACATTGTCTACGGCGAGCAGTCCACGAAAGCGTTTGCTCAGGCGGCTCACATCGAGCAGCGCACTCACGATCGGCGGCTCCGCACCCCGAGCCTCGCGGCGATCCACGGCCAGACACCGTCCGGTAGTACGATCACCACCAGCAGAAGGCAGATACCGTAAAAAACGTGCTTGGCACCTGGCGCATCGACACCAAGCCTATGCAGAACGTCTTGCATGAGCTCGGAGAGGCCGGTTAGTAGAAACGCACCGATGATCGGCCCAAACAGCGTCCCGACCCCACCGATGATAGGCCCGAGAATGATCTCGATCGAGCGTGAGATATGAAACACCTGTTCCGGAAAGAGGTTGTTGTAGTAGAACGCGAATACCATCCCGGCAACCGCAGTCATGCCCGCAGAAATGACCACGGCAATCATTTTGTAGCGGAAGGTGTTGATGCCGAGCGAGCGCGCCGCAAGCTCGTCCTCGCGTATCGCCTGCCAGTAGTAGCCGATCCTGCTGTTGAGGAGCACGTGCGAGAGCACGAATGCGCACGCCGCCAGAGCAACCATCACATAATAGAACATCGCCGGGCCGCCGCGCAGATCCCACAAATCGTTGCGCGTATAGTTCGCAACCGGAAGGAAGAAGCCGCTCGAGCCGCCGAGCCACGAGAAATGATCGAAGCCGATGCGAGCGAACTCCGCGAAAGCGATCGTCAGAATGGCGAAATAGACTCCAGCCACCCCGAACCGAAACGCAAGAAAGCCGATGATGGCGCCGCCGAGCACCGCAATCATCACGCCTGCGAATACACCAATCCAGGGCCCGACGCCGAAATAGACGTAAAGCGCCGCCGTGGTATAGGCGCCTAAGCCGACATAGAGGGCGTGCCCGAGCGAGAGTTGCCCGGCAAATCCCATCATCACGTTCCAGGCTTGGCCTGCATAAGCGAAATACAGAATGGTGATCAGGACTGTGAGCAGGTAGTCGCTGGCAAACCAAGGCGCCACAAGAAGACCCGCGAGCAACAAGGCCAGAAGCACCAGGTTGCGCCGCTGCACCCCTTGAGTGAGCCGCCGGATCATCCGGCTCTCTTGCCCAGCAGACCCTGCGGCCGAAACAGCAGGACCAGGACCAGAAGCCCGAACGAGAACATGCTTTTTGCCGACGGCGTGAACAGCAGGCCGGCCAGGGCTTCGGTCATTCCAATCATCACGCCGCCCAGCAGAGCTCCAGGCATCGAGCCAAGCCCGCCGGTGATCACGATGATGAAGGCGAGGAGCGTGTAGCCGGGGCCGGCGCCCGGCGTCACGTCAAACAACAGAACCAGCATCGACCCGGCGGCCCCGACGCATGCGGCGCCAAGCCCGAAGGTCAGCGCATAGAGCCGCTTCACATTCAAGCCGACCACCAGGGCGCCGGTGTAGTTGTCGGCGCAAGCACGAATGGCTTTGCCCAGCGGCGCAAACCGGAAAAAGGCGAAAAGTGACGTTCCCACGACGAGGGTGGCGAGTGCGGCGTAAACCTTGGTGGCGTCGACGATGACGGGGCCGATCTCGAAGCTGTCGAAGGCATACGAGGTCTGCACGCTGCGTGCGTCGGGTCCGAACAGGATCAGCAGCACATTGACGATGATCAGTCCAATTGCCACCAGAAGCATGAACTGGCTGTATTCCGGCCGGTTGATGAACGGGTTGATCAACCCCGCTTGCAGCGCATAGCCGAGCGCGAACAGCACAGCGGCGATCGGCACCAGCGTCAGCAGCGGATCGAGCCGGAACGCGGCAAACAGCATGATCGCGAGGTACATCGCGATCGTCATCATTTCGCCGTGCGCGAAATTGACCACCCGTATGACACCGAAGATCACCGAGAGCCCCAGGGCCATCAGGCCGTAAACCAGCCCGGTCAAGAGGCCGCTGACGGCAACGTTCAGGTAGATTTGCGCGGACACGGGCGGAGCGTGCGAAGCTGATCTGCGGCCATTCGGACAGCCAGACCAGCCTCAACCGCGATCAGCTGCGCTTGTCGTAAGGCGTCATCGGCAGCTCAGGCGCGGCATTCGAAGCGCTTTTCGGTGCCACCGTGAGAAGCTTCCCGCCGCGGTTCTGGATTGCTGAATTCTTGAGCTGGTCATTCTGGCCCTTCGCGTCGAAGCGGATGCCCGGGCCAGGGCTGACGTTATCAGTGATGTTGGTGCTGCGGATGGCATCAGCAAGCGCCTTGGGATCGGCGGAGCCAGCCCGCTTGTAGGCATCAGCCGCGACCAGGAGGGCCTCGAAGGTATAGACGTGATTGGTGTTGAGATTGATATCGGGATGCGCTTTGGCGAGCGCAGTTTCGAGGACCTTGGTCAGGCGTTTGTTTGGATCATACCACGGCACGAAGCTGAAAGGCCCATCGGCGAGCTTGCCCAATGCCTTGAGATACTGATCCTCGTACCAGCCCGGCCCCATGCTCAAGACCGCCATTGGACTCCAGCGCTGCTTCACGAGCTCGCGGGTGATCAGAATGGCGTCGTTGAGGCGGCTCACCATGAGCAACGCCTCGGCTCCCGTCGCCTTCGCCTTGGCAACCTCTACCGACAAGTCGCGTGCCGTCGCGTCGTAGGCGATGGTCTCGGTGATCTGATAGGGCATCCCGAACTTGGGTAGGATGCCGCCGATGCCGTTTTTCATCGACGTGCCAAAGGTATCGTTGACGTGCATGAACACGACTGACTTCGGCGCTTTTCCAGTGCTGTCGAAGATTTCCTTTTGATTGCTGAAGGCGTCGCGGAGAATCATGGGCGCTGTGGGAAAATTCCGAAATACGAACTTATAGCCTTGCTCGGTGATCGCAGGCGCCGCGGCGATATTGATGACGAAAGGAATGCCCTTCTGCTCGGCCACTTGTGCAATTGCCGTGCTCTGACCGGAATCGAAGGCACCCATCAGCAGTTGCGCGCCGTCGTTGATGAGCTTTTCCGCACGCGAGCGCGCCACCTCGACATTGGTCTCGGTATCCGCGTTCATCATTGTAATAGCGGGCAATCCCAGCTCCTTGAAAATGCCGGGAGCAAGGTCGGCACCGCGCTTGCAGTCCTGCCCGATACCCGCCTGAGCGCCTGAGGTGGGCAGCAGCACCCCAACCTTCAGCGGCGCGCTCTGCGCACGCAAGCTCTCGAAGGGCCCGGTGGTGGCCAGAATGCCGGTCCCGGCGAGGCCGGCAGTAACGTGGCGGCGGCTGATCGTGCCGGCCCTGGAATGAGACCAGAATTGAGCGGGCATGGCGGGCTCCTGAACGGCAAAGACGCGTTGCCGGTATACGACTATTGTTCATGGCAAGATGCAATGGGGCGCATGATCGCGTTCGACACAGCGCGGCTTTGGTTCAGAGATCCGCATTACGAGCTCGCGATAAGAATGATGCGGAGGCTCTGAATTTCAGATCAGGAGGCGAAGATGGACGAGCACCCAATCATGGTTGAACGGCACGGCGGGTATCGCGTCCTTATCCTCAATCGGCCGCAGCGATTGAACGCATTCAACGAGGCCATGCACCTCGCCCTCAAGGCTGCGCTGATCGAGGCGGAGGAGGATGGGGATTGTCGCGCATTGCTGCTGACGGGCGCGGGACGCGGCTTCTGCGCGGGTCAGGACCTCAGCGACCGGCTAACGGCTGATGGAGAAACCCAGGTCCTCGGCGGCGCGTTGGCGACCTATTATACCCCGCTCGTGCGCAAGCTGCGTTCGCTCCCGTTTCCGGTCATCGCCGCCGTGAACGGGGTGGCAGCCGGTGCCGGGGCCAATATCGCCCTCGCCTGCGACATCGTGCTGGCCGGCACTTCGGCCACATTCATCCAGGCGTTCGCCAGGATAGGCCTCATCCCTGATTGCGGTGGAACGTGGATCCTGCCACGCCTTGTCGGTCCAGCCCGTGCGCGCGGCCTCGCACTCACCACGGAGCCACTTTCAGCGGAGCAGGCCGCGAGCTGGGGCCTCATCTGGAGAGCCTTGCCTGATAAGGACTTGATGGACGAGGGCCACAGGCTCTCCCGGCAGCTCGCGGCAGGACCAACGGTTGCGCTCGCGCTCACCAAGCGCGTGCTCGAGGAATCCTGGAGCAATGATCTCGATACCCAGCTCGACCTCGAGCGGGAAGCGCAGCGCGAGGCAAGTCTCACGCCCGACTACGCCGAAGGCATGCGTGCCTTTGTCGAGAAGCGCGCCGCAACCTTTACCGGACGACGTTGATACCGCGGGCGCGAGTACGGGGGCGCGAGCCGCGCGATCGGCTTGCCCGCTTCGGCTGCGGCGGCGCCGCACCTGCCTGCTCCAGCCGCAGCGTCCAGTATTCCCAGGTGCGGCTGGTCACATTGGGCATTGCGTTGAGCGTGCTTGCCAGCCTCACCTCCCCTGGTGTCAATGTCGCTACATGGCCGAGCATCTTGGCCTTCAACTGGTACTCGGCGTTTTGGCACATGAAGATAGCGCGGGAGACCAGCTGGCGCACATCAGCGCCGACGACTGTCGCGCCATGGTTGTTCATCAGGACGGCCGCGTGCGGACCAAGCGCGTGCGCCAGAGATTGGCCTTCCTCCGGCTTGACGACCAGCAGATTGGTATCGCCGAACTCGTCTTGCTGGTTCCAGAACGGGATGGTGTCGCCCGCCGCCGCGCCGACGTGAAACACCGGAACGATCGGCGTACCCGAGATCGCGAATGGCATGATGGCGGGCGCATGGTGATGACAAACCGCCATGACGTCGGGGCGCGCCTCGTAGATACAGCCATGAATCACCCGCTCGGCGTAGAGCGGCATCTTGGGCGGTTTCACCGGAGCAGAATCCAACCCGAATTCAAGCACATCACTCGGTTCGATCGCTGCTGGCGAGCGCGCGCGAGGCAGCAAATACCGGCCGGGATCGGCAGGATGGCGCATGCTGACGTGACCAAAGGCGTCGAGGACACCTTCATTGGCCAGCATTCGGTTCGCGAGTGCGAGCAGGTAACGAGCATCGGTCAGGTCTGCGGCCACGGGGCTTCCTGTTCTGTCGTGAGCGGTGGCAGAACAAAGCTGAATTGGGCCTCTTTGCCAAGCGTCAGGAGCAAGTGTCCCGATTCCGAAGTTCGCATGGCAGTCGGCAGTTCGCAGGTCGGCTTGCCAATTCCGAGCTTGGGCAGCAGATTCAATTTGGATGAGAACCGGAGATCACCATGAGTCCTGTCGTTGCGGTCATTGCGCCTGGCATGATGGGCGCTGCCGTCGGCAAGCGTTTGGTCGAGCATGGATTGAAAGTACTGACATCCCTAACTGGGCGTAGCCATGACACGCTGGAGCGGGCCGATGCCGCAGGCCTGGTAGGAGCAAACGATGACGAGATCGCCCGCGCCGATTTCATATTATCCATCCTGCCGCCCGGCGATGCTGTTGCGCTGGCTGAACGTTTTGCGGCGCCGCTGAGCGCCAGCAACAGCAAACCTGTTTATGTCGACTGCAACGCCATTAGCCCGCAAACGGCGGAGCGCGTGGCAGGCGCTATCGTGCAAACCGGGGCACCATTTGTCGATGCCGGCATCATTGGCTCGCCTCCGCGGCCTGGCGACACGGGTCCGCGGTTCTATGCGTCGGGTCCGCACGCGGGACGCTTTGCCAGCCTAAAACAATACGGGCTTGAGGTGCGCGTGCTGGAGGGGACCCTGACGGCAGCTTCAGCTGTGAAAATGTCCTATGCGGGGATTACCAAGGGCACCCAGGCGCTCGCTGCCGTCATGATGCTGGCCGCCACGCGCACCGGCTCGCACGAGGCGCTGTTCACGGAGCTCGCAGCCAGCCAGCCGCAGATGCTCGGCTGGCTCAAGCGCTCGCTCTCGCTGATGCCTCCGAAGGCCTACCGGTGGGTCGCCGAGATGCACGAGATCGCCGACTTCGTCGGCGAAGATCCCGCCGGGCATGAGCTCTACGTCGGCGCTGCGCACTTTTACGAGCAAATCGCGCGCGATTTCGAATCTGACCGACATGCCTGCACAGTCCTCGATGCGTTCCTCACGAAGGAAGCAGGAGGATAGAGCAGCAATGGCCGGCACACGGATGGCGATCACGCATCGGCGTACCGGCCTCTAGCTTACGTCGAGCTGCCCGGAAGCAGCGACGCACCCCCCGATCAGAGCACGTGCTGCCAGGTTGCCGGAACGAAGTCGTAGCCGCTGCCACGCTTTTCAATGTAGCCAACGGCCGGGAACGGGTAGTGATAGCCGGCGATGGGCATGCGTTCCGCTGCTGCCATGTCGAGGAGCCGCTTGCGCGCACTGACCGCCAAGCCGGCATCCATATCTGCCCAAAGATGCCATTCGGGGTTACGGGCGAAGAGCGCAGGATTGTTCGTCGTATCGGCAAAGTAGAGCAGCTTGGCATCTCCTGACGCGATCACAAAGCCGGCGTGGCCCGGGCTGTGACCCCGCGCATCGACGCTGGTGATGCCCGGCAAAAGCTCTTTGCCATACTCGAAGCGCTTTACATCGTTGGCGATCGGATCGAACACCCGGCGGGTATGGACAAAGCTCGGCTTCCAGACATCTTTAGCCTTGTTCATCTCGCCATCATCGCGCCAGAAGGTCCATTCGCTAGACGGGACCATGATTTCGGCATTGGAATAGACCGCCGCACCCGCCTTGTTGCGCAGCCCGGCGATGTGGTCCGGGTGGAAATGGCTGATGATCACGGCATCGATGGTCTTCGGGTCTATGCCGGCCGCGCTCATGTGGCTTGCGAGCAGCCCCACTCCGGGTGGCCCATTGTCGCCAAAACCGGCATCGAACAAAACGAGTTGCCGCCCCGTATTGACGACAAACGGGGTAAACACGTTGACGATCTGGTCCTTGGGCAGGTGGGCGCCTTCCAAGGCCTTTTGCACTTCATTGAACGGCTGATTGACGACGATGGCTTCGGGCTGCGGCGCTTTTAGAGCACCGTCGCCGAGCACGGTGATCTCGAATTGGCCGAGCTTGTAACGATAGATGGACGGCACTTGCTTGCCGAAGAGCGGGGCCGCGGCCCTTGCCGGTCCCAGGCCAGAGAGGCCGGCGGGAACGAGTGCTGCAGCCGCGGCGGACTTCAGAGCGGTACGTCGCGTGATTGTCATTCTTGTCCTCCCTCGTGCACTGCGGGCGCAGGCGGTCACTAGCGCCGCTCCCAGAGCCTAGGCTTGCTCACGCGGCTTGGGAAAGGGCCTTGCAGGCGCGGTTTTCGAAGTGCCTTCCTACTCGGGGTGGAAGGCATTCGGACCTGAATCGTGGGATGATCGCCGGCTGCGCGAGATCGGCCCTCAAAGCCGCTCTTTCAAGAAGCGCACGAGGCGCGGCGCGAGGAACCCAGCATAGCTGTTGGGCTCGTCTATCGGGTCGCTCAACCAGTAGTGCGGAGCCCCCTGCACGATGCAGGTGCGCACGAAGAAGCCAGCCTGTTTCAATCGCAAGAGGAACGCGTCACTTTGCGCCGCGCGATTGACCAGATCATCCTCGGTGCCAACGCTCAGAAACACTCCGATCTGGTTGTTCGATGTCGTCGCATAACTAATGGGCGAGGCATCGAAATAGAGGCGTGGGTCGTCCATTGGGGCGGCGCCAATGAAATTTTCAATGTTGTTCTCGCGTGGGCTCTGGATCAGATAGCGCTGCCACATCTCGACAAGGTCATAGACCCCGTATACCCCGACCAGCGCCTTGACCTTTGTGTTCGCTGTCGCGTGCGGATCCTTCGGATAGCCGCCTTTGAACACGGGACTGCCGGCCCCGAGCGCCGCCAGCGACGCGAGATGCGCACCGGCGGAGGCCCCGAACAGGCCGATCCGCTCCGGATCAATCCTGAATTGTCCGGCGCTGGCGCGCAGGAATTGAACGGCGGCTAGGACGTCGTGCACCGCCTGCGGAAACATCTTCTCGCCTTTCTTGGCAAGACGGTAGCTGATGGCAAATACGGCGTAGCCGCGCTCCGCAAGGTAAGGACCCCAATACTGGAACGCGCTGCGAGCACCCGCCTGCCAACCACCGCCATGCACGGCAACCAGGGCCGGCGCGCGCCCCGTGCCGGCCGGGACATAGAGGTCGCCCAGCAGGGTAATCCCGTCATGGTTGGCGTAATTTATGCCGCTGCGCGTTTCCACCTGCGCGGTCTCTGTCATGTCCTGCCCTGCCATGCTGCCTCAGCCAGTGTGCCTCGAGCCGAAGTCCGCGCAGATCGTCTCCTGTGAACCCGCCCCATCAGGCGTGGGCGTGGGCGTAGCGACCGCGGTTGAAGAAGCGATCCTTGTCGTCGTCGCTGGCCGTCTCGCGGCTCGACTTGATCACCGCGACCTTGGCCAGGGCAGCCTTGACCGCCGGCCGCTCATTGATGGCGTTGAACCATCGCGCCAAGTTCGGCTTGTCCTGCCACTTTACGCCCTGTGCATCGTGGTTGCGCGTCCATGGAAAGGTGGCGATGTCGGCGATCGAATATTCCTGGCCACCGAGATACGGCACCGCAGCCAGGCGCTTCTCTAGCAGATCATAAAGCCGCATCAGCTCCGACGTGTAGCGAGCGAGGCTGTAGTCATTGCCTTTCGGCGCGAACAGCTTGAAATGCGTCCATTGCCCGAACATCGGACCGACACCGGTCAACTGGATCATTAACCACTGCAGCACCTCGTATCGCTTGGCCGGATCCTTCGGGAAGAGCTTGCCGGTCTTTTCGGCGAGATAGATCAGGATCGCGCCAGACTCGATGATGGTGATGGGCTTACCGCCAGGTCCATCATGATCGACGATCGCCGGGATTTTGCTGTTCGGATTGATTTTGATGAACTCGGGCTTGTACTGCTCGCCTTTCCAAACATCGACGAAATGTTCTGTGTATTGCAGCCCACACTCCTCGAGCATGATGTAGATCTTCTGCACGTTCGGGCTGGTGAGTGCGTAAAAGTCGATCATCGATGGGCCTGCTTATGCTGGGGGAGGAGGAGCGACAACGTAGCCAGCGACGTGTTGCGGGGCAAGCGGTGCCGCCCTGCCGATCGCGAGCAAAGCCAAAGTCAGAATGGCGCAGCTGAGTGCGCCGCTATTCCGGATCAAAATTCATTGCGACGCCGTTGATGCAGTAGCGCAAGTGTGTCGGGGGCGGCCCATCCTCGAACACATGCCCGAGGTGGCCGCCGCAACGGCTGCAATGCACCTCGTTGCGCATCATCCCATGGCTCGTGTCGGTAGCGGTCTCGACGGCACCGGGGACTGGATCATTGAAGCTCGGCCATCCGGTGCCGCTCTCGAATTTCTGCTTCGACACGAACAGTCGCTGGCCGCACCCGGCACAGCTGAACGTGCCGGCCCGCTTCTCATGATTAAGCGCACAGCTGCCGGGCCGCTCGGTCGCATGACCGCGCAGGACCTGGTATTGCTCTGGCGTGAGCAGCCGCCGCCATTCGGCATCATCATGGCTGACGGGATATTGTTTGCTCGTTACGCTCATGCGCTTGCCCCTGCACCCGTACGCTCGAGCAGCTCAATCGACACTCCCTCGGGCGCGCGAATGAAACAGACCCGCACCCCAGGCCGGACGGTCGTGGGCTCGCGCGTGAACTCCACCCCCTTGGCCTTCAGGTCGGCGGCAATGGCATCGATTCCGCTGACGGTCAGGCCGAAGTGGTCGAGTCCTCGGTATGGCGTTGTCGGCGGCGCGTTGACGCCGTCGCCCGGCGCAACCGGCGCGATGAAGATGTTGGCGCCGCCAAGCTTGAGGTCAAGGCGCGGCTTGCCTTGCTGCATTGTGCGGATGACCTCGGCACCAAGCATGCGCTCGTACCATCCCGCCGTGCCTTCCGGATCGGTGGTGCGCAAATGGACGTGGTCCCAGGTAAAAGTTGCCATGGAGCTCTCCTTTGTCGTGCCAGCGCTTCGACCTCAAGCCACGCTTGCCGTCTTCTCAGCATAGCCCAGCTCAGCCAAAATCTCCGGATTGTGTTGTCCGAGCGTGGGAGGCGGAGTGTCGATGCGTGGCCCGCCATGCGCGAACATGAAGGGGGCGAGCGGCACGCTGAGGCTGCCCTCGAGACCCGCTGCCGCAGCGTGCCGGTGCACGACTCCCCGCGATGTCAGGTGAGGGTCGGCCAGCGCCTCACCCATGCTGCGCACCTTGGCTGCGGGCACATGCCGTGCCTGCAAAAACTCCTCCCATTCGGCTGCGGTACGCGTCACCATGATATCGGCAAGGACGGCAATCTCGTGCTGATGGTCGGCGTCGCGCTCCTCGTTGTTTCGTTTGATCATGTCGGGCCGGCCGAGCACCGTCCATAGCCTGCGCTGCTGACGCAGGTTGCTCGCGCCGAGCATCACTAGCCCGTCTTTGGTGGCGAAGGCACCATTGGTTGCATGCGGATGCCGATTGCCGTGCGGCTTGGGATGCGTCCCGTTGTGCAGATAGCCGGTCAGGTGCGAGCTCATCAGGATCAGCGCCACGTCGAGCATCGCCATGTCGATGCGTTGGCCGCGTCCGGTCCGCTCGCGCTGGAACAGCGCCGCGGAGAGCGCAAAGGCTCCCGTCATGCCGGTGGCGTAATCCACAACCGGTGCACCGAGCTTGACCGGATGCACATCGTCCGTGCCGGTCATCGCCATCAGCCCGGAGGTGGCCTGGATCACGTGATCATAAGCGGTCTGGACCCCACGGACCCCGGTTTGCCCGAATGCGGAGAATGACGCGTAGATCAGCTTTGGATTGATCGCCGAGAGCGCCTCGTAGCCGAGGCCGAGCGCCTCAAACGCGCCGGGCCGATAGTTTTCAACGAAGATGTCCGCTGTGGCGACGAGCTTCTTCAGGATCTCGCGGTCGGAACCCTGCTTCAGATCGAGTGCAATGGAACGTTTGTTGGACGCCTGGGTCAGAAATGCGGTGCCCATGTTGCGGCGATTGAGCGCTTTGTCCGAACCATTGCTTCGGCTTTGGTCGGGCTCGTCCGGATGTTCCACCTTGATCACGTCAGCGCCCAGCACGGCCAGCTGATAGGCGGCAAATGGGCCCGCAAGAACGTGGGTGACATCGATCACCCGGATGCCTTCGAACGGTCGCATGGTCGCGGTCTCCCTGCGCTGTGGGCGCGAGCTTAAGCGGCGGCTCGTGACCTGCACAAGAGCGCGCTCATGCCTCGCATCATCCTACTGCGCCAGCGGCGCCGTCGAGACCTGTAAGCTTAGGTGCCGCTCTTGGTCGCAGGATGCACGCCCGGCGGCAGAGCGGCAATCTTGGCCGCCGTAAGCATGTGCCCGTCCCAGCGCTTGGCGAACGGAGCCGGGATGTCGAACTGATCGAGCACCCGTGCGACGATGTGATTGACAATGTCATCGACAGTCTGGGGATGGTTGTAGAACGCCGGCATGGGAGGCACGATCGAGACGCCCATGCGGGCGAGCTTGAGCATGTTCTCGAGATGCACTTCCGAGAGTGGTGTCTCGCGCACGAGGAGAACCAGTTTTCGGCGCTCCTTCAGCACCACATCGGCGGCGCGATGGACCAATGTCTCGCCATAGCCATTAGCGATGCCGGCAAGCGTGTGCACCGAGCAGGGCATGACCACCATCCCCTCGGTCTTGAAAGAGCCAGAGGATATCGACGCGCCCATGTCGCCATGGCTATGCACCACACTGGCAAGACCCCTCACCTGCTCCACTGTGTAATGGGTCTCGTGCTCGAGGGTACGTTGCGCCCACTTCGAGATCACCAGGTGACTTTCCACGTCGGTGCCCTTGAGCGCCTCAAGCATCCGCACCCCGAAAATTGCTCCCGTGGAGCCGGTCATGCTGATGATAAGGCGCCGCATTCAGGTCCTCCCTAGGCCCGGCGAGACACGCCGGCCGCATGAGCAAGGGCACGAAAATGGCCACTCTGCAAGCGCCGCAGCTCTCAGGAGCTCCACCTCCGGGGTTCACCTACGTCGCTCAGTTTGCGGGCCTGCACGGATATAACTATTGCTGATCCGCGCAGCGAGCTGCCACTCCTAGAGCAGATCAAAATCGTTATAATCCGCTGTAAACCCGGTCGACCTCGCCTGCCATGTCGCTCCATGCTGGTTCCAAGCTGCTGCGAGATTGGATTGATCGCGCCGCTCAGCGCGATCCGTTAAAGCCGTGGCTCGTCTGCGCGGATGGCGGCCGCAGCATCTCGTACGGTGAGCTGCGCGACACCACGCGGCGTATTGCGGCCGTCCTGAGCGAGCGAGCGCTCGGCCGCAACCAGCGCGTCGCCCTCCTCGCCAACAACTCGGCTGAGCATCTCCTCTGCTATCTCGGCGTGATGGCCTATGGTGCAACCATCTGCACCGTTCATGTGGAAATGAACCGCAACCAGCTCGAGAATATTTTCGAACGGCTCAAACCAGAGCTGGTCCTGTATCAGGCCGGGCTGGCGCTGGACGATCTCCTCGCCCGGGTTGCGGCGCCCTGTCTACCTCTTGGACACTACCGGCACGCGGAAGCGGGAAGCTTTTTCGGTGAGGTTGCGCGTTGCGAGCCGATCGACAGGCATGCTGGCCCCACAGCCGGCGACGACGCAGTCATTCTGTTCACCTCGGGTACCAGCGCACGGCCTAAGGGCGTGGTTCTGACTTTCCGTGAGCATCTCGGGAACATCGAGCCCACCGCAAACGGGTTCGGCATTGGCGCGCACGACCGTATCTACGATTTTCGCTCCTTGAACTGGGCGTCAGCCCAGCTTCTGGGGGCGCTCGTCCCTGTCAGTTGCGGCGCCACTCTCGTCCTGGCGCCGAAGTTTTCGGCGAGCCGCTTCTTCCCGCATGTGCGCGAGCACCGTGTGACGGTGGCAGCCGGCAACCCAACCACCGTCAACATCCTGCTCAACACGTCGCTGCCAGAATCGCCTGCCCCGCTGCCGACACTCCGCTTTCTCACATCAAGCTCGGCGCCGCTCACCCTCGAACAATGGCAACGTTTCGAGCATCAGTTCGGAACTCGCATCGCGCAAGGCTATGGCTCGAGCGAGACCGGTTGGATGGCGGTCGTCTCTGGTGAGGAACGCCGCCTCGGCACGGCTGGGCGCCCCCTGCCCTATCACCGGCTGGCGATTGTCGATGCCGAAGGACACGTGCTTGCAAGCGGCAAGGTCGGCGAGGTCGAGATCGGCGGCTTTGATGAGCACGAGTATCGCTACCTCGACGAGGACGGCAGCATCCGCGTGAACAGCCGGGGGCGGTTGCGCACCGGTGATCTGGGTCTCCTTGATGCGGAAGGCTTTCTGGTGCTGACCGGCCGCGCAAAAGACCTCATAATTCGCGGCGGTATCAATATCTCGCCACTCGAGATCGACAGTCTGCTCATGCAGCATCCCGATGTCGTGGAGGCCGCCACCATCGGCATCCCCGACTCGCTCTATGGCGAGGAGGTCGTGAGCTTTGTCGTGACGCGCGCCGGCGCTGCGGCTGACGCGAACGACGTCTTGCGCTACTGCAGCGACGCACTGCCGGTCTACAAGGCCCCGAAGCAGATCAAGGTCTGCGCCGCTTTGCCGAAAACCGAGCGCGGCAAGCTCGACCGGAAGCTCCTGGTCGAGCGCTGGGTTGCAGGCTCATAGCCGGCGAGGCCCTTCACCTGCCGCTGCGGGCGAGCGATTGGACCCAGCCCTGCATGCGCGAACGGGCGTTCTCGATGTCTCGCGCGGTGAAGAAATCCTCAGGCTTGACGCGGTCGACCGGATAGACGGGCCGCAGGAAATCGCTCTCGTAGCCGAACGGGACGGTGGCATCGATGCCCATGCCCCCCTCGAAATGTGTGTTGGACGCGGTCCACTGCTTGTCGCCCGCGGTCATGCGTTCGGCCGGCATGAAGGTCTGCCCGCGCCCGCCTGGGATGGGATTGAGGATGTCGGTCCTCGGGTTCACCCGCGTCGTCAGGCACCACATGACATCATCCATGGAATAAGGATCGACGTCCTCGCTCACCGCGATGGCAAGCCGCATGCCCTGGGAGCAGGTCAGCGCGGCTCCGAGGAAGTTTCGCTGCCAGCCTTCATCCAGCTGATGGCGCTTCTTCACCTGAATGATGCAGCCGCCCCAGTCGGTCATGCAGTACGGAATGACGACATTCTGCACGACCCCGGGCTGCAGCCGGTTGCATAGCTCATAGATCGCCGCCTCGCGCACCGTCGTGTCGATGTTGTGGTCGTCCAAGGTGTGCACGCCCAGGGCAAAGATGATGGGCTTGCTCTGCGGCTTGCGCATGGTGATGGCGGTGACGTGGAAGGTGGGCGCCTTGTAGGCCTTGCCCATATAGCCGGCCCATTCCGGATGGAAATGGAAGCGGCCCTGAACACCCGCGTCCTCCGATTCCTGCGTCTCGAACCTGCGGTCGCGCGGATTGACGTAGCCCTCCAGCACGAGCTCGGCATCGGCGATCGCCATCGCATTCACCGTGCGCGCCTTGACGAGCCGGATCGGCGTGCCCTGCACCGCTCCGGCAATGCCGATCTCGTCGCAGCCCATCGGCAGCACGGCGTAGTCGAAGCCGGCACCGGCCAGCAGCGTGCATGCGGGTGGCACGCCAAAACACATGGTGATCGGCACCGGCTCGTTCGCTGTGTAGTACTTGTTCACCACCTGCCACATGTGCGAGCCGGGTGAAATCTGGAAAGTGCCGATATTCCCCCACCGGAAGTTCATGCGGTTATAGCCGAGGTCGGACCCGCCATCGAACTCGCGCCCGGTCACGCACCGGATCGCCGACCCGACCGTGAGCTCGGGCTCGTAAGTGGTATGTCGGATCGCGACGACATGCTCGTTGACGTCCTTTGGATTCTCGATCACGTGCTCCTGGCAGGGCGCCGCATTTTGCGAGATCTCGACTGGCTTCAACGGATGGCTCAGCGCGTAGGCCAGCTTCCTGACCCGCTCCGCGTCATCCTTCCAGCCGAACATCTTGTTAATCACCTTCATGTCGCCAAACAGGTTGGTGACGACGCGGTGATGTGGCTTTCCCTTCACGTTGTTGAACAGCACCGGGCAGCCGCCATCCATGTGCTTCTGCAAGCCGGTGACCTCCAGGTCCGGATCGACTGGTTTGTCGGTCTCGATGAGGTCGCCTTGCGCGCGCAGCCACTCCAGCGTGCTGCGCAGATCGGTGGCGTGATGCTCGTTTCGGCCGCGATCCTCAGCGCGATCTTCCTTGCGCACTGCATCCTGCATGGCATGAAGCTCCATATTGATGTCGGTTAAGCCCATCCCTTCTCTGATTGGCCGTCATCCTGCAAAGAACGGCGCGGCAACGGTTCCATCACCAGAGGCTTTCAGCATCATGTGCATCCGGCGGCAACTGCCTGTCAACGGCAAGTCCGAGCCTCGGATGGTGCCCTGCCATGGCGATCGACCAGTGTCGCAAGGCCTTGCGCACTGCGTTTGTGAGTGAGTTTTTAGCGTTCCGCGAGCGCAAGCCTTGCACCGAGGGCCACGAAGGCGGCGGCAAAGGTTCGCCGAATCCATGCGAGCACGCGCGGCCGCGAGATGACATAGTTGCGAACGGCAGCGGCGAACAGGCCATAGCCCACGAAGACCATGAAGGTCAGCAGCATGAAGAGGAGGCTCAATCCGAGCATCAGCGAGAGTGGATGCGGCGCGTCGGTCGGTACGAATTGCGGCAGGAACGCCAGGAAAAAGATCGATAGCTTGGGATTGAGAATGTTGATGAGGATCGCTTGCATGGTCACCTGCATCGCCGAGCGTGCATCAACCCGCCCCTCTATGCGCAGAGCGCCGCGCTCCTGCAGTGCGCTCCACGCCATGTAGAGAAGATAAGCCACTCCGAGATATTTCACCGTCTGGAAGGCGACGGCGCTGGTGTGAAGGAGCGCGGCGAGGCCCATGATCGCCGCTGCCATATGCGGGACGATGCCGAGCGTGCAGCCGAATGCCGCCACCACGCTTGCACGCGGGCCACGTGAAAGCCCCGCGGCGAGCGTGTACAGCACGCCGGTGCCCGGAGAGACGATCACAATGAGCGACGTCAGCAGGAATTCGATGCTCATATTTTTCCTCGAACGACAGGCGGCAGGTCAGGGTTTGCGGTGCTGCGCATTCCAATAACGTTCGAGATTGCCGATCAGAGCCGGACTGAAGTGGCAATAGGCCTGCTCGCGAGCATAAACCGCAAAATAATTGCGAAAGACATCGAGTGGCTCCTGGGTGATGCGGAAGGCGCGCCGATTGCTCGCCGCGCTCACCACTCCCGAGCTCGTGAGCCCATCGACAATGCGCTCGATCGCGGCGTCCATCGCATCGGTGTCGACAATCTCGTCACAGATGAGCCGTCCTTCAGGGGTGTCGCAGTCGATCCGCCGCTCGTATTGGATGGCCTGGCGCGCTATGCGGTCCCCCGTGAAGCGCGGCAGGCGCATGTTGGCGGCGCCTGGAATGATGCCCTCCTTGCGCGCCGGCAATGTGAGGAACGCCGTGCGCTCCGCGAGCACGTAATCCGCGACCAGCACGGCCTGGCAGTGGCCGCCGATGGCAAACGCCTCGATCGCCGCGATCCACGGTTTCTCGATGCTGGCGCCGCCGAACTCGTCGGGCGGCGGCCCGTCGCTGCGCGCCAGTCCACGATAGACCTTGTTCACCCAACCGAGGTCGCGCTGCAGGTACCAGACATAGGGTATGCGCCCATGATAGAGGTGGGTCAGGTTGATGCCCGCCCCGAACACGCGCCGCCCTTGGTATTTTGGGTGCTCGACGGCAGCACCGCGCAAGACCGCAATCTCGCTCGTCGGGTCGAGCAGCGCGAGATCGACACAGATCTCCGCGCCGGTGAGCGTCGACTGATCCTCGGCGTTCAGGAAACGTGGATTGCTCTGGGTGACGATGGCAGCCTTGCCGCGGCGCTCGACGGAGGCGCCGTTGAGCTTGACGATGCCGCTGCGTTGGAACTCACGCAGCAATCCGTCGCTTTCCGGGTGCGGCAGGAGCATTGCATGACAAAGGTGTCGGCCGCTGCGCTCGCTCCTCAGCACAGCTGACAACAACAAGCCCTGGTCGATCTCCAGCCCGTCCTTGTCGCGCTGCAGAGCCCCGTCCTCGGCAGCGATCTGCTGCGCGGTGGGAACGAGCCCGGGCACCACGGCGGCGGCGCGCAGCACCAGGTCCTCGACCCTGACGAAATGCGTGCGGCGGACAGTCACTGCGTCATAAACCGCATCCCCGTGCCGCCGCAGGAAAAGGCTGCGCGCGGCGCGCGCCCGCTCGAGCACCATCGCAGCAGCCGCTTGCTCCGACGCGTTCCGGCGCGGACGGCGCGGAAGGCGGCCAATGAGACGCGAGCAGCTGTCCCAATACCCGCCAAAACGCTTGCGGTCGGCGGAAAAGTCCGTCGCTTCGAGCGGCTCGCTCTGCAACCAGTCCCGCGCCTCTTTGCCTGGCAGCCCAGCCGCCGTGAGAGGCCCAAGCTCGGCTGCTGCGTCTGCCGTCATGCGGCCTTGCCGAGATAGCTCTTCAAGTTGGCACGTACGCGCGAGAGCGGGCTCGCCGAGAGATCGGGCAGCACGAACTCACGCCCCGTGAGCTTCTCATAGACGTCGATGTAGGTTGCCGAGGCTTGCAAGATGATATCAGGCGGAATGGCCGGGATCGCATCCTTGTATGGATCGCAGCGTTCCGCCACCCACCGGCGCACGAAATCCTTGTCCAGCGTGTCCGGCGGAGCCCCCGCAGAAAACCGCTCGCCGTAAGTCGAAGCAAGCCAATAGCGGCTGCTGTCCGGCGTGTGAACTTCATCGGCGAGCAACATCGTGCCCTTGTCGTCGAACCCGAACTCGTACTTCGTGTCGACCAGGATCAAGCCTTGCCGCGCCGCCATCTCCCGGCCACAGGCGAACAGCGCCAAGGCTTTCTCGGAGACTTCCCGCCATTGCCGCTCGGAGAGAAGCTTCCGTGCCACGATCTCGTCGCCGCTGAGCGGCGCATCATGCTCACCCTGCTCGGCTTTGGTCGTGGGGGTAATGATGGTCTGCGGGAGCTTCTGGTTGTCGCGCAGGCCTTCGGGAAAGCGGTGGCCGTACATCTCGCGCCGGCCTTTCTTGTACATCTGCAGGATCGAGGTCGACGTGGTGCCGGCGAGATAGTCACGCACCACGATCTCGACCGGCATCATGCCGAGACGCCTGCAGACCAGGACGTTCGGGTCGGGATATTCAATGACATGGTTGGGGCAGAGCCGTTCGGTCGCCTCGAACCAGAAGCGCGCGGTTTGCGTGAGCACTTGCCCCTTGAGCGGAATGACTGCCAGGTTCCGATCGAACGCGCTGATCCGATCGGTGGCAATGATAACGCGCGTTCCGTTGGGAAGGTCGTAGTTCTCCCGCACCTTCCCTCGGTAGCAGCCGGGCAGCTCTGGAATGACGGCCTCGGGCAAGGTGTAATCGGCGTAGCGAGCAAGGATGGAGCGATCAAGCATCGAGCGGGATCCAACAGGAGGAATGATCTCGCAAGTCTAGTGAGTCACCCGGGCGACGACAATGTGCGGCCCTTTCCCTCGCAGCGACCCCGCTGGATTGCTCATATCTTTTCGATGGTGCGCGCGGCCGGTTCCGTCGCCGGCCTTTTTATGTGCAGTGTTTTGGTCCAGACTTAGGCCTTATGAAACCGACCCTTCGACCCGGTATCGAGCGGGTCAAAACCATCCCCATCGGCAGTGATCGCGCCATCAGTTTCATGGGCGACGATTCGCGCACCTACGCCACTCCCTCAATGATCCGTGACATCGAGCACACCTGCCGCGAGCTCATCCTCGAGCACGCGAATGCCGGTGAGGATTCGGTCGGCATGGAGGTCGCGGTCAAGCATCTCGCGCCGACGCTCATGGGCATGACCGCCGAAATCAGGGTGCGTGTGAGCGCCGTCGAGGGACGTCGGGTCTCGTTCAGCGCAACCGTCAGAGACGAGCTCGACGAGGTCGGAACCGGTACCCACACCCGTTTTGTCATTGACAAAAACAAGACCTTGGAGCGGTTGCAGGCCAAAGCGGCGCGTTTTGCGGCGCTGGCAAGGTAATCAGCGATGCCGGGCCGCTCCGCCGACCTCTTCATGTTCGATCGTGCCGTCGAGACGATCGGCCGCGACGATCTGGCAGCGCTGCAGCTCAAGCGGCTGCAGCAGACGCTCGAGCACGCGTATACGAAAGTTCCACATGTGCGGAAGAAGCTCGATGCCGTCGGCATCAAGCCCGCCTACATCAAATCGCTTCCTGACCTCGCGCTGATCCCATTCTCGACCAAGGCCGACCTGCGCGACACCTATCCGTTCGGCCTGTTCGCTGTGCCGCGTGAGGAGGTCGTGCGGTTGCACGCCTCATCCGGAACCACGGGCAAACCCACGGTCGTTGGGTATACGCGGGCTGATCTTGAGCTCTGGTCGGATGTGATGGCACGGTCGATCGCCTGCATGGGCGGCAAGCCCGGCGATGTATTTCATAATGCATACGGCTATGGGCTGTTCACTGGCGGGCTCGGTTTCCACTACGGCGCCGAGCGGCTGGGACTGACCACCGTGCCCGTCTCAGGAGGCATGACCGAGCGCCAGGTGCTGCTGATGAAAGACTTCGGCGCAGGCCTCCTTGGGGCAACGCCTTCCTATGCACTCAACATTGCCGAGGTCGCCGCCGCTATCGGGGTTGATCTCCGCGCCCTGCCGCTGCGCTACGGCTGTTTCGGCGCCGAGCCCTGGAGCGACGCCATGCGCGGGGAATTGGAGGAAAAACTCGGCATCAAGGCGCTCGATGTGTACGGCCTCTCCGAGATCATCGGCCCGGGAGTGGCCTGCGAATGTCACGTCGCCCAGGCCGGCCTGCATGTCTGGGAGGATCACTTCCTCTGCGAAATCATCGATCCTGACACGACCGAGGTGCTGCCCATCGGTGAAAGCGGGGAGCTCGTCGTCACAACCCTGAGCAAGCAAGCCCTGCCGATGTTGCGCTACCGCACGCGCGATATCACGCGGCTGATCGCGGAGCCCTGCTCCTGTGGGCGCACGCACCGGCGCATGCAGCGAATCACCGGCCGCAGTGATGACATGCTCATCATTCGCGGCGTGAACGTCTACCCTTCCCAGGTCGAGGCAGTGCTGGTCGGGTTCCCGGGTCTGGCACCGCATTATCAGCTTGTGCTCACGCGCGATGGGCCATTGGATGCGGTCACCGTCGAAATCGAGCTCTCGGGCACTTCCACAGCTGCCCCGGTCGAGAAACTCGCTGCGGATGTGCGCAATCACATCAAGACAATGATGGGGGTCACCTGTGACATCGCCCTCAAGGCACCGGGCGAGATCCCGCGCTCGCAAGGAAAGGCCGTGCGGGTGAAGGATCTGCGGCAGGGCAACAGGCCATGAGCGAGGAAGAGCAACTCATTCTCGTGGACGAGAAGAACCGTGCCACGGGCGCCGCGGGCAAGACGGCCGTCCACCGGCAAGGACTGCTGCATCGGGCGTTTTCCATCTTCATTGTCGATGAGCGCGGACGCCTGGTGCTGCAGCAGCGTAATCCGCAGAAATATCACTCGGGCGGGCTGTGGGCGAATTCCTGCTGTGGCCATCCGCGGCCAGGCGAGCGTACGCTGGCAGCGGCTCAACGTCGCCTCGACGAGGAGCTTGGGGTCTCGTGTCCATTGAGCTTCGGGTTCTTCTCGCGCTATCGCACCGAGCTTGACAATGGCATGCACGAGAATGAATTCGTCTATGTCTATTTCGGCAAGCTCGCGGGCGAGCCGCGGCCGCACCCGGCCGAGGTCGCCGAGGTGGACTTCGTCTCGTGTGACGAGATAGGGCAGCGCATCAGCCGCGACCCGGACGCCTTTACTTTCTGGTTCAAGCACTATTTCCGTAATCACGCCGGCGATATCGAACGCCTGGCGAAAAAGGCAGTCGAGGCGCACTGACCCATGACGCGCATTCCGCTCCTCACCACGCATGCGGATGCTTACGGCCAAGGGCTCGCGCATGGACGCCGGTTTGCGCGCGAGATCGCCGACAATCTGGAGACCTACCTGCGCCGCTTCGCCGCTTCGGGCCTCACACGTGAGGCTGCCTTCACGGAGGCCAAGCGCTGGCTTGCCGCAATCGCGACGCAGAATGCAGCCTATGCGGAGGAAATGCGAGGCATCGGCGAGGGGAGCGGCCAGAGCGGTGAGAGCATCGCCCTGCTCAACGCGCGCTATGAGCTTGCCTTTACGCTGTTCGGGCAGGAGGCCGTTGGGGAAACTAAGCGCCAAACCGAGCTGCTCAGCGCGGGAGCAGACGGCTGCACCACGTTCGGTCTGCTCCCTGAAGTGACCGCCGACCGCCACACCTGGCTCGGCCAGAATTGGGACTGGCTCGAAGGCGTGCATGGCCGCACCTTCGTTCTACAGGCGCGCCGGGACGACAAGCCTAGTTTCGTCTGCTTGACGGAAGCCGGCATCGCCGGCGGCAAGATGGGCGTCAACGAGTGCGGCATTGGTCTGGTGGAGAACGGCCTCGCCTCGAGCGAGGATGGCCGAAATGCCTATCGAGCGCCCTTCCACGTGCGCTGCCGCCAAGTGCTCGACGCCGAAACGTTCGGGCAAGCGGCGCGGCCCGTGACCGACACGCCGCGCACCTGTTCAGCCAATTTCGTGATCGGCGCCGCCGGCGGCGAAATTGTGGACCTCGAGGCCAGTCCCGACCACATCGGCGTGCTTGAGCCGCACGAGGGTGTCGTCACCCACTCCAACCATTTCCTCACCCAAGGGCATGGCGAATCGCTGCTCGAGAAGGTTTCGCCCAACACGCTCTACCGTGCCGATCGCATGCGTGCACTCCTTGCCCTGAATCGTGGGCGCCTGGCGTTGGAGCACATGCGAAGCGCGGCAAGCGACCACTTCGGCGCGCCCTATGCGATCTGCCGTCATCCCGATGCGAGCCAACCGAGCGCCAAGCGCACCATGACCGCAGGCGCGGTGCTGATCGATCTGGAGGCGAGAGTGATGCACGTCGCCAACGGGCCTCCCTGCAGCAACCCCTACGCTGCCTTCACGCTGTGAACATCTTTTCCTCCGCCTCGGCCGCCGCCGCCTCCATGCTCATGAACACGGCGCCGGCGTCCGCAAGCTTGCCGAGGAGCTCCTCCAACGCGAGCATGCGATAGCCGCGACCGATCACGTAAGGATGCATGGTGTAGGTCAACACACCCCAGTCCACGGTTTTCTGCATATAGCGAAACTCGTCAAACCAGCTCTCCGTGACAGCGCGCGCCGGCTGCAGACCGGGCAACACGCTCGTACCGGTGCGCACGAACTCGAAATGAGGAAAGTCGTCGAGCGACCAGCTGATCGGCATCTCGAGGAGCGCCGTCTCCTCGCCCCGGACAAACGGCTCACCGAGCTTGGCAACATCACCGCGGCGCGCGCGATAAGGCCAGTAGTCCGCGCCCATGAGGCTTGAATCGTAGAGAAAGCCGTGTGCGAGCAGGAGACCGATGGTGCTCTCGCTGAGGTCCCAGGAGGGCGAGCGGTAGCCCCGCGCCTTGCGACCGGTGAGCCGTAGGATAGCCTCGTTGGCGCGGATGAGGTCGGCCTCTTCCTCGGCGCGCGTCTGCTCGGCGGGCGGCACGTGCGCCCAGCTGTGATGGGCGACCTCGTGCCCGGCATCGACGACAGCCGCGCAAGCGTGCGGATGGCTCTCAATGGTGAAGCCGGGAATGAACCAAGTCGCCGGCAAGCTCATGGCCTTGAGCAGATCGAGAATGCGGCCGGCGCCGACGAGACCGAACTCGCCACGCGAGAGTGGTGTTGGGCTCGTCATACCGCGGGCGATGAAACCCGATTGCGTGTCGAAATCGAATGTCAGGCAGACAATATGGCGGGGCACCGGGCGCTCTCGGGGAAGCATGGACGGGGCGGCAATCTCCATAGCATAGTCATCAATGAGGCTGCCTGGATTGCGTAAGCGCAATGGCGACGCGGACGATCGGCATCATTGTCAATGGCGCGACCGGCCGCATCGGCTCGAGCCAGCATCTCGCCAATGCGCTGGTGCCGATCCGCAATGACGGCGGACTGCCAATTGGCGGTGATCGCCTGCTGCCACGGCTTCTCCTGGTCGGCCGCGATGCCGACCGCTTGGGAGAGATCGCGCGCGCTCACGCGATTGCCGATTGGACCACCGATCTCGATGCGGCGCTGAGCGATCCCAGCTATTCAATCTTTTTCGATGCGGCGGCGACGCAGCAACGCCAGGCTGTGCTGCAGGCGGCGATTGCAGCGGGAAAACACGTCTATTCGGAAAAGCCCGTCGCGCGGACCGTCGCAGAGGGTCGTGCGCTGTTGCAAGCCGCGCAGACGCGCGCGCTCAAGCACGGCGTGGTCGAGGACAAGATCCATCTGCCCGGCATGGCAAAGCTCGCAGCACTCACATCGCAAGGCGCGCTCGGCCGCGTGGTCGGCTTCCGGCTGGAATTCGGCTGGTGGGTGTTCGACGGCACTGATCGTCCGTGTCAGCGGCCAAGCTGGAATTATCGGACCGGCGGCGGCGGTCTCATTCTCGATATGTATCCGCACTGGCGCTACCTGATCGAGGGGATTGTCGGCCGCATCACGCGAGTTGCGTCGGCGAGCTGGACCGCAGCGCCGGAGCGCATCGACGAGCATGGCCAGCCCTATAGGGTCGCCGTCGAGGATTCCGCTGCCACGCTTGTCCAGATAGACGGCGGCGCCTTTGGCACGATTGTCAGCTCGTGGGCGACGCGGGTGCGCCGCGACGATCTGCTCACCTTGCAGGTCGATGGCACACGGGGTTCAGCGGTCGCCGGGCTGCACCGCTGTCACGTGCAGACCGCGGCAGCGACGCCGTCGATCACGCATTTCAGTGTCATGAAGGATATCGGCGCCGACTACCGCGATGCCTGGAGCGAGGCGCCCGCGCTTGGCCCCTATGTCAACCCGTATCGGGCTGGCTGGGAGCTATTCCTGCGGCATGTGGTGAGCGACATGCCGTTGGCTGCTGATTTCAATGCGGGCATTCGCGATGTGGCATTTGCCGAGGCCTGCCACCGGAGCATGGCCGAAGGGCGCTGGCTCGCCTTTCCTTGAGCCGGTGCGACGCGCGGGTCAGGCGGCAGCGGCAGCCTTGGCGATGGCGGCGTTGACGCGCGGCATCACCTCTTCGGCCATCAGCTGCATGGAACGCTTGCTCAGTGCGGCGTCAGCCCAGTCCATACCGGCATAGACGAGCTCACCGAAGTCGCCAATCTCCTCGCGCAAGCCGAGGATCTGATCGACGACCTTGTTGACGCTGCCGTGGATCACGCAATGATCCATGACCCAGTCGTGGGTGACTGCCGCGTCGGGCTGGTCCTTGTGCGCCTTGAACACGTAAAGCCGCTTGCCGCGTTCCATTTTGCGCCGCATCTGCTCGTAGTAGAACCGATAGGGACTGTTCTCGTCGTGGCGGCCGTAACGCGCGGCTATCTTGTCGTCATCGGCGACGAAAATCGCCCGCGCCACGCGCCAGTCAGCCGGATCGGCGACGGCACCGACCTCCGCCCTTCCCTTCCTGTAGTTTTCCCAGTGCGACTTCAGGTGCTTGGAAAGGAGGAAATTGGCCGATAGCGGGTGGAAATCCCGCTTGCCCATCAGCACCACGCCGGGAGAGAACGGCGCCACCACAGTCCCGACGATCTCGGGCCGCGGTCTCTGATACGGCTTGTGCAGGAACCCGACGCCAAGGTCGAGCGTCATGGTGCGGGCGGTCGATACCTTGTAGCGATTGTCCGGCAAGTCGATGTCGTAGGGCGGCTCGCCCTGCCAGATGGCGAGGATCACGTCGATCGCCTCGGCGAACATCTTGCCCCGGTCGAGATCGAGATGGCCCAGCGCCTCAGCGTCGGTGGTCAGCGCTCCCGGACTGACGCCGAATACGAACCGTCCCTCTGCCATGTGATCGAACATCGCTGCATGCACCGCGATCAGCACGGGATGCATGTGCGAGAGATTGGAGGTGCCGGTCGCGAGCTTGATCTGCCTAGTCTCGGGAATGAGAGAAGCGAGGAACATCATGCTGTTGGTGATGTTCTCGCACGCGTCGGTGAGGTGCTCACCCATGAAGGCGTCGTGAAATCCGAGCTGGTCGGCGAGAATGATAGCCGCGCGATCCTCTTTGAGCGTCTCCGCCCAGTCGCGATGCATCGGATGCACCGGCATGGTGAAATAGCCCAATCGCATTCACGTCTCTCCGCTCTCACTGAGCGCCACCATCTGCCCAATCGGCGGGCCCGACACAAGCGCGGATTCCATGCGGTAAAATCCCCGGCCTCGCTGCGCGAGACCGGGGATCGGCCGCGCCGAGCATCAGTAATTACAGAGGTAGACCTTGGTCACGCCGAACTTGGTCGGCACCCAGCGCCAGCAGCTGTCCTCGATCACCACCACCGAGCGGGGGGTGTAGAAGCCCGAATAGTGGTCATGGTGGTCATAGTGGTCATGTCCGTTGCCATGCGGACCTTTTGCATAGGCCGGCGCAGCGATGGCTAGCGCGCTCGCTCCAAGTGCGGCAGCGGCGGTCAGGATTGTCTTGCGAATGATTGACATGGCTTGGTTCCCTTTTCATCTCTCGTGAGCGACCTATTCGCTCTCGATGCGGGGATAATGGCACGGTCAGCGCTAGCGCGATGTGATCGGCGGCACAAGAAGGCGCTTTGCTCGATGCGCCGGAGCGCTTGAATAAGCGCGTGCTCGTCACCCGTCGGATGACGGAAGCGATCGAACGCGCACCGCGATCGTGATGCACGTGGGCGGCGCGTTCGCTCCCCGCCTTGCATGCCGGTAAGCGCGCAGATCGCGTGCTATTCACTCGTTGAAGAGAGTAACATACGTGTTCACGTCCAGCCCATGAGAGGGCTCAGCTCGATTAGGGAGGCACACTCATGCCCTCGATATTGGTGAGAATGATTACCGGCATTGGCCTGGGGCTGGCCGCGCTCGCAACCGTACCTGTCCATTCAATGCCTGCCGCTACCGGAACGGCCCTGCAGCCCAGCGTTGAGGCACTCTCATTGCAACAGGGCGTGCACTGCCGCACCTATCGGCATTGGCACGCGGACGAGCGCGGCTGGAGTCGGGGATGCGCCCGGATCACGGTCCCGCCCGACTCCACACAATCCGGTGCTGCTCGAGCATCAGTCCGCCGCGGCAGCGGTGGCGCCATGCCGACCACCCCGACGTTGCCATCGGTGAGTGCACCAGCGCCGGTGGGGCGCCCATCAGGCAACTATTACAATCCGAGCAACCCGCAAGACCGCTCAGGCAGCAGCAATCCGCAAGACATGACACAGCCGCGATCCGTGAATCCGCAGGATATGCGATAGCGCGCAAACTGCTTAGTGCGAAGCGCTGCTCAGCAAAATGGGAAGCACGCGACATGGACCAGATGAGGCGCAACATACTCACGACCGGCGCTGCAGCCGCCGCCAGCGCCGCGACACCGCAAGTGTTTGCGCAACCGGCGGAGCAAGCGGGTGGCGGTAAATTTTACGAGAAAGGCAACGTCCGAATTCGCTACCAGGAGGTCGGCTCCGGCTTTCCACTCCTGGTGACTCCGGGCGGAGGATTGAACTCACGGATCAGCGTCTGGTCGAATGCCATCTTCAATGCCATGGAGGTCTTCGAGAGCGACTTCCGCTGCATCACCATGGATCAGCGAAACGCGAACGGCGGCGAGTCCAGCGGTCCGATCCCGGTTGACGACCCCTGGGGTGCATTCGCCGATGATCAGCTCGGGCTGATGGACCACCTCGGCATCGGTCAGTTCTTGTTCATGGGCTACTGCATCGGCGGACCGTTCGCTTTGAAGCTGATGGAGCGTGCGCCGGAGCGCGTCGTCGCGGCAGTGCTCTGCCAACCCGTCGGTCATCGGCCCGAAACCCCAGACGTGATGTACAATTTGAGCCGGGACGTCTGGGCCAAGGATTTCCGCGCACGACACCCCGAAGTGTCGATGGAGACGATCGACGCCTATCTGCACAACCTCTACCGGGCGCGTCCGGACTTCGTGTACAGCGTATCGCGGGATTTCGTCCGCTCCTGCCAGACCCCTATGCTCGTTCTGCCCGATGACGTTCCCGCACACCCGTATCAGACGTCGATCGACATCGCATCGCTGGCACCAAACGCCGAGATCACAGTGTTTCCCTGGAAGGAGCCACCAGAGCTGAAGGCGCGGACCATCAATCGCGCGCGCAGCTTCCTCAAGGCGCATCAAGCAGTCGCAGCAGCACGCTGAGCGTGTTTGCACACATCGCAAGACAGGCTCGGACTGGGTTGACTTGTGCGCACGCCGCTCAGTGCGGCTTTGCGCACCCTACAACGACCATCAGCGACGGGGCGTGGTGCGCACGGTGCGCTGCGCGCACCTTTGCACAGCATACGCTGAACTTACGATCGGGCGTGTAGGGTGCGCAAAGGTGCAAAGCACCGTGCGCACCGGTTTCTGCTATGAGGCGGCCTGGCGCAAGTCAGGATCGTGCCGCTCGCGTCGCGGCAGTCCGAGATGTGAGCGCAATGTGGGCCCGGTATATTCGGTGCGGTAGAGCCCACGCCTTTGCAGCTCCGGAATGACGGTATCGACGAACTGGTCGAACGCGCCCGGAAAATAAGCGGGCATGATGACGAAGCCATCAGCCAAGCCGCCGGTGAACCACTCCTCGAAAACATCGGCAATGCGGCTCGGCGTTCCGTAAAGCACCCAGTGCCCGCGCGCCGCGGCCGTCACGTTGTAGAGGTCGCGCAAGGTCATCTTCTCGCGCCGCGCCATTTCGAGCAGCGTCCTGGAGAACGCCTGGCCGCGCTCGGTGTGGGCAGGGAACTCGGGAACCGGTCCGTCAAGCGGATAACCCGAGATATCATGGCCTATGCGCTGCGACACGAGCGCGAGCGCGTTGCTCGACGTCAGCCAGCTTTGCAGCCGCGCGAGCTGCTCCTTCGCCTGCTCGTCGGTTTCGCCAATGATGGGCATCACGCCGGGCAGGATCGCCACCTCCGACGGCGCGCGGCCATGCTTGAGCACACGCGCTTTGAGTCCATCATAGGCGGCCTTCGCCGAGGCCTTGTCGCCATTGACGACGGAGAACACGAGGTCAGCTGAACGCGCCGACAACTCCTGTCCGGGCACCGATCCGCCGGCCTGGATGATGACCGGATGGCCCTGAGGGCAGCGCTCGATGTTGAGCGGGCCTTTCACCGAGAAGAACTTGCCGGCATGGTCGAGCGGCCTGATCTTCGACCTGTCGAGATACACCCCGGTTTTCTTGTCGGCAATGATGGCGCCGTCGTCCCAGGTATCCCACAGCCCACGCACGACGTCGACGAACTCGGTCGCAATCTCGTAGCGCAGATCATGCTCGGGAAGACGATCCTTGTTGAAGTTGAGTGCGGCCTTCTCGTGCGTGCTGGTCACCACGTTCCAAGCGGCGCGCCCGCCGGTGAGATGATCGAGTGAGGCGAAGGCGCGCGCGACATGGAATGGCTTGCCGAAGCTGGTGGAGACCGTCGCTCCGAGGCCGAGATACCGCGTCACGCCGCTCAGTGCCGCCAGCAATGTGAGGGGCTCGAACCGGTTGACAAAGGACGGGTGGTCGCCGGGATCCATGGCCAAGCCGTCGGAAATGAAAAACAGGTCGAGCTTTCCGCGCTCTGCCGTCTGGGCAATTGTTTTCATCACCGGCAAGCTGCAGTTGCTGACGGTTGCGCCCTCGTAGCGCCAGCCGGCGGAATGATTGCCGCTGCCCAGCACAAACACGCCAAGGTGCATCTGGCGTTTACGTTCCGACATGTTGCAGCCTCTGCTGATCAATGTGGCAGTTCATACGTCCGCATCATTCTCGCCGCAAACTCGCGATGAGTGATGGAACCTGGATCAGCTCATTATTGCTCGATCCGGATGTTTTTTTCACGCACGAGCTTCGCCCATTTTTCCAGTTCCGACCGCGTTTTTTCCGCGAGAACGTCCGGGCCGCCGCCGATCGGTTCCATTCCAAGTCTGGCGAAGCCGGCCTTCACCTCTGGATCCGCCAAGGTCGTGTTGATCTTGCTGTTCAGGAGATTGATGACTGTCCTTGGAGTTTTTGCCGGCGCGAATAGAGCAAACCAGACCGTCGCGTCAAAGCCGGGCAACGCCGATTCGGAAATGGTGGGCTCATCCGGATACACCGGCGATCGCCGCGTGCCCGAGAGTCCAAGCATCCTCACGGTCTTGTTCTGAATGTAGCCGAGCGTCGTAGAAGCGCCATCGAAAGCATATTGCAGCCGCCCGCCGATCAAATCCGTCATCATCGGCGCCGAGCCCCGATAGGGGATGTGGTTGGCTTGAATTCCGGCCATGGAATTGAACAGCTCGCCGGCAAGGTGGTTGATGCTGCCGGTTCCGTAGGAGCCGAAGGCGAGCTCACCGGACTTTGACTTGGCCAGCGCAATGAGCTCTTGCGTGCTTTTTGCCGGCACATCGGAATTGGCAACCAGCACCAGCGGCGAGGCTGAAACAAGCGCGATCGGCTCGAAGTCGCGGACCGCATCATAGCTCAGCCTGGTGTACACATTGGGGTTCGTGCCATGCGTGCTGCCAGTCCCGAGCAACAATGTGTACCCATCGGGCGCAGCCTGGGCGACGGCAGTGGCTCCGGTTGCGCCGCCTGCTCCGGCGCGATTTTCGATAACGATCGGCTGCCCAACGAGCGCGCTCAGCGGCGGCCCGATGATGCGGGCCACGACATCAACACCGCCGCCAGCCGCGAACGGAACCACGAGCTTGATGTTCTGAGTTGGATAATTTTGCGCCTGCCCTGCACGGTTTGCTGCAAGCAGCAAAGCCACCACAAGCGCCGCGTGAATGCATCGTGTGGGCGCGATCATGCGAGCTTTATCCGCTGCTTGTGCAGGTTGACAGGACTTTTGGCCTTACTCAGAGTGAAGGCATGCGCGCAACTGGCATTGGCGTCACCTTGGGCCTGGTGCTTTTTGTAGCCGGCATCGGCAGCGCTGTCTCGGCCGAATACCCCAGTCAGACCATCAAGATCGTCGTGCCGTTCCCGCCCGGCGGCGGCGTCGATGTTGTGGCGCGCGCGATCGCGCCGCGGCTCAGCGATGCGCTCGGCCAGTCCGTCATCGTCGAGAACCGCCCGGGAGCCGGCGGCTCGCTTGGCGCAACCTCGGTCGCCCAATCCGCCCGCGACGGCTACACCCTGTTGCTGGGTACCGCGAGCACCCATGGCACCAACCCCAACGTCTATACCAGGCTTCCCTACGACCCCGTGCGTGATTTCACGCCCGTTGTACTGATCACATCGGCGCCGCTGGTGCTGCTCGCGAACAACGCCGTGCCGGTGAAGAACACCGCTGAGCTCGTCGGCCTGGCCAAGGAAAAGCCCGGGGACCTTTCTTTTGGCTCCTATGGAATCGGCAGCAGCAATCACCTGGTGGCCGAGCTGCTCAATACCATGGCGGGTATCCAGAGCACGCACGTCCCCTACCGCGGCTCCGCACCCATGATGACCGACCTGATCGGCGGCCGCATTCAGTTTGCGTTCGACGGTGTGGCCGCGACGCTCGGCTATATCCGCGGCGGCTCGGTCAGGATGCTCGGCATCTCCAGCAGCAAGCGGACGCCGCTGCATCCCGATGAGCCGACGATCGCCGAGTCGGCCGTTCCCGGGTTCGATGCTTCCGTGTGGTTCGGGCTGTTCGCGCCGGCCGGCACGCCGCAGAGCGCAGTCGCCCTGCTGAATGCCAAGATCAACGCCGTCCTCGCGCTGCCGGAAGTGCAGGAAGGCTTCCTCAGGGTCGGCAACGAGCCGGTCGGCGGCGGCCCGGAGGTGCTTGCCGCGCAGGTCCAGTCCGAGTTGAAGAAGTGGGCCACCATCGTGCGCGAGAAGAACATCCACATCGAGCCTTGACCCGTTCGTGCCCGAGGCTTGCGGCTATACGCCGAGCCAGGTGTGGCGGACGTTCTCGGCTCGCCGCAGCTCCTCAGTCGTGCCGGTCCAGCGCACGCGCCCCTTCCCGAGCACGACAATGCGGTCGGCAACCTCCGTGGCCAGTGCGAAGTTCTGCTCGACCAGGAGCATGGTCATGCCGGCTTGTTTGAGCCGCACCACGATCTCCGCTATCTGCCGCACGATGAGCGGCGCCAGCCCCTCGCTCGGCTCGTCGAGCAGAAGGAGCCGCGGGTTGGCCACCAGCGCGCGCGCAATCGCCAGCATCTGCTGCTCGCCGCCGGACAATTCTCCACCGCCGTTTTTCCGTCGCTCCGCGAGATTCGGGAAATCGGCGAAAATGCGCTCGACGGTCCAACCCCCCTCCCCCTCCGCACGCACTGCCGCGTGCGCCGCGATCGCAAGGTTCTCCTCGACGGTGAGGGAGGGAAAGATGGCGCGCGTCTCCTGAAGGAAGGCGATGCGCGCGCGCGCTATCTCGAACGTCCTCAGCGCGCTGATGTCGCGGCCCTCGAACGTCACACAGCCTCCGCGCGGCGGCACCATGCGCATGATCGAACGCAGGAGCGTGGTCTTCCCCGCGCCGTTGCGTCCGAGTAAAGCGACCACGGACCCCCGCGCAACCTCGAGCGAGACCCCCTGAATGATATGGGAGTCCCCGAGATAGGTCTGCATCCCTTCGACGCGCAGCAGCGGCTCGCTCACGGCGCCGGCGCTCCCGCCCGCTCGGGAACGGTCTCGCCAAGGTAACGCTCGCGCACGATCGCCGAGGCGCGAATCTCGGCCGGCGTACCCTCCTCCAGCACGCGGCCGTAATCGAGGACGATGATGCGGTCGGCGAGATCGAGGACAATGTCCATGTCATGCTCGATGACGATGACGGTCAGCAACCGCGGGATCGCCGCGATGAGGCCATGCATGCGCGCCGTTTCCTCTGGACTCATGCCGGAGGTTGGCTCGTCGAGCAGCAGCACCTGCGGCCGGCAGGCGAGCGCGAGACCGACCTCAAGCTGGCGCTGGGTGCCGTAGCTGAGCTGTCGCACAATGGTGCCGAGCGTGTCGGCCAATCCAACCTTGACCGCGATCGCCTCGGCCTGCGCGTGTATCGCCGTATCGCTCTGCATCGAGCGCCAGAACACGCGCGCCTTTCCCGCGCGCAAGGCGCAGGCAAGCGCGAGATTCTCGCGCACAGTGAAGTCCGGGAAGAGATTATTGCGTTGGAACGAACGGGCGATGCCGATGCGCGCGCGGCTGGTGACGTCGAGGCGTGTGACGTCCCGCCCGGCGAGATGGATGCTGCCGCCATCCGGGCGCAGATTTCCGGCAAGCAGATTGAAATAGGTGGTCTTGCCAGCGCCGTTCGGCCCGATGATGGCGTAGCGCAGCCCTGCCTCGAACGCGAGGCTGATGCTCTGGGTGACCGCCAGCGAGCCGAAAGATTTATCGAGCTGCCGGGTCTCGAGGGCGATCACGGCGCGCCTTCCATGCTGCTGGGCAGCGGCACTGCGGCACGCCCGCGCAGACGATCCGCGAGGTCAAGCAGGGCGCCGATGATGCCGCGCGGCATGAGGAGCGCGACGCCGGCAAGGATGATGCCGAGGAACAAGTACCAATGCCCGAATGTCGAAGACAGAAAGCTCTTCAGCAGCACCAGGAGCATTGCACCGAGCGGACCGCCGACCAGCGTACCGATGCCGCCGATGACCACGGCAATGAGAACGTCGCCGGATACGAACCAGCTGACCAGGTCGGGCGAGATGAAGTTGATGTGCTGTACCTTGAAGGCGCCGGCCAGCGCGGCAATCATCCCCGAGAGCGTGAAAGCCGCCAGGCGATACAGGTACACGCGGCCGCCAAGCGCTGCGACGCGGCTCGGATTCTGTCGGATGGCGGCCAATGTCCGCCCCAACGGCGAGGCGAGCACCAGCTCCAGCAGCAGCCAGACGATGGCGCAAACCGCGATCATGCTCAAAGCGAAAGTACCGGGATCGTTCATATCGATGCCGATCGCGCTCAGATCGAGGCGCGGCACGCCACCCATCCCATCGGCGCCGTTGAACAGGCGGCTGCGAAATCCCCAGGCGTAGAGCATCTCGGCCGCCGCGAGCGTCACCATGATGAAAAAGGCGCCGCTGGTGCGCACCACGAGCGAGCCCACCAGGAACGCAACGACAGTGCCCGACGCAACCGCGACCGGCAGTGCAATGTTGGGGCTGCTCCCGCCAATCACCGTGAGGCCGGCAAAGGCGTAGCAGCCGATCCCGAGTAGACCGGCATGCCCCAATGAAATGAGCCCGCAGCTTGCCAGCACGTCGAGGCTCAAGGCGAACAGCGCGAGGATTGCCGCCTCCGCGATCATCTCCTGCGCGAAGAACCCCGATAGCCGCTGGGCGACGAGCGCCACCAGCATGAGCACGACGCCGAGCGAGCGGCGCAGGACAAGGCGGCTCGGCACAATCACCCCGGAGCCGAGAAGCGGCGCGCGGGGAGTAGCCCGCTCGGCCGGAAGACGAGCACCAGCGCCATGACCAGATAGATCATCATCATTGCAAACTGCGGCAGCAGGAGCTTGCCGAAGGTGTCAGCAAAGCCGATCAGCAGCGAGCCGACGATGACCCCCTTGAGACTGCCGAGGCCGCCGACCACGACCACGATCAGGACCAGAATGATGATGCTCACATCCATGCCCGGATAGACGCTGAACACCGGTGCCGCGACCACGCCGGCGATCCCGGCGAGATAAGTGCCGATGCCGAAGACCAGCGTGAACACCTTGCCTATGTCGATGCCGAGCGTCTCAGCGGTGGCCCGATCGTCGACGCCGGCGCGCACCAGGGCACCGAGCCGCGTGCGATCAAGACCGACATAGAGCACCACCATGACGCCGAGCCCCAGCGCGATGATGAACAGCCGATAGGCCGGGTATGGGATCCCGAGCAGGTTGACGACGCCGCTCAGGAGCGCCGGCTGCGAGACGCCCTTGGGCAGATCACCATAGGCGATGCGGATCAGATCGGTCCCCATATAGATGACGCCGACCGTGAGCAGCACCTGCGTGAGATGACCGAGCCGCTCGGCGCGCTTGAGCAGCAGGAAATAGAGCGCGAGGCCGACGGCGGCGGCGACCAGCGGCGCAAGCGCCAAGGCAGCCCAGAACGACCCGCCAAGCTCGGTTATCGAGAAGGCGACATAGGCCGCGAACATGTAGATCGTGCCGTGCGAAAGGTTGAGGTAGTCCATCAACCCGAACACGACCGACAGTCCGATGGCGAGCAGGAAGAGCAGCATCGAGAACTGCAGCGAGTTCAGGATCTGCTCGCCCCAGAACTGCGGCTCGAGGAGCATGGCGCGGCCCTAGCCAGCTGTCCGCGCGTGTCGGGGGCGGCTCATGCAATGCGCATCCGCAGCGCCGCTCACGAGCGGGATCACCTCGCGGGCAAACCGCTCCATGCCCTCGATCATGGGATGAAAATGCAGCATAAACGTCCCGACACCGGCTGCTTCGTAACGACGGATGCGTTCGGCGATGATTTCCGGCGTTCCCACCAGGCCGGGTCCGAGCGCCTTGGCGGCAATGAAGGAGACCCGAGTGGTCTTGCCGTGCTCTTCGAGCTGCGCGGCGAGCTCCTCCGCTGCGTGCTGCGTGTCGGCGCAGATGACGTGACACGACATGCCAAAGCCGATGCGGCGCCCGTAGCGTCCCGCGGTCGCTTGCATGTCGGAGATGAGCTTCGCGGCCTGGATGAGGTTCTGCTCCCACAGGCGATAGTCGGTGAGCGAATCGACGAACCAGAAGTCGCAGTAGCGCGCGATCACGTCCTTGCCGTTGGGGTTGCGCGTGCCGCCGTAGATCGGCGGATGCGGCACTTGCACCGCTTTCTGCGGCAAACCTTGACGCTCCACGCGGTAGAATTCGCCTTGGAAATCGAGCTCGTCCTGGTCCCATAATCCGCACAGCACCTGGACGAACTCTTCCATGCGACGATAGCGCGCGGCATCGTCGGAGGGCCACCAGACCTGTCCGAAGGTTTCGAATTCCTCTTTCCACCAGCCATTGACGATATTAAGCGCGGCGCGTCCGCCGCTGATGCGGTCGAGCGAGGTGGTAAGCTTGGCAACGGCTTGCGGGGTGAGGATCCCGGGATGCACCGCGACCATCAGCTCGATGCGGCTGGTGAGCGGTGCAAGGGCTGAAGCGAGCAACCACGCCGAATGATCAGTGCCCATCCAGCGCTCGGCAATCAGCGTCGTCTCGAAGCCGAGCTGCTCGGCGCGCTGCACCATGTCGACAGCAAAGCGGAAGGCCTTGTCGGGGCCACGCGTGAGACCACGGGTCGCCGACTCGGCCATGGCCTCGCTCATCAGCGGCTCCGGCCGGATCGTATGCGGCAATGGTGTCCATGCCCCGAATCGCATGGCGTGATTTTCCCGGATGGCAGGAAACGTTCAAAGGATTGACGCATAACGGTCCGGTGGACGCAACCAGCGACTGTCCCCATCGATGTCGCAGCGGGTGAGGCTTTGTCTAACGGGGACTTTTGGAAATGAGGCTTGTGGGAGTGAGGGTTGGCGCCGGCATGGCCGGATTGATAAGCTCGCGACCACAAGCACAAGAAGCGCGCTTTTCCGGGAGGATCATTCCATGCGTTTTGCCGTTGTCGGCGCGTGCGCCATTGCATTCTGGGCTCACACGGCGACCCCGACGCCGGCGGCCGATCCCCTCAAGATCGGCGTGCTGATGCCGACCTCCGGGGTGTTCGCCGTGCTCGGCCAGAACCAGCTCAAGGGGATGGAGTTCGCGGTCGAGGAGGCAGGCGGAACGGTTGCCGGCCGCAAGATCGAATTGCTGCACGAGGACACCGAGGGCAAGCCGGACGTCGGCCTCTCCAAGGCGCGCAAGTTCGTGCTCTCGGACAAAGTGGACGTGATGGCCGGCATCATCAACTCTGCCGTGGCGCTCGCGGTGAGCCCCTATCTCGCCTCGCAGCGCGTACCGCTGGTCCTCTCGAATGCCGCCGCCGACGCGCTCACCGGCGACAAATGCAATCGCTACGTGTTCCGCGTGTCCTATTCGGCAGCGCAGATCAGCGAGCCCATCGGCCTCTGGATGGCCAAGCACGCGCCCAAGAATCTCTACATCCTCGCCACCGACTTCGTTGCCGGTCGCGAGTTCACAGCGGCCGCGAAAAACGCCTATCTGTCCGGCGGCGGGACCATCGTCGGCGAGACCTATACGCCGTTCGGCCGCACTCAGGACTACGGCCCCTATATCTCGCAGGCGCGCAGCGCCAATCCAGCTGCCGTGTTCGCCGTCTATTTCGCCGCCGAGGCGCTGCTGTTCGTGAAGCAGTACGACTCGTTCGGCATGAAGGCGACGATCCCGCTATACGGCCCGATCGGATTGACGCCGCCGGTACTGCGGCAAGCGCAAGGCGACGCCGCACTCGATGTCGTCTCGCCGCAGAACTACATCGTCGAGCTCGAAACGCCGGAGAACATCAAATTCCGCGAGGCCTTCAAGAAGAAGTTCGGGGAAGACCCCGAGGAGTTCGCGGTCATGGGCTATGACTCGATCCGGTTCCTGCTCGAGGCCGTGCGGGCGCGCAACGGCGACACCAGCGACCGGCCGGCTCTGGTGAGCGCGATCGAGAAGGTTTCCTACGCCGGCCCGCGCGGGCCGATGACGATGGCCAAGAACCACATGGCCACGCAGAACGTCTATATCGTCAAAACCGTCAAGAAGAACGGCAAGGTTGCCTTCGACCTGATCGATACGTTTCCGAATTTCGTCGATCCGGTGAAGGGCTGCACTCTCGATTGATCGCCACACTAGAACGCGAGCTCGAGGGCAAGATGCGGAAGCGGTTTTCCCCGCTATGGATGTTGGCGCTGGTCAGCAGCATCGCCGGTGCGCAGGCGCAAACCTATCCGCTACGGCCCATCACGCTGGTCGTGCCTTATCCGCCAGGTGGAACGTCGGACGCGGTCGCCCGCATCCTCGTCGAGACCATGAAGACCTCGCTCGGCCAACCGCTGATCATCGAGAACGTGGGAGGTGCCGGCGGCAGCATCGGGGTCGGTCGCGTCGCACGCGCCGCGCCCGACGGCTATACCTTGGGGTTCGGCAACCTGAGCACCTATGTGCTCAACGGTGCGGCTTACAACCTGACCTACGATCTGCTCAACGACTTCGACCCCATTGCGCTGCTCACCAACAATCCCTTGATGATCGTGAGCAAGAGCGCGGTGCCGGCGCAGGATCTCAAAGGGTTGATCGCCTGGATCAAAGCCAGTCCCGCCCCAGTGTCCGCCGCGACGGTTGGGGCGGGAAGCTCCGCGCATGTCGCGGGTGTGTACCTGGCGGACACCATCGGCGCTCGCTTGAATTTCGTTCCCTATCGTGGCGGCGCGCCGGCAGTGCAGGATCTCGTCGCTGGTCAGGTCGACCTCATGCTCATCCAGGCGACCGACGCGGTGCCACATGTGCAAAGCGGCCGCATCAAGGGCTTCGCCGTCACATCGACAGCGCGCATGACGGCGATGCCGGAGATCCCCACTGTCGACGAGGCCGGATTGCCGGGGCTGCACATGACCATCTGGAATGGGTTCTGGGCTCCCAAGGGAACGCCGCAGCCGATCATCGCCGGGATCAATTCCGCTGCGAACGCCGCGCTCGCCGATCCGGGCGCACGCCAGCGCCTGGCTGCGCTCGGGCAGGAGCTGCCTGCCTCCGATCAGTCGAGCCCAGAGGCATTGAGAACGCAGCAGAAGGCCGAAGCCGCGAAGTGGTGGCCGATCATGCGCGCGGCGCAGATCCGGGCCGAGTGATGGTATTCCCTCTGCGGCCTGTATGCGGCGCCGACCATGAAGGCGGCCGGCCGGCGGCCGGTCACCTTGCTTACCCTTTGGTCTTAACGCAGCGGCTCCGTCAGGAATCGCTCAGTCGAAGGCCTCAGCGGCGGTTCATCAATGACCGTCATGGACGTCTGCTGCTCTTGGAGAACCCGTCGCAGAGTTTCAGTTGCCTTCGTCATCCTTTCTCCGAACTTCGGCGCGAACTGATCGACGAAGGCCATGTCTTTCGGCTTGGGCTTGGCCAGCCGCATCTCCAAGCGCGCCACGCCGTTCGCCTGTTCGCGCACGGCCCGAGTCATCACGAGCTTAGGGGCGCCCGGGATCGGGAGAACGGCGCTCACAGTGATGTAATCGAATGGTCGCCAATCGAGCATCTCCTCGATGATCGCATCCTTGCCGTGCATGCAGTGATTCGTGCTCCCGACTCCCCTGCGCCCCTTGCCTGAGCTCCCGATGACCGCCTCGGCGGGCCACCATTTCTCAAGCTGACCGGGCACGGTGAGATATTCCCACACTGTCTGGCGCGGCGCGGCGATATCAAAGTCGAAGTTCGTGTGGGCGTCCTCGCGCGTAACCTCGATGCGTGTGTTCTCGTTTTCCGTCTTCCACGCTTCTTCCAGGTCGCGTAGCCAGAGCGTAACGTCGCCAATAATGTCGATGGTCTCGTGATGCTCCACGAGAGCTTGCGCGGGCGCATCAATGCCCAGCGTGCGGACGCAGGCGTCGCTGTAAAGCACATAGGCGTGACTGCCGACCTTCTCGTTCACCGTGTTCTTGAGGAGCCTGTGGACGAGGATCACATCACGTCCGGCAAGCTCTTCGCGCCCGCCCATCTTCTGCTTCACCATCTCGCCGTGATGGGCGACGAACTTGAAATCGAGATTGCCCATTCCGGCGCAGGCTTTGCACTCGCAGACGGAGGCCTGCTTGATGTCGCGCAGACGCCGACGGAATTTGAAATAGGCCGACTCGATAACATCCTGCAGCATCGACCCGTCGACCTTCGCGGTCGGCGCATAAACGAAGGCCGCGTCGCCCTCGAACTTGGCAAGGCGAAAGGGCGGTCTAAGCCCCTTGACGACGGTGTCCATGAGATCGGCGATGATATCCTGCGCGTGGTCGAGCTCAACCGCAGCGAGGAAGCTCGTATAGCCGGAGATGTCGGCGATGACGAAGCAGGCCGATTCAGGCTTCGGAAGCATGGCAGCCTCTCTCACTGCGGGCGAATTAAGCCTCGCGTAGAAGTTTCAAAAAATATAACGACACTCGACGAGCGACGTCTTTTCGATGCAGCTTGAAGCAAAACTCTCTCGTGGGTTCTCGCGACGCAGTCGCGAATTGGACGCTATCATCCAGAATATCACGAGCGTTTCAGTCCATCGCGAAAGCTGATGGCTTCGAGCTCGACCCGCACAGCGTCCATGACGGGGACGACGGGGCGTGCCTCGAACACAAATGCAGGCAACATCGAGCAGAACTTGTGAACCGCCAGCGGGTCGTCGCAGTCCAGCAGCATATAGCCACCCCAGTCGCCGACACGAATGACGAACATTTCGATTTTGAAGCCGTCAGGCGCCTTCCATTGCGTGAAAACCTCAAGAATCCGCTTCTGGGCATTCTCATACTCGATCGGTGATCCTTGGGGGCGTTCGGACCAGCTGAGCATGTATTTCATCGGCATCCCTCCCGGCCCGCGATGGCGGGTTCATTTCAGTAGCATGGCCGCACTATCCGCGTCTGCTGCTGCTCCTGACCTGCGCTCCCGCCGAAGAGGCCCGGGGCCGGCGAGTGGCAACGGCGCCGCACCGCTGACCCGTGTGGATGAAATCGCGGCGTACTCACTCAATAACCTCGTCGGCGCGGGCAAGCAGTGTTGCTGGCACCTCGATGCCAAGCTTCTTTGCGGTGATCAGGTTGATGACCAGCTGGTACTTCGTCGGCGCCTGCACCGGCAGGTCCGCCGGCTTCTCGCCCCTGAGAATACGGTCGACGTAACCTGCGGCGCGACTGTATTGATCGATGGTGTCGGGCCCGTAGCAGACAAGGCCTCCCGCAGCGACAAAGTAGCGGTAGGGGTACACGGCCGGCAATCGATAGCGGCTCGCGAGTTGCAAGATCAGGTCGCGATGAACGTTTGCCGGCGCAGATGCTGTAATCAGCAAGCCCGCGTTCGGAAATTCTGCGATTTTGCTGATGCCGCTCTCGATTGCATCCTTGTCGCGAACGTTGACGACCCGCAACTCGACCGCAAACATCGATGCCACGGATTGCATGGCGGCCCACTGTCCCAATCCTGGCGGGTCAAAGGGATCGCGCAGGACAGCGGCGTGCGTCGTGGCTGGTGCGATCTGCTTGAGCAACTCGAGCCATTTCGGCGGAATGCTGTATTCGAATTGGGTGAAGCCGGTGATGTTGCCTCCCGGCCGCGACAGACTTTCGACGATACCAAGGCCCACCGGGTCGATGGTCTGCGCAAATACCATGGGAACGCTGCGGCTCGCCTGCATGAGCGGCATGACCGAGACACCGGAAGTGGCCAGGAGGACGTCCGGCTCAAGTGCCACCAATTCGAGGGCATGCGCCCGCAGAAGCTCGGCCTGGCCGTTGCTCCACCGATAGTCGATCTGCAGGTTGCGACCAACCGTCCAGCCTAGCTCGTGCAAACCCTTCACGAACGCTGCCGTACGGGTCCGCATCTCGGCATCGTCGGGACCGAGATTGGAGAGGACGCCGACGCGCCGCGGGCGTTCTTGCGCCGGCACCGTGAGCGGCCATGCGCTCGCAGCGACGCTGAGAAGCGTCATGAACTCGCGTCGCTTCATGGCTTGCTCCTCAGGTCGAGGGCGAAAACCTTAGCAGGGCAAAGCGGCGTTGGGGAGCACAGCAGCTCAGCCGCGTGCGCGGGGGGGCCGTGGGGCGGGCTTGTCAATCGGTTCTTGGCGTGAGCGCGCCGATCCAGGAGTCAAAAATCGAATCGGTTCTGATGTCGGCGCGCCGCTAGTTTAGAAGACGAAGGCGCAATTCGAGCGAGACCTGCTGCGCTACAGGAGCTGCGATATCATCGGCGCCTAGGATGCCAAGACGGCATCCTGCTGGACGACAATCGAAAACAGCCGGCGCTCCGCATCATGGACGCGGACCTCATCACTCGCGCAGTAATCCGCCTCGGCACAGGCGATGTCCAGCGCAATCAGTTCGGCCACGTGCCGTGCGCTTTCCACGCTGGTGAGCTCGCTCCCTGAGAAGTCGTACTGAACACCAGAGGGTGTCGCGATGTCGAAGAAATAGCGCCGCATTGGTGATTTCCCGCCGGACCGATGACCCGAGGTGTTTAACGTCCGTCCGTTGATTCTCAGTTACGAAGTTCTTTAAGAGTTTCCGTGTTGTCGAGAAGGCGCTCACAGTCAGGTGACCCGCATACCAGTGACCAGCTCCCAATTTGGCGCTTGCTCACCACCTGGCAGCCGATCATTTTCGATCGGGGTGAATGCCGGCTGCCTTGGCGAGTGACAACGCCAGCGGCGCTTCGCGCGCTATGCGCGCGTCGAATGCTTCCGGACTCATGATCATCGGCTCGACGCCAAGCTTCGTGAGCTTCTCGCGAAGCTCCGGGTGCTCGAGCGCTGCCACCGTTGCGCGATGGATCTCACTGACGACGCTGCGCGGCGTCTTTTTCGGCGCGAGCGCACCGATCCAGAAATCAAAATCGGAATCGGGGAAGCCAGCCTCAATTGTCGTCGGCACATCGGGCAACGCAGATGCACGTTTCGACGTCGACACGGCGAGCGCCAACAGCTTGCCATCCTGAATGAACGGCAGCGCTGGGCTGATCGGGCAGAAGTAAGCATCCACACGCCCGGTCATCACCTCGGTAATCGCCTCCGGCGCCCCGCGAAACGGCACCACTTGGCCGGTGAATCCCGCCGCCAGACGAAACCGCTCCATGGTAAGGTGCGGCGGCGTGCCGATACCCGCTGCTGCGTAGGTCATGGTGCCCGCCTTCTCCTTGGCTACCGCGACCCATTCCCTCAGGGTCCTGATGTTCTTGGCGGGCGAGATCACGAGCACCAGCGGCACGTTGCCGAGCGGTGTGATACCCGCCAAATCCTCGACCGGGTCATAGGTCACGTTCTGAATGGCGGGTGTGGTGACCAGGGCATTCGAGTGGACCAGGAGGGTGTAGCCATCCGGCTCTGCTTTGGTGACGGCATTGACGCCGATCGCACCACCTGCGCCGGGCCGGTTCTCGATAATGAAAGGCTGGCCTGTCGCGGCCGAGACGCGTTCAAAGACCGCGCGCGGCAGGAGGTCGGTTGCGCTTCCCGGTGAATAGGGAACGACCACATGAACGTTCCTCGTGGGCCATTCCTGGCCCCAGCCTGCGCTGCTGACCGCCAATGCGGATATGACGGTCGCCGCCGCGAGCCACCTCCTCCGGGTGCAGTGGGTAAAGCTTGGATCGTGCATTGAGGCAACCTCCACAAAACGGCGCGCGTGGCGCCCCCTTCAAACAGTACTCTAATGCAATTCTATCACCCGACCTCCATCGGGCTGATTGCGACAAATGATACCCGATCATCGTCAGGCTGTTGACGCAGGCAGATGCGGGAGCGGTTTTCGGCCGCAGGTGTAAACCTTACATCCTAGCGTTTACCTAGCTCTACTCTCAAATTTCCGTAGCGATCAACGTCAAGGCGCTGCTTCGGGTATACGACTGTCGTGGACGTTCTTTCTTCGACAATCCCCGGACCCGCTAATCTCATTCCGGGTTGTAAGTCATCGCGTCGGAAAACAGGGACCAGTGTGGCATGCAGCGGATTGAAATAGGCTTTGCGACGGTTCGATGGCTTCGGTCGGCTTCTCGTCATTGAAGCTTTCTTGAACCCGGGTTTCCCCAGCATACCGACGGCTACGACTTGGTAGGTAACAATCTCTATTGATTCGTTGCTCGCTATATGGCCGTAGCGCCGCCGATGCGACTGATGAAATCTTCTAATGAGAGCTTCGACGTCGCGTTTCGAACGAAGGGCATCGACGGCTACCGTGACCTCGTAAGACTGACCTCGGTAACGCATTCCGACGTACTTCAACACACAAAATCTTCGGCAAGGCAGATCCTGGCCCTTCAGCTCGCCGAGCGTTTCCTGCTCTAAGGTCTTGAGCCTCGAATTTATTGAACTGACAGTAGCTGTTGTAAGCAGCGTGACGTCTGTCACGCTGCGCTCGTGCCGCACATCGCTCGCCAACATCCCGCGCGCGCTAAACGCACCGGGATCACACGGCACGAGAATTGAACCAATGCCAAGCTCTGACGCGATCCGCCCGCCAATCGTCGGTCCCATCCCGCCAAATGGCACAAGGGTAAACTCGCGCGGGTCGTAACCACGCTCGACAGTAATGGTTCTCATGGCTGCCACGACACTGGTTGCAAGCACCGTCAGAATTCCCCACGCGGCCTCCATCGGACGCATTCCCAGCGCTTCCGCCAGTTTCGCAATCGCCTGCTCGGCCCTGTGTCGATCGATTGGCATTTCGCCATCGAGCAACGCGTCTGGATTGAGGTGGCCAAGCATGACCAAAGCATCCGTCAAGGTTGGCTCGTCGCCGTTTCGGCCATAGCAGGCAGGGCCGGGAAACGCGCCGGCGCTCTGGGGTCCAACCTTGAGAAGGTTGCCAAGCGCTACCGAAGCGATGCTTCCGCCCCCCGCACCAATCGTTTCGATATCGACGGTGTGGGTTCGGATGGGGTGCCGCGCGATATTGAACTCAGACTTATACAAGGGGGCGCCGGGGAGCACAGCCATGTCGGTGCTTGTGCCGCCAACGTCAAAGGTTATCAGGTTCTTGGCTTTGACGAGATCGCCGAGGTGGCGGCCTCCGATAACCCCAGCGACCGGACCCGACATAACGGTCCGGATAGGCACAGTGGACAGCATCTGTGAGCTGCCCGCACCTCCATCGGATTTCATCATCAAAGTGCGTGAGCCCGGAAACCGCTCGGTGGAGAGATCATCCAGCTCGGCGAGATATTTTGCGACCGGCGGCCCGATATACGCGTTTGCTACCGTCGATGCCGTTCTTTCATACTCGCGCCACTCCGGATTGACCTCGTGCGAGACCGAAACGAAAACATGGGACGCGATGCTACGCACGAGCTCAGCAGCTGCTCTCTCGTGGTTGGGGTTGGCATAGGCGAAAAGAAAGCAGATGGCGATCGCTTCCACGCGATCTGTTAAGAGCGCTTGCGTCGCATAGGCCACGTCATCCAGGACAAGTGGAGCCAGTACCCCTCCCTGCGAGTCGAGCCGCTCGGTGACTTCGTAAACGCGGTCACGACTAAGCAACATCTTCGGCGGTGGCGCAAAAATATTGAAGACGTCGTGGCCGCGCCATTGGCGACCTATTTCGTAAACGTCCCGGAAACCGCGAGTGGTCAGCAGGCCTGTCCGAACCCCGTTCTCTTGAAGCAGAGTGTTCAGCGCGACCGTTGAACCGTGCATGATCAAAGAAACACGATCTTCGTAGCTTCTCCCGACGTCTTGCAATATGCGCTCGACCACCCGTCCCGGTTGTCTAGGGTCTGATGCGTACTTCAGCGTCGCAACGAGTTCAGCTTTTTGCTCGTCGTATGCGACCACATCGGTGAAGGTGCCACCGACATCAACTCCGATCCGAAGGGTCATGAAGGCGTTTGACCGCGGAGCTCGGCTGTACGCACGGGGTCGATCGTGAGATCCGACCTAAGTGCAACGCCATATTCACGTTCAGCTGCCTCGCGAGAAACGTAACCGGCAATAACGTCACGACGAACGCGGTCCGGATCACGGTTCTTTGGATCTCCCCTGCCAGCTCCGCCTGCGAATTCCAGGGTGAGCAAATCGCCCCTCCTCAGTCGCAGCCCCGCCGCTTTCGACGTCAATGCGCGGTCTTCGCCTGACTGCGACCTCAAGGATGCCTGGGAAGGATGCGCACCCTTACCGCCGAACAGACCGGGCGATGAAAACTTGAAGCGGTCGGTTCGTAAATTGACGGCCGCTTCTTCAGAAAGCACACGCCACTGACGCCGTAAGCCCAGCCCGCCCCTGAATGTCCCTGGACCACCAGAATCGGTCGGAAGCTCATATCGCTCGACACGGACGGGGAATTCCGTTTCCACCGCCTCCACTGGCGTGTTCATTACATTGATCACGAGCTCATCCATAGCACTCACACCATCAGCATCAGGGCGCGCGCCAGTGCCCCCATTCATGATCTCGTACTGCGAGTACCATCTGCCGGTCTTTGCGTCCCGACCCGCACTGCTGATGGACCCACCAGCCGCGCTGCCGGGAGCCGGCACACGGTCGGGCACTGCCCGAGCAAGCGTACGCATAATGACCGAAGTCGTGACCTGGCTCGGACGCACGTACATGTTGACGGGCGCAGGGAAGCGCGGATTCAGCAGTGAACCCTCGGGCGGATAGGACACCCGAACCGGCCGGGATAGGCCGTGGTTCACAGGCAGCTGCGGCGCGAACACCATCTTGACCAGACACTCTATAAAATTACGCGACACACACGGTCTAAGGTTGATGGGACCGCGCGCTTGAGCATCGCTGTCCAGTCGAAAGTGAAGTTCCGTGCCGCTTATTTCTAAGGTTGCGGCGATTCGATGAGGCGTTCCAAGCTCTACCCCATCGTCATCGACGTAATCTGTCTCCGGGCCATAAATTCCGTCATGAACCTTCGCAATCTCTTTCCGCAGCTCGCGCTCGCACAGCTTCATCCACTCTTGCCAACAGGCATGCACCTTTGACAGTCCGTACTTCTGGAACAGCTCTGCAAATTTTGCAGTTCCATACTCGTTCGTCTTTATCTGCGCCTGGATATCGCCCCAGGTCACCTCCGGTGTCCGAGTGTTAGCGCAAATAAGCTCTTGAATATCCCGATTTGATTTTCCGCGCCGTACGATTTTCAAAGGCGGAATGAGCAGACCTTCTTGAAACACATCCGTTGCGTCGCCGCTGTTCGTCCCAGGAACCTTGCCGCCGAGGTCTGGTTTGTGGGCGATGTTGCCGATATACCCAGCGATTTGCTTGTGAAAGAAAATCGGCGAGATCACCGTCACGTCCGTGGCGTGATTCTGCCCCGCTTGATACGGATGATTGACAATAAATGTGTCGCCGGAATTGATCGCCCCGTCAAACCGACGCCTGATTTCATTCACTTGGTCAGCTAAGGGCCCAATGTGCAGTGGTTGCGGAATCCCTTGCGCCACCAATCTGCCTTGTGCATCAAAAATGGCGAAGGTGAAATCTTGGCTCTCCTTGATGATTGTGGAGTAGCCTGTTCGCAGCATGTTGAGCGTGAGCTCACGCGCAATTTGCGCCGTCGACTGGTAAATGACCTCTAGGTCAATGGCATTCACGCAAAGCTCCCCGCAGAGCTGAATACATCACTTCAGCGGAAACCTTTGTTCTAGCTCCGCCATGAAGCCGTTTTGCTTAAGGTCTCGAAGGATTGAGAGATCGAGATAGTCATCGACGTTCGTCGACCCCACTTGGATGCCCATCCCCTGCAGCTGTGACAACACGTTTTTTGCTCCTTCCGGCGAAGGCGCTGCGTCCCGGGGCATCAGCCGTTTGAAGTCAGCGTAGGTCGCATCTACGACTTTCGCATCTGACGTTCTGAACTTCTGGCCGATCACCTCTTTCGCCTTGGTCTCGTTCGAGAGTGCTAGATATGCCCCGGCAACGTAGCCGCGTATGAAATGCGTGAGCAGATCGCGATTTTTCTTCAGAAAATCGTTCGTGACTACAACGGAGTCGAAGATCCAGGGCGTCCGCGCCGCAGCCAGGTCAACCAAAGCGTTGAAACCTTTCTCCCGCGCCATCGTGATGCCAGGTTCCAGCAGTGGCGCCGCATCTATGCGGCCAGCACCGAGGGCGGCGAAACGCTGCGAGCTCCCGCCGATCTGCGCGATTGTAACGTCCTTTCGATCAAGCCCTGCCTGTTTCAAGGCAATACCAATCGCAATGTCGGTCTCAGAGCCAAAAGTGCTGATGCCGATCGTTTTCCCTTTGAGGTCGGCCATCGACTTGATCGTAGGCGTTCCGAAGATTGTGATCGGAATCGTATTAGCTGTGGACGTCACTAGCCGCAGGTCGGCACCCTGTTTGTTGGCCAGAACGACAGGCGCAAGTCCGACGTGCATCGCTTGAATTTCTCCAGACAGCAAGACCTGAATGCCACGGCTACCGCCTTCCATGCTGACGACCTCGATCTTGAGGCCCTCCTTTTCATAGAAGCCACCTGCCTCACCCATCCATACCGGGAAAATCGTGACGACCGGCGCCGAGATGCCGATACGGAACGGTGTTAGCTCAGCGGCGGAGCTGCCGCTGATTGCGGCCAAGAGGAACCCAAGAACCAGCAGCGCCTTATTCATTGTGTTGATCCCTATTCATCGCTTCCAGCGGCAGAGGACGGCACCCTCGCAGACCGGCTCCTGACATCGTCCTCTATCAGGCTCCAGATCCGATCCTCGATGTTGTGGAAATGCGGGTCGCGTTTCAAGCGCAGTTTGCGCGGTCGATTGAACGGGATGGGAATCGTTTCTCGAACGCGTCCTGGACGCGCCGAAAAAACGATCACGCGGTCTGACAGATAAATCGCCTCATCGATCTGGTGCGTGATGAACAACACCGTCTTGCGCGCCTGTCCCCAGATGCTGAGGAGCTCTTCCTGCATGAGCTCGCGCGTTTGCGCGTCCAGAGCAGCGAACGGTTCGTCCATCAACAGGAGTTGAGGGTCCATCACCAGGGCACGTGCCAAATTGACGCGCTGCTGCATCCCACCCGACAGCTCATGCGGATAGTGATTTTCGAAACCCTGTAAGCCGACCATTTCAATGAAGCGCTGCGCACGCATCTCTGACTCGCGCCGATCGGCGCCTGTGCATTCCAGACCATAGAGCACATTGCGCCAGACCGTCCGCCAGGGCAGCAGCGAAGGATCTTGGAAAACCATTGCGCGATCTGGCCCAGGCTCCGTCACCACGCGACCATCGACTGATATTTGGCCCGCGGTGGCGGGAATGAGGCCGTCCACCACCGAGAGGAACGTGGTCTTGCCGCACCCAGATGGTCCTACAATGGAGACGAACTCGCCGTCCGCAATGCTTAAATCGATACCCGCGAGAGCCACTATCGGCTTGCCGCTGCGGCGAGAAGCGTACTCCAGCCTAACGTCTTTGGCCTCAAGCTTCACGACGCTCACGTTCACGCTCGCCAATGTTCAAGCCGCTGCTCGACCAACCGGAGCAATTCGGCGCAGAGCAATCCTACTGCAACGATTGTGAGAACACCGACAAAGACGCGATCCGTTTCGAAGCGCGAACCTGACTGGCTCATCATCATGCCCATGCCGCCAGCCGAGCCGTACACTTCAGCAACCACGATCCCTATCATGGCCCGGCCGACTGCCAGCCGCAGACCGCTGATCACGAAGGGTATCGCGGTCGGCAGCACGACGCTTAGAAAAAGCTTTGCGTCACTTGCACTGAAGCTTCGTGCAAGCCGAACCAAGCGGCTGTCGGTGGTCCGAACGGCCGCCTCGGCGTTGATCGCGATCGGCAACACCGCGAGCAGAACAATGATCAGGACCTTTGTACCGAGCCCCGTGCCGAACCAGATGACAAACAGTGGAAGAAACGCGACTTGGGGCGTCGCATTTAAGCCGGCTATGAACGGCGAAAGACAATAGGAAAGCTTCCTATACCACCCGACTGTAAGCCCAAGCGGGACGCCGATCAGGACCGCTGTTCCCAATCCCAGCAAAAATTCCATTCCGCTCGCCGCCAGATCGCTCCATATCTCGCCGGATACAAAAAACATTTGATAGGCCGCAGATGCGACTAACGATGGCGAAGAGATGAATATGCGTTTGATATGCAAGCTTTCGGCGTGCTCGCCCCAAAGTGGCCGCAGGAGATCAGACCACCAGCCCCGCTCTAGGCCTTCCCAGCCGAGAAGGATGAATGACACCCCACACAGACCAAGAATGATCCTTTCATATCGGACGTACGTGGATTTCACTTTCATGCAGCAGCGCCGACGGGAGGCCGCCACTTCTCGAATCGCCGTTCAAGATGGTTGAGCACAGCATTGGTCACGAGCCCCGCGGCGGTGAACAAAAACACTCCAAGAAAAACGATGTCTATTTGGAAGCTGTTGCCGGCATTCACGATCATATGGCCAACGCCTGCCGTCGCCGCGTAGAGCTCACCGACGACGACCCCGAGAAGCGCACGCCCGGCGCCATACTTCAGGCCGGTAAAGATGAACGGGACGGCGCCCGGCAGGACTATGCTTTGAAAGATTTTCAGGGACGATGCCCCGAAGCTTTGGGCCACCTTGACGAGACGCTTCTCGTTGGCATGAACACCTGCCTGCGTACTGATGACAATCGGGATGACTGCGCCCAGAAGCACAACCGCAATTTTCGACCAGATACCGATACCGAACCAAATGACGAGCAACGGCAGCAGCGTGATTCGGGGGACCGTGTTGAGTGTGTCTACGAGTGGGCCCAACAGGTACTGAAACCGCCGTGAGATTCCGATCAACAGACCTAGCGGAATGCCGACAAGGACTGCCGACACATATCCGACCGCAAACTCTCGGGCGCTCACGGACAGGTCGCGCCAAAACTCAGGGTCGGGAAGGAGCTCTGCGGCAACCTTCACAATGCGCGAGGGGGCGGAGACGAGCGCCGGATCGACCAGTCCAAAGCGCGCCACCGCCTCCCACACAAGGACGATGGCAAGAAAGAAACCGCCACCGACCAATGTCGGCTCGTAGTTCCGCCAGAAGCTGTTCTCCCGCATGAACGCGATCATAGACCAGCGCTCAACTTGCGGCGCAATAGCGAATGATGCAGCTAACGCCGCAGCCGCAGCTCACAGCACAGCATCAGCCAAAATACGCCAAGACAAACACGGAGCGCTCGATGACGGAGAATCAACGCTTTAGCCTCGCCGGCCAGACGGTGCTGATCACCGGAGGCGGTAAAGGCATTGGCAAAGTCTATGCCGAAGAGTTCGCCAGCGTGGGGGCGAACGTCGTCGCCGCGGACATCGACGGCGTCGCGGCGCAAGCGGTCGCCGCTGCCCTGACCGGCAAAGGCTTGACTGCGCTCGGTTTGGAGACCGACGTCGCGAGCGAGGAAGACACTCTCGATATGGCGCGAGACGCACTCGATCGGTTCGGGAAGATTGACATCCTCATCAACAACGCTTCGCTCATGAGCGTCTTGCAACGGCGATCCTGGATGGAAATACCGGTTGACGAATGGGACCGCGTGATGGCCGTCAATCTACGCGGAATGTTTCTTTGCTGTCGCGCGGTTTTTCCCGCCATGAAGGCCCAAGGACGAGGAAAGATCGTGAATGTCTCATCATCGCGCGTCTGGGAGGGCGCTCCGAACCGATTGCACTACACGACGTCGAAAGCCGGGGTCATCGGCCTGACACGGGCCCTCGCGCGGGAGGTCGGGCCTGCCGGTGTGACTGTCAACGCGATCACGCCCGGCATGACGCAGAGCGACACGCAGGTTGCGACGTCGTCAGGGAATTACCTGACCTCGCGAATTTCGGGCCGCGCTATTGAGCGGGTGCAAGTGCCACAGGATCTGGTAGGTGCCGTGATGTTCTTGTCGTCAGCGGCCAGCGACTTTATGACGGGCCAGACTCTCAATGTCGACGGTGGAAAGTCTATGCATTGACGCTGGCGCGAGGGCCCGTATTACGCCTCGCGACGGCGGCCGGAACCTGGGGATCGTCGGCGGACTATCTCCGTCGAACGTGATGGTCGTACGCGCCCACGGCATCCCCGATGTGGAGACGGAGCGGTTGAGCGGCCTGGCCGAGGCCATGACGTCGCAGCAGCCGTTGCACGAGGCTGCCTGCTCCGGCGCGTCACTCCTTCAACGGGATGTTGAAGGGCTTTCCATCGGCGTCGCTGATGAAGCTCATCACTCTGCCGCTGTCGTCGGGCTTTAGCTTCTCGACGGGATGTCCGGTATGGAACGAAAGCATGTGGGCGTACGCCGTCGGATCCCACTCGTCGAACACGGGGTTAGTCGATAGGCCCATCAGCGGCATCTGCATCACTTCGATCGACTTGTTCATCTCCATCATGACGTACTTCGGTGTGCGATTTAGCAGCGTCGCCTTGTAGAAGGCCTTGGCGGCGAGCTCGTCGAACTGGACCGGATGGAGTCTGCGCCTGCCGTCACGGCGCAGCAGAGCGCCGATGGAGATGTCGATGGCGCCTCCGTCGCTCATCGTCACGATTCCCCGGTTGCCCAACCGCATCGAAACGCCGAGCGTGAAGACGTTGTCCTTGAAGTCGAACCGGCGTTTCGGATCCGGCGGCGATTTGAGATCGAACAGATATGCCGACCCGGGGATGCGTTCCTTGCCCTCCGCGGTGAACCTGATTGGGAAGCGCAGCCCCTGGATCAGGAAATGCGTCATGGAGAAGGCTTCGCGCAGCATGGGCGGCAGGATGGGTCGGCCTTTGGGATGCCGACGGTTGAACGGCAGGAGGCGTTCCGCGTAGACGATTCCGAGCAGGATCTTGTTGGCCCAGATGTAGATGTCCTTCAGGTCGCGTCGCCCCACGGAGACCGGACCGTCGAACAGCAGCTTTTGCACCCTCTTCTCCAACTGCGATAGATGCACGTTGTTGCACGGCGCGCAGCAAGGCACCGTGAGCTGCCGGTAGGGTATGAGCGTTCCGTTCAAGAGCGTCAGGTGCTGGTCGGGCAACCCGAACTTCCTCTGGAGCCACAGCGGAAACACGTGCTCTCGCGTACGGCCGCCCCGCAGGAGCTTGCCGCAGTAGAAGCACCGCTTCCCGGAGTAGATCCGTTCCGAAAGAACGAAGAGGCTGTCCTGCCGCCGCGGCCCGTGTTTCGCAGTCTTCGCCATTGGTCGTTCTGAGTCGTGCATCCGCTCCAGACTCGGGTGGTCGGATCTGCCCGCATTGCCGCAATGTACGGCCACCGCGCGCGTGTTGGAATGCGCCGCGGCTTGCCCCACAGGCTCTGCGGCGCCGCTTGTGTGTGTTGCTCCCGCACGGTTGCACCGGCCGTTGACTAAGGCGGGGCTCGCATCATCTTCGCCCGCTCGATCGCGGTAGCATCCATGGCCTGGGCCGGAGGTCGGCGGACTGCTTTAGCAGCTGCAGCGTGCCCCGGCGGCTATGCCGGCACGCGCGACGCCCTCCTCTACCTGTGGCTCTCGATCCGCCGCGCCGACGACGGCGTCCGCGAGATGTTCCGGTCGATCGACGAAGAGAGCTCGCGAAAGACGGCGCACGATTCGCCCGGAACCAGGTCTTTCGGGGGTTGAAGGTCGCCTCCCGTAGCACGGCCGAGCCGAGGCGCTGTTGCGCGCTGTTGCGCGCTCTTGCGATCCGGCTTCGTGCGCTCGAAGGAATGCTGCTGAGCCAATATGAGGGATCGATGCCGCTCTCCGCCGAGCAGTGGATCGCCAAAGGCGGAGGCGCATCGGCCTATGTCGTGCCGCGACCGCCGAAAAACCGCTCCACCAAGACACGTGTGGGGAGGTACTGCGCCTCCACCACGCCCCCTCAAGGACCAGAGAGGTTGGACCTAAACCCGCGAAGACGAGCCTCGACTGCCCAACCAGGTCGACGCGGTATCACGACTACGATGTGCGCTTCATGGCCCGACGGCAACGAGGGGCGAGGCTTCGTCAACTTCCTTGATGCCGCATTTGGCTCGTCAGCTTCAGCCGCTATGATCTCGGCTACTTCGACTTGGAGCAGAGAACCTTGCAACTCCTCGACACTCCGTTCGGCCCGAGGTTGTCACCCATGTCTTAGGTACGTTTTGTCACCTATGTGTCCGGGCCGGACAATTGAATAAACTGGTGGGCGCACCAGGACTCGAACCTGGGACCCGCTGATTAAGAGTCAGCTGCTCTACCAACTGAGCTATGCGCCCGGGAAAATACCGCCGACGCAAGCCTCGAGTCGGGGCCGCGTCCTGTAGCAAAGGGGGGCGGGCATGTCCAGGCAGACGCGCCGATGGCCCCGCAACACACAGCCCAGAACAAAAGGAAAGCCGCCGGGTGGGGACCCGGCGGCTCCCGTACGTCGGCGATCGTGTCGGGGGGCTGGGAGTGCGACCGCCGGCGCTAGGCTCTACATGTGGGGTCTAGAGACGCTCTTCGCCAGTGTGTTCCCTTGAGGGAAATTCACCAGTGCGCCGTGGACCCCAATGATGAAATCGTTGGCCCTCCTCACCTCGGCCGCCAAAGCCGTCCATGCGTGATCCGGCCATTCTAGAGAGAAACGCAAAGCGGCGCTTCTGGTTCTCATCGAGACTCTTGTAAAGAGGATCTGTGGCCTCGGCCAATTTCTTCAAGGCCGCACCAGTGTCGGCGAGCACCGTGGCACGCTGACGCATGCGCTCCACCGGATCGTTTGCCGCAGGCTCGTTCCGCGTGGCCGCCATGCGGTCGGCACGCAGCTTGCCGAGGTCGCGCGCCGCCTGCTCAAAAGCTGGCCAGTTGCGCTCCTGCTCCGGGCTGAGCATGAGCCCTGCCCGCAGCCCGGCAAGCCGAACCTCGCCGAACGCGCGCATGTCCTCCATGTTCGGCTGCCACTGGCGCGGCCGATCGAAGCCGCCGCGTTGGGCATAGAGCGCCGACGTTCCAACAATCGTCACGGCAGCTGTTGCGGCAACGAAGGTCTTCCACATGATCTTCCTCCACGATCCCGGTAGATCGCAGTACAAACCCAACGGCAGACGCGGGCAAGTTAAAGTTTTGTTAGACGACGACTGCAATAGACGATGAAATTCCGTTCATGTGACAGTACAGGTGACGAATGCGTGACGGATTGCGCAGCAAAAACGTAGCCCGCATGCAGCGGGAGCGGAATGCGGGATCCCTTATCACGCCGGCCGACAACGCCGGCCCCGAATTTCCGGGCTACGTTGCGGTACGGGCCTAACCGGCGTCGGTGGAGTGGATGCGCCGCTCCGCCACCAGCGGCTCGCTGCGGTCCCGGTTGCGCCGCACCATCAGCTTGTTGAGCGCGCCGAGATAGGCCTTCGCGGAAGCGACCAGCGTGTCCGGGTCGGCGCCCTTGGCGGTGACCGCCCGGCCGTTGTCCGCCAGGCGTACCGAGACCTCGGCTTGCGCGTCGGTGCCGTGCGTCACCGCGTGCACCTGGTACAGCTCCAGCACGGCCTCGTGCGGAATGAGCGCCTTGATGCAGTTGAAGGTGGCGTCCACCGGACCGTTGCCGTCGCATTCCTCGAGCGCGACGCTGCCTTCGATGTCCAGCTTCATGGTGGCGCGCTGCGGACCGCGCGTCCCGGCGATGACCGAGAGCGAGACGAGCTTCACCCGGTCCTGCGCGTGCGCGATCTCCTCATCGACCAGCGCCTCGATGTCCTCGTCGTAGACGTGCTTCTTCTTGTCCGCGAGCGCCTTGAAGCGCACGAAAGCGTCCTCGAGCTGGTTGCCGGCCAGGTGGTAGCCGAGCTCCTCCAGCTTGTGCACGAAAGCGTGGCGGCCGGAATGCTTGCCCATGACCAGCGAGGTCTGCTTCACGCCCACGCTCTCCGGCCTCATGATCTCATAGGTCTGGTTATGCTTGAGCATGCCGTCCTGATGGATGCCGCTTTCATGCGCGAACGCGTTCCGTCCGACGATCGCCTTGTTGTATTGCACCGGGAACGATGTCGCCGCCGCGACCAGCTTCGAGGCGCGCGTCAGCATGGTTGTGTCCACATTCGTCCAGTAGGGCAAAACGTCATTGCGCGTCTTGATGGCCATGACGATCTCTTCGAGCGCGGCGTTGCCGGCGCGTTCGCCGATGCCGTTGACCGTGCACTCGACCTGCCGAATGCCGGCACGCAGGCCGGCGAGCGAGTTGGCGACCGCCATGCCGAGATCGTTGTGGCAATGTGCGGAAAAGCGCGCCTTGTCGGCGTTGGGCACGCGCTCGTGCAGCATTTTGATCAGCGCGAAATACTCATCCGGCACGGTGTAGCCGACCGTGTCGGGAATATTGATGGTGGTCGCCCCGGCGTTGATGGCGGCCTCGACGCAGCGGCAGAGGAAATCGTGCTCGGTGCGCGTTCCGTCCTCGCTCGACCACTCGACGTCGTCGGTGTACTTGCGCGCGCGGGTGACCTGCCCGATCACCATCTCGTAGACCTCGTGCGGCTCCTTCTGCAGCTTGTACTTCATGTGCACCGGCGACGTGGACAGGAAGGTGTGAATACGGTGACGCTTTGCCGGTCTGATCGCCTCGGCGCAGCGGTCGATATCGTGCAATGATGCGCGCGAAAGGCCGCAGATGACGGCGTTTTGCGCGCGCTTGGCCACCTCGTGCACGGCGGCAAAATCGCCCTCCGAGGCGATGGGAAAGCCTGCCTCGATGACGTCGACGCCCATCTGATCGAGCAGCTCGGCGACCTCGAGCTTCTCCTCGTGCGTCATGGTGGCGCCCGGGCACTGCTCGCCGTCACGCAAGGTGGTGTCGAAGATGAGGACGCGGTCCTTCTCGGACTGGGTCTGGGTGCTCATAGGAGGTCCTTCTCGCCGTTGGCGCCTCGCCAGGCGCTCGTTGGGGTTCCTGCTTCGGCTCCCCTGAGCGCCCAGGCGCAACCGCCCAGCCGGCCCTCAGGGGCTGCTAAGCAGCAGAAGCCCGCCGAGAACGAGAGCAGCGCCGGGACGGGCATTCACCCCCCGGGTGATGGCGCGGTGATCGCGACGCATCGGCATTGCAGCTACCCTCAAAACACGCGCCAAGGCTTGTAGGGATCAATCGCTATCCGGCATAAGGCTTGGCTCGCGCCGTGCTTTTAGCGGAAGAGCCGCCTGCTTCGCAAGCTCTTCCGGGGCGCAAGGACGAGGGCGCAAGGACAGCATCCCTGACGCTTTTCCCGGGGCGTAACATCTACTCGCCGTCAGCCGGAGGAGCTGGAGCCTGCAAGGCCGCGCGCACCTGCTGCAGCTCCTCCAAAGCTGCGCCTTCGAGCTTGGGATACTCGAGCTTGAGCTTTTCCAGCCTTTCGATCATGGCGGCCGCGACGATCAAGCGGGCGAACGGCTTGTGATCGGCGGGAACGACGTACCAGGGCGCTTCCGGCCGGCTGGTGCCGCGAATCATCTCCTCGAAGGCCGCCATGTAGTCATCCCAGAGGTTGCGCTCGGCGATGTCGCCGATCGAGAACTTCCATCGCTTGTGCGGCTCATCGAGCCGGGCGAGCAGCCGTTTGCGCTGCTCCTCCGGCGAAATGTGCAGAAAGAACTTGAGAATCGCCACGCCATTGCGCGCAAGATGGCGCTCGAAGGCGCGGATATCCTGCAGCCGCTCTTTCCAGATCTTCTTGCCGACGAGCTTCTCGGGCAGCTTCTGACGTTTGAGAATCTCGGGGTGCACACGCACCACCAGCACCTCTTCATAATAAGAACGGTTGAAGATGCCGATGTGCCCCCGCTGCGGGAGGCGCAGCGAGGCGCGCCAGAGGAAATCGTGCGCCAGCTCCTCCTCGGTGGGTGCCTTGAACGAGTGCACCTCGCAGCCGAGCGGATTGAGCCCGGTCATGACGTGGCTGACGATGCCGTCCTTGCCGGCAGCATCCATCCCCTGCAGCACGACCAGCAGTGACCACCGCCCGTCGGCATGGAGGCGCTTCTGCAGCTCGGCCAGCCGCTTTACGCCGTCGCCAAGCTGCGCCTTGGCCGCCTCCTTGTCGCCGTCGTTCTCGGGATCGAGCCCCCCGGTGTCGGCAGGATCGAATTTGGCGAGACGGAAATCATCGGGCGTCTTTATGCGGTAATGCTTGAGCAGCTTTGTCTCGTTCATGGGATCGTTCCTCGATTGCCGCTCCAGACGTGGCGGAGAAATGCCGTAATGAACGGCGGCATTTTCGTCTCCAGATCCGCCGGGCCGCGTACGATGCGGACGTCGCTAAGCTCCGGCTCGGCCTGCTCGCGCAGGAAGGCGAGGACGCGAGCGCGCAATTCCTCGGCCGCGAGATGGGTGTTGAGGAGCTTGATCTGCGCAATGCGGGGACCTGCGAGCACGGTCGTCCATCCCGCATCGACCTCGACGTCGTCTGCGCCCAATCCGGTTTCCTCGCGCAGCTCGCGGAGCACATTGCGCCGCAGATCGACGATGCCGCCGTCAACGTCGCTCATGTCCGGCACCCCGGCAGGGAAATAGATACTCCCGGCATTCGCGGTATGCCCGCTCATCTCGCCCAACAGGTAGGCGCCGTCGCTTGCCCGCAGAGCGCCCATGGCGAAACAGTTCTTCACCCCGGCATCGGCAAAATTCCAATGCCGCCAGGCGAGCATGCTGGCGAAATCCGTCTCCAGATAGCTCCCGCGAAATACCTCACCCGCGATCTCGTACTGGTAGAGCATCAGCACGCGCCCGTTCCATAAGGTCGGGTTGGATTGGCGGACACTCGCGAAGTGGGCTTCGATCTCGGCGCGTCGTTCGATCGCAAATGGCCAGGGTTGTGGGCGCAACGAGAGCTCGAGGCGGCGCACCGGCACAACCGTGACATCACTCATGCCGCCTTCGTGCTCCGGCGATGGCTTTAGAGCCGCCGTGCGCTGAAGCGCTGGCTCGGACGCACCAGCTCCTCCTGCGCTTCGACCAGCAGCATCTCGCTCGCTCCGGCCTCCGCCGTACGGCTCAGCACTCCGAACACTGAGGACGTCGCGAGCGCCATGGCCTCGGCGACCGATCCGGTGTTCAGGTGATGCGCCAGGAACAAGGCGGCGAGCGTATCCCCTGCCCCGTTCACGACAACCGGAAGAAGCGGCGTGCGCACGCGACACCGGTCGGTCCCATCCGAGACGACGAGGTCGACACAATCGGCCGGCGTGTCGCTGGTACGGACCGAGGTCACCAGCACCACGCGCGGACCCAGGGCATGGAGCGCATCGATCGCAGCCGTGAGATCGGCAATATCCGCGGTCGTGCGTCCCGCCAGATAGTCGAGCTCGAAGTGGTTGGGCGTGATGATGTCAGCGATCGGCAGCATGCGTTCTTTGAAAAACTGCGGGATTCCCTTGCGCACGAAAACGCCGCGATCGACGTCGCCAATGACTGGATCGCAGCAATAACGCGCCGCCGGGTTTGCGCTCTTCACGCGTGTCACCGCATCGATCACGGCTTCGCCGGTATCGGGCAAGCCGAGATAGCCCGACAAGACCCCGTCGCACTCGCCGAGTACACCGTGCTCCTCGATGCCCTGCACCACCAGACGAATGGTGGCGCCGCTGAAGACGCGCCCTTGCCAGTGGCCATAGCCGGTGTGGTTGGAGAACTGGACCGTGTCGACGGCCCATACCTCGACCCCCACGCGCTGCAACGGAAAGACGGCCGCGGAATTGCCGACGTGGCCATAGGCGACGTGGGACTGCAGCGACAGGATGTTCATGCGCGCGCTTTATGCAGAGGCAGCTTGCCGAGGGTCCCGGCTCACATGGCCGAGGCCTTCCTGACGAACCGATCGTCAAAGGTCTTCGCCAGGTCGAGCTTGGCACCGCTGACCTCGGGATCGAAGGCGTACAGCATGTCTGCGGCCGACTGCATGCCGGCCGCGGGTATGACTCCGGTGATTGAATAGACAGGCTTATTCGCCTTGACCGCGGCGACGTAGAGAGCCTTGTCGCCGAGGAAATAGTCCTCAGGCACGGTGGCTGCGATCTGCTCGGGGGTCGCTCGCTCCAGCCATTTGAGCGTCTTGAAGAATGCGTTGACCAGCGCCTGCATGGTGTTCGGATTCTTCTCGATGAAATCCTGCTTGGCGTAGAGCACCGCTGCAGGATTGGCGCCGCCGAACAGGGCATGAGTGCCCTCCTCCGTGCGGCTGTCGGCGACAACCTTGATGTCGCCGTCCTGCTCGAGCTTGGTCGTCACAGGATCGAGGTTCGAGATCGCATCGATCTCGCCTCTTTTGATGCCGGCGACGGCAGACATTCCGGTGCCCACTCCGATATAGGACGCGTCAGCAGGCTGCAGCCCGGCCTTGGACATCATGTACATGACAAAGAAATTGGTGGAGGAGCCCGGCGCAGAGACCCCGATCTTCATGCCCTTGAGATCGGCAGCACTGCGGTAGGAGGACGCTTTCTCCTTGCGTACGCCGACGACGATGCCGGGAAACCGGCCGAGCTCGATGACGGCCCGGATGTCCTGGCCCTTCGCCTGCATGCGGATGGTGTGCTCGTAAGCCCCGGTCACCACATCGACCGAGCCGCCGACCAGCGCCTGCAGCGACTGCGCCCCACCGCGGAAGTCATTGATGGTGACATCCAGTCCCTGCTCCTTGAAATAGCCGAGCCGCTCACAAATCGTGAGCGGCAGATAGTAAAGCGCAGTCTTGCCGCCGACCGCGAGCGTGACCGATCTCTTCTCCACGCCTTGCGCGCGGGCGGTGGCGCAGAGCGAGAGCGCGAGCAGCAGGGATGCGAGGATTAGCAACCGCGAACGGGTCATGACGTCCTCCAGGCAGACTGGTTGCCGCAAGTTATAGGAGTGGTCCAGCAAAGGGTCACGTGCGCGTTTCCGCCGCAAGCGGCCGCCAGACCAGAAGGCGCCGCTCGAGCAACGTCACGAGAAAATCGAGAGCAATGACGAAGGCGGCAAGCACGATCATCCCAGCGAACACGCCGGCCACGTCAAACACGCCCTCGGCCTGTTGGATGATATAGCCCAGACCCGCCGCAGAACCGAGATATTCGCCCACCACCGCTCCCACCACGGCAAAGCCGACCGATGTATGCAGGGAGGAGAACATCCAGGACAGCGCCGAGGGCCAATAGACATGGCGCATGAGCTGGTGCTCGCTCATGCCCAGCATGCGCGCGTTCGCCAGAATGGTGGGGCTCACTTCCTTCACCCCCTGATAGACGTTGAAGAAGACGATGAAGAAGACGAGCGTGACGCCGAGCGCAACCTTCGACCAGATGCCGAGGCCGAGCCAGAGCGCAAAGATCGGCGCCAGCACCACGCGTGGCAGCGCATTGATCATCTTCACGTATGGGTCGAACACGGCCGCGACCCGTGGCTGGCGCGCAAACCAGAAGCCGACCAGCACGCCGGCGACCGACCCGATCAGGAAGGCGAGCACGGATTCCAACAGCGTGATCCAAAGGTGCTTCCAGATGGTCCCCTCGACGAGCCATTTTATAATGCGGTTGCCCACCTCGAGCGGGGTGGAGAAGAAGAACGGCGGCAGCACCTTCACCCCTGCGATCGGCACGGTTGTGAGCAGTTGCCACACAGCCAGGGCTGCGACCGCTACCAGGACTTGCAGGAGAATGAGGGTCAGACGGGACATCGCCGAGGTTATCCTCCACCGGTTTGCGCGTATCCCTGGAGCACCTCCGCCTTCAGCACAGTCCAGATCTCACGCTGCAGCTGGTGGAAGGCCGGCAGGATCTTGATCTCGGCGATGTCACGCGGCCGCGGCAGCGCGACGTTCCAGGCGCCGATCACGCGCGCCGCCGGTCCCGCCGACATGATCACCACGCGATCGGCGAGCGCAATGGCCTCCTCGAGGTCATGGGTGACGAACAGCACGGCCTTGCGATCGGCACTCCACAATTCGAGGAGGAGGTTGCCCATGATCTGCCGCGTCTGCGCATCCAAGGGACCGAACGGCTCATCCATGAGCAGGATCTTGGGGTCGCGGATGAGCACCTGTACCAGCCCTACCCGCTTCTTTTGCCCGCCGGACAGCATGTGCGGATAGCGTGAGCCGAACTCGCCGAGGCCGACGCGCTTGAGCCAGCGCTCGGCACGCTCCCTGGCCTCGTCCCGCGCCACCCCGGCGGTCTCCAGTCCGATCGCCACATTGTCGAGCGCCGTCTTCCAGGGAAAAAGTGCCTCGGCCTGGAAGAGATAGCCGGCCTGGCGGTTGAGGCCAACGAGCCGCTTGCCAAAAATGTCGACCTGCCCGGCGGACGGTTGCACCAGCCCGGCCGCGACATTGAGCAGGGTCGACTTGCCGCAGCCGGTCGGGCCGACAATGGCGACAAATTCCCCGTCGGCGACGCTCAGCGATGTGCGCGCAATGGCCGGGTAAGTGTCCCCATTGGCGAGCCGGAAGGTCACCGCCACGTCGGCCAGGCTGATTGCGGGTCGCGCAATCGTCGAGCCCGTGGCGAGCGAGGGCGGCGCAGTGTTGTCGGCTGTCGCGGACATCGGGCTGCTGCGCCGGCCGGCCTCCAGCGCGGATCGATCAGTTGCGACTGCGGTCAACCAGGGCGCGCTGCTTGATCCACGGCATCATCGCCCGCAGCTTCTCCCCGACCTGTTCGATCGGATGATTGGCACAAGCCGCCCGCATGGCCTTGAACGAGGTCTGGTTCACGCGATTTTCCAACATCCAGTCCTTCACGAACTTGCCGGTCTGGATGTCACTGAGGATTTTCCTCATCTCGTCACGCGTTTGCGGGGTCACCACGCGCGGACCCGAGACGTATTCCCCATACTCGGCCGTGTTCGACACCGAGTAGTTCATGGTGGCAATGCCGCCTTCATAAATGAGATCGACGATCAGCTTCACCTCGTGGACGCACTCGAAATAGGCCATCTCCGGGGCGTAGCCTGCCTCGACCAGGGTCTCGTACCCCGCCTTCATCAGCTCGACGAGCCCGCCGCAGAGAACCGACTGCTCGCCGAAGAGGTCGGTCTCGCATTCCTCACGGAACGTGGTCTCGATGATCCCAGCGCGTCCGCCGCCAATCGCCGCGCCGTACGAAAGTGTCAGATCATGCGCGTTGCCCGACACATCACGGTGCACCGCCATGAGCACCGGCACGCCCGCGCCGCGCTGATATTCCGCACGCACCGTGTGGCCCGGTCCTTTGGGAGCGATCATCATCACGTCGAGATCGGCCCGCGGCTCGATCAGGTTGAAATGAATGTTCAGGCCGTGCGCAAACATCAGCGCCGCGCCCTGCTTCATATGCGGGGCAAGATGCTCACGGTAGATATCGGCCTGCAGCTCGTCCGGCGTGAGCATCATCATCACGTCGGCCCATTTGGCGGCCTCGGCCACCTCCATCACCTTGAGCTTCTCACCTTCGGCCTTCTTGACGCCTTGCGAGCCTTTGCGCAGCGCCACCGTAACGTCCTTCGCCCCGGAATCGCGCAGGTTGAGCGCGTGGGCATGCCCCTGGCTGCCGTAGCCGATGATCGCCACCTTCTTTCCCTTGATCAGATTGATGTCGGCGTCGCTGTCGTAATAGACACGCATGATCTCACCCCTGAGACGGCCGGGTTTTATGGCCTTGCTTCGGAATTCGGCTTTGCAATAGCTCGGATGACCCCTCGTCGCAAATGGCTTGCTCGAGGAAGGGGGAATAACGCAGCGATCGAACCGACCTACATTCCCTCCGGACCGCGACTGATCGCGACGATCCCGGTGCGCGACACCTCGATGAGGCCGAGCGGCAGCATCAAAGCGACGAAGCTCTCGATCTTGTCGCTGCCGCCGGTGATCTCGAAGACAAAGCTTTCTGTCGACGCGTCAATCACCCTGGCACGAAACGCATCGGCGAGCCGCAATGCCTCGAGCCGAGGCTCGCCCTTGCCGCGCACCTTGACCATGGCGAGCTCACGCTCGAGATGCGGACCGGCCACGGTCATGTCGACGACGCGGTGCACGGGAACCAGCCGTTCCAGCTGGTTCTTGATCTGCTCGATCACCATGGGCGTGCCGCGCGTGACGATGGTAATGCGCGAGACATGCTTCGCGTGCTCGGTCTCCGAGACCGTGAGCGAATCGATGTTGTAGCCACGGCCGGAAAACAGGCCGATCACCCGTGCCAACACGCCCGGCTCGTTGTCGACCAGCACCGAGAGCGTGTGCGTCTCGACCTCCTGCGACGCCGGCGCATTCGGGTAGTGGCTGATCGCGCTGGTGTTTGTCATGAGCGTGTGTCCCGGATCAGACCATCACCTTGCCCTGCTCGGTAATGGCATCCTCGGGCTTTGTCGTTGCGTCTCCGAGCAGCATCTCGTTGTGGGCGCGCCCCGACGGGATCATCGGGAAGCAATTCTCGTTCGGATCGACCACACAGTCGAAGATCACCGGTCGCTTCACCTCGATCATCTCGCGGATCGCTCCATCGAGGTCACCGGGACGCTCGCAACGCAAGCCGACCGCATGGTAGGCCTCGGCAAGCTTCACGAAGTCGGGCAACGCCTCAGTATAGGAATGGGAATAGCGCCCGCCGTGCAGAAGCTCCTGCCACTGCCGCACCATGCCCATGTACTGGTTGTTAATGATGAAGATCTTCACCGGCAGCTCGTACTGCACGGCGGTCGACATCTCCTGCATCGTCATCAGCACTGAGGCCTCGCCGGCGATGTCGATGACGAGCGAGCCGGGATGCGCCATCTGCACGCCGATGGAGGCCGGCAGGCCGTAGCCCATGGTGCCGAGCCCGCCGGAGGTCATCCAGCGGTTGGGCTCCTCGAACCTGTAGAACTGTGCGGCCCACATCTGATGCTGCCCCACCTCGGTGGTGATGTAGGTGTCGCGGTCCTTGGTCAGCTGGTAAAGCCGCTCGATGGCATATTGCGGCTTGATCACCTGGTTCGAGCTCTTGTAGGCGAGCGAGTGCCTCGCCCGCCATCCGTCGATCTGCTTCCACCACGCGTCGAGCGCCTTCCTGTCGGGCTGCACCGAGGTAGCGCGCCACAGCCGCACCATGTCCTCGAGCACGTGTGCGCAATCGCCAATGATCGGCAGGTCCACCTTGACGTTCTTGTTGATGGAGGACGGGTCGATATCGATGTGGATCTTCCTCGACCCGGGGGAGAATGCGTCGAGGCGGCCGGTGATACGGTCATCAAACCGCGAGCCGATCGCGATCATCAGATCGCAATCATGCATTGCCCAATTCGCCTCCCAGGTGCCGTGCATGCCCAGCATGCCGAGCCATTGCGGGTCAGACGCGGGATGCGCCCCAAGCCCCATCAATGTCGAGGTGATGGGAAATCCGGTCAGCTTCACCAGCTCGCGCAGCAGCTGGCTCGCCTCGGGACCGGAATTGATGATACCCCCGCCAGTATAGAACAGCGGCCGCTTCGCTTGCTGCATCAGCGCGATTGCCGCCTTGATGCGCTCGAGATCGCCTTTGAGCTTTGGCCGATAGCCCTTGTGCTGGAAATCTTTCGGGCGCGCGTACGGACCCTTGGCGAACTGGATGTCCTTGGGAATGTCGACGACCACCGGACCCGGCCGGCCGCTCTTGGCAATGTGAAAAGCCTCGTGGAGCACGCGCGGCAAGTCCTCGATATTCTTCACGAGGTAGTTGTACTTGGTGCACGGCCGGGTGATGCCGACAGTGTCACACTCCTGGAAGGCATCGTTGCCAATGAGATGGGTCGGCACCTGTCCGGTGATCACGACCAGCGGAATGGAGTCGCAGAGCGCGTCGGTCAGGCCGGTCACGGCATTGGTCGCGCCTGGTCCCGAGGTGACCAGCACGCAGCCCACTTTGCCGGTGGAGCGCGCATAGCCCTCCGCGGCATGCACCGCCCCCTGCTCATGGCGCACCAGGATGTGCTCGACCGTTCGCTGCTGAAACAGCGCATCATAGATCGGCAGGACGGCTCCGCCGGGATAGCCGAAGATGTGCGCCACCCCCTGATCAGCGAGCGCCTGGATCACCATTTCGGCGCCTGTCATTTCCTTGCTCATCTCGGCTCCATCCATCGGCAACTGGTGTGGCGGTTCAGAATAAAAAAAGGGACCGCGAGGGCCCCTGTTTGCGCACTGCCGCTTGCGTGGGTGGCCTAGCCACCCCCGGCAGTGCGCCTTCCTACGATGACCAGAAAAAGCCTGCGCATGATGCGCCCTTTGTCGGTTAATCCAGGCCATGTAGCCCATTGCCAAGGCGCGCGTCAAGGCACGCGTCAAGCATCAGTGACTTCGCGCGAGCGCGTCCTCGTTAAATCGTGATGGCCGATGCGGCCAGGGCGGTACGGTCGGCGTTGGGCGTTGCACCGCCTGCCGCTATGCTGTCCGAGGAAGCTTATCAAGCGAGCGCGAGGGTCATGGCGTTTCTGCGCGAGCGGTCGGGGCGTTGGTCGCCGGTCAAAATTGCCGCCTTCGGCGGGGCAGTGCTGCCCGCGCTCTGGATTTCCTGGCAGGCCCTTGCCGGCGATCTCGGCGCGCGCCCGGTGACCGAGGCTATTCACCAGACCGGCGACTGGGCACTGCGGCTCCTCCTCATCACACTCGCGGTGTCACCCGCTCAGCGCATCCTCAACTTCCCCCGCATCGGTCTCGCGCGGCGCACGCTCGGGGTGGCGACGGCAGCCTATGCCCTGTGTCATCTAACGCTCTACATGGCCGACCAGCATTTTGATTTGCTCAAGGTGGCGACCGAGATCGTCGTGCGCATCTATCTGCTGATCGGCTTAATCGGGCTGATCGGGCTGATCGCGCTTGCCAGTACGTCGCTCGACCGGGCGATCCGCGCGCTCGGCCCCGAGCGCTGGAATGCACTGCATCGCATCGTCTACGCGATAGCGCTGCTGGCGATGGTCCACTACTTCCTGCAAACCAAGCTGGAAATCTATCAGCCAGTCATCATGGCAGGCTTCCTGCTGTGGCTGCTCGCTTATCGCGTGCTATCGCGCGGCAGAGGAGCGCTGAGCACGCTGCAGCTGCTGGTGCTCACCTTGGTGGTGGCCATCGTTGCCGCTCTGGGCGAGGCCACCATTTATATGATCGCCAGCGGCGTCGATGCGAAGCTCGTCCTGCTCGCCCATTTCGATCTGGAGATGGAGGTGCGGCCGGCCTGGTGGGTGCTTGCCACCGGTCTCTTCGTCACGGGTCTCGGTTTCTGGCGGCAGAAGCCCGTGCGTCAGCGGCCCAGTGCGCGCCGAATGTCATCGACGGCATTCTCGGGAGCGACCCAGGTCCAATCCGGCAGCTGATTGCGGAACCAGGTTGCTTGACGTTTGGTGTAGCGACGGGTGTCACGCTTCCCCTCCTCGCTCGCCTGTTGCAGCGTCATTTCACCCTCGAGGTAGCGTAGCAACCACGGTACCCCGTGCGCTTTCATGACCGGCAGGTGCGGGTCGAGCCGTCGCGCGGCGAGCGCGCGGACCTCCTCGAGTGCGCCAGCGGCAAGCATGCCGTCGAAGCGCAAGTCTATGCGCCGGTAGAGCTCGGAGCGCCCGACCTCGAGGAAGAGCTTGAGCGATCTGTCCGGGTGCAGTGCTGGCGGCAGGCCCTCACGGTGCCAATCCGTCAGTGAGCGCCCGGTCGCCAGAACGACCTCGAGGGCGCGCGTGATGCGGGAGCCGTCGCCCGGCATCAGACGCTGTGCGCTCGAGGGATCGCACCGCTCGAGCTCGGCATAAAGGAGGGCCGGCCCGTCGGTTGCCAGGCGTGCGCGCAACCCAGCACGGATGTCGGCGGGAATGGGAGGTACCGCGGCGAGACCGCGCGTCAGGGCTTTGAAGTACAGGCCTGTGCCCCCGACAATCATCGGCAACCGCCCGGTCAGGCTCACCTGTTGCAGGGCTGCGCGCACATCGACACACCAGCGGCCGACCGAGTAGTTCTCGGCGGCATCGACATGACCGTAGAGAAGATGCGGAACGCGCCCCTCCTCGGCCGCTGCAGGGCGCGCGGTAATGATGCGCAGATCACGATAGACCTGCATCGAGTCGGCATTGATGATGCTGCCGCCCAACTCCTCGGCGAGAGTGAGCGCCAAGGCTGATTTGCCGCTCGCGGTCGGACCGGCAATGAGGATGGCAGCAGGTTTGGCCACGGGCCTGAGCTGAACGCGTTGTGCGGGATTGGTGGTGACTAAACAGCGGGCGGGCGCGCGAAGCAACAGCGCTTAGAGCCATTGCGATCAGCGTTGTTGAACGCGCAGGTCACCACGACTAAACACGTGCGCAGCTCATCGCAGTGAGGTCCCTCTTGTCGCTCATTCAACCTTTTCGTGCTTTGCGCCCGGCACCGGGAAGGGCCGCTGAGATCCTGGCGCCGCCCTATGACGTGCTGACAACCGCGGAGGCGCGCGAGCGCGCCACAGGCAAGCCGTGGAGCTTCCTGCACATCTCCAAGCCGGAGATCGACCTCGATGCCGCGACTGATCCCTATGCGCCGGAGGTCTACGCGAAGGCTGCGGAAAATCTGGCGAAAATGGTGGCGGCGGGAATCCTCACGCGCGATCGCAAGCCCTGCTACTACGTTTATCGGTTGAGTGGGCATAACCGGCGGCAGACGGGCCTCGCAGCGGTTTCCTCACTCGATGCCTATGCCAGCAACCGCATCCGCCGCCATGAGCTGACGACGCCGGTGAAAGAGGACGACCGGGTGCGCCAGATTGAAGCGGTCAATGCGCAGACCGGCCCGGTAATGATGGCTTACCCCAGGGCGCCAGAGATCGATGCCATGCTCGCGAGGGCGAGCGATGCGCCCGCACAGGTCGACGTCGCCGCCGATGACGGCGTTCGCCATGAGCTTTGGGCGATCGAGGACGATGCCGTGATCGCCGCGCTGACGGAGGCATTCGAGCGGCTGCCGGCGCTCTATATCTGTGATGGGCATCATCGCAGTGCGGCGGCTGCACGGGTAGCGCAAGGTCGCGGCAACATGGCCGGCTCGCACGTCACTTTCCTGACGGTGACCTTTCCCGATCACGAGATGACCATTCTCGATTACAACCGGCTCCTCAAGGATTTGAACGGGCGCACGCCCGAGCTGCTGCTGGCCGAGCTGCGCCGGTGTTGTACCGTGACGCCGGCGCAGACGCCGGTGCATCCGCAAAACGCGCGCGAGCTCGGCATGTATGTCGCGGGACAGTGGTACAAGCTCACATTGCGAGAGGAGCTCGTGCCGAAGGATGATGCAATCGCTCGCCTGCCCATCACTCTGCTCACGCGCAACATCATCGAGCCGCTGTTCGGGATCGGCGATCCGCGCACGGACAAACGCATCGACTTTGTCGGAGGCGCGCGCGGATTGGGTGAGCTCGAGCGCCGGGTTGCTTCAGGCGAGATGGCCGCGGCTTTCGCGCTCTATCCCACACAGATGGCCGATCTGATGGCGGTTGCCGATGCCGGCGGCATCATGCCGCCCAAATCGACCTGGTTCGAGCCGAAGCTGGCGGACGGAATGGTCAATCACGTCCTGGATTAATGCGACCCGCGGAGAGCCGTGCCACCGGCTCTCCCCCTCCAAGGCTCATCGCTCCGGCACGAGGCGCGGCGCTTGCACCTCGCCCGTGCCGGATAGCGTGAGTCCGACCCTTACTGCATGCTGAGCGCGACGAACTGGGTCTCACCGTCGGGCTTGGCGAGCAGCAGCATGACGACCTTGCGGCCATCCTTCTTGAGCTGATCGAGCCGCGACTGGAATGCGTCCGGGCTCGTCACCGCCTCACCTTGCAGCTCCACCACGACCTCGCCGGCACTCAGGCGCTTGTCAGCGGCGGGCGAGCTTGCATCGACCCCGGTGATGACAACGCCTTTGACGGTGTCCTTTATCTTGAACCGCTTGCGCAGATCGTCGGTGAGGTCGGCGAGGTCCATGCCGAGCGACTTCTTCACCACCGACTTATCCACCGGCGCATCCTTTTTGGGATCGACGGCGGCCATCTTCTCACCGTCCTCGAGCCGACCAAGGACCACCGTCTTCGTCTCTTCCTTGCCCTTGCGAATGATGATAACCGGCGTCTGTTTACCGACGGGGGTATCGGCGACGACGCGCGGCAAGTCGCGCATCTCCTTGATGTCCTTACCGTCGAACTTGACGATCACATCGCCCGGCTCGATGCCCGCCGGCTTTGCCGGACCTTTGTCGTCTACTCCGGCGACCAAGGCGCCGCGGCTCGGCTTGATGTTCAGGCTTTCCGCAATCTCGTCGGTGACCTGCTGGATACGAACGCCGAGCCAGCCGCGCCGCGTTTCGCCGAACTGCGTGAGCTGCTCGATCACGGGAAACGCCGTCTTCGAGGGAACGGCAAAGCCGATGCCGATCGAGCCGCCTGAGGGAGAAATGATCGCCGTGTTGATGCCGATGACCTCACCGTCCAGATTGAACAGCGGTCCGCCTGAATTGCCGCGATTGATTGCCGCGTCGGTCTGAATGTAATTGTCGTAAGGCCCCGACTGAATGTCGCGGTTGCGCGCAGAGACGATGCCCGCCGTGACCGTCCCGCCCAGGCTGAACGGATTGCCAATCGCGATCACCCATTCGCCCAGGCGCAACTTCTCCGAATCGCCGAACTTCACAGCTTTCAGCGGCTTCTCCGGCTTCACGCGCAGCAGAGCGATGTCGGTCTTCTGATCCTTGCCGATCACCTCCGCCTTCAGCCGGGTGCCATCGTTGAGAATGACGGTCACTTCGTCGGCTTCCGAGATCACGTGATAGTTGGTGACGACGACCCCGCCGGCGTCGATGACAAATCCGGAGCCGAGCGAGTTGACGCGCCGGGGCCCACGCTCACGCTGCTGCGGATCATTGCCCTGACCACGACGATTGAAAAAATCGCGGAACAGCTCGTCAAGCTGCGGATCATTCGGGAGCTGCGGTGCCGGGGTGTTGCGAGCTTCGACTTTTTGCGAGGTCGAAATGTTGACCACCGCGTCAATCACCTTCTCCGCCACATCGGCGATGACCTCCGGCCCGCGCGCCGCAGCAGTCGAAATCGTGGGCACGCTGAATGCTGCCGTCGCGATCACGACCAAGGCGGGTCGGCCGACCTGCCGGACGAGTTGGGCGAGGATGCCGGGCATGGGACGTCTAGCTCCTGTGTCGTGAGGGCGGGGACACTGCTCCCCAGGGGTTATCGGCGCAAGTACAAGCCGCCGCTTACGTAGGCTTTCGATTGGGGCAGAAAAAGGGGGCCAAGGGAGAGTTGTGGTGCTCAGCCGCGGATCACCCAGATAAGCCCCAACCCGAGCACGGCCGAGACAATGCCGGCGACGCGCAGCGAGGTTTCAGGGCTCTCCAATGCGGTTGCCGCCAAGCGCTTGGCGAATCCGGGAAACGCGGCGAAAAGCAGTCCCTCGAGAAATAGCAGCAGGCCAATCGCGACGATGAATTGGGACATCGAGCCGCTGCCGGTTGCGCGCGGCTAACGCGGACCGGCAGCAGGCGGGTTGCCAGGCGGCGGCGACGACGGCGGGTTGCTGCCCGACGAGGTGGGAGCTCCATTGTCACGTGGCTTGCCTGAGGGATCGACGAAGTAGCGAAAAAACTCGCTATCCGGCTTCAGCAGCATGCGCGTATCGCTGGAGCGCAAGCCCTGTTCGTACGCCTGCATGGAGCGGTAGAACGAGAAGAAGTCGGGATCGCGCCCGAAGCCCTCGGCAAAGATGCGGTTGCGCTCGGCATCTCCCTCACCTCTGATCTGCTCACCCTTTGACTGGGCGTCTGCCTGGAGCACAATGACGTCGCGATCGGCCTTGGCGCGGATTTCCTGGGCGCGCTGCAGACCGAACGAGCGGAACTCCTGCGCCTCGCGTTGCCGCTCGGTGATCATGCGCTGGTAAACCGCCTGGCTGTTCTGCTCTGGCAGGTCGGCGCGTCGGATGCGCACGTCCACCACCGAGATACCGAAGGCCTGCGCTTCTGTGTCGAGCTGCTCGCGCACGCGCGCCATGAGCTGCTCGCGCTGGTCGCGAACGACCTGGGTGAGGGTCGCCTCGCCCAACACGCGACGCAGGGCCGAGTTCAACAAGGTGGAGAGGCGCGAGTTCGCGCCCTCGATGTTGCTCACAGTCTGGTAGAAGCGCAGTGGCTCGCGGATGCGATAGCGGGCGAAGGCATCGACAACGAGTCGCTTCTGGTCGGAGGCGATCACCTCCTGTGCCGGGTTCTCGAGATCGAGAATGCGCTTATCGATATTGATGACGCTATCGAAGATCGGCACCTTGAAGTTCAAGCCGGGCTCGTTGATGATGCGTATCGGATTGCCGAGGCGCACCACCAGCGCCTGCCGCGTCTGATAGACCGTGAACAGCGTGCTGTAGGCGATAACCAGCACCACAATGAGCAGTACGGCGACGATACCGCCGACGAGGTTCACTCTCATCGGCTGCCTCCCGCAGGCGGCGTCGGCGTGGCCGGCCGCCGTGGCCCAAGCTGGTCGAGCGGCAGATAGGGCACCACACCACCGGTTGCGCCCTGATCGACAATGATTTTGTCGGTGCCGCCGAACAAGCGCTCCATGGTCTCGAGATACATGCGCTGACGCGTCACGTCCGGGGCTTTCTTGTATTCATCATAGACCTGGAGAAAGCGGGAGGTTGTGCCTTTCGCTTCCGCAACCGTCTGCTCGCGATAGGCCTCTGCGTTCTGCGTAATCTGCGCCACCTTGCCGCGTGCTTCCGGAATGACCCGGTTGGCGTAGGTCTGCGCCTCGTTCTGTGAGCGCTCGAGATCGGCACGCGCTGCCTGCACGTCGCGGAACGAATCGATCACCTGCGACGGGGGATCGACCTTCTGCAGCTGCACCTGCGTGATCTGGATGCCCGAGCCATATTTATCGAGCACCGTCTGCATGAGATCGTGCACGCCGGTCTCGATGTTTTGCCGGGCGCCGGTGAGGATCGGCTGAATGTTGGAGCGGCCGACGATCTCGCGCATCGCGCTTTCGGCCACAGCCTTCACCGTGCCTTCGGGCTGCTGAATGTTGAAGAGGTAATCCCCGGCTCCTCCGGCCTTGACCACCCAGAACACCGAGAAATCCACGTCGACGATGTTCTCGTCGCCGGTGAGCATCAGGCTCTCCTCAGGGACATCGCGCACCGTGGTGCCGCGCCGCAGGTCCTCGACCACGCGCATGCCGATGTCGATGCGGTTCACCCGCGTGACCTTGGGCGTGAGCACGGACTCGACCGGATACGGAATGTGATAGTTGAGCCCGGGCTTGGCATCGCGCACGTATTTGCCAAAGCGCATCACAACGCCAAGCTCATCGGGTGCGACCTGAAAAAATCCGGAGAACAACCAGATCACGACGGCCGCCAGCACCACCAGCGCGACGCCCTTCCCGCCGAGGCTGCCGCCAGGCAGAACGTTGCGCAGCTTGTCCTGGCTGCGCCGCAGAAACTCCTCGAGGTCGGGCGGCGTCGCGCCTGATGGCTGTGGCCCTGAGCCCCAAGGGCCTTTGCCGCCCCCGGATCCCCAGGGGCCGCCGCCCTGATTGCTCCACGGCATCCGCTGTCTCCTCGCTCTACCGCTCCGGTTCAAAGCACGGAGCAGTTCGTTGCACGTGGTTATAGGGGACGGGCTATTGCGTTACAACGCGCCTGCTTGACGTGCGGCGCCGCAACGCATGGCCTTGAATTGCGGCGCGCTTACACCATTCGCGCCGATGCGCCACGCTCATAGAGGGCGACGCTGAAGCTCGCGTCATCGCCCGGCGCGGCCGCAAAATCGTTGCGCTGCGTCTCCTTCCACATCGCCTGGTCAAAGGGTGGAAAGCTGGTATCGCCGGATGGCTCGGCGTGTATCCAGGATATCAGGAGCTTGTCCGCGATCGGCAGGGTGAGCCGGTAGATCTCGGCGCCACCGATCACCGCAATCTCGTCGACGCCGCGCCGCAAAGCGTCGCCGCGCGCCACAGCGAGTGCCGCCGCAACAGTGGACGCGACCACTGCGCCGGCGGCAGTAAAGGACGCACTCCTGCTGATCACGATGTTGGTGCGCGCCGCGAGCGGTTTGGGCAGCGACAGGAAAGTCTTGCGGCCCATCACCACCGGCTTGCCGATCGTCACCCGGCGGAAGTGCTGCATCTCTGATTTGACGCGCCACGGGAGCGAGCCCCCCTGCCCGATAATGCCGTTGTCGGCGACGGCAGCAACAAGGACGATCGCGAGCGGCAAATTGTTTCTCTCACACCGCAACCGCCGCCTTGATGTGCGGATGCGGTTCGTAGCCGGAAAGCGTGAAATCCTCGAAGCGGAACGCCAAGAGATCCGTGACTGCCGGGTTGAGTGACATCGCCGGCAGTGGTCGCGGTGTCCGCGAGAGCTGCAGCCGTGCCTGCTCGATATGATTGAGATAGAGGTGCGCGTCGCCGAAGGTATGCACGAACGTCCCCGGCTTGAGCCCGGTAACTTGCGCGACCATCAGCGTGAGCAGCGCATAAGAGGCAATGTTGAAAGGCACCCCGAGGAATACGTCTGCCGAACGCTGATAAAGCTGACAGGAAAGCCTTTCCTGCGCGACATAGAACTGGAACAGGCAATGACACGGCGGCAGCGCCATTTTGCTGATCTCGGCCGGATTCCAGGCGCTCACAATGAGGCGCCGAGAATCCGGATTGCGGCGGATCGCCGACACCACTTCAGCGATCTGATCAATGCTGCTCCCATCCGGGTTGCGCCATGAGCGCCACTGCTGGCCGTAAACGGGGCCGAGCTCTCCCTGCTCGTCAGCCCATTCGTTCCAGATCGTGACGCCATGCGCGTTCAAGTAGCGGACGTTCGTGTCGCCGGAGAGGAACCATAACAGCTCGTGAATGATGGACTTGAGATGCAGCTTCTTGGTTGTGAGAAGGGGGAAGCCTTGTTCCAGATCGAAGCGCATCTGGTGGCCAAACACCGACAGCGTGCCGGTACCGGTCCGGTCACGCTTCTCGACGCCCTCGGCCAGGATGCGCTCCAGGAGATGATGGTACTGGCGCATGGGCAGCCATTCGGATGAGTGCCGCAGCTAAAGAGCGCAGGCGGGGGAAACTCGACCGCCCACCCTTTCTTCAACACACGCCACACACGCACGCGGCTCAGGATGCTGGTGGCATACGACGGTTCAGGCCGAACGGCTCTTACTCGACGAACACCTCATCGCGCCGCCGCCGTATTTTCGGCATTGCTGCAAGGATCAGCAGAATGAACGAGATTGCGAGCAGCACGCCCGAGATGGGCCGGGTAAAGAATACCGTGGCGTCGCCGCGCGCAATCAACATGGCGCGGCGCAAATTCTCCTCCATCAGCGGGCCCAGCACGAAGCCGAGCAGCAAGGGCGCGGGCTCAAACTCGTGCTTGATGAGCCAATAGCCAACGACCCCGAACATGGCTGCGACGGTCACGTCAAACGGTGAGTTGTTGATCGAATAGATGCCGATGCAGCAGAAGACCACGATCGACGGGTAGAGGAGCCGGTAGGGGACGCGCAACAGGCTCACCCACAGGCCAACCAGCGGCAGGTTGATGACAACCAGCATCAGGTTGCCGATCCACATCGAGGCGATCATGCCCCAGAACAGTTCCGGCTGCTTCGTCATCACCTGTGGTCCGGGGACGATGCCGTGGATGGTCATGGCGCCGACCATCAGTGCCATGACAGCATTGGGCGGAATGCCAAGCGTGAGCAGCGGAATGAATGATGTCTGCGCAGCCGCGTTGTTCGCGCTCTCCGGCGCCGCGACCCCCTCGATCGCCCCTCGGCCAAACTTTTCCGGGTTTTTCGAAAGCTTCTTTTCCAAGGTGTAGCCGGCAAATGAGGCGATGACCGCCCCGCCGCCGGGCAAAATGCCGACCAGTGATCCGATGATGGTGCCGCGCACGATTGCTCCTGACGAATCGAGCAAATCCTGCCGGGTTGGCATCAAGCCGCTGATGCGGGTCTTGAGAATGTCGCGACTTTCCTCGGGCAGCTCCAGATTGCGGATGATCTCCGCAAATCCGAACACGCCCATGGCGATGTTGGCAAAGCCGATCCCATCGGCGAGCTCCGGAATGTCGAACGTCATTCGTCCGGCACCGGTCTCGAGGTCAGAGCCGATCATCGACAGCAACAGGCCGGTGACCACCATGGCCACGGCCTTGAGCACGGAACCTTTTGCCAGCACGACCGCGAAGATCAGGCCCAGTACCATCAGCGAGAAATATTCCGCAGGGCCGAACAGAAGGGCGAGACCGGTCAAGGGGGCTCCCAGCGCGGCGACGAGAACGGTGGACACGCAGCCCGCGAAGAACGAGCCAATGGCGGCGATGGCCAGAGCGGGACCGGCGCGGCCTTGGCGCGCCATCTGATGGCCGTCCAGGCAGGTGATGACCGAAGTGGCCTCGCCTGGGATGTTCACCAGCACTGAGGTGGTGGAGCCGCCGTATTGGGCGCCGTAATAGATCCCGGCGAGCATGATGAGGGCTCCGACGGGCGGCAAGCCAAACGTGATCGGCAGCAGCATGGCGATGGTGGCGACTGTTCCGATACCGGGCAGCACCCCCACCAGCGTCCCAACGAGCGCGCCGAGCAGGCAGAACAACACGTTCATCGGTATCGGGATCGAAACGTGGAGGCCTAAGAAATTGATATTCCAGTGCAGGAACTGGAAGACCACGCCAAATCCCAGGGCCAGATTGCCGAGCAGTTCAGACATGGCTCACACCCTCAGAATCGAGGCCAGAGTTGGAATGGCAGATTGAGGAGAACGACGAAGAGCAGCCAGCAAAAACCCGTCATGAAGGCTGCGCCGAGCACGCTTTCCACGATGCGCATTTCCCGTGAGCCGAAGATCGACAGCAGGAACGTGAGAAAGCTCGATATGATCAGGCCGAGCGGCCGGATCATCAATGCAAATGCAAGGATCGACGCCACCACCAGAATGGGGCCGCGCAACTTGTATTTGTCGATCCGCTCGCCCTCGACGAAAACGCCGCCCAGAGCTACGGCGGCGCTTAGTCCAGCGAGCACAATGGCAAAGAGCCGCGGTGCAGTGCCGGGCCCAAACGCAAAACCACGTTGACCCGGTAGCTCCGCGGAAGAGATGAGCGCCAGGATGGCCAAGTCGACCAGCAGGACGCCACCGTAGAAATCGCGCGGCCCGGGGACCGGCAGCACCCCTGCCGCCACTGCAAGGCCGACGACGGTGACAACTGCGCTCATCACTTTGGGGACGAAGGTCGTCCCCGAGACCGTAAATGCGTAGCCCAAGAGCAGTAGGCCCAGGACCACGATGACCACTCCGCCCACGAGATTGTGGCGAACGGAATAGCCGGCAAATGTCGTGTTCGCCGACGGATTAGCGCCCTCAGACATATCGACTCCCCACGGAACGGTCTGCTGGGAAACTGCGTCCCCTTGGCAACCTTGTTTGCCTATCACATTCTCACAGAGAGCGGGAAGCAAGCGCAACAAATTTCGCTCGCCCCCGATCTCCTAGCTCGCTCCCGCGCGCCCATGCGCACGCGCAGCAAAAATCCGCAGCATCGCACGCCGCTAATATGATGCACGGCCGGCACAGCGCTGGCCGAACCTGGGGCGGCCGCCAGGGTCGGCCTTTTTTTCCTCGTTCATGGCGCCTATATTCAGAAGTGCCGGCGCAAGCCGGCTATGGCGATAAATGGCCGTCGTAATAAACCTTTCGGACCCGGGGGCAGTACCCGGCGCCTCCACCAATTTCGAGGACAGGATGACAGAGAACAGATACGTGCGTGTTCTGTACTCGGTTGCCGTCATCTGTCCTCGGCTTACGGGGGCGAAATAGGATCGACGAGGGCGTAAAGGGCGTGCTTTTGCTCGGCATGGTTCCGCCGTTATCGGGCCAATCCATAGTTGCAAACGACAACTATGCTCCGGTTGCCCAGGCTGCGTAACGCAGTTTGGAATACCGAACTAAAGCCCTGACGGGTTAAGCTCCGTCAGGCGGGGTTCGGAGGCACCTGGCAACAGAAGCCTCCACTTCCCAGTTCACACCCTGACGACAACGCAGACGCGACTCGAGAAGTCGTTTATCATCGTCCCTCCAGGCAGGGAATCAGCATGGCTGTCGATCACATCCGTTACGACGTGCTCACACAGCAGGCGCTGCGTGGGGTCGTACGCACAGTCCTCAAAGAGGCAGCGGCGAGTGGCCTGCCCGGAGAGCATCACTTCTACATCTCCTTCGATACCCGCGCCGAGGGTGTACGGCTCTCCTCCCGCATGCGCACTCAATATCCGGAGGAGATGACCATTGTTCTGCAGCACCAGTTCTGGGATTTGGTGGTGACCGAGGAGGCGTTCGAGATTGGGCTATCATTCGGCGGCAGTGCCGAGCGGCTTACCATCCCATTTGCCGCTGTGAAGGGCTTTTTCGACCCGTCTGTGCAATTCGGGCTGCAGTTCGAGGAGGTCACCGAGGCTGAGGAAGCCTCAGCGCCGAGCAAACATGAGGACGCCGAAAGCACTGCGGGACGCAAAGCATTGCGCCGTCCGGCTGAGCACAAGCGCAGGCCCCCGAGCCTGACAGCGCTGCCCGAAGCCGCCAATCCTGAGCCCGCACCGTCCGCCGCCACGAGCGAGCCTGACAAGCCGGTCGACACCGGCCAGGTTGTGCGGCTCGATCGTTTCCGCAAAAAGTGATGAGCGTACCCGCAAGCGGCACACCACCGCGCGGTTGCTCTGATCCCTGATCTGCTCGGGCATGGCGAGGACGCGCACAGAAGCCGATTCGTTCGGACCGATCGAGGTTCCAGCCGAGCGCTATTGGGGAGCCCAGACCGAACGCTCCCGGGGCAATTTTCGCATTGGGCAAGAGCGCATGCCCGTGCCGATCATCCGCGCCCTCGGGATCGTCAAGCGCGCCGCGGCCGAGGTTAATCAGGACCTCAGCACCCTTGATGCGCGCCGCGCCAAGGCTATCGCGCGCGCTGCCCAGGAAGTGATCGACGGCACGCTCGGTGAAAACTTCCCGCTCGTCGTCTGGCAGACGGGCTCAGGCACCCAGACCAACATGAACGTGAACGAGGTGATCGCTGCCCGCGCCAATGAGTTGCTTGGGGCCAAGCGCGGAGCGAAGGCACCGATCCATCCCAACGATCACGTCAACATGAGCCAATCCTCCAACGACAGCTTTCCCACCGCGATGCATATCGCGGCGGCGCAGGAGATCACGGCTGAGCTGCTCCCCGCCCTGGCGCAACTGCAATCGGCTCTGCAGGGCAAGGCGAAGGAGTTCGCCCGCATCGTCAAGATCGGCCGGACTCACGCGCAAGATGCCACTCCGCTCACCTTGGGACAGGAATTCTCCGGTTACGCGGCGCAGGTCAGACTGGGCCGTGCGCGCGTGGAAACTGCGCTGAAGGAGCTTTACCCGCTCGCGCAGGGCGGCACGGCGGTAGGTACCGGCCTGAACGCCAAGCCCGAGTTTGCCAAGCTGGTGGCGGCCAAGATTGCCTCGTTAACCGGCTTGCCCTTCGTGAGTGCCGCCAACAAGTTCGAGGCGCTCGCCTCGCATGATGCCCTTGTTTTCGTGCATGGCGCGCTGACCGCGGTTGCAACCGGCCTGTTCAAGATCGCCAACGATATTCGCTTTCTTGGCTCTGGTCCGCGTTCCGGGCTGGGAGAATTGATGCTGCCCGAGAACGAGCCCGGTTCGTCCATCATGCCGGGCAAGGTCAATCCGACGCAGTCGGAAGCCGTGACAATGGTGTGCTGCCAGATATTCGGCAATCACACCACCATCTCACTCGCCGGAAGTCAGGGTCATTTCGAGCTGAATGTCTACAAGCCGGTGATCGCCCATGTGCTCCTGCAATCCATCCGGTTGTTGGCCGATGCTGCGGTTTCCTTTACCGAGCATTGCGTGACCGGGATCCGCGCGAATGAGGCCCGCATTCGCGACCTTCTGCGCAACTCCCTTATGCTGGTCACCGCGCTCACGCCCAAGATCGGCTATGACCGGGCCGCCGAGATTGCCAAGGCGGCACATGTCCGTGGCACCACTCTGCGCGAGGAGGCCCTCCGGCTGGGCTATGTCTCCGCCGCGGATTTTGACCGTTTGGTGCGTCCGGAGCGCATGACCCGCCCGCGGTGAGCTTGCCCGCAAAGCACGACGCGTGTGCAGCGGCCTTCGGGGACGCATCAAGCAATTGTCTTCGGCACGGAAAGGTACGTTTTACCACGCGTAAAAATAGCGGTGGCCGAAATGATTGCGAATGACCGAGGACTGTGTGTCGTCGCAGGCGCGCACCTCAAGAACTTGTTCAGCTTCCTGGGGGGAACTGCTTGCCTCTGCGCCATGGGTGCGCAACCAACCATAGACACCTTGCGTCCTGCGACTACTCGATCGGCAGAATATGGGCGACATCATCAACCTGCGTAGAGCGCGAAAGCGCGCCGATCGACGCGCGGCTGAAGAAGCCGCCGCTGCTAATCGGCTGGTGCATGGGCGGAGCAAGGCGGACCGGGAGTTGGACTCTGCCCGGCGCGGCAAGGAGCGCGGCGATCTCGAACGCCACCGCCTCGAAAAGGACAAGGAATGAAGTCGCCGGTCGTCAAACGCTCGATCGTGATCGGCGGCCACAAGACCAGCGTTAGTCTCGAGGATGCGTTCTGGAAAGGCCTGAAGGAGATTGCCGCCGGACGGCATATGACCTTGTCGGACCTGGTTGCAACCATCGACACGGAGCGGCTCCAAGGCAACCTCTCCTCGGCGATCCGCCTTTTCGTACTCGATTATTATCGCACTCAGTTGGCCAGCGAACGCGGCCACGAACACAGGCGCACCACGCCGAGCGCCGCTTCGCGCTGATCTCCGGCCTAAATCAGTTGCCGAACAGCATGTCGTAGAGTGAACGCGGCCGCGCCGGCGGTGCGGCCTGCTTGGCCTGCGGTTGGCCTGCAGCAGTCGCGCTCGTGGTGCTGGCGCTGGTACTGGCCGGACGTGGCGAACGCGGTGCGGATGAGGGTCGAATATCCAGCGGCTGCACCTGGTCGGCGGTGGGTGCTCTTGCTCTGGCCGGCGGGGCAGGAGACCGGGTGGATTCAGGCTCGGTTGAGGCAGGGGTCGAGCTTGCCGGCGCCGCCGCTGGGACAGGCCGTGGCGCAATCGGCCCGGGTACCGCGCTCGCGGAGGAGAGGCCATTGATCGGCGGCGACTCGCGTCCGAGTGGCCCCGCCGAGGAGGACGGCGGCATGGCCGCGGCCGGCGCGAGGGAAGGTGAGATCGAGGACGACGGCTCGCGCCCCTCGAGTTGCTCGAGCTTTTGTGCTTGCTGCTCGACTGCCCGCAACGCCAGCCAAGTGGTGAGCGCCGCAACATCGATCGTGCGTTTGGGAGCGTCCACTTGGCCCTTCAGGCCAATGGTGACTTCGGGCCGCGTGTTTGCGAGCGCCCCCTGGCCGGCAGCACCCAACAGTGTCAGCCGGGCATCAAGCGACAGGTCCGCGACATTGACGCTTCCCATCACCTCCAGATCGGCAGCCGCGCTGCTCAGCGTCGTGCGAGCCAATCGCGCTTGGCCGGCATCGACAGCAATGGTGCCCTCCACGTGAGGGACCGGCAATCCTCCACCCGCGAGCGCTCTGCCTATACGATCACGAACCCGCTCGAGGTCGACCGGCAGCCCCTGGTCGACCGCCCGCATGACGGCATTGAAGGCACCCGGATCTAGCCGTGCCAAGCGGGCGTTCTCGACAGCAAATTGGCCATCTCCAGCCAATGACCCGATCAGGGCGACAGCGCTCATGCCGGATCCTTCGACCGCGAGGGTCGCGGTCAACTGCCCGGTCACCGCGCCCTCTCCTGGCAGCAACTCCGCGGCATTCACTCCCCTCAAGCTCACCCGGGCGCGCGCCGTGAGCGCTTCATCGCGGCGCCAGAATCTGAGCTCTCCGCCGATCTGGCCGCCCGCGAGCGAACCCTCAAATTCCTGCAAGGCGATCGCGGAATCCTCAAAGCGCAGCCGCGTCTTCACGTCGCGCGCAACCAGCTTCGGTGTCAGAAAAAGCCGTGGCGATTTGACCTGGATCTCGCCCATTAGTGGCGGCAGCACGGTCTCGAACGGCTCGGTGGGCCATGGACCGCTAGCGGGTCCGCCATTTGTCAGCGGCGCCCCGCCGCTTGGGATCCCGACCGCAGCCGCAATCACCCCCGGCAGATCGACGCTGCCGAGCTCCAGTTCACCATTGAGGCGCAACGGCTGTTGTTGCAAGCCAACGGCAATCCACCCCCGCACGGGTGAGCCCGCGACCGATCCCTTCAGCTCGCTCAGCTGCAGGGTGCCTCGCTGCAATGTCAGCGACGTGGTCACCGAGGTCGGCAGCAACTCGCCCCGACCGGGGAGCGCTCGTCGTGGAGAGCGCAGGTTCGCCTTGTCGACGCGCACATCGAGTTTTGCACTGGGCCCTTCGTTTCCCTTCTCGGCATCGGTCATGCGGACCGTGCCTACAGTCGCAAGATTGAAGGTCCCCACAACAAGCTGGGCGTCGACGCTCACATCGCCGTTGAGGGCCCCTTTGGCGCTCCACGCAAGTCGCCCGGCCCGTTTCTCAACCGCCAACAACGGATCGAGGGCCAGAACCTCGACCAGAGCGGTCCCGTCCTCGGCGTCGAGCCGACCCGCGGCGTTGAATTTGGCAGAGGCCAATGCACCCAGGTTTTCGACGTCGAAAGTGTCCGCCGGCCCTTGCACCCTCGCTTCGGCAGCAACTTTGAAGCGGCCGAAATCACCGTTCAGCTTGATCCTTGCCGTGGCATCGGAAGAGCTTGGCACTGAGCGAAGATCGAGCTCTGCGCGCAGGCGAAGCGGCGTCGCCTGTGGCATAATCCGGCGCACGCGCTCCGCCGCGGTCGGGGCCACTTTCTCCAGTATCATGACCAGCCCATCAAGCGCCCGGGCCTCGACATTCAAAACGAGAGAGCCATCGGGCGTCTCCGGGTTTGCTGCGATGCGCCCGTTTTCGACGCGGAAACTCGCACCGCCGAAATCTGCGACGGAAAGGCGCTCGATTTGCACGGCCTTCCCATCGACGCGCATGCGGACGTCTAGTTGTTTCGCCTCAACACCCGCCACAACCGCACGGCCAATCTTCAGGGAAAGCGATCCTTCACGCGGTCGATCGAAGCTCGTATCCGACAGGATGGCTTTGGCGAGGGTCTGGAGCCGATCGAGATCGATGTCCGGCGTGGCGAGGTCCGCATCGACTCGCGATGCTTGCCCCTCTCCTGCCGAGCGATAGGCCAAGCCCCCGGTGAGCAGGAGCTTGTCGAGCTCAAAGCTCAAGTTCTCGATCTTGGCGGCCTCGCTGCCCAGAGTGACAGCACCACTGACCCGCAGCGGCCCGGGCGTCGGGATTTGCAAGTCGCGGCCATTGGCGAGCCAAGTCAGTAGCGCACCGGGGTCCGCCGCCTCGATACTGGTTGAGCCGCTGAACTCAAGGCCTGCCGCAGCCGAAGCGATTTGCCCCTGGACGCTCACCTGCGTCAGCCCGGGCGCTCGCACATCGAGGGATTTGATTTGGAGCTTGTCGCCGCTCGTCCCGATTTCCATGCTGAGCCGTTGCAGGGTCGCGCCGCCGAGCGTCACGCTGTCAGCAACCAACGCAAGGTCCATAGGAAGGGGAACGCGGGGCGCGGCAAAGATCGCTTCGGCGAGGGCCTTGACGGCAGCAGCCGGCCTGCCGGCCATGGCGTCAGGCGAGCCGACGAGCCAGTCAAGGTTGATCTGAGTCGACGCGAGCTGGCCAATAATCTCCGGTCGTTGTCCAAAATTAAGCTTGGCGGTGCCGCGAAGCTTGGTCGCCCGCTCTTCCGATCCGTATTGAAATTCAATCTGCTCCAGCAAGGCGGAGCCACTGTCACCCGACAGCTGGGCGCTCGCGCGCCATGATTCGCTGATCAGCCCGGAAGCACCCGGTTCAGCACGGCCCACTGCGCGCGCGACTTGCAAATTCCCTTCAAAGTGCGGCGCGCCATTCTCAATGGAGACAGCGAGATCCACCTCGGCACTCAATCGCTGGTCGACTGCATCGGTCGGGTCAAACGTCAAGCGCACGCGCACTGGACTATTTTCGGCAATGCGGCCGGTAGCGACGCGATATGGAAGTTGCCTCCCCTGCCATACGAAGGACCCGGCTCCTTTGATGGGTCCCGCGAGTGAGCGCAGCTCTCCAGTAAACTCGAGCTTGTCGAGCACGAGGTGCGCACCAGTTGCGGCATCCGTGAGCGTCGCACGACCATCGCGGACAATGAGCCGCTCGATGGATATTGCACCGGGGTCGAAACCGACCTTCGGCACCGGCCAGACCATTTGGCCGGACAAGTCAATGCCGGCAGCGACTTGCGGCGACTCGAGCTGCGCGTCGGTGATCCGCCATTCGCCGCGCATCACGGCCTGAAGGCTGAATTCAACGCGGAGTGCACGGGCTGCGATCTTCTCGCTGCCGCGGCCGAGCTCGACCTGGTGCAACACCAAAGTTGGGGTAGGCAGCAGCCGGGCGTCGATTTCGCCGCTGATCCGGACATCAAAACCGGTAAGACGACCGGCGTGCTTTTCGAACTCGGCTCGATAGGCTCCCCAATCGACAAAAAGAGGACCGACCAGCGCCGTCAGCAGCGCCAGTATCGTTGCAATAGCCAGTCCGAGCAGCGTCGTCTGCACAGTCCTACCAGGGCCTCACCGAAAGCGCCGCATCAGGGCGCGCGGTGCTGAAACAGCTTTCCTCACCAACAGGTTGGGCACTTGTCTTCAAGCGGGCCATGACGGCCTATGGCCGATCAGAGCGACCTGGTGAGGTGCCGGCATATCCGCATCTTGCCAGTCCTACAGCGGCACCCAACGGTGCGGCAGATTGGCGGCGAATCTATGTCCGGCGGCAAGACCTTAGGTAACATCTCCGCAGGTAACATCTCCGCCTTGGTAGCTACTCGACGATGGCAACGATTTTGCCTGGATTCATGATGCCGTGGGGATCGAGGGCACGCTTGATCGCCGCCATGGCTGCGAGCGCGGGCTGCCCGAGCTCGGCAGCAAGGTACTTCATTTTGCCCTGCCCTACCCCGTGCTCCCCGGTGCAGGTGCCCTGCATAGTGAGGGCGCGTTCAACCAGCCGATCGCATACCTCATTGGTGGCGGCGACCTCGGCAGGATCGGCCGGATCGACCAGCAAGCTGAGGTGAAAATTCCCGTCGCCGACATGTCCCAGGATCGGCGCGACGAGACCCCGGTCGGCCACGTCGCGCTGGGTCTCCACCACGCACTCGGCAAGGCGGGAGATCGGGACGCAAACGTCCGTGGCCAGGGCCTGTCCTCCTGGTCTTAGCGCTTTGCCAGCCCAATAGGCGTCGTGACGCGCCTGCCAGAGGCGGCTGCGATCCTCGGCCTTGGTCGCCCATTCGAATGGTCCGCCGGCGAGATCGCGGGCGATCTCGCCGAAGCACTCGGCCTGCTCAGCGACCGCTGCCTGAGACCCGTGAAACTCCACGAACAGGATCGGCACTTCCGGCAGCGACAACTTGGAATAGAGGTTCGTTGCCTTGACCTGCAGGGCATCGAGCAGCTCGACGCGCGCCACCGGGATTCCAAATTGGATGGCAGCGATGGCGGCCTTGCACGCTGCTTCGACGGTAGGGAACGGGCATATGCCGGCCGAGATCGCCTCGGGAATGCCGACAAGCTTGAGCGTTAGCTCGGTGATCACCCCTAATGTGCCTTCCGAGCCCACCATCAAGCGCGTGAGGTCATATCCGGCCGACGATTTCTTGGCGCGGTGACCCGTTCTCATCAGCTCGCCGTTGGCCAGCACCACTTTGAGCGAAAGCACGCTGTCCTTCATGGTGCCGTAGCGGACCGCATTGGTCCCGGAGCAGCGCGTCGCCGCCATCCCGCCGAGCGAGGCGTCGGCACCCGGATCGAGCGGAAAGAACACTCCCTGGTCGCGCAAATGCTCGTTCAGCTGCTTACGCGTGACTCCAGGCTCGACCACGCAGTCGAGGTCCTGGGCATTGACCGCAAGGACGTGGTTCATGTCGCGAAAATCGATCGATACTCCGCCGAGCGGAGCATTGACGTGACCCTCAAGCGAGGTGCCCGTGCCGAACGGAATGACCGGGACGCGGGCATTCGCGCAGATGCGTACAACCTGCTGGACGTCCTGCGTCGACTGCGGGAACACGACCGCGTCGGGCGGCTCATTCGCGATCCATGTCGTCGTGTTGCCGTGCTGCTCCCGCACAGCTTGCGAGGTCACCAGGCGGTTACCGAACTGCGCCGCCAATTGCGAGATGACCGAGCGTATTGCTGCCGGATCAGGCCGGGGCCCCGGCGGCATGTGTGGACTCATATCGGCAAATTACCAGAACCGCCCGATCGCATGCAGACGCCTTTCTCCCGCCGCTGTCACATGGGCGGCGCGTCGGATTTCCGTTTGATGACGTTGCTTACAAGCGAAGTGACACTCGGAAATTCATCGCCGCGGAACGGAACGGGGCGGCAGAGATCCATAACGATGATACCGAGCCGCGCCATGCGGTAGGCGGCGTAGAGAGATTCGGCAGTGGTTGTGGCGAGGCGTTCGGCTACGGCCCCCCCGAGATGCTGAAGGATCGACGCGCTGGCGATATCAACCGCCCCGAGCTTGCCGGCCTCAAGCACCAGTCGGCGCAACAAGTGAATTGTGCTCGCCGCCGTCGGGCGATGCCCGTAGGAGGCAGCGACCATGCGCACCATCCGCAGCCCACAAGCCAGGAAGAACGCCGCGTCCGTCAGTGCGGTGGGGCTGATCGCAGTAATACCGAAGGCACGTACCACGGCGTTGCGCACATGGGCCTCGGCACGACGGTCGAGTGGCTGCAGGACAGTTCGCGAGAAAAGCTCGATCTGCTGCGCGGTGGAGTGATGCAGCTGCGCCTGGCGCTGATAGGTCTGGATCGCACTCGCCGTCGCGCGTTCGCGCGGGATGACGGCCAACGCTCGCGCCAGCGCCGCGCGCGCCTCGCCGGCGCGCAAGCTGTCGTCGGCAAATTTGCGATGCAGCTCCTCGACGCTCTTCAACCGGAACAGGCTGCGGAGCTCGCGCCCAACAACGAGGGCGGCACCGGTGACGCCCGCTGTCACTGCAACCAGCGCAAGCACGCCGAGCGAGGGTCCGCGTGCAAACGCACCCGTGACCCACTCGATGGCGTCGACTGTGAGCCAGCCAGCGAGGAATAAGACGACCCCGGTAAAACCGAGGCTGAGGACGCGGTCACGGCGCTGCGGCACGACCGGCGTGACCGCCGCGAGCAAGGCCGGAGCACTCGGAGTCACGCGCCGGCTCTCATCTGTTTCCAAAACAAGCGGGCCGAGCGGCTGGAGTGCCGCGACCTGCAGCCGCTCAGGGGCATCAACCTCGAAAACGCGCGGTTCGAGGAGAGCATGGGCATGTCGGGTGTCGCTCATCGCAGGCGGTCTCCGAGGAGAAAGTCGAGCGCCAGGTCGAGGTTGATGTGCGGGATGCCGTCTACCGGAGAGGGATCAATCAGCGGCGGCTCGAAAACAGGCACATTGAGGAAGGGTTTTCCCCATGCGTCGGGTCGGGGCGGACGGATCGGCACATTGCCGACGAAGAATTTGGATTGTTTCTCAGCCCCGACCGGACGCCCGACCACGACCTGCACACTCTGGCCGTCGATGTGCTGGGTATCTTCGGCCGTCGAGATAACCGACGCGAGCGCCATCACGTCGATATTCGCATTGCTGCTCTTGAGCTCGAGTGCAGGGAAGGCGGCCATGTTTCGCAGCAGCGCAGCCAGATGATCGCGCTGGATGTCAGGCACGTGGTCGACCTTGGTCGCGGCGAACAGCACCCTGTCGATATGCGATCCGAAGAGCAGCTTTGCCAACACGCCACCATGGCCGTAGCGGAAGCTCTCGAGGATCGCATCGATGGCTGTGCGCGTGTCTTCGAATGCTTCGCGGCCGGCGAGCAAGGGGCGCAATACATCGACCAGGACGACCTGACGTGAATAATGGCGGAAGTGATCGCGGTAGAAGCGCTCCACCACCTCGCGTTTGTAGGTGTCGAAGCGGTCCGCCATCAGCGCCCCCAGCGTGAATGGCGCCGGCGTGTCCAGCCCGTTCGGCACTGCTAGCGGCGCGAAGTGGAGAAAGGGCTCGTCGAGCGTACCCGGGCAAAGAAACCGACCGGGTTGCAGGAAGCTCAGACCATGCTGGTCGCGCGCGCGAAACAGATAGCCGCAATAGAGCTCGTGTGCCTGCCGCGCCACCTCGTCGCTCGCGCGCTCGCCCGCATTGTGCTGGTCGACGAAAGCCAGAAAATCGCCGGCGATGCTCGCACGTATGCCGGCACGCAGCTGCGTGACAGTGGCTTGGCACCAGGAGGAATATGTCTCGTTGAGGAGCGGCAGATCGAGCAGCCACTCGCCCGGATAATCGACAATGCGTAGCGTCAGCGTGGCGGGGCTGCCGGTCATTTCGCTGAGCAGGCGGCCGAGCGTACTCGCCGGGGCGAAGCGCAGCTCGACCCCGATCTCACTGATGTCGGTCGTGCGTTCCGGCCAGTCCGGCAGCTGGCCTGCCATGGCCGCGACATTGTCGGAATAGGGAAAGCGCGGCAGAGAGGCCGCCTTGGGCTTCTCCAGATTGGCAGCCAGGAGGCGGCCCTCACCAGCGACCCCAAGCAGCGGCATCCGATGCGGATTTTGCAGCGCGCTCAGGAGATTGTGGATCAGGCTGGTGATGAAGACGGTTTTGCCCGAGCGACTGAGACCCGTGACGGCGAGCCAAATCTTAGCGCCTCCGGCAAACTCCCCAAGCTGCTCAACGAAGCGGCCCGAGGCCTGCGCAAACGCCGCCGGCAGCCAGCTCAGATTCAGTGTGGACGACATGCCGCGCTCGCTCTGCTCCGTGGGGCAAGTGGCTCCCAAATACGGCGGTTGCAAGTAGATGGCGCATCAGTGGCAATGCTATACGTGGGCACATGCTGGAGCGCACTGACCTGGAACCGGTGTTCTTTGCCCCGTTCGTCTCGTCCGTGATGCAGGTCGAGCGGGCGTGGATAGACTATAACGGCCATCTCAACATGGCCTATTACAACGTGCTGTTCGACCGCGCCGTCGACGAGGCCTTCGAGCTGCTGGGCTGCGGGATCAGCTACGTCAATGCTCGGCGACACTCCTGCTATACGGCCGAGGTTCACCTGCGCTACTTGCGCGAGCTGCATGCAGGGGCCCCGGTGCGGGTGACCTTTCAGCTGCTCGCTTACGACGCCAAGCGCATGCATTATTTCGAGCAGTTATTCCATGCAGACGGAGGGTGGGTGGCGGCCACCTCCGAGAACATGTCGCTGCACGTTGACATGGCAACAGCAAAAACGGCGCCGTTCCCCGCCCCTGTGATGCAAGCTTTGGCACGCATGCTCGCCTCGCATTCCCGATTGCCCGTGCCCGCAGCAATCGGGCGGCACATCGCCATGCCGGCGGGCTGAGGCCCTCTCCCTATTTCCTGCCGTCGATGCCATGTTTGGCAGGAGATTCGCCAACCCACTGGAACTCGAGGATGCCCAGCCCTTCGCCGCGCAGCCCAGACGACGTGCGCCCGGTCCAGCGACCGGACGGCATCGGCGCACGTGCACAGGCGGCCGCCGGAGCACCTTACCTGCTGAATTTGAACGCCGAGCAACGCGAGGCTGTGGTGAGCCTCGAGGGTCCGGTGCTGGTGCTGGCCGGCGCTGGGACCGGGAAGACACGGGTGTTGACGACGCGCATCGCGCACATCCTCGGCACGGGCCGGGCGCGGCCCGGCGAGATCCTGGCGGTGACCTTCACCAATAAAGCTGCGCGCGAGATGAAAGGGCGCGTGGGGCTCATGGTCGGGCAGGTCGTGGAAGGCATGCCCTGGCTTGGCACCTTCCATTCGATCGGCGTCAAGATTCTGCGGCGGCACGCCGAGCTGGTCGGCCTTCAGCCCGGCTTCACGATTCTCGATGTGGACGATCAGATCCGATTGCTCAAGCAGCTGCTGCAGGCCGAGAAGATCGATGAGAAACGCTGGCCCGCGCGCGTCCTGGCAGGCCTTATCGACAGCTGGAAGAACCGCGGTCTCGCGCCCGAGCAGGTGCCCGCCGGCGAGGCGGCAAGCTTTGCCACCGGCAGGGGCAAGAAGCTCTATATGGCCTACCAGGAGCGTCTGAAGGTTCTCAACGCCACGGACTTCGGCGATCTGCTGCTCGAGTGCATTCGCCTGTTCCGCGAGCACAGTGAGGTGCTGCGGCAGTACCAGGGTCGGTTCAAGTACATCCTCGTTGACGAGTACCAGGATACGAACGTGGCGCAATACCTCTGGCTGCGCTTACTCGCCCAGCGGACGACGGTCTCCACCTTGCCGAGTGCGCCAACCCCAAAGCCTCCTGCAGAGCCTGCCGATCGCCACGATCCAGGTGGCGAAGGCGGCAACATGCTGGAGGCTGCGCCAGCCACGGAGCGGCCAAAAAACATCTGCTGTGTCGGTGATGACGACCAATCGATTTACGGATGGCGCGGGGCGGAGGTCGATAACATCCTGCGTTTCGAGCACGATTTTCCCGGCGCCAAGATCATCCGCTTGGAGCGAAATTATCGCTCTACGGGGCACATCCTCGCTGCCGCCTCGCACCTGATCGCCCACAACGAGGGGCGCCTGGGCAAGACCCTGCGGACCGAGGACGAGCTCGGCCACAAGGTGCAGGTCACGTCCTGCTGGGATTCGGAGGAAGAGGCCCGCGCGATCGGCGAGGACATCGAGCAGTTGCAGCGCGACGACGGCACTGGTCATCCGCACTCGCTTGACGAGATCGCTATACTGGTGCGGGCATCCTTCCAGATGCGCGAGTTCGAGGATCGCTTTGTCACGTTGGGACTGCCCTACCGTGTCATCGGTGGTCCCCGCTTTTACGAGCGGCAGGAAATTCGTGATGCGCTCGCCTACCTTCGGGTCGTGCATTCTCCGGCCGACGACCTCGCCTTCGAGCGCATCATCAATGTGCCGCGGCGCGGGCTGGGTGATGCGACGTTGCAGCTCCTCCACGAGCAGGCGCGCAAACGCCGCGTGCCGCTCACCGAGGCGGCACGCGCCGTGCTCGAGACCGACTTGCTCAAGCCTAAACCGCGCGGCGGGCTGCGCGACCTGATCACCGCCTTCGACCGCTGGCGGGCACAGAAGGAGACCGTGCCCCATACCGAGCTTGCGCGCATCGTATTGGACGAGGCGGGCTACACGGACATGTGGCAGAAGGATCGTTCGGCAGATGCTGCCGGCCGACTGGAAAACTTGAAGGAATTGATCCGCTCGATGGAAGATTTCGAGAACCTTTCAGGTTTCCTCGAGCACATCGCGCTCGTGACCGACACCGAGAATAAAGAGGAGGGCGAGGCGGTATCGATCATGACATTGCATTCCGCCAAGGGGCTCGAGTTCGAAACAGTGTTTCTGCCAGGCTGGGAGGAGGGTCTGTTCCCGAACCAGCGCACGCTGGACGACCAAGGGCGCGCGGGCCTCGAGGAAGAGCGGCGACTTGCCCATGTCGGTCTCACACGCGCACGGCGCCGTGCCAGGATCTATTTCGCGAGTCATCGGCGCATGCACGGTCTCTGGAACAGCAACATGCCGTCGCGCTTTCTCGACGAGCTGCCAGAAGCCCATGTGGAGGTGACGGAGTCCAGAGGCGGGTTCGGCGGAGCCTATGCCAACGCCGGCGCATCGCGCTTTGACCACATGACGCACTTCGCCTCCGGCTACAGCACGCCTGGTTGGCAGCGCGCGCAGCGTCGAAAGGATACCGAGAGCTCAAGTGGCGAGGACGACGGCTTTTACGACGAAGCGCTGTCCACCGATCGGATTGCGCATCCAGATGCGCAGGATACCCAACCGACGGTGCCGCAACACGGTTTCGACATGGAGGGTCGCGGCGCCTCACGCAATCGCTCGCGCAACCGCCTGCCACTGACCATCGACGGCGAGCTGGTGGCACGATCCACCGGAGCCGTCTCGGAGTTTGAAGTCGGTGACCGCGTGTTTCACCAGAAATTCGGCAATGGAAACATTGCTGCGATCGACGGCAACAAGCTCGTGGTGCAGTTCGACAAGGCCGGTGAGAAGCGCGTTGTCGATAGCTTTGTCGAACGCGTGATTTAGGCCGCGCGGCCCTGCTTTGCTCGCGCTGCTGCATGCGCCGCATGGATCGCTTCCACCGAGCGCTCTATAGCTGACCAAAGCCCGACGATTTCCGCGGAAGCAAGCGACTGTGGCTCGAGCTCGCAGGCGCTCCTCCCGGCGGCAAGCGTGATGGCTAGGCCGGCACGCTGACTGATCTGTCCGGCCCAGACGGGGATCTGGTGCCGATCAAGGAAAGCGCGCGCCTGTCCGACACCCGGCGCCTCTTTGTCGTCGCGTTTGGATGGGGCGGCGTTGAGGACCACGCAATAAGGCTTCATTCGCTCGCGCGCCGTGGCGACCGTCTCGCGTACCGCATTGAGGTCGAAGAAGCCCGGCCGCGCTGGGATCACCACCAAAGTGGCCGCGCGGATCGCCTCTTGCACGACCACCCACATGGTGGGGGCCGTGTCGATGAACACCCATTCGAAGCCATCGAGCGCGGCAAAGGCGAGCGCCCGATCGATGCCGCGCGTGGCATCCTGCAGGGCCGGTTGCCGATCCGGCCGCAGCGCATGCCAAAGCGACACCGAGCCCTGCGGATCGGCATCGATGATCAGGCAGCGCCGGCCGGCAGCCTGCGCGCAAGCAGAGAGATGCGCTGTGAGCGTGCTCTTGCCGGCCCCGCCCTTGCGCGAGGCGAGCGTGATGACGTTCATCGCTGCGCTCCTAAATCGAAAGGTCACGCGCAGCCTGCGGCCGGTATGGTTAATGGGCGGTTAAGCCGCCATCAGGCAGCCCTCCTGGGCGCCGCGGCGATCGATCACTTGCGCAACTGAAATACCAGCAACGCGACCAGCATCACGGCGGCGCCAAGTCCCTCGAGAGGCGAGATCACCTCGCCGAGAAAAAGCGCGCTCCCGAGCACTGTGAGGGGCGGCTCCAGATTCATGAACAGCGCGGTGCGAAACGGACCAACCTTGGCGGTGGAGGCGAACACCCCGAGGATGCCCGCCGTCACGGCGAAGCTGAGCGCGACGAGCGCGGTCCACCCGAAAACCGATGTCGGGGGGTGCCATTCGCGCGACAAGACTGAAATGGCTACGAACAACGCCGTCGAGGACACCATCGAGTACCAGGTGATGATCCGCGGGTCCGTGCCGCCAAGCTTGGCACGGGTAATCAGGAGCATCAGCACGCGGCATCCCGCCGCGGCGAGCGCCGCGACAATGCCGAGGTTTGCCAGCCCGGAAGGATAGGCCCCGATCATCAGCGCGAGCCCAACGAATGCCACGACGGCCGCGGTAAGGCCGCGCCAAGTGAGTTTGTCGAGACCAGTTGCCGCAGCAGCAAGGCCGGTCGCCAGCGGGTACACGAAATAGGTGAGGATGGCGATCGGAACGGTGACCACCTCGATCGCCTTGAACAGAAGATAGACGTTCGCCGTGAACAGCACGCCGACGCCGAGAGAAATCCAGCGAGCGGCAGGCGCGGCAGCCGGCGGTCGCGGCACCAGCGCGAGCCAGACGCACATCATCGCAAGCCCGAGAACACCGCGCAGGGTGGATACCGTGAGCACACCGGCGCCGTCGCGCAGCGGAAAACGCATAAGCACATCGGCGCAGGCAAACGAAGATGCGCCGAGCAACGCCGGCGCATACATCGCGATCCTGCTGGCAGCCTGGGGAGAGACGGAATCACTCACGGGAATGCGCCGGGCCCATCAGAGCAACGGGCAAGGCGGGCACACAACTGGAACCGTGCATTTCGCCCGTGTTACTTCTTCTCCAACATCAGCGTGGTTTCTCTGCGAATGGCGGGGGTGATTTTCTCCGCCATTTTGGCCAATAGCCATGGCAAGCGCACCTCGACGCGCACGTGATCGTCCGTGACATCGAGCAACCCGGCGGCGCTCTGCCCCAGCGCGCTGACATTGAACGCCAAGCGGTCGCCAGTCCAAGCTTCCTCGTGAAACGTCAGGAGGCTCGAGTAATTGCTGCGCGCACCGGCCAAGCCGGACCTGATGCGGCGCACAGCCTCCTCACGACCGAGGCGATGCGGGATCTCGACAACGAGCGGCTGCGTCATGGCCAGACCCTCCTCCTGTGATGCCGCCGCTGATATAGGCAGGCGCCACGTCCCCGCTACCCCTGAGCCAGCAACACTGGCTGGGCTAACCTAACGCAATGTCTTCTGCGGCTGATAGAGTATGTCGATGAGCCCTGCGATATCGGCGACGCTCATCGGTTTGGATATGTATTTGAACTCCAGCGCCTGCTTGAGCGTAAGCTCCAGGCCCTTCACCTCGCCGAGTTGCAGCGAGCTTTTCGGGTAGAACTCGTCGCGGGTGCGTTGCGCCAGTGCCAGCGGAACCTTGGCGTTCTGGGCGTAATTCGCGATCGCCTGTGGATCCGAATAGGCCCAATCGATGGCCCGGCGGAGCGCCCGGACATAGCGCACGAATGCCTCGCGTTTGTCCTTCAGCGCATTGGTATTGGCGACGTTCACCCGAATGGTCTGATCGGCGATAGCGGCGACGTCACTGCCGCGGGCGATAATGGCAAGCCGCCCGTCATCGAGCTGCTGCAGCACGAAAGGGGGTACCGACCAGCCGACGTCGATCTGACCGGACATGACCTGCGTCAGCGTCCCAGGGGCACCCCCCGTTGCGACCAGTTTGGGCGACACCTTCGCCTGTGCGACGAGCTGCAACAGAATCAAATTCGTCGAAGATCCGGGCGACGAGAACGCCACGGTCTTGCCGTTGGTATCGGCCATGCCTTTGATCCCGCTCTCAGGCCGCGAATACCAGAATGCGTCGGGCGCACCCGTCGCCTCGGCGCTGATGATCCTGACCGGCATGCCTTTGGCATAGGCGCCAATGACGCCGAGTGTCCCGTTGGTCATGGCGATGTCGATGCTTCCCGCGATCACCGGGGTGAGGGTCGACGCGCCGCCTTCGGTATACAGGATCTCGATCTCGAGCCCCTCCTCGCGGAAGTAGCCCTGCTTCTGCGCGACCTCGACGAAGGTGCTGTTCCAGAAGCCACGCTGGGCGACCGCCACCTTGAGCGTCTCGGCCGTGGTGGCGTCTGCGGCAGCGAAAGTCGCCATGCAAGCCAACAGCGTGCCTATGCTCTTCATGCCGAGTCCTCCGTGCTGGATCGAAATATGGCACATTTGTGAAAAGCTGCGGAGATTGAACGAGTTCCCCCGAAATTGCACCCTTCCCAAATCGACGAGTCGCGCTTAAATTCGAATCGTCGTCAACAACAGAAAGGAGGTGATCCAGTGTCTCATTGCTTCACAAACGGACGCCGGGTCTCGAACTTTCTAAAGGGGTCCGTTTAGCAATGGTTTGAGCGCCGGACGGCCTTCATGCGTCTGGCTCACTGAACCTGGCGGGGACACACTGGGGGCACAAATGCCCTGGTCGTGTCCCCGCTTGCTTTTCCGAGGCACCCCCTCGCGGGCGCGCGCGAGTTACTGTCCGCTCAGGGCCGCTCAGGTTGGCCTTTGCGACATATCGCGGCGCCGCACCGCCGCCACGCGGCTCGACATCAGCATCCTCGTCCCCAACCGGTCGGCGGAAAATACCCATGTCGCCGCGTCCTCTGCTCCGCAGACTTGAGCCGGCGGGCAGCCCGCCACGGAACCAACTCAAACCTGAAGGGTTGTTCACCGACTGCAAGAGCAGTGTGGTTTCTCTCCGCGAAAGCCGAATGACCCGGCGCCCGTTCCGCAAGGGCGTTGGGTCATTCGTTTGGGGCTCCCGTTAGGGGACTCCGGTGCTTCTGCCCCCCTAAATCCGAGTAGCTGCGCGAACAGTGTCGCCGGGACGGCCAGTTGCGCCCCGCTTTGACGGCGCTGGTGCTGCGGCCATGCTGCGCGAGGGCGAGAGCCACGAAACTGGCTCGGGGCAAGCTGACAACGACTCGCCTCTTTGCCAGACGCCGAGGCACACTTTTGGGATGGCGATCACAGCTCCGGGCCTCGCAGGCGGCCAGAGTAGCAGCCCATGGGAATCGGAGGGCTGGACATGGTCAGAACTTGGGTCGTTGCGCTCGCGATGGCAGTTGGTTTCGCGTCCGCCGTCATTGGCTTCCAAACCTCATCCGGGCAGCACTGCGTCTACAGTGCCTGCAGGCTCGCCAAGTCGGCTGCAGATCAAGGAACAGTACAATGGACGGCTGCTCCGACGTTTCATACAGGGAAGCACGCGGCGCAGACGGTATCTTCAACCCACAGAGTTGATCGCTTTCTCAAAGGAGATCGAGTCGTGGTGCCTGCTCCAGTCGCCCGATTGCCGCTGGCCTGCGAGCGGGCATTCAGTCCACTCGCGAAAACGACGTCACAGGATGTCGTTGCGCGCTGCCTGACCTGATTTCGCGCCGCCTGAGCGACTGCCTTGGCTACGACGGACGAACGGCTGCGCGCATCCCTGCCCCAGGGCACCGCATCGACAGCCGTGTGGAACAGGACCGTACTTCCGGGAATTCCCTATAATGTATTGGCAAAAGGCAAAATCACCATGCGCGTTATCTCAGGCTTTAAATCTCGGTTCGCGCTTGCGCTGGGTGTTGCGCTCGTCGCGTCCACCGCGCCAGCCTTTCCGCAGGCGCCTCCGCCCGCGGGGGTCACGGCCGTCCCGGCGCCGACCAGGGCTGCAGTTCAGGTGCAGCAGCGTCGGGCTGCCCTGCGGCGCGTTGCATGGTATCGCTACCGCCAACCAGTGCGCGTGCGGTTTGCGGCGGCCCCGGTGCCGGAGCGCCGCTTTGTTATAGTGGGTGTTGGCTTCTAGCCGTCCGCGGGTGCGCTGGGCGATACCTGCGCACAATTGCAGCAAATCTATTTGGTGGCTTCTTTGGACAGGCGGGCCGCGTCGCGCTCTTCGCGCTTAGCAGCTGCAATGATGGCTGTGGCCACAACGCGCCCGCCGAGCATCATTGCTGGCATAGGACTTGCCCGCTTCCCGTAGCCTGGATTAGCGCGCGTGAGCGCGCGTAATCCGGGGCCGCTCTGGGTGGGGCAACACCGCTCCCGGATTACGCACCCCTTCGGGGCGCTAATCCAGGCTACGAAGCGCCAACCATACGAGACAGCATGAGCTTCTTCGAACGCCTTTTCCTGCTCAGCACTTGCCGCCGCGCAGGCTCGCTACTTCTTTCACCAAGTGGCTCGGCGGTACCACCCTCACCGATATTGATGGTGAGAAGTGCGCGAGCATGCTTGAAGCAACCTGCTCGGCTTGATGCTCCATGTATGCGCTATCGCTGAGACGGGCTACGTCAGGAGACCGTCTGAAAAGAAAGGAGGCCGCCAACTGAGGCGGCCTCGACAGCTAAACGCGCAGGACTATTACTACCAACTCTTCCATTCACTCCCAACATAATATCCCCGACCTTCCCGCGGCTCGCGGATGGTGATGTCGGGGCCGGGTTTCCAAGTTTCTTCGCGGATAATGACCTTAGATTCCGGCGGGTAGGTGTGCCTTTCTTTAACAACCCAGCAGACATTGCCATTGCAGGCATACGCTGCTGACGCGTTTACCGCCGAGAGGCCCAACATTGTTGTACCCGTTACGGCAGCGAGAATGTATTTGGATAGTGTCGCCATCTGTGGAGCCCTCCTGATAATCCCCCCTCGTGCTGCACGATTTAACTGGCGTCCACCGAACTAGTTCCGCAAACGAACGCACCACCTCCAAGGCGCATTTGAGGTTGGCACCCCGTCTTGCGTTGCGGACAATTAATGAGGCTTGTCGCGAGACATGCCCGGGCAACCCGCTTTCTGCGAGCAGATCCAATAGCAAGCAGACGGGGGTAGACCAGCCTGCGCCCACCGGCGCGCCGTGGCCTCAACTCTCCGCCGTTCAACTGGCGCCAAGGCCAGAGCCGGTCGGAAGGTCTGATCGCAGGCAATTCAAGACGCGGGGTCAAACCCCGCAGCGGTCCAACGCTCGCGTTCGGCGGCGCTTCTGAGCGCCGCGATGAAGGCCGCGCTCGTCCCCCGGTCGGACGCCGCAGTCGAGATGCCGGCGGCATAAGTGGTGTCGTTGCCGAAAGGAGCCGGTATTTTTCCGATGACTCGCACGCCACTGATCGGCACAAGCTCAGCAACGAGCGTAAGTCCGAGCTCGGCTGCGCCCTCAGCCACCCGTCTCGCAACCTCGGCTCCCGTCTGCTGCGGCAGACCCTTGCGCCCGATTTCGTCCGCAACGCCCAGCCTTCCCCAGAGCGTCGCCAGATAGACTCCGGCGGAGCCACCGACGCGCGGATCGCTGAAGGCCACGGCGCGCGCAGCGAGCAGGGCCTGCTTGAAGCCATCGATCGTTGCGATGTCGGGTGCCGCGGCACCCTCCGCGACCGCCACCCCAATCGAGGTGCGGGCAATGTCGCAGCTCATTCCCACCAACAGCCTGCCGGCGCGCTCCATGCTGGCCACCGCCGATGCGTTGAGGATGACGACCTCCGCACTCTCGCCGGCGTCAAGCCGCTTTTGCAACGCACCCACCGTGGCGAAGGTGATCGCGACCTCGCAATCTGTGCCCCGCGTGAAACGCTCGGCAATGGACTGCACGACTGGAGTCATGGAGCGCGCGCAGAACACCGTCAGACTGCTGCCCACCATTCATCCTCAGCATTAAAGCGGGCGGCGCCGCCGCGCGACACCTGGCGTATAGCTTCTGCAGCGGATTTATTCGGCCGCTTCGCGCAGCGGACGCGGGTAGATCAGGTCGTAGAGCTCAGGGCGTTGCCATTGCGGACCAAGGACGCCCTGCTTTGCCGCAAATTCAGCGGATGAGCCAACCTCATCGCGGGCAGCACGCATCGCCCGAACGCGATCGAGGCTCACATCTACAACGGTCGTGCCGGCACGCGTGCTCTCGAACAGGATCTCTTCAGGACCGGCCACCATGGCGAGACCGCGCTCCGAATGATCAAACAGGTTCTGGGTCGTCACGACCAAAGCAAGGTTTTCGATGGCGCGAGCCCAGATCAAAGTGCGCCAGGTCGCCCAAAGCTGGTTCTTGTCCTTGCCCGCCGGCATGAAGATCAGCTCGGCACCGCGCAATGCCAGCGCGCGCGCGACTTCGGGCATGTAGACCTCGCTGCACATGGCAAGACCCACCCGCCCGTGCGCAGTATCGAAGACCGGAAACTCGTTGCCTGGCACCCACTGGAATTCCCACGCCGTGCCGCCGGTATAGATCCAAGGACCGTTCGGATGCGTTCGCCGGTAGCGCGCGAGAGCGCGCCCGTCCGGGTAAGCCATGCAGATCAGGTTGTATGCCGTAGCGGCCTTCACATCGATCGGCGCGATCGTGCCGAACACCACATGGGTACCGTGCTTCGCTGCCGCCTCGGCCATTGCGGCACTCGGGTCGAACTGCGCTGGCATTCGCCATGGACCGGGATACGTTTCCGGGAAACAGACGAAGTGTGCTCCTTCACCGGCCGCGCGCTCGATTGCACGCACCGCGTCAGCGACATTGGCCTCATCTTTTCCAGGACGATGGCAAATCGGCTGCACCACGGCGATGCGGAAAGTCATGGCAAGATCTCCCTAGACGACGATAACGTGCATGGCAGCGAGCGACAGAGAGGGAAGAACAAAGGGCGTGCGCGCGCAACTACCAGTCTATCAGCGGCCTATCGGCGCCGGGCGGCTTTTCTGGCGGATCACCAGTGTCCCCACGATGGCAAGATTGATCGCGTTAGCGGCAACTCCGGCGCCGAAGGCTACGGCGTATGTTCCAAAATGATCATAGAGCACGCCGGCAAGCCAGCCTCCAAGTGCCATGCCCGACCCGCTGCAGAGGAGAAAACCGGGAATGCGCCAATAAGCCTCGGCGGCAGGAAATAGCTCGCGAATGGCCAAAATATACGCGGGAATAATTCCCGCAAATCCCAGCCCGAAAGCGGCGGCCACGGTAAACAAACCCACCTCATCCTGTGTGAGCGTGAAGGCTGTCAGGGCGATGATCTGGAATACCGACCCGATGAGCACAGTGTCCAGACCGCCGATCCGATCGGAGATCCAGCCCCAGAACTGCCGACTGATGAATGCGGTGCCCAGAAGGACCGAGAGCATGGCCGCACCGTGCGAGGCGAGAATGCCGAGGTCGGTGCAGAATGCCGGCAGGTGTGCCTGTGGCATCGCCATGGGCACACAACAAAACACCACTGCCGCGCTGAGCAACGCGAAGACGAGCTTGGGCGACCACCCCAAAATGCTGCCTGCGACCGGGCGGTCCAGCATCGCAGGCGGCAAACGCATGTCGGGCGGCTCGCGCAGGAAGATCGCCGCAAGTGGAAGCACAATTGCCGCGGCGAACAGTCCAAACCAGAGCATCGTGCGCTGCCAACCGGCATAGGTAATGGCACGCTCGACGAGAGGCGGCCAGATAGCGCCCGCCAGATAGCTGCCACTCGAGATCAACGCCAGAGCCGAGCCACGACGGCGATCAAACCAGCGGCTGATATAGACATAGAAGGGAGCATTCATGCCGCCGATGCCGAGAAACCCGACGAACAGCCCCTGCCCCACATAGAGCTCCCAGGGTGCGCCCCCCGTCGAAAGCGCCAAGCCGACGGCGACCATTACGGCTCCGAACATCACGGTCCAGCGCACGCCCACACGCTCGGCGATGGCGCCCATGGCAATTCCGCCGGCGCCAAACCCGAGCCAAGCCAGAGAGGTCGCGAGCGAAGGCACCGAGCGCAATCCGCCGGTGTCGGCCGCGATCGGCTTCAAGGCGACGATGGTGACCCAAGGCGCACCGAACGACACCGCCAAGATCACCAGCGCCACAGTCGCGACAATCCACGACTCTCGGCTCTCGATGGATGAAAACGTCTTTGCCTGGTGCATGGTCATTGGTTCTGGTGGATCGCAACCGAACCGGTTGCTGATTAGTGTGGCGGTTCAGAACTCCGCATCATTCTTACCGCACGTTCGTCATGCGGACTTCTGAACCAAAGCCACACCAAGACCCATATTTTGTAAGTGTCCTTCAATTCCGGAGTTCGCAAACTACGGTGCCTCACAATGATGCGAGCTTTGGAGTCGGGACACTTGCTCGCGACGCCCACCCATGCGCGTGAGTTTCTCGTGAGCGCACACCTTGACCCAGCGACAGCATAATGGACCCGCAAATACGAGCCCACCACGGACAGAGCGGGACGCACGGCTCGGGCGCCCCCAATCGCGCGGCGCCGACCGGCGTGGCGCGATTGACCGGCGAGCCCGCGATCCTGCACCAAATCGCGGACGCGATCAGCGATTGTTTCGAGACGAGCGAGCTTGCCGCGTCAATATTCGAGACGGCGGACGAACATTGGTGCCTGGCCGTTTATTTCAACCAATCGATCGAGCCCGCAGCCCTGCGCCAAGCTGTCACCAACGCAGCCGGCCCGGGAGCTACGGAAGCATTGACTTTCGAGACGCTCCCGGCAGACGACTGGGTGCGCACCAGCCTCGCCGGACTAACGCCTGTCGAAGTGGGACGTTTCGTCGTGCATGGGGCGCACAGCCGCGCGCGGGTGCGGACAAATCAAGTGGCGGTGCAGGTGGAGGCCTCGCTCGCCTTCGGCACGGGGCACCATGGCAGCACGCGTGGTTGCCTGATCGCGCTTGACCGCCTGTTGAAAGCGCACCGGCACCCAGGTCGCACGCCGTTCGCGAGGAAACGACGAACGCCGAACGCCTCGCGACTGCATCGGCCAAGGTCAGCCAGGCCTGCGCTCTCCCGTGCCGCACGAGCGATGCTTCTCGATGTAGGAACGGGCAGCGGCGTGCTCGCACTCGCGGCGGCCAAGGCGCTGCGGCGGCGCGTTCTGGCGAGCGACATCGATCCCCGCGCGGTGGCAATCGCCCGCGAGAACGCGCGCCTCAATGGCTTGGCAAGCATGGTCACAGTTATCCAGGCTGCCGGCGTGCGCGGCAGCCAATTCCAAGCACGCGCGCCATTTGCCTTGATCGTTGCAAACATCTTGCTGGAGCCGCTGCAGCTGCTTGCGACGCCAATCATGCGGCTCACCGGTGGCGAGGGGCGGGTCGTCCTCTCTGGCCTGTTACATGGGCAAGCGGGCGCCGCACTTGCGAGCTACCGCGCGCGCGGACTAGTGCTCGAGCGGCGCATCAAGGTGGAAGGCTGGTCCACGCTGATCTTGAGACGGCCGGCATGCAGTCGTGCGCGCGAGAAGGTGCATGCGCGCAAGCCTGGGCTGCGCAGGTGGCGTCGCCGCCTCGCGCGCTAGTATGGCTGCGGCCGTGTACCCATGCTGCAGCCGCATTGCTGGTTGAGCAGACGGTCCATATAGATGGGTCATGTTTGAGGCTCGCCTACAGACATTCGAGGATCACAGCGATCGGGCGAGCTCCGTCCTCAGGGTGAACGAGCTTCGCGCCGAGCTTTCCAAGCACGACTTGACCGGCTTCATCGTGCCGCACTCGGACCGCCATCAGAACGAGTATCTGCCCGACTGCGAGCAGCGGCTGGCGTGGCTGACCGGCTTTACCGGCTCGGCCGGCCTTGCCCTGGTGCTGATGGAGCGCGCCGTGCTGTTCGTCGATGGGCGCTATACCCTGCAAGCCCGCGAGCAGGTCGAGGCTTCGCTCTTCAGCATCGAGCACGTGACGGAGATGCCTGTCGAACGCTGGATCGAGCAGAACCTCAAGCCCAACGACCGCATCGGCTACGATCCGTGGCTGCACACGGTCGAAGCTGCGGAGAAGATTAGCAAACCGTGTGCGGCTGTTGGCGCGGTCGCCGTCGCCGTCGCCAGCAATCCGGTTGACGCGATCTGGCGCGACCGGCCATCCCCGCCATTGGGAGCCGTGGTGCTGCACGATCTGCGCTTTGCGGGAGAGGATGCGCCAGCCAAGCTCGCGCGCATCCGAACCGAGCTCGCCAAACTGCGTGCCGACGCCCTGGTCGTCTCCGATGCGCATGCGGTAGCGTGGGCGTTCAACATTCGCGGCAGCGATGTCGCTCACACGCCTCTGCCGCTCGCCTTCGCGATCATGCAGGTCGAGCACAGGCCCGCATTATTCATCGACTTCCGCAAGCTGTCGAACGGCGTACGCGGTGCGCTCGAGGCCTTCGCAGATATACGCGAGCCAGCCGAGCTCCCGGCCGCGCTGACGGCACTCGGTCGCGCCAAGAAGACCGTGCGCCTGGACCAAGGGACGGGCGCCGAAGCGATCGCGGGCTTGGTCTCCAGCCAGGGAGGAACGGTCACGCGCGGGAGCGACCCGATCGCGCTCATGAAAGCCGTCAAGAATCCGGTTGAGATTGCCGGGGCTCGCGCCGCGCACGTCCGCGATGGCGCCGCGGTCGTGCGGTTTCTCGCCTGGCTCGACGCTGAGGCGCCGGGCGGCAAGCTGAGTGAGATCGAAGCGGTGGCGGCGCTGGAAAGCTTCCGGCGCGGCACGGGCGAGCTCAAGGATATCTCTTTTCCGACGATTGCCGGCGCGGGCCCGGACGGCGCTGTTGTCCATTATCGGGTCACGCGCAAGACGAACCGTCGGTTGGCGCGCGGTGAGTTGTTCCTGATCGATTCGGGTGGACAGTACCAGGACGGCACTACCGACATCACGCGCACCGTGGCAGTGGGCGAGCCCACATCCGAGATGCGCGACCGCTTCACACGCGTCCTGAGGGGCCACATCGCGATTGCCCGTGCCGTGTTTCCGGACGGCACGACGGGTGCCCAACTCGATTCGTTCGCACGCCAGTTCCTGTGGACGCAGGGGCTCGATTTTGACCATGGCACTGGTCACGGGGTTGGCAGCTACCTCTCCGTGCATGAAGGTCCAGCGCGTATCTCCAAGCTCGGCACGAGCGTGCTCAAGCGCGGCATGATACTTTCCAACGAGCCCGGATACTACAAAGCGGGCAGCTTCGGCATTCGCATCGAAAATCTGGTGCTCGTCATCGAGGCAGCCGCTGTACCCGGGTGCGAAAGGCCGATGAATGCGTTCGAGACACTGAGCTTGGCGCCGATCGACCGGCGGCTCGTGTTGAGCGACATGCTCACTGCTGACGAGACCGACTGGGTAGATGCTTATCATTCGCGCGTGCGGGACCTCTTGTCTCCCCTGCTCGATACCACCAGCAGCGCTTGGCTGGCCTCGGCTACGCGCCCACTCGCGGCAGGCTGAACCCGCGCCTGTGGACAAGCATTCACCAGCGCCCGTGCGCGCCGCCGAGACAAATCAGCTGCACTGGCGGCTCATTGCCTTGCTGGTTGCGATGTCCGGAGTGGGCTCGCTTTCGCTCAACGTGCTGGTGCCGGCGATCCCAGGCCTGGTAGCGAAATTTGCCGCCGACCCGGCGAGCGTTCAACTCACCGTGTCGCTCTATGTGCTGGGGCTTGCCTTCGCTCAGCTTGTCTTCGGGCCGCTATCCGATCGTTTTGGGCGCCGCCCGATGGTGCTCGTCGGCCTCGCTCTTGCTGCAGTCGCAAGCACCGCCGCGATCTTTGCTGGCAGCGTTGCCAGCCTGATCATTGCCAGGGTCGCACAGTCCTTGGGAGCCTCGACCGGCCAGACGATAGGCCGAGCGATCATTCGTGACTTGCACGAGCGCGATCGCGCGGCTTCGATGATCGGGCTGATCACTTCAGTGACCGTGCTCATGCCGATGGCCGCGCCACTGATCGGCGGCATTCTCGATACATTGTTTGGGTGGGAATCGATTTTCGTCTTCTCGGCGGTGCTGAGCTTCGCGGTGCTCGCCTGGGCCTCGATCGCGCTTCCCGAGACGCGCGAGGCGAGTAGGAGGGTTGCGGGAGCCAGCCACTTCCGCGCCGATCTACAGGCGCTCGGCGGCAGCCGGCAATTCTTCGGCTATGCACTTTGCGCCGGACTGGGATCGGCGCCCTTCTTCAGCTTTCTCGGGGGCGCGCCCTACGTGGTGGTGAGTATGCTCGGGCGTACCTCGGCCGAGTACGGGCTCTGGTTCTTTGTCCCATCGTTCGGCTTCATGGCCGGCAACTTCGCCGTCTCGCGGCTCACGGCGCGTTATGGCATCGACGCGCTGATCTGGTCGGGGATCGCCCTGACAATCGTCGGCTGCGTGATCAACGCCGCCGCCTATGTGAGCTTTCCAGGCTGGGAGATGCTGACCTTGTTTCTCCCGCACATGATCGTCGGGTTGGGAAACGGGCTCCTCCTACCGACCGCGGTTGCCGGTGCGGTGAGCATTCGGCCGCAGGTCGCCGGCACTGCTTCCGGCGTCACCGGATTCATCCAGATGGCCATTTGCGCCACCGCAGCCCAGCTTGGAGCTTATGTCATCGCCCATGCGAGCAACGCGCTGCCGCTCATTTGGCTGATGCTCGCCTTCGGTATTGCAGCGGCGCTCGCCGTATTCGCTCTGGTCGGCGTGAAGCCGCGCTTGAAGCCGCATTAACCAAGCCCCACGCGCCTCTGCCCTTATGTTCCCACTTCGGGAACTCGGGTTCGGGTGAGGGCGTTATTTTGTCGCAACCCTCACTGGAGAGGCCGCAACATGCTTTCGACCATCCTCATCATCATTCTCGTACTTGCGCTCATCGGCTCCATGCCGACGTGGGGGTACAGCCGAGGCTGGGGCTATGGCCCGGGTGGCGGCCTCGGGCTGATCCTGCTCATCGTCATTATTCTGGCGCTCACTGGACGCATCTGACCTGAGCGCTTGTGAGCGGCGGGAGGTGCGACACCTTCCGCCTCTGCTCTCGGCGTGTCTCTGTTCATGGGGTGTCCGCGATCAGCGCAAGCCATTCGGCTTCGGAAAGGACGGTGACACCTGCTGCCCTGGCTTTGCTCAGCTTGGAGCCCGCGCCGGGGCCGGCCACGAGGTAATCCGTTTTTTTGGAAACTGACCCCGCGACTTTGGCGCCGAGGCGTTCGGCCATCGCCTTGGCCTCCTCTCGCGTCATCTTCTCCAGCGAGCCGGTAAAGACGACGGTCTTCCCGGCGACCACGGTGTTGGCGGCCGCCTTCTCGGCGTCGGCGATGCGGACCTGCGCGACCAACCGCTCGACGATGCGCCGATTGTGCGGCTCGGCAAAGTAGGCCGCGATCGACTCAATCACCGAGGTGCCAATCTGATCGAGGTTGTCCATCTCTGCGCGTGTGTCGGCATCCGCTTGCGCCACGCGCAAACACGCCTCGTGAAAGGCGGCCCAAGAGCCATAGCTGCGCGCCAATGCCCGCGCCGTCGTTTCCCCGACATGGCGCATGCCCAGCGCATAGATGAAGCGTTCGAGCGCGATATCTCGGCGTCCCTCGATGGCGCTGAACAGATTGGCGACCGAGAGCTCGCCGAACCCTTCCACCTCCTCCAGCCTGAGCTTGGCGTTGCGCGTGCCCAGGGTGAAGATATCGGCCGGCTCCTTGATCCAACCCTGATCGAAGAACAATTCGATCTGCTTTTCTCCAAGGCCCTCGATGTCGAAGGCGCGGCGCGACACGAAGTGTTTCAAATGCTCGATGCGCTGGTGTGGACACGCAAGCTCGCCGGTGCAGCGTGCGACCGCCCCTTCCCTTCCAGCCGCGGTGGTATCGCGCACGACATGCGTGCCTAGCGGACACGGACAGCGCGTCGGGAAAGTGTACGGCTTGGCACCGCGCGGACGGTTTTCCTCGATGATTCCGAGCACCTGCGGAATGACGTCACCGGCGCGCTGTACGGTCACGGTGTCGCCGATCCGCACGTCGAGACGCGCGATCTCATCGGCATTGTGCAAGGTGGCGCTCGACACGACCACACCGCCCACGGTCACAGGGTCAAGCCTTGCGATCGGCGTGAGCGCCCCGGTACGGCCCACCTGGATGGCGATCGCTTTGACAATCGTCGTCGCTCGCTCGGCAGGAAATTTGTGTGCGATAGCCCAGCGCGGATTGCGTGAGACGAAACCCAGGCGCTGCTGCCAGTCCAGGCGATCGACCTTGTAGACGACACCATCGATGTCGTAGTCGAGTTTTCCGCGCCGCGATTCAAGCTCACGGTGAAAGTCGAGCAATGCCGAGACATCGTCACAGACACGCATCAGCGGGTTGGTTGTGAAACCGCAATCTGCAAGCCATCGCAGCATGCCTGATTGCGTGGATTGCGGCATCGCGCTCATCTCGCCCCAACCGTATGCGAAGAATCCGAGCGGGCGCGCCGCGGTAATCGCTGGATTGAGCTGCCGGAGCGAGCCTGCAGCCGAGTTGCGCGGGTTGGCAAACACCTGCCGTCCCTCTGCCTTCTGGCGCTCGTTGAGCGCAAGAAAGGCCGACTTGGTCATGTAGACCTCGCCGCGGACCTCGCAGATGGCAGGCACGCCGGTTGCGCCGAGGCGCACCGGAATGTCCTTCAGTGTGCGGACGTTCGCCGTCACGTCCTCGCCTTCGGTGCCATCTCCCCGGGTGGCAGCGCGGACCAAGGATCCATTCTCATAACGAAGGCTGCAGGAGAGGCCGTCGATTTTCGGCTCCGCCGTGAACAGCACCTTTTCTTCGGCGGACAGCCGTAAGAAACGACGCACGCGCTCCACGAACTCCGCCACGTCCTGATCGGTGAACGCGTTGCCCAGCGAGAGCATGGGGACCGCGTGGCGCACCTTGGCGAACTTCTGTGAAGGCTGAGAACCGACGCGGCGAGAAGGCGAATCGGAGCGAACCAGATTGGGAAAGCGCGTCTCGATCTCGTCGTTGCGTCGCCGCAGAGCATCGTAGTCCGCATCCGAGACGGTCGGGGCATCCTCCTGGTAATAACGGTTGTCGTGTGCGGCGATTTCGGCTGCAAGGCGCTTGAGCTCGGCACGCGCTTGCGCCTCGCTGAGATCGCCAACGGGAACATCACGGGTGTTGGACATTGTTGCCGTCGGTCAGAGGCGCGCGAAGTTCGCAAACTACGGTGCCGGACAATGATGCGAACTTCGGAATCGGGAACTAGCCGGCGGCGCGGATCAACCGCTCCGCAGCGGCTCGCGCCTCTGCCGTGATCTCCGCCCCAGCCAGCATGCGCGCGATCTCCTCGCGGCGCTTGTCCGCTGCGACCTCGGCAACGCGGGTCGCCACCCGCTTGCCCTTCTCGAGCGCGCTCTTGCGGATCAAATAGTGACGACCGGCGCGCGCCGCGACCTGCGGTGCATGCGTGACGGTGATGACCTGCGAACGTTCGCCGAGGCGCGCGAGACGCACGCCGATGGCATCGGCAACGGCACCGCCGACCCCAGTATCGATCTCGTCGAACACCAAGGTTGGTGCAGAGCCACGATCAGCCAGCGCAACTTTCAACGCGAGCAGAAACCGCGCGAGCTCCCCGCCAGACGCCAAGCGCATCAAGGGTCCGGGGCGCGTGCCTGGATTGGTCTGCACCCAGAACTCCACGTGGTCGAAGCCGTGCGGTCCGGCGAGCTCGGAGGCCGTTCTCAACTCGGTGGAAAATCGTGCCCGCTCCAGCTTGAGCGGCTTGAGCTCGCGATTGACCGCGCCATCGAGCTTTTCCGCTGCCTGCTTGCGCGCCCGCGAAAGCGCCGCGGCAGCCTCGCTATAGCGCTGCTCGATCTCGCGCTTGGACGCTTCAAGTGCGGCCAGGCGATCAGCGCCCGCGTCAATGAGCTCGAGATCAGCAGCATAGGTCGCCGCCAGGGCGCCGAGGTCGTCCACTCGCACATTGTATTTGCGCTCTGCTTGGCGCAAGGCGAACAGCCGCTCCTCGATCTTGTCAAGCTCGCGCGGGTCATGGTCGGCGGCGCGTACCGCAGCACTAAGCTGGCTGCTCGCCTCGTCGAGCGCGGCCAAGGCGGCATCGAGCGCTTTGGTGACCGGCTCCATCAGGGCTGGAGCCTGCACTGTGCGGCGCTCGAGGCGGCGCAGGATTCCGGATACGACAGGGATGGGCGAGTGCGCGCCGGCCACGGCATCCTGCGCCTCGACGAGATCGGCTGCCACTTTCTCAGCTTGCATCATGGCCGCCCGTCTCTCGGCGAGAAAAGCCTCCTCAGCGGTTTGGGGCGCCAAGTCTTGCAGCTCCTGGACCGCGTGGCGCAGGAAATCCGCCTCGTGCTCGGCGCGAGCAACATCGGCACGACGGCTCTCCAGTTGCTGCTCGCAAAGCCGGACCTCCTCCCACAGCCTTGCAACCTCGGCGTCAGCCTCATCGAGCCCGCCGAAGGCGTCGAGCAGGCGACGATGAGCCGCTGAGTCAATGAGCGCCCGCTCTTCATGCTGGCCATGGATCTCCACCAATCCCATGCCGAGGGTCTTGAGCGTCTGCACGCTGACTGGCTGGTCGTTGATGAAAGCGCGGGTGCGGCCATCGGCGAGCTGCACACGGCGAAGTATCAGCTGCTCTTCCACAGGAATATCGTTGTCCGCGAGCAGGCGCCGCACAAGGTGCCGGTCAGGGACCTCAAAAGCGGCCGTGACCTCGCCCTGCTCGCAGCCGTGGCGCACCAGCTTGGCGTCGCCGCGGCCCCCCAGAGCCAGCGCAAAGGCATCGAGGAGAATGGATTTGCCCGCACCCGTCTCGCCCGTGAGGACCGAGAGCCCCGCGGTGAAGTCGAGGTCGAGGCGATCAATCAGGACGATGTCGCGAATGGAGAGCCGGGCCAGCATAGGCGTCCTTCACGTAGGTCTTGTACCCGGCTCCCCATCCGGGCGGCGTTCCCACCGATTCGCTATCATTAGAGGCTGAGGGTCGAAAACAAGCGAGAAACTTCGGAATCGAACCACTCGGCTAGCAGGGCGAACCGCTCATTGCGAAGCGGCGGCGGCCCGCGCCGGGAATGCGCGGCTTATCCAGGAGCCCTTGTTCTCGCTTGGCTCGAGCCCCTTTGATTGCATCAAAGTGAATGCATCTTTGTACCAGCGGCTATCCGGGAAATTGTGCCCCAACACGGCCGCCGAGGTCTGCGCCTCGTCGATGATGCCCAATGCCATGTAGGATTCCGTCAGCCGCAATAAGGCTTCTTCGACATGGCGCGTCCGCTGATAGCGCGTCACCACGACCTTGAAGCGGTTGATGGCGCCGGTGTAGTTGCGCGTGTTCAGCAATCCACGACCTATATCCATCTCCTTGCCGGCCAACTGATCGCGCGCGATCTCGACCTTACGTTTGGCGGCCTCGGCGTATTCGGATGTCGGATATTTGCGGACGAGCTCATCCAAGGTCTGCATTGCCCGTTCTGTGCGCTCCTGGTCGCGCGTGATTTCGGGCATCTGATCGAAATACGACGAGCCAATCAGAAACTGCGCGTAAGGGGCGTCAGGACTGCCGGGATGCAGGCTGACATAGCGGCGCGCGGCTTGGATGGTGTCGTCGTATGAGCCAGCCTCGTAGTAAGCGAAAGCTGTCATCAGGAGCGACTTGCGTGCCCACTCGGAATAGGGGTGTTGGCGGTCGACCTCCTCGAACTTCTTGGCCGCGCCCTTGTAATCCTTCTTGGCATTCAGCAGGTAGAGGCCCTCGTTGTAGAGCTTGTCGGCGGGCTCATCGAGGACCGCGGGTTCCTTGTCGAACACGCTGCAGGCCGAAAGGCTCGCCGCGACGAGCGATATCGCGGCCAAGCGCCAACACACATGCGCGCAGCTTTGCAGGCTTCCGCTCAGCGAAATCCGGCTCATGGATCGGATTAAACCCCGCTCCGGGGTCACTCGGCTGTCGACACACGCACCGTGTCACTGTCGCCGATTAGACGCCCGCCCAGGGAAGGAAATAGGCGGACATTCCGCCCGGAATGTGGCGAGGGGTGCCAGGCTCCCGCGCCTGACGCTCAGGTCTTGTCGGGCGCGTACACCGGCGCGATCCGCGCACCCAGCTCGGCTGGACCGCGCGCCACGCGCAGCGTCTCTGCCTCAGTCCAGGTCCAGGCATTGGGGTCGGACATCAAGGCGCAGAGGACGGCGTGGTTGAGCTTATGACCGCCGCGCGTCGTACGATAGGTGCCAAGCAAGGGTCCGCCGGCCAGCGCCAAGTCGCCGATCGCATCAAGCACCTTGTGCCGCACAAACTCGTCGGGGAACCGGGTCCCTTCCGGGTTCAGGATGCGATCGTCGCTGACCACGAGCGTATTTTCCAAGGACGCGCCAAGCGCGTAACCCGAATTCCACAAGCTCGTTACGTCGCGCATGAACCCGAAGGTGCGCGCGCGCGCAATTTCCCGGCGGAACGTGTCCGGCTTCACATCGATGATCAGCGCCTGGCGCCCAATCACCGGATGGTCAAATTGCACCTCCGCTTCAATCCGAAACCCGCGCGGGTTGGGCATGAGCTCTCCGACCGCGTCATCCAACGCGACCTTGACCGGCTTGAGCACCTTGATGAAACGGCGCGATGCGTCCAGCGTCTTGAGACCGACTGAGTCGATGGCTGCTACGAAAGGAGCGGCACTGCCGTCCAGGATCGGCGCTTCCGGCCCGTCTATTTCCACGATTGCATTGTCGACGGCGAGTCCGGCGAGCGCCGCGAGGACGTGCTCGGCAGTGGAAACCAGAGGTCCAGAGGCGTCCCCCAGCACCGTCGCGAATTCCGTCGCCGTGACGGAGCTCATTTCGGCGGCGATCTCGCAATCGTCGCGCCCGACAACGCGGGTACGGATAAACCGCAGGCCAGTACCGGCATCGGCAGGATGCAGTATCAGCGTAACGGGCAGGCCTGAGTGGACACCTACGCCCTGAAGCGCTGCATGGTCGCGGAGGGTGGTCTGCTTGCCTGATCTCATGCCTGCCGTACACCCTCCCGACAACCAGCGGCTGGGAAATACGCGCGTGAGTTCACCGGAGTGACCTGAGGCGCGTTCCTGCCGTTGGGTTAGCTGTACAGGCCCGCGGATAAGATCGCCCCGCGTTGTCCCCCGACAAAAACCCCTGTGACAAACGGAGCTTAGCATGAGTCTCGGCAACGCCAATTCACGCTTTTTTACCGACTGTTACCATTAAACCGCCGGAAATAGGCCGCGGCAGCGCCGCCGAGACGACCCCACCTCCGTACTTCCATACACCCTGCCCTGCTCACGTCGATGGGGAGAAGTGGCTGCAGGACACCACAAAGCGGATCGGCCCCGGGCGCGAGTGCCCCGAGGCCGATCGCTTGCAGCGGTGGTCAGTTCGCTTGCCGGCGGAGGAACGCAGGAATATCGAGTTGATCTTCCTCCGAGGAACTATGCTGCGCCGGCGCCTGGCGGCCGTGCGCATCGAGCGCCTGATGCGCGGACCGCTTCGCGAACTCCGAGACCGGGTCAGATGCGCGTGCGGGCGGTGGGGCCGCAGGGCGCGCGACTGGCGCGGCAGGCCGTTCGGCCGCCCGCGGGGCCGGACGAACCGGCCGCACATTCGGCGGCAGCTGCTCCGGCTCGTCCTCCTCGCGACGGCCAAGCCCGACGGCAGCAAGCCTGCGCAGGAGGCCAAGCTTGCGCTTTTCCGGATGCTCCGTGTCGGCGGGCTCTCCGCGATGCGCCCGCAATTCGGCTTGTGCCGGGCGCGGCAGCTCGTCAATGCGGGGCATCCGCGGCGCGCGATTGCCGGTGCGCTCCGGAGCCGGCGGTATGAATGCGCGCGGCGCCGGCGGCAGCTCGGCCGGGTGTCCCATCTGCTCCGGGAACAACGAGGGCTTCGGCGGGATGGGGCGGATGGTAACATCCTCTACCATCGGCAGGACGGCCGCCGCGACAGCGGCCCTCGCCGCATTCTCAATCGACTCCGCCATGTGCTGCGGCGGAATCGGCAGCGGCACCGGCGTTGCGAGCGGCCCCATGCGCGGCTCGCTGCGCTCCATGCGGTCGGAACTGCCTCGGTGCTGCTCGACGCGCATCTGATCGGTGCGCAGCTTTTGCGTGAGCTCTGCGATGCGCGCCTCCGGCTGTGTCATCGGCCGGGACAGTGCCGCCTGATCGATGCCGGTCGCCACCACCGACACGCGGATGATGCCTTCGAGGCTCTCGTCAAAGGTGGCGCCCACGATGATGTTTGCGTCTTGGTCGACCTCCTCGCGGATGCGCGTCGCCGCCTCGTCCACTTCGTAAAGCGTGAGGTCCTTGCCGCCGGTGATCGAGATCAGCAGGCCCTTTGCCCCCTTCATCGATGCGTCATCGATGAGCGGGTTAGCGATTGCCGCCTCGGCCGCTGTCAGCGCCCTCTTTTCGCCGGACGCCTCACCGGTCCCCATCATGGCCTTGCCCATCTCGCGCATGACCGCACGCACGTCGGCAAAGTCGAGATTGATGAGGCCCTCTTTCACCATCAGGTCGGTGATGCAGGCAACGCCCGAGTAGAGCACCTGGTCCGCCATGGCGAATGCATCGGCGAACGTGGTTTTCTCGTTGGCCACCCGGAACAGGTTCTGGTTCGGGATGATCAGGAGCGTATCCACGACCTTGTGCAGCTCGGTGATGCCGTTTTCGGCGACCCGCATCCGCCGCACGCCCTCGAAGTGGAAGGGCTTGGTGACCACCCCGACCGTGAGAATGCCCGCTTCCTTGGCGCAACGCGCGACGACCGGAGCAGCACCGGTTCCGGTGCCGCCGCCCATGCCGGCGGTCACAAACACCATGTGCGCACCCTGCAGGTGATCGCGGATCTCGTCGATCACCTCCTCAGCCGCCGCACGGCCGACCTCCGGCTGCGAGCCGGCGCCTAGGCCCTCGGTCACCTGAACGCCCATCTGGATGATGCGCTCAGCCTTGGACATGGTGAGTGCCTGCGCGTCGGTGTTGGCGACGACGAAGTCGACGCCCTGCAGCCCGCTGGCAATCATGTTGTTGACGGCATTGCCGCCGGCGCCGCCCGTCCCGAAGACCGTGATGCGCGGCTTCAGCTCCCGAATGTCCGGGATCTTCAGATTGATGCTCATGGCTACCTCTTCATACGCGGAATTCACCGCCGGGTCGGGCCGGTCCCCCGCCGGCCTCGGGAAGGTCATGTCGAGTCATCAGAAGCTCTCGCGAAGCCATCGTCCGACCCGTGCGATATAGCCGCCGCCTGTCGCCGTGTGCCGCGTTTGCCGCGGTTCGAAATGCTCGAGATGCGCCAGCTGCGGGTACACCAGCAGCCCGGTCGCAACTGCAAAGGCGGGGCCTTGTGCCTCGTCCGGCAGTCCGGAAATTGCCGTCGGTCGGCCGATCCTTACCGGCCGACCGAGCATGCGTCCTGCCAAGTCGGCCAAGCCGGTAAGCTGGCTTGCTCCGCCCGAGAGCACCACGCGGCCGCGTGGCTCGGAGGCAAAGGGTGATGCGGCCAATCGGTCGCGCACCCATTCCAGAATCTCTTCGACCCTCGGTTTGATGATGCGCACGAGATGGGCGCGCGACACGAAGTGGGGTGGCTCGCGCTCGTCCCCGTCGAGCGGCGGCACCGCGATCACGTCACGATCGTCCGAGGCGCCGCTGAGCACGCTGCCATAGAGCGTCTTGATGCGCTCGGCATCGGCGAGACGCGCGTTCAGGCCGCGCGCCAAATCCAACGTGACGTGCGAGCCGCCGACGGCGAACCCGTCAGTATGGATGAACCCGCCGGCGGAAAAGACAGCGATCGTCGTCGTGCCTGCGCCCATGTCGACCACCGCAGCGCCAAGCTCCGCCTCGTCGGCGGTGAGCGTCGCGAGACCGGCGGCGTAGGAGCTCGCGGCCATGGCCTCGATCATCAGATGGCAGCGCTCGACCGCGAGCATCAGATTGCGCGCAACCGAAGCGTCGGCCGTGACCACATGCATGTTGATGCCGAAACGCTGCGCGAGCATTCCGCGCGGGTCGCGCACGCCGGCCGCTTCATCGACGATATAGCCGGTCGGCAGCGAATGCAGGATGGCGCGTCCTTGTCGAGCAGAATGGCGGCTGCCGGCGGCAAGCACACGGGCAATCTCCCGCTCACCGATTGAGGAGCTTGCCATCTCGATGGAGGCGGACATGCGCTCGCTTGCAGGGCGCCCTGCCGAGACGGACACGACAACCGAATCGAGCTGCATCCTCGCCGAGCGCTCGGCAAATTCCGCGCACTGGCGCACGGCTGCCTCGGCTGCCGCGAGATCAATCACCGCGCCTGCCTTGATGCCGCTCGCCGGAGCGTGGCCGAAACCAACAACGTCGATTGTATGGGTCCGCTGCCGCATATGCTCCGCCGGCTGCCCCGGGCGCAGCCGTCCGATCAGGCATGCAATCTTGCTGGTGCCCACATCCAGCGCGGCGACGAGCGCCGAGCGCTTCGGCCCGAGCGGCTTCATCCGCGGTGCAAGGCCGTAAGTCATGGAGCGGCTCATGCGCTCCCGCCCTTCTTCTTGGCCTTCTCCTTGAGCAGGTCGAGGCGGGCTTGGCCCGCAGTCTCCGAGAGGCGGACAATCACCCGGTCCGGCAGGCGCAGGTCGACGACGCGTATGTCGCGCGTGAATAGATTTTTTTCGCGCTGGAGCTGCACCAGACGCTCGAGTGCTGACGCGGGGTCAGTCTCGGGGAGCTGCACGTCCAGTCCATTTTTCAAGCGCAGGTTCCAGCGCCGCTCGCCGACGAGGATCGAGGCCCACACCCACTCCTTGATTGTCGGATAGCGCTCGAGCAGCGCACCGAGCTCACCTGCGCGTTGGTCGGCCGCGCTGCCGACGACTAGCGGCAAGTCAGGGTGGCCCGGTGCATACGGCTGGAGCACGGTCCCGTCCTCGGCTATCACCGAGACATGGCGATCTTTTTGCCACAAGGCGAAGGGGGCGCGTTCCTTCACACCGATCTGCAGCTCGCCGGGATAGAGCTTGAGGACAGTCGCATCGGCGATCCAGGCATGCTTCTTCAGCCGATCGCGTGTCTGCCCGACATCGAGAAAAAGAAGCGAGGTCGTGCCCGTGATGCCCGCGGTCGTGAGCAACTCCTCGCGCGTCACGTGCTGATTGCCCGAGAGTGCAACCGAAACGATGCGGAATCCGGCAGCATTGCCGATACGATCAAGCACGTCGCTTGCCGTTGCGACGAGCGGCTGCAGATGGTCGCCCTTGACGACGCCATAGCTGATGACGGCGAGCATGAAGAGCGCCATTGCGATGCCGCCGGCCCGCGCGGGTAGCCACCTGCGCAACAGCGCCGACCAGCGCTCCAGGAGTTGCGCCGCCGCCACGCGTGAGCGTACGGGCGCCGGTTTTGAATCGGCCCTCCCTAACGATTGAGCGAGGCGTCCTCGATCATCCATCGCACCAGCTCGTCGAACTTGATGCCAGCATTCGTGGCAAGCTCAGGCACGAGCGACGTTTCGGTCATTCCGGGTTGCGTGTTGACTTCGAGACAGAACAGTCCCCCCGTCCCCTCGATGCGATCGTCGTAACGGAAATCCGCTCGGCTCACGCCTCGGCAACCCAGCGCACGATGCGCCGCCAGCGCTAGTCTTCGGACCTCTTGGTAAACAAAGGATGAAACTGGCGCCGGCAGCAGATGTTTGGACCCTCCGGGAGCGTACTTCGCGTCGTAGTCGTAAAACTTCACCGTGGGCACGATCTCGATCACTCCGAGCGCTTCCTCGCCCATGACGGCACAGGTCAACTCCTTGCCCCGAATGTATTTTTCGACGATGAGCTGGTCGCCATAGGCCCAGTCTTCGCGCGTGAGCTCCTGCGGCGGGTGCGCATGCTGCTCGGTCACGATGAACACGCCCACGCTCGATCCCTCGGCGACAGGCTTGATGACATAGGGCGGCGGCAGGAGGTGCCGCCTGGCGACCTCCATTCGCTCTGCCAGAAGACCTTCCGGGACGGGCACCTGGGCCGCTGAGAGTAGCGTCTTGGCGACGTCCTTCTGCATGGCCGCGGCGGACGCCAGCACGCCCGAATGGCTATAGGGAATAGCCATCACTTCCAGCAAACCCTGCAGCGTGCCGTCCTCACCCGGACGGCCGTGCAGCAGATTGAGCGCCACATCGGGCTGCACGGACGCGAGCACGGACGCAACGTCGCGCGCGACGTCAATCCGCGTGATGCGATAGCCAATGCGCTCAGCAGCATCGGCGCAGGCGCGCCCGGAGCGCAGCGAAATCTCACGCTCTGCCGACCACCCGCCCATCAGAACGGCGACATGCTTGCTCATGCCGCCTCGTTAGCACGGCTGATTGTTTTCGCTGCCATCACTTCAGCTGACGAGCAGCAACGTAGGGACGTAGCCCGCAAGAATGCGCGGGGGCTACGACTCCCATCCCCGTGGCAAGGATGTCGCAGCGAAACAATTTCGCTTACCGTGCCATCCCTGGGCGCGTACGAGCTCACAAAGCACCAATGCGCTTGATCTCCCATTGCAGCTCGACATCGCATTTCTCGCTCACGCGATGGCGCACGGTTTCTCCCAGTCCCTCGATATCGGCCGCGCTCGCGTCGCCCCGGTTAATGAGAAAATTGCAATGCAACTCGGACACCTGGGCACCGCCCAATGCAAGGCCGCGGCATCCCGCGGAATCGATCAGCTCCCACGCCTTGCGCCCGGGGGGGTTCTTGAACGTGGAGCCGCCGGTGCGGCTCTTGATGGGCTGAGTGGCCTCGCGCGATTCCGTGATCTTGTCCATCTCGCGGGCAATCAGGGCTGGATCGCCGCGCGCACCTTGAAACAGCGCCTGGGTGAAGATGATGTCGTCGGCAATCCCGCAATGACGATAGCCGAAATTCATCTCGGCGTTCTTGTACACATGCATACGGCCTTTGCGATCCACGCCGCGCGCCTCGATCAGCGCGTCCTTGGTCTCGCGGCCATAGGCACCACCGTTCATGCGCAAGGCTCCGCCCACGGCACCGGGGATGCCGCGAAAAAAGGCGAGCCCGGCAATACCGGCCTCCTGCGCGGCGCGGCTGACCTTCACGTCCGGCACCGCCGCTCCCGCCCGAATGCGCGCCTCGTCTTCGACCTTCACCTGGCCGAACCCGCGTCCGAGCCGGATAACTATCCCGGGCACGCCTCCATCACGCACGATCAGGTTTGAGCCGAGGCCGATTACCGTCACTCCAAGCTCAGGCGGAAGTTGCGCGAGGAAATAGCCGAGATCGTCCTCGTCCTCAGGCATGAACAGCGCCTGCGCATTGCCGCCGACACGAAACCATGTCAGCTCCGAGAGCGGCTGATTGGCGAGCAGCCGGCCACGCAGGTCCGGCATCCGCTGTTTCAAGTCGCCGATGATGTCGGGAAAAAGCATGCGAGGCGCGTGCCCCTCACGCGACGGCGTCAAGCGCGGCAAGCTCGCCCGGCAGGGCGTAGGCCCACTGGGTGATGTTCCCGGCACCGAGGCAGACGACGATGTCACCGGCGCGCGCAAAGCGCCTAATCATGCGTGGCAGATCCGCGGGTCCCTCCAAAGGAACAACCTGGCGATGCCCGTGCGCGCGCAGAGCCTGCACCAATCCCTCGCGATCGGCGCCGGGGATCGGCGCCTCGCCAGCGGGATAGACCTGCGCGACGATCACCGTGTCTGCGTCATTGAAGCAGGTCGAGAACTGCTCGAACAAGGAGGCGAGCCGCGTGTAGCGGTGTGGTTGCACGACGGCGATGACCTGCCCCCTGCTCGACTCGCGCGCGGCACGCAGCACGGCGGCGATCTCGACGGGATGGTGCCCGTAGTCGTCGATGATCGGCACACCATTCCATTCTCCCGTGCGGGTGAAACGGCGGCGTACGCCACCAAAGGATTGCAAGGCAGCGCGGACCTTGTCGTCGGAAATGCCGAGCTCGTGCGCCACGGCGATCGCGGCGGTGGCGTTCAGCGCATTGTGGCGACCGGGCATGGGCAGGCTGAGCCCCTCGATGACATGGCTCGTCTCACCGGCGCGATCGCGAAATGCAACAGAAAAGCGCGAGCGCCCATCGGCATGATCGAGCTCGGCGAGGCGCACATCGGCTTGCAGGTTTTCCCCGTAGGTGATGACCCGCCGGTCGGTAATCTGTCCGACCAGGAGCTGCACAACGGGATGATCGGTGCACATGACGGCAAAGCCATAGAACGGAACATTTTCAACAAACGTACGGAATGCTTCCTGCACCGCATCGAATGTATGGAAATGATCGAGGTGCTCAGGATCCACGTTGGTGACGATGGCGACGTCAGCCGGCAGCTTCAAGAAGGTGCCATCGGACTCATCGGCCTCGACAATCATCCAATCTCCGGCGCCGAGCCGCGCATTGGTGCCATAGGCATTGATGATGCCGCCATTGATGACCGTTGGATCAAATCCGCCGGCATCGACCAGAGCGGCGACGAGCGACGTGGTTGTGGTCTTGCCGTGGGTGCCGGCGACCGCAATGCATTGCTTGAGGCGCATCAGCTCGGCCAGCATCTCGGCGCGACGGACGACCGGCAGGCGCCGCGCCCGTGCGGCCGAGAGCTCTGGGTTGTCGCGCTTGATGGCGGTGGAGACTACAACCACCTCGGCCGCGCCCAAGGCAGTGGCAGAATGCCCGACGGCGATCTTCGCGCCTTTGTCACGCAAACGTTTTACATTGGCGCTGTCGGATGCGTCTGAGCCCTGCACGGTATAACCAAGGTTTATGAGAACCTCGGCTATCCCGCTCATGCCGATGCCGCCGATGCCGACAAAATGAATCGGCCCGATGTCGCGCGGCAGCTTCATTGCCGTCCCCTTTGCATTGTTCTCATCACCAGATCGGCCAGGCGTTCGGCAGCGTCAATTGCACCTTGTGAGCGCGCCGCGGCGGCCATTGCTACGAGCTTCTGCGGCGCGCTGGCAAGCGCACTGATTTCAGCCGCCAGGCGCGCGGGAGTGAAGTCATCCTGCCGCAGCGCCATCGCCCCGCCAGCCTGCGCCAGGACCGCGGCATTGGCGGATTGGTCCTGATCAAGCGCATGCGGCAAAGGGACGAGAATCGCAGGCCTGCCGATGGCGGCAACCTCCGCCACGGTGGAGGCACCGGAGCGCGCTATGAGCAAGTGCGCGGACGCGATCCTGGCCGGCAGATCACCAAAGAAAGGCGCCACCTCGGCAGCGACCTTCGCCTTTGCGTATGTTGCCCTCACCCTCGCCACATCGTCGGCGCGCGCCTGCTGAACGACGGAGAGACGCATCTGCAGATGCGGCTCGAGCCGCGCCACGGCCTCGGGCACGATGTCGGCCATGATGCGCGCGCCTTGACTGCCGCCGAAGACGAGGAGACGCAAGCGTTCCTCCAGGGCGGGTGCAACATAGGGCGTTGCTGCCGCAGCGATGACTGAGGGCCGTACCGGATTGGCGGTGAGCGTCGCCTTGCCATGAAGGTGCGGCTCGCGATCAAGGACGCCGGCGAAGCTCGTCGCGATAGCGTCGACACGCGCCGCCAAGAAACGGTTGGCGCGTCCCATGACGGCATTCTGCTCATGGATGAGGCTCGGGACTTTGCGCAGTGTTGCGGCAAGGACCGGCGGGACCGTGGGATAGCCGCCAAAACCCACCACCGCAGCGGGCCGGATCCGGCCCAGCAATCGCCAGGCCTGCCACGCGCCGGCACCAAGGAGCGCGACCGTGCGCGCGAGCGAGAGCGGATCGCGATTGCGCAGAGTCTCGCTGCTGATGAGATGGATCTCGCGCGCCGGAAACTTGGTGCCGTAGCGCTCTGCACGAGCGTCCGTTGCGAGATCAACTTCTATACCGCGGCGCCCCAGTGCCTCCGCCAGCGCCTCCGCCGGAAACAGATGTCCGCCGGTGCCACCTGCCGCCAAAAGCACCAGCGATCCGCCCTGTGCCTGCATATGCATGTATGCCCGTTCAAACCTCGTGGTCTCCTAACCCCAAAACAGGGCAGGACGGCGGCTCGTCAGGAGGTCGCTGGGGCACCCGCAAGCGCGGGTCCGCAGGCGAGAAACTCCGCGCGAGGGCGCTCACGCGTCAACGCCAGCAGCATACCCATGGCGTAGGCCAACGAGATCATCGAGGATCCGCCATAGGATATGAAGGGCAAGGTCATTCCCTTGGCCGGCATCAGGTGCAGATTGACAGCCATGTTGATGGCCGACTGCAGCCCAAAGAGAATGGCCAACCCGCCGGCGGCAAAGCGAGCGAACGGGTCCTCGGTGCGAACGGCATGGCGCAGGGCGCGCAGTACGATCAAGGCGAAGAGCGTCAGAAGAACGAGACATAATGCGATGCCGAATTCCTCCGCGGCTACCGCGAAAACGAAATCGGTGTGGCTCTCGGGAAGAATGCGCTTGACCGTTCCTTCGCCCGGACCCTGGCCGAACCAGCCGCCGCGTTGGAAGGATTCGATTGCCTGGTCGATATTGAACGTGTCGCCCGAGGATGGGTCGCGGAAACGCTCGATGCGGCGCGCGACATGCGGGATAAACATGTAGGCAGCGAACAGCCCAAAGAGGGCCGCGCCGCCAATGCCCGCCACCCACAACAACCGCATTCCAGCGAGAAAAAACAGCGCGCTCCAGACCAGTGCGACGAGCATTGTCTGTCCGAAGTCGGGCTGCAGCACCAGACCGGCAACGGCCAGCGCGAGGAGCACCACCGCAATGCTGTTTGCCGGCATCTCCGGACGTCGCGCGGATTCCGCGAATAGCCAGGCGATCAGAATGACGAAAGCAGGCTTGAGGAATTCCGACGGCTGAATGTTGATGCCCAGAATAAGGATCCAGCGGCGAGCGCCTTTAACCTCGGGACCGAAATGCAGCGTGGCAGCGACCAGTCCCAAGCTGATCACGAAGACGATCAGCGCGGTGCGCCGGACATGGCGCGCGGGCAGGAACGACGTGCCGATGAGCACCGCCGCCGCCGGCAGCACATACATGATGTGCCGGCCGACGAAATAGAACGGATCGAGACCGAGACGTGAGGCCACTGGCGGACTCGCGGCAAGCGACAACACGACTCCGGCGAGCATCAGCGCCAGCAGCGCAGCCAACAGCACCCGGTCAACCGTCCACCACCAGGCGGCAAAAGGTGTTCGTTCTAGTCGCGAGACCATCCGAGCTCGATCCGGGGCTTGGCTTCACCCTTACCTGCCTCACGATGGTTTCCAGGTGATTAAGAATTCACAACGGAACAGTGATGCCCGGAATCGCGTGAACCAGCTGACGGAATTTGTCCCCGCGTATCTCGAAATTGCGGTACTGGTCGAAAGAGGCGCAAGCCGGCGATAGCAGCACCACCGGGTCGCGCAGAGCGGAGCTGCTGGCATCACGCGCCGCAAGCTCAACGGCGCGCTCGAGGACACCCGCCTCGACATTGGGCACTCGCCCCTCGAGCTCGGCAGCAAAACTTTTCGCCGCCTCGCCGATCAGATACGCCTTGCGGATGCGGGGAAAAAAGCCGCTCAGCGACGAGAGGCCACCGGTCTTCGGTTTGCCACCGGCAATCCAGAAAATGTCGGCGAAGCATGCGAGCGCCTGCGCCGCGGAGTCAGCATTGGTGGCTTTCGAGTCGTTGACAAAAAGCACCGCCCCAAGGCGCCCCACTTGCTCCATGCGATGCGCAAGCCCAGGAAACGACCGCAGGCCCTCCTGTATCGCGCCGGACGAGAGCCCCAGCGCAAGGGCGGCGCCAGATGCACAGGCGGCATTCTGCGCGTTGTGGGTCCCGCGCAGCGAACCGATGCCGCCGATCCCCGCAAGCCTCCGCGCGGCGCCGCCTGAGGCCTGCATGATCGTTTCTGCCTGCAGGTAGAGACCGTCCGGCAGCGGGCGGCGCACCGAGACTCGGGTGAGACGCTTGCCGGAGCGCTCGAGGCGGTCCGCTGCCGCAGCACACCAGTTGTCGTCAACTCCCACCACCGCAGTTCCGTCGTCCTGCACGCCGGCGACGAGACGCTCCTTGACCGCCGCATAATGTTGCAGCGAGCCGTGACGGTCGAGGTGATCCTCACTGACGTTGATCAGGATTCCGACGGAAGGATCGAGGCTCGGCGCCAGATCGATCTGGTATGACGAAACCTCGATCACGTGCACGCGTCCTGCGCTCGGCGGCTCGAGCGACAGAATGGCGGTACCAATATTGCCGCCGACCTGAACGTCATGTCCGGCAGTGCGCAACAGGTGCGCGGTCAGCGCGGTGGTGGTCGACTTGCCGTTGGTTCCGGTGATGGCGACAAACGGCGTATGTGGCGCGTTGGCGCGACGCTCGCGGCAGAACAGCTCAATGTCGCCGATGACCTCGACTGCGGCGGCGCGCGCCAGCCCCACGGTCCAATGCGGCACGGGATGGGTCAGCGGCACGCCGGGGGCAAGGAGCAGGGAAGCAACACGCGACCAGTCGATCGAGCGCAGGTCTGCCGTCGGAATTCCCGCGGCAGTCGCCTTGACCACTGCGTCCTCGTTCTCGTCCCAGGCAATGACGTCCGCGCCGCCCGCGAGCAGGCTGCTGGCGCTGGCCAGACCCGAGGCGCCCAGTCCGAAGATCGCGACCCGCTTGCCGGCGTAACAGGTGATCGCGATCATCGGTCAGTCGAGCAGGCTAAGGTGACGACTGCGCCTCGCAAGCTTCACCGCAATTTCAACGTGGAGAGCCCGGCGAGAGCCAGAACCACAGCAATGATCCAGAAACGGATCACGATCTGCGGCTCGGTCCACCCCTTCTGCTCGAAATGATGGTGCAACGGCGCCATCCTGAACACACGCTTGCCGGTAAGCTTGAACGACACGACCTGCACGATGACGGAGATCGCTTCAACCACGAACAGGCCACCGACGATAGCGAGCACGATCTCCTGCTTGGTCGCGACTGCGATTGTGCCGAGCATGCCGCCGAGCGACAGCGATCCGATGTCCCCCATGAAAATTGAGGCCGGCGGTGCATTGAACCAGAGGAAGCCGATCCCTGCGCCGATAACGGCACCGCAAAGCACGGCTAGCTCGCCCGTCCCGGGCACGAAGTGCAATTGCAAATAATCGGAGAACAGCGCGTTGCCGACCACCCAGGCGAACACGCCGAAACAGCCGGTCGCGATCATCACCGGCACGATGGCGAGACCATCGAGTCCGTCGGTGAGGTTCACGGCGTTCCCGGCGCCAACGATGACGAAGCTGCCGAACAGGATGAACAACCAGCCGAGCGGAAGGATCCACTCCTTGAAAAACGGAAAGGTGAGCGAGCTGGCAAATGGCTGGCGCCCGAGCTGCACGATGCAATAGCACGCGGCCGCGGCGATCACGACCTCAGCCAGCAGGCGCAGCTTGCCCGAGACACCGGCATGCGACTGCTTCGTCACCTTGAGATAGTCGTCATAAAAGCCGATGCAGCCGAAGCCGAGCGTCACGCCGAGAACGATCCATACATAGCGGTTCCCGAGATTGGCCCAGAGCAGTGTCGAGACAAGGATCCCAGACAAGATCATGAGGCCGCCCATGGTGGGCGTGCCTTTCTTGGTCACCAGGTGCGACTGCGGTCCGTCCAGCCGGATCGGCTGCCCCTTGCCTTGCTTGAGCCGGAGAATGTCAATCAGCCAGGGACCGAACAGGAATACGAATATCAGCCCGGTGATCATGGCGCCGCCGGTTCGGAACGTGATGTAGCGCAGGACATTGAGCGGCCCGAACAGCTCCGAATAGGCAGAGAGCCAGTAGAACATGTGTCAACCTTGAGCAGGCGCAGTCGAGCGCGAGTCGTGCTGATAATGACGTTGCAGGCTCTTGACGATAGGCGCCATGCGCGAGCCCAGAGAGCCTTTCACCACAATCGCGTCGCCCGCCTGCACTGCCGCCAACACTTCGCTCTCCAAGACCGCAGAGGTCTCGGCATGGGCGCCGCGCCGGTTGGCCGGCAGCGCATCCCAAAGCGCGCGCATCAGCGGCCCGCAACAAAAAACCAGGTCGACGTTGTTGGCGGTGACTGATTGGGCGAGTTCACGGTGGAGCTCGGCGCCGCGTGCGCCAAGCTCCAGCATGTCGCCCAGCACGGCAATGCGACGACCGCGTGGTCCGAGCTCGATCTGCCCGAGCACGGCCAGCGCCGCCCGCATCGAGGCGGGATTGGCATTATAGCTCTCGTCGATCAGCAAAGCGGTGCCACCCGGCACGGTCAGATCCAAGCGCAAGCCGCGGCCACTGGGGGGACGCAGCTCGGCCAAGGCGAGTGCCGCCAACGCCAAATCGGCGCCGAGCAACGCGACCGCAGCCAGAACAGCCAGCGAGTTCATCACCTGATGCTTGCCCGGGGCACCGACCTTATAGGTTATGTCGCTGCCCAATATGCGGGCGCGCACGCTCGAGCAATCCGACTGCAGCACAGAGGTGACCAGTCGAGCGTCGGCATCGGCGTGCTCACCGAATGACACGACCTGCCGCACGCCGGCGCGTCGCGCGCTCGCGAGCAGCCGCTCGAACTGCGCATTGTCGCGGTTGATCACGGCTGCACCACCGGCTTCGAGGCCTTCGAAGATCTCAGCCTTGGCGTCGGCGATGGCCTCGATCGAGCCCAGATACTCGAGATGCACCGGCTCGACCGTGGTGATGATGGCCACGTGCGGCCGTACCAGCCGGGTCAGCGGTGCGATCTCGCCCGCATGGTTCATCCCGAGCTCGAGCACGGCGTAGCGTGCGCTTGCCGGACAGCGGGCGAGCGACAGCGGAACGCCCCAATGATTGTTGTACGACGCCACAGAGGCATGTGTCTCGCCGCTTTTGCTCAGCGTCAGCCGCAGCGCCTCTTTGCTGCCGGTTTTGCCAACCGAGCCGGTGACCCCGACCACTTTGGCCGGCGTGCGCGCACGCGCTGCACGCGCCAGGTCGCGCAGACCTTCAAGCACATCAGCGACGACGAGCAGGGGTGCTTCGCGCGGGAAATGACCGCGCTTGTCTGCTGCGACGACGGCACATCCACAGCCGGAGCTCAGGGCCTGCGCCACGAATTCGTGACCGTCGCGGCTGTCACCTTGGAGCGCGAAGAACGCCTCGCCAGGTGACATGGTGCGCGTATCGATCGAGATGCCTTTTATGCCACTCGGCAGTTCCCCAGCGCGTTCGGCGCGCATGGCTGCCGCCATCGCGTCGATGCTCCACAGCGGCTCCTCTGTCATCCCAGCTTGCCCCCGAGCGCGGCGGCGACCGCCTCGTGGTCGCTGAACGGCAGCACCTGTTTGCCGATGATTTGGCCAGTTTCATGGCCCTTCCCCGCAATCAGCAACACGTCCCCGCGCTGCAGCTCGCTGATCGAGCCTTCGATCGCCTCCCGTCGGTCGCCGATCTCCACGGCCCCGGGGGCGCCCGCAAGGATCGCGGCCCGGATTGCCGCCGGATCCTCGCTGCGCGGATTGTCATCCGTCACGACAACACGATCAGCGAGCTGGGCAGCAATCGCGCCCATAATCGGCCGCTTGCCGGTATCGCGATCGCCACCGCAGCCGAACACCACAAGCAAGCGGTTTTGTGCATAGGGGCGCAACGCCTCCAAAGCCTTTGCCAGGGCATCGGGCTTATGCGCGTAGTCCACGAAAATGGGTGCGCCGTTGCGCTCACCAACCAGCTCGAGGCGTCCCTTGGCGCCGGTCAGCTTGTTCAGGGCGAGAAAGGCCGCAGCGGCATCGCTGCCCGTGGCGATAGCAAGTCCCGCCGCGACGAGCGCGTTCTCAACCTGAAACGCACCGGGAAGCGGCAAGCGCACGGTGTAGTCGATACCCTCATGCGTCAGCTCAAGCACCTGTGCAAAGCCATCAACAGCGCTGCGGCGCAAGCAGATCGATTCCCCACGCCGACCGACGCTGAAGAGGCGCAGTCGCCGCTCCTTGGCGACGCTCATCACTCTATTGGAATGCTCATGATCGGCCGCGACAACCGCTGCGCCGCCGGGCTCGACAAGGTCGGTGAACAGCCGCAGCTTGGCCGCGAAATAGCTTTCCAGGGTCGGGTGGTAATCGAGGTGGTCACGGCTCAGGTTCGTGAACGCACCGGCAGCGACCCGCACCCCATCGAGCCGCCGCTGGTCGATGCCGTGCGAGGATGCCTCGATCGCCAGATGCGTAATCCCCTCGGCGGCAAGCTCATCCAGACAAGCATGCAGTGACACCGGATCGGGCGTGGTGAGCGAGCCGTAGATCTCGCGTGTTGCCGTAGCCAGACCGACAGTACCCACGCTCGCTGCTCGCTTGCCGAGCGCTGTCCAGATCTGCCGCGCAAACGAGACGACCGAGGTCTTGCCGCTGGTACCGGTGACTGCCGCAATCACCGGCGGCTGGCGGGGAAAAAACTTTGCCGCCGCCAGCGCCAGCGCGCGTCGCGCGTCCGGCACTTTTATGAATGCCACCGCATCCGGCAAGGGCACCGGCGGCAGACCCTCTGCCATGATGGCGCTGGCGCCGGCGGCCAGCGCCTGTGGCACGAAGCGAACGCCATCATCCCTTGCCCCGGCAAGGGCGACGAAGAGGTTGCCGGGCTGCACACGGCGACTATCACAGCTGACACCGGTCACTTCGAGTTGCGCAACGCGCTGCGCCAGCTGGCTTTTGTCGGCGAGAAGATCGGCAAGCTTCATGGGGATGCGATTTCTTTTGTCGGCACCACATGCTCAGCTAAGCGAGCGTGCAGTTCTAACGAGCTACGAAGGCGCGAGCATGCCCGAGGCTAGTGTCGCGCCCTGCGAGGAGGGCAGGTCAGAAGAGCTCGCAACGAGAGAAGCATTGCGCTCCCATTCCTGCAACTGCAGGAAAGCTCGATGAAACCTCAGCGGGCAGGCGCACTTGCCAGGATCAGCTTCTCGGATGGTGGAAGCTCAAACCTGGGCTCGAGGCCGAGCAGGGGTGCAATGCGGGCAATGACGGCTCCGCCAACAGGCACCGCGTTCCAACCGGAGGTGGCGAAGCCGTGCGTCTCAGGCAGGGCCTGCGGCTCGTCCAGCATGATCAGCAGTGCATAGCGTGGCTTGTCAGCGGGCAAAATGGCAGTGAAGGAAGTGAGCACCTTGTTCTTCGAGTAACGCCCACCCACAACCTTCTCCGAGGTGCCGGTCTTGCCGCCCACATAATAGCCGCTGACCTCAGCCTTGGAGGCCGTACCCTTCTCGACATTGAGCCGCATGAGATAACGCATTTTCTCGCTGGTCTCCGGCTTTATGACCCGCGTCGCAAGGCCCATCGCCTCCTGCTCGGTGCGCTTGAGAAAAGTTGGCGGGAGGAGATAGCCGCCATTCATCAGCGCACCGATGCCCATCATCGCCTGCAGCGGTGCCACGGATAACCCGTGACCGAACGCGATCGTCACGGTGTTGAGCTCAACCCAGCGCCGCGGTACCAGCGGCTCCGCGCTCTCCGGCAGCTCCGTGCGCAAGCGGTCGAGCTGCCCGAGCTTGCGCAGAAACGCCTTGTGATACTCGACGCCGAGACTCACCGCCATCCGGGCGGTCCCGATGTTGGACGAGTGGATGAAGACCTCCGGAACGGTGAGAACCCGGTTTTCCGGATGGAAATCATGAATGGTAAACTTCCCATATTGCAGCGGGTGGCTCGCGTCGAAAGCAGATTTGAGCGTGATCTTGCCGGAATCGAGCGCCATGGCGGTGGTGAACGCCTTGAAGGTGGATCCCATCTCATACACGCCCGTCGTCAGACGATTGATCCGGGTGGGATCGAGTGCCTCACGCGGGTTATTCGGGTCATAATCAGGCACCGACACGATGGCGATGATCTCGCCAGTGCGGACGTCGGTGAGCAGGCCGGCCGCGGCGATCGCCTTGTACTTCGCGCGTGCGGCAATGAGCTCGTCGCGCATTGCATGTTGCACGCGTAAATCGACGGCGAGCTCGATCGGTTGCTGCAGGCGGTCGCTGGCCAGGCCCGCCATGTGCAGGTCGGCGAGGCCGCGGCCGTCGAGCCACTTCTCAATGCCGGCGATCCCCTGGTTGTCGATATTGACGTGACCGATCAGATGAGAGACTTCGGCGCCGTTCGGATAGACACGCTTGTTCTCGCGCAGGAAACCGATTCCCGGGATGCCGAGGCGATAGATTTGCTCACGCTGCGTGGGTGTAATCTCACGCCGAAGCCAGACAAACCGGCGCTTTGAGGCGAGGCGCTCACGCAGCTCGGCTGCATTGGTGTCATTCATCACCGCGCTGAGCAGCTCGGAGGCCTCATCAGCATCAATGATCCGATGCGGCTCGCCAAACAACGAAGGGGTGCGCACGTCGGTTGCAAGCACGCGCCCGTTGCGATCCAGGATATCCGGCCGTGCCGTCGCCAGTGCATCCTGGCCGGCCATCCTGCGGAAACCGTGCGCGTCGGACGTAGTCGCGAACAACACGAGCCGCGTCGCTATGGCCGCGTAGCCCAGCGCGAACACGAGCACGAGGAGCGTCAGCCGCCCGCGCGCTTTGGCGCTGCGGTCTACGTTGCGACCATACAGCATGGTACGCAGGAGCCACCGCCGCCACGGCTCGGGCACTGTCTCGGCCGCACCCATGCAAGCTCACCTTTTCGTGGGGACGCTGCCGGTGGCGCTGCGCTCGACCAATGCTGGCTCGGCGATCACCAGTCCGATCGGATCCTGCTCGTCAGCAGGAAGGAGATCCGGAGGGCGCTCCGGGAGTTTGTCGAGCCGATCGAATTGCGACGGCTCCGCTGGCCTGAGCGCCAAATGGCGCCGTGCCAGGTCCTGAATGCGCGAAGGACTGTCGAGCTTGGCCCAGTCTGCTCGCAAGGTGGCGATCGCGTCCTGCTCGCGGCGGATTTCGCTGCGCAGTTTGACGACGCGCTGGGCCTGACGCGTCGACTCGAACTTGATCTTGTACACGTGCGCAGCTGCGATCACGAGGGCAGCCACCACGAACAGATTGATGAGCCGCATCATCGGCGGCGCCTCGCAACTGAGTGTGCCGCCCCCGCCAGGCGGCCAGCCTGACCCAACGCACGGTCGCGCGGCGGCAGCGGCGGCAGCAAGTCGGAGCCCGCCTCGCGCGGCGCGGCGGCTGTCCGGACGGCGGCGCGCAACTTGGCCGAGCGGGCACGCGGATTATCCGCGACCTCCGTCTCATCAGGAACGGCCGGCCGGGTTGTTAGAAGCTCGAACGTGCTGGGCGCGCGTGGTGCTTGCGGGCGGTGCCGTGAGCCTCCGGCGGCGCGCTCGCTCCGCTCGGCAAGGAACGTTTTGACAATGCGGTCCTCGAGGGACTGAAACGCCACGACCACCAAGCGGCCGCCGGGCTTTAACAGCCGCTCAGCCGCGATCAGGCCCGCCGCAAGCTCGCCAAGCTCGTCGTTGACGAACATGCGCAGCGCCTGGAACGTCCGCGTCGCCGGATGGATCAACCCGGGTCGCGCGTGCACGACCGAGACAACGATGTCCGCCAAAGCGCGCGTGCTGCGGATGGGAGAGTTGTTGCGCGCGCGGACCAGCGCGCGCGCAATGGCGCGCGCGTGTCGCTCCTCGCCGAGCGTGGCGATGATATGGGCGAGGTCATGTTGCGAGGCCTGCGCCACCAGATCAGCTGCAGTTGGGCCGAGATATCCCATGCGCATGTCGAGCGGGCCATCCTGGCGAAAGGAAAAGCCTCGTTCTGCCTCATCGAGCTGCATCGACGAGACCCCGAGATCGAAAACGATGCCGTCGATCGCAGGCTGCGCACAGCGCGCCATGACGGCTTCCAGATCGGAGAAGGTGGCCTCCACGAGGGAAAGCCGCCCGCCTGCGGCGGCAACCATGTCGCTGGCGCGCGTGATCGCGCTGTGGTCTCGATCGATGCCGATAACGCGGCAGTCCGCCGCCGCGAGGATCTCGCGAGAATAGCCGCCTGCACCAAATGTCGCGTCGACGTAGATGCCGCCCGGGCGCGGCGCGAGGTAGCGGATCGCCGTCCGGACGAGCACGGGAATGTGACGAGCCAGTCCGCCAGCGACAGCATTTGTGCTGTCGCTGCCCGCCGTCATTCCCGTGCTCCGTGCGGACCCGTCGCCGCCACCTGCGAGCCCAATTGTTTTTTCAGAGCGCGAACTTTCGCAGTGGCCTCCGCGAGTTCGGCTCGAAAGCGTTCGGGCTCCCAGATCTGAAACTTGTGTCCGAGGCCGGCGAAGGCGACCTCGTCCTTGATACCGGCATGGCTCTTGAGCAGATCGGGGAGGATGGTCCGCCCCTCGCTGTCGATCTTGAGCACTTCGCTGGTCCCATAAAGAGCCGCAGAGAATTGCTCGCGTTCTTCGGAATATGGCGGGAAGCGCCCGATGAGAGCTTCGATCTCGCTCAGCAATGCATTGCCCCCGGCGTCCAACGAAGGCCGGTCGAGCGTGGGATAGCAATAAAGCCCTTCGAAACCGTCGCGCGCCAGGACCGCGCGGAAGGAAGCCGGGATCGAAACGCGTCCTTTTGCGTCCAAGCGGAGCGTGTAATGCGACACGAAGCGGTTCATGACGCCCCTGCCCCACCACGGGTCCGCCGCGGGGTTGCGGACATGCACCCAGGCGCAGCTTCCATCTTTTCAGGAGCACGCTGCGGGCCACCGCGCCTCTGAATGGGATACTATGGGCTAACATGGGAATAAATGGGCGTCAATCGGCGGGCCTGCTGCACCGCTCCAAGTCCGGCGATTTTCCACGGGCTTACTAAGCCCCAGTCAGACTTAAAGAATCGTCAATAGCCCGGGTGACCTACCCATGTGCCAGTGCGCCGCGGCAAAGTTCAGTTCGCGGGAACACGGATCCCGCTGGGGAGTTGATGAGGCACAGGCAAGCATCACTTGCCCTCAGTCACACCGGGTCTTGGAGACTACAAATGCTCAGGAAATTCATGGTTTCGGCCGCCGCCAGCGCGCTGATGATCTCGGGCGCCATGGCGCAAGCTGATGCACCGCGCTCCGATACGCCGTCGGCACAATCTCAGCAGCATTCGACGGCTGGCGATTCCTTGCGCTTCATTCAGGCGCAAGGCGCAGACCAGTTCGTGTTTTCAAAGTTCAAGGGTACTGACGTGCTTGGCCCGGATAATGCCAAGGTCGGCGACGTGAGCGACGTGCTGTTCGACAAGAATGGCAAAGTCCTCGGCCTCATCGTCGGCGTCGGCGGCTTCCTTGGCATTGGCGAGAAAAGCGTCGCGATCGACATGAACGCGTTTCAGGTCGTTCCGGCCAGCACGTCGAGCAGCAGCAGCAATAGCAGCAGCACTTCGACGAGTCGGGACGAGGATCCCACGAATGTCAAGCTGAAGGTGACGTGGACCAAGGATCAACTGAAATCGGCTCCGGATTTCCAGTATTACAAGTCGAGCTCGCGTACCTCGAGCACGTCCCCGAATAGCAATACGACCGGAATGGCGCCTCGTAACGCGCCGGCAACTCCCTCGACCGGGCGTTAGTCCGTGGTAGCGTAATCAGCCATCAGGAAGACATCCTGGTTGCAGGCGTTCTGGGCCGGCAGAGATGCCGGTCCAGATTTTTTTATCTACCCTCCCGCATGTCGGAATGCAGCGCCGCAGAAGGGCCCTTGAACAAGGAGCCCGGCGCGCTTGTCCGCCGCCACCCTTTCTGCACAGAGTTCGGGTGGTGCTCTGCCGAGACGGCGCCTTGCGGCTTGAGAGGGATCGCACATGGTTGCGCTTGCGTCCGAGTTGCGTCCCGATTCCTCGGTCGTCGCCGAGGTAAAGCCATCACCTAATCACAATGACCGCAAGGACGGGATCAAGCCGGACATGATCCTGCTTCACTATACCGGCATGCGCGATAACGAAGCGGCGGTGCGCCAACTTTGCACGCCCGCAGGGGAGGTATCGGCTCACTACGTGGTCCTACAGGACGGCCGCATCATCCAGCTGGTCGCTGAATCGCGCCGCGCCTGGCATGCCGGGGTATCGTTCTGGGGTGGCCAGACCGACATTAATTCCTGCTCGATCGGCATCGAGATTGCTAACCCTGGCCACGATCACGGCTATCCCGACTTTCCGAAACGGCAGATCGCAGCGCTCATCATCCTCTGCCGAACCATCTTCATGCGCCACCAGATTGCCGCGCACCGGGTCCTTGCCCATTCCGACGTAGCGCCTGCACGCAAGCAGGATCCGGGCGAGAAATTTCCCTGGAGAGTGCTCGCCGATTCTGGCGTCGGCCTGTGGGTGAAGCCAGTGCCAATAACCGCTGGAGCGATCTCCGTCCTCGGCGAGAGCAGCCCGATGGTGGAGGAAACACAGGCGCTGCTTGCTAGCTACGGCTACGGCGTCACCCCGACCGGCTACCTCGACAGCAATACGCGTGACGCCGTTGCCGCCTTCCAACGCCATTTCCGCCCGGCCAAGGTCGACGGTGTCGTCGATCTATCGACGCTTGGCACGTTGAAGGCGTTGCTTGCTGCGCGTCAGGCGCGCCTCGCCTCCAGTTAAAAGTCCATGAGGAGCAGAGGCCGGGCCTTTTCCTCAGGGCTTGACCTTCGCGCGAGCCCTCCCCATGAGTTCTTTGTCAGTCGGCCGGGCGGCCGCTCGTACCAATGCTGAAAGGCGGTGCGGGAGGAAAGTCCGGGCTCCATGGACATGCGGTGCCGGATAACGTCCGGCGGGCATCAGAGCCTAGGGAAAGTGCCACAGAAATTAAACCGCCGGCTCCGCACGCGGAGCAGGTAAGGGTGAAACGGTGCGGTAAGAGCGCACCGCGTCGGCGGCAACGCCGGCGGCACGGCAAACCCCACCGGGAGCAAGACCGAATAGGGACGGCACGACGCTGCGCAAGCAGGCGGTCGGGATGGATGTCCGGATCCAGCCGTCCGGGTAGGTTGCCCCAGGCGCCGGGTAACCGGCGTCGCAGAGGAATGGCCGCCACGCGAGGGCGCGAGCTCTCGCCCTACAGAACCCGGCTTATAGGCCGGCTGATCCTTGAGGGGGTTCGGCGGCACCGCTGCCGGACCCCCGCCAGTTCTGCGTGCCGGCTCCGCTGCTCGGCCAGCACCACCTCTCCATACGACGGGCTTGTGAGGCCGACAGATGTGCCAATCGAGGTAGCAATTCCTCACCCGTGCACCTGGTGTCGTGCTGATTGTCGCGCGGCTGCGAACGAGCCGCCAAGTCTGACGGTGTACGTGACGTGCTTGGATTTATGCTGATAGAGGCGCGGATAACCGCGCTGGTCGGCTCAGGACTGGCGCCGCGCGGCATCGCCGGCAAAGCTTGGCATTGCCGAACAAACCGCGCGCACCACATTGAAGCGCGTGTTCTCCATCTCGGTGCCTCGCGTCAGCCTCAGCTCGCGGCGCTGCTGACCAAATTGATGGTGCGATAACATTGCCCATCAGCTTCGATGAGATGACTTCACCTTTATCGAGCGGCGCCATTCCGGACTTCTACAGCGAAGACGATCTTGGAGGACTGTGACGCAAAGCTTGCAGTGCCTCCGAAATGGTCGAAATCGCATCTGTACCGTGCTTGCTGCGTATCTTCACCAGCCCAATCTGCCGCAACATACCCGGACTGATAGGCCGCACGAGGACATTCGCTTCACCAACCTGCAGCTTCTTTACTGCTAAGTTTGGAATGATGGAACTGCCAAGCCCGACGGCCACTGCATTCTTTATCGCTTCCACGTGATCGAACTCCATTACCGGTTTGGGAGCTTGTCCCGTCCGTTCAAACCAGTCTGTGACCATCCGACACAAAGCTGACTGTTCGTTGCAGAATATCATCGGGGAGTGTTCGAAAAAGTTCGGGGTTATGATCTCTGGCACTGTCTCAGGTTGCGGCGGTAAAATTGCGACCAGATCATCGGCAAAGAGTGGCACAGTCTCGAACACATTAGCATCGTCTTTTATGGGTAGCGTACAAAGACCCAAATCAAGCTCATCTTCTTTGAGCAGCTGAAGAGTCGTTGCTGTGAAGCCAGTCGTGACCCTGATCTCAATTTCAGGATGGTCATGTTGAGTTTTCGTAGCAACGCCGGCAGCACGTAGTTCAATATTGTCATGCTACTGCCAATTCTGATGCGCTGGACTAAGCCCTCGACGAACCGACGCATTGCTGTCCGCGTACGGAGGTCTTGTTCAATTAAAGGCCGAGCGTGTTCAGCCAATTTCTCACCAGCAGATGTTAGATGCACCCGATTCCCGACCCGTTCGAAGAGAGCGGTCTGAAAACGCTGTTCAAGCTCGCGAACCTGATGGGTAATGGCAGGCTGGGTGAGATTGAGGACCCTTGCTGCAGTCGTGAAACTCCCGTGTTTAGCGACTTCGAGAAAGGATTTTACGGAATCAAGTTTAAGGGGGCGCACGCTGACTTCTCTTAATAGGCCCATAAAAAACTTTATCTTTGCCTATGCTACATTCTGCCGCATGTTAAGGCAACAAACTCGTCCAGGGTGGCGATTGCAATGTGAACAAATGGTGCTTTTGCGGCACATTGGGGGCCAGGGGCTTAATCCGCAGTAGGACGCGGTCAGAACATGGCCCAGATGGTTTTAGGGTCTGAATGGGGCTGACTCATTTCACCGCTATCCTTTCTGCACTGGTACCTTTTGGGATTTTTGGAGCAGCGATAGCAGCCGGCAGCAACCGACGCATTCAACGAACGAACAGTATTCAGCACAATCCTCTGCAGTGGCGCACAGAAGGACGACCGGATCGCTGCGGTGGCAACGATTAGGCTGCTAGCAGGAGAGCTTGATGGCGCAGGTCACCTTTGCGGCGGTCACCCTATCGCTTGTGCTGCCGGTCAGCGCGTTTGCCGGTGGAGAGTGGCCAGACGGGCCGAACAAGACGTGGTTTGAACGGCTGAAACGCCCGGACAATTACTCGAATCCGCGGCGCGATCCGAAATCCCGGTTCTGCTGCGGTGTCGCCGACACTGTGAAAACCCAGTTCAGGGTAGAATCGGGCGATGAGGAATACCCCGAGGATCGATGGTATGCCTGGTTGGACGGTGAATGGGTTCGCATCCCGCCGGAAAAGATTGTCAAGGAACATGCCCCTGACGGGCAGGCGTATCTCTTCCTTTTGGCCAAGACCATCCAGTGCTTCGTTCCACCAAGGGGCGGTTTGTAAGCTCTTGCGCGTGAACGACGGCTCTGAACACGTCGTGTGTCGTCGGGCTCTACCGCCCCGCCCCAACGTGTGTCGTTGCTGCGACAACACCCGCTTCTATATAGCCAGTAGCGCGACAATCCGACGATCTGCTGCGACCACCTTCGAACGCATCCGCCGGAGAAATGTGCTTCTTGGCCTCAGCGGCGCACTGGTGGCGGCCTTCACTCTTCCTCTTGTTTTCAGGCAGAAAAGCTCGCCCGCGATCTCGCCAGCATCGCGCTTGTGGTGGTCGGCGTGCTGATCCTGATTCTCAGCCAGTGACGCGCGCACCTCACGTCCGCGCGGCGCGCATTCTTCGTGCGGCCGACGTATCCGAAATGCCCGTCATCCAAGCAAGCGAGTGCGAATTGGTTCTGAACCTGCACCGCTGACGACTTTGTCGAATAGAGCGGCAACAGCAACCCATTCCCGCCGGTTGCCGGACCGCCATCAACCCAGCGGCGGGCGACGACTTCCGCCTGGTCACGGCTCCGGCAGCGCGGCCGGCGCGTCGGGTAAAGGCCGTCGAGAAGCGTGCGGATCATGCTAACACTCGGCGCGGTTTCGGCTATAGCCGAGGCGCGGGCGGCGAGAAAGATGGCCGCCGATCATGGCTTCTGAGAATGGCATGGCGCAAGCAGACTGGCAGTTCTGGATCGATCGTGGCGGCACCTTCACTGACGTGATCGGCCGCAGGCCGGATGGCACGCTGGTCGCGCACAAGCTCCTGTCGGAAAATCCGGAAGCCTATGCCGATGCGGCGGTGCAGGGCATTCGCGATCTGCTGGCGCTTGCGCCGCGCGAGCCGATCCCGCCGGGCCGAATCGGCGCCGTGAAAATGGGGACGACGGTCGCCACCAACGCGCTGCTCGAGCGCAGGGGTGAGCGTACGCTTCTCGTCATGACCAAAGGTTTCCGCGACGCGCTGCGCATCGGCTATCAGGCGCGCCCTAAAATCTTTGCGCGCGAGATCATCAAGCCGGAGATGCTCTACGAACGCGTGATCGAGATCGATGAGCGCGTGCGTGCCGATGGGACGGTGGAGCGGGCGCCGGATCTCGAGCATGTGCGCGCAGAGCTCAGCGCTGCCCTTGCGGCTGGGATTCGCGCGGTCGCGATCGTCTTCATGCATGCTTATCGTTACCGGGAGCACGAGCAGCGCGTGGCGGCGCTCGCACGCACGCTCGGCTTTCCCCAGGTCTCCGTCAGCCACGAGGTTTCGCCGCTGATCAAGCTCGTCGGACGCGGAGATACAACCGTTGTCGACGCTTACCTGTCGCCCATCATAGGCCGCTACGTTGCGCGGATTGCCGACGAGCTGGGCACGCGCAGTGCCGCCGACCAAGACGGTGCCGCCGAAAGCGCCGGGTCACCCCGCCTGATGTTCATGATGTCCTCAGGCGGCCTTACTGCGGCAGAGCTGTTTCAGGGCAAGGACGCCATTCTTTCGGGTCCCGCCGGCGGAGTCGTGGGTATGGCGGAGACCGGACGCGAGGCGGGGTTGGACCGCCTCATCGGCTTCGACATGGGGGGTACGTCCACCGACGTGTCGCACTACGACGGCACCTTCGAGCGCGCTTTCGAAACCGAGGTGGCGGGCGTGCGCATGCGCGCACCGATGATGCTGATCCACACCGTCGCGGCCGGCGGCGGCTCGATTCTGCACTTCGATGGAGCGCGCTTTCGCGTCGGACCGGATAGTGCCGGCGCGAACCCCGGGCCGAAATGCTATCGGCGCGGTGGTCCGCTCGCCGTCACCGACGCCAATGTGATGGTTGGCAAGCTCATTCCCGAGTTCTTCCCGAAGATATTCGGCCCGCAGCAGAACGAGCCGCTCGATGCAGCGGCAGTGCGCGCCGGCTTCAGCGCGCTCGCGACCGAGATCGGCGACGGCCGCTCGGCCGAGCAGGTCGCGGACGGGTTCATCAGGATCGCCGTCGAGAATATGGCGAACGCAATCAAGAAAATATCGGTGCAGCGCGGCTATGACGTCACCCGTTACGCGCTCAATTGCTTCGGCGGCGCCGGCGGGCAGCATGCCTGCCTGGTGGCAGACGCACTCGGCATGACCAAGGTTCTCATCCACCCGTTCTCGTCATTGCTTTCAGCCTACGGGATGGGCCTGGCGGACATCCGCGCGACGCGCCAACAGGCAATCGAGCAGCCGTTCGGCGAGACGGCGCTCGCGTCGATCGTCGCCTTGGGTGAGCACCTCGGCAGTGAGGCGAAGCTTGAGGTGATGGGCCAGGGAATAGCCGAAGCGGACGTCACCGTGCACGCGCGTGCCCACATTCGCTACGCCGGTACTGATGCCCCCCTCATCGTTGCGGCCTTCACCATGAGCGGCGCAGAAGCGAGCGGCGACTGCTCGCTTGCGGCCATGCGCTCGGCCTTCGAGAGCGCGCATAAGAGCCGGTTCGGCTTTATTGATGAAAGCAAGGAGCTCGTGGTCGAGGCGATCTCAGTCGAAGCGATCGGTGGCGGCGCCAAGTTCAGCGAGCCGGCGCAGCAGCTGACGCATGCCCCGCTCCCCTCCCCTCGTGCGGTCAGTCGCTTCTATTCCGGCGGCACCTGGCACGACGCCGCCGTTTATGCGCGCGACCAGCTGCTGGCAGGACACAAGGTGCCCGGCCCCAGCATTATCATGGAGCCGCATCAAACCGTTGTCATCGAGGACGGCTGGCTGGCCGAGATCACGGCGAAGAACCATCTGCTCCTCGCGAGAGTGGTGCCGCTGCAGCGGCAAAGTGCCATTGGCACGCAAGCCGATCCGGTCATGCTCGAGGTGTTCAACAATCTCTTCATGTCGATCGCCGAGCAGATGGGTGTTTCCCTGCAGAACACCGCCTACTCCGTAAACATCAAAGAGCGGCTGGATTTTTCCTGTGCGGTGTTTGCGGCCGACGGCTCGCTGGTCGCCAATGCGCCGCACATGCCGGTCCACCTTGGCTCCATGGACCGTGCGGTCGAGACCATCATTCGCGAGAACCAGGGCACCGTCGCGCCCGGCGACGTGTACGCGATCAACGCGCCGTACAACGGCGGCACTCACCTTCCGGACATCACAATCTGTACGCCCGTGTTTGATCGCGCACAGCGTGAGATCCTGTTCTGGGTCGCCTCGCGCGGACATCATGCCGACGTGGGAGGCGTCTCCCCCGGATCGATGTCGCCCAACGCCACCACGATCGAGGAGGAAGGCGTCTACATCGACAATTTCAAGGTGGTCGAAGGCGGACGCTTCAGGGAGCGTGAGCTCTATGCTTTGCTCGAGGGCGCCAAATTTCCGGCGCGCAATCCGCTGCAGAACGTGAACGACATCAAGGCTCAGATCGCAGCCAACGAAAAGGGCGTGCAGGAGCTGCACAAGATGGTGGCGCAGTTCACATTGCCGGTGATCCACGCCTACATGCAGCACGTCCAGGACAACGCGGCCGAAAGCGTGCGGCGCGTCATCGACCGACTGCACGACTCATCTTTCGCCTATGAGATGGACCAGGGGACCTGGATCAAGGTGAGGATCAGCGTTGACAAAAGTAGACGCGAGGCGACCGTCGATTTCAGCGGGACCTCCCCACAGCAGCCGACCAACTTCAATGCCCCGGAGCCGGTGGCGCGCGCCGCGGTACTTTATGTATTTCGGGTGATGGTCGACGACGAGATCCCACTCAACGCCGGCTGCCTGCGGCCGATCCGCATCATCATTCCGGCCCGTTCCATGTTATCGCCGGAATATCCTGCCGCCGTCGTGGCGGGCAATGTCGAGACCTCGCAAGCTGTGACCGATACACTGTTCGGCGCTCTCGAGGCGCTCGCCGCCGCGCAGGGGACGATGAACAACCTCAATTTTGGCAACGCCAAATACCAGTACTACGAGACGATCTGCTCGGGATCCCCGGCAGGTCCGGGGTTTAACGGCACCGATGCCGTACACACCCACATGACCAATACGCGTCTCACCGATCCCGAAGTGCTTGAGTTTCGCTTTCCCGTGGTTCTCGAGGATTTCCATATCCGCAAGGGCTCGGGTGGACGCGGCAGGTGGCATGCCGGAGACGGCGTGATCCGCACCATTCGCTTTTTGGAGCGAATGGACTGCACCATACTTTCGGGGCACAGGCGGGTGCCGCCGTTCGGGCTCGAAGGCGGCGAGCCGGGCCAGATCGGCGAGAACTGGGTGCGACGCAAGGACGGCCGAATGGAGCCCCTGCAGGGGGCCGATGCGACGGTGATCGATATCGGAGAAGCCGTGATTATTCAGACACCAACGGCCGGCGGCTACGGTCAAGCGCAGAGTTGAAGAGAAGGCCTGTCGGCCCGGCCACTCGCGTCGGGTGCCAGGACTTCAGCTCGGCGCTGAATGCTGCGAGGCCCAACACACAACCTCCAGACAAAATGGCCGGCACGATGCCGGCCATTTGCATTTTGATCCGCTGCGGCTGTCAGGCCGCCTGCTGGATGGCTGCGAGCAGCCAGTGACCGCCGCGCTTGCGCATGAAGGACCACACTTCCGTGGCCTCATTCGCTCCGCTTTCAACCACCCGGCCGCTGTCGCGCTCGACAATCTGGTCGGCCAGCGAATAGCGCATGGCCACCGTGGCATAATCGGTATCGCCTTCGCGCCAAGCCTCGGCCAAGTCACCCTGCAAGAGCTTGACGTCAGAGATTTTGTTCACCACGCCTTTGCTGGAATTGGCGGCGAGGTCCTCGGCGAAGTAGGACACCATTTCCGGCGTTGCCCGAGCGCGCAGCCGGTTCAGGTCCTCGGCGCCGTAGGCGCTCTGCACATCACCAAGGATGTGCTCGAACGTGTTGAAGTCCTCCGGGGTGAGGCCGACACCATCCGTGCCGGCGGTGCGCGGCTCAACAGATCCTCCGCCGCCACCTGATGCGAAGCTTGGCTGGCTGCGTTCGCCGTATCCGGGATACGTACTGCGGAGGGCGGGACCGCTCGCCAGGGCCGGTTGGTTGCGCCGCTGCCACCACGTCCACAGCATGTAGCCGATCACGGCGACAATACCGACCTGCAGCAGAAGGCCAAGCATGGATGCAAACCCGCCGAGGCCGCCGAACAGCCCATGGCCGAACAGCATTCCGAGCAGGCCTGCGCCGAGGAAGCCAGCAAACAACCCGCCCATGAAGCCCGGTCGGCCGAGCCAACCGCCGCCCGGGGACGTCGTGGCCGGACGTTGCGCCAGCCCGCCGGACTGCCCGGGTTGCGTCATGCTTCGCTCCATAGGCCGCGTCGCTCCCGGCGCGGTCGCGGTCGAAGGTGGGGCCGAATAGGTTTGTGAGCCGCGGCTGCCGAAGCTGCCGCCGCGTCCCGCACGGGCATCCGCATCGCCAACGACCAGCAGCAGCGCCGCTGCAGCTGCGGCAAGAGCCAGCAGCGGGCGGTGACAGAGTCGGAACATTTTCTATTGTCCTCCCAGAAGAATTTTACGCCCTGATTATATCGGTATCGAGAGCCGGCATTGTAAGGGCTGCTGCACCGAGGGGCAAACCGATCTAGAGCCTTGGTTTTCCACAACTTTGCGCTGCAGCCCGCATCCGCTGGCGGTCAACAGGGAAACAAGGCCTCAGTCGCCGTCGAACCCGTCACTCCCAGGCTGGGCGAGCGGCAATGCTGATCGGCGGCGCTCCTCGGCCGCATTGGTACGCCAGCGGGCGGGCGCCGCGGGCGAGCCCTTGGAGCGCGCGATGAGCGAGCCTGTGACTGCGGGCTCACCGCTGCGCCGTCCGGCGTAGCGACCCGCCGCCCGCCGTGCCACCTCCTCGCCCGAGACCGCGCCCGGATTGCAGGCCCGATGACCGCTCGAGCGCCGCATCAAATCAACGTGGATATGATCGTAGTGGTAGACGTTCGACCCGGGGGCCAAGACGGTCGTGAACTGCTCGCAGGCAGCGCCTTGAACGTCGCGCAGGAATCCCTGCTCTTCCGGCAAACCATTCCAGCCGCCTTTCACGGAGACGGTGCGCCCATCGGCGAGCGTGAAGGACGCGATGTCCAGCGCATTGCCGAAGGCGTGCTCGGAAATGCTCGCACGCGGATTGCCGTTCATCCCGCGGCATGAATAAGCCGAGATCTGTCTGATCTCAACGACGGGCGAGCCGAACCAGCGCAGCGCCGAGGGCTGCACCGCAGTGGCAATCCAGCGCTCAAGCTCGGAAATAATGGGACAGGCAAGCGTTGCCGCCGGGCTCACGGCGACTGGCGTCGAAACGGCAGTCGCTGATGCACTGCCCTGCCCACCAATCTCTGGCACGGGGTCGTACCCGCTGCGGGCGCGATTGAAACCGGCTTCTGGCGATCGGCCATGGGGACGCCGGAAGTCATAAGTTGAAGACGACGGAACGCTCGAGGGCATGCCTTGCCCCACGGAGCGCGGGCTGAGCGACACCGGCGTCTCGGTTGTCTCACCCCTCTCCATGGCCGGAGCGGGTGAGCGCACTCCTTGCGACCGCGGATAAGTCAGCGGAGCCGGCGGCCGTGGATCGTCTGCAAACCCGAGCGCTGCGCTTTCGCCGAGAACCGAGACGCGCAGCGGAAAGTCAGCACCGCACGTGCCGGGCCCATTGATCGGCGCGATGCGAACGATGCCTGCGCCCTCCTTGATGGCACCAGAGGTCAGGCACTGCACCTCTGCCTCGCGCCGCCACGGCTCGCGCTCCGCAAAGAAGCTGCCAGTGCAGCCCGCGAGCACGCAGACGAGACCGAGCACGGCGGAGCGGACAGGATGGAAACGAGCTCCCCAGGCCATCGACGGCGACAATGCCGCGCATTTTGTTAACGCCTCTTTGCAGATTCCCTGGCGAGCGCGCAGCGCTGGTCGGCGGCTGGCGATATGGTTAAGAAGAGCGCACAAAGGAGCGCGTGCACGATCATGGATGCGAAGACCAGATTCATCCTGACGCTGCTGATGTCGAGCGTCATGGTGCTGATGGTGACGCTGCTCGTCACATTTCTCAATCTGGGCGTTTCGTCCGACTTCCTGGTGCAATGGGTGAAGGCATATTTCATCGCGTGGCCAGTGGCGGCGCTTACCGGGTTTGTGGTGATGCCTTCTGCCCGCCGCCTGACCGAACGGATCGCTGCCTTGTTGGACGGGCAGCGCTGATCCTCTGCGGCTTCCAGCTTCCGCGCCGCAGCGAAAGCGGTGATGTCGGCCCCACGCACTCCGGCGACATCGCTCATGGCAGGCGGATGTTACCAACGTGCTGAAATTGCCGGCGAAAAGCGCTTCTCGCGTCGCAATATACTTTACATTTCTAGCCGCGCCCGTTGTCTGCTAGATTTCAGCGGTTGAACGGTGCGGGAGGAGGCTGTGACGTCGAACGTTGCCCTGCTGCGGCTCGAAGTACTCGCAGTCTGCGCCGTCTTTGCCTTCATCGCCGCCATTCTGTTCGGCGCGTTCTGACCTCGACCAGACCCTCGTCGGGTGTGCAATCGCAGACAGTCGATGGTGCGCACGCCGCTCAGTGCGGCTTTGCGCACCCTACGGCGCCAGCGCCGCTCGGGCGTGTGCGAAGCTGCGAAGCAACGCTCGTGCGATCGCGTCGTAGGGTGTGCAAAGGTGCGAAGCACCGTGCGCACCATTCACCACGAGAATGCGAGAGGTTGATGGTGCGCACGCCGCGCAGTGCGGCTTTGCGCACCCTACGGCGCACCGCGACCAATGCGCGTCACGCCGCGGCGGTGCGCGCCGTCGCCAGGGGATCATAGTTGAGAACGGGTGCGAGCCAGCGCTCGGCTTCGACGAGCGACCAGCCCTTGCGCCGGGCGTAATCCTCGACCTGATCGCGCTCGATCTTGCCAACTCCGAAATAATGGCTTTCCGGGTGACTGAAATAGAGTCCGCACACCGAGGCGCCTGGCCACATGGCGAAGCTCTCGGTGAGCTTGACCCCGATCTGGCGCTCGGCATCGAGCAGTGCGAATAGCGTCGCCTTCTCGCTGTGATCGGGTTGCGCGGGATAGCCTGGCGCCGGGCGGATGCCGCGATATTTCTCAGCCAGCAACTCGGTATTGCTTAGCCGCTCGTCGGACGCATAGGCCCAGAATTCGCGGCGCACGCGCTGGTGCAGCCGCTCGGCAAAAGCCTCAGCCAATCGATCGGCCAGAGCTTTGACCATGATCGCCGAGTAGTCGTCATTCGCGTGCTTGAAGCGCTCCGCGTGCGCCTCCTCGCCAATGCCGGCGGTGACCATGAACGCGCCGATGTGATCGTTAAGCCCGCTTGCCCGCGGCGCAATGAAATCAGCAAGGGCCACATTGGCCCGCCCCTCTCGGCGGGTGAGCTGCTGGCGCAAGGTGTGCAGTACCGCGATCGGTGTTGTCCGGCCCTCGTCGCCATAGACGAGAATATCATCACCCTCGGAATTCGCCGGCCAAAAGCCGAACGCCGCACGGGCCGTGAACCATTGCTCGGCGGCGATGCGCTTGAGCATCGCCTGCGCATCGGCAAACAGGCTGCGCGCTGCCGCGCCATACTTGGCGTCATCGAGGATCGCCGGATATTTGCCGGTCAGCTCCCAGGTGGCGAAGAACGGGGTCCAGTCGATGTAGTCGGCAAGCTCAAAGACCGGATAGTCCTCGAGCACGCGTGTGCCGAGGAACCCCGGCCGGTGCGGCAGCTCATTGCCGGACCAGTTCAGCTTCAGCGCATTGGAGCGCGCGTCGGCAAGTGAGAGCCGCTGCTTGCCTTCTTCGCCGCGCGCATGCGCGCTCGCAATGCGCGCATATTCGGCGCGGATTTCCGCAACATAGTTTTCCTGAGCGGCCGGCGACATGAGATTGGCGACCACCCCCACCGCGCGGCTCGCATCATTGACGTAGACGGCCTGTCCGCGCCGATAGTTGGGGTGGATCTTCACGGCAGTGTGCACACGGCTCGTGGTGGCGCCGCCGATCAGCAGCGGCAATTGGAGCCCGGCTCGCTCCATCTCGGCAGCGACATGACACATCTCGTCGAGAGAGGGTGTTATCAGACCGGACAGGCCAATGATGTCAGCCCCCTCCTGATGTGCCGCCTCCAGGATCTTGGTCGCGGGAACCATGACTCCGAGATCGATCACCTCGTAATTGTTGCACTGGAGCACGACGCCGACGATGTTCTTGCCGATGTCGTGCACATCGCCTTTGACCGTCGCCATGACGATCCTGCCGTTGGACTGCCTTTGTCGACCGCCGCGCTCCCTCTTCTCCTGCTCCATAAATGGCATCAGCTGGGCGACCGCCTGTTTCATCACGCGCGCGGACTTCACGACCTGGGGCAAGAACATGCGGCCCGACCCGAACAGGTCGCCAACCACATTCATGCCGTCCATCAGCGGCCCTTCGATCACGTGCAGCGGCCGCTCCGCTTGCTGCCGCGCCTCCTCGACATCCACCTCGATGAACTCGGTAATGCCGTGCACCAGCGCGTGCGACAGCCGCTCATTGACCGGCTTCTCCCGCCAGGCGAGATCGGCCTCCTTCTTCTCCCGTCCGTGTCCTTGGAATCGCTGCGCCACCGCCAGCAGCCGCTCGGCAGCATCTGCCCGGCGGTTGAGAGCCACGTCCTCGCACGCTTCGCGCAGCGCGGGGTCGAGGTCATCGTACACCGCGATCTGTCCGGCATTGACGATGCCCATGTCCATGCCAGCTTTTATGGCGTGGTACAGAAAGACCGAGTGCATCGCCTCGCGCACCCGCTCGTTGCCGCGGAATGAGAACGAGAAGTTCGATACTCCGCCTGAGACGTGAACGCCCGGCAGGTTCGTTCTGATCCAGCGCGCGGCCTCGATGAACGCCACGCCGTAGCCGTCGTGCTCCGAGAGCCCGGTGGCCACGGCGAAGATGTTCGGGTCGATGATGATATCCTCGGGTGCAAAGCCCACTTTCTCAACGAGGATGTCGCAGGCGCGCTTGGCGATGGCGCATTTGCGCTCGAGCGTGTCGGCTTGGCCCTGTTCGTCGAAGGCCATCACCACGACCGCGGCGCCGTAGCGGCGCACGGTGCGCGCCTGGGCGATGAACGCGGCCTCGCCCTCCTTCAGCGAGATGGAGTTCACTACCGCCTTGCCCTGCAGGCATTTCAGCCCGGCCTCGATCACCGGAAATTTCGAGGAATCGACCATGACCGGTACGCGCGCGATGTCCGGCTCGGCACTCATGAGATTGAGGAAGGTCACCATCGCCTGCTCGGAATCGAGCAGCCCCTCGTCCATGTTGACGTCGATGATCTGGGCGCCGTTCTCCACCTGCTCGCGCGCAATCGCCAGTGCGGCGGTATAGTCACCGGAGATGATCAGCTTGCGAAACTTGGCAGACCCCGTGATGTTGGTGCGCTCACCCACATTCACGAAAGGGATCTCGGGGGTGAGCGTGAAGGGCTCGAGGCCGGAGAGACGAAGGCGGGCCGCCACCTGCGGCACCTGACGCGGCGCTTTGCCGGCAACCGCGCGCGCCATTGCACTGATATGAGCGGGAGTGGTGCCGCAGCAGCCGCCGATGATGTTGACCAGGCCGGCGTCGGCAAACTCGGCCAACAGACCCGCCATGTATTCCGGGCTTTCGTCGTAACGGCCGAACTCGTTGGGCAGACCGGCATTTGGATAAGCGCAGATAAACGTGCCGGCAATGCGCGCCATTTCGGCAATGTGGGCGCGCATGTCGGCAGCACCGAGCGCGCAGTTGAAGCCGACCGAGAAAGGCGCGGCGTGCTCCACCGAATTCCAAAAGGCGGCCGGCGTCTGGCCGGAGAGGAGGCGGCCTGAACGGTCGGTAATGGTACCCGAGATCATCAGCGGCAAGCTCACGCCCAACGCCGCGCCGACCTCGGCAACCGCGGCAATGGCCGCCTTGGCATTGAGGGTGTCAAAGATGGTCTCGATCAGCAGCAGATGCGCTCCGCCCTCGATCAGCCCGCGCGCCTGCTCGGCATAGGCCGTGCACAGCGCGTCGAAGGTGATGGCACGCAGGCCGGGATTGCTCACGTCGGGCGAGATGGAGGCCGTGCGGTTGGTGGGCCCGAGCGCACCGGCAACGAAACGCGGACGGCCGTCCTCGGCCGCAGCTGCATCGGCGGCTGCCCGCGCCAGCGAAGCGCCGGCGTAGTTGAGCTCGTAGGCGAGCTCACCCATGCCGTAGTCGCCCTGTGCAATGCTGGTCGAGGAGAAGGTGTTGGTCGAGACGATGTCGGCACCGGCGCGATAGTAGGACAGATGCAGGGCGCGAATTTTTTCCGGCTGGCTCAAATTGAGAAGATCGTTGTTGCCGCGCACGTCCCGGTGCCAGCCGGCGAAGCGCGCGCCGCGATAGCCGTCCTCGTCGAGCCCGAGCCCCTGGATCATGGTGCCCATGGCGCCATCCAGCACCAGGATGCGCTCGCTCGCGAGCCGACGCAGGACGCTTGCGTGATTGCTCATCAGGCAGCCTGCGGCAGAGCGGGCCGCAGCCCCAGGAGATGGCAGATCGCGTAGACGAGATCGGCGCGGTTCATGGTGTAGAAGTGAAAATCGGTGACGCCGCGATCGACCAGATCGAGCACCTGCTCGGCTGCCACGGCCGCAGCAATGAGCTTGCGGGTCGCGACATCCTCATCGAGGCCCTCGAAGCGCTCGGCAAGCCACTGCGGCACGGACGCGCCGCAGCGCGCAGCGAAATTCTTCATCTGTTTGAAGTTCTGCACCGGCAGAATCCCAGGCACGACCGGCACATTGATGTTTCGTGCGCGCACCCGATCGAGGTAGCGAAAGTACAGGTCGTTCTCGAAGAAGAATTGCGTGATGGCGCGTGCCGCGCCGGCGTCGACCTTGGCCTCGAGCATGTCGAGGTCGTCCTCGGCAGTAGGGCTGTCCGGGTGCGTCTCCGGATAGGCGGACACCGACACTTCAACGTCAGCGATGCGCTTGATGCCAGCGACGAGATCGGCGCCGTTCTTGTAGCCGCCGGGATGCGGAGCGTATCTCTCCGCCACGCCGCCGACCGGGTCGCCGCGCAGGGCCACGATGTGGCGCACACCGGCAGCACAATAGCTGCGGATGACCTCGTCGATCTCGCAAGCGGTAGCCGCGACGCAGGTCAGATGCGCCGCAGGCGTGAGCCCGGTCTCGCTGAGAATGCGCTTTACCGTTGTGTGGGTGCGCTCGCGGGTCGAGCCACCGGCACCATAAGTGACCGAGACAAAGCGCGGCTTGAGCGGCGCCAGCCGGGTGATCGCCTCCCAGAGCGCGCTCTCCATCTCGGCGCTCTTGGGCGGGAAGAACTCGAAGGACACGCGAATGCGCTGTTGTGCAGCGGCGTTGGCGAAGCGGCTCGGCCGTGTGACGCTGGTCATCAGGCAACCTCACGGGCGGCGAGGACGGGTTCAGCCAGCGCGATCCGCCGATCGCGGCCGAGCCACAGCGAGACTGCGATCTTCCCAGGGCTTGCGCTTTCTGGAGCCAGGTCCCGCTGCAGCACGACATCGAGCCCCGCAGCCACCATCCACTGCGTCACGGTCTCAGGCGCAAAACCGAGGCGACGGTGTGCATGCTCATCGCGCAGGAACTCGAGCTCGTGGGGAGCAAAATCCACCACCAGCAACCGGCCACTCGGACGCAGCACACGCGCCGCTTCGTGGATGGCGCGCGCACCGTCATCGAGAAAATGCAGCACCTGGTGAATGATGACAGCATCGAAGGAGTCCTTCGGCAGGCGCAGATCGTAGATGTTGCCCTGCCGCACGCTGCAATGACGAAGGGCCGCACGGTCGAGTCGGTTGCGGGCAATCGCCAGCATGGCGAGCGAGAGATCGACGCCCAGTCCGCGCTCAATGCCGGGACCCAGGAGCTCGAGCATGCGGCCCGTGCCGGTGCCAAGGTCGAGGAGTGAGCGAACCGCCGTGCCGCCGAGCGCAGTGACAATGGCTGTCTCCACAGCCTCGTCAGCAGTGTGGAGCTGGCGCATGCGGTCCCATTCGGCGGCATGCCGGCGAAAATATGCTTGCGCCTGATCGTGCCGCTCGGTCCGCACGGCGTGCAGGCGCTCGCGGTCGCGTTCTAGCGTCGGGTCATTCGGGTTCAGACGGCCGATCAGGTCACGGCTCACCTCGGCCGTAGCGCCACGCTCACCGAGGCGGAAGAATGCCCATGAGCCCTCGCGAAAACGCTGGACCAATCCAGCTTCAGCCAGGAGCCGCAAGTGCCGGGATATTCGTGGCTGCGACTGGCGCAGGATCGTGGTCAACTCAGACACGGTGAGCTCGGCCTCGGCGAGAAGCGCCAGAATGCGCAAGCGCGTGCCCTCGCCAGCGGCCTTCAAGGCGCTGTTGAGCGCGTCAAACGAGAGGTGGGCAGAGCTGGGCACGGTGGGCAGCTGTCCCTATTCTTTCCCAGAGGCGGCCCTCGGCGGCCTACACATAAAGATATCTTTATACGTTTATGCGAGGAGCGCAAGTGTGAAGAGTGGGCAACGGTAGGGAGCGGTGAGTGGTAGAGCCGCCGTCTGGGCCGCACAGCAGGACAATCGCGATGGACGAGAAGAATTTTGGCATCCGCGAGGGTGAGCGTTCGGTTGAGTTGCCCGCGCAGTTCGATGCCGGGCTCTATTTCATTGGCCGCATTCGTACTCCCTGGAAGGCACCCGAGGAGTGCCCGAAGAACGCCCGCGAATCGGAAGCGGTCTGCACCATCGAGGTGGACGCGCGCTGGCAAGGCGGCCTCTCCGGTGTGGAGACCTGCTCCAATCTCGTCGTGCTCTATTGGATGGATCGGGCGCGGCGCGACCTTGTCGTGCAGGTGCCGCGTCATTACGGCGTAGGCCGCGGGACCTTCGCGCTGCGCTCGCCGGCACGGCCCAATCCCATAGCTCTGAGCGCTGTGCGGCTCGTGGGGGTCGAAGGCAATCAGCTCAAAGTCATCGGCCTGGACTGCCTGGACGGTACTGCACTACTGGATGTGAAGCCTTATTTTGCCTCGACCGATGCCGTTCCGGAGGCCGTGGTCGGCTGGCATGCGAAGCAAAAAACCTGACACAACAATCACATACCGGCCAGATTCGCCCCTGCCGGGCGATTTCCCCACGGCGTCTTGAACCTGCCGCCCCCCTGCACCGACCCATGTACGGATCGGACAAAGGGGTGCGTCATGCAAAGATATTGCCGCCTTGCGGCCACGCTTGGGGTCGCCTCCATTGCTGCCCTGGCCTTCTCTCCCGCCTCCGCAAATCCGTTCGAAGCGTTGTTCGGCCCACAGCGGCCAGAGGCTCCCTCGCAGGCTTACGCTTATGCGCCAAGCCCTTCAGACGAGGACGGCGGCGAGGTCCGCTCTGACCTAAAGCGCCAGATCGTGAGCTACCGCACGAATGAGGCCCCCGGCACCATCATCGTCGATACTCCGAACACATTCCTTTACCTCGTTCTGCCGGGTGGCAAAGCGATGCGCTACGGCATCGGCGTTGGTCGTGAGGGATTCACCTGGTCGGGCGTGAAGAACATCGAGCGCAAGGCCGAATGGCCGGATTGGACCCCGCCCTCTGAGATGATCGCGCGCCAGCCCTATCTGCCGCGGTTCGTGGCCGGCGGTCCAAGCAACCCGCTCGGCGCCCGAGCACTCTACCTCTCAGGCTCGGTGTATCGCATTCATGGCACCAATGCCCCCTCAACCATTGGCGGCCAGGTCTCATCCGGCTGCATCCGCATGGTCAACGAGGACGTGATCGACCTCTATAGCCGCGTGCATGTGGGCACGAAGGTGGTGGTGCTGCCGATGAGTCACGAACGCCGCGCCGGCAGGTCAAGCAACACGATCTACTGAACAATAGTTTTCTTCACGAGCGTGAATGGCCGGGTGACGTCCCGGCCATTTGCGTTTGCGCGCCGCCCAGCTCGCTCACGCACCCCCGCGAAAGCAGGAGAACCCCCAGGGGGTGCACTTGAATGGCAGATGATAGTGCTGACCCGGGTCGCTGATCCCGAAAGCAAACTGGACCACATCCAGGAAGGGCACCGCTGGCAGCTTTATGCCTGCGCGGCGATAGAAGTCGCCAACGTGGAACAGCACAAGGTACCGTCCGGCAGGGAAGATCGTGGCGAGCTCAGGTGCCTCAAGGAGCCCGGCCGCCCCAATGGCCCCCTCCATGATTTGGTCGAGCTTGCCGCCGTCCCCGCAGCGGTGCAGCGCAACTTGCATGCCTGTGCCGACGACACCGCGCGACACGTCGACAACATGGATCGATAGTCCAGGCATGTCGGTCTCCGCCAGAGACTCAGCGCAATAGAGACTCAGCGCAAATAACGCGTGAGGCCCGCCAGGCGCTCGGCCGCGAGCATCAGGATCAGGGTCGCAAGCACGATCAGACCTGATACAGCCGCGGTACGCACGTCGAGATTGGTCTCGATCTGCTGCCACAGGTGTATCGGCAGCACCTCCGTGCGCTCGTCGGCAAGAAAGAGCGACACCGGCACGTTGTCGAACGACGCCATGAAGGCGAGGAACGCTCCGGCGCCGAGCCCCGGCGCGATCAGTGGCAGCGTGATCTTGCGAAAGGTACGCCATTGCCCGGCGCCGAGACTCGCCGACGCATCGAGCAGCGCTCGATCGAGCTGCGAGAGGGCCGCAATGGTCGTGCGCAGAACGAATGGGACGCAAACAATGACGTGACCGAGGACGAGAAACGGGATGCTCGGCGACAAGCCGAGCTTGTGGACAAAGATCAAGGCGGCGAAGCCGAAAGCGAGTGCGGGAAGAAGCAGCGGCGACATGAACAGGAGATCGCACGCACGTACCAGCCGCGAGCGGCTCGTCGCGATCGCGAGTGCGGCGGGCGTGCCGAGCAGCACCGAGATGAGCGTGGTCCAGAGGGCCACGACAAGGCTGTTCCAGGCCGCCGCCTGCATCTGGTCGGCGTCGAGAAGGGCGAGGTACCACCGCAGCGAAAGTCCCTGCGGTGGAAATTTGAGCGATGGCGACGCTGTGAACGAGGTGAGTAACACAATGACTGTGGGGGCCACCAGAAATAGCATCGCAACAGCAGCGACCGCGCCGAATACGAGCCGCACCGAGAGGGCCTCCCAATCGACACGGGTGCGCGTCGATTGCGGAGAGCTTGCACTAAGCATGCGAGCCTGCATGCCGGGCCAGGGTTGCGAGGAGAGCAACGGCGGCGAGCACAGCGACCATGAAGATGACCGAAATGGCGGCGGCGAAGGGCCAGTTATTGGCGCCGATGGCCTGCTGATAGATGTGCAGTGGCATGTAGATGAGGCGCGCGCCGCCGATCAAGGTTTGCGTCACAAAAGCGGTGACGCAGGCGCTGTAGGTCAGGATGCAGCCGGCGATCACGCCGGGGAGGGAAAGCGGGATCGTCACGCGGCGCAACGTGCGCCACTCCCCGGCGCCGAGCGCCCGTGAGGCATCGGCCAGGCTCGGGTCGATCCTGCTCAGCACGGTCAGGATGGGCAGCACCATCAACGGCATCTGCACCTGCGCCAGAACCATGATCACCCCAGCCTCCGTGTAAAGGAGCCGGATGGGCTCCTGGACCAGACCTAGAGCGAGCGCCACCTGATTGAGCACACCTTGCCGACCGAGAATAACGATCCAGGAGAACGTGCGCACGACGACGCTGGTGAGAATCGGCAGGATCACCAGGAATACCAGCACGCTCTGCCAGCGCGGAGTTGCGCGCGCGCAGAGCCAGGCAATGGGATAGCCGAAGATGAGGCACACCAGCGTTGCCTTGACTCCAAGCGCGAGCGTGTCGACAAGAATTGAGTAGTTGAAGCTATCCGTGAAGAACTTGAGGTAGTGCGCGGGCGTGAGCGCGCTCATGCCGGTGTCCGTGGCGAGCGAGAGCGTGAGCAGCACGATCAGAGGCGCGAGGAAGAAGGCAGCGAACAATGCGCCGAGCGGCAGGAGCAGATAGGATCGCGACCCGGCCATGCTCGCCGACCCCCTGCTTCCAGGATTGCTTTAGGCGCTTCTCAGCTTAGACCAGCAGCTTGTTGTTAGAGCTTGATCTCGCGGTTGAAACGGTCAATCAGCGCACCACGCTGTGGATTGAGCTTGTCCCAATCGACGGTACGGATCCGGGCCAGGTCGTCCTTGGTCTTGGCGATGGCAGTGGTGACGGCGCCCTCAAGCGGCACCTTGGCATTGGTCGGGATCACATCGTAGGGCGGCTTGAGCATCTGCGCCTGGATCCCGGCATCGAGGTGCTCGTCGATGTATTTCACCGCGAGCTCGGGCTCGGCGGCGTTGGCAACGAGGTGCAGGCTGGTGGCCCAACCCACCGGGCCGGTCGACGGAATCGCGAGCTCGACCGGCACATCCTTGCCCTTCAAGGTCTGCACGAAGTTGAAGTTGTAAGGGGCAATATCGATCTGCTCCTGCTGCCAGAGCGTGGCGAAGGCGCCGAGATTGGCAGCGACCGCGCCGACATTCGGCAGGAGCTCGCGCAAGGCCTTGAATGCCGGCTCGAAGTTCTCCTCCGTTCCGCCCTTGAGGCGATTGAGCTCGGCAAGAAACGCGATGCCGAGCTGGCTGTTGAGAGCCGTCAGCCCCACGCGGCCCTTGTATTTCGGCTCCCAAAGCTCGTCCCAGCTCTTGGGCGGAGCGGTGATCTTTTTCGGATTGTAGCCGATGCCGATCACCTGCATGGTGATCTTCGGGCCCCACCTGTCCTGGAAGGATGGCAGCAGCTCGCCGTAGCGCGGCGATTTGGCGACCGGGTATTCGACGATCAGCCCTTCGCGCGCGGCGTCGAGCACCTGCGGCGAGTCGAAGATGGCAACATCGAAGGGCGGGCGCCCGCCTTTCGCGGCCTGCAGTCGCGCGACCTGATCGGTGCCCAGAATCACGGATAGGGTCACTGAGGCACCCGTTGCCTTGCGGAAGGCCGGCACCAGAATATTGCGTTGCGCCTCGTTCCAGGTGCCGGGGAACGTGGCGGCGACGAGCGTCTTTCCCTGCGCCCAGGCGTGCGATGGCACGAGCGTGGCTGCGCCCATCGCGGCGCTGCGGCGGATGAGCTCTCTGCGGTCAACGATCATCTCTCTCGGCTCCTACTGCTGGGGCTCATTGTAGCGGAAAAAGGCGGCATGCCGTTGCGAGCACAGTCACGTGGACGCTCTCACCGGCTCCGCGTATGGCTTGCCCTCGCTCGCGTGGCTCACTGATCTTGAGCGAGAGGCCCGACGCAAGCTCGAGCTCATAAATAACGTTCGGCCCAAGCGGCATGACGGTTTTGATCAGAGCGGGGATGCGCGCCGGACCGGGCTGCGCATCAAGCCGCAATTGCTCGGGCCGCATGCACAACAACACCTTACTCCCGGCCGCGAGAGAAGCCGCCTGGGGCACGGGCAGAACGGTGCTCCCGCTGATGCGCACGGCACCACCCCCCTCATGCACGACCTCGGCGGGCAGCACGTTCGCCGCACCGACGAAGCGATTGACAAACAGCGTGCGCGGACTGTCGTAAATCTCGGTTGGGGAGGATACCTGCTCGATGCGCCCTGCGGCCATTACGCCAATCCGGTCAGCCATTGACAGCGCCTCCTCCTGGTCGTGTGTGACGAGGACCGTGGTGATGCCACGGCCGCGCTGCAGACGCTTGACCTCGATCTGCATGTCGAGGCGCAGATTCTTGTCCAACGCGGCGAACGGCTCGTCGAGCAACAGCACTTTGGGACCAATCGCGAGACAGCGCGCCAAGGCAACCCGCTGCTGCTGACCACCGGAAAGCTCGCGTGGTCGACGCTGGGCGAGCTCGCTCATGTGCACCAGGTCAAGCATCTCGGCGACGCGCGCGCCGATCCTGGCCCGTGGCCATTTGTGCGCCTCGAGCCCGTAGGCAACGTTCTGCGCCACGGTCATGTGCGGAAACAACGCGTAGTTCTGAAAGACGATGCCAACGCCGCGTCGGCTCGGCGGCAGGTGATCGACTGGGTCCTCATCGAACAGCACGCGGCCTTGGCTTTGACGGATAAAGCCGGAGACGATGCGCAACAGCGTCGATTTCCCGCAGCCGGATGGCCCGAGGAGGGCGACAAGCTCGCCGCCAGTCACGTCCAGACTGATGTCGTGCACGGCGACCACATCGCCGAACCTATGGCTGACGCTGTCGAGGCGGAGCCGGTGCCCCTGATTGGACGCCATGAGTACGGATTGCCCCGTGCGGCTAGGACCGGCATTTTCACTGTTGCGAGTGTGCGGCGCGACGTCAATGGGTTTTGCCGCGATGCCCCGCGTTGCGGCGGTGCAGAAGCGCACATCATACTTGCCGCAAGCTCGTCACGCGGACTGCTGAAAGCGTCGCCGGACATCTCGCGCCGCGCTGCAGCACGGCAATGCGGGGCAAACTCCCGGTGCACTCCGACCCGCACGTTGACACCCCCGCAGGGGCGCCTACATTACCGCTGTTCCGAGGGGAGCTCCGGTCCGGGAGCTGAGAGTTCGCCGATCCTGTCGCAGGGTGCCGCGGAAACCCTTTGAACCTGATCCGGGTCATGCCGGCGAAGGGACAGGACACTTAATTCATGCCCATCTCCAGCACATCGGTTTTCCTGGCCCGCTTGATCGGGCCGGTGCTGGTTGCCATTGCCATCGGCATGCTGGCCAACAGAGATCATTACCGGCGCATCGCCGATGACGGCTTGCGGAGTCCGGCCCTGATCTATGTGAGCGGCGTGCTGACCCTGGCCGCCGGGCTCGCGATCCTGCTCACGCACAACATATGGGTGGCGAGCTGGCGCGTGCTCATCACCCTCCTCGGCTGGCTGTTGGTAATTGGGGGCGCAGTGCGCATCCTCGTGCCGCAGCAGTCCGAGGGAATGGGCCGCTGGCTGCTCAAGCATCCCCAGGGGATGCTGGTGGCGCCCATTGTGCTCCTCGCGATCGGGGCCGTGCTCTGCTTCTTCGGCTATGTGCGCTGAAGTGACACTCAATTACAACCGGCTGCTTACGGGAGAAGAACAATGAACATCCACGATCCGAACATCGCCACGCCGAAAGTGACCACTGGGCCGATCACCGGCTCGCGCAAAGCCTATGCGTGTCCGCACGCGGCTCCCGATCTGAAGGTGCCGCTGCGCGAGATCGTGTTGGATGCAAGCTCGGGCGAGCCCCCGTTCCCGGTCTATGATCCTTCCGGTCCCTACACCGAGGACAATGTCGCGCTCGACGTCGAGAAGGGACTGCCGCGCACGCGTATCGAGTGGGTCAAGGAACGCGGCGGCGTCGAGGAATACGAGGGGCGTCCTATTCAGCCGGTCGACAACGGCAATGTGACGGGCAAGCACCTCGCGCGTAACTTCCCGAATACTCCCAAGCCGTTTTGTTCGCTAAACGGAAATCCCGTGACCCAACTCGAGTGGGCCCGCGCCGGCATCGTAACCAAGGAAATGATCTATATCGCCGAGCGTGAGAATCTCGGCCGCAAGCAGCAGCTTGAACGCGCCCAGGCTGCCGCCAGCGACGGCCAGAGCTTCGATGCCGCGCTGCCGCTTTTCGTGACGCCGGAATTCGTGCGCAGCGAGGTTGCGCGCGGGCGCGCCATTATTCCTTCCAACATCAATCATGCCGAGCTCGAGCCGATGATCATCGGCCGCAACTTCCTCACCAAGATCAATGCCAATATCGGCAACTCGGCAGTGACGTCCTCGGTCGAGGAGGAGGTCGAGAAAATGGTGTGGGCGATCCGCTGGGGGGCCGACACCGTCATGGACCTCTCCACCGGACGCAACATCCACAACACGCGCGAGTGGATCATTCGCAATGCGCCGTGCCCGATTGGAACCGTGCCGATCTATCAGGCACTGGAAAAGGTGAATGGCGATCCGACCAAGCTCGACTGGGAGGTCTACAAAGACACCCTCGTGGAGCAGTGCGAGCAGGGGGTGGACTATTTCACCATCCATGCCGGCGTGCGGCTCGGCTACATCCATCTCACCGCGAACCGCGTCACCGGCATTGTCTCGCGCGGCGGCTCGATCATGGCGAAATGGTGCCTTTCCCGGCACAAGGAGAGCTTCCTCTACGAGCGCTTCGACGAAATCTGCGACATCATGCGCAAATATGACGTGTCGTTCTCGTTGGGCGACGGCCTGCGTCCGGGCTCGATCGCCGACGCCAATGACCGCGCGCAGTTCGCCGAGCTCGATACATTGGGTGAGCTCACGCGCACGGCCTGGGACAAGGGCTGCCAGGTCATGATCGAGGGACCGGGTCACGTGCCGTTGCACAAGATTAAGATCAATGTCGAGAAGCAGCTCAAGGACTGCAGCGAGGCGCCGTTCTATACGCTGGGCCCGCTCACCACTGACATTGCGCCGGGCTACGACCACATCACCTCGGCAATCGGCGCCGCCATGATCGGCTGGTTCGGCACAGCCATGCTCTGCTACGTCACGCCGAAGGAGCATCTGGGACTTCCCGATCGCGACGACGTCAAGCAGGGCGTCATTGCCTACAAGATCGCGGCGCATGCCGCTGATCTGGCCAAGGGGCACCCCGCCGCGCAGCTGCGCGATGATGCTTTGTCGCGCGCCCGCTTCGAGTTTCGCTGGCTCGACCAGTTCAACCTGTCGCTCGACCCCGACACCGCACGCGCCTATCACGACGAGACGCTGCCCAAGGACGTGCACAAAGTCGCGCATTTCTGCTCCATGTGCGGCCCGAAATTCTGCTCCATGAAGATCACGCAGGACGTGCGCGACTATGCCGCGACCTTGAACGACAAAGAGCAGGGCATGGCGCAGATGTCCGAGCGTTTTCGCGAGCTCGGCAGCAACGTATATGTCGATGCGGCGGCGGTGCGCGAGAGCAACCGCACGCTCTAGGCCGCCGCGGCGGCCGTCCATCTCAGCTCCCGCGCAGCCTCTACTGTGCGGAGCACCGCTCGCGCTTGGCACGAGTCGCACGCCTGTGCTAGCCTTGCTTGCTTCCCGCAACGCGCGCGGCGTGAGGCGTGCGCGATCCCGTCAGCGGAAAGCCGGCGCCAGAAAAGGATCCGCAGATATGGCCGACGAACCGTTTGCGTCCGACAAGGCCCAAGCATCGGCTCAAGCATCCACTCAAGGATCGCCGGAATTCGTCACACCGCATGCTGACCGCGGCGTCACGGATGAGAGCCGCGACGAGATTGCGGCGAGGCTTGTCGATCGCTTCGCTTTATGGGGCGGCGGTGCAGGGCTCATTCCCATACCGCTGGTAGATGTCGCGAGCGTCGCGGGCGTGCAGATCCAGATGCTGCGTCGGTTGTCGGCGATCTATGACGTGCCGTTCTCCGACAACCGCGGCAAGTCGCTGATTGCCGGGCTGGTTGGGTCGACCATACCCGCCACGAGCGGAATGGGGTTCGCAAGCGTGCTGAAGGCAGTGCCGCTGGTGGGCACCGCGGTCGGCTCGCTCATCATGCCGGCGCTCTCGGCGGCGGCGACCTATGCCATCGGCAAGGTCTTCATTCGCCACTTCTCCTCGGGCGGCACCTTGCTCGACTTCGAGGCTCCGAAATATGCGGACTTCTTCCGTACGCAGAAAGAGAAATGGGCAGCCCGCCGCTCCGCAAAGATGCGTTCGCGTGCCACAGTGAGCGAGCCCTCCCCCACCCCTCCGCCGCACGAGACGGTCACCGCAAGCTCCTGAGCGCGCGCGCTATACCCCTATCCACGCCAGCGCCATGAGATGCGTTGAGACGGCGAGACGCAGGTCAACAACGCGTCCGTTGCATACTCGAGCCTTGCCATCGTGCAGGCTGACCTCGACGTCGTGGTGCTCGAGGAAAATTCGATCAAGCGGGTAGACGGCTTTGTAGACCGCCTCCTTCGCGACAAAGATGAGACGCCCGCCGCAGGGGTCGTCGCTGATGCGCCTGCGCTCCTGCGCGGTGGTGACGAGCTCCAGCACATCGGCTGGAAGCATCTCGGCAGGCTCGACATCGATGCCCAATCCCGCAACATCATCGCGCCTCGCCAAGGCTGCCATGGCAATTTTGTCGTCATGCGCCAGCGACCCGACGATGCCGGGCGGCCATATCGGCGCGCCGGCCTGCGCCTTGAGAATCGGCCAACCCTCATGGCCGAGCGGCACCAATAGCTCGCGTGCGAGAGCGCGTGCCGCTCCGCTGGCGCGCCGCACCTTTTCGACGCTGCGCGCGAGCATCGGCAGCTCGGCAGGGAGCAGCCGGCGCTCGTCACCGGCGGCAATCGCACGCTGGCCGATCAGCACCCCCGGCACTCGCAAGTCCGTCAATGCGGCCTGCAGTGACGAATGCCTGTCCTGGAGCGTAATCACGTTCAGGGCGATGCAAGCGGCGTCGAGCGAGCCGCGGCGACGATCTGCTGCGGCTTGATCGGCGTGCGATTGAACTCAACCTCGAGCGGCCGCAGCGCATCGGCAACGGCATTGGCGATAACCGCTGGCGGCGCGATCGGCCCGCCCTCACCGACGCCCTTCACCCCAAGCGGATTGAGCGCCGATGGCGAGTGCTGATGCATCAGCTCGAAATGCGGGGCATCGCAGGAAGTCGGCAAGAGGTAATCCATGAATGAGACGTTGAGCAGCTGGCCGTCCGTCTCATAGTTCAGCTCCTCGAGGAGCGCACCGCCGATCCCTTGCACCGCGCCACCGATGATCTGGCCCTCGACCAACAGCGGATTGACCACCACGCCACAATCATGGGCGATGGCATATTGGTCGATGCGCACGCGTCCGAGCTCGACGTCGACCTCCACTGTCGCCGCATGTACCGCGTAGGACCAGGTGACGGTTGGCGGCTCGAAATAGAATGTCTCCTCGAGACCCGCATCCATGCCGGGCGGCCGGCCATGGTCCCAGCCGGGACGCGCGGCCTGCGCCACCTTGGCGAGCGTGACCTCCGCACCAGGTACGCCGAGAATGCCGACGCTTCCTTTGCGCAATTCGAGGTCACCGGCTGAGCATTCCAAAATGTTGGCGGCGATATCGAACACCTTGATGCGCAGACGCTCGCTCGCGCCATGAATGGCGGCGGAGAGCGTGACGGTGGTGCGGCTGGCAATGGTGCCGAAGCCAATGGCGATGCCGGCGGTGTCGGCCAACGAGAGTACGACATCATCGGGCGCGACTGACCAAGCGTCCGCGACCACCTGGGCGAAGATCGTCTCCATGCCCTGTCCTTGTGGACAAGCACCGGACGACACATAGACCTTGCCGGAAGGATCGATGCGCACGGTCGCGCTCTCGAACGGTCCAACGCCCGTGCCCTCGACATAGCAGCCAAGGCCGATACCAAAATGGCGGCCCTCCTGCCGTGCGACGCGCTGGCGCTCGCGGAAGCTCTCAAGGCCGCCGAGCCTCGCAAGCACCTTTTGCAGCGCGCCGGGATAGTCGCCGCCGTCATAGACGATCGGCTCACCGTCGCGGTAGGGAATGCCCATGCGATAGGGCATCTCGTGCGCTTGGATCATGTTGCGAAGCCTCACCTCGGCCGGCTCGAGGCCGAGCTTTGCGGCGACGAGATCAATCGCGCGCTCCATCGCGAATGCGGCTTCCGGCCTGCCTGCACCGCGATAGGGTGCGTTCGGCACCTTGTTGGTGGCGGCGATGCGGGCAGAGATCGCGACTGCATCGATCTTATAGGGCCCGAGGAGATGCACCGCGGTATTGTAGACCACGCCGGCACCGATCGGATTCCAGGCGCCGCAGTCGACGAGAAAATCATCGCGCAGGGCGAGGATGCGCCCCTCAGCGTCAAACCCGATCTCGACATCGTGGATCTGATCACGTGAATGACACGAGCACATCAGGTGCTCGCGGCGGTCCTCGATCCATTGCACTGGCCGCCCGAGCCGGCGCGCCAGGAACGGGATCAACAGGTCCTCGGGATAGACGTGGCCCTTGAGGCCGAAGCCGCCGCCCACGTCCGGGGCGATGCAGCGGATGCGTGCCTCGGGAAGCCGCAGTACCGTTGCGGCTTCGCGCCGTACCCAATGCACCACTTGGGTGGCCGACCAGATGGTGACGCTGTCCGTGCGCGCTTCGTGCAAGGCAACGACGCCACGGCATTCCATCGGCGCCGCAGCATAGCGGTGATGCTGCAGGCGACGCTTGAGCGTGTGCGGAGCCTTTGCCAGAGCCGCAGCAACGTTACCTTTGCCGATGGTGAAGGCACCGATCAGGTTCGTGGCGAAGTGCTCGTGCACAATGGGTGCACCGAGGCCGAGCGAGCGCTCCGGATCGACGACCGCCGGCAACGGCTCGAGATCCAGCTCAATGAGCTGGGCCGCATCCTCCGCCGCATGACGCGTCTCGGCAACGACCACGGCCAATGCCTCACCGACGTGCCGCGCTTTGTCGTGAGCGAGCAGCGGCTGCTGCGGATTGATGAATTGATGCTGCACCTGCGCGGTCCATTTGCGCGGCAACGAGAGTTGCGTATCGGGGACAGGCGGCAGCAGCAGCGCGAGCTCGGCACCGGCGAGAATGTAGGCAACGCCCGGCGCATTCGCTGCGCGCGCGACGTTGATACCAAGGATGCGCGCGTGCGCCACCGGGCTGCGCACGAATACCGCGTGCAGCATGTGCGGGAACGCGAGATCAGCGACGAACTGCCCTTTGCCTGTAAGCAGGCGACGGTCCTCGCGGCGCAGGATCGACCGTCCCACATAGCTCGACGCAGATGGCTCGTTCATGCGGCCTGGTTCCCGCTCAACCAAGCCTGTCTATCATCAGTTGGGGTGCAAGAGTATTGGTCGCGGTTCCCAGACCAGGTCGCGCTGATGTGGAGCGTATGCGGCGGCGATCGGACAACTTCGTGGTGTGGACAGCCCTACTGAGGTCATAGTTGGCGCGCTCTAAAGGACGCGCTATCGACGGGGCGACAGGCACTGAACCGGGGGCACAGGGGATGGCTGGCAAGTCAGTTGCGATTGAAATCGACGGCGGCCGAATGGCCGGCTGTCAGGTGGTCGAACGGCTGCAACTCTATGAGAACCACGACGGCTCCGCCTTCGCCTTCGAGCTTTACACAGCCAGCGGCAAAGTGGTGGGCCCATTCCACTTCTCCGCCGATGCCTACGATGTTCTGATTGACGCATTGCGCGGCTCGCAAGAGAAGTGCGCCGAGTCGCGCAGCGCCGCGAGAAATTGAGACCTTCGCGGCGTCCGCACACGCTACGTGGGTTGCGGCCGTAGGGAGGTGCGAAGCACCGTGCGCACCGCGACCACTGCGAGAGGTGTTGATGGTGCGCACGCCGCTCATGCGGCTTTGCGCACCCTACAAGGCTTCACTCCGGTTTGACCTTCGCGAACCTGATCACCTTCGCCCAGCGCTCGGTTTCCTCGGCAATGAGCTTGCGGAATTCGGCCGGTGACATCATCAGAACCGGGCTGCCAAGGCTCTCGATGCGTGCACTGATCCTGGTGTCCGCGAGCGCGGCGTTGACCTCCCGGTTCAACAAATCGACGATTTCGGTCGGGGTGTTGGCAGGCGCGCCAATTCCGGTCCAGCCGCCACCAACATAGCCGGGCACCGACTCGCCGATGCTCGGGACATCGGGCAGCGCCTGCGAGCGCGTCGCCGGCGTCACGGCAAGTGCACGAATGCTGCCGGCCCTGATGAGCTCGATCGACGACGGCAAGTTGTCGAACATCACCTGCACCTGGCCGCTCATGAGGTCAGTCAGCGCTGCGACTGAGCCGCGGTACGGCACGTGCAGCATGTCCACTCCCGCCATCATCTTGAACATCTCACCGGCAACATGGCCGGCGCTTCCAATTCCCGGCGATGCCATGCTGAGCTTGCCGGGCTGCGCCTTGGCCAACGCGATGAGCTCCGGCACGCTCTTCACCGGCAACGAAAGCGTGACGTTCAGGACCTGATAGCCGCGGCCAAAAGTGGCGATCGGTGCGATCTCGCGCGCGAAATCGATGGTGCCGTAGAGCGTGGTGTTGATCACGTTGTTCGATGAAACAATCAGTAATGTGTAGCCGTCCGGCGGAGAGCGGGCCACCATCTCGGTTGTCACGTTGGCGGCGGCGCCCGGCCGGTTTTCAACAATGAATGTCTGGCCGAGGCGCTGCTGCAGCCATTCCCCCATCAGCCGCGCGAAGATGTCGATCGCCTGCCCCGGTGGGAAACCGACGACCATGCGCACTGTCCGGTTTGGATAATCCTGCGCGGCGGCCCAGCGCGATATCGCGGGCAAGACGGCAGCGCCTGCAGAGAGCCGGAGCAATCGACGACGCGGAGCTATCATGTCCTTCTCCCGTTCGTACGCCTGCACGGCAGGTGCTGCCGCTAATTTCCGCAGAAATCGGTTGAGGTCCAGAGGCGGAAAGGTCAAAAACGATAGGCGACGCCGCGCCCTTATTGAAGCTCTCTTGCGGAGGCTACCAGTGTTCGAGAAAACTGAGATCGACACGGAACTGCACGCGCGCCTGAAAGACGCAGGCTTCAATCCGCTCGACCCGCAGGTGCAGGCCATCAATGCTGTCGTGAGCGTCTACTATGCCGAAAAAACGGCGAAGGTCCTGCAGCAGGTTCACGAGGTTCTCAGTCGCCTGGGGTGAAGGGCGGCACGCCAAGGGCGGCCGTAGGGTGTGCAAAGGTGCGAAGCACCGTGCGCACCGACGGGCACCCGCCAAGGTAAATGGTGCGCACGCCGCTGCGCGGCTTTGCGAACGCTACTTGCGAAGTTTGTTTGGCCAGGATGCCGCCTCATGATGATGAAGACTGAGACGCTCGCGATTGCGCACATCTATGTCCCGGTGAAGCGGCGCACGACTCTCGAACCTGCCAAGGTGCAGGTGATCGCGGAGAGCATGTTGCAGGTCGGGCAGCAAACGCCGATCATGGTCCGCCAGGACGGTGATCGCTTTGTGCTGGTCGAAGGTCTGCATCGTCTGGAGGCGTGCAGGCAGCTTGGGGAGACAACCATTCTCGCCTATCTCGTTCAGGCCAGGCGCCATTAAGGCCTATTCGTCGGAGGGCACAAACTGGTTGCGAGCAGGTCACAGCGATCGCCGAAGCGAGGGACCTCTATTGGCTTAAGCGCTAGATGCGCATACGTTCCACACAAGTTTGCAGACGAGGCACATTGTGGCTGAACAAACACGCAAGTTCGCGGTGGTGCTTGAGCCGGAGCAAGAGTCTGGTTTTACCGTCCGCGTTCCCGCTCTTCCGGAGATCGTCACTTATGGCAGGGATGAGAAAGAAGCCCTTGCCATGGCGGAAGATGCCATCCGCCTCGTCCTTGAGGACATGACTGCGCACGGTGAACCGATCCCGCCCGCAATTACGCCGAGCATTCGTGAGGTGAGCGTGACGCTTGCGGCGTGACAAACCGGCTCCCGTCGTTACGGCCGAAAGATGTCGTCCGCGCGCTCGAACGTGCCGGTTTTGTCGTAGCTCGCAGATCTGGCAGTCATTGCCGGCTCATTCATCAGAGCGACCCAACCCGCAAAGTCACCCTCCCGATCCACAGTGAGGACCTGAAGCGTGGCACTTTGCGGGCAATCATTGCGCAAGCCGGCTTCACAGTGGCCGAGTTCATAGCGCTGCTGTAAGTGGGCCGGGGTGTTGCGTTACCGCACACCAACATCAACGCCTGGCCTGTCACACTGCGATGAGGGCAATCCGGAGCAGCGAAAAGCATTTTTATGTTCCACGATGTAAACCCGGGCCGCAAACGGCATTCCCCGTGTCGTGGTTGACACGGCCCCCTCTCGTATCTACGTTGTAGATACCGTAAGGAATAGTTGGATGAAAACTGAATTTGTGAAGTGGGGAAATTCGCTCGCCCTGAGGGTCCCAAGCGCATTCGCCAAGGAACTTGGCGTGAGCGAAGGGAAACGCGCCGAAATGACCATCGAGAGTGGCGCGCTGATCATCAAAGTGGCCAAGCCGCGCGGGCGCCGCCGATATCAATTGGAGGAATTGATCGTTGGGATCACGCCGGAGACCTACCACCGCGACATCGACTGGGGCGGCCCGGTCGGAAATGAGGTCTGGTAGTTATTGTCCAGCTGCCGGCGACTTCATCTGGATCAGTTTCAATCCGACTGAGGGCCACGAGCAGCAAGGACGACAGCCGGCCATCGTGTTGAGTCCGCGTGCCTATAACGAGCGCACCGGCCTTTGTGTCGCCTGCGCAATTACCAATCAGGCGAAAGGTTTCCGGTTCGAGGTACCGATCCCTGCCGCTGCCGGCCTCACCGGTGTGGTCCTGGCCGATCAGGTCCGCTGCCTCGCATGGCCGGCGCGTCGAGCGGCGTTTATCGCCGTGGCACCGGCCAGCATACTGCAAGAGACACGCGAGAAACTGGCAGCCCTGATTGGCATCGAATGACGTCAAGCGCGGCCGCGCAATCAGCGCACCGTCGTAAAGGCCACCGCACCACCGACGAGCGGGGAATTCCCTCAGGTTCGAGCACGCATCGAACGGACTATATCGCGGCACTACCGATCCGCGTGTCGCCACCGCCTACTGCAGCGCCGCCTTGACCTTGTCCAGCCCGCCGGTGGCGCATTGCTCGTCCTTGCCGGGCGACCCTGCGACGCCGACACCGCCGATCACCTCGTTGCCAAGCTTGATGGGCACGCCGCCATCGAGCGATGTGATGTGCGGCAGCAGCACCTGCGCACGCCGCGCCGGGCGATCTGGCAGCTCCTTCGAGAACTCCGTCGTGGTGATGCCGAAGGTGCGCGCAGTGTAAGCCTTGCGGCGCGCTGCCTCCATGGCATGCGGGCGGGCGTCGTCGTCGCTCGCGGCGAGGATGGTATCGCCCCCGCGGCCCACGACGACGACAGCCGAGCTGGTGAAGCCGAGGGCGCGGCAGGCGTCGACGGCGCCGGTCGCGATAGCGAACGCAACCGCATAGGACACGTCGCGCCGCTGCACGAGCTGTTGAGCCGAGGCTGTTTCGGGGACAGACGTTGCAAGTGTCCCCGCCGCAAACAATACCGGCAGTATTCGCATAACGGGTGTCTCCCGATGGAGAAGAAACGACCCTACCAACAAGCCCCGGGGCTGTCACGATTGAACCCGGTGCTCCCTGTGATGGACGGGCTTGAAGAGCGTGGCAGGGGCGAGCCTCTTATCGACATGGTCACTGCGAAGGTGCTGGGCCTGGAAGTGCCGCCCATGCTGCTCGCCCAAGCTGACGAGTGCATCGAGTAGTCCCTCCGCAAAGCTGCGCCATCGTGCCGGCGGCTTTCAGTTACTGTCACCCGCAATTTCCAGCGTGACTGCGTCGCCGAATGGGCGGCCAACGCCGTGGCCGACGCAAACCGCAACTAAGCCAATGTACTAGCGGATCGGCGATCGCATTATCGCGACTCGACCACAGCCCAATCGATCGGGGACCAAACAGCAATCAAGTACACGCAAGCACTTCGGTGCGCACTTTCTTCGATCCTCAATCCCTCAAGATAGGAAACAACCATGACCAGCAATATCATCCACGAACCGATCGACAATCGAATCTCGCTGCAGAACAGACGTTCCGGACCACGCAGGACGCTGAACGTGCTGGTCGCGAGTGCATTGCTCGCCGCCCCGGTAATGGCGTCAAATGGTGCGCTTGCGTTCGGTCCCCCTCCCCCTCCGCCTGGAATCGGTGGTCCACCTCCTGGTCTTGGAGGTCCTCCTCCTGGCCTTGCCGCTCCTCGTCCTGGCTTTGGTGGTCTGCCGCATGCCGGCCCGGGTGGTATTCCTCGTCCCGGACTGGGTGGGGGTCCTCGCGTTGGCGGCCCTGGTGCTGCCGCTGCTTCTCATTTCGGTGGTCATGGTGCCGTGGGTAACCTCCGCGGCAGCTCGGCCGTCAGCAACGAGGGTCGGTCTGGAGCGTATCGCTACGGCCGTAACGGTTGGCGATACGGCTCCTACGGCGGCTATGTGTCCGGCAGTGACAGCACAGGCTATAGCAGTGAAGGCTGCACCTACACCTACAGCTACAGCCGAAACAGGCGTATCCTGACGTGCACGACCGACTAACGCTGGCTATATCGCACGCCAGCGCCTCATAGGTGGTGCGGAGGATCGAGCCTCCGCACCTTTTTTCCTGGTCGCTTGGCCTGGAAGTCCCCCGCGCTGCTCGCGCTTGCTGACGAGGTGATCGAGTCATGAGGCGACGCCAGGTCATCACGCTTCTCGGTCGACCCCACTCGATTGTGACCGTAGCGCGTGAGCGCTTCAGGCAGGGGCGGACGTTTGTTTCGAACAGAACAGGCAACGCCTGTGAGCATAGAACGGATTGCGGAATGACAAAGGTCTCGCTGGTCCTATTGTATCTGCTGGCCCCACTGTTTGTTGCTCCAGCCGCAGCGCAAACACCTCTCTCCATCAAATTTGTCTCGCCTTCGACCGCCGGCGGAGGTTCCGATACCCTGGCTCGGTTGTTGGGGGATCAGATAAGTCGCAAGCAAGGTCGGACCGTTGTCGTTGAGAACAGGCCGGGAGCTGGCAACATCATCGGAACGGAATACGTGGCGCGCTCACCGCCGGACGGCGGCACCATTCTGATTACGACGCCTGAATTTGTGATCAATCCGCACTTAAAAAAAGTAAACTATGATCCGATCGCAGGATTCCAGTCGATCTGTTATTTGGTTCGTTCGCCGCAGCTGATTGCAGTCAACAGCGAGACACCCTATCGCACGTTTGCCGACTTTCTTGAGGCTGCTCGACAGTCGCCCGGCCAATTGAGCATTGCCAGCGCCGGGCCCGCCTCCAGCCCGCATATCGCTATCGAAACCATGAAGCGCATTTTGAGCTTGAACCTCAACTTCATTCCATATCAGGGCTCGACGCCGGCAGTTAACGCCGTCCTTGGTGGGCATATCACCAGTGTGATGGCGAGCTATCCTAACGTCCTCGAGCTGATTCAGAGCAATAAGCTGCGTGCACTCGCGGTCGCCTCCGCCTCGCGGATCGAATCGCTGCCTGACGTTCCGACGCTTGCCGAAAATGGCCTGAAGGATTTTGAAGCCGATATCTGGTTTATTGCAGCCGCGCCCTCTCACACGCCCAAGGAAGTCGCGGCGCAGCTTGCATCTTGGTTTTCAGATGCGCTGCGTGATCCGGAGGTTGCTCCCAAACTCGACGCGCAAGGCCTGTTTCCGGTTGGTGCATGCGCGGAGGAAGCCGCATCTTTTGTCAAAAAACAATACGAGGACTACGGCCGCATGATCAAGGAGGCCGACATCAGATAGCTTGCATCATCTTCCGATGCGCACAGCATGGTGTCCAAGCTTATGGTCGTCCGAGACAATTCTATTCCCACCGGAAATCAAATCCGGACGTGCTGAGGGTGTCCCTCGCGAAAATTTCTACCCCGCCCAGCGTTGGTAACATAGGATGGAATCGCCGCGCTCGACGCAACCCGATATCGAGCTGTGACGCGGATACAGGTTCTGATCTCAAGCCGGGGCCATGCGGGTCCCGATCGACTATTTGCCGCTCTGGCGCGCCTAGCGGAGAGTGCACCTACTGGTTGCGCGGAGCAATTCCGGGGGAAGCGCGTTGTAGGTAGGACGGCAACATTACGTTGCGTGAACAAAAGGAAGTGCCCATGAAGAGACTCATCGTTTTCGGTGCGACGGCACTGATGTTGGCATTCTTGCTTCCCGGTGATGCTTCGGCCCAAAGAGGAGGACGGGGTGGCGGCGGCATGGGAGCAGCTCACATGGGCGGCGGAGGCATGGGTGGAGCTCGCATCGGCGGCGGGGGACCGGGCTTCGGCCGGGTCGGTGTTGGGGGACCGGGGTTCGGTCGGGTTGGAGTTGGCGGACCGGCCTTCGGACGTGCCGGTTTTGCAGGTCGGCCAGTTGCTCGCGCAGCGTGGGGCGGCTGGGGCGGGGGCTATCCGGGCTCGCGCTACCGTCGCGCAGGATGGGGATGGGGCGCGGCTGGCCTCGGCATCGGCCTCGGTGTCGGCGCGCTCGCGTATAGCTCGTGCTATCGATGGGATCCCTACTATGGCTACGTGAACGTCTGCTACAGCTCTTACTATGGCGGCTACGGGGACTACGGCGACTACGGGTACTAAACGATCGTTGGCCGGGAGCGCTCCGCGCGCTCGGCCAAACCCTCCCCATGTTCCTGATCAGCTAGTCGTTCGCGCCGTCCTCTCACGCGGTGCGGTCAGACCCGCCCTGATGCGCTCCAACTCTCCTGCGTGTCGGGGCGGGTTTGATACGACGAATCGTTTGGGACCGAAGGCGGGCGCGAGCCAAGCGCTTCCTATCCGCTTGTGCCGGTCGGAGGCTGTCCGCGCACTCTCGGGGGCCAGGCGCCCCCTGCCCTAACGCGGCGGCCCGTTCTTCTAGTTATCGAGCACGCTGCCCGCGCGTTACTAGAGGGTCGCAAATAGATCCCAATGTATTGGTGATGCAATCCGCCCAGCACGGGGCGGCTGAGGATGCAACCAACGGCTTCGATAGCGCGGGATCAGGGCATCCTTGCCCAAGGATCGGTGCGTGCGGGGTCTCGTTGTAGTACTGCAGGTATGACTGACTCGCCAAGCCCGCCCGCATACGAAACGGCGGCCCCGAGAGCCGGAGAATAGATCGAGCGATGCCTCCGAGGGCGGTCGGATGCTCGATCCCGAAAACATGACAGAACCGTATTCTGATCATGCTCCCCAATCCCAGCACCGAAAGAAGCGCGACTGAAGCTCTCCCGATGCAGTCGATCATCTCCGTCAAGAATCTGTCCAAGACTTACGCCAGCGGCTTCCAGGCTCTGAAGGGCGTCAATCTCGAGATCCGCCCCGGCGAGATCTTTGCGCTGCTTGGCCCCAATGGAGCCGGCAAGACGACTCTGATCAGCATCATCTGTGGCATCGTCAATGCCACGGGCGGAACCGTCCTTGTCGCGGGGCATGACATCATCAAGGACTACCGGCGCACGCGTGCGATGATCGGCCTGGTACCGCAGGAGCTGACCACGGACGCCTTCGAGACCGTGTGGGCGACCGTGAGCTTCAGTCGCGGGCTGTTCGGGATGGCGCGCAACCCGGAACATCTCAAGAAGGTTCTACAAGACCTGTCGCTCTGGGACCGCCGCGGGAGCAAGATCATGACGCTCTCCGGCGGCATGAAGCGACGCGTTCTGATTGCTAAAGCCTTGGCGCATGAACCTCAAATCCTGTTCCTTGATGAACCCACCGCAGGAGTGGACGTCGCCTTGCGTAAGGACATGTGGCAAGTCGTGCGAGAGTTGCGCGCGAGTGGAGTGACCATCATCCTCACCACCCATTACATCGAGGAAGCTGAGGAGATGGCTGATCGCATCGGCATGATGAATTATGGCAATATCATTCTGGTCGAGGACAAAGCCGAGCTGATGCACAAGCTCGGCAAAAAGAAAATGACGCTGTATTTGCATGCGCCGCTCGGACGCATCCCAGACGAGCTGGCCCACCATGCATTGCAGCTCAGCGCGGACGGGTCCGAGCTGAGCTACAGCTACGATAGTGAGAAAGAGCGCACCGGCATCGCCGCGCTGCTCCAGGACGTCACCCGCACCGGCATCCGCTTCCGCGACCTCCATACTACGCAGAGCTCGTTGGAGGACATTTTTGTCGAGATGGTGATGGGCGGAAAATGAACCTGCGCGCGGTCGGGGCAATCTATCAATTCGAGATGGCGCGCACCGGGCGGACATTGCTCCAGAGCATAGTGTCGCCGGTGCTGTCGACCTCGCTTTACTTTGTGGTGTTCGGGGCGGCCATAGGCGCACGCATGCCGCAGATAGATGGCGTGAGCTATGGCGCCTTCATCGTTCCCGGGCTGATCATGCTGATGCTGCTCACCCAGAGCATCTCGAATGCGTCGTTCGGGATCTATTTTCCAAAATTCGTCGGGACGATCTTCGAGATTTTGTCAGCACCGATCTCACCCTTCGAGATCGTACTCGGTTACGTCGGAGCTGCAGCAACAAAGTCGACGATATTGGGCTTGACCATTCTGGCCACGGCAGCATTATTCGTCCCGCTTCGTATCGCCCATCCGCTTCTGATGCTCACGTTTCTTCTTCTTACCGCCATCAGCTTTAGCCTGCTCGGCTTCATAATCGGCTTGTGGGCGGACGGCTTCGAGAAGCTCCAATTCATTCCTCTTATCGTGATCACGCCGCTCACCTTTCTGGGCGGCACCTTCTACTCAATCGACGCGCTGCCCCCGTTGTGGCGGACGATCACGCTGTTCAATCCCGTCGTTTATCTTATCAGCGGGTTTCGCTGGAGCTTTTTCGAGATCGCCGATGTTCATGTCGGTGTGAGCCTCGGCATGACATTTGTGTTCCTGCTCATATGCCTGTCGATCGTAACTTGGCTGTTCAGGACCGGTTACCGGATCAAGCATTGAACAATTCGCCATTCCTCGCCGAGGCATGAGATTTAGGATAGGGACAGCCTGCGCTGTCCTCCTTGAACTTGCGTGCGACCGGAGGGAGTCGATCAACTGCTTTTATCCAAAGCTTCAACACCGGCTTTGGCATATTGCTCGTCTTCTTGATCTGTTGCGCTACCGGAGACACCGATCGCGCCCACCTTCTGGGCGTCGCGATGGACTTACCGGCTGCGGATTTCGTCACGCCTACCTGTGCGGCTGCCCGCGTGCAGCTGCGGCCGGGTTTCTGGCGCCCTAAAAAGGACGGGGAGGACCGCCAACGCGACGACTGCGATCATCGCGCCAGGAACGAGTGGCCAGCCCGAGCGAGCGACCAGAAGCTGGGCCAAAAACGGTGTGAGGCCGCCGAAAATGGCGGTGGCGCCCGTCGCACCGAGGGCCAGACCGGTGAGGCGCCCTTCGCCTGGAAACTGCTCCGCCGTCGCAACAGCGCCCACTGCGCTCACAGCTCCTGCGAGCCCCGCAAGGACCACGGCGGCAAGCAGCGCCAGGAGTTGCGACGCGGTCGCCATAAGCGAGAAAAGCGTGATCGGCAGGATCGCGCTCAAAAGGCTAAGCCCCATCAATACGGGCTTGCGGCCCCAGCGATCGGAAAAGGCTCCAACAATCGGCGTCACCACGACGACGACTACGGCGGCGACCGTGGAGAGCCATAGCGCGCGCTCTTCGGTTAGAGTCCCGACAGATGTCAGAAACGCCGGCACGTAGGTGATACCCAGATAGTAGGTGATCGAGCCGAGCGCGGAGATCGCGAAGGCGCGGAAAATGGCCAAGCGGTGATGCTCCAGCGTATGACGAAGCGGTTGCTGGGGAGCCGTGCCGGCCTTGCGCTGACGCTCGAATTCTGGGGATTCTTGCATGGTGGAGCGAGCTAGCCAAACCGCGCCGGCAAGTGCCGCCCCGACCAGGAAAGGAACGCGCCAGCCCCAGGACGCGAGGTCCGCTTCGGACAGCGCACGCACCGTCAGAGCCGACACGCCAACGGCAAGCAGGGCTCCGATCTCGCTGGCCGCCGACGCGCAGGATGTGATAAGGCCGCGCTGGTGAACAGGGGATCCCTCCAGCAGATATGCGACTACCGCGGTGTATTCCCCGCCCACGGAGAACCCCATGGCGCAGCGAAGTGCAAGGAGCAGCCAGCCTGCCGCATCCCCAATGGCGGTGTAGGTTGGCAGCAGCGCCGTCGTAAGCATCGCCAGACTCATCAGCGCCATTGACAGCAGCATCATGCTGCGCCGGCCGAACCGGTCGCCGATGTGCCCAAAGACAACGGCTCCCAATGGACGCAGCAGGTAGGCCACGGCGAAGCCGGCGAACGTTGTGATCAGAGCCCCTTCGCCGCCGCCGAAGAACACCCTCGACAGCACCGTGGCGAAGTAGAGATAGAGGGTGAAATCGTACCACTCAACGACCGTGGAGAACCCGGCGACGATCATCGAGCGCCGGGACATTTCCAGATGATTTGCGGCAGTATGGGTCACTCAAGATCGGGCGTGGGCTGAAGGCGAAGGCGACCCTGCACGCCGCCAGCTTCGAGCCACCGGTACGCTTCCGCGGAGACTATTCCCAGATACATCGGAGCGCCCTACAGGCCGCCATGGGCGGTGCATTTACCCCGCCAACTCGGACATTGAATACTATGTCCGATCATTCAGCTCTCCAACGCGCTACCGCTTTTTGCGAAGCATACAACCTCCATGCTCCGATCCTGATGGCGCCGATGCACCTGGCCGCCGACCCGCAGAACAAAGTCAAGGTGACGCTTCTGGCAATGTCATGTCGGGTTGAGGTCCATTCCGATCGTATCGTCATCAGCCTTTGTCGGCATCGTCTTGCAAAAATGCTTGCTGGTCAAACAATCGACGGGACGTTTCAAAATCAGACGCGCCAACGCGCAGCAACCCGAGCAGATGCGGCAGATCGGCGTTCTTCTCATCAATGGCCCAGAACCGATGGGCCCATTTCGCGAAGCGCTCAGGGAGCTGGCTCGTGCCGACGAGGTGATTGAGTAATGCGGAGGCGCCACTTCCTTACCTGCCTAGGACCTGCGGTGTTCGTAAGCCGGTTGAACGCCCAACAAAGATCACTTGTGCCATCACGTGTGCTCAGGCGACGATCGTCACGATCCAGAATGGGACGTCGACGCGGAGAGCGCCGTTGTCGGCGTCGACCCGGAGGTTGCCGGAGTCAATCTTCCAGCCGGTGACGAGTGAGGTTTCGAACATCAGGAACCTCCCAGGGGGCACGGCCAACGTGATCGTCCCATCTAGGGACGCCGACGTGAAGATGGTCGTGTCATCGTCTCCGCTGAGGAAGCCTCCTCGAGCGGCGACACTGCCCACCGGCTCTTCCGCGACAACGAGTTGGGTATTCTCCTGCCAGAGCGGGCTCACGGTGAACCGGGCCCGCAGTGTCGCATCAACCGAGGCACCCGCCACCATCCATCCCATAAAATAGCGGGCATCTGCGTGTGCAGCCACGTGTGCGTTGACATTGATCCGTGTCGATGTGCGCACAGTTACGGGAACATCCCGTGAATTCTGCCAAAGCGCATAAAAGCTCAGCCTCGCCTCGTCTGGCGTGTCGAGGATGTCTCCATCGACCTGCAGCCAGTACTTTCCCCAGTTGTCGCCTGGGCCGCTGCTGAAGTCCCGAAGCGCTCCGGTGTTCGGCCATGCGCGCATGAACAATGCCGTGTCAACGACGAACTGATCTTCCCCATCGGCCGACACCAGCAGGTTCGGCGGAACGGATGTCATCGACAGCCACTTCGCGCGCTCCGAGGAGGCCTCTATCGCCCGACGGTGCGCCACTCGTGCGCGCTCGAGGTCGGACTTCTCCCGTTCGCGCGCGAAGCGCTCGACCTCGGCCACATCCATCGATTTGGCCAGTGACGCGCGAAGTCGCTTCTCATCCGTCGCCAGCCGCCGCCTCTCGGCGGCCCTCTCCTGAGCGCTCAGGCCTGCTGAGCGGGGCCTCGCCCGTTCGGCTCTGGTTGCGATCGCCTTTACGTCCGGGGGCTTGGGTTTCGACTTCGGCATCTGCCTCTCCTCCCAATCCTGGATGCCGCCTCGTCGATCACCTCGTCGGCGGGGGGCAAACAAATCCCGGCAAGATTTCTACATCTAGCGCTTTCGCCAGAATACATACGGTCGTTAGACTTCGGCGGCTTTTGTATACGCTGAATACTATGTCCGATCATCAGCTCTCGAACGCGCTACCGCTTTTTGCAAAGCATTCAACCTCCATGCTCCGAGCCTGATGGCGCCGATGCACCTGGCCGCCGACCCGCAGAGCAAAGTCAAGGTGACGCTTCTGGCAATGTCATGTTGGGTTGAGGTCCATTCAGATGGTATCGTCATCAGAACCGCGCGCTTCTTGTCGCATCAATTCCCGAGGGCGACGTTGGCCTGACGAACTCATGGCCGACTCCGCTGCGAATACCGAAAGCATTGCCCAACGCTAGGTTGCACTGCGCGCAAGATCAACATGTCACTTGCTTTCCTCGCACCCGACCTCGTCAACGCCGCCATTGATGGACGACTCCCGCACGGAATGGGCGTGGCCCGCCTGTGCGATCTCCCGGCAGAGTGGTCTCGTCAACGCCAGATGCTTCGGCTAAGCGCGCCCGCGTTGCCACCTTCGAACCAAGTCTCCGGCTGAGGCAGTCTCCGTTCCGGGAAACGGCATTTCAAGGCCAGAGACAACTCGGGCAAACGACATCGCAATGATGACGGGGGAGACCAACGACTTCTCCGTCTGTACCACATGGTGCGTGAGCCAATCCGAGTACTATCTCGTCCATCTATTTCGGGATCGGCTTCAATACCCTGATCTTCGGCGAAAAGTTGCGAAGCTGGCGGAAAAGCACGCAGCCACCACCGTTCTGATCGAGAACGCCGGGCCCGGCATGGCGCTGTTGCAGGATCTATGGCGCAACCTGCCTCACGCCATGCCGCGACCAATTGGCCGTAGACCCGAGGGGAGCAAAGCGGACCGCATGGTAGCACAGTCGGCCAAGATTGAAGCGGGTCAGCTGGTTCTACCTAGGAACGCAGAATGGTTGGACATTTTCTTCCATGAGCTTCTCGCGTTCCCGTATGGGCGGCATGACGACATTGTGGATACCGTTAGCCAGTTCCTGCAATGGACTGCTGTGAGAAGCCCGTTCGAGGGGATGATGATTGGCCTGGCGCCAAAATGCTTCGTCGCCGGTGTGCAAACTGATTGACACCATGAAAGCGAGAGTCTTCCTCATCGCGTGGGTCGTGCCGGAAGGTCAACAAATTCATCCGCCATTCGACCTGCAGTCAGTTCTTTCGGCGGGACCGCTTGACCACTCGCTTCTTCCGCTTCGCGGCCGCCCGCCTGGTCGGCGCCGCCCCCACGGCAAACTCTTCCTTCTTCCGGCCGTGCTTCATGAGGTCGACCAGCCAGCCCGGCGTCATGCCCCTCCCGGCCCAGGTCTCGCCGGCTGGTCCGCGGTACTTTGGCGCCACCTTGCGGCCCTTCAGGACGTGTGCTGTTTTGCCTGGAGGCCGGCCGCGACGGCGTACCGCCGAGGCTCCCCCGATGCGGGCGATCTGGGCCTCCAGCTCCGCGCGGCGCCTGCCGAGCTGAGCCATCACCTGGTCGCGCAGCTCCATCAAGGCCTCAATCGTCAGTCCAGCAAAGCTAGTTGTCGGCATTCAGTCGCTCCGTTCAATAAGCTCAAGATATGGACGCCGGCACCTTCTGCAAACGGCGACGCTCCCTATGGACAATGCAGATGTGCCTACAGGCCGCTCACCGGCGCTCAAACCGGGGAGCAGCAGGCGCGACTGCCCGACCCAAGTACGTTCGTCTTCTTGAACCGAAACGTGCTGCTGCCCAGAATAGTTCATCCTGCGCTTTTCTAGCCGATGATTCGCCGGACTGTCGTCCCTGACCCTGTCGACTATCTCGATGAGAAACCGTAGAATGTTGCTGACCTTGAGCGATTTTTCCGCAGGGCAGGTTTACAAATCCGGACCCTATGTCGTTTCGAATGACGATGTCACGGGCTTCTTCGAGGTCCTTGGGCACAGCCCTGAGACACTATCGTTGTTTGAACATGGCACGTTCAAACAATGGCTGGTATCCTCCTTGACAATGCGACTGATCGCATCGGGAGAAATCCAAGTGAGTGGCGGCACCGTGGATTTGGGGGTCGACAATCTCGAGTGGAGGGTGCCAATCCAGCCTGACGATACTCTTGTGGTCGAGAGCAAAGTTTTGGAGGTTCACGAGTCCCGTTCGAATGCCCGCTTTGGAATTGTGACGATGCTTTCGACAACAATAAATCAGCATGGCGAAATTGTTCAGACCTGCACGCACAGTGTTCGAGTGGCGAAGCGAGACACTTAATCGGCCTTATAAGTCGGCAGACTTGCGTGCGCGGGCGAGCGCATCGAGAACGCGCTCCGGCGTAAATGGCTGATGCAAGACCTTTGCGCCGTACGGCTTCAAAGCGTCGTTTACGGCGACCCATACGGCGCCCATTGCGCCAATCAGACCTGCCTCGCCGATTCCCTTAGCACCGAGCTTGGTCGAGGCTTCAGGCGTTTCAACATGTGCCACCACGATATCCGGCACTCCATCCGACATTGGAATCAGATAATCTGCCATGGTGCCGTTGAGCAGATTGGCGTCATCGCTGTAAATGCATTCCTCGTACAGGACCGCGCCGATGCCCTGGGCTATTCCGCCGCGGACCTGTTCATCGACCAGGAGCGGATTAATCACACGACCACAGTCATCGACGGCCCATTGCGCGAGCACCTTGATGAAGCCGGTTTCGCAATCAACCTCGACGTAGCTCGCCTGCACGCCGTTGGCCATGTAGTAGAGCTTGTCGTTGGCGACGAAGCTGGCGCTGACCGAAAGCTGCGGGTCATGATCACCGGGCAGCGTATCCTGCCGGAAATAGCCAATGCGGCCGATCTCGGCGAGGCTGATGACACTTTGGCCCGTCCCTTTGTTCAGGACGTGCCCGTCGGCGATCTCGAGCGCTTCCGCCGGCGTCTGGGTGACCGCGCCGGCGAGTGCCAGGATGTTCTGCCTGAGCATGGTCCCGGCGCGTAATGCCGCCTCGCCGCCGATGGCAGTGCCGCGTGAGGCCCACGCGCCGCCCCCGTAAGGCGAGATCGCGCTGTCGCCGCCGAGTACGCCCACCTGCTCGACGGAGAGGCCAACAGTGTCGGCGACGATCTGTGCGATGGCGGTGAGCGTGCCCTGCCCCTGATCGGTCAGGCTGGTGATGCAGCGCACCGAGCCGGAGGGTTCTAGGCGTAGCGTGCAGCCGTCCTGGGTCGAGATCGGAGCGCCCGAGGGGCCGTAATACAGCGGCCCGTACGCGGTCTGCTCGCAGAAGGTCGCGACGCCCAGACCGCGGTACACGCCTTTCTGGCGCAACTCGCGCTGCTCCTTACGCAGCGCATCATAGTCGATCAGCGTAACGAGCTTGTCCAGGCATTCGTGGAACGAGACGGTGTCGAGCCGCTGCCCGCCGGTGGTGACGACCGGCAACGAAGCCTTCGGCCAATAGGTGCGTCGCTTGAATTCGATGGTGTCGACGCCGAGCTTTTCCGCTGCCAGATCGGTCAGCAGCTCGGTGGCGACGCAGGCGAGCGGCATGCCGACGCCGCGATACATGCCGATCAGGTTCTTGTTGACGTAGACGCTGCGGGTGCGCGCCTTGTAGTTCTGGAAACTGTAAGGGGCGCCCATGACCGTGATCGCCATCATGCCCTCGGCCACGTTGAAGCGAAGCGGCATGCCGTAGGCGCCGACCGCACCGAAGTCGTCCATTTCCATGGCGCTGATCTCGCCGTTCTTCACGGCAATGCGGCACTTGATGAGATGGTCGCGCGCATGGGCGTCCGACACGAAAGACTCCAACCGGTCAACGCAGAACTTGACCGGGCGGCCGAGCAGCACGCTTGCCACCACCGTCGCAATTTCGTCCGCATAGATATTGAGCTTCATGCCGAAGCCACCGCCGATATCGGGCGCCGAAACGCGGACCTTGTGCTCCGGAATATGCAGGTGGCGGCTGAACACATCCTGCATCTGGAACGGCGACTGGTGGCCGTGAATGACGGTGAGCGAGCCTTCGCTTGGATCGTAGTCGGCAATCAGGCCGCGCGTTTCTAGCGTCATCGCCATCTGGCGCTCGAACCGCAATTCCTCCTCGATGACGAAATCAGCCTCGTCGAACGCCCGCCCCGGCTCGCCCTTCTGCAGCGAAAAGTCGAATGCGACGTTGTCGCTCAGCTCCGGATGGATAGCGAGCGCGCCGGCTGCGACGGCCTGGAACTGATCGCCGATGGCGGCGAGCGGCTCCCATTCGACCAATACCAACTCGGCCGCATCCTCGGCCTCGGCGCGGCTCTCGGCGACAACGACAGCCACCGGTTGGCCCTGCCAGACGGCGCGGTCATCGGCAAGCAGCCGCTGCGGCGCGGACCGATGGCCCGGCCGATGCAGCGCAGCCCCGACGAATGGTTCGCACCGCGGGTTGATCTCGCGCGCGGTGAGCACCGCGAGGACGCCGCGCGCCCGTTTCGCGGGCTCGATGTCCAGCGCCGTGATCTTGGCATGGGGATGCGGACTGCGGACAAAGCAAGCATGCAACATGCGCGGCAGCTTGATGTCTTCGATATAGCGGCCATGTCCGCTGAGCAGACGCTTGAGCTCTCGGCGCGGCACTCGCGCACCGATGCCAGCGTTCGATACATTGGAGTTTGACACTACGAACGCCTTCCGTTGCTCGCGATGCTGACCGCTTCCACGGCTTCGACGATGGCGTGATACCCGGAGCATCGGCACATGTTGCCGGACATGGCTTCACGGATTTCCGGTCGCGTGAGCGGCGCGCCGCTCGAAAGGAGTTCATACGCGGTCAGCATCATGCCGGACGAGCAGAACCCGCATTGCACAGCGTTGCGCTCGAGGAATTCCTTCTGCAAGGCAGCAAGCTTGCCGCTGTCACTCAATCCCTCGACGGTCTCTACCGACTTTCCCGCGATCTGCGCGGCCAGCGTCAAGCAGCCGCGCGCGGTCTGGCCGTCGATCAGGACAGTGCAGGCGCCGCAGATGCCGTGCTCGCAACCGAGATGCGTGCCGGTTAACTCCAGTTCATGGCGCAGGAAGTCCGCAAGATGCTGTCGCACCTTGATGCGGCGCCGCAGTGGACGGCCGTTCAGCACGGCTTCGATCTCGATCTCTTCCTCGCCGATCAGGTTCTGTTCGGTCATGCGGCGGCCTTTTGCGAGAGGCTATTAAGCACCCTGCGCGTCAACACCTTTGCCATCTGCAGCTTGGTGTCGGCGCGAAGCCCGGGCGTGTCATCGGGTGTCAGGTCCTGATGAATGGCAGCTTCAAATGCGTTGTCCTGCAAGGGCAGCGTCAACCCGGCGACCGCGTTGGCCACGGCGGTGGCGAGCTTTGCCCGGTTGACGCAGCCGAAATAGACCAGACGCGCCCTTTCGATGCGCTGGCGCTCGACGGCCGCTGTGACCGCGAGACCCACCATGGCGAAGTCGCCATGCCGTCGAGTCAGTTCCGCAAAGCCCGCGGTCATCTCCGCAGCGGCAATGGGAAACTTCACCGCCAGGATCAACTCGCCCGGCCGCAGGTCTGTGTCGAACAAGCCTTTATAGAAGTCGGCGGCGGCGACTTCGCGTTCGCCGGCGAGGCTGCCAAGCACCAACGTGGCGCCCAGCGCCACTGCGCATGCTGGCAACTCCGCCGCCGGATCAGCATAGGCTAGACTGCCCCCGAGCGTGCCGCGATTGCGGATCGCGATATGGCCGATGTGCGGTGCGGCCTGCATGAGCAGCGGCACGTGCTTCGCAACAAGGGCGGAACGGAGCAATTCGCAGTGGCGCGTCAGCGCGCCGAGACGGATGAACTCTCCGGCCCGCGACTCTCCGGTCAATTCCTTGAGGTTGTCGATGTCGACCAGGAGTTTCGGGGCCGACAGCCTCATGTTGAGCCCGGCGAGCAGGCTCTGGCCGCCCGCCACCGGGACAGCGTCGACAACTTCGCCAAGGGTCTGGAACGCCTGTGCCAACGTCCGCGGGCGGATGTAACGAAAGTTTCTCGCCTTCATCACACCACCCGCTCGACGGCAACGCCGCGGCAGTCCATCTCGTATTCCAGATCGACCACAGGCGGCCGGTTATAGTGCCACGTGACGCCAGAGCGCGCCGCGCCGCGCTGCACGATCTCGGGAAGCAACGGATGGATGTCGTGAACCGTGTAGACCTGGGCCGCCGTGGTGTCCTTCCAACCATGGCCGAGCTCCGCCATGCGCCGCTCCATTTCGCCGAGCACGAAGCGCGCCTTCTCGCGCAGTCCCGCCGCGGTCACATCGCCAAGCCGCACGTTGTGATCGCGATAGTTGCCCAGACCTTCAGGCGCCTCAGCGCTGCCGGCGACGATGAACGAGGGTTCGGCATCCGACGCCGGCTCCTTGTAGGCAAACGCGTGCATCGACGGCACAGCCGGCGGGTCAATGGCCGGGCAGACATTGCTCCTTGCCACGGGATTGGGGATGCCGTCGAAGATTTTCCACTGCGCCAGCCAGCTGACGTAGGCCGTGTTGAAGGTGGTGAAGCGGGTTTCGGTGAACGGCGCGGCCGAGCGAAGCTCGCACGCACAGAACGCGCTGAGCGGGCGCCCTGCCTCTGCAACGATGGTCTCGACGCGCCGAAACCCTTCCGCCAGCCCTAAGGGCGTGCGGAACTGAACGCGCACGATTCGGTATCCGGGCATCGGCGCAACAGCCGCGGAATACTGGAACACACCTTTGACGAAGCGATACGCGCCCGGCTCGAACGGGATTGCTGGCATTCTCTGCGAAACTCCTGGCGCGTCTACGTCGGGCGCATCATGACAGGCCCATGTAGGCATCGCGGATGGCTGGATCGTTCGCCAGGCTCAGCGAAGGGGCTGACTTGGTGACGCGCCCATGATCCACCACGTAGGCGCGGTCGGCAAGCTCGAGCGCATTCATCACATCCTGCTCGACGAGCAGGATCGCGATGCCGGACTTATTGACCACGCGCAAGCTTTCCGACAGCTCTTCCACAGCGCGCGGTGCCAGCCCAAGCGACAGCTCGTCGATCAGCAGAAGGCTTGGCGCTGCCATCAAACCGCGGCCGATGGCGCACATCTGCTGCTGTCCGCCGGACAGCGTGCCGGCATCCTGTTTCTGCCGCTCGCCGAGGATCGGAAAAATCGCATAGACCCGGTCGAGATCGGCTGCCACCGCGACGTTGTCGTGACGCAGATAAGCACCCATCAGGAGATTGTCCCGAACGCTCATGGCCGAAAACAACCGGCGGCCTTCGGGCACGTGGGCGATGCCGGCGAGCACAAATGCCGGCGGCGACGCATGTTTCATCGCCTTGCCGTCAACGGCGATCACGCCCGCTGAAGGCCTGACCAATCCGGACACGCAGCGCATCAGGGTGGTCTTACCGGCGCCGTTGCTCCCAATAATGCAGACGAGCTCGCCGGCGGCAACTTCGAGACTAACGTCCCAAAGCACCTGCACGTCGCCGTAGCCGGCTTGCAGGTTCGAAACCGACAGCTTGGGTGCGACGGCGCTCAATGCACGCTCCGCGGATTCTTCGCCGCGTATTTGGGGCCGAGATAGGCCTCGATCACCCGCTGGTCGCCCATGACGTCCCGCGGGGGACCTTTCGCGATCAATTGGCCGTGGTGGAGAACCAAGACGCGATGCGAAATCGAAAGAACAACCTTCATGAGGTGCTCGATCACTATGATGGTGACACCCTGCGCGGCGATAGCGCGGATAATGCGGAGTGCGTCCTCGATCTCATTGGCGTTGAGGCCGGCGTTGACCTCGTCGAGCATCAGGAGCCGAGGCCGCATCGCGAGGCCCTTGGCAAGCTCAAGCCGCTTGCGCCGCGCCAGCGTGAGCGACGCCGCCGGCCAGTCGGCCACATGCGCGAGGCCAGTGAAGCTGAGGTGCTCCCGGGCGATGAGCTGCGCGTCGCGGACATTGCCGGCGTGTCCGCAAAACAGCGCGCCGGCGGCGACATTCTCGACTACGGTCATCCGGGGGAACGGCTGCACGATCTGGAACGTGCGAGCGAGGCCCAGCCGCGCGATTTGGTAAGGCCGCATCCTGGTAATGTCGCGGTTCTCGAAATAGACTCTGCCACTGGTGGTTGGGTGGACCCCGGTGATCAGGTTGATGAGCGTGGTCTTACCCGCGCCGTTAGGTCCGATCAGGCCGACGATCTCGCCCTTCTCCACCGTTAGGCTGACATCATCGACGGCATTGAGGCCGCCGAACACCATCGAGACGGCATCGAGCGTGAGGAGCGCGGTCATGTTGCGGCGGCTCCGCGAGACAGACGCTCCCTCACCAGAGACAGAATGCCGTTCGGCAGGAACAGCACCAACACGACGATGATGCACCCAAGTGCCGCCGCGTGGATCGTCAGGAAGTTACGCCACACCAACTCTTCGAAGGCCAAGAGGATGACGGCGCCCAGCGCCGGCCCGAACAGCATGCCGAGGCCGCCGAGCAGCACCATCACCATGGGCTTGATGGCCAGCAGCACGTCGAACACGTCAGGAGGCTCGATATAGTTGACCCACGAGGCGTAAATGGCGCCCGCAATGCCGACGAACACGGCCGACAGAGCGAACGCCGCGGTCTTGTAGGCATAGGTATTGACGCCGAGCATGTTGGCGGCGTCCTCGTTCTGCTGGATGCAACGAAGCCCAAACCCGAGCTTGCTTCGATGGATAACGATCGCCGAGGCGGTGCAGATAACGGCCAGTGCCAGCATGGCGTAGAAGAAGAACTGCGCCTGCGCCACCACCGAAAACGGCCGCATCGGTAGGTTGAGACCTTTGCCGCCGCCGGTGAAATCTGGCAGCGTGTTGACGATCTCGCGCAGCATTTCGGCGACGATCAGGCTGGCGATGGCGAAGTAATGGCCGCGCAGATGCAGGATCGCGCCGCCGAGCAGAGCGGCAAACACCACCGCGGCAAGGCCGGCGCAGCCCCAGGCCAACGGCAGCGCTGTGCCATTGTTCTGCAGGATCGCCGAAGTGTAGGCGCCGAGGCCGAAGAACGCCGCCGTGGCAAACGACGGATAGCCGGCAAGCCCCCCGATGAAGTTCCAGGATTGCGCCATCACCGCATACATGCAGATCGTGGTGGCGAGACGGAGCATGTAATTGTTGCCCGAAAGCGGCAGGCTCGCGAGCACGACCGCCGTGACCAGCAGGATAGCCCACTGCCTCATTGGTAGCCCCGCCGGCCGAGCAGCCCACTCGGCCGAACGAATAGCAGGATCAGTAAGAGCCCGAACGACAGCGTCACGACATGTTCGGGCCCGAACCAATAGCCGCCGAAGCTCTCGACCACGCCCAGCACGAGACCGCCGAGCATCGCGCCGGGCACGCTGCCGAGGCCGCCAAGCACGCAAACCACGAAGGCCTTGCCGAGGAACACCGGCCCGTTCAGCGGCGAGATCGGATAGATGATGCTGAGCAAGGCGCCGGCGGCGCCGGCCATGAAGGCGCCCAGCGCAAACGTCACGGCGTTGATGCCCTTGACGTCGACGCCCATTAAGGCGGCCGCCTCCCGGTCCATCCGCACGGCGACGATGGCACGACCGGTCCTGCTGCCACGAAGCAGCCGTTGCAGCAGCACCGTCAGGAGGATGGCCAGCCCCATCGCGGCGACGCGGTCCCCCGGCAGGAACACCGGGCCGAGCTCAATCGATTGCAGCGGATGCGCAAGCGTAATCCCCTGATAGTCGGCCGTGAACGCGATCAGCATCGCGTTGTTTAGGATGAGATCGAGTCCGAACGTCAGAGTCAGGGTCATGAGGATGGGCGCGGCGATGACGCGATTGATGATACCGGCCTGGATTACATAGCCCACGGCATAGAGCGCGGTGCCCGCGATAACGATGGAAACAAACGGATGGATGCCGAAACGGATATAGCCGAAGTAGGCGATGTAGGAGCCCAGCACGATAAACGTGCCGTGCAGGATGTTGATGACATTGAGCACGCCCCAGACCAGCGAAAATCCGACGGCGATGCATGCGTAGAGCGCGCCCAGAACCAGGCCATTCGCTGCAATCTGCAAATAGATCATGCGCACAGGCCGCGCGGCAGGTCCGGCGAAAGCCCCGCGCGGCGGGCGGCGTCCGACACGCGGGTTGAAATCACTTCGGCAGGAACTTGATCTCGCCCGACTTGATCGGGTCGGGCCACAGGACCACCGGCTTGCCGCCGATCAACTGAAGCACCGGCGGCTGCAGCGAGTTGATCTGGCCGCCGGGCGCGAACTTGACGTGGCCGTAGAAGGTGTCGGCGTCGATCGCCGCGATGGCGTCGCGCACCTTCTGCGGGTCGATCGAGTTGGCGGCTTCGATCCCCATCTGTAGGATGGCACCGTCCACTGCCGCCGACGCTTCGACATAGTCCGCGTCGCCGCCAAACTTCTTTTCCCAGGCGGCGTTGAACGCTTCGGTCGAACCGAACACATCCTTCCCGGTGTAGCGCACCGCCGGATGCCACCAGGACATGGTGGTCAGGCCCTCGGCCAGCGGGCCCACGGTTTTGGCAAACTCGGTGTAGGCCGGGCCTGCGAGCATGGTGATGACTGGCGCCTTTAGGCCCAGATCGTTCATCTGCCTGCGGATCAGCATCAGGTCATTGATGTAACCGGATGCGTAGACCCAGTCCGGACGTGCCGCCCGCATCTGGGTGATCGCCGCGGAATGGTCCATCGTCCCGATCGCATAGCGCTCCGACGTGACCACTTCGAGACCCTCGGCCTTGACGGCCTTCTCGAACTCCTGTGCCACCGCCAGCGGGAACAGATCGTTGCGGGCCAGGATCGCGACGCGCTTAATCTCTTTGTTCTTCGCCGCGACAAGCTTAGCGATTGGTACTGACACGGTCTCATTTCCGGTCAGGCTCGAGAAAATGTATCTGAAGCCCTGGTCGAAGATCTCGGCCGCGGACGCGGATGCCGCCACCATCGGAATGCGGTATTTTTCCGATATGGCGCTTGCCGCCTTGGTGGCGCCGGAGCCGAACGGCGCGAACAGGAAGTTCACCTTGTCCTCGGTGATCATGCGCTCCGCCGACTGCACGGCGCGCGGCGTGTTCGAGGCGTAATCGGTGTAGACGATCTCGACCTTGTAGGTCTTGTCGCCGGCCTTGATGCCGCCCTTGGCGTTTGCGGTTTCGGCCCACAGATCGTAGCCGCGCTTTTGCTTGAGGCCTTCCGGCGACACCGCTCCGGTCAGCGGCAGCGGCGCGCCGATCTTGATCACGTCCTGGCCGAAGGCGACCCCGGCAGGAGGCATGGCAGCGATGCTGCCAACGACGATGGCCAGCGCGACCCTGCGCGACGGATTGCTCGTGAACATCTCGACTCCTGAATGTTGCAGTCCAAGAACCATGGTCCGGCTGCCCGTGGTCCGCCTCAGCTAATCGCAGATTGGAGTTGATGTCGAGCGTCGGAAGGCGCAGCCGCCGGTTCCTGGGAACGTTTCCACGTTTTCACGCGTCCAGCCCGCCCGTGGTTTGACATTCTGCCGCTGGGGCGTTCTTCTTCGCCGCGAAAATTTTCGTTCGAGGGCACTTATGGCCGCGAATACCAGCGCTCGAAAGCTCCTGATCCGGGGCGGCCAAGTGTACGATCATGACGGCGATATCCATAAACCGCCCGTAGCCGACATCCTCATTGAAGGCGGCAGCATCGCTGCGGTCGGCCCCGACCTGCCGGCCGATGACGTGCAAGAGATCATCGAGGCGCGCGACCGGCTGGTCGTGCCCGGCCTGATCAACGCGCACTATCATTCGCACGACACTTTGTGCCGCGGCATGTTCGAGGAATTGCCGCTGGAAATGTGGCTGCTCTACACGCTGCCGCTGGGGGCCAACCGCAGCAAGGAGGAATTACGCGCCCGCACGCTGGTTGGCGCCGTCGAATCCTTGCGCTGCGGCATCACCACGGTCCAGGACATGCTGGGGCTGGTGCCGCTGGACGAGGCCGGCTCCGACGTCGTCGTGCAGGCCTACCGCGAGGCCGGTCTGCGCGTGGTGTTTTCGCCGATGGTCTGGGACATTCCGCCGATCGCGATGGTCCGCAATCGCGACGACCTGCCGGCCGACGTGCAGGACATGCTCGGCACCACCGGCCGGCCGGTGCGCGACCAGCTCGACTATCTGCAGCAGCAATTCGACCGCCACCCAGCCGCCGGTACTTTGCACTGGGCGGTGGCGCCATTTGCGCCGCAGCGCTGCACGCCCAAAATGCTGCAAGGCTGCGCCGAGCTCGCGGAAAAAAACGATCTGCCGGTCTACACCCACGTGTATGAAACGCGCGGGCAGGTGCTGATTGCCAAGGAGCAGTTTGCCGACCACGACGGCTCGCTCATCACATATCTGGAGCGCAATGGGCTGCTTGGCCCGCGCCTGAACATCGTTCACAGCGTCTGGATCTCGCGGCGCGAAATGGACCGGATGGCCGCGGCTGATGCCGGCATCGTGCTCAATCATCTCAGCAACATGAAGCTCAAGAGCGGTATCGCTCCCGTCTGCGACCTATGCGATTCCGGAGTACGGCTTGGCCTCGGCTGCGACAATTGCAGCGGCAGCGACGTGCAGAGCATTTTCCAGGCGATGAAGCTGTTCTGCCTGTTCGCCGCGGTCAGCGATCCCGAACCCGGACCTCCGCTGGCCCATCAGGCGCTTCGCCACGCCACGCTCGGCAACGCGCGGTCCGCCGGACTCGGCAAAACGCTTGGCGCAATCAAGCCGGGCTTCAAGGCCGATCTGCTGGTGATTAACCTGAACGATCCCGCCTACCTGCCCTACAACAGCGCGGCGCGGCAGCTCGTCTACACGGAAACCGGCCGTGGCATCGACACGGTTTTGGTTGACGGCCAGGTCGTGGTCCGCAATCACAAGGTCACTACCATTGACGTGGACGATCTGCGCCGTGAGGTGAGCGACCTGATGAAGTTTTTCGTTGCCGACTACGAGGCCGTCCTCGAGTCGCGAAAGCGCGCGCTGCCATTCATGCTCGCCGCGCATCGGCAGATGTGGCAGCCGGACATCGGCCTGAACCGCTTCATCGGCCGCACTCGATAAGCGTCCCGCACCTCAGGCCCGGGTCTGGAAACGTTTCATTGACCGATCCCGGTCATTCGCTTAACCATTGGCCGCAATCTCAAGGGATCACCGCTCATGGCGAAGCTTCAGCTCTCATTTGCCAGCGCGCTCTACGACCGCTTCCTGCCGCTGTACAAGGGCGAGGTGCAGCCCGACGGCATCGAGCTGAATTTCATGCCGATGGACGGCTCCTATGGAGGGCGGCTGCTGTTTGACCGGATGGGTGGGGGACTCGAATTCGACGCCTCCGAAATGTCGAGCACCGAGTTCATCACTCGGCACGTGAACGGAAATTCGCCGCTAGTGGCTATCCCGGTTTTCCCATCGCGGATCTTTCGCCACGGCATGATGGCGGTCAACCGGAAGTCGGGCATCAAGACCCCCAAGGACCTCGAGGGCAAGCGAGTCGGTCTGCCAATCTACGTTATGACGGCAGCCGTGACCGCGCGCGGCGTGCTTCAGCACGACTATGGGGTGGATCTGTCGACCATCCGCTGGGTGCAAGGCGCGCTGAACAAGCCAACCAGCCACGGCACGCCGACCCTTCAGCCGCTGCTCAAGCCGGTCAAGCTCGAGGACAACAAGAGCGGCAAATCGCTCGGCCAGCTTCTGGTCGATCAGGAGATTGACGCCATCATCGGCAGCGCCCTGCCCGACGTCTTTCGCACCAATCCGGACATCGTGCGGCTGATCCCGAACTACCGCGAGGTGGAGAAGGACTATTATCAGCGCACCAAGATTTTCCCGATCATGCACCTGATCGCGATCAAGCGCTCGGTCTACGAAAAGCATCCGTTCGTGGCGTCTAGCCTGTACAACGCGATGATCGAATCCAAGCGCCGGCAGATTGAGCTGATGCACGACACCGGCGAGCTGCCTTACATGGTCCCGTGGCTGTTCCACGACGTCGAAGAGATCGACGACGTATTCGGCGGCGATGCGTTCCCGTACGGCGTCGAGCCGAGCCGCCATTCGCTCGAGGCACTTGTCATGTGGCTGCATGACCAAGGCATGATTCCGGAGCGCGTTCCAATCGAAAGCCTGTTCGTCCCGGTATTCAGCAAACTTTAGGCGGGATTTTTTTCGGCTATCGTTCTGCAGCAGCAGCAGCGAGGCCGCAACGCCGTTACTTTCCCAAAAGCCGGGAGAGCAAAGCTGCAGCTCCAATCAATTCCCATGTGATAACGGCGGCGCGCTGCGGATCGTGCGTCAGCGCTTGACGTTGCGGTTCCAGTAGTCCACGGCGGTTTTCAGGTTCGCGTTGTAGGCCGCGAGATCCGGCACATACAGCTTGGCGAGGTCCGCGGTCGATGAGGGCATCTTCTCAGCCAGATGCGGATAGGCTTTGAACACGCTTTCCAAGACGGGGCTCGGCGGCCCTTGATCGAGCTCCATGGCCCAGCCAAGCTGGCTCAGCGGATCGAGCTGCATGTTGATGAACATGTGCGCTTCCTTCGTCCGCGGCGAGTTGGCGACCACGTCAATGGTGTCGATACCAGCCACGCTGCCCTCATTGGGTACCACGTAGCCGATCGGGTAGCCCCGATCGATCAGGGACCAGGCGCGCCCACTGACCAGCACCGACATCCAAACGTCACCCGACGCAAGCATTTGCTGCAATGTGTTGGACGCGGTGTAATAGGACGAAGGCTTGAGTTTTGCGATCTTCTCCAGGCCCGGAATGACATTCTTCTCGTTCCCGCCGGCAAGCTGCGCGCTTTTGATTACGAAGGCAGCGCCTTGAGGCAGCGAGATGTCCGGCACTGAAATATGCCCGGCAAGCCGCGGATCCCAGAAGTCCTCCCACGAGCTCGGCTCGGGAATGCCGGCCTCCTTGAGCCGCTGCTTGTTATAGACAAGGCCGATCGTGAAGAAGAGCCAGATCGGGCCATAGCCATCCTTCCGCAGTGCCTGGGGGTAGAGATGTCTCATGTTCGGGATTTGCGCCGGATCGAGCTTGGCCACCAGCCCGCTGCTGATTGCGGTCTCCTGCGCGGTCTGGTCCAGCATGACGACGTCGAACGGCGCCGCGCGGCCCCGGTTAGCCAGCATCTTGGCGACGTGGTCGCTCGGATTTGCCTGCGTCCATTCGACCTTGATGCCGGTCACTCGAGTGAAGCGGTTTCCGACGTAATTGATCTCGACATCGCCGGCCTGACCGCCCCAGGTGGCGACCCGCAGCGTAACATTGGACGTCTGAGCCCCGGCGGGCGCGGCGCAGGCGACGACGCCGACGAACGTCAGAACAAGCCAACGGCGCGCGTAGGACATTTGCAGCCTCCTCTTAATTGCTTTTCGGAGTGAGCCGGCGAAATAGAATGGCGAAAAACAAAATCGCTTTACACTCGAAAACCCCGCGATACGTCACCGTCTGACGTTTCGATTCCAGAAGTCCGCCGTCTTTTTCAGGTTGGTGTTGTAGAGGTCCCAGTTCGGGACGTAGAGCTTCTTCAGGTCCGCCTCGGACGATGGCATGCGCTGCGCCAGATCGGGGTATGCCTCGAACACGCTGCTCAGCGACTTGTTGGTCGGGCCGTACTGCATGTCGACGGCCCAGCCGAGCTGACTCAGTGGATCGAGTTGCAGGTTGATGTACTGCTGGGCTTCCTTGGGATGCGGCGTTCCCGCCACCATGTCGATCGTGTCGATGCCAAGGATGCTGCCTTCCTTCGGGATCACATAACCGATCGCGTAGCCGCGTTCGATCATCGCCCAGGACCGGCCGCTGGTCCAAACCGAGACCCAGACGTCGCCCGAGGCAAGCTGCTGGCCGAGCGTCGCCGACGATGTGTAATAGGAGTGGGCCTGGATTTTCGCGATCTTCTCGATCGCGGGAATGACATTGGACTCGTCGGCACCGCTCAGTTGCGCGATCTTCATGACAAAATCGGCGCCCTGCGGCAGTGACATGTCTGGTATCGATATGTGACCGGCAAGCTTGGGACTCCACAGATCCTCCCAGCTTGTCGGCTCGGCGATACCGGCCTCTCTCAGCTTGTCCTTGCGATAAACGATGCCGACCGAATACAGAATCGCATGCGGGCCGTAGCCGTCCTTGTTCACCGACACCGGATAGAGGTGCTTCAGATTCGGCACCTGCGCCGGATCGAGCTTTGCCAGCACGCCGGCCTTGATCGCCGCGCTCTGCACCGCGTCGTCGAGCAACACGACATCGAACGGCGGCTCGCGCCCGCGGGCGGCCAGCATCTTGGCGAGCTGATCGCTAGGATTGCCGAGCGTCCATTCGACCTTGATGCCGGTCATGCGGGTGAAGCGATTGCCGACGTAGTTGACCTCGGTCTCGCCAGCCTGGCCTCCGAACATCGCGACGCGTAACGTCACGTTGGAGGTCTGCGCTTGAATCAAGGTCGCAGGGATGCCGATGGAGGTGGCGAGAACGCTCAGAACGCCCAGCAATGTGGATCGCATGTTTGTCACTCCGAATGAAAAATCCGGCGTTTGGCGACGAAACTATGAACGTTTCATCAAACGTGTCAAAGCCGGCTAGAGAAAATAGCGGGCTGCTTTGCCGCAGGTGCGGTCAGCTCGCGGCCGGCTCGTCGCGCAGCAGGAAGCAGCTTTCGGCAGTCCAGGTGATCGGCACCGCTTCGCCTCGCGCCGGAATCGCATCGCCGGGCCGCGCCAGCGCGGTGAACGTCTCGCCGCTGGCGCCCTCGACTTCGATGTGCCAGATGCTGCCGTGGTAGGTGACGTTGCGCACAGTCGCGGTGATGGCATTGGCGCGGCCGGCGCCCAGGTGAAAGTGCTCGGGTCTGGCGCCGAGCAGACACCGCTCGCCGATCTGCAACTCGTCATGCTGGCGCCCTGACACGGTGAAGCGGACCTTCTGCCCCTTCACGGTCTCGACCTGGTAGTGTTCGGCGTCGGTCTTCGCGACTACAAGCACTTCGAGCAGGTTGGTGCGCCCGACGAAATTGGCCACGTAGCGGCTGCCCGGCCGCTCGTAGAGCTTTTCCGGCGCAGCGATCTGCACGATGCAGCCCTCGTCCATGACGGCGACGCGGTCCGACATGCTGAGTGCCTCGCCCTGATCGTGGGTGACGAAAACGCTGGTGATCCCGAGCGCCGACTGAACGCGCTTGATCTCGAGCTGCAGCTCCTCGCGAAGCTTCAGATCGAGGGCCGCCAGCGGCTCGTCGAGCAGCAATACGTCCGGCTTGATCACGACCGCGCGCGCCAGCGCCACGCGCTGCCGTTGGCCGCCCGATAGCTGCGATGGATAGCGATCGGCGAGATGGCCAAGCCGCACCAGCCGCAGCGCCTCGGCCGTCCGATCGTCGCGCTCGCTGCGCGACAGCCGACGCACCTCCAACCCGAAGCCGATGTTCTCCGCCACCGTGCGATGCGGAAACAGCGCATAGGACTGGAAAACCATTGCGGTGTTGCGTCGATAGGGCGGCAGCGCGGTAACGTCGCGCCCAGCCATCCAGATCTTCCCTCTGCTCGGCATGACGAAGCCCGCGATCATGCGCAGGCACGTGGTCTTGCCGCAGCCACTCGGTCCGAGCAGCGTGACGAACTCACCCGGTCCCACGGTGAGGTCGAGGTCGCGCACCACGGCCACGCTGCCGTAACGCTTTTCCACCCGTTCGAGTTTCACTTCAGACATCGCACCGCTGATCCATCATCCCTGCTTCGCGCCGAACAGTTCGACGATGCCAACCAGCCGATCGAGCACCAGCATTAGCGCCGCCGACGCCCCCACGATCAGCGCAGCGATCGCCATAACATCGCCGCCAAAATCGAACTCCACCGTGGTGAATATCCGCACCGGCAAGGTGGTGGCGTTGCCGCCGCCCATGAACAGCGCGATGGGCACGTCATCGAGTGACATGACGAACGCGAAAATCCCGCCCGATATGATGCTCGGCCGCAGCACCGGCACGGTCACACGCCAGAACGTGCGCATCGGCGTGGCGCCGAGATTGAGCGCGGCCTCCTCCAACGCGAAGTCGAACCGCGCATGGCCCGCGATCACCGCGCGGATGACGAACGGGATGCCGAAGGTCAGATGGCCGACCACAAGGCCGGCGATGGTGCCGCCGAGCGTGATCCGCGTGACGTCCCAGATCGTCAGGGAATATTGGTAAAGTGCGACGCCGGTGACCAGGGCCGGAACCATCAGCGGCGACAAGAATAGCGAGTTCAGCGCGCCACGGCCGGGGAAGCGCCCGCGGCTGATGGCCAAGGCTGCGGGCACGCCGAGAATCACGGAAATGATAGCCGTGATGCTGGCAACGATCAGGCTGACATAGAGGGCGTCGAGAAACGATGGCTTTATCAGCGTGTACCACTGTGTCGTGAAGCTGCCGGGTGGGAACGAGAGAATCGGGCCGCCGTTGAACGACGCGATCACGACAACCACGATCGGGGCCAGCAGGAACATGAAGACGGCAATCAAGACGATTTGCTGCGCCAGCCAGCGGATCATCGGGTTTCGCTCCCCCGGGTCCGCAGCCGCAGCGCGAGCACCGTCAGCAGCGCCGCGAATCCCAGCAGCAAGGCCGCCGCGGTAGCGCCGGCTGGATAATCGAGCACCGTGCGAAACTGCTGCGCGATGTACGTCGCCATCACCAGCACGCGATTGCCGCCGAGGATGGCCGGAGTCGTATAGGCGCTGATCGCCATGGTGAACACCAGCAGCGAGCCCGCCACCACGCCCGGAATGCTGAGCGGCAACAGCACCCGCAAGAACACCAGCCACGGACCGGCGCCGAGATTGGCGGCGGCCTCTTCGAGATCGGACTCGATGCGCTGGATCACCGTCGTCAGCGTCAAGATCATGAAGGGGAGTAGCGCGTGTACCAACCCGATTACGACACCGGTGAAGTTGCTGACCAGCCGGATCGGCGTGGCGATGATCCCTGCCGACAGCAGCAACCAATTGACCACGCCCGACTGGCCGAGCAGGGGAAACCAGCCGATATTGCGCACCACCGCGCTGACCAGGAGCGGCGACACCACTACGAACAGGGCAATGCCGCGCCACCGCGATGTGCTTCGCGCCAGGTAATAGGCGACGGGGTAGCCGATCAGCAGGCAGCAGCCGACCACTAAAACTCCCAGCCCAAACGTCGCCGCGAGCATCCGCAGGAAAAACGGATCAGTGATGAAAGCCCGATAGTTCTCGAGCGTGAAGCCAATTCCAATCTGGCCTGGACCGTTCGAGTCGTGGAAGCTATCCGAGACGAGATCCGCGATCGGCAGACCGAACACCAGGCAGAGAACCGCGAGCGGCGGCAGCACGATCCAGAGCCACACGTCGGTTCGACCGGGCTGGTCGCGCTCGCGCGGCGGTTCGAGGAGGGCGGCGGTCATCGCACGTTGCGCGACCGCACTGCCGGGGATTGCGCTCGCCGCGGCAACATCGCGCCGGACGCAGCGCCAGAGCAGACCCGACGGCAAGTCCACACAAATGCGTTGACGATGCGCACTTTGATCTTCATTGGCTGACGTGCCGGCGGGCCGCTGCGGCGCTTGAGACCGGTAGCCGAGAGACGTCCAAGCTAGGGCCGCCGGCAAATGGCGTCAATGAAACGTTTCATAGAGCTGCCTTGCCTCGGGGTGGAAACGTTTCATTGACCGTCCCTGACCGATCACGTAAAAAAATGAGCCGCACCGCCGGCGATTACGCATCCGCGACTGAAATCGAGAATTCAATGAAGCATTTGCCGCTCGACGGCATCACGGTAATTGAGCTCGGCCACAGCGTCGCCGCCCCGTTCGCCGGCGAAATCTTGGGCGATCTCGGCGCCGAGGTCATCAAGGTCGAGAAGCGCGATGGCGGCGACGACGCTCGCAAATGGGCGCCGCCCTTCTGGCACGGCATGTCGGCAATCTTCCAGAGCTTCAATCGCAACAAGCGGTCGGTCACAGTCGAGCTGCGCGATGCCGCCGCCAATGCGCGGCTGAAATCGTTGATCCTCGAACGCGCGGACGTGGTGGTTCAGAATCTTCGCCCCGGTCTCGTGGCCGAACTGGGCCTTGATGGACCGACGCTGCGGCGCGAGAAGCCACGGCTGATCTACGCCACCATCGGCGCCTTCGGCAGCAAGGGACCGTACAAGGACCGGCCGGGATACGATCCGCTGATGCAGGCTTTCGCCGGGCTGATGAGCGTCACCGGAGAGCAGGGCCGGCCTCCTGTCCGGGTCGGCACGTCGATCATCGACATGGCTGCCGGAATGTGGTCGGTGATTGGAATCATCTCGGCGCTGCTGCGGCGTTCGCAAACCGGCGAAGGCGCCACCATCGACACCTCGCTCTATGAAACGGCCCTGGCGTGGATGGGGCATCATGCTGCGAATTATCAGGCTTCCAACCTCATTCCGGAGCGCCAGGGTTCAGGCGTCGCGCAGATCGTGCCGTATCGCGCCTATGCCACAAGCGATGGTTTCATGGTGGTGGCGGCGGGCAATGATAAGCTGTTCGCCTTGTTCGCGGGCGTTCTCGATCATCCCGAATGGGCGACGGATTCCCGATTCCGCACCAATCCGGATCGCGTGCATCATCAGAACGAGCTCTACCCGCTGATTGAAGCGATCGTCTGCCAGCGCACCACAACCAGCCTGCAGGCCGCGCTCGATGCGGCCGGGGTGCCGAACGCGCCGATTCAGAGCATCGACCAGGTGCTGGCGCACGAGCAGACCCGCGCGCTGGGCGTGCTGCAAAAAAGCCCAGACGGCAATATCGCGCTGATCGGATCGCCACTGTCCTTGGATGGCGAGCGGCTGCCCTTCCGCAGCTCGCCACCTGAGCTCGGCGCCGACACCGAGCAAGTCTTTACGAATGTCCGCGGTGCGGCCCTGGCGGCGCGCCGATCCTAGAAACAGGTAGCGCCCACACAATGGCTTCGAACATCCGCCGGTCCAGCACTCTTGATGTCCAGGACGCCGCACCTCACGTTCTGCTTGTCAGCCTCAACCGGCCCGAGGTGATGAATGCTGTCAACACGCAGATGGGCCGTGACCTGCTCGAAGTGTGGTCCGGGCTCGCGACCCCAGGCGATGTGCGCGCGGTGGTGCTGACCGGCTCAGGTAATCGGGCGTTCTGCGCCGGCGGCGACCTGAAAGAGCGCAATGGCATGACGCGTGAGCAGTGGCAGGCCCAGCACGAGATTTTCGAGCGGCAATACTGGGCCCTCCTCCACTGTCCGGTGCCGGTGATCGGCGCCGCCAACGGCCACGCCTTCGGCGGCGGAACTGAAATGCTGCTCGCCTGCGATTTCGTCTATGCCGCCCACACCGCACGCTTCGCCCTCACCGAGGTGACGCTCGGGATCATGCCAGGCACCGGAGGCACGCAGTTCCTGCCGCGCGCGGTTGGCGAGAGACGCGCCAAGGAGATCATTCTGCTCGGCAAGCCGTTCAGTGCCGAAGACGCGTTCAATTGGGGCATGGTGAACAGGCTTTGCGCTCCCGAGGACGTCGTGGCGGAGGCCCTCGCCACCGCTTCCGCAATCGCGGCGAATGCGCCGCTATCGGTCCGGCAAGCCAAGAAGTCGATCCACCACGGTCTCGACCTGGACCTGAAGAATGCGCTGCTGTTCGAGATTGAAGCCTATAATCGGCTCATCGATACCGAAGATCGCCTTGAAGGCGTGAAAGCCTATAACGAAAAGCGCAAACCTGAATTCAAGGGCCGTTGATCGACGCGGCTATTCTAGGAACATTGCATGAAACCCGGCATCGACGTCACCGTCCGCGAAGTCGGACTACGGGACGGCATCCAGAACATATCGGCCTTCATGCCGACTGCCGACAAGCTGGCCTGGCTGGATGCTGAGGCCGCCACCGGGATGCCCGAGATCGAAGTGTGCTCCTTCGTGCCGCCGAAGGTCATCCCGCAATTTGTCGACGCTGCCGAAATCGCCGCGCACGCGCTGGAGATTCCGGAGATCACAGTGTCGGCGCTCATCCCGAACCTCAAGGGCGCAGAGCGCGGCGTCGCGGCCGGCGTGCATAAGCTCAATTTCGTAATGTCAGTCAGCGCCTCGCATAACCAAGCCAACGTGCGGCGCACGCGCGAAGAATCGGTGGCCGACTTCGCCAATATCGCGACGATGATCAACGGGCTCGACCCGGCCAAGCGCCCGGTGCTTGCGGGCGGGCTGTCGACGGCCCTTGGCTGCACCATCGAGGGCCAAATCCGCGAAGAAGATGTGGTCCGCTACGCGGTCGAACTGGCACAGGCCGGCGCCGAAGAGATCATCGTGGCCGACACCGTGGGCTATGCCGATCCGGCCTCCGTCCGCCACGTCTTCAAGGCGGTGCAGGCCGCTGTGAAGCCGCTGCCGGTGGCAGCCCATTTCCATGACACCCGCGGCCTCGGGCTCGCCAATGCGCTGGCTGCCGTCGACAGCGGCGTGACACGCTTCGATGCCTGCCTCGCAGGTCTAGGCGGCTGCCCATTTGCCCCGGGTGCTTCCGGCAACATCGTCATGGAAGATCTGATTTTCATGCTGGAAGGCATGGGGTTGCGGACCGGCGTCAACCTCGATGCCTTGGTGGGCGTACGCGAAATCCTCGAGCGCTCGCTGCGAGGCGTCGCGCTGCAGGGCGCAGTCGCCAAGGCCAAGCTGCCAAAGGGCTTTCACTCCAGAGCGGCCGCCGCAGCGCACGCCGGCGCCTGAACTAATAAGGAAGGCCCATGAAAGCCGACACCAAGCATACCGATCACGGATCTCCGCTCGCCCTAAACATCGACGATGATTTCGCCGAAATCCGCGAAGCCGTGCGGCGGGTTTGCGCCGCTTATCCGGGCAGCTACTGGCGCGAACTCGAAGACCGCGAGGCCTATCCGACCGAGTTCGTGAAAGCTTTGACCGACGCGGGTTTTCTCGGCGCGCTGATCCCCGAGGAATACGGCGGGTCCGATCTGCCGCTGCGCGCGGCTTCCGCCATTCTCGAGGAAATCCATGCCTCGGGCTGCAACGCGGGCGCCTGTCACGCCCAGATGTACATCATGGGAACGCTGCTGCGGCACGGCAGTCCGGCGCAGAAGCAAAAATATCTGCCGGGCATCGCCGCAGGCAAGTTACGCCTGCAGGCGTTTGGCGTGACCGAGCCGACATCAGGCTCCGATACCACCAAGCTCAAGACCCGCGCGGAACGCCGGGGCGACAAGTACATCATAAACGGCCAAAAGGTGTGGACGTCGCGGGCGCTGCATTCCGATCTGATGCTGCTGCTCGCGCGCACCACGCCGCTCGAACAGGTGAAACGCCGCGGCGAGGGCCTCTCGGTGTTCCTGGTTGATATCCGAAACGCGCTCGGCCAGGGTCTCAACATCCGGCCACTGAAGGCAATGATCAACCACAACACCACGGAGGTGTTCTTCGACGGGCTCGAAGTCCCCGCCGAAAACCTGATCGGCGAGGAAGGCAAAGGCTTCCGCTACATCATTGACGGCATGAACGCCGAGCGGGTGTTGGTGGCGTCCGAGGGCATCGGCGATGCGCGCTGGTTCATCCGCGTGGCGTCGAAATACGCCACCGAGCGCGTCGTTTTTGACCGTCCGATCGGACAAAACCAGGCGGTGCAGTTCCCGATCGCGCGCGCCTATGCCGAGACCGAGGCGGCCGCGCTGATGGTGCACAAGGCCGCCACGCTGTTCCAGGCCGGGCGACCCTGCGGCGCTGAAGCAAACATGGCAAAGTTGCTTGCTTCGGAAGCGGCCTGGCACGCCGCCGAGGCCGCGCTCCAGACCCACGGCGGCTTCGGCTACGCCAAGGAATACGATGTCGAGCGCAAGTGGCGCGAAACGCGGCTCACGCAGATCGCGCCGATTTCCACCAACCTCATCCTCGCCTTCCTCGGCGAGCACGTGCTGGGAATGCCGCGCTCCTACTAGCAGCCGAGCGTCAGATCGCCGGTGCCGTTGAGGCGATCGAAATTGGTCAGGTTGGAAAATGCCCGAGACTTCGCGCTCTCGGGGACTTCCTCGCCGAGGCAGTCGGCGAACTTGACCCATAGCTCCTCGGAGGAGAGCGGCCGCTGGTGGCTGCCCTTGGCATGGACCACCGGGGGAGCCTTCAGGGTTTTTCCGCCCACGGTGGTGATCGCCACCGCATCGGCCGGCGCGAAGGCCGAACCTTCCATCGTCTCCGTTGTGGTCTCGAACGTCACGCGCGGGAAGATCGCCTGAACCTCGGGGCTGCGCACGAACGCGTCCGTCAGTTCAGCGAGACCGACATGACGGGCGACTAGCGCGGAGGCCATGGCGAACTGCATGCTGAATTTCGCCTCAAGGCCGGTCTGGGGCTTGGCGTTGCGCAACATGAGGAGTTGCGCCTTGCCGGTCGAGACATGGATGCGCTCCACATCCTTCGGGCGCAGATCGTGCTCGGTGATCAGATCGAGCGCTGCGTCGATCGAGCGATGGGTGGCGTAGCAGATCGGATAGCGCTTGATGTTCAGGCCTTGGCGCGTGATGTGCCATTCCTTTTTGGCGGCATCAAAGGGCCGTCCGGGCTCAGCTTTGCCGTCCGGCGACAGCGCCATGAGAAATCCCGACTCATGCTCAAGAGCGTCTGAGGACGCGGTAAGCCCGGCCTCCGCGAGCCGGGCGGCAATGACGCCGGATTGCGCCGCGCGGCCGACCTGGAACGACTTTGTCATGCTGCCGAAATTCGCCACCAGCCCGGACGCCATGGACGCCGATATGGCAAGGGCGGTCGAGGTGGTTGCCGCGTCGAGCCGCAGCAGCTTGGCGCACGCCGCGGCGGCGCCGATCGCGCCGCGTACCGCAGTGGGGTGGAAGCCCTTGAGATGCAGTGGCGTCGGTTCGCGCACCAGCAGTTCGGCCCAAACCTCGTAGCCCGCGATGTAGGCGGCGAGCATTTCGGCGCCGCTCGCACCGCTCGCCTCACCCTGGGCGAGGATTGCCGGAACCAGGACGGCGCTGGGATGACCATCGAGGGTCACGTCGTCGTAATCGAGCACGTGCGCCGCGATGCCATTGAGCAGCGCCGCGACATCGACATTGCGGTTACCGCCAGAGGGGATGAGGGACGCCAGGGGCGCACGGTCTGCGCTGCCAAGCTCGCGGTCGACAAGTGCGATTTCCGGGTCGCGGGCCCCGGCGATCATCACGCCGAAACAATCGGCGATGCCCATTTTGGCGATGTGGCGCCCCTGCTCGGGCACTTCACGCAGGGTGAGGTTCGTGACGAAGCGGCCGAGATCAGCGGTCAACGAACTCATTTCGATTCTCCTGCGTGATCCAGCGGGCGTGGTGGGTAGCCCGAATTGACCAGTGCCGCCATTGTCGCCAAAATGATGAAACGTTTCAACAAGGAACCCGAGAGATGGACGAGTTGGCGTTTTCGGCGCAGGAATTCGAGGACCGTCACCGGCGCATCCGGGGGGACATGAAGGAGCGGTCCATCGACGCCCTCATCGTCACCCGCGGCGAGAACATCTTCTACGGCAGCGGCTACAAGGCAGCGCATTTCGCCAGTTGGCTCTGCGAACTTCACGCCCTGGTTATGCCGGCAGTGGGTTCCCCCCGGATCATGACTCGTTCGCTGGAGCGCGAGGCCACCAAGATCCAGTACACTGAGGCGCCGCGCCTGTACATGGATCACGAGGACCCGTACGGGGTCGTCTTCGACATCCTGAAGGAGTCCGGCAACACCGCCGGCACGCTCGGGATCGAAGAACGCTACCTTAAGCTCAGCCAGTTCAAGAGACTTCAGAAGGTCCTGCCGGACGCGACATTCGTGGATGTCAGCGGGATGATCGAGGCCGTGGCGGCTTCGCCGTCCGCCGCAGAATCCGAATGCCTGCGGCGCGCCTCGCGTATCACCAGCATCGGACTGGATACCGGGCTGAACGCCGCCAAGGCGGGCGTTTATCCTTACGAGGTCATCGGCAAAGTCCACCAAGCCATGTACGCCGCCGGCCAGCGAGATTTTGATATGGCGCTGGTCGCCGTCTGGTCGGGTCCGCAAGGCGGCCGCATGCACGACACCTCGACTACGGAAAAGATTAAGGACGGCGACATTGTCACGGTCGAGATCATGGGCGTCGACAACCACTATCGGGCGGGCGCCCAGGCCTGCATTTACGTCGGGCGCGAACCGCCCAAGGCAGTGGCGGATGCCTATCGGCTGGTGACGGACATGCATGACAAGGCTAAGCGTGCGGTGAAGGCCGGGATCACGGCCGGCGACGTGTTCGATGCGGCGAGTTCGGTCTATCGCGCGGCCAAGGGGACGGACTATTACCGGCGCTGCGGCGGATCGATGGGCCTGACTATCTTCACACTCGACCTGGTGAAAGGGCGCAAGAACGTGCTCAACCCAGGCGTCGCGTTGCTGGTGCAGACACTGGTCGACGACCCGGTGCTGCTGACCTGCGCGAGCACTGTGATGGTGACGGAGACCGGCTGCGAGGAACTGACTCAGCCGGTGTTGGGGATGAAGGCCGGCGCGTGACCTATCAAGCGGCAACCGCCCTGCCCTACGCGCGTGCATGCGCGCCCTTTGCTCGCCGCACCGGGTAGTTCATGGAGAAAGTCATCGTACTGACGACGGGAGGTACGATCGCGCACCGTTCGAGCCGGAGCGTCGCTGTGCTCGATTTCGATCCAAAAGCACTTGCGGCCGACCTCGGAGTGACCGACGTCGAACTCGAGTTCAGGGCTGTGTTCGCCAAGGGCAGCATGGCAATCGTGCCCGAAGACTGGAAGAACCTGGCAGCAGCGGCTGGCAAGGCCATTGCCGACGGCGCCGGCGGCATCGTCATCCTGCACGGCACTGACACCATGCATTACACAGCGGCAGCGCTGTCATTCATGTTGCTCGATCCTAGCATGCCGGTCGTATTCACGGGGTCGATGATCCCAGGCGGCGATCCAGGCACCGATGCGCTCTCCAACCTGCGCGACGCGGTGCGCGTCGCAGCCGCCGCCGACCTCGGCGAGGTCTGCGTGGTGTTCTCCGCCAATGCCGAGCGGACAAGAGGTGTCATCATTCGGGGCGTGCGGGCGCGCAAGATCCGCTCGTATGCCATCGATGCGTTCGCTAGCATCAACGCGCCACCGATCGGCTATGTCGAGAACGATAAGGTCCACATCGACGATGCGAAGGCCCGACCCCGCGGCGCGGCACGGCCGCGGCTTGCGGCCGAGATCGAAGAGAATGTGGTCCTGGTGAAGCTCAATCCTGCCGTCACGCCGCAGATGCTGGCCCGGTACTTGCTCGGCGCTGCCGGCGCGGTGATCGAGGGGACTGGTATCGGGCACATCCGGTCCGAATTGCATCCGGCGCTGGTCGCGTTTGGAAAGCCCGTAGTCATGACCACGCAGGCGATTTACGGTGGCGAGCGGCTGGGAACGTATGACGCCGACAGGGCAATCCTCGCCATTCCAAATCTCATCCCCGCGGGCGATATGACCAGCGAGACGGCGCTGGTGAAGCTGATGTGGGCGTTTACGCAGGGTGGCAACATACGCACCATTATACGAACCAATGTCGCCGGCGAATGCGCCGGGGCCTTGGGCAAGCAAGGCTAGCAAGGGCGGCAAGCGGCATGGCCCGCGCCAGGCGATCGTTGGAGCAGCACCATGAATAATAAGATATTGACGCTGCAGGACCTGGAGCAGGCGCGGGCATTTTATGAGAAGGGATATTGGCGGGACGAAACCATCTACATGTTGCTGCGGCAGTGGGCGGCCAAGACACCGGATCGCCATGCCTTGAGGGACGCAAACTCGCGCCTCACCTACAAGGCGCTGCTCGAATGGGTGGACGCACTGGGCGCCGACCTGCATGCGGGAGGCCTTCGGGAAGGTGACCGCGTTTCCATCTGGCTGCCGAGCCGGGCGGAATCTGCCATCATCCTGCTGGCCTGTTCGCGCATGGGGTACGTCTGCAACACCTCGCTGCATCGCGACTACACCTGCAAGGAGATCATCAACCTGCTCGAGCGGGCCGGCTCCAAGGCATTTTTCTACCAGCCGGGCTACGGCGCCGACGCCGACCGCAATGACATCGAGCTGATGCTCAAAAGCCTGCCGCAGATCAAGAAAATCTACCAGGTGCCTCCGTTGATCGAAGATGCGGCGGAGGGTGACCCAGCGGAGCGATTCGGCGGGTTGTCGCTTGGCGGAAGGGTGACATTGCCGTTTCGCACCAACCCCGACCGGCCGGTGTATCTCGCGTTCACCTCCGGCACGACCGGGTTGCCGAAAGGGGTAATGCATTCGGACAACACCATCCTTGCCAACGTGCGGGCCATCGTTAAGGACTGGTCGTTCGATCAGTCATTGACCACCTACACACCAAGTCCGATGAGCCACAACATCGGCACGGTCGGCCTTTCGATCACGCTGGTCGCGGGCGGCGAATTCGTGGTGCACACGCCGCTCGACGCCAAGCGCACGCTTGACCGTATCTTGCAGACCGGCGCGACGTTCCTGCTCGGCGTCCCAACCCACGCGATCGATTTGCTCACGGCGGCACGCCAGCGCAATCTGCCGCGGCTCGGCAAGGTCTTTGCATTCCAGCTTGGCGGCGCGCCCGTCCCGCCAGCCGTGGTGGCAGGCCTGATGGAACTCGGCGTCAGCCCGCAGAACTGTTTCGGCATGACCGAGAATTGCTCATTCCAATACACTCGACCCGGCGACCCGACCGAGGTTGTCATGAATACGTGCGGCCGGCCTTGCGATGGCTTCGAGATCAAGCTGTGGCGGCAAGACAGTCCGGATGAAGAAGTAAGGGTGGGCGAGGTCGGCGAACTTGGCTGCCGCGGTGCCTGCCTGATGCTTGGCTATTTCGCCGATCAAAACGAGACCGAAGGATCCTTCAATAGCGACGGCTGGTTCATGACCGGCGACCTCGGCCGCCTCGATGAACACGGCAATCTGCAGATCGCCGGCCGCAAGAAGGATCTCATCATCCGCGGGGGCCACAACATCCATCCCGCCAAGATCGAGGACCTGACCCTCCGCCACCCGGCGGTGGTCAAGGCGGCTGCCTTTCCGGTCCCCGACCAGCGGCTCGGCGAGCGGGTGTGTCTCGCCATCATCGCGTCCGGGAAAGAGGGGGTAACGGGGCGCGAGATTCTGCGCCACCTGGAGGATTTGGGCCTCTCCAAATACGACCTGCCAGAATGGTATCTGGAGCTGGAATCATTTCCGCTGACGCCGAGCGGTAAGGTGCTCAAGCGGCGGCTCGCGGAACTGGTGCGTGAGGGCGCGCTGTCGCCCCAGCCACTGCGCGGCGACGTCGCACCACCGGGCAACCCATCATGAAACGTTTCACCATGCGAACTGTGTCTGAATGCACGCGGCGACCTTGCCCCCGCAACAATACTGTCCGAGTTGCGCCAAAACTCCCGGCGGCGCTATTGTATTCCGATGTGGAAACGTTTCGAGCCGGCCTCAACCACCTAGCAGAATGAGTTCGCGATGAAAAACCAGCACATGCTTTTGGCCGGCGCCCTGGGCGTTTTGGCCCTGTCGTTCTCGGCCGCACTGGCCAAGGCGCAGGAAACCGACATCAAATTCGTGCTCGACTGGAAGTTCGAGGGGGAGCATGCGCAATTCACCTTGCCGGCCGAGGACGGGACGTTCAAACGCTCCAAGCTGAATGTGCAGATCGATCGCGGTGCCGGCTCCGGCGACACTGTGACCAAGGTGGGCAGCGGCGCCTATAGCATGGGTTACGCCGATCTCTACACGATGGTGCGGTTCAACGCCGCCAATCCGGATCGCCGGCTGATCGCGGTGGCGATCAATCAGGACAATTCGGCGATGGGCATTACCACGCTCGCGAGCAGCAAGATCCGCGTGCCTACCGATCTGGAGGGCAAGCGAGTCGCGGCGCCGCAGGACGCTGGCAAGCAACTGTTTCCGCTGTTTGCCTCGATCAACAAGATCGACAGCAGCAAAATCGAATGGAGCAATGTCGCGTCCGATATGCGCGACACCATGCTGGTTCGCGGGCAGGCTGACGCCGTGACCGGCAACGCCACGACCACGATCATGAACGCACGTGCGATGGGCGTCCCGGAGAGCGGCATCCGCACCTTCATCTACTCGAAATACGGTGTGCCGCTTTACGGCAGCGCCATCATTACGACACCCGCGTTCGCCCAGGCCCATCCAGAGGCGATCCGGAACTTCATTCGCGGTGTGGCCTATGGCCTCGATCAGATGGTCAAGAATCCGGCGGTCGCTCTCGCAAGCGTCAAAAAGCGCGATCCGCTGCTGGACGACAAGATCGAGATGGATCGATTGAAAATCTCGCTGGAATACATGCTGATCACCGATCATGTGCTGCAGCATGGCTACAGCCAGGTCGATCCGGCTCGACTGCAAAGGACGCTGGACGACGTCGCCGGCCCGTTCAGCTTGAAATCGGCTCCAAAGGCTTCGGAGGTGTACACCGACGCCTACCTGCCGCCGGCAGCCGATCTCAAGATCAGCGCGTGGAAGCCCGGGCAATAAGCTCACCGCAATAGGGCGCGCCGGATCGCGCCGGATTGTTCGGTCTCTCCTCGTCGTGTCGAAGCCCCTCTCTCCGCATTTGACCGGAACAGCACAGCTATTGGCATGACGGAAACAAAGCCCCAAAACACGTTCGAGTTCGTACGCGACAACATCGCACAGACGCCGTTTCATCAATGGCTGCTCCCGCGCTTGATGGCGGTCGACGAGAACGCCGGCAGCGTCACCATCTATCTGACGATCCGGCCCGAGGTGAGCCGCGTGGCGGGCAAGCCGGAGGTCCATGGCGGCGTCGTCGCGGCGCTGATCGACATCACCGGGCATGCCGCGATCGCCTCGAAGCTGAAGCACAGCGTGGCCACCATCGACTTGCGCGTCGACTACCTGCGCATCGCTGCCGGCACTGAGCTGCGCGCTGTCGGCACGATCGTCAAAGTCGGTCGGACGATCGGGATCGTCGATATCCGCCTGACCGACGACCAGGACCGCTTGGTGGCGATCGGCCGCACGGCGTACCTGTGCGCGAGCGTATGAACGCGATGCAAATGCGGGCCACAGGTCGGAACATGCGCTATCGCGCAGGCCGGAGCGCAAGGCATTCCGGATGACCACGATCGAGGGCAAGGTCTCGCCGGCCGGCATTCCGACCAAAGCACCAGCCCCTGCGTTCGTCGATGTTGCATCGGCTGATCTCTTCTACGGACAGCACGCCTCGGGAGTGCTGGCGCTCCAAGGCACTTCCGTCTCGATCGGCCGCGGCGAATTCGCAGCCGTGGTCGGCCCATCCGGCTGCGGCAAATCAACATTGCTGAAGCTGATCTCCGGCCTGCGCCGCCCGAGCGGCGGGCATGTCACTGTGGCCGGCTCAGAGGTGATGGCGCCGCTCAAGACGGTGGGGATGGCGTTCCAGAACCCCGTCCTGCTGCCCTGGCGCACCACGTTGCACAATCTGCTGCTGCCCCTGGAGATCGTGCGCCCGCATCGCCAGCGTATCCGACACGCACAAAGCCGCAGAGAGTATATCGAGGCCGCGAGGCAACTGCTGCTGAAGGTCGGCCTGACGGGAGTGGAGGATAAATTCCCGTGGGAATTGTCAGGAGGCATGCAGCAGCGCGTGTCGCTCTGCCGCGCACTGATTCACCGCCCGGAAATTTTGCTGCTCGATGAGCCGTTCGCTGCTCTTGATGCGTTCACGCGCGAGGAGCTCTGGGACGTCCTCCAGGCGCTTTGGACCGAACAGCACTTTACGGTCCTGCTGGTGACACACGACCTGACCGAGGCTACATACCTAGCGGACAGCATTCATGTGATGTCGAGCCGACCGGGCCGCATCGTATTCCGGACCGAGATCGACCTTCCGCGCCCCCGTACGGCTGAAATGCGCTATCGCCAGAATTTCATCGACTATATTCACGAGCTTCGCGGCCATATCGGACGCGCACGTGTGACCCACGATGCCCGCCTCGTGACCTCGGAAGCCGTGTCGTCAAGTCGATGACCCTCAACCAGGCGATCTATCAGGCAACACCAGCCATCGCGATCGCCGTCTTCTTCGCACTGTGGGAGCTGACCTGCCGGCTGTTCATGATCCCCGTCTTCATCCTGCCGGCTCCGAGCACCGCCTTGGCCGAGTTGATCGCGCAATGGCCGGGCATCTGGCCGAATGCGCTGCATACTCTGCTGGTTACCATTGTTGGCTTCGGCATATCACTGGTGTTCGGGCTGGCGCTTGGCATCGCCGTCGGCGCCTCGGCCCTGATGTACCGCGCTGTCAACCCGCTGCTGATCGGATTCAACGCCATCCCGAAAGTGGCGTTGGTGCCGATCCTCGTGATGTGGTTCGGCATCGGCACCATCCCGGCAGTGGTGACAGCGTTCCTGACCGCGTTCTTTCCGATTTCCGTGAACGTCGCAACCGGCATCGCTACCGTTGAGCCTGAGCTTCAGGATGTGCTGCGCTCACTCGGCGCCAGCCGGCTCGATATGATCCGCAAGGTCGGCCTGCCGCGCGCGATGCCTTATTTCTTTGCCTCGCTGAAGGTTGCCATCGCGCTCGCCTTCGTCGGAACCGTGATTTCCGAAACTCTCGCGTCGAATGTCGGCATCGGCTACCTGATGGTCACCGCCAGCTCGACCTTTCGAGTGCCTCTGGTGTTCGCGGGCTTAATCGTGATTGCCGTGATGGGCGTGACGATGTATGCGGCAGCCGCCGTCCTCGAGCGGCGATGGACCGGCTGGGCAACGCGCGGTCACGATCCGGGCGCGTTTTCTGGCGGCGGCTAGCTCTGAAGGAGAGCCGCCATCTTCTCCAGCAGGTTGGAGTGCGGCTGCTCCAGCGAAAAGACGCTGTCGAAGTGATTTGCCAACGATAAATGAAAAAGTTCGGCGACTTTCCCGCGCCGCTGCAGGGCTTCGTGGAAGGCTCGGGCATGGCGCTGGTATTCCGGCGTGTCATTTCCACAGAACGCCACCAGCAGAGGACAGCCGATCCGGTCAATATGCCGGATTGGGCTGAGCGCTGCCACCTCGGCGGGTTCGAGTAGGACATAGGAGCGGCGGGCGCTGAGCATGACCGGCTCAAGCTCGTACGCGCCGCTAATGAGCGTTGCCGAATGGATCGGCGAGTGATCCTGCAGCAGCGCAAGGGAAGCGAGATGCGCGCCCGATGAATGGCCGCAAACGTGCAAGCGCCTCGCATCCGCCTTGAGTTCCTGGGTGTGACTCGCAACCCAGGCGATGCCGCGCTGCACCTGTGCGAGCATTTCGGGCATGCGCACTGTTTTCAGTCCGGCGAAATTAAGCACGCAGGTGTGGAAGCCCCGTTCCACCGCGCCGGCCGCCACGAACGAGAAGTCGTCTTTGGTGAAATTGATCCAGGCGCCGCCGTGAACGAAAACAATCACCGGAGCCGCGGCATCCCCCGCGGGAAACCAGTCCAAGCTCTCGTTTTCTCCCGGCCCGTAGCGGTGATTGTCGTGATGAAGCCGCCCACGGGCCGCCTCACTGCTCGCGATATAACGTTCGATCTCGGCTTGGGCAGCCGGGTGCCACCGTCGCTGATCGTAGTACAGGTCTAACTCGGCTTGGGTGTAGTTTAGGAAAACCGGCTCGTTCATAAACTGGAGGTCCCTGGCAGTTCACGGCGGCTTGACCGGCCCGTGTATACTAACATGTTAGTACAGGGGCAGAGGCCTTCCGCCGGCGGCCCGCAGGCAACGCCCCCCTTGATGCAGCTAGCGATACACTGCGATTGCAACAACAGGAGTCGACCTTCATGGCAGAGCTGAGGCATTTTGCGATCGTAGTGCGCGATCAGGAGAAGTCCGCGAAATTCTATGAGGAGGCGTTCGGCCTCAAGCGGGTTGGCCATGAAGACCTGGGGTGGAGCTCGGCGATCTATATGAGTGACGGCACCGTCAACCTGGCTCTGCTGAACTTCACCGGGTCGAAGGGCTCGGGGCGCCCCGACATGAAGGATTTCGTCGGAGCGCACCACTTCGGCTTCATCGTCGATGATGTTGCCGAAACCCAGAAGCGCGTTGAGGCGGCGGGCGGCAAATTCTTCATGGACCTCGGCGACGACGCCGAGAAAGAGAATTTCGAGCGCAAGTTCCAGGATCCGGACGGCATCATCATCGACATTTCCCGCAAGGGCTGGACCGGTTCGCATCGTTGAATTGGGTCCGTTTGAGGCGAGGCAACGATGGATAAAATCCAGCGGCTGATGGTTGATGGGCAAGCGCCGCCCTTCAGCCATTATTGTCACGTGGTGCGGGCCGGGGAGTTCATCTGGGTGTCAGGGGCGGTCGGCATCGACGCCCGTGGCGGCGTGCCGGCTGACGTCGTCGATCAATTCACGGTAGCAATGCACAATGTGGATCAATGCCTGCGAGCCGCCGGCAGCGGTCCGCAGCATGTCGTCAAGGTCAACATCTATCTGACCGACATCGCGGACCGTGCCGCAATCAATCCCGAACGCATGCGCTATTTCGGCGAGCATCGGCCGGCCTCGACATTGGTACAGGTGGGCGCCCTGGTCGCACCCGAACTCAAGGTCGAAATCGAGGCGCAGGCTGTCGTTCCAGGCGGGCACACAGGCTGAGCCGAGCGGTGCAGAGGCACCGACCTGACCGCGGGGCGCTCGCGGCAACGTATTGCCTCGATCGGGAGCGCGCCGGCGCGGCTGCGCGCGCGGCCGACATGACGCAAGCCGGGCGAGCTGCCCGGGACGCGGTGGAGCGCATGCCGTGAGCGGCAACACGCGCAACCGATCAGTCCTCCGTGTCGAGGATGCCGCTCTCCTCACCGGACGTTGCCGGTTCGTCGACGATATCCAGCTGCCACATACGCTGAAGGCCGCATTTCTTCGCAGCGCGCATGCGCATGCCGCAATCCGCGGCATCGACGTGAAACGGGCACTTGAATGTGAAGGGGTTCACGCGGTCTACACGCTTACCGATTTACGCCCACAGCTGACGAACGAACGGCTGGTGGTGGCGCTGCCCAGCAAGAGTTTCAAGCAGCAGCTCGACCGGCCCGTCCTCGCCTCACGCGAAGCGGTCTATGTTGGCGAAGCGATGGCCGTCGTCGTGGCGGACAGCCGGCGCCTCGCGGAGGATGCGCTTGCCGCGATCGAGGTCGACTATGAGCCGCTGCCCGCCGTCGTCGATTGCCGCGACGGCGCAGCACGCAACGCGCCCAAGGCGCACGCGTTGTCGCCGCATAACGTGGTCGCCGAATTCGATCTGAAGTTCGGCGATCCCGAGGCGGCGTTCTCGCGCGCGGGGCATGTGTTCACCGAGTCGCTCAGGCAGACCCGCGGCGGCAGCCACTCCATCGAGTGCCGCGGCAACCTCGCCGATTACAACCCAGCCACCGGTCAGATCACGCTTTGGAGTTCGACACAGACCCCACATGCGGCGATGCGCCTGATCGCCGAATTGCTCGGCCGCGACGAGGGAACTGTGCGGGTGATCGCCCCCGAAGTGGGCGGCGGCTTCGGGCCCAAGCTTGTATTCTACCAGGAAGACATCGTCACGGTGTTGGCCGCCATTCTCCTGCAGCGGCCGGTCAAATGGATCGAGGACCGCCGCGAGCATTTCGTTTCGACGACGCAGGAAAGAGACCAGTACTGGGAGATCAGCATCGCGGTCGAGGCTGATGGCCGCGTCCGCGGTGTCCGTGGCGCCATGCTGCACGACCACGGCGCCTACACGGCGCGGGGAATCAACGTTGCGTTCGAGGCGGCGCAGACGTTGACCATGGCCTACGACGTTCCGGCGTGCGACCTCAACGTCAAGCTGATTGCTACGAACAAAGTGCCGGTGACGCCGGTTCGCGGCGCCGGCCAGCCGCAGGGCGTGTTCGCGATGGAACGGTTGCTTGACCGCGTAGCGCGTGAGCTGACTCTCGATCGCGCCGAACTGCGCCGACGTAACCTGATCCGGCCCGAACAAATCCCCCACTCAAAGCCATTCGCGACACGCAGCGGCATCCCGGTGGTCATCGACACCGGCGACTACCTGCAATCACAGGCCAAGGCCATGGCCGCCGCGGGCTGGGACCAATTCCCCAACAAGCAACAATCCGCGCGCCAGGAAGGCCGGTATCTAGGGATCGGCTTGGCCAATTTCGTGGAGTTGACCGGACGCGGCCCGTATGAGCCCGCGACGGTGAAGATCAACACGTCCGGCAAAATCCACGTCAGCAGCAGCGCCGCAGCAATGGGGCAGGGTACCAAGACTATGCTGGCGCAGATCGTCGCGAAGCAGCTCGGTGGCGACATGACGAATGTCGTCGTGATCACTGGCGACACCGCGAGCTCGCTCACCGGCTTCGGCGGTTTCGGCAGCCGCCAGACCGTCACGGCGGGCTCTTCGGCCCATGCCGCCGCCACAATGGTGCGCGAGAAGACGCTCGCGGTAGCCAGTCACCTGCTCGAGGCATCAGCCGACGATCTGGAGATCGAGGGGACGGAGGTGCGGGTAAAGGGCGCACACGATGTGAAGGTCACGCTTGCGGAGATTGCGAGGGCGTCGGTCGGCACTGCGGGCGTGCGCCTTCCCGGTGACCTGCCGCCTGGTCTCGAGGCTACTGAGAAATTGATCATCAACGAGATGGCTTATTCGAACGGCACGGCGGTCGTGACGGTCGAGGTGGACATTGAGACCGGCTGCGTTGTTGTGCAGGACGTCGTCGTGGCACACGATTGCGGGCATGCGATCAATCCGGCCATGGTCGAAGGCCAGGTTCTGGGAGGCTTCGTGCACGGCCTTGGCAGCGCGCTGTTCGAACGCATGGTGTTTGACGCGGATGGGCAACCACTGACCACGACATTGGCCGACTACCTGATCCCGACCTCCACGGAAATACCGCCGATGCGCCTCCTGCATCTGGAGTCGCCGACGACGCTCAATCCGCTCGGCGTCAAAGGGGTCGGCGAAGCCGGGGTCATCCCGGCGGCGGCCGCGATTGCCAGCGCCATCGATGATGCGCTCGGCACCTTCAGCGTTAGCATCACCCACACGCCAGTCGCTCCCGGCGACATCGTCGCTCTCATCGCGGCGGCGAGAGCGGTCAAGTCCGTGTAGGAGCCACGGCCACCGCCGTACACTAGATTTAACGTCGCGCCTTAGCCCGTGCTGGCGGGGGCGCGCACGACGCCCGTGGAATAAGCTCGGTGGAAAGCATCACACGCTGCACCGGTCCGACCCTGTTGCCAGTCAGGCGATTGAGCAGCAACTGGACTGCCATTCGGCCCTCATCGGTACCGCTCCAGCGGATAGCCGTGATGGCAGGCGTTGCGAGAGCAGCGAGATCGCTGTCAGCTCCGGCAACCACCGAGATGTCATGCGGAATGGACAGACCGCGCGCGCGGATCGCCTGCAAAACGCCCGACAACATCGCCATACCGCCTGCGATGATCGCGCTCGGCCGGTTGGGCGAGGACAGCAACGAGGACGCCTCGCGGAACCCGAATTCGGCCGAAAAAGCGCCGGTGCGAACGATGCCGCGCTCGGCGTTCTTGCCGATGTGGGCATAGGCCTCGTAGAAGCCGGCGATGCGCTCGTCGGCCGGGCGGATCGAGGGGTTTCCCGTCAGCAAGGCGATCCGCGTATGGCCCAAGCCATGAAGGTGCTCGGTGGCCGCCCGCACGCCGCGGCGATGATCGATGGTCACCGCGTCGAATTCGATGGGCCGTTCGCGATCAAGCAGCACGATCGGGATGGTCAGATTCTTGATCTGTTTCGTGAGGTCGGCGTCGTCTTCGCTGCTTGTGGTCAGAATGATCGCATCGACGCGCCGCTGCTGGAAAATCCGCAACAGATCGAGTTCACGCTCTTTACGCTCATCGGTGGAGGCGACCAGAAGTGTATAGCCGCTCGCCCGCAACACCTCCTCCGCCGCGTTGACGATCGCGCCGAACCCGGGGATGGAGATGTCACGAGTCGCGATCGCCACCGTCCGGGTCAAGCCGAGACGCATGCTCTGCGCCACGCGGTCGGGCTCGTACCGAAGCTTCTTGATCGCCTTCAGGACACGGCGGCGAACATCGTCGCTGACCGATTTGTGTCCGTTCAGAACGCGCGACACGGTGCCAATGGCGACCTGCGCCACGCGAGCCACGTCATGGATGGTCGGGCTGCCCCCCATCAACATCCCTTCCCTGCCGGCCAGAATCGACCTTAGTGGCGCAGCCTGCCTCCGGGCGCCTCACCGGTGGGACCGTCAGGGTAGCATAACGATCTTGCCGAAGAAGTCCCGCGCTTCCATCAGCGCTTCCGCCTCACCAAGCTTCGCCAACGGGAACGTCCGCACTTCCGGACGCTGGATCTTGCCATCCGCCATGTCGATCATGCCGCGGCGGACGTCCTCCTTGGTGTAGCCATTCGAGCCGCAGATCTTCACTTCGCGTTGCCAAATGTAACGAACATCGGTATGAACATCGAAGCCTGCGGTGGCGCCGCAGGTCAGCAGCTTCCCATGCTGCTTGAGCGTACGGATCGACGGCATCCAGGTATCGCCGCCGGTGAAGTTAACGCAGATGTCGACGCCCTTCTTACCGCTCATTCGCCAAGCCTCGCGTGAGAAGTCCTGGCTGCTGTAGTTGATCGTTTCGTCGGCTCCGAGCGCCGTCAGCTTCGCGCATTTGTCGTCCGAGCCGGCGCAGGCGATCACCCTTGCGCCGTAGGCCTTCGCCACCTGCACCACCGCGGTGCCGACGCCGCCGCTCGCGCCCAGGACAAGGACCAGGTTGCCCGGCTGCATGTCACCGTTGGTGAACAGCATCCGATAGACCGTTCCGTAGTTGGCCGGAATGGTCGCAGCCTCGATGAAGGAGAGACGGGGGTCGAGCGGGATGACGAAATCGGCTGGGATGCGGCAGTATTCTGCGAACGCGCCCTGGACCTCTTCCCCCATCATGCCTTCGTTCGTCAGGGGATCGATCAAGCAGCGGTCACCGACCTTCCAGCCGCTGACCTCCGCGCCTACGGCGTTGATCTCGCCTGCAGCATCCGCCCCGGAGATCCACGGCATCGGCACCGGCAGACCGGGCATGCCGCGCCGCACGAAGATATCGAAGTAGTTAAGCCCGACAGCCTTGCAGCGGATCACCACGTCGCGGGGGCCGAGCACCGGGTCGTCGAACTCGCGATAGACGATGTTCTCGATTCCACCCTGCCGTTCGATGACTGCGGCTTTCATTGCCAACCCCGGTCCCGCTCAGAAATGAGAGGTCGCGTCATGAAACGTTTCATTAAAGCTGTCAAGAACGGCCCGGACGTGTCCCCCAGCCGCCAGGAGCCAGCGTGTTTCGACACGTTCACTTGGCCGCGCGGCGCGACCAGTAATCCCACATGCGCTGCACTGAATTCTCGCTGTAAACCAGCTTTTTGGTCAGCTCGATCTCGCCTGGACTGAGATAGGTGATCTCGCCACCGAGCCCCTTCGAGCTGAGGATCAGGCTGGCGTTGATCTTGAAATAGACGGCGTTGAGCGTCGCAGCCTTCAGGCTCTCGCCAGCAACCACGCAGCCATGACGAGGCAGCAGCACCGAATTGTCCTGGCCCATGCCGCGCGCCATCGCCTTGCCGCGCTCCAAGGTGGTGATCAGCATGTCGGTATCGCCGAAATCCGAGCGGATATCCCAGATCGGAACATGGGTGCCGATGCCACAAGCCGGATGCACGCAGGCCTGCAGCGAGGTCTTGGTCAGACCAAACGGAATCGTCTCATAGGCGTGGTTGTGCACCACGGACCTCACGTCCGCACGTGCCTGATAAATCGCGCCGTGGATCGGCCGCTCGAAATACATCGGCCGGCCGCGTTGATCGATCGGATGGCAGTCGAGGTCGTACTCCATGATGTCGTCAATCGTCACGAGTTCGGGACTGCGCGAGCACGACAGAAAGAATCGATCGGAGCGGTCGGGATGCCGCACGCTCACGTGACCAAGCGCATCGGTAACCCCCTCGCGTGCAAGAATATGATTGGAGGTGACAAGATCGCGCAGCAACGCATCCAAGTCGCTCATCCTTGTTTCCTTTCTTAACAATGCGATATTCCGTCCGGGTAACCTACCCACACAGACATCCGGAAGATCGCGTTGCATCGGCCGGCCGTGACCAGGCTTGCCGGTGTCGTCGCCGGCGGGCCCATGCGCAGCGCTCTCCGACGGCAGCCCCCCTGCGTTTGCAACGAGACCAAAATGAAAACGTTTTCAAATGCCTTCAGTTGTCATCATGCGATTGCAGCGGAGCCGCGAAGAGCGCATATCAAACGGCCCCGATGGCTTGCAGGCCCCGGCCGTCCACTATGAATGAATAAAGCCAAGGGCCGCTTCTATCAGAGACTTCGGTTGCCCTGTCCGGTCGTGACCTAATTCTGAATTTGCACCAGTTCCTTAAGTTGCGCCTGTGTCAAAGGTGCGGACAAGAATTTCAGCTTCACCGCGTCCTGCATCATCGCATCGAGACCGATCACTGTATCTGGGTTGAGGGCTGGAAACGGATAGAAGTCGTCGCGCGAGCGCTTCGCCTTCGCCACAGTGATATTTAGCCAGTCCGCATACACCTTTAGCACGGTCTCATCTTTGAATATGGCGTTCACTGTCTCACGATAAGCTTGCATGAAGCGGTGGACCACGTCCGGGTGCTCCTTCAGATAGCTTGCGTTGACGGCAAGCACACGCACTGTCTGATTTTTGAAGATTGATGCATCGTTGCCGTTAGAGACAACGCGGATGTCGCCTTTGTCGAGTTGATCGAGCCCATCCGGTGGCGCTGACCAGCCGACGTCGACCTGACCGGACATGGTTTGCACTAGAGTGGCCGTCGGGCTTCCAGTCGCGACGAGCTTCGGGTTGATACCGTATTGCTGGGTGTAGGCCAGCACGACGCCATACGTTGAAGAACCGATGGTCGAGTAAGCTACCGTCTTCCCGTCATAATCCTTGATCGTCTTGATCGGCGAGTCTTTTTTCACATACCAGTAGAGATCGCCAGCGCCGGTTGTCTCGGCACCGATGATGCGTATCGGCGCGCCTTTAGCGTAAGCGCCAAGCGCGCCGAGCGTGCCTACCGCGACGCCGATCTGCACGCTCCCGGCGATCACCGCCTGCTGGGTCTCGCCACTTCCCTGCGTGTAGGTTATGTCGAGATTGAAGCCATGTTTCTTGAAAATGCCCGCGCGCTCGCCAATCTCGGCGACTGAAGTTGCGAAATTGCCCCGCTGGCCAACGGTTAGCTTCAGCGTATCCTCGGCATGCACCGGACCCGGCAACAGTGCAGCGCAAGCAAATATGGCCAGCGTCAGGCGTTTCATCGTTGACTCCTGTTATGATGCCCCATTCGCAACATGAGACGTTGGGGCGTCATTGGCAAACACGTGATGGTGTCGCAGCTTTGTAGCGCATCCTCGACTGCTCCAGCGATGGCAGCGCCAGCGCCATTGATACCGCCTTCGCCAGCACCTTTGAGGCCTAGCGGGTTAAAGGGGGACGGCGCATCCTCGGTGATCAGCACCTCGATACGCGGCGCCTCATGCAGGGTCGGTATCAGATAGTCGGCGAGTGTTGCGGCTAGCGGATCGCCGTTTTCGGAATAGGTGAACTCCTCATAGAGCGCGCCGCCGATGCCCTGCAGGCAGCCGCCTACGATCTGCCCCCTGACCAGCATCGGGTTTACAGCACGGCCAACCTCTTGCGCGACGATGTAACGCTCAATAGCAACGCCGCCCGTCCCTTGATCGATCGAGACCAGCGCAACGTGGACGCCGTAAGAGAAGGCGAGCTTATCGGTGTTGTACCAGCCCTCTGCGGCAAGCCCCGGGTCGCGATCACCCAGCATTTGCGAGCCGGGCCCAACGCGGCGCGCAATTTCTCCGAACGAGATCGAAGCGCCGATTTTCGTGGTTACTTGGCCGTTATTAAGGTGCAGATCAGGTACGGGTGTCTGCAGCAGCTCGGACGCATAGCCTAGGACCTTCTGCCGCAGTTTCTGCGCGGTGACGTTGACGGCGTTGCCGGTCAGCACGGTGGCGCGCGAGGCGTGCGCGCCGATACCGTGCGCGATGCGATCAGTCTGGCCGTGGATCACGCGCACGCGCTTGTAGTCTACGCCCAGCGCGTCGGCGCAAATCTGCGCCATCACCGTTTCAAAGCCCTGACCGATGGACGCGCCCCCAGTAATCAACTCAACCTCGCCATTCACGTCGATCGAAGCCTTGGCACCGTCCGCTGGGCCGCGCCCGCTCTCGTCGAAGAAAATGCTCATGCCCACGCCAACCATCTCGCCGCCCGCCCGGCGGCGGGCGAGATCAGATTTCAATTGGCCGTAGCCGATCTTCGAAAGCGCCTTGTCGAGCAAGCCGGGATAATCGCCGGAATCCAGATGCAGTGGCTCGGCGGATACTTGGTCGAATGGGCGCAGGAATGGCATCTCGCCTGGTTGGACCAGGTTGCGGCGGCGGATTTCCGCCCGATCGAGCCCAAGTTTCGTGGCCGCGGCGTCGATGAGGCGCTCGCGCACAAAAGTACTTTCGTAGCCGCCTGGCGCGCGATAAGTCGCTGCGGGCGTTTTGTTAGTAAGGCGGAAACGGCCGACCGCGCGATACGCCGGTATGTGATAGGGACCGGGGATGGACCAGAGCGTGCGGGAGAGAACGCGCGCCCCGTGGGTGCGGATATAGGCCCCCTGGTCGTGGAACACCTCGTCATCGATGCCGAGGATCTTGCCTTCAGCGTCAACGGCGATGCGGGCGACGTGGCGCTGCTGGCGCGAATGGTTGGCGCACATCAAATGTTCGTGCCGGTCCTCAATCCACTTCACCGGACGCTTCAGCCGCATGGCTGCCACCAGCACTAGCACGTCCTCGGGATAAAGCTCGCCCCGCACGCCGAATCCGCCGCCGGTATGCAATTCGTGCAGGTGCAAGGCCGTGGGGCTGCGTCCTAGCATGCGTGTCAGCGTGTCGCGATTGCGGTGCGGCACCTTAGCGGCGCCGTAAAGCCGCAACATGTCCACACCCGGATCATAAACGCCGATCGCGCCGCGGGTCTCCAGGGGCACCGCAGAGTGGCGTCCCAGCTCAAGATCGAGTTCGACAATCGTGTGGGCGTTAGCGAAAGCCTGTTCGATATCACCATAGCTGTTCTGCAGCACAGTGGCTTCGGTGCTGTAGCCCTTGGCGAACTCGCTGGGCGTCTACGACGACGTCATTACCACCGGCAAGGGCTCTACATCGAGCGAAACGAGATTGGCGGCATCTTCGGCGGTGTAAGAATCGGTCGCGAACACCGCGGAAACCGGCTCGCCGACGTAGCGCACGCGCTCACGAGCAAGCACCGGCTGGCGATAAGGCAACAGCGCCTCGGCGGAAGGGTCGCGAAAGTCGACTGGCGGGATGTCCGCTATATCCTCGCTGGTCCACACCGCAACGACGCCCGCCATCTCTAGTGCCGCCGCGCGGTCGACACCGTGCAGGACACCGTGCGCGACCTCCGAGCGCACTAGGCGCAGGTGAAGCTGATGCGGCAGCGACATGTCGCCAACGTAGTGCCCTGCGCCAGTGACAAGCGCCGGGTCCTCCAGACGAGTGACCGGTTGTCCGATCTGCCCTGGGGGTTTGTCGACCATCACACGCGATAAGACGAGAGCACCTGCGACGGGAACAACTCCTCGATCGTTAACAGGCGATGGCAGACGCCTTGGTCGTAGGCGTACCGCAGAAAGGCGTCGAGGGTGCGACGGTTGGCTTCGAGGCCGTAGGGCCAATATTCGCCCTCGAATAGGTTCTTCGTGCGGCGCGCATACTCGAACCCCCACAGAACTGGGAAGTAAGTCATACCGGCGTAGAGGGCGCGCTCGACGCTACGTTTCTTTGCCTCGTCGAACGCCTTGAAAAGGTTGGCCGCTACCCAAGGATGCTCGTCGAGGATCGCCTTGCGCACCGCAACGGTGTGCATGATCGGCAGAATTTTCGTTTTCTCGGCGTATTGCTCCTCGGCGCTGAGCCAATCCGGAAACATCCTTGCAATGTTGGGATGGCCCTGAAGATAACGCGCCGGTGGCTGCGCCAGCAGCGCGGCGTCAAGCTCGCCGTCGACCAGCATGTCGGCGAGCGATTTGTTAGTGACCGAGCAGATCGAAATGCCGGCGGGAAGCTTCAACGCCACCTTTTCCTGTCGGCCCGCCTGATCCTGCCCAGCTTGCACCCATTGGATGGAGGCGAGATCGATCCCAAACTCCTCGGCCAACAGGCCACGGGCGTAGACCCCAGCGGTCTGCGCCCATTCCGGGACGCCCACCCGGCGCCCGGCCAGATCCTTAGGCGCCTTCACCGGGCCGTCGGTTCGAACGTAGATTGCCGAATGCCGCAGGACACGCGACGGAAACACCGGCAGAGCAATCAGCACGTCATCGCCCTGGGAAATCATCGAGACGTATTTCGCAAACGAGATTTCCGCGACGTCGAACTCCTTGAACTGCACGAACCGGTAGAAGATATCGTGCAGCGGCAGGTCCAGTACGTTGAGATCGATGCCCTGAACTGACACAATGCCGTTCAATACGTCGGCGACGTGGTCGTAACGGCTGACCGCTACGGTCAGCTGAAGTTTGCTCATGCATGTGCCCCGATACGCAACGGCCTGACATCATAAGATTTCATTTTAACGACCCGATCGCTACGGACGCTTTGGCGACGAGGCCCTTCGGCGTCGCATAGAGCCGTTTAAGCAAGCCTTCTATTTCAGTGCCAGACATCGGATTGACGTCCATTTTGCCGTGAGCGGCGTCTGCAAGGAACTCTGGATCTCGCATGGTCTGATCGAAGGCTGCACGAAGGGCTACTTTGCGATAGTCTGGAATGTTGGGAGGTGCGAAGAACGGGCGTGCAATTGCCTGACCAGCGATTACGAGGCTTATAACCTGGCGCTGTTCTTCGTTTTCGGCCAAATCAGTGATCAGCGGGATGGTCTTGAAGCGTTCATCTTTCCGGGTCGCCATCTGCGCGAGCAGATGGACCTTGTTGCCAGCAACCCACTCCGGCTGTTGGCTAAGCAGCGTGCTCGCCGATATGCCGCAGACGCCTTCGATCTCCCCGCGCTCCATGCCGAGCGTAAGCTCCCGTGTCGAATGATAACCCGTAATGATCTTAATCTTGGTACCGAAGATGCGGTTGAGCGCCGACGCCAACATATCGGGATCGGTGCCCTGCCCGTCGCCACCGAATAGCGTCTGGTTAGCCAGCAGATCTTGCCACGTGGCGATGCCGGAAGACCCCCAGGACAGGCAAAGGCTTGCTTCATCAGTGACGCTGCCTAGCCAAGAAAATTGCAGCGGGTCGAAGCTCTTTTCGCCGAGCAGCAGGGGCGTCAGCGGTTGGCCGCGCGCCACCGTCCCGAACACAGTGCCGTCCTTCGGCGCGACGTTAGCCAGATACAAGGTCGCCTTAAGTCCGCCCGCGCCCGGCATGTTTTGCGGTACGATCGACGGATAGCCCGGGATGTGTTTGCCGATGTGCCGCCCCAATAGACGCGCATAGGTGTCGTAGTCGCCTCCCACGCCATATCCGATGATGATATTGACGTTTCGCCCGCGGTAAAAGTCCTCGATCGGATCTGACAGGACCGGCCAAGAGATCAGCGCTACCAACGCGGCGCATATCGTCAGCACGATCATTTGTAGCAGCCGCCACGGCGCACCACTCGTTACACTCAACATGTTTACCAACAATTGTTCTTGGCTTTTGACTGTACGCCCATGGCCGTTGTGCCAGCCGAAAATATAGCATTGAAGCCATTGTAACACCCCTTTCTACGAAGCTTGGCGCTGCCGCTCTGGGTCCTGCCCTTAGTAGAATTCAGTCGCAATGCAAAGTACAAGCCTGCCTCCTGAATGCACTGAAAGCGAAAACCGAACTGGAGAAGTACCTTGCGCGGGCTATGGTTTAGGAGGCAGTCCGCCCAAGCGCACCGCATTTCAGCATCAACACTAGGATGCCAAAGCTTAGGAGGCGGTAGCGGAAGCTCGCGCGGCTCAACCCCAAGCGACGATAGTGCCGCCGCAACAGCATTCGTCACAGCCCCTCCAACCGGAACAATTCCGCCCTCACCTAATCCTTTTGACGAATTTATCGGATCAGGGCTACCCCACATACCGGCAAACATCCATGAAACAGGCAGCGTCGGCAAGTTGCCGAACCCAGCGCGGTGCAGACCCCTTCGTCCCTTCTGTGTCACCGAATCGAGTGCTAACGTTCGACGGCCTGATCTCAAAAGTATTGGGATGCTCGTTCGTACCGGATGCCTGAGGCCAAGCAGGATTTGTGATGAAGTGGAGATGTGCTCTCGCTACACTTGATGCGGCCGAGCTGTTGCCACTAGCCCTGGCGCTAACGATGTGTTCGGGCATCGCACACGCACAAGAATCTTATCCCTCCAGGCCCATTCGCCTGATTGCCACCACCGCGGTTGGCGCCGCTGGTGATGCCGTCGCGCGCGCAGTGGCCGATGGCTTGGCGGCCTCCATGCGCCATGCGATTATTGTCGAGAACATGCCAGCTGCAAATGGCGGACTTGCAGCCGGTCAGGTCGCCCCAGCCGCTCCGGACGGCTATACGCTGCTGGTGCTGGTCGATAGCACCCTCACTATAAACCCGTATCTCTATCGCGATCGGACCTGCACGCACCTAATTGGGGCAGGTCTGAGGGGGGAGTAGCAATGGACGGGAAGGTAGGCTCCCAGATCGGCCGCTCAGTCACCAGGATCGAGGGCAGGGACAAAGTGACCGGCCGCGCCGAATACACGCACACGATGCGCATCCCGGGCATGCTCTACGCCAAGCTGTACCGCAGTACAGTGGCGCACGGCCGTATCAAATCCATTGATACCATCGCTGCGACTAAGATGCCGGGCGTAATACGAGTCGTAACCATCGACGACATCATGAAGGTCTTGCCCGACCCGTATTATGGGCCAGCCTTTCATGACCAACCCATTCTCGCGCATGAAAAGGTGCGTTTCGTCGGCGAACCTGTGGCCGCTGTACTCGCGGCCGATCCACATGTCGCGGAGGAGGGTGCGCAATTAATCACAGCCGAATACGACGAACTCCCAGCCGTCTTCGATGAGCTTGAGGCTCTCACGAGCCCTGTCTACGTGCATGATGAGCTGAAGCCTGCACACTCGTTCGCTGATCTGAAGCATTTGAGAGGCGCGCGCGACACCAACATTGCGCTGAACTATCGGTTGCGACGCGGAGATTTTGAAGCCGCTTATGCGGGTGCAGAACACAGATTCGAGCACGAATTCAGGACGCAGAAAGTACTGCACTTGCCTTTTGAGCCATTTGCCTGCATTTGCGATTATCGGGATGACCACGTCACCTTCTACGACTCGACCCAAGGCCCATCGTTCGTTCGCTCGGAGATGGCTCGGCTGCTTCGATGGCCTGAGAACAAGGTGCGCATCAAGGTTCCGCACGTTGGTTCAGGCTATGGGGCCAAGCTCTACGTCAAGCTCGAGGCATTGGCGCTTGCGCTTTCGATGATTGTGCGCAGACCCGTAAAGGTCGCGCTCGCCTTCGACGAGATGTTCTATCAGGTTACTCGGCATCCCTGCACCTTTCGCATCAAGACCGGAGTTGACAACGGCGGCAGAATTGTCGCCCGGAAGTGCGAGGTCTACTGGAATGGTGGGGCCTATGCGGATATCGGCCCCCGTGTGACGCAGAAGGCAGGGCTCACGGCATCCGGTCCCTACGACATCGATAATGTCGCCATCGATTCGTATGCGCTCTATACCAACTTAACGCCTTCTGGAGCACTACGCGGTTTCGGCGTGCCGCAACTCGTTTGGGCTTACGAAAGCCAGATGGACATGATGGCTCGCGAGCTCGGGTTCGATCCCGTCGCGTTCCGGCGCAAGAACCTGTTGCAAGAGGGGCACATACACGCGACCGGCCAAATCATACAGGACGCGCCTCTCGACAAGGTGCTGGACAAGGTGGTCGACCGGTTGAGTTGGTCGAGGCCCTTCGAACGCGGCGACGGCCCCGTCCGACGTGGCCGTGGCCTAGCGATAGCCATTAAGGCAGTGACATCGCCAACGACCTCGGTCGCTATGGTCAACGTAGCAGCGGACGGCTCAGTTACGCTCTACTGTGGCACGATCGATATGGGTCAGGGCTCCGATACGGCCATGGCGCAGATCGTCGGCGAGGTTCTCAATGTGCCGGCGGAGGCGGTGCGCGTGATCCCACGCGACACTGATGCGACGCCCTACGACATGGGTACGCTCGGCTCACGCTCATTATTCCACATGGGGCACGCGGTCCGGCGTGCGGCAGAGGAGGCACGAAACAAGCTCGAGACCCTTGCACGGGAAGTGGGGGAGCCGAACGGCTCCAACGTTCCGATCGCAGAGCTGTTCCAGCGGCGCTACGGCATGCAAGCGGGGAATGTAATAGGGACGGGCATTTTCAAGCCGGACTATGAATCCCCGGATCCCGAAACCGGCCAGAGTCGGAAGGTCACGCCATTCTGGCTGATCTCAGGTGCGGGTGCTGAGGTCGAGGTCGATATCGAGACAGGTCACGTCAAGATCGACAAACTCATTAATGTTGTCGACTGCGGCGTTCCTATAAACCCTAAGAACGTTCAGACGCAGATCTCGGGTGCCGCGCTGATGCACGTCGGCTTTACCATGTTCGAGAAGATGCATATTGACGGCGGGCAAGTGACGAACGCCTCTCTAGCTGACTACAAAATACCTGGCTTCCTTGATGTGCCCGCGGTTCTAGAGAACATCACGATCGAGAACGCCCAATCGGATGGACCCTTTGGGGCGAAAGGCGTGGGTGAAGTCTCGACCTTCTGTCCGTCTCCAGCCATTGCCAATGCGATCGACGACGCCGTTGGCGTCAGGCTAACCGAAATGCCGCTTACCCCCGAAGCTGTCTATCGTGCGATTCGGGTCAAGTTCGGCCAGCCACTCAGCGACCAGTGATGGCGCCGAAGCCTGCAAGATAGTGCGCTTCCTGGGTGGAATGTAGTGCTTCAAGCGCGCCTCGCTCAAGCTGCCGGCCGCGAGATCCGCATCGAAAGCCATGGTGCGGATGGTCTCGTAGACGCGCAGGTTGCGATCCCAGGATTGAATTTGCTGGCGCGCCGGTCAGAATAAACTGCGAACACGTACTTCATTGAAATTGCGGTATGATTCTACGCGGGAGAATAGGAATTTGCGCGGTTTCAGCGGGGCGCTCCGGAGCAATCGAGTAAGCATGCGCGACCGGTTTGGGTGGGAGGCTCGGGGGTCGCCCCCTTCGTGCGCAGGTCTCGCCGGCTGGCCCGCGGTACTTTGGCGCCACGTGGTTTCGAGGGCGTGTAGTCCTTTTCCCTTCAGGCTGGAACCGCCGGTGCACGGCCGATGTCGCCAATCTGCTCGATCTGGCTCCCAGCTGCGCACGCCGGTTGCCAAGCTGAGCCGCCACCTAGTCGCGCAGCTCGATTCGGCCATCGGCCGTCAGCAAAACGCAGACACCTCGGCAACCCAAGCTGCATCTGCACAATTCAGATGTGCGTCGAGACAGGACACAACCGCTCAACCGCCTAGTGTAGGAGCTGTTTGGGACTGTGCAGCAACCGCTTGACCACCAAGGGGGGCAGCATCTCCTCGCCGCTCCCCCGGGCCTTCATTGATTGCGCCCCCTCACGATCGAGTGGTGCGCTCAGCCGGCGGCCGCTGACACATTCTACGCCGCGCGGGGAGACGAGTATCCGCATGGACCTAGCAAGCCATACATCGTCACTCGTGACGACTTGCCTGAAAACGGATCGAAGTCCTCAAGGCCCTCTTCGTACGGCGCCTCGAATCGACGGCAGAACACTCGGCAGTGAACCCGACATAACAGTCGCGCATGAACGCCTATCCGCCGACGCGCAGCGGTATCGCACGCTGGTCCATCAGCGCGTCAGTCTTTCCCAAGTGATGTTGTCAAGAGCGCCGTTCTTATCGCCGGGCGCTCGTACCGTTACGCGGTTGCCTTCCGCCGAAATGACGGGCCGTTCAAGTGTCACCCCAATCAACTCGGGATTGATCGATACTTCAATATGGTGACGGATGGTGCTGCCGACGACATCGTAGTGCCCCATATAGCCGATGCATTCGTCAAGCGCTGCGAGTCGCACGTCTGCTGGCGTACCGCGCCGAAGTTTTTCCAGACCAGGCCTAATTGTCATCACAGCCATAGATCCATCCGGCGAGTAGACCAGTCTTGCAGGCAGCGGCTCCTTACCGAAGGGATGTGTCACCGTTCCGTCTTGGGTTACGCGCTCGTGACCCACGCTGCACCACGTTCCCAGGATGTCTTCCGCTGTCATGTGCTCTCCTTTGCTAAAAAGCTGTGGGGCGGCCCCAAAGAATCCCGCGAGAACATAGCAGGGCGTCCGGGTCTCGCAAAACAGAGTACCAGGGACGACCTTGCGGAGGCCGGATTGCATCCAATCAGACGCTAACAATGCCTTGCACGCATGCAGCACTGGTTTCCTGACGGCGCGCAACATTATTTACAAGGGGGTCAGGTGTAGCCCGAGCCTGCCACACGCCGCATCAAACTGATGCGTACCGTCCAGTGCGGCTCATGAGGGGCGGGAGAACGGCGCTATTCGATCACGCCTGCTTCCTTGAATGCTGTTGCCAGCCGGGTAGTTTCGTCTCGGATGATCTTGTCCATTGCTGCAGGCGTATCGGATTGAGCAACCAAAAACTGCCTCCTCAACTTTGTTTGCATGTCAGCGGTTTTGACGATATCAGCCCAATCGACGCTGATCTTTTCAAGGATACGCGGGGGGACGCCAGCCGGCGCTATCAGGCCGTACCAAGAGTCATACACGAACGGCAAACCGGCCTCAGTGAAGGTAGGCACGTCAGGGAGGTTGGGGTCGCGCTCGGCGGTGGCAGCCGCGATCACGCGTACTCTGCCGGAGGCGGACTGATCCCGCGCCATATTTACCGGGGCGAAATAATACTGAACGTCACCACGCAGTATGGCGGTCATCGAGTCCACCGCGCTCCGGAACGGTACATGGACGATATTGATGCCCGCTGCTTTGCGGAGCTGCACAGCTGCGATGAACGTCGTGCTGGCCAGTCCGGGAGAGGAAAAATTGAGCTTGCCGGGTTGGGCTCTTGCAAGATCGAGAGCTTCCTTGAGTGTCTTCGCTGGAAAGTCCGGATGGACAACTAAGAACATGGGCGAAGAGCCCAGGCGGGTAATACCGGCAAAATCGTTCACGGGGTGGAATGGAGGATCCTTCGTCACCAATCCTGCGACCGTGTGACCATTAGAGGTCACCATCAACGTGTAGCCGTCGGCCGGAGCCTTGGCGACAGCGGTCATTCCGGCAAGACCGGGTCGGGTCTCGACGAGCACCTGCTGGCCCCAGCGCCGCCCCATTTCCTCCGCCAGAACGCGGGCGAGGAAGTCGGTTATGCCGCCGACGCCGTACGGCACGACGATTGTGACCGGCCGGGACGGATAGACCTGAGCCGAGATTTCCGCGTAGGACATTATGCTGAGGGCCGAGGTCGCCAGGAGGTAAAGCCAAAGCTTTCTCATCATGTCATGAACCTTGGTGAACGCCGTCGCGGATCCGCGCCAGAAGATCACGATAATACCAAAATGAGCTCCAGGAGAACCCAGCGAATCGTGCCCCGATAATATCCCGTCAGAGAGGGGCGTTCGCATGCGCGCCCCCGAGGCGGTTCGAAAACCCGCCAAGTGATCTGCATCCGTGGTGGTTGACGCGGCTGGGTGGTCATCTCGCGTGCTGTCGTTTGCATGCATGCACATTTGCTGTGCTCGGAGAAGCGGTCCAGTCTTTTCATCGCTAAGACGCCGCTCCAAGACGCGACCAATGCCTCATCGGACCTGCTCCACCTCAAGAGTATGGAAGATTGCTGCGAAATCTGAGAGATTGTGATCGAGAGAATTCCTCGATTGCCTTCGGGCGAGGTACAAAGCTGTGTCGGAAAGTGATAAGGTGTTCGCCGGCTCCGTTCCGGAGAATTACGATCGCTATATGGTACCGCTTATTTTCGAGCCGTACGCGGCCGATATTGCGCGACGAGCAGCGTCCTTGTCGCCAAGTGCTGTTTTGGAAATTGCGGCCGGCACCGGGGTGGCCACCCGCGCATTGGCGCCAAGCCTGCCCCCGCTTGCAACCTATGTCGTAACCGATCTCAACCAGCCGATGCTCGACTATGCCGCTTCGCGACAACCTCCCGACAGTCGCATTACATGGCGCCAAGCGGATGCTCTGGCGCTGCCGTTTGAGAATGCGACCTTCGATCTCGTTTGTTGTCAGTTTGGGGCCATGTTCTTTCCGGACCGCATCTCTGGCTATCGCGAAGCAAGCCGAGTCCTGAAGCCCGGGGGACATTTTTTGTTCAACGTGTGGGACCGCATTGAGGAGAATGTCTTTGCTGATGATGTGACGAATGCTCTCGCCAAACTCTTTCCGAACGATCCGCCGCGTTTTTTGGCACGCACGCCGCACGGCTACCACGACACAGCACTGATCCGTAGCGAGCTGGAAAGGGCAGGATTCTCGAGTGTGATTATCGACACGAGAGCCGAACAAAGCCGCGCGTCTTCGCCACGCATTCCTGCCATTGCCTATTGCCAAGGAACTCCTCTTCGCAACGAAATCGATGCCAGAGACGCAGGAAACCTGGAATTTGTAACCGACTACGCCGCATCGGTGATTGCGATCAGACATGGCCAGCACGAGATTGCTGCCAAAATTCAGGCACACGTAATGCTCGCTGCGGCCTGACTGTGTCCGCTTAGTTGCCGGGCAATCCATTCGGAGGTTGGCTCCGAGGCATAGAATGCGACGCCGGTCGTGTCGCACAATGAGCACATACAGAACCCGGAACGAGATTGTCTGCGGCTGCTAACATGAATCGTGAGCATCGCTCGATTCGCCATCCCTCGCTAATGGAGGAGATTTACGACAGGTGACACCGAGCAGACTTCTCCATAATCCGCAGCTGTAACACCGGCTCGATGGCTCGCGCAGCTCGGACGCCGTTCAGCTGCCATTCTTGTAGGCCGGGACCAGCAATCTCGTCCTACGGATTGCCGACTCTTGCCCTTCAAATAGCACAACCCATTTTCATTGGCGCTAGCCGCATCATTCAATCGGAAGGCACGTTGAGGCCGCAGACCGCGTTTATAATAAGTTAGCTCTCATCACGGGCACACGACATGGAACACGTCCGGCAATGCCAAAGGAGTCGGTGGCAGGCAGAGCCCTGGCTTATTGTATCTGTTCTCGCGGTCGCCGGGCTGCTCCTCATCTTCGGCTTTATTGCAGGCGAGGTGATGGAAGGCTCGACTCTGGCCTTCGATCATTATGTGATCCTCGCCTTCCGGAGCGCCGGAACTCCCGCCGATCCACTCGGGCCCCCGTGGGTACAGGGAGCGGCTCGGGACATCACCGCGCTCGGCAGCTTCGCTGTTCTGGCCATAGTATTATCTGTAGTTGTGGGATATTTGCTCCTCTCTCACAAGCGCGCAGCAGCGCTACTCGTGCTTGCCGCGGTCGTGGGCGGTGTAGCGGTGAATGACTTGCTCAAACTTGCGTTTGCGCGCGCTCGACCTGATTTTGTCACGTCTTCGGTGAAGGTTTTTACTGCGAGTTTTCCGAGCGGCCACGCTGCCATGTCGGCCATTACATATCTGACCCTCGCCGCTCTCCTGGCTCGTACCACTCCCTCGCGACGTCTTCGTCTTTACTTCGTCACCATCGGAATAATGCTCACGCTGCTTGTTGGGGTTAGCAGAGTGTATCTCGGTGTGCATTATCCAACTGATGTGCTCGCCGGGTGGTGCCTTGGCTCGGCGTGGGCATTAGGATGCTGGACAGTGATGACGCGGCTGCAGCGCGCAGGCCAGGTTGAACCCTCGAAGAACCACTGAGCTGCTGCCGAACTTGAACATTTAGGGGCCGGGCGAGCTTTACACCCCCCTCGAAGGGCTAGCCTGGGGAGAAATAGTGAAACCGCAGCGCATCCGCGTCCTGCTCAACGCATCGTCCGGCAAGTCCGCGGGAGAAGACCGCGGCAGAATCAAAAATGTTTTGGAATCGGCTTTTCAAAATCACACGCTGTCGGCGACTTTTGAGTTACTTAAAGGGGAAGAGTTGCGCGCTGGCGCGGAGCGCGCCTTGCGGAGAGTCACTGACGGCGAGCTCGACGCGATCGTCGTCGGTGGTGGTGACGGTACGATCAGCACAGTGAGCAGCGTCATCGCGGGCAGCGACGTCCCTCTCGGAATCATTCCGCTGGGAACTCTGAATCACTTCGCCAAAGACCTCAAGATACCGATGGCAATTCACGAGGCCGTCGCCATTATTGCCGCGGGCCACCTGCGCAGTGTCGATGTCGGCGAAGTGAACGGCCAGATCTTCGTCAACAATTCTTCGATTGGATTATATCCCTATTTGGTTCTCGATCGAGAACGGCGAACGAGCCGGGTAGGTTTACCGAAGTGGCTCGCCTTGATCATGGCCAGTCTGCAGGTGTTGCGATATTTCCCACTCCGCCGGCTATCAGTCCACACCGCGAGCGGTACAGAGACGTATCGCAGCCCGTGTGTCTTCATAGGAAACAACGTGTATCGACTCAGTGGCCGCTCGCTTGGCACCCGCGACAGACTGGACGAAGGTCAGCTTTCCCTCTATGTGGCGAAACAGCAAAGCAGACTTGCGCTGCTCTGGCTCGCCCTTCGCTCGGTAATCGGTTTTCTGGATCACAAAACAGACCTTCGGGTCTTCAATCTTCCGGCGGTAGAAATCAGTTCGTATCACCGAAGGCTCTTGGTCGCACTCGATGGGGAAATCGATATAATACGGTCACCATTGCATTACCGGATACGATCGGCTGCGTTGCGGGTGTTTGCTCCTTCTCCGACGGGCATCTAAGTTTTCTGCTATGCGCACGATTGCTCAAATGTCAGATCTTCATTTTGGGCGGCATGATCTCACTGTGATGGAGGACCTCCTAAGCAGCGTGAATGATAATTGTCCCGATTTGGTCGTAGTTAGCGGCGATCTCACGCAACGCGCACGACATGCCGAATTTGCCGCGGCGCGGAGATTTCTCGATCGCATTTCGCAACCAAAACTGGTGGTTCCCGGCAATCACGATGTGCCACTTTATAATGTGTTCGCCCGGTTTATGACTCCGTTGGCAAAATACGATCATTATGTTTTGCCGGCCGCGCATCCAGCCAATCTCTTTCACGATGACGAGATTGCCGTTCTGGGGCTTAATACCACCAGAAGCTTTACCCGCAAGAACGGCCGTGTTTCGATCGAGCAGATCGCGCAAATCGGGCGCGTGTTCCGTGACGTTCCCGAGAAAACAGTCAAAGCGCTCGTGACCCACCATCCGCTGGGAATACCAAGCGGCGAAGCTCCGCTTGAGCTTGCCGGACGCTCGCGCCTCGCCCTCGAAGCGATCGCGAAGGTAGGAGTTCACCTACTACTTTCCGGGCACCACCACCGCGCCTTAAGCGGGGGTCTTGCAGGCACTGCGGGTGGTGGATCGGTCATCGTGCTGCATGCGGGCACGGCGATTTCAACGCGACTCAGGGGTGGCCAAGGCAACACTTACAATCTGATCCACCTTGCAAAGGAGCGGATTTCGGTCCGTTTTATGGAGTGGAGAGCGGGACAAGGATTTTACGAAAACCGTCGCGTGTCCTACGTCTTCCACCAAAGCCGATGGGCACCCCAATAGGGTAGCGTTGCAAAAGGTGCTCGGACACTTCTGAGACATGCGGCCACCCCCGCTGTGCGCGTGAAGAACATTCAGTTCCACACCCGCATAACGGCCCGCTCCGTCAGTGGGAACGGGAGCTTTTTACGAGGTGGGGCGCTTTTGACCGGAGCGATGGTCGGAAGATAGACCCGAATATCATCGAGGCCCTGCAGCGCAAATAATTCGTTCCTAGGGAGCGCGTCACTTCTCATCAGGTTTTCTGTCCATGGGTGGGGCCCGGTTACACGCAACACGCGAACGATTATGCGTAACGGTGCAACGCTTAGGGCCGAAAGGATAGAGCGTTACACGAAACGACGGAATAGGGCTGCGCTGGTGAAATTCGATAAGATCGAACACATACATGAAGACATCTGATCGTCGCTGCGAATCGCCGATCACGGCATCGTTCGTCGCTGCGCGCGCTGTGAGCGGCCACACACCTGCACGCACCCAATATAGGCTGCATCCCACTACCCCCTAAGCTGCTGCATTCTCTCCTGCAGCCGATGACAAACACCGTTCAGTTGAACAGCCTCGCACCTGCGTATCTGTCTCCGGTGCGCGCCGGAGACAGCGGAGACGGAACGCACGCAAATCAGTATAGGCCAAGTGCGTCATACGCTTTTCCGCGGTGGGACTTACCAACGTGAATCTTGCATCGAGCGCCCCATCTGATTAGGGAAACGCTCAGCTTACGCCCGCCTTGCCTCGCGTTCTCGCTCGGTCGCTACCGGCCGCCAATGCGCCATGAATCTCTCCACCTCGGGGTCGGGGTTCTCTGGAAGCATGATTTTCAGTGTAACGTATTCATCCCCACGATTTCCGTCCGGCCGCGGAACACCGCGCCCCTTCAGGCGCAGCCGCGTGCCGGTATTCGACCATTTTGGTACCTTCATGGTGACCCCACCCGAGGGGGTCGGCACATTGAGCTTTGCCCCGAGCACGGCATCACGCAGAGCAATCGGCCACTCTACGTGAATGTCGTCGCCGTTGCGGGTGAAGAGGGGATGGGGCCGCACATGGATTTCGATCAACGCATCACCTGACGGACCACCCCCGATGCCTGGCCAGCCCTTGCCCCGCAATCGAAGAATTTGCTCGTCGCGCGTGCCGGGCGGAATTGTCACGTCGAGGACAGCGCCATCCGGCAGCGTGAGCTGTTGCTTGCTTCCATTAATCGCATCGAGGAAAGCGATTTCCAGGCGATAATGTACATCCTCCCCGCGCATGCGGACGTTGGCTGTTCCTCCTCCGCGAAACATTTTCGAGAAAAGGTCTTCTGTATCCAAAAAATCGCAAAACCCGCGGTGCTTGAATAGGAATTTCCGGCGCCAGCATTCGCGAAATCGCGATAGTATCGCTGCCGCGGCCGCTCGGCACCGGATGCATCGATTTCACCGCGATCGAATCGAGCCCTTTTCTGGGGATCGCCGAGAAGATCGTAAGCGGCCGAAATTTCTTTGAACCGCTCCTCGGCTTGTTTGTTCCCAGGATTGAGATCGGGGTGGAATTTCTTTGCCAATTGCCGATAGGCTTTCTGCATCGTCTCCTGCGAAGCATCCTTGCTCACCCCCAAACTCTGATACGGATTGGTGGGCACGCGCTCTCCTATCGCGCCGGTCTGACCTACGGCGCTGACGGCCATGTTGCCGACGCAGAAGATGACGATGATCTCTCGAGCGAATCCCTCAATAGACCTGGAAGCGTCCTCGCTTGGACATTGCTGAATGCGCTGAGCGCTCCGAAGCCGCAACCCGACAGCCGCTTAAGTGCTGATCTCAAACCTCGCTTTGACCGCTTGGCGGCCGCGCGAGGACGACCAGGGCTACTGGCGCGCATGCATCTTGCCCGCGCTCTGGCCTATCTTGATGCGATCGACCCCGCGTGGACCAAGGAGCACTTTTGGCCGCGCCTTTCATGGGATCACCCCGAAGGACTGGCTTTATGGCGCTCGTACGCACACTGCGCGATGGGCTCGGCGCGCCTATTCAACGCGCTCAAGCCCGCCACTTTGGTGGCCTTTGAGCGCAACCAGCTTTCCGACAATGAGTTTGACGACTTGGTATCGAAACTACTTAGGGTCGGCATCTGGCACCAGCGCGGAGAAGCCCCTGAATATAACCTCACGTCCACCGAGATCCGACGTGCCTTAACTGTCGGTCCGCCGTCCGCGAGGCGAAACGCCGCGAGGAACTTGTGGGGTTTCATGGCGAATGCGGAAGACGAACCTGCCGACAAGGCTACCCGCTGGCGCGAAGTTGTGGGGCCGCTCTTTCGGGATATTGGCCGCTGGATACCCGTCTCCGTTGCAAGAACACCACGCGCAACCTGGTGCTAATGGCTCAGGAGTCTGAAGGGGCGTTTCCCGAGGCCGTCGAAGCGATCCTCGATTTGATCGTGCCGTATGAGCTCTATCAGATTGCGAGTTCACTCAGGCTGGAGGACAAGCACCACGAGCTTGTTATTCGACATCCGCTGGCCTTCGTGAAACTGACAAACGCGCTCATTGATCCGGCAGTTTTTCCCATCCCGAACGACCTCGCAACACTCCTTCACCAATGCGTGGTGGCAAATCCTGCGGTGACGACCGATCCCGCATATGTCCGGCTCTATGGCCTACGGCGACATAGGAACGCCTGACCCCGCATCAGCGAATTGGGGCTATAAACGCCTTCCCTATTCGAGTGTTGAGTGGTCCACATGAGCAACGTCATCGTCTGGGATATTGAAACGGTGCCGGATCTGAAAGGCTTCGCCGCTGCAAATGGCCATGTCGGGAAGAGCGATCCTGACATCCGCGCTGAGCTAGGCGATGACTTTCCCAAGCACATCTATCACCCATCATTTGTATCGGCGCTCTGGTTGCGTCTCGGCATGAAGCTGGTCATTGGCTAGTGGACGCGCTGGGCGCGCCGCAGTTGAAGAACGATCCGCCCAATCCTTCCGGCCCACGCGACAACGTGAAAGTCGGAGAACTCTCGGAGCCCACACCTCGTTAGGAGTGCATGTCTGCTTATGCGGGCTGCGCACATCCATCCCTCACGGTTATGTGTGTGTGAGAGGTGCCATTCGCGACCAAAATCAGCCCGACACGCCGCTCGCACCCTGCTAAGGTCGCTCTGTTACCTGTAGGAGCAAGTTATGCGGCGACGTGATTTCATTGCTTTTGTCGGGAGCGCCCCCTTCGCAGTGTCCGGCCTAGCGCATGGTCAATCCGGCAGAGTCTATCGCCTCGGCACCCTGCTCCCTGGGCCGCCCATGCTGCCGACTGAAGGCCGAGGCGCCATCCTAATAGAGAACCTTGGAAAGCTCGGCTACAAGATTGGGCAGAATCTCGCTTACGAACCCCGTGGCGCCAAGGGCAAAGTTGCCCTCGTCCCTCAGATGATGCTTGAGCTAGTCGCGGCCAAGGTGGATGCGGTGGTCACCGTCAGTTATCCGGCCGCTGCGGCTGCCAAAGCCTCCGGCGTTCCCACCGTGATCGCATCCGGCTCGGGCGACCCGGTCACCACCGGCCTTGTCAACAGCCTAGCGAATCCCGGGGGTACCGTCACTGGCATTGCGGATGATGCTGCGATGCTGTCGACGAAGCGGCTTTCGTTGCTGAAAGCCCTGCTACCGAACCTCCAGAGGGTGGCGATGCTGTGGAACAAGGAAGACCTCGGCATGTCGCAGCGTTACGAGGCTTCCGCCAACGCGGCGCGCGGCATTGGGGTGCAAGTCCAGGCGCTCGGAGTTCGCGAGCCTGACGATTTCGATGATGCCTTCACCGCGATGAACCGCGAGAATCCCGAGGCGATTCTAATGGTCTCGGATTCTCTTACGTTGCTCAATCGAAAGCGGGTGATCCAATACGCTGCAACCCACCAGATACCAGCGATCTATGAGGCCGATAACATCGTCCAAGACGGCGGGCTGATGTCCTATGGCGCAGACGAGGATGAATCATTTAGTCGAGCGGCCGCGCTGGTCGACCGTATTTTCAAGGGAGTGAAGCCCGCCGCCCTGCCCGTAGAACAGCCGACGCGCTATCTCTTTGTCATCAACATGAAGACCGCAAAAGCGATGAATCTCAGCGTGCCCAACAATCTCGCTGCGTTAGCCGACCGCGTCATCGAGTAGCCGCTCACCCTGAAGCTATTACCGATGTCGGGTCTGTCACAAAACCCGAGCCCAACGGACGGATGGCCCGCTTTTGCCGGATGCGGACATTGGCTGGGCGCTGCTCACCACCCCACATTCCCCTGCGCTGTTCCCGTGCGGCAGCTTCGTTGGCAATGTACTCGCGCGAGTACTGCACATAGGCGAGCGCCCAACCCTCACGGACCATCCAGCCGTTCAGGTTGTCGCCGCTCGCTGAACAGGTCGCCAACGTTCGCCCGTAGCGATCCTCGCCGCGCGCTGCGCAGCTAACGCCCCGACCCGCGATGTGGGCGGAAAGCTGATCCCGCGCCGCGATCCCACAGGTCCACCGCTGGCCTTGGGCATCAAGACAGATTTGATCGGTCTCGGGAGCATCAATGCCCTGCAGCCGCACGTGCCGGGAGCCAACAGCGATGGTGTCGCCGTCGATCACGCGGACTGGCCCGGTAAGGTCGCTGCCAAGACAGGCTGTGGAAGCCAATGCAACGACGAGCGTTGCGTAGTGCGAGCGTTGCCGTGCAAGTGGTTCATGCCGGGCGGGTTGAAGCATGAACCGGGCAAATGAAAGGTGTCAGGACGATAAGTCCACACCGCTCGTGTCCTTACCGGCGCAGCGTTCGACGCGCGTCACCTTGCCTCACAAGACGGGTACACGGTGACAAGGCTTTACGCCGGCCCCACGACATGGTCTGCATATTCACCCTTGCTTGTTCTTGTCAGCAAGAGCGCTTCAGGAGACCGGAGCGCAGCGCGCGGTGCATGTCAGCTTGACCCGTGCGAGCGGGGGAGCGGAGGCAACGCGATATGTCGCCGCACCTGGCGCCACGCAAGTCGGAAAGCTCTTAGATGCCGAATCCAAGCTACCTATTTTGCAAAAGGGCATCTTTCAGCAACGACGCTTGTCATCAGCCAGATCATCAATCCCCTGTGCCTCGTGGTATTACCGTTGTGCCTGTCGCAAATTAGATCCGCATGTATTGATGATGCAATCCGCCCAACACGGGGCGGCTGACGATGCAACCGTTGGCCTCGACAGCGCGCGGGATCGGCGCATCCTTGTCCAGGGACAGGTGCGTGCGCGTTTTATTGTAGTACCGCAGGTATAACTGCAGCAGGTGTCGGAGGTGGCGTTCGCCAAGCACCACGACATGATCGACGCACTCCCGTCGGATCGAACCGATCAGCCGTTCCGCGTATCCGTTTTGCCACGGCGAGCGCGGCGAGGTCGGTCGATCGCGAATCCCCATGGCACGAACACGCCGAAGCAACACCTCCCCATACGACCGATCGCGGTCACGGATGAGATGGCGTGGAGCCCTGTCCCATCCGCAGGCCTCCACCAGTTGCTGGGCGATCCATTCCGCGGTGGGATGCATTGTGACACCCAGCCACAGAATCCGACGCCGATCGTGCCGCAGAATGAGCAGTCCATACAGAAGCCGGAACGAGATTGTCGGCACCACGAACAGGTCCATTGCGTCGACGCCGTCCACGTGATTGCGGAGAAACGTCCTCCAGCCCTGCGAAGGTGGCGTCTCCTCCGTGCCATGTACTTGGCCACGCTCGTCTACCCAATATCGATGCCGAGCTTTAGCAGTTCGCCATGAATCCGCGGCGCTCCCCACAGTGGATTGGCGAGGCTCATCTCGCGGACCAACTGCCTGATCTCGAGCGGGATCTTTGGTCGTCCCCGGCGCGGCTTCGATTTCCGGCGCCAGTAGGCTCGAAATCCCGCCCGATGCCATTGAAGGACGGTCTCTGGCCTGACGATCGTCAGCGCAGACCGAACAGGCGGAAACAGTCGGTAGAGGCCCACTAATATCAACCTGTCCAGGGCGTCGAAGGTGGGTCTTTTCGGCGCCGTCCGCCTTAGCACGATCATCTGTTGGCGCAACACCAGGTTTTCGGCCTCAAGTGCCACTCTTGATCGGAACAGGCCGATCAGCAGAGACCAAATCAATCTGCAGCGGTCTAACATACGCCGCGAGCATCGCCCGATTCGCCATCCCGCGCCAACGGATGAGATTTACGACAGGGACAGGACTTGAACGCAGTCATAGCCTGGGTGCGGACGATCCCTGCTGATCAGTGAGGCGGCAACGATATCTGGTCATTCGCAGCGCAGTATGGCCTGCGCCAATCGGTCTTGCTGCCCGACCTGGGGAAAGGCAGGGTATGTTCGGGTACGAACGGATCTGGGCGGGGGGCGCGCGGTGAAACGCGCGTCCCTGCCGTTACTCGACCGGCGCAGGTGTGTCGGCCTGAAGCATTATTACAGGACGAGCTGCATCGGCGAGGGAACGAAGCGGAAGCCGTCTCCGTGCGTGGCGAGCTGGCCGACTCCGGGCCACGGCATGTGGAAGACAACCAGTGGAATGCGTTGCGCCGCTAAAATCTGGAACAGCTTGACCCTCGAGAGCGCTCCTTGCTTGGAGTCTGTATCAAAAGCAACCTCGACTTGCGGATGCTCGAATAAGATCACATGGTGCGCGACATCACCGATATTGCAAATCGTCTTCCCGTCCGAGCTGATCATGTAGACCGTATGCCCGACGGTGTGGCCTGGCGTGAGCATGGCCTGCACTCCGGGCAGGATTTCCTGACCATCCTTGATGAAGATGATGCGGTCGCGGTACGCTGGCAGGTTCTTGCGCGCGGTCAAGGCGGAGCCTTCAGCGGGCGTTCCTAGACGCCTATCGTCCATCCAGAAGTCGTAATCGAGCTCCGTCATATAGACCTGCGCGTTCGGGAAATTGCGCGCCCCATCCTCCGCCACCATTCCGCCGGAATGGTCGATGTGTGGATGCGTCAATACCACGGCATCGATATCCTTCGGATCGATGCCCGCTTGCTTCATGTTCGCCAAGAGCCGGCCGGTCTGCGTGTTAGGGCGTTTGACCGAGCTCATACCAGTATCGAACAGAACCAGCCGATCGCCCGTGTTGAGCACCAGGGCATTCTGCTCAAGCACAACGTTGTCGGTCGGCATAAAATGATCGCCAAACATATTGCCGAGTTCGGCCTCCGTCGGCCCGCGGAACGCGCGTGTCGCCGGACCGATTGGCAGCGGCCCGTCCGACACGACGGTGGCTTCAATGGCTCCAATCCTGAATCGGTAGAATGCCGGCGCCTGCGTGTTGAGCATTGGTGCCTTCGCGTGCGCGGATGATGCTCTGCCGCTGCTTGCGGCAGCAGCCAATGCGGATGCGCCAGCGAGCAGCCGGCGGCGCGACAACGAAATGTCACCCATGAGCTCCACCTCCATATTGCTTCTGTTTGGGGGCGTCGGTCCGCCCGGACCGCAGCTTAGTCCTAACCGGAGCTCAGTACACTGCCCCACGTCTCCACATCGAGCGCGCGGTAAACTGGATGGAAACGCTTGCCAACCCTTAAGGGCCAGGGTGTCCCTCCCGAAAATTCTATCCGCGCAGGCCTTGGCAACATGGGATGGAATCGGCGCATCCTGCGCACGATGCTTGCTCTGCTTCATTTGGTCTTTTCTTTGGTGGTGGGCCCCTTAAAGTCGCAGCGCCGGCTTGAGATCGAGAACCTGTATCTGCGCCATCAGCTCAATATCGCGTTGCGTCGAGCGCGGCGCTTCCGGCTACGCGGAACAGATCGAGCTCTCTTGGTGTGGATGACGCGGCTGTGGCCAGACTTGCTCGGCCTGTCACGAGTGGTTCGACCCGACACGATCCTGCGCTGGCATCGAGCAGGGTTTCGCGCCTACTGGCGGTGGAAGTCCCGCGATCGGGTGGGGACGTCCCAAGATCAGTGACGAACTTCGCCAACTCATTCGACAGATGAGCCGGAAGAACCGGCTCTGGGGCGCCCCCCGCATCCACGGTGAATTGCTCAAGCTTGGCTTCGAAGTCGCCGAGTCTACGGTGTCCAAATACATGATCCGCCATCGCGGGCTGCCATCTCAGAGCTGGCGAACGTTCCTGCGCAACCATGCAGACGCCATCGCCGCGATCGATCTCTGCGTGGTCCATACTGTGACATTCGAGCGTCTATTTGCACTTATCATCATGGGTCACGGACGCCGCCAGCTGCTTTGGTTCGCTGTGACC
>JBJMTV010000029.1:0-2980 GCA_045811525.1 Xanthobacteraceae bacterium | reverse complement strand
GTTCAGGTTCGGAGCATCGATCATAGGCGATTGCTGGAGCTTGTCGCGCAGGATCATTCGGTCAGCGTGCGGACCATGTTTCAGCTCGCCGAGGACGAGCGGCGGCTGCATAACTGGATTGCGGCTCTCAGCAAGGGCAACGCCGAGGAGCGGATCGCCACCTTGCTGCTGGATTTGCGCGGGCGGTTGTTTCAGGCGGGCTTGGCAAACGGCAGCGAGATACAGATGCCGCTCACGCAGCAGGAGATCGGCGACCATCTCGGGCTGACCCTGGTACATGTGAACCGGGTTCTGCGCCGGCTACGGGAAAACGGGATTGTTACGGTGCAGCGCGGGATCATCACGGTGGATGACATCACGCGGCTTGCGAACATCGCGGCCCCCATGCAAGACATCTACGAGCGCGAGACACCAGAGTTCGGCGGCCGCTCCTCCGCCGCATGAGGAAGCGCCCCTGAGTTTGCTCCTCTGCAGAAGCTGTTCCCCTCGTCGTTAATGAACTTCGGAGCCTCGCTATGGATGCGGCAGCTTTTCGGGCGATGGCCCTGCGGTGTAGAGACTTGCTCCAGATTGCGGTGCGGGAAGAGATCAAGGTTCAGCTTCATCAATGGGCCGAGGAATTTGAAGCGCAGGCGGACAGCCTCGATATTACAGACCGTGACGATGCCGAGATCGTAGCCTCCGTGGCGGAGGGCTTTCTACGCCGGCTAGGTCGGGAAGCCCCGCAGCATCTCCGCACCGAGGAGACGAGGGCAGAGCGTCACGGAGACACCCTCTCTGCCGAAGCATGGCGCGACATCGCCAACACCGCCGAGCGGCTTTTACACTGAAACTGAGCCGCTCGTTTGGTTAGGCGACGTGGCAGGAACCGTCACAGGTTGGCGTGACGCCGTGAACCAGTTCCCCACACTGCCGGCGGCAATCACGATACTCGGTGTTCCGCTCGGAGGGCAGCGGGCAGTCGGGCGGCCTGGACACTAGGCCCGGCTTCAACGCCCGGAGCCGGCGCCGGATAGCATCGAAGTCCTCCACGATCATGGCGTCCCCGCGATGGCCTGCATGTGGCTAACACTTAGTCGCCAACATGAGCCTCGTCGTTCCGCTGCTCCGTCATGCATTGCCTTGGGTTAATTTGCGGCCTCGGTTGCGCGAGAGCTATTGCCGAATTTTGGTGATGGCCTGAGGGTTCAGGCGGCAGCGGTTTGGGATTTCGAGGACGCCGGCTTTGCGGCAACTTCGATCCCGTCGGTGAACGTGACGCCTTGAATGAGCTTGGGCAACTGGTTGTGGCCATCGAGCCTGCGCCAGCTTTTCTGCGCCGCATCCACCAGCTTGAACACCATTGCGAGCGCCGTCTTATTCGAGAGGCAGCCCTTCGAGCGGATCGTGCGGTGCCGCACGGTGGCAAAGGTGCTCTCGATCGGGTTCGAGGTCCTGAGGTGTTTCCAGTGTTCGGCGGGAAAATCGTAGAATGCGAGCAGGGCTTGGCGATCCTTCGCCAGGCACTCGGCGGCCTTATCGTATTTCAGCTGGTAGGCTGCGATGAAGGCGTCGAATGCGGCCTCGGCATCCTTGTTCGTCTCGGCCATCCAGATTTCCTGCAATGACCGCTTGGCTTTCGGCTGCTGGCTCTTCGGCAGTTTGTTGAGGACGTTGGCGGTCTTGTGCACCCAGCAGCGTTGCTCGCGTGTGGTCGGCCACAGCTCGCCGAGCGCCTTCCAAAAGCCAAGCGCGCCATCGGCAACGGCGAGTTCGGGCGCGACCGCCAGACCTCGGTTCTGCAAATCGAGCAGCAGTTCACGCCAATCCTGCGCGCTTTCGCGCGCACCGTCGGTAAAGCCGAGCAGCTCCTTTTTGCCCTCCGGCGTCGCGCCGATGATCACCAGGATGCATTGTTTGGTGTCTTCAAGACGGGCCTGCAGGTAAATGCCGTCGGCCCACACGTAGACGTAGCGTTTGGCCGCCAGATCGCGCTTGCTCCAATGCTCGTGCTCGTCAAGCCAGACCTCCTTCAGCCGCGCGATGCTCGAGGGCGACAGGCCCGGCGCATCCTTGCCGAGCAGCGCAGCAAGCGCCTCCTCGAAATCGCCCGTCGAGATTCCCTTCAGGTAAAGGATTGGGATCAGTACCTCCAGGCTGCGGGAGCGCCGCGCATAGGGCGGCAGGATAGCCGGCGTGAAGCGGATGCGCCCGGCATCATCCTCGGCAGCGCCACGGTCGCGCACGCGAGGCTGGCGCACGCCGACCGGGCCGATGCCGGTCATTACCTCGCGTTCGGGCAGGTGCCCGTGACGAACCATGCGGCGCAAACCAGTAGCGGTCTTCAGATCGACATGCTTGGCGAGGAATTCCGCCACCTCGGCCTCGATCGCTTGGGCCAGTAGGGCGCGCGCTCCGTTGCGCAACACCTCGGTGAGCGGGTCGCCGAACGACCCTGGCTGAAGCAGCTTGACCACGTTAGCATCGGACACGGCGTATCACTCCTTTGCTGGAGAAGTGGAGGCTCGAACACCCCCACGATAAGCCGCCTTCTTCCCGTCAGGCCGTCACCAACTTCTGCGTACAGCTCCCCAAAGGACGGCTCGGGATCAACGTTCAGTTCCGTGACGGCATGACGAACAAGGCGAGGTGGAACACCGGTACGGGGTGGGAAGCCTTGGACAGCATCGGCCATTGGCGGCCGATGAACTTCCTTCACGACAGCGACAGGTTTGAACTTTAGTGGCGGAGGTGCCAATGTCCGGCGGGCGCCGAAGTGCTCCAGATCGGCGACGGGGAGCTGTCGAGGTCGTCATCGTGAGCGCGTCTACCGCGTCCGCCGGGCCGAGCTGCGCCAGGGGTGAGGGGTTCCCGGCGATGTGGGAGACGATCGCCGGCATCGTCCTGGCCGTGGCGACGGTCGGGATGGTGATCGGGCTCGGGCTGATGGCCGTCGCGGCAATCGGCTGGCTGTTCGTGAGGCGCTAGACGCGCCAGCGCG
>JBJMTV010000028.1:0-77962 GCA_045811525.1 Xanthobacteraceae bacterium | reverse complement strand
TGTTCTGCGCCTTTTGCGGCTCTTGCATTGTCCAATAACGATGCGAGACCCACGTTGCGGCAAGGGTAAAGAGAATGACCAGCAGCGCCGAGTAGCGTGTCGCGAAGCCAATAACGAGGGTCAAGCCGCCGAAGAACTCAACGAATGGTGCCAAGTAGGCCAAGAGCAGAGGCACGCCCCTATTGCTCATTCCCGCTGCAACATCGGAAATATGCAATAATTTCGACCACCCACTTTGGATGAAAATAAACCCAAGAAGGAACCGGCCGAGCAGCAGCAAAAAGTCAAACCAGGCGCTCGCCAGACGATCTGTATAGGAAAGATAGGGATGCGACGACATGATCAATTTTGTGTTCGTTCAAGGAGCCCTCCTTCACTTCCCTCTTGCGTGTTCCTGGGACAACGACCTACGAAACCCTGGAGATCTAGAGAGAGGGAACGCTCTCTCGCCCTGAGGTGGACGCTGCTGCCGCATGCACGACATGATGGAGAGATCTGACCAGTCGCAGCCATCTGCCTGGCCATCGAGGTCAACACGAGAGGCTCGAGTAAGCGATTTTCGGAATGTCAGGTTGCAGAGCATAAAGTCGGAGGTCGGTCTGCGTTCCGCTGCAGAGACTGTGCGTTAATTCTGACGCAGGCTCGCGGTTCCGCAGGCTAGACCAATTACGGTCGCTCTTCGTGTCCGTACTGCCGCTAACGATTACCGCTATGCGACCGGTCGTGCATAGCATCAGGGTGGAGAATGACGGCAGGTCCAGCTGCTGACCAACCGGTTACGCTTGTCAGTCGAAACTCTCGGCAGAGTCTGCCGCGCGCCGGAACTGATCTGGATCGTGCACGAGGCGTGCGTTCCAACAGCCACGACGCACAACCCGCGGCTTTGATCTTTGTCAAAGAAATTGCGCTTTCACACTGCTAATCCATCACTGCCAGTGAGCCCTGCACGTGTGCATCCACGGGTTGGCCGCTCAGGACCAATCAGCCACAAGGGTCGGCTGCATAATCAAAATAAGGAGTCGCAATGGGACTGATGGACAGCATCAACGACATGCTCAAAAATCCGGGCGGGGCGACCAGCACGCAAAAATCGGATAGCGGCGGCATGTCACCGCTCATAATGGCTCTGCTGGGCCTTCTCGCCTATAAAGCAATGAACCGCGGAAGCAGTCAGTCACAGGCTGCGCCCCAGCCGATTCCGGGCGGTGGCGCAGGACGGGCTGGCGCAGATGGTGCTGACTCGGACTGGCTTGGCGGTCTCGGAAAAGTGCTGGCCGGCGGCGCAGCCGGAAGCGTCCTATCGGGCGGCCTTGGAGAGCTCATGAACCGGATGCAACAAACGGGGCATACCGACACCGCGCACTCGTGGGTCGGGACTGGTCCCAATCGTTCAATCTCTCCGAATTCCCTTGAGCAGGCGCTGGGCCAAGACACGCTCGAGGATCTGTCAAGTAAAACCGGCATGCCACGCGCGCAGTTGGTCCAAGAGCTTGCAAACCACTTGCCGACAACGGTTGATAAGCTCACGCCCCAGGGGCGCCTCCCGAGCGAGGGGGAAGCCCAGCACTGGGCTTGAGGGGTGGCTTACGATGCGCGCTAGGCGGCGCAGCGTGCTCAGAAGGAGAGAAAGCCTGGAGACCCACATGAGAACTGATCGGCCATCAGTGACGGTGATGTCCCGTCGGTAGCGACTGGCCTGGCCGCTTCGAGGAGAGCGCCGGATCAACATTGAGCGCGATGTCTATCATCTCGGGCGGCCGTGTTTCTGCGCCGCCCAATGCTTGCACGCTCCGGGTCTTGTTTACTTCTGCATGCCTGCGACTCGGCGCAATCGCCGAATTAGCCTTGGTGAAAACAGGTTTCACCGACGGGTGCCTGCTCATTTGGATCTTCTTTTAACTACGCCCGTGGGAGCCTCAAATGAAACGCCGAGAGTTCAATCGAATTGCATTTGGCGCGGGTCTCGCCCCGTTGTTGTCGAAACCCACATTGGCGCAATGGTACGAAGGCTCATCCCCGCCCACGCAACCCCCGCCGCAAAAATTCAATATCGTCGTCAAGCATTCGCCGCGTGCATACAACCAGGTGAACGTTACACGAAAGTCCGGTGCCGGCCGTCGATTCACGATCTACTGGACGTGGAGCTATCCCTGGGAGGCCAATCGCGATGTGGCCGAATTGGACAATCGCTTTTCAACGATGACCGAGGTGCGCCGTGTAGCGTGGCCAAACTACGAGACACCTGAATATTCCGAGAAGGAATTTTTGCAAGGGATCTCCGGAACGCTTGAGCTGTTCCACCTGTCCACCGTGCGCTTTCAGGCGATCGTCGGCCAAGTTACCGGCCAGCCCGTTGTGGTCTACCAGCGGATCGACCAAGCCGGGCAAAAACTGCCCATCGATGAACGAATACTCGCCGACACGGATACGCTCATGGTGTTCGGTCTCGATCACATGATTACCGAACAGGAAGCCGCTCCGGAAGAAATCGAAGCTCTCAAGCAATTCCTGACGCGAGACGGAACCTGCCTGATGATTGGGCCACACCACGACGTGGGCGCATCACAGGACGTGAAACGGCTTCAAATGGAGTATGCGCATCACGGCGATCCCCTGGTCCCCCGCCAGCAGCGTTTTGGCCTATACACCCGATCTCTCATGAAGGGCCTCGGCGTGCCCGTGGAGAACCGCTTCGGCCTTCGCCCGGCGGTTGTTCAGGGTACCAACCAGATCACGCCGCTGACCGCCATGCGTGATCTCGACACGCACGAGTGGCTCGCGAACGTGCCCACGTTCAATTTTCACCAACATTTGCCTCACTATGCGCTGACCATCGAAGATGCAACCGCGATTCGTGTTCTTGCTCGACAGCCGGTCGATTTGACCAGACCGCATCCTTTCATCGAGGCCGGCGGCACCGAATTCAATTCCTTCCTGTGGATGCCGCCAACAGGCGCGCGGGCTGGTCACATCCTTCTCGCAGACCTGACAATCTTCACGACCTTGTTCGGCGGCGCCGAGAGTCTCGATAATTTCTGGAACAATCTCGCGACCAAAGGATGACCGATAGGTCGAAAGACTTATGCGCACAAAATGGAGAGCTTCATGTCACACGATCAGATCGGAAAAGCCACTCGTCGCGATTTCCTGGGCACAGCCACCGCCGCCACTGCGTTGACACTCGGCGCTTCGTCGGGTGCTGACGCGCAGAACGTTCCAGTCAGGTCTGACGAAATTGAAATGACGCAAGTGACGACTGGTCAAGGCGCGCAATTAACCGCGAGCGGTACACCTGACTGGACGAAGCCAACCGCAATGGCCATTCCGAAGGAAGGATATTTCAAAGTTGAGCAAGGCCGCTATGGCCCGATCTTTCCGAGAACTCCCGCGAACTACGGCTTCACAGTCATCGTGAAGGTGAAGCCCGGGAGAGAGCAAGCGATCCGTGACTACGGGCAGACGATCGAAGATGCGGTAAAGGGCGCGCCCGGGGTGCTCGCGCCCTTGCGCCTGCATTATCTGCGCTGGGTGTTGTTCGATGTCGGCTCGGGCTTGCACTTCATGTATCAGGGCATCTTCGATACTGATTTCGACAAATATCTTGAGGATGCAATTGCACTCTTCAACTCTACCGGCATCACGACGGTATTCGTGAACCTGGAAGGCTGGCCCGAAGACTGGAAGACCAACACACCAGCGGTGATCAAGTTTTTTCGAGACCACCAGAGGCCGAGCTTTCTGGAGTATGGCGAATATCCGTATGCCAGCGCGGACGAAGTGAAGAAGGCCTTGCGCGTCAAGAGTTCGCTGTCCGCCATGCTCGACCAGATGCAGTGAGCGGCCGCCGGGGACCATTGTCAGTCACGGGCCGCGCCGATGGTTGAAAGTGAGGACATTCAGCACCTTCTGCTGACGCGCGTACCCGCAACCACGGGTCGATATGAATTCCTCTCATTTCGCGAGCCTGCCCAGGGACGAGCCTGGGTGAGAGGTATTCTGGAGAAGGTTGTTTCGGGTCAAAAGGCCCGAGAATCCGTCGAACAGGAGCAAAGATGGGTGTCCGTTGCCTTCACGTGGCAAGGACTTCGCGCGCTCGGAGTGGACGAGCAATCACTTGCAACCTTTCCCAAGGAATTCCAGGAGGGCATGCCCGCGCGTGCGGAGGTGCTCGGCGATACGGGTAGGAATAGCCCCGATAAATGGGTTGGCGGTCTCGCCAGCCCAGCCCTGCATGCCATCGCAATTCTCTTCGCGCGTAACGCAGCTGAACGCGAGCGTGTGAGCCGGGAACACCAGGCGTTCCTGGCGAGGACGCCCGGCATCGAAGCGCTTTCTTTTCTGGACCTCGATGGCATTCCGCCCTTTACCTACGCGCACGAGCATTTCGGATATCGAGATCGGCTCTCTGAACCGCAAATCGAAGGAAGTGGAATACCGCCGACCCCCGGCTCGGGCGCGCCAGTAAAGGGGGGTGAATTCATTCTGGGACAAGCTGATGAGAGCGGCGAAGTGGTTCCGTTGCCCAAGCCGGAAGTTCTCTCGCGCAACGGCACCTTCATGGCTTATCGCAGATTGCAGGAGCATGTCGGTGCCTTCCGCGACTTCCTCCGCGAGCACGGAGGGCCAACGGCCGAAGGGCAAGAGTTGATCGCAGCCAAGCTGATGGGCCGCTGGCGGAGCGGCGCTCCCCTTGTTCTCGCGCCGGAAAAGGATGATCCAGCACTCGGCGCCGATTACCAACGCAACAACAAGTTCAGCTACGCGAAAATGGACCCGCAAGGGTATGCAGTTCCGCTAGGGGCGCATATCCGCCGAATGAACCCTCGAGACACGGCGGTGAACATGCAGCGCCGACGAATGATCCGCCGCGGCGCAACCTACGGCCCTCCCTTGCCGGAAGGCGCGCCAGAAGATGGCGCGGATCGTGGAATTGCGGCATTCATAATCTGTGCGAGCCTCGTACGGCAATTTGAATTCGCGCAGAATGTCTGGATCAACGACCCGAATTTTCACGAGCTCGGCAACGAACGAGACCCGTTTATAGGAAACCAGGACGGTACTTTCGACTTCACTATGCCCAAACGTCCGATCCGCAGAAAAATAGCCGGGCTGCCAGCGTTCACGACGCTCAAGGGCGGTGCTTATTTTTTCCTTCCGGGAATTAAGGGAATGAGATACCTAGCTGGGGCCTTAGACTAGGTGATGCGAGTTCCGGAGTTGGTACTCCGCGTCCTCACGATCGGCTGGTCCGTGACGAGCAGTGCCACTGATAAGGAAAGTGGCATTTAGCAACGGTGATCCGGCTATTCCCTTCAGCGGCAATCGCATCCGATCCACCATTAATCAACAAACGACGCGATGCTGGCCGCTAGATCCAGCATCGGCTGCTGATTGTTTTTTATGAACCCCGTGCTCGGCCGATCAAGGTCGACAATGAGAAAAATAACGATGGCTATGAGCAACCCCATGACAAGGACCGGCAGGCGCGTGCGCTGGGCATCCACTGCACTGGCATAACCCGCAAAACCGCCCGCAACAGCTGCTATGGCGAAAAGCGTGATGAGTACGATATTCGGCACTTGGTTACGCAGCGCTGATAGCCTTTTGCCCTGATCGTCAATCATCTCATTGAGAGATGCGATAAAGAGCCCCGAGGGAACAAGCCCGCTGTCTTTCGATGCGATCGCCTTCGCCTGCTGCCAAAGCGCTTCCTGAAGGGCATTTGAGCGATCAACAATGGCGATGCGCTCGGCCAATGAAGTATCCTGGCGGACAATGTCGAGACGGATGTCGACGTATTCCCGCAAAAGCTTGAGCGTTTCAGATCTGTGCGGGTCGGGTAACAAGCGCGCCCGCAAGGCGGTCGTGCCAATCGCATTGGCTTCATTCAGCAGCGCATCGCGGCGAGCCTCGAAACGCGTGAGCGCCATGGAGAACGTAAAGGCGAGCATCAGCGCCAACAATCCCAGCATGGCGCTCTCCAAGGTGGTGATGTTGCCGCCACCCCCGCCCTTGGTGCGGATCCCAAGCTGCCATCCAAGCTCGCTGATCACCAGAATCACAGTGAGACCGATGAAAAAGACCGCTACAATTGGGTAGCTGGACAATTCAAACATGGCAGTCACCCTTGCTCGGTGGACCGGACATTGCCCGCTCGGTAGCCAGCGTTGCGTGGTCACTGGCGACAGTGGGTGCGAAGCGTACACAGCCATTGGCGCGACTGTGGGATTGAGCCACAACGACGCGATACGTCGCAGGGGCCGATAGTTTTTTTCGCTCGAACGCGATAAGTGCGGTAATCTCCGTCAAGGGATGTAGCACAAGGCGCTGTGACTGGGAGGATGCTTATGAAGGTTCTGCTTTCTTTAGCCGCAGGATCCCTTTCCCTGCTGATCGCACATGGTGCGGCCGCGCAGTCGGGTCAAAAACCATCGGACTCAAGTGTTAAGCTAATCACCCTTGGCACACGCGGTGGACCGCTGCCCACGAAAGACCGGGCGCAATCCTCCAACCTGCTGGTGGTCAATGGTTCACTGTACCTGATCGATGCGGGCGATGGCGTGACACGCCGGATCGTTCAGTCGGGAAATGATTTCCGCAAGGTCGGTCAGATTTTCATCACCCATCCCCACAGTGACCACACGGCGGGTCTAGCGACGCTGCTGGTGAGCCAATGGGAATATCAACGTGCCGAGCCGACCGACATCTATGGCGGAGGTGTGGAGGCGCTGGTGAAGGGCGCCCTCACATACCTTACCCCCAACGCCGAAATCCGCTGGGCCGAAGGCAAGAGGAGACCAATGGAAGCTACATTCCATGGGCATGATATTTCAGAGGGCATGATCTACAAAGATGCGAACATCATCGTGAGAGCTGCGGAAAACACGCATTTCAAATTCCAGCCCGGCACGCCACCCTATGGCAAATACAAGTCGTTCGCCTATCGTGTGGAAGCTTCGCCGCGCAGCTTCGTGTTTACGGGCGACACTGGCCCCTCCGAAGCGGTAGCTGCACTTGCGAAAGGCGCTGATGTGCTCGTCACGGAAGTGACGTCGATCGAGGATGTCATAGAGGTGTTCAAGCGAACCGGCGCGTGGCAAGCCAAGACCGAAGAAGAGCAGAAAGGCTGGATCCGACACATGGAGGAAGAGCACGTCTCGCCGAAGGATGTGGGTGAGATGGCAGCGAAGGCCGGCGTTAAGACCATTATTATGACGCACCTCGGACCGTCGGTTCGTCCGCAAGATGATTATCAGCGGTTCGCAGACGAGGCGAAGAAGTATTTCTCGGGTCAGATTGTCATCGCCAGAGACCTGATGGAGTTCTGACGCCGCCCGAGCTTGAGCCAGCAAGGTTTCCAGCTCGTCCCTGAGCCTCGGCGGCGCAATCAATGGGCGTCACACGCCCACTCTCCTTGCCCGAGCCAATGAGGTCGACGTTTCCTGGATAAGATGCGCAAACGGTTGCGGGGGTATGGGCAGCGCGGCCGCGGCGCCCGGTCCGATCGCGTACGCAGTGGACCACCTACGCCCTTGTAAGACGGGCCAGTGCAAAGCAATGAGCAAAGTGATCCCCTTTGATGTCACCTGGCCTGGTCGGCAACTGCCGATGATGCCAGGTGACTTTACCCGGATTGTGCCGCACGGAATGGGCTTGAGCGTGGGTCCAATCGTGCGGCCTTGGGATGATCTTGCGAGCGCCATGCGGGTCCCAAGCTATTATGGATTGGAGCCGGTGAGCAGCGATCCAGTTAGCGCTGCGCCTGTTCAATATCCCTCCGGCGGAGTCATTTATTTCGAGGACGGCCGTCCATGGGATTGGTTGAAATCTGCTTTCATGCTCATGGGTGTCAATCTTGAGCAACGTGACTATGCCGTGTTCCAGGGCCAGGCGCAGGATCCCGTGCGCGAGCGCTACCTCGATCAGGTCCGCATCATCAGCAAGTCCGGACTGGGACAGCTATTTGGAATAGGAAAAGAGCTCGAGCAAATCCCGACGCAGCCGATATCGATTGAGAATTACATCATGCAATTTTTCAACGAGCAGAACGCGAAATGGAATGGCAGCGGTTCTGAGTTCCGGCTGAGCGGCACTGCCGGGGGAGACGGCGACTGGGCCAAGGAACGTCTGGCCTTCGGCTTCATGGTGGAGAACGAGTATTGGGGAGTCTACCGGTTGTGGAGCCGTGCATGGCTGATCACGAAGTGATGCGGTTAACGACACGCAGCTGGATATTGTCCGACCCCTTATGTTTGTTCGACGCCATCAGACCGCGAGAGGCAACCGTATAGCTGAAGCCACGCCCCGCAAAATATCACCAGGAACAACCTTGTCGGATGCTCCCGAAGCCATGCTACGCTACTGCGAAGCATGGCCCCATGACATTGCCGAGAACAAGGAGCAGCCGCATGAGTCTTCTGCCGCGATGGACACTGTCGAGCCCACCATTTTCGACGCTTGCTGGTGCGCCTGATGCTCGTCCGGAGAGCATATCGCGACGTTGGCTCTTTGCAGCAGGCGGAGCACTGGCGGCCTCTGGCCTGAGCGCGACAGCCTCTGCACAAACCGTGCTCGGCGCCGGCAAGACGCCCTCGAACCTGCGCTTTCTTCAGCCCAATGGCAGCTCGAAACAACAGGGCTATACGCATGTCGTAGAAGCGACGGTGCCCGGCCGCATCGTTTACGTTGCCGGCCAGATGGGACTCGACGAGCAGGGCAACCTTGTCGGCGCGCCCGGCGATTTCAAAGCACAAGCGACGCAAGCCTGGCAAAACGTACGCAACGCGTTGCAGGCCACCGGGGGCGATATCCAGCACATCGTCAAAGTCACCCAATTCCTGCTGCACTTGCGCGCACATCAATCATTACTGCGCGAGGTGCGCGCCAAATTCAGCACCCCGGACCTGCCGCCACCCGCGAGCACCATGGTGCAGATCGGGGCATTTACGCGCGAGGGTGCACTCTATGAGGTGGAGGCGGTTGCCGTGCTACCCCCAGCCTGAGCCGCGCTCGGCTGCGGTGAAGCGCCGCCGACCCGAACATCGCGGCCGCGCCCTGCGCTCTGGCCGCCAGCGGCGACGCCGCTGCCGCGCCTTGAAGGTCGGTTAGCAAGGCGCTTCTCTGTCGGGGCCGTGCATGCATTTCCATAAATGGAAACGGCGCCGACGTGATCCCGCTGCTCGGCGCCGCCGTGGGCAGCGCAATTCATTCCAGGGCGGATGCAGCTGCGCCGATTAGCGGTGATCGGCAATCCTGATCGTCGAATCGCCAAGGCGAGCGAGCTTGAGCTTTCAGGGAAGCTGCTCGCCCGCGGCGACGAGGTGATCCACTAATGCACGGCGTCAGGTCGTGGCGGAGTGCGGGCACTCCCCTCCCCAGAGTGGTGATGGATCGAGGCCAGCACGCGCTAACCTCATGGTGTGATACAGTCCCTCACACTCGGTCCAGTTGGGGAGCACCGATGCGGCGGCGCGAGTTCATCGCAGCTCTGGGCAGCGCTGCAGGGCCTTGGCCGCTCGCCCTTCAAGCGCAGCAGCCCTCGATGCGCGTGATTGGGTTTCTGGGTAGCGCGACCCCGAGCCTGTGGGCGGACCGTCTGGGCGCCTTCCAGCGGGGTCTGGGCGAAGGAGGCTATGTGGACGGCCAGAACGTCCGAATCGAGTATCGATGGGCCGAGGATCACAACGATCGGTTTCCTTCGTTAGCAGCAGACCTGGTGCGGCGTGAGGTCGAGGTCATCGCCGGCTGTAGCTTGGCGGCTACGCTGGCCGCAAAGAGCGCAACCACAGCGATACCGATCGTGTTTGCCTTCGCCGCCGATCCCGTCGAGGTCGGCGTGGTCACAACTCTCAGTCGGCCAGGCGGAAACATCACGGGAGCCACGAACCTCAACGAGGAGGTTCTTCCAAAGCGCCTGGAGCTATTGCATGAAATGGTGCCCGCGGCTGCGGATATCGGTCTTCTGGTAAACCCCACGGTCGAGCCGCAGGCGCAGCTCCAGGCGAAGAGCGTCCAGGCCGCAGCGCACGCAATGGGTCTAAAGGTCCACATCGTACATGCGAGTACCGAACGCGAGCTCGGTGCGACCTTTGCATCACTGATAAGCTTGGGCGTGGGTGGGCTCATCATCGGCACTGATCCATTTTTTACAAGCCGGAGAGAACAAGTTGGAGCGCTGACGATTCGTGAAAGAATTCCGGCAGTGTACCAATATAAGGAATTTGCCGCTGCTGGCGGGTTATTGAGCTATGGAGGAAGTCTCACTGAAATGTATCGGCTGAATGGGCTTTATACCGGCCGGATCCTCAAGGGCGAGAAGCCCGCCGATCTTCCAATTCAGCAGGCCACCAAGCTCGAGCTTGTTATCAATCTTAAGACCGCCCGGGCACTCGGTTTGGAAGTACCGGCGGCCCTGCTCGCCCGCGCCGATGAGGTCATTGAGTGAGGCGGCGGCAATTTCTGCGGCTGGCCGTGGTCGCCTGCGCCTGGCCATTTGATGTCGCAGCACAGCAGCGAAACCCTGTTATAGGGATTTTGGCCGCCCCTGCCGCCGAGCCGTTGCGCGAGCAGATGAGTGCGTTCCGTCGAGGCTTGCAGGTTACAGGTTTTGTCGAAGGGCAAAACGTTGCGGTCGAATATCGCTGGGCTGAAGGGCATTACGAGCGCTTGCCGCAAATGGCACGTGACCTCATCGCGAGTGGCCCGTCCGTTATTGTCGCGCTTGCGCCAGCTGCCGCTGCAGCGGCAAAGGCCGCGACCGACAATATCCCTATTGTCTTCGTGATCGGCGCGGATCCCGTTGAGTTGGGTCTCGTCCAAAGTCTCAACGAACCCGGGGGCCCTGTAACCGGCGTAAACTTCCTCATCAACGCGCTCGGCGGGAAGCGATTACAGCTCATTGGTGAGCTTCTTCCCAAGGCGACGGCTTTCGGGTTGCTCGTGAATCCAAACGCGCCAGGAGTCAATCTCGAGCTACGAGAAGCTGAAAAGGTGGCTGATGCGCTCGGCCAAAAGCTTACTGTCCTAGAGGCAGCGAGCGAGCGCGACTTCGAAAGTGTCTTTCGACGGATGGCGGTGCAGATGCCCACAGGCCTCATCGTCAGCCCGGACGCTTTGTTTACCAGCGGTCGGAATGAGCTCGTGGCTCTGGCAGCACGGTTTCGAGTGCCTACAATCTACCATTTGCGCGAAGCGGTCGCCGCAGGTGGATTGATGAGCTATGGCACGAGCATCACGGAGGCGCACCGGATTGCGGGGACGTATGCCGGCCGCATCCTGAAGGGCGAATCGCCTAAGACCCTGCCGGTTCAGCAATCGACGAACTTCGAGCTGGTGATCAACCTCCGCACCGCAACGGCACTTGATCTCGTGCTGCCGGAGAGACTGCTCGCGCTCGCCGACGAGGTGATCGAGTGAGGAGGCGTAAGTTCATTTCGTTCCTCGGCAGCGCCGCTGCAGCATGGCCGCTTGCCGCGCAGGCGGAGCAGCGCGACCGGGTGCGCAGGGTGGCGGTGCTGATGGGCTATGCCGAAGGCGACATTTTGGCAAAGGCCTTGCTCCAAGCATTCGTGCGCGGCCTCGTCGAGCTTGGCTGGAGCGAAGGCCGCAACCTCGCATTCGACGTTGCGTGGGCTGCCGGCGATGCCGAGCGAATGAACGCGATGGCGAGGGAGCTCGTTGCTAGCGCACCGGACGCGATCTTGGCCAATACCACGCCGGGCACCGCAGCCTTGCAGCGGAACACGCAGAGCATGCCGATCGTGTTTGCAGTCGTGTCCGATCCGGTGGGCGATGGCTTGATTGCCAACCTCTCGCGTCCCGGAGGGAATACGACCGGCTTCATCAACAACGAAGCCTCGATGGGCGGAAAGTGGCTGGAATTTCTGAAAGAAGCTGCACCCCGAATCCGACGAGCCGCCTATGTGTTCAACCCTGAGACCGCGCCTGGACAGGGCCGCTACTTCTGGGACGCGTTCGAGGCGGCTGCCCGAGTGCTCAACGTGCAGCCGCTTTCTTGGCCTGTGCGCAGTGTGGACGAGTTTGCGGGAGCGGCGGCTAAGGTTCTTTCAGACGGCACAACGGGCGTGGTGTTAACCTCGGATAGCTTTCTCCTCAGCCATCGTTCGGCTCTCATTGACATCACGACACGTCAGCGAACCCCGTCGATCTCGAGCTCGGCGACAACCCCGCAGAGTGGTGGGCTGATGTCCTACGGCCCCGATCTGCGCGATATATTCCATCGTGCCGCTTCCTACGTGGATCGCGTCCTGCGCGGAGCCAGTCCGGCCGATCTGCCGGTGCAGGTGCCGGCCAAATTCGAGCTGGTGATTAATCTGAAAACGGCCAAAGTGCTTGGCATCGAAGTCCCGCCGACGCTCCTCGCCCGCGCCGACGAGGTGATCGAGTAGTGCGACCTCGCCAGGTTATCGCGCTGCTTGCTGCCGGGTTCGCTGCTTGGGCACAGAGCGGGAGCGCGCAACAATCAAACACGGCCGTGATAGCCTAGAATGTGGCCGTACATTCCTAAACCGATGTCATATAGCCTGAGATCTCCCTGCCTCACGCGACGTGGAGCGCGGGCATTCAGCGTGGCTGCGTTCACGTTCCCTGGCGATGTCTTTGCACAGACAGAACGCAAGCCTCTGATCGCGCTGCTCGCCGCGGGCGGGAAAGGCTCGGGAGTGGCCTGGTATGGCGGAATTCTCGAGGGAATGCGCGCACACGGTTATGTCGAGGGCCGCGACTTCGTCTATGAGGAGCGTTATGCAGATAGTGATCTCGCCCGCCTGCCGGCGCTGGCGAACGAGTTGATTGCTCTCAGGCCGGACGTTCTAATTGCCGGCACGTCACCCGCAACGGTGGCCGCTGCCCAAGCCACCAGCACCATCCCGATCGTTGGGATCAACTTGTCTGAACCGGTGAAGATCGGGCTGGCACTGACCGAGGCACGCCCGGGGAAAAACGTGACCGGCACCCTGATCAGTGTGCCAGGTCTGATCGGTAAGAGATTGGGCTTGGCGAAGGAGGTTTTTCCACACGCGCGTAGGATTGGAGTATTACTCAATCCCGATAATCCAATCACCACAAGTGTCGCTGCAGAGCTCGCAGCGGTTTCAAGAACCGGCACCCTCGAGCTGTCCTGGCAGACGGCCACTGTGGAAGCACATTACAAGACGGCGTTCCGGGAATTTGCCCGGCAGGAATGTGCTGTCGTCATCGTGCAGAGCGACACATTGTTCGGCAACAGCCGGCGGCAGCTTGCCGCATTTGCCTTAGTGAATAGACTGCCGACACTCTTTGCTTATCGGGACCATGTAGAGGATGGCGGCTTGCTAAGCTACGGCGTCAGTTTGCGAGCGAACTATCGCCGAGCGGGGTACTTCGTAGACCGTATTTTGAAGGGAGCGAAGGCCGCAGACCTCCCGATCGAGTTTCCGACGCAGCTCGAGCTCGTGATTAACATGGCAACAGCCAGAGCTCTTGAGGTCGAAATACCACCCTCCGTGCTCGCCACCGCCGATGAGGTTATTGAGTGATGAGGCGGCGGTCGCGCGGCCGGGGTTCTTGAAGCTGATCGGAGGCGCCACCGCCGAGTGGTCCGTTGAAGGGAGCGCGCAAGTATGCGCGTCTTTTTGTCCTTTGCTGCGAAGAACAAGGACTTGGCCGAGGCTGTACGGGTAGGCCTGAGACAGCTCGAGCCAAGTATTGACGTCTTCTTTTCTCCCGTCTCCCTCGGTCCAGGACTTTGGCTGCCAAGACTGGCGGACGAAGTCGCAGGCGCGGACGCGTTCCTGTTACTGCTTGGCCCGGGCGGGATCGGGCCATGGCAGGAGATTGAGTATTTTTCGGCGCTGGACCGCCATGTGAAGGACAAGACCTTTCCGTTGGTGCCGGTGATCGCTCAGGGCGCGCAGGCCCCAGGGTTGTCATTTCTGCGGCTGCTCAACTGGGTCGAGGCGCCGGTTGTCACTGACGACAAGGCGCTCCACCGGATCCTTGTGGCGCTCAAGGGCGAAATTGTGCCGAGCACGTCGCCGCTGTGGAAGCTGGTCAATCCCTATCGCGGATTGGAAGCCATGACCGAGGCTCACAGTGATTACTTTTATGGCCGCACGATAGAGACAAGCCAGGTTCTCAGCCTGCTTGCTGCGAAGCCGCAGAGCTGTCCGATCCTGATCGGCGCTTCCGGCGTCGGTAAGTCTTCCATCGCGCGCGCGGGTGTTCTGGCAGCGCTCAAGTCGATGCGGTGGCCGGCGACGGAGCATGTCACCGGGAAGACCTGGCCTCCTGGCCTGAAGAACAGCCGCAAGTGGCTGTATCTTACGATCCGGCCTGGAGAGAGGCCGCTGCAGGCACTGGCGGCGGCTTTCATCCAGCTGTGGCAGATCGATCGCAGAAACCCGGACCATGCAGCCCTGCCCCGAAAATGGGGCAAAGCTCTGCTGAAGGGAGACAACTCTCTTGGGGACCTGGTTGAAGCCACGGCCGACGAGCTAATGCGGCGCGAAGCACAAGCACCCGAGCGCACCCTCCTCTACGTCGATCAAGGCGAAGAGCTCTACACCCGCTCCACCGAAGAGGAGGGACGGCGCTTCTCCGAGCTGTTGGCCGAGGCGTTGGCAGAGCAGCATCTTGTGGCGCTAGCGACCCTGCGTGCTGACTATTTCCCGGGTCTGCAGGCTGATGAGCCGCTGTTCAAGTGCTACCAACACGTCAACGTGCCGCCGTTCGACCGCGACAAGCTCCACGAAATCGTTACAGCACCCGCACGCGCACTCGAGGTTCACTTCGAGACGGAGGAAATCTCCGCCCGAATAACCGATGCAGCTGCGACCCATAGGGAGTCAGGAAAAGGCGGAGCCCAAGGCACAGCGATCAGGCAGGCCGGTGCGCTGCCACTTCTCTCTTACCTGCTAACAGATATGTGGGAGGCCATGAGGCGTCGCGGCGACGCAACCTTGCGGCTGCCAGCCCAGGCGATTGACGTAGGAGGAGTTCTCGCAAGCCGCGCCGAGGAATTCCTGGCCGATAATCCGAATGATGCCAACGATCTGCGGCGGCTCTTGACGCTGCGACTTGCGCTTGTACCCGCCGAAGGAGAAGCGATACGCAGACAAGCCACACAGGAAGAATGCAGTACCACGGAATGGGCTCTCGCCGCACGCTTGGCTGATCATCCCTGGCGCCTCACGGTGCTGCATGAACGCGAGCTCGACAGGCGGATGATTGCGGAGGTGGCGCATGAGGCATTTTTGCGAGGCTGGCCTAGACTCAGCCACTGGCTACGCGACGAGCGGGAGTTTCTGGTTTTCAAGAGCGACGCGGAACGAGCAGAGCGGCGCTGGCGCGAACAGGGCAAGACGGGTAGCGCATTGCTGACCGGACTCGACTTGAAGCGGGCGCAGCAATGGCTGCCGTCGCGCAAGGCGGACTTGGATGTGAATGTGGCGATGTTCTTGGAACAAAGCATTGAGGCGGAACGGAGCGCTTTCGACCGCTTGGTGCAGGCGCAAAAGCAGGAGGCCGTCGGGCAACTGACGACTGGCGTTGCGCACGACTTCAACAACCTTATCACGGTCATCCTGGGAAACCTGGAATTGGTGCGAAACAATTTGGCTGCGGATAATCCGCCGCCGGTGCGGCGCAGGCTGGATCATGCAATCGCAGCTTCACAGCGGGCCGCAGAGCTGACGCGCATTCTTCTCACGTTCTCTCGTCGCCAAACATTCGATTCCAGTCCTGTCCACGTGAACCAAATCATCGAGGACAACTACGACGCTTTTTCGCGCACGCTTGGGAAAAAGATCGAGCTGCAAAAATTTTTGGCGCTTGATCTATGGCAGGTTCTGCTGGATGTGCATCACCTGAAGGTCTCATTGATGAACCTGATGTCCAATGCGCGCGATGCGCTAACGAATGGTGGGCAGGTAAGCATCGAGACCGCCAATATTTGCCTGGGTGAGGCGCACACCCGAGCGCCTGAAGGCAAGGCGGGTGAGCACGTGGTCATTACGGTGACCGACACCGGCACCGGCATGGACAGTGACGTGGCCAAACGGGCATTTGAGCCATTTTTTACGACCAAGCCTCCGGGTCAGGGCGTCGGGCTCGGCCTTTCTCAAGTTCAGGGATTCGTGCAGCAGTCAGGCGGGTACGTGACGATTCGGAGCGAAGTAGGAGGCGGCACGACCGTGAGAATGTACTTTCCGCGGATTGAGTGATGCGCCGGCGCCAGGTCATCATCCTCCTCGGTGGCGCCGCTGCAGCGTGGCCGATAGCTCCGCGCGCGCAACAGCACCCCCTCCCCGTCATCGGATTCCTCAACACTGGCTCGCCTGATGCATTTGCCGGCCGCGTGCGTGCTTTTCACGAGGGCTTGGCGGCAGCTGGATATGTGGAAGGCCGGAATGTCGCGGTAGACTACCGATGGGCGAACGATATGTTCGAGCGCGTTCCTCAGCTCGCGGCCGAGCTCGTCCGGCGCCGCGTCGCCGTGATCGCCGCAGGCGGCACGCAGACGGCGTTGGCGGCTAAAGCTGCGAGCAGCGACACCCCCATTGTGTTCCAGACGGTGACCGACCCGGTTGAACTCGGTCTGGTGGCGAGCCTCAACCAACCCGGCGGCAATCTGACCGGAGTTGCGACACTCGGCCTCGAGGTTGGATCGAAACAGCTCGAGGTGCTGCATCAGACCGTCCCCAGCGCGACAACGATCGGCGTTCTCGTCAACCCGACATTTCCGACCAGCGAGCGGGTGTCTCACGCCATGCAAACCGCGGCGGGGAAGCTGCGCCTGCAGCTTGACCTAGTGCATGCCGCCGAGGCACGCGAGTTCGAGGCCGTGTTCGACAGCTTGCGCGACAAACAAGCTGGCGGGCTCGTCATCATGACCAATCCGCTCTTCACGAACCGCCGCGCGCGGCTCGCCGAGCTGGCCCTGCGTTACGGCGTGCCGGCGATTTACCAATACCGCGAATTCCCCTCAGCCGGCGGTCTGATGAGCTACGGCGCGAGCTTTACGGAGTCCTATCGGCTGGTCGGCACATATGTCGGACGCATACTCAACGGCGACCCGCCGGGCAGCCTGCCGGTTCTGCAGCCAACCAGGTTCGAGTTGGTCATCAACGTGCAGACGGCGAAGGCGCTCGGCCTTACAATCCCCGACCGGCTGCTCGCCCTTGCCGACGAGGTGATGGAGTGATGCCCTGCTGCAGCAGCAACGTAGCCCGCATGGAGCATAGCGAAATGCGGGAAACTTTATCAAAAGGCCCGCCCCCGGATTCGCTGCGCTCATCCGGCTACGAATGACAGAGACAAATATGCAGCTGGTACGATCTTGCGCGATTGCGCTCGCTACCGCCATTTCTCTTCTGGCGCACGGCGCAGCGAAAGCCGAGCCGGTCAAGATCCGCCTGTCGTGGATCGCGCCGCTCTCCAACTGGGGCTCGTTGCTGCTGGAGAAAAAGGAGCTCGCCCGGCATATCGGGCAGAGCTACGTGCTGGAGCCCGTCCGCTACGCCGGCACGCCGCAGATGATCACGGCGCTGGCCAACAATGAGCTCGAGATTGCCAACCTCGCGTTCTCGACCTTGCCCATCGCCATTCAAAATGCCGGGCTCTCCGATCTGCGGGTGATTGCCGATGAATTCCAGGACGGCGTGCAGGACTACTATTCGCAAGAATACATGGTGCTCGCCGATGGACCGGTGAAGCACCTCGAGGACATGAAAGGCCGCGTGATCGCGACGAATGCCGGCGGCTCGGCGGTCGATGTGGCGATGCGCAGCATGCTGCTCAAGGTCGGGCTCGAGCAGAAGCGCGATTACGTGATGATCGAGGCGCCCTTGCCGACCATGCGTGCGATTCTCGCAGACAAGAAGGCCGACCTTGTCCCCCTCGTGGTGCCCTTCTCGTTCGACCCGGAGCTGCGCCGCATCGCTAAGCCTCTCTTCTACAATCGCGATGTCATGGGTCTGACGCAGCTCCTGTTCTGGTGCGCGCGGCAGTCCTTCATCGACAAAAATCGTGCGGCCATGGTGGATTTCATGGAGGACACCCTGCGCATCACCGCGTGGTTTCTCGACCCGGCCAACCACAGTGAGGTCGTAGCGATTGCCGCGCGCGTGGCGAAGCAGCCGGCCGAGCGTCTCGGCTGGCTTTTCACCAAGCAGGATTACCATCACGCGCCGGGAATGCGTCCGGACCTGGACGCACTTCAACGCAACGTCGCACTGATCAAGCAGCTCGGGCTTATCAACGCCGATACCGACGTGAGGAAATATTCCGACCTGACCGTTCTGGACGATGCAGCGAGGCGCCTGCAATAGCAGAGCACAAAGCCATAGGGCCTCTGGATTGCCAGGCGCGCAAGAGATTGCCCGCAAACCAGAGCGCCCCAGGGACCCACCCACGAGGGCTCCGGGGCGCCAGGGTCACCGCGGTCAAGGCGCAACAAGCCGCTATTTTCGCGCGGCCACCGCGCCTGGAACGACGTATTCCGGCAGCGTTGTCGAGGGAAGGCCATGCAGCATGGTGTAGGCGTATTCCACGCCCACGCCATAAGCGCCACAGTGGGTCTTCACGATGTCCATCACCGCGTCGTAGGTGTCGTGGAGCGCCCAGTCACGCTGCCACTCAAGCATCACACTGAGCGCCGTGACCGGCTTGGCACCCGCCTGGATGACGCGCTTCATGGCGTTGTCGTGAGCCAGCGCGCTGACATCGCCGCAGCAATCCTCGACCACATAGACCTCGTACTTGTCATGAATCGCCTGGATCGTGGGGAGCGCGACGCAAGTTTCCGTCCAGAGCCCGGATAGGACGATCTTCTTGCGCCCGGTCTTCTCGATGGCGGCAACGAAATTGCGATCATCCCAGGAGTTCATCGAGGTCCGCTCGATCGGTTCCTGCTTCGGGAAAACCGCTTTTATTTGCGGCCACATGTTTCCGCTGAAGGATTTGCTCTCCACCGTCGACAGCACCACCGGCACGTCGAAAACTCTCGCCGCTTTGGCGAGAGCAACATTGTTGTTGATGATGGACTGCCGGTCGAAGTTACTCACCCCAAAAAGCATCTGCGGCTGCAAATCGATCATGGTGACGACGCAATTGTCTGGGGTCAGGAGGCCCTTCTCGCTACGTTTTCCGCGACCGGTCTCTTGAAGCATGGTGCTTTCTCCTCGTTGTGCGCTCTGCTGGCGTTATTGTGGCGTCGCTATCGCGACACACAACCGACAATGTAATACACACTGTGTGCATGCCTTGCGGACAATAGTGTGAATAGCTTTGCTGCGCCGTGGGACCGGATACTCCAGTTTGCGCGCCCTCGAAGGAGCGGCGAACTCATCCTCACAAAAAAAAGTCGAAGATGTCCGGCGCGAGCGTCGCCTTCCAATGAAGCTGACGACAACAATTGCCGCGGTCCGGATCTACGACGCCCTTCTCTGCGGCGCGTTATCAATTGAGAATGCTTGATCCCAGCCGGGTCGGCGCGCAAACTGTCCCACCAGGAAATCTATGAAGACGCGCACCTTCAGCGGCAAATATTGGGTGGGTGGATACAACGCGCACAAATCGAGTTGCGGCGCTTGGTAGCCGTCGAGAACGGTGCGCAATCTCCCAGATTGCAGGTCGGGCCCGGCAATGAACGTCGGCAACAGCGCAATACCGCTCCCTTCAACAACCGCGTCGCGCAGTACCTCGGCGTTATTCGAGCATAGCTTCCAGGGGACGTGAATCCAGTAATCCCCATCCTTCCCGGTGAGCTTCCACTGCGTGCCCGTACTGAGGTAGCCGTAGGAAAGGCAGTCGTGTTGGCGCAAGTCATCGGGCACCTTTGGCACGCCGCGTTCCTTGATATAGCGCGGCGATGCGCAGAACACGCGCTCGACAGCAGCGAGCTTTCGTACAATCAAGCCGATCGAAGCCATGTCCGCAATGCGGATCGTGACATCGAAGCCTTCCTGCACGGTATCGATTTGCTGATCGCTGAGATTGAGTTGGACCACAAGGTCAGGATGTTGAGCCATGAAATCAGGCATGACTTTGCCCAGGTAGAGCGTACCGAAAGACATCGGTGCATTTACCTTCAGCACGCCACGAGCGTGCGTTTGCAGGTGTGCCGCCGTGCGATCTGCCTCCTCAAGATCCGCCAGGATGGCGACGCAGCGTTCGTAGTAAGAGCGGCCGTTATCGGTCGGGTTTGCGCTGCGCGTGGTACGATTGAGCAATTGCACCCCAAGGTCTCGCTCCAGATCAGCGATGTACTTGCTGATTGCCGAGCGGGATAATCGCAGCTCTCGCGCCGCGGCCGAGAAGTTGCCGAGGGCAACTACCTTGGTGAAGGCGCGGATACTGACCAGCTTGTCCATGCGGCACCCCGAGTGCAGCCGATGTGGCCATCGTCACGCAATTGCGCTCCATTGCTCCTGAACTGCAGCCGCAGTCGAAAGACATGCCAGCACTGTTCAAGAATCCGCGAATGCGCGGCGGATCAGTAGAGCGTGATTGTCCATGAAGGATAGACAAACTGCACACGATTATTGGTGTTGTCGCTTCGGCTCGTCAACCCTAGCTACGCCGTAAGCTTCGACTTCGCGCCGGGACAAAGGGCAGACACATGCGCGGCATCCATCACGTCACAGCCATCGCCGGCAACCCGGCGCACAATCTCGATTTCTATACCCGCACGCTCGGCCTTCGCTTGGTAAAGAAGACGGTCAACTTCGACGACCCCGGCACGTACCATTTTTATTTTGGCGACGAACGCGGCAGTCCAGGCAGTATCCTCACGTTCTTTCCCTGGGAGCACGCGGCCGCCGGGCGCGCCGGTATCGGTCAGGCGCAGACGACTGCCTTTCGCGTGCCGACCGCCGCCCTCGGTTATTGGACGCAGCGGATGGTGGAAAACGGCGTGAAGCACGAAGCGCCAACGAAGCATTTCGGCGAAACCGTGCTGCGTTTCTCGGACCCCAACGGTATGAGCCTCGCGCTCGTCGCCGTTCCAGGGGCGGACCGCGAGCCCGCATGGGGCGCAAATGAGATCGCCTCAGAGAACGCCGTGCGCGGTTTTCACGGGGCCACGCTTCTTCTTGCGGATATGGCTCCAACCGCCGCTGTCCTGACCGACGTCCTCGGGTTCAAGGAGATGGGACGCGAGGGTTCAGTGACGCGGTACGTGAGCGATGCACCCATAGGGCGGGTGGTTGATATTCACGAAGCACCCGGTTTCCTTGCTGGGCAGATGGGGCGGGGCTCGGTGCACCACGTCGCATTCCGCGCCGCCAATGATGCCGAGCAGGCCGACATGGCGCGCAAACTCGTCGAGGACCACCACCTCAATCCGACGCCGCAGATGGATCGGGCCTACTTTCGCTCCGTCTACTTTCGCGAGCCGGGCGGCGTTCTGTTCGAGATCGCAACCGATGAACCGGGCTTTGCAGTCGACGAGCCGCTGGCAACCCTCGGCCAAGCTCTGAAGCTGCCAAACTTTCTTGAACCGCGACGCGCCGATCTCGAACGCGTGCTGCCCAAGCTAGAGCTCGCGGCATGAAAAGGCTTACGGACCTTGCAACGGCCGGAGCGCCTGTCAGCAACGCGCGTGCGGCTGTAGTGCTCCTGCACGGCCGTGGCGGCTCGGCCGAAGGCATGCTGTCGCTGTCAGAAGCGCTTGGCCAGCCTGATGTTGCCTACCTGGCACCCCAGGCACCGGGCGGCAGCTGGTATCCTTACTCATTCCTGGCACCGCTTGCGCAGAATGAACCGTATCTGTCGCAATCCCTTGCGGACCTCGCGGCGGTCATTCAGAGCCTGATCGCACAGGGCTTCAACTCCGACCGGGTCGCGCTGATCGGCTTCTCGCAAGGCGGTTGCCTTGCGCTGGAGCTCGCCGTCCGCAACGCGCGCAGGTACGGGGCCGTTGTGGGTCTGAGTGCCGGTCTCATCGGCCCTGCAGGCATGGTGCGCGCAGACCAAGGCTCATTGGCCGGAACCCGGGTGTTGCTCGGTTGCAGTGATGTTGATGCCCAGATCCCACTCTTGCGTGTCCGCGAGACTGCGCACGTGATGGCGAGCCTCGGCGCCGACGTCGACACGCGCATTTACCCCGGCATGGCGCACACCATCAATGAAGACGAGATTGCTCGCACGCGCGCCCTCATAGCGCGCATCGCGGACGACCCCCGTCGAGAGAGCAGCGCAAGGGAGAGCAGTCTCGTGAGCATCGTGAAAACAAAGGACGGCGCGGAGATCTACTTCAAGGACTGGGGCCCAAGAGACGCCCAGCCTGTCGTGTTCAGCCATGGGTGGCCGCTCAATGGCGATGCCTTCGAGGACCAGATGCTGTTCCTCGCCGGGAAGGGCTTCCGTGTCATTGCGCACGATCGCCGCGGACACGGCCGCTCCTCGCAGCCGGCTTCCGGGAATGACATGGATCACTTCGCCGATGACCTCGCCGCGGTGGTCGCCGCCCTTGATCTGAGAGAGGCCGCCCATGTCGGCCACTCCACCGGAGGCGGCGAGGTCGCGCGCTACATCGGCCGGCACGGTACGTCACGTGTCGCCAAGGCGGCCCTGATCGGCGCTGTCACGCCAATCATGGTAAAGACCGCGTGGAATCCACGAGGTGTGCCGATCGACGTGTTCGACGGCATTCGCGCCGGCCTGCAGGCAAACCGAGCGCAGCTCTACAAGGACTTCAGCGAAGCCTTTTATGGCTTCAACAGAGCCGGGAGCAAGCGGAGCGACGGCGTGCGCGAGACCTTCTGGCTGCAGGGCATGCAGGGCAGCATCCTCTCGCAATATGAATGCGTGAAGGCCTTCTCCGAAACCGACCTGCGCGAAGATCTCAAGCGCATGACAATCCCGACGCTGGTCCTGCATGGCGACGACGATCAGGTCGTGCCGTTCGAGACGACCGGCAAGGTGGCCGTCACGCTGCTGCCGAAGGCAACATTGAAAGTCATTCCCGGCGCGCCGCATGGCATGTGCACGACGCACAAGGACATCATCAACGAGGAGCTACTGGCTTTCCTGAAGAGCTGAAGCAGCCTTTGCGGCAATGGCAAACGGCAGGGAAAACAGGGCGACCACAGCCGGCGATGAAGCAGCCAGTCGCAGGCCAGTGACCGAGAAAGAGTAGCTCACATGACCGCAGTCGTCCCAGACGTCATTCTGCATCGCGGCCTCTTCACAACTCTCGACCGATCCAAGCCGGCAGCTGATGCGGTTGCGATCGCGGGAGGCAGATTTGTCGCCGTTGGCCATGAGCGGGATGTATTGCCGCTCGCCGGGCCTGCGACACGCATCATAGACCTCAAGGGGCGCCGCGTGCTGCCGGGTCTCATCGACAATCATCTGCACATGATTCGCGGCGGGTTGAACTTCAACATGGAGCTGAGATGGGACGGCGTGCGATCTCTCGCTGAGGCCATGGCAATCTTGAAGCGCCAAGTTGCTGCAACACCGCCGCCGCAATGGGTCCGTGTCGTGGGCGGGTTCACCGAGCACCAGTTCGCCGAGAAGCGCCTGCCGACCATCGACGAATTGAACGCTGTCGCGCCCGATACCCCCGTGTTCCTTCTCCATCTCTATGATCGTGCGCTCCTCAACGGAGCCGCCTTGCGCGCCGTCGGCTACACGAAGGACACAGCGGATCCGCCTGGCGGCGAGATCGTGCGCGACAGCGCTGGCAATCCGTCGGGGCTGCTTCTTGCCAAGCCCAACGCCGGCATCCTTTACGCGACGCTCGCCCGCGGTCCGAAGTTGCCGTTCGAGTATCAGCTAAACTCGACGCGTCACTTCATGCGTGAGCTGAACCGTCTGGGCGTTACTGGCGCCATCGACGCCGGCGGCGGTTTCCAGAATTATCCGGAAGATTACGCAGTCGTGCAGAAGCTCGCGCACGATGGCCAGCTCACCATCAGGCTCGCCTACAATCTCTTCACACAGAAGCCCAAGGCTGAAAAGGACGACTTCCTCAACTGGACGCGAACCTCGAAGTACAGGCAAGGCGACGATTACTTCCGCCACAACGGGGCTGGCGAGATGCTCGTCTTCTCAGCAGCGGATTTCGAGGACTTTCGCGAGCCGCGGCCCGATATGCCGGCGGATATGGAAGGCGAGCTCGACACCGTCGTGCGCATATTGGCCGAGAACCGCTGGCCGTGGCGCCTGCATGCGACCTACGACGAGACCATCTCTCGCGCGCTCGATGTCTTCGAACGTGTGAACCAGGACATCCCGATCTCGGGACTCAACTGGTTCTTCGACCACGCCGAGACGATCTCAGACCAGTCGATGGATCGCATTGCGGCACTCGGCGGTGGCATCGCCGTGCAGCACCGCATGGCCTATCAGGGCGAGTACTTCGTCGAGCGCTATGGCTTCGGGGCTGCCGAGGCAACACCACCCATCACCCGAATACTGGAAAGCGGCGTCAAGGTCTCTGCCGGCACCGATGCAACGCGCGTGGCCTCCTATAACCCCTGGGTTTCGCTGTCGTGGCTCGTGACGGGACGTACGGTCGGCGGGTTGCGCATCTACCCGCAGCGCAATTGCCTCGACCGGGAGACCGCACTGCGCATGTGGACCGAGAACGTCACCTGGTTTTCCAACGAGGAAGGCAGGAAAGGACGCATCGGCGTGGGCCAGCTCGCCGATCTCATCGTTCCTGATCGCGACTACTTCGCATGCGCCGACGACGAGATCGCCGACATCACCTCCGATCTCACCATCGTCGGCGGCAAAGCCGTCTACGCCGCCCGCGAGTTCTCCTTGCTCGATGAGACGGCGCCGCCGCCGGCCATGCCTGACTGGTCACCCGTGCGGACGTTCGGCGGATACGGTGCCTGGGGCGACGCCAAAGACAACAAAGGCAATAGTGCCGCGGATACGCGCCGCACCATGAGCGCCTATTGTGGGTGCGCACATGCCTGCGCAGTCCATGGGCACGACCATGCGACCGCCTGGTCAGGCAAGCTGCCCATTGCCGACCTCAAGAGTTTTTGGGGTGCGCTCGGCTGCGCCTGCTGGGCCGTATAGGAGCGGCGCTCCATCGTGCAGTCCTGCTCGAATGAAGACGCGTCTTCAGGCTTCGGCCGGCGGCGGGAAGCCCCATCGCAGCCTGGTCAGGTCCCAGGCTAGCGCTGCCCCAATCATCCTGACACAATCGCGCTCGCACAGAGTCTTGCCGAGCTTCCACAAGCAACGACGCCCCTGCTCATCGGTGCGGTTTGCGCGGTACGATCGATGCACATCGAGTCCATCAGCGGAAAGGGGGCATCCTACCGGCAGGCGCTGATACGTTTTCCTCGCCTACCCACGAGCGATGTCTGGTGGCGGGCGTATCAGAGCCGCATGGCGGCGGTTGCCGCGCTCGACGCGATCAGCAGCGCCTACCGGCTTACGCTGCGCGCCGACGGAAACATCGATCGCCTGTTCAGCACGGTGTTCAAGCCGGCAGTCGAGCAACCGACGCGGCGCTTTTTCGGCCGCATGAGCCTGCTCGAAGGCCATGCGCGTAGCAGCGTTGCCTTTCCCGACAATGCGCAGGAATTCGAAAGCTGGGCGTCCGACCTCCCGCGACTGCGTCACCGGGTCATGCCTTCGCCGCTGCAGTCCGGGGAGGCTTGGCTTGCCTGGGATTTTCGCGTTGCCACGCACCTTGGTGCCCTCCTCCGCGAGGCGCAAGCATTCGGCTATGTCCTGGGATACCAAGTGCATTTTCGCTCTTTTGCGCCCGAGCCCGACCAGCGCAAGCGGATAGGGCGCAATGTCATTGCGCTGCGTTCCGGCCGCGGCGTGCCGGCCGCTCTGCTCGCGGATCAGCACCGGCAGGCCGAACGCTTTGCAGCTTCCACGCTCGTCATCGAGGAGATTGTCGCAACCGAAAGCCCGGAGGCCGCGCGCTGGCTCGCAAGCGGGCTTGCGCGCCTCCTGAAAAGGACGCCAGTTGGTATGCAGATGGATGCCGCGCCGCCGGATCTCGAGCAGCGCGATCTCGGGTGCGGACTGATGATGCATTCGAGCTTCTTCGAGCAATGGAGCGATGACGATCTCCTCTGCTCGCAGGCCGAGGACGAGAGCTTCCGCACCACGGTGCTGGGCTATCGCCCAGCAGAGGAGGTCGTGGCGCGCGGCCCGCGCGAGAAGCCGGACAACGAGCCTCCGCCCCTCCCCTATCCGCCGGGCCTTCCGCTTCCGCCGACCTCTTCCGGCCCAGGCCATATCTTCATCAGCTACAAACGTAGCGATCTTCGCCGCGTCGTGGGCATCATGGAGCGGCTTGCCGCCAATCGGCAGCCCATCTGGTACGACCGCGGCGCCGTCGCCGGAGACGAGTGGGATGTGGAGCTCGAGCGCAAGATCTTCGAATCGAGCATGGTCCTGTTCTTCCTCAGCCGCGAATCCGTCAGCTCGAAATTCTGCCGGCGCGAGGTGCGGCTTGCGGACGCGAACAACAAGCCATTGCTGATCGTGGTGCTCGATGCGGTGGAGCTGCCCTATGGAATCAAGTTTCTCGCTCTGGTGCAGCAGATCAACGTCAACGATGACCAATTCGACACGCTGCTCGACACCGCCATCCGCAAGCGGCTTCCAGCCGTCCATGATTGATCGCAGGCCAGGTGCCGCGCGCCCGCACGCAGGGTGCGATGCAGCACTGCCTCCTATAAACATTTCCATCGTGACCAGCTGAGAGGAAGCCGTCATGTCGGTGGGCGCCCTGCCAATCCTTACTCGCGATCAAACAAGCGCGTGGGGGCGAGCAACCGAGCTGCGCGACTGGGTCTATGAAGCGGTCGAGGGCGCCTGTCGAAATCTCGACATCGAGGCGCTGGTCCAGAAGTCGATCGATCTGCGCTTTCCAGCTTGGGTGTCGCTCGAGGCCTGGCTGCCAGCCGGCGCGCCGGGCGCTACCCGCAGGCGCTTCTGCGTTTTCTACATCGATCCGAAGCCGCATGCGCAATTCGAGTTCGAATTGCGCATTGAATGCAGCCGCGACGACAAGAAGGAGCTGTACGGTCCGTACGCGCCGGAGGCAGCCAAGGAGGTCGCGCAATGGGTCAGCTACATGCTCGACAAGGGGCCGGAGCCGAACAAGCGCCGCCTGCGCCTGCGAAAGCTCTCGTGGGAGCTCTGGTACCCCGCGAACAGGATCTCTCGCTTCCGCTACGACGCGCTCACCGTTGCCGGTTATGCGGGCTTGGCTGCCGGCGCCCTGCTAGCGCTTTTCTCTCCGCCGTTTCTCCTCTTGGGTCTGCTCATCCTCGGCATTTGCTTCGCCATTCGGGCGAGCCGGACGAAGATCGTGGTGAATGCGGGGCGCCCTACGGGCGAGCCCCGCTCATTGCGCCTGGTCGACAGCTGGCAGACCATGCTGAACGAGCTTGGACCGAGCTGGGAAAGCGTGCGCACCCGCTTGTTCCGCAGGCTGACCGAAGGACGCGCCTTCAACATAGAGCCGCGGCTTGAAAATATCTCGTATGTCACTTTGGACGGAAAGCAGGAGCGTCAGCAACTCGTGCTCACGCAAAACCGCGGGCAGGTCTTCTGTCACGTCTACCCTTACGGGAATGATGTGTTCGTCGGTTGGGAGGCCTATCTCAACACCGGGTGCTGGGTCGAGCGCACGCTGGCGACGGGTTTCGACACCAGTCTGCAATCGCCGGTGCTCCTCAACACGGTGGAGCCCGGCAGGGCGCGGGTGACGGAATATGATCTTTTCGATCTCAACGGGCTCACCGAATGGACGCATACCCGCGTCGTACAGGTGATCAAGCAGATGCTGGAGGAGCACAAGCTCGATCAGGAGATCGACTTCAAAATCACCCAGCGCGGAGCGCGGGGCTCGCTGGTCAGCGATACTGGGCAGGAGTCCCGCTCCCTGTTCAGCCGCGGCCAGCCCGCGGAAGCCCCGGGCGCCCCGAGGACATTTACCGGCCACAGCTAAGATCGCTCACAATGCGAAAGGCCAGTCCGACACTGCGGGCTGGCTCGGCTGATGACAGCTGGGCCGCGGGTCGAGCCACACGCATTGCTTCGCCGCCTGCAGCCCAAGCCAGAGAATGACTAAAACGCCGGCAAGCGCGCTCGCCGCCAGGGCTGCGCGCCATGACACAGTCGTGAATGCGGCCGCTCGGGCGACGTACGGTGCACCGACGAACGGAAAGCTCCGTCGTTCAACTCTCTCCGGCGCCACCGCCGCGCGCTCAGCGGCTGCTGCGCCGTTTTGCGCGTGCGACATCGGCACGGAAGGTTGGTCGATGAACTGCACGTCGTTCTTCGTCAGCGTCGACCGCGGCGGCTTCGCCGCGCGGGTGAGCACTCCTGCGATGATGGTCTTGTCGTCCTTGAGGTCCTTGCCGCCGTCCGACGAGAGAAACTTGTTGAATAGATTGATCAGCTGCTCGATGTTCTGATCGCGCACAATCCGGACGATCTTGCGCACGTTTTCCTGGTGCGGCTCGCGCTTGCCTTCCTCCAGGAAAATGTCCTCGACCCCATCGGAAAAGATGAGGAAGGCCTTGACCCCGGCAGGGGAGACGCATTCCCATTCGAGCCTTGCGAGCGCCTCACGGTCGGAAAGGTTGCTGACGCCAAGCGTGGAGCGATCCAGGCCCCCCATCCATTTTACGCTCGCGTCGTCCACAAGCACGCAGCCCCCGTCGCCCAGGCGGCCGTACCAGAATCCCTCGCCGTCGATGCGCAGCAGCTGCAGCGTGGTCGCAAGCTCCCTCGCACCCATGTGTAACCCTACGGCGCGTTGGCGAATCTCGCCCTGAATGGTGTCGTAGACTCCTGCAAAATCATCGCGCGCGCGCGGCCTAGCGCGCGCGAGCAGATGCACCCCTTGTCGGCAGGCGAGGTCAGCGCCGAGATGGCTGAGGTTGGCACTGCCGAGGCCGTCGGCCACAGCCAAATTGATGGCGTCGTTCGCGTATTCGATAGCGAAGGCGTCCTGGCGCGGGGTACCGTCCTCGACATGCTGCAGCCCGCGATAGCTCGCGCAGATGAGCCGCCAGTCCCCGACCTGGCGGATTTGCAGAGCGACGTCGGCAGGGATGTCCTGCATGGCAGAAATAACGCCGCGCTGCTCAGCCCTCGGCGGCCATGATGCTGTTGAGGCTCATCTCAATGAAACGCACGAACTTGTCGAAGGAGTCGGACCCTTCCAGCAAGTTCACCCGTTGCGCGATGTCCTCTTCATTGTTGGTAGGCATGTAGAGCGGCTTGTCCCCGGCAAACTGCCGGAGCTTGGCGCAACTGTCGGCGTTGGTGCCGAAATGAATGTATTGTGCATACGGGTTCTTCTTCGACCCCATCGCCTCGAACAAGGAGACCCTGCTCTGTGCCTTCTGCCACAGCTCGCGCTGCGCGCTGGTGCCTTCCGGGTCCATATCGGTCGGCTCACCGTCAGTGAGGTTGAACACCAGCCCGCAGAACGCCTTGGTGCCGCTGACCTTGTATCCACGGTAGCGGTTGAGCAGGAGATCGGCACTCTGCACGATTGCCTGTCCCATTGGCGTACTGCCGGCCGCGTTAATCCGAAGATTGGCGGGGCGCGGCAGCTTTCCCCCGGCGACCCAATCGGTCTTTGTGGCGCCGAAGGAGCCATCCGTGCTCGGTGTAATAGGCTCAACGGTCGCGCCGTAACGCAGGATGCAGATGTCCGCCTGCCGACGCAGCTTACGATGGAATTCGTCCGCTGACGGGTCCGTTACGCTATCCAGGAAATCGTTGATAGCGCTGGAGACGCGGCCGATCGCATCGCCGTTTGACATGGAGCCGGACGTATCGAGGAGAATGATGACGGGGAGGTGAGTAAAGCCGACGTTCTCAGTCTTGGGGAGGAGGTCCTTCTCTGCCGGCGTAATCGTTTCACCAGCAAGGATGTCGTCCAAAGTCTTGAGGGCCATGCTTCCTCCCTTAAGGCACCCTTAACATTCCCAACCGACAGTTGCACATGTTGCCGCGCCTTTCCAGGGAAAGCGCCGGTCGGTATCGAGTGTAGCTATGGCTGCAGAATTTGGGGCGTCACAGGTGGATGCGCTTCTTGCCGAGCGCTATGGCATCGAGCGCCTGTTCAGCCTTCGGCGCATGTCCGCCGAAGAGGAAAGACAACTACGCACGCTGTCGTCTCCTGCGCCGCCGGCCCGGCGATGGCGGCACGAGCCGACTAGCAAGCAGAGCTCGCGCTCCCGCCGCCTTGCCGGCGTCTGATCTCATCGCCCAGCCGATGAAATGAAGATGAAAATCAGGGCGAATATGATGAGCGCCGCAACAACGATCACTGCGGGCTGACGTACGGCTTCGCGCAGCCACTCGGATGCCTGAAGCGCATGCTGCAGCCTGGCGTCAGGCTGCTGCTGCTGCGGCGGGGGACGGGACGGCGCCTCGACCTTGCCCCGAGTCGGTGTAATGCGGTCGCTGCCCGGGCTCGTAGCGAATGCATTGAGCGCCTCGACCCATGTCGCGGCCGGCACCGGCTCACCCCGCAGCAGCACTTTCTCGAACAGCAATTTCAGATCACGATCAAAAGTATTGTAGTGATCGGCCTCCTCGCTGGTGGGGGGCTTCGATTGGCTAAGCGGCGAGTACGGAAAATCCCGCGCCATGATCGCACCTTTGCGGTCATTCACATGCGGGGACGCACCCGAGCAATCATACGGGTGCCTGCCATTCATAAGCATTCCAAAAACAAGAACCGCGAGTCCATGGCCGTCGTCCTCTTTCGTGCGCAACACGCCATCGAATTTGCCGCCGTTTTTCTGGACGCGCTCCAGGACGTGCGGTGAGGCGAATTCGATCATGCCAGAGAGTGGAGAGAAGCGGCGGTACTGGAAACTGTCGCAATCGAGAAAGGTCGGCAGCAGCGTGTCAGAGGAAACCACCACGTTGCGGGTATTGATGTCACCTACGACAAAGCCTGCGTCATGCAGGATCTGCATGATCTCCGCGATCCGCCGCGCAATGCGCACCCGGTCGCGGCCGGTGATGCGCCTGGGCCCCAGGGTGTCCAGGGTGCCGACATCCTCGAGATTGTAGAGGTTGTGCACGCGCGGCATCAGAAAGCCGCAGAACTCGCGGGTATCGAAGGCGATCTGCTTTTGCGCACTGAGCTCGGCGAGCTCTTTCTGCGATTCGAACACGGGACCTAATGGCCAGGCGAGCGGATGCTCCTTCAACGCTGCGAGCTCGGCAAAGTGAAAGGCCATGATGGTAATCTTCTCCAGCATAGCCGCACGCATCTCGTCTTTCAGAAAGCCGGAAAAGTATCTCTTGAAGGCTTTGTCGCTGGAGATGGCGGAGACTGTCCCAGTGAGGCCCCTCCCAAGCTCTTTAACGGGCGTGACCGAGTGCCACTGTTTGTGGGTGTCGAGATAGCAAAACTTCCCGCTTCCCATGACAGCGAAGCCCCGATGTCGATGCGGCGAGGATGTGCCGTTAAATCACGCAGGTTTGCAACGTGCAGCGATCATCATCCGGCAAAGAGCTTCTCGATCTGATCCATGAGCCAATGCGTCAGGCCCGCCTTGCGCATATCATCGAAGTCGTCCAGCACCACGGCTTCCCAGGATCTGGAGCCCTGCACCTCTCTCTCCCCGCGATATTTCAGATAAAGCGCACGCGCCTGCTGGACCCGCCCGAGGAACAGCAGCGCATGCGCCAGATTGGTATACATCCAGATCGCTCGAGGCGTGAGCGTGACCGACTGGTTGGCGACCTCAAACGCAGCGCCAAAGTCCTTCTTCAGCAGCAGGCGCCAGGAAAGACCACCAAGGCCATCGGCTATGGCTTTCAAATCGTCCTGCAATCCGCTGTTATTCCGGGCGGTCAGCGTGCGCCAGATTTTCAGGCTTTCACCATAGACTTGGCGCGCCTCACTGAGCCGCTCTTGCGTTCTGAGGACGCGGCCAAGCTTGGAGTAAGCGACCATGAGGTCGCGTTGCCAGCGCGTCGCGGCCGCATCAGCCCTGACGAGGAGCTGAAACGTGGCAACGCTGCCAAGAAAAAAATTGAGTGCCAGTGCTGGATTCCTGTTGCTAATTGCTTCGTCGCCGAGATTAAGCCAGACGACGTCATTCGTGGGAGACATGCGCACCGCCTCGACATAATCGGCGACGGCGGCGGTCCTATCTGGGGAAGAACTGCGCAAATAGGACTCCGCGCGCCGGAGCAACGCGCGCTCCTTTCGCGCGAGCCGAAGCGCACTCGAATAATCGGCAATGGCAAGCGAGTAAGAGGCACGGCCAAAATAGGCGTCGCCGCGGCCGGTATAGAGGTCGGCAAGGTGCCAGTCACGCGGATTAGCGGCCGTGTACAAACGAATGGCCTCGCCATAGTCGGCAATGCCGGCGTCAAGCTTGCCCTTGCGGACATTCTCCTCGGCGCGCCGCGCATAGGCGTCCCCGTTCATGCGGGTCGATGCATAGATAGCGATGCCGCCCAGGGCCGCAGCCGCAATCGTACTGCCCCCGAGCGCTAATCCCCGCCGGGAGAGATGGGCGCCGTAGCCCCTAACGCTCGTGGCTCCAGGCGACGCGCCAATTGCCTGAGCTGAGCTTGTGGGGCTGAAGCTTGACGCTGCTGGTACAGGAGGCGGATCCGGCGCGCGCCACTGCTCGCGCTGAACCCGCTCGTCCCAGTCGCGCTGCGCCTGCGTGAGCGAGCGCCTTTCGTCGTCCGTGACTTGCTCGCGCCCCAGTATGTCGTCCAGCATGGTCGCGGAATCCGCGCTTTGCGCGGCCGCCATGATGTCGTCGAGCGTCTTCAGCATGGTCAGAATTGATGGCCGTCTGGCCACCCCAGCATACGACCGGCGCAATTTACGGCGGGGCCGGCGCGAGACAATACCCTCGATTGCTGCGGGGGCGCAGCCGCTACTTTCGGCAAAACGATCTTGGTGGAGCTGCGAGGACGCCCCGAGTGCAGAGCGGGCCAGCGGAACCAAGCTGCCCAGACCGGCTTCTTACCCGAAAGGGAGACCGTCCATGGACGAGAAAACCGTCAAGGATCACGAAGGCAAGAAACAGCCGGCCGACACTGCCCGGGCAGGTGGTGCGGCCTACGCGCCCCATGACAAGAATGCCGAGCAGTTGGCCGAAAACACCGGCGACGAACGCACGCCGGAGAAAACAATCGGCGAGATCAAATATGCCAGGAACCTCGGCAAAAAGCACGATTAGAGCATCTAGCGCGATTGGGACACATTCGCCGCTGCGCGCTCCTGCCCGGCTAGCGCCGTCGCCACTGCGCCCCTAGGAGGGGTCCGCGCGACACGCGACGGCGGCCAGTGGCTGGCAACCCCTCGTAGCGCTCGGGCACCTCGCTGCCTCCGCGTGCCGGCCTTGTGCGCGGCACCGCGACATGCATGATCCGGCAGTCCCGGTACGCCCTCCCCCACCGCTCCAGCGCTGTCGCATTTGGCACCTGCGGTAGCCATGCCCAACCGAGGAGACCTCATGAAGCTCGTCCGCTTCGGCCCGCGCGGCCGTGAAAAGCCCGGCATTGTCGACGACAAAGGCCGTATTCGCGACCTCTCGCAGGTGGTGCCCGATCTCGCCGGCGACGCGCTCTCGCCGAAGGGGCTGGCCAAAATCCGCAAGACGCCGATCGAGAAGCTGCCGCTGGTGCGGGGCAACCCCAGGCTGGGGCCCTGCGTCGGGCATGTCGGCAATTTCATTGCCATCGGTCTCAACTATTCAGATCACGCCGCCGAATCCGGGATGGCGGTCCCGAAGGAGCCGATCATCTTCAACAAGGCGCCCTCGTGCATCTGCGGGCCCAACGACGACACCATGATGCCCAAGGGGTCGACCAAGCTCGACTGGGAGATCGAGCTCGGAATCGTCATCGGTCAGCGGGCGCGTTACCTGACCAAGGACAAAGCGCTCGAGGTCGTCGCCGGCTATTGCCTCGCCAACGATGTGTCGGAGCGCGTCTTTCAGCTGGAGCGCACGGGACAATGGACCAAGGGCAAGGGCTGCGAGACGTTCGGCCCGCTCGGTCCATGGCTCGTCACCAAGGACGAGATCCGCGATCCGCAGAACCTGGAAATGTGGCTCGACGTCAATGGGGAGAAGCGCCAGCGCGGCAACACCCGCACCATGGTGTTCGACTGCCGCCAGCTGGTGTGGTCCTGCTCACAGTATTTCGCCCTGGAGCCGGGTGATGTCATCATCACCGGCACGCCACCCGGCGTCGGCCTCGGCATGAAGCCCCCGCAATTCCTCAAGGCGGGCGACGTGGTGACGCTGGGGATCGATGGCCTCGGCGAGCAGCGCCAGAAAGTGGTCCGGTTCAAGATGTGAGCGGGCCCCGTCACCGGCGCGATCACCACCATTCGTGAAAGTGATGCACCGGGCCGTGACCGGAACCGATGGCTAGCCGCTCGCTGGCGGCGAGCGCGGCGGTGAGATAGCGCTTTGCCGCCTGCGCAGCCCGCGTGAGGTCGAGCCCTTTGGCGAGCCCGGCGGCGAGCGCGGAGGAGAGCGTACAGCCGGTGCCATGAGTGTTGCGCGTGGCAATCCGGTCGGCGGCGAGACGGGTGCACGCGTGCTGCTCGATCAGCAGATCGACGCTTTGCGGGCTGCTGCCGTGCCCGCCCTTGATCAGGACCGCCGAGGCGCCGAGGGCGAGGAGCCGCTCGCCCTGTGACTGCATTTGCGCCTCGTTCTCGGCCACCGCGGCATCGAGCAGCGCGGCAGCCTCCGGCAGGTTCGGTGTGATCACCCGGGCGCGCGGAATGAGCAGACGCTTGAGGAGGTCGATGGCATCGGGTGCAAGCAGGCGGTCACCCGAGGTCGCGATCATCACGGGGTCGAGGACCACATTGCGTGGCTGCCAGCGATCGAGGCCAGCGGCGATGGCCTCGATGGCGGCCCGCTGCGACACCATGCCGATTTTTACTGCGGCGATGTCGAGATCCGAGAATACCGCATCGATCTGCGCCGTTATGATTTCCGCCGGCGGATCGTGGATCGCGCTCACCCCTTTCGTGTTCTGCGCGGTCAAAGCTGTAACGACGCTGGCGCCGTACACGCCGAGCGCCGAGAAAGTCTTCAAGTCGGCCTGGATGCCGGCCCCGCCGCTCGAATCCGAGCCGGCAATGGTGAGGGCGATCGGGCTCACGCAATATCCCCGCGGTGCTCAGGACCGATACTCATGAATTTCCTCTGCTCGCAACGGCGGCCAAACCGCGGGGAGTTGCGCTTAGCTGGAGTACCCTGCCGGATTGAACTTCGCGTTTGGCCCAAGCACGCCCGCACCCGGGACAAAGTTGACTTCCAGCCGGATACCGTCGGGATCCTCGAACAGCACGGAATAGTAGCCGGGCGCCCATGTTCCCTCTTGCGGACCATGGATAATGGTCGCGCCAAGCTGTTGCAGTAGGTCATGCGACCGATCCACGTCCTCGCGCGAACGGGCGCGGAAGCAGAAATGGTGCAGCCCGACGCGGCTTTGCACGAAGCGTTCACCGCCATGCTCCGGCCCCGCGGGCTGGATGCCGATGGCGGTGCGAGCACCGACGCAATAGAACAGTTTGTCGGTATCACAGATCGGCGTCATGCCCATGGCGGCCAACAGCCTGCCGTAGAAAGCGCGCGCCCGAGCAAATCGAGTGACCGTCAGGATGACATGCGCGATACCATTGATGCCGATGGTCTCAGTTTCGCTCATGGTTTCCCCCTCACGCACGGGCGGACGCCCGCAATGGGCAAGCGTGCATTGATCAGCGTGTGGCTGCGCCTTGACCGGGAGGCCCCATGGCGATCGCTCGGTCGATCACGTCGCGCAGCTCGCGCGCGGCGCGACGCGGGTCGGCATGGCGCGACAGCGCGGAGATGACGGCGACCCCGTCGGCACCGGCGGCGATCACCGCACCGGCATTGCTCGCATCGATGCCCGCAATGCCGCAGAGCGGGAAGCCTGGCTGGCGCCCGCGCAGGATCGCTGCAATGCCGGCGAAGCCCTGCGGCCCGATCGGCTTGCTGGTATTGTCCTTTGACGTTGTCGCGAACACACCGCCGACGCCGACATAGTCGATCAGCGCGAGCGGCGCGGCTTGCGCCTGGGCTGCAGTCTTGACCGACAGCCCGATGATCGCACCGGCCCCGAGGAGCCTGCGTGCATCCTCGACCGCCATATCGGTCTGGCCGATGTGAACGCCGTCGGCGCCTGCCGCGAGCGCCACATCGACCCGGTCATTGATGATCAGCGGAACGCCGAACGCGCTGATGGCCCGCTTCACCGCGCGGGCTCTCTCGACCATCGCCCCGGTATCGCTGCGCTTGTCGCGCAGCTGCACCAAAGTGGCCCCGCCCTCAGCCACCAGCCGCGCCAGCTCGGGCACGTCGCGCCCGGCGGTGTGCTCGGGATCCCCCAATGCGTAAAGCCTCAGATCGACGGCCATTCGCGGCAAAGCCTCTACTGCCTTGTCAATGCTACGCGATTTTGCTCATTTGAGCGCGCGGTGCACGGAGGCGCGCATGGTTCCCTTCTTCGTTCAGATCAAGTGCCAGCTCGGCCAGTCCTACGATGTGGCGAACAAGCTCGCCGATGCCGAGCTAGCCTCCGAAATCTACTCTACTGCGGGGCACTATGATCTGCTGGTGAAATTCTATGTCGACGACAAGACCGACATCGGCCACTTTGTGAACGAGAAAGTGCAGACCCTTCCCGGCATCCAGGACACCCACACGATCATAACGTTCAAGGCGTTCTGAGCGGGTCAGGCGGTCGCCCGCCGCTGCTCCGGCCAACCGTTCTCCAGCAAGCGCCTGCTCTCGTCATGGTCCGGTCGGGGGACCTTCGGCCGCGCGCACGCGCTGCAGTCCGAGCTGGCGCTCGCGCCAGATCACGAGCAGCCCGGCGGCAGCGATAATCGCCCCGCCGGCAAAGACATACGCCGAGGGCAGCTCGCCGAAAAAGAAATAGCCGAGCAGAAACGCCCAGATCATGGACGTGTAATCGAAAGGTGCGACGAGCGAGGCGGGGGCATAGCGATAGCTTTCCGTGAGCAGGAGATGGGCGAGGCCGCCGAACAGGCCGACGACGACCAGCGCCAGAAGCTCGAGCGGCGTCGGTGTGAGCCACCCGAAGGGCCAGGTCACGAGCCCGGCAAGTGCGCAGATGAGCGAAAAATAAAAGACGATCGAGCTTGTGCTCTCGGTCATGGTGAGGCGGCGCGTCTGGATCACCGATCCGGCATTGCAGAATGCGCCACAGAGCGCAAAGGCGATGCCCAGCGCGGTGCCGGCCGCGCGCGCGTGCAGCCCCGGGTCAAAATGCGGCGCCAGCATCACCAGGATGCCGAAAAAACCGACAATGACCGCCGACCAGCGATAGATGCGCACACGCTCTTTCAGCAGAGTCGCGGCCAATGCGACGGTGATCAGCGGCGCAGCAAACGAGATCGCCGTGGCATCGACGATCGGCAGCCGCGCCAAGGCGGAGAAGTTGCAGAACATGGCGCCAATGCTGATCAGCCCGCGGCCGACGTGGCCGAACGGACGCACCGTGCGCACGGCCGTGGCAAGCTCGTTGCGCCATGAATAAATGAGCACGACCGGGAGGATGGCAAAAGCCGAACGGAAGAAAACGATTTGCCCGATCGGATAGCGCTCGCCGAGATAGCGCACCAATGCCGACATCATGGCGAACAGGAGTGCCGATAACACCTTCAGCAGAATGGCTTTGACGACGTTCATCGCGAGAGGTGGCGTATCAGCTTAGCCGCCGATTCGCGCGGGATGTCGTCCCGCGTGGCAATAGCGTGCGGGCCGAATGCTTTGGGTTGCTTCGAGCTGATGCCGCCTTCGCTGTCGGATTGCAGCTCGCCCCTGATCGGCTTACCAGCTGATGAGCACAGCAACGTAGCCCGCATGAAGCGAAGCGAATGCGGGATTACTTTAGCAAAACGCCCGGCCCCCCGGATTTCGCTGCGCTCATCCGGGCTACGACGGCTTACCAGCTGATGAGCACCACGCTGACGAGCAGCAGCGCCCCTCCAAGCAACCTCGTTGCGCTGATTTCGTGCACCGGCACCCCCAGGATCCCATAATGGTCAAATATGAGGGATCCGATCATTTGACCCGCGACGATCAACGCGATGACCCAGCACCGAGCTTCGGCAGCGTCAGAATCGAGATCGCAATATAGATCGCACCGAACACTCCACCCATCCAAGAGAGTGGATGTATGCGTCCAATGAGAGCCAGCGGCAGTGGCTCGCTCAGCGCAAGCGCTGCCAAAAGCATGACGATCGTCCCGCCAAGGTAGCTCGCGAACCCCGCCCACCAGGCTGACGAGATTTCCATCCGAAGGTTGGAATTGACAGCTTGCTGAAAGACGAAGCTCACGCCTGCCAGCAAGGCGAGCAGGTATGGTGTCGCATACATGTTCTCTCCATTGCCGGGAAAGCGCAGGCTGCGCGGCGGTCGCGCTTTGCAGCGCTTCGCCCGTTACTGGTATCAAAAGATCTTGGTCGCGTTCTTCAGCGTGATCCAGATGCCCCACGCCAGGGGAATACCGACGAACGCCCAGAAGATGAGCGCCTGCGTATCGATGCCGCCCTTGCCGATGCCAAAGGAGCCGCTTGCTACCCGCTCCCTGTCGGCCACGGCCTGAAGCTTCGCCAGCTCCTCGGGGCTCATGTACCACTTCGGATCGACAGGTTTGACCAGCCAATTGCAGATCAACCCGGCCACCAGCATGGCGCAGAGGATATACATGGTCGTGTCGTAGAGGTTCTCGCGCGGTACGCCGGCCGCGAGTTGGAATTCGCGGATGTAGTTCACCACGACTGGTCCAATGATGCCGGCGGTGGACCAGGCGGTGAGCAAACGCCCATGGATCGCGCCGACAAACTGCGTGCCGAACATATCGGCGAGATAGGCGGGTACGGTGGCAAAGCCACCACCATACATCGAGAGGATGATACCGAACGCCAGCACGAACATCGCCTTGCTGCCGATATGCGCAAAAAACGGCGCAGAGGCATAGAGAGCGATGCCGAGAAGAAAAAACGTGTAGTACGTGTTCTTACGCCCGATGTAATCCGACAGTGATGCCCAGAAGAAGCGCCCGCCGATATTGAACAATGAAAGTAGGCCAGTGAAGCCGGCGGCGATCGCCGCGATCTGCACCTTCTGATCGGCGCTCAGAGCGTTGAACTTGACGCCAGGCAGCCCGATCAGGTCACCGGCGAAAATCTCCTGCAGCATTGGCGATGCCATGCCGATCACGCCGATACCTGCCGAGACATTCAAGGTGAGCACCCACCAGATCAGCCAAAACTGCGGTGTTTTGTGCGCATCCTTGAGGTGCACGTTGTGCTGCGAGATCATCGACTTGCTCTCGGCAGGTGGGGTCCAGCCGTCCGGCCGCCAGCCCGCCGGGGGGACGCGATAGCGGAATGCCCCGACCATCATGAAACAGAAGTAGATCGCCGCCATGGTCACCAAGGTCTGCCACACGCCTGCCGAGCTCTGAGTCTTGAAATGGTTCATCAACAGGTCGGCAAGCGGTGCGCCAATCATGGCGCCGCCGCCGAATCCCATGATAGCCATGCCGGTTGCCATGCCGCGGCGATCGGGAAACCATTTCACCAGCGTTGACACCGGCGAGATGTAGCCGAGGCCAAGCCCGATGCCGCCGATGACGCCCGCACCGAGCCACATCAGCCAGAGCTGGTGCACGTATACGCCCAGCGCACCCAGCACCAGGCCGCCGCACAGCGCTGCGGCGATACCCAGAACGACGAAAAACAGCGTGTACATCCAGCCGAGGCTTGCCACGCGCCAGTTGCACGAGGTGGTGAACAGCTCCGTGCCGATGTCAGAGCACGCGGGCGCGTTCGGAATGATGCGCGAAAGCGGCAGCCAGAAAACCGAAAAGCCATAGGCCATGCCAATGCAAAGGTGGATGCAGAAGGCTGCCGGCGGCACCAGCCAGCGATTGAAACCGGCTTTGGCGATGATTCGCTCCCGGTCGAGGATATTGGTCCCTGCGACCGGCATAGGTCGATCGAGTGTCGTCACAGCGCTTCTCCCCTTGCGGACTTTCTTGGCCTCTTTGCACGCGCGACCCGCAGAAATCGCTTGCGGCAACGAGCCGAGCTTCGCCCGGTCTCGGCCTCTCTAAAAGGTATCAACGTCCCTATTACACGAGCTCTGGGAAAAAGGGCTGGAAATTCTGCGCGCGAGTGCCTCGCGCGAAAAGCCGCGGTCTTGCAATCAGGGCGGCGGCTTGGGCCCCTGCACGGGCGGCAGCGATTTGATGTACGTGGCGATGGCGGAGCGATCCTCGGCGGGAAGCTTCGAAGTGTTGCCGACAACTTTGGCCATGGAGCCGCCGACCGAATCGCCGTTCGGCGTGTCTCCGGTCTCCAGCACGCGCTCGATGTCGCGCACGGAATAGCTGTTGATCCCTTCCTGTGTGATATTCGGGATGAAGCCTTCTCCCTCCGGATCGGGGCCGCCGGCGAAGCGCTGCGATGCGATTATGCCGCCGAGCGCGTTGCGCGGGCTGTGGCACTCGGCACAATGACCCGGACCATTGACGAGATAAGCGCCTCGATTCCACTGTTCTGATTGGCGCGCGTCTGGCTTGAATGGCTGCCCATCCAAGAACAAGAACTTCCACCCACCGAGCAGCCGACGCACCCTGAACGGTGCCGGCAGATCATGCGAGCGCACTTTCCCGGTCACCGGCGGCAAAGTCTTGAGATAGGCAAAGAGGTCGCGCACATCATCCTGCTTCATCCGCTGATAAGACGTGTAGGGGAAAGCAGGATAGTAATGGCTGCCGGTGGGCGAGGTCCCCTTCAGCATGGCTGTCAGGAAGCTCGCTTCGCTCCAGCCGCCAATGCCATCATTGGGATCTGGCGAGATGTTGGGAGCATAGAACGTGCCGAACGGCGATTTCAGCGCGCCGCCGCCGCCGAGCTTGGTCTTGTCGTCCTCGCCGGGGATGGCATGGCAGGAAGTGCAGCCGCCCGCATAGAACATGGTCCTGCCGTTCTCGAGATCAGGCGTGTGCGGAGCAAGTGCACTCGCTGAGATCGTGGCCGGCGTGGTGATCACCCAAAACACCGCACCGCCGATGACGGCGAGGACGATCGCCAGAAGCAAGAGCTTGCGCACGATTACGGCCTCCCTCTGCGGCAGGACCTTTAATGCTTTTTACCACGAAGCAGGCCTGAGAGGGCCGCACCCTCCTTTACGCGCTGCCCTCATCAATAAGGAAAAGGGCGGCTGTCATGCTGACAACCGCCCTCCCCGCGAACATGTGGGCAATCAGCTGGGACGCTTGCGGTAGTTCTGATGGCAGGAACCGCAATCCTTGCGCACCTCGGTGATCTGCGTCTTGAAGGTATCGAGGTTGGTGACTGCCGCTTCGGCCGCCTTCGAATCGTTCACCAACTTGGCGAGCTTGGCGTCGAAGTCCGTCTTGTTTTCCCAGACCGCGGGCAATGCCGCCGTGTCGCCGTTCTTCGAATTTTCGGGGAAGAGGTCCTTCACCTTGCCCGATTCCTGCCAGGTCGCGAGCACTTTCTTCGCGGCCGCCAAATCGAACGGCCGTTTGCCCTCGATCATCTCGGTCGCGACTTTGTTCTGGTCACCATTGGCCTTCATCACCGCTTTACGCGCGGAAATCGGGTCGTTTTGTGCCATGAGCGCAGTCGTGCCCAATGCCACGACGGCAACGGCAAGCACCGTACGGATCATCGTTCCTGCTCCTTCTTGGATGCACTCCGGTGCCGGACGGCACGGATGGCGGGACGTAAACACAACGGCAATTTATATCATTGAAATGGGCGGCTCGCGTCACCTGATCACGCATGCGTGAAGACGTGTGTGCAACGCGTATGCAAGCGCGGTCCGAATCTGGCAAGCGGCATGCACTATTCGGCGGCTGGCGCGGGCGCCGGCAGCGCCTGGGTGCGACTGCCACTGGTCTTTTCCGCGATCCATTGCGAGACAACGAAGAAGATGGGCGTAAAGATCAGCCCAAACGCGGTAACGCCAATCATTCCGGCAAACACGGTGGTACCCAAGGTCTGGCGCAGCTCCGCCCCGGCGCCGATGGCCCATACGAGCGGCGTCACTCCGAAGATGAAGGCAAGCGAGGTCATCAGGATCGGCCGCAGCCGCAGCCGCGCCGCCTCCACCGCTGCACCGCGCCGGTCGCGTCCCTGGTCGTGCAACTGCTTGGCAAACTCGACGATCAGAATGGCATTCTTGGCGGCGAGCCCGATCAGCACAATGAATCCGACCTGGGTAAGAATGTTATTGTCCTGCCCGCGCATGATTACGCCGCTGATGGCGGCCACCAGGCACATCGGCACGATGAGGATGACGGCCAGCGGCAACGTCAGGCTCTCGAACTGTGCCGCCAGCACGAGGAACACGAAGACGACGGCAAGTAGGAAAGCGAACTGCGCTGTGCTGCCCGCCCGGATCTGCTGAAACGCCAGCGTGGTCCACTCGAAGCTGAATCCCTCGGGCAAAGTCTCGGCCGCGAGCCGCTGCAGGGTGTCGATCGCTTGTCCTTGCGAAAAGCCGGGCCTTGACGCCACATCCAGCTCGGCCGCGGGATAGATGTTATAGCGCGGGACCCGATATGGCCCGGCGATGTCGCGCACCGTGGTGAAGGAGCCGAGCGGCACGGTGTCGCCGTTGGCATTGCGCACGCGAATATTCAGAACATCGCGAGGATCGCGCCGAAACGGCGCATCGGCTTGCGCCATCACTCGGAAGGTGCGGCCCAAAAGATTGAAGTCGTTCACGTAAGCGGAGCCAATGTACACCTGCAGTGCGGCGAACAACTCCGGCGCATTCACGCCCAGCAACTGCGCCCGGGTACGATCAATCTCGAGATAGATTTGTGGCGTCGAGTTTTCGAACAACGTGAACGGCTGGGTGAGCCCGGGCACCTGCGCAGCCCGATTGACCAGCGCCGTGGTGGCCTCCAGCAAAGCTTGTGGACCGCGCCCGCCGCGATCCTCGATCATCATGCGCACGCCGGCAGCGTTGCCGATGCCGGCAACTGGCGGCGGCTGTATGACGAGGATCAACGCCTCTTGGAAGACGGCCAGGCGCTTGAACAGCTCACCGGTGATTGCTGCAGCCGACTGCCCGGACTCACGCGCACGCTCATCCCACGGGCCGAGCGTGAGGAAGACGGCGCCGGCATTAGGCGCGTTGGTGAAGGTTGCACCACTGAAGCCTACGAAATTGACGGCGTGCGCTACCCCGGGCGTGTTGAGGCAGACCTCGACCACCTTGCGCTGAACCTCATCCGTGCGTGACAGCGACGCGCCCGGAGGCAGCTGAAGCACGACGATGAGATAGCCGCGGTCGACCTGCGGGATGAACCCGGTCGGCGTGGTGCGCAGCTCGTTGAGGCCATAAGCAATGACAGCCACATAGAGAACGAGCATGACGGCCACGAGGCGCACTGCGCGGCTGACGAGCCAGTGGTAGCCGCCGGAGAGTCGCTCGAACGTCCAGTTGAAGCCGGAGAAGAACCCGCGGATCGGCCGCTGCCACCAGGCAGGCGCGCGCGCCCGATCGCGCGGCTTGAGCAGGAGCGCGCACATAGCCGGGGAGAGCGTGAGCGAGACGATCAGTGAGATGATCGTCGCCCCTGCAATGGTCAGAGCGAACTGACGGTAGAATTGGCCGGAAATGCCGGTGATGAAAGCGGCAGGCACGAACACGGCGCACAGGACGAGCGCAATCGCGATCAGTGCGCCACCAACCTCGTCCATGCTCTTGTGGGCCGCCTCGCGCGGCGAGAGCCCTGCCTCGATGTTGCGCTCCACGTTCTCGACGACGACGATCGCGTCGTCGACAACGATGCCGATGGCCAGCACCAGGCCAAACAGCGAAAGATTGTTGAGCGTGAACCCGAACGCGGCCATGAAGAAGAAGGTGCCGATGAGAGACACCGGGATCGCCACGATCGGAATGACGGCGGCGCGCCAGGTCTGCAGGAACAGTATGACGACGAGGACCACGAGCAGGACGGCCTCGAAGATGGTCTCCAAGACGGCATTCACGGACTCCTGGATGAACTGCGTTGGGTTGTAGACGATCGCGTGTTCGAGCCCGGCAGGAAACGCCTTTGCCAGCTCCTTCATGGTGGCGATGACCGCGGTCGCCGTGGCCAATGCGTTCGATCCAGGTCGCTGGAAAATTGCCAGCGCTACGGCGGGATCACGGTCGAGATAGGAGTTGGTGGTGTAGTCCTGCGCGGCGAGCTCGATCCTTGCCACGTCCTTGAGGCGAATGACGGAAGCGCCACTTTGCTTCACCACGATGTTGGAGAACTCCTCCGGATTGGCGAGCCGGCCGAGTGTCTGCACCGGAATTTGGAAAGCGCCCTGCTGACCGATCGGCGGCTGATCGAGGACGCCCCCCGCGACCTGCACGTTCTGACCCTGCAGCGCCTGCACCACATCGCCGGCGGTCAATCCGAGCGTCTGCAGCCGACCCGGATCGGCCCAGATGCGCATGGCGTAATCGCGGCCGCCGAACACCGTGACTGAGCCGACGCCCTCGATGCGGGTGAGGACGTCGGTCACTGCCAAGGTCGCATAATTCGAGATGAAGAGGCTCTCGCGTGACTTGTCCGGCGAAAAGAGGTGCACCACCATCATCAGGTCCGGCGAGGCCTTGGTGACCGTCACGCCGATGGCGCGCACATCAATTGGCAGCCGCGGCTGCGCTATGGCGACGCGGTTCTGCACCTGCACCTGGGCGATGTCGAGATTGGTGCCGAGATCGAAGCTTACCGCGATGGCGAAACGCCCATCCGCCGTCGAGTTCGACGACATGTAGATCATGTTCTCGACGCCATTGATCTGCTGTTCGATCGGCGCGACCACGGTTGCAGCAACGACCTCGGCGCTGGCACCGGGATATTGGCCGGTGACATTGATGATGGGGGGCGCGATCTCCGGATATTGCGCGATCGGCAATCGCGCGAACGCGACGCCGCCCACGATCAGGAAGACGATCGAGACCACCGCGGCGAAGATCGGCCGGTCAATGAAGAAATGCGAAATGCGCATGCAGTTGCCAGCTCGCTGTCAACGCGTGGCAGCTTCCGAGCTGCTGGTGCCGGATGCCGCGGGCTCCGGGGCGACCTTCTGGCCTACCCGCACGCGCATGAGGCCATTGACGATGATGCGATCCTCCCTCGATATTCCATCTTTAATCACCCGAAGATCGTCGGCCAGTTGCCCGAGCGTCACGAAGCGCTGGCGAGCGATGTCGTCCTTGTCCGCGACGTAGACGAACTTGCGGACCTGCTCGGTGCCGACAGCGGACTCCGGGACCAGCAGCGCCTGGTAGGGATCGGAGGTCGGCACCTGGATGCGGGCGAACATGCCCGGCGTGAACAAGCGATCCGCATTGGCAAACTGGGCGCGCCCGCGGATCGTTCCCGTAGAACGGTCGATCACGTTGTCGACGAAATCCATGCGGCCGTAATGCGCGAAATCTTGCTCATCAAGCAGTTTCAAGCGCACCGGAACGGCGCCCCGCGCACCGACATCCCCCTTCGTGCCCTGCGAGAGCCGCACATAATGCAGCAGCGAGGCCTCGTCGAAGGTAAACTCGAACCTGATCGGATCAATCGAGACGATGGTGGCCAGGAGCGTGGTGCCTCCGCCTGTGCCTCCCGTGACCAGATTTCCCTGCGAGACCCGTCGGTCGCCGATGCGGCCGGCCACCGGTGCCTTGAGCTCGGTGTAGTTGAGGTCGAGCTCAGCCTGCCTCAGCATGGCCTCGTTCGCCGCGACGGCAGCCTGCGCGTTGCGGAATTGCTGCGAGCGCTGCTCGAAAACCTGCTCGCTGATGGTGCGATCACGCAGCAGCTGCTGGCCGCGCGCCAGATCGGCCTGGGTGAACACCAGGTTCGACTTCGCGAGCTCGAGGTTGGCGCGCGCCTGATCGAGCGTGTTCTGGAACGGCCGTCGGTCGATGGTAAACAACAGCTCGCCCTGCTTGACCAGCTGACCGTCCTCGAAATGCACCTTATCGAGATAGCCCGACACACGCGCACGCACCTCTACGGCGTCGACCGCAATGAAACGTCCGACATATTCGTCCTGATCGACGATCGTGCGGGTGACCGGCGTTGCGACCGTCACTTTGGCGGGCGCCGCCGCCGGAGCCTTAGGGGCTTGCCCGCAGCTGGCCAGGACTGGTGCGAAGCCAATCAACAGCAATGCAAACCGGAGAGACATGGAAATGGCGCTGACCTCGGGCCCGACCCGCCACTATATAGCGTGGCTTGTGGCTGCACCTAGCGCGAGATCCCTGTTGCCGCGCCTCGTCGCGTCCTTGTGACCGGCGGCTGCCCGTTTTCGCGGTATCACGCCACACCCCGGAATGTGCGGTCCCTTAGGTCCAAGAGTGTAGACCCCGAGATTCGAGGTGCGCACGTCACTCCTTCAACATGGGGGGGTAGAAGCACCTATGAAGCGCGCGAGCGGCGCAGCACAGCGCGCCATTTTTTCCCGAACAGCGCGAGCGCAATGCTAAAATAGACGAGGCCGCCGATCACGGCGAGCAGCGCCAGGGCCGCGATGTCGCGGGGCCACGCCCAGGCGGCGACGAGACTGGTGATCGGCCGCTGGCCGAGCCACAGCACGATTGCGAGCGCCAGTCCGGCGAGGGCCAGTCCTGCAGCCGAGCGCCTGAGCTCCGGGTCGACGCTTATCAGTTGACGCCGCCCGGCGAGTGCGATCAGCAGCACAAAGTTGACCCAAGCGCCTACCGACGTGGCAAAGGCGAGACCCACTTGGGCATAGCCGCTCATCAGCGCGATCTTGAGTGAGACGTTGACCCCGACCGCAAAAAACAAGGCCACTACCGGGGTAGTCGTATCGCCGCGCGCCTGAAACGTCACTGTGACGCTGCGCATGAGCACGAAGGGCAGAAGACCAATGGCGTAAGCGGCGAGCGTCGCCGCAGCTGCCTGCGCGTCGCCTTGCGTGAATGCGCCACGCATGAACAGCGCGCGCATGATCAGATCGGGAATGAGCACGAAGGCGACGAGGCACGGAATCGCAAGAAACAACGCAAGCTCGACGGCCCGGTTCTGCGCATGGCGAGCGCCGCGCTCATCACCGGCGGCGAATCTATTCGCCATCTCCGGCAGCAAAACAGTGCCGACGGCGATCCCGATCACCCCGATTGGCAGCTGATTGAGACGATCGGCGTAATAGAGTGCTGAGAGCGCGCCGGCCGTGAGGAAGCTCGCAATGATGGTGTCAGCAAAGAGTGCAATCTGAGTCTGCGCCGAGCCCAGCGTGGCAGGCGCGAAGCGCTTGAGAAAGAGCTTGGCGTCGTGCCCGAGGTGGGGACGCCTGAGTGGCGGCAGCTCGCCAATGCGCCAGACGTCCCAGCCCACGACCGCTGCCTCGATGATGCCGGCCATCAGCACGCCCCACGCCGCCGCATGCCCTGGACCGGGGAAGAAACCCGCGAGCGCCAATGCCATGATCAGAGCGAGGTTGAGGAGAATGGGTGCGGCCGCCGGCGCGGCAAAGCGTTCGAGCGCATTGAGAATGCCGCCGTAGAGCGTCACCAGCGAGACCAAAAGAAGATACGGAAACGTGATGCGCGTGAGCTCGACGGCAAGCGTGAAGCGCCCGGGATCGTGTACAAACCCCGGTGCCAGGAATGCGATCACCCCGGGGGTAAAAATCCATGCAAGAGCAAGCAGCACCGCCTGGCTTGCAAGCAGCAGGATGAGGACTTGTTGCGAAAAAACCCGCGACCGCTCCGCCCCGTTCTGCTGGCGCACTTCGGCATAGATCGGCACGAACGCCGCATTGAACGCGCCTTCGGCAAAGATCGCGCGAAAATGGTTTGGTATGCGGAAAGCGACGAAAAACGCGTCGGCGATGGGGCCCGCGCCGAGAATATAGGCGAGCACGATGTCACGAGCGAAGCCCGTGATTCGCGACAGCAGGGTAAAGCCGCCGACGGTGAAGATGCGCCCCAGCATCGAGCCAGCCCCGCAGCGAGGAGTGCACAGCCGCCCGAGCGGCATGGGCACCGTACAAACTCATGAGCACCCGAGCGGCGATGCACCGCCGGGCCGGCCGCGTAGGGTGTGCAAAGCCGCGGCAGCGGCGTGCGCACCGTCCTCTCACGCGTACGCTCCGGTGCGCACGGTGCTTCGCACCTTTGCGCACCCTACAAGGTGCTTGAGTTAGCCGCGATAGCGTGCCGCACGGCCGAAACGATGCGATCCTGCGTGGGCTCATCGAGATAGGGATGCATGGGCAGGCTGATCACCTCCGCTGCGAGCCGCTCACTCACGGGCGCTCCGCCTGGCGCGATCGGGAAAGCCTCGTAGGGCGGCTGCCGATGCAGCGGTACCGGATAGTAGACGGCAGTCGGAACGCCGCTCCCCTTGAGCGTCGCAGCAACCGCGTCCCGCTGGTGAGCGCCGACCCGGATGGTGTATTGCGCCCAAACCGAGCTCAGCCCAGGTGCGAGGTCAGGCACGACCGCAACATCGCGCAGCGCCGCCGAATAGCGCGCAGCAATCCGCTGGCGCGCGTTGATCTCGTCCGGGAAGATCTTGAGCTTCTCCAGCAGAACTGCCGCCTGCAGGGTATCGAGGCGGCCATTGAGTCCGACGCGCACACAGTCATATTTGTCGCGTCCCTCCCCGTGCACCCGGATGCTCCGGAGAACCTGCGCGAGCTCGGCATCGTCAGTGAGCACCGCGCCGCCATCGCCGTAGCAGCCGAGCGGCTTCGCCGGAAAGAAGCTGGTGGCTGTGACCGGGGCCAACATGCCGACCGGCCGATTGCGGTAGGTCGCACCAAAGGATTGCGCCGCGTCGTCGACAACGAGCAGCCCCTCGGCTGCAGCGGCTTGCGAGATGGCGTCGTAGTCGGCGGGTTGGCCGAAGAGATCGACGGCAATGACGCCGCGCGGTCGCAGCCCCGCCTCGCGCGCTGCCGCGCAGGCGCCTGGAACGGCCGCTGGGTCAAGATTGAACGTCGCTTCCTTGACATCGGCGAACACCGGTGTGGCGCCAGCTAGCACCACCACCTCAGCGGTTGCGGTGAAGGTGAAGCTCGGGCAGATGACCGCATCACCGGGGCCAACGCCCTTCGCCATCAGCACCATCAGCAGTGCGTCGGTTCCGCTGGCGCAACTCACGGCCTCGCGTGCTCCGCAGAACGCGGCGAGCTCGCCTTCCAGTGCTCGTACCTCGGGTCCGAGGATGAACTGACAGTGACCGAGCACGCGGGCAATGGCATCGTCGATGGCGCGTCCGAGCCGCCGGCGTTGGGCTGCGACGTCGATGAACGGGATCGGCGCGGGATCGAGGCGGGCGAGCTGGTTCATCTCAGCGAGGGATGCAAGCGGCGTCAGGCGGTCGCGCGGCGTGCAACGACCCGGCGCAAAGACGCGCTCTGCGGTGCCCTGGTCTCCAGGCAGCGGATGGCAATTTCGAGGCTGGCAACGGCCTCCTCGCCTGTCACGGCTGGCCTCTTCTCCTCACGAATGGCGGCGAGGAAGGCCTGCAATTCGGCACGCAAGGGCTCGGCGTGACCGACGGAGAGATGGCGCATGGAATAGCTGCCGTCCGGCTGAAATCCGAAGCACTCGGTCACCTGCCGCGTGAGCAGATCGCCCATGATGTATTTGTTGCGCGTGGCGACGGTGACACTGCGCGCCTTGAACGGGGTGAGCCAGTTTGTGTTGATGTGGGCGAGCACGCCGGACGCGGTGCGAAACTGCAGCAAGGCGATGTCCTCGCGCTCGGCCACCGCGTTTGAAAGTTGCGGCTGCACCTCCACGATCTCGGATTCGGTGAACCAGCGGATGAGATCGATGTCGTGCACCGCGAGGTCGATGACCACGCCGACATTCGACATGCGTGGCGGAAACGGACCGACCCGGGTTATAGCGATGGAAAGAATATCCTCGTTGCGGATCGCCTCCTTGATCGCAGCCACGGTCGGATTGAAGCGCTCGACGTGTCCGACCATCAGCGCCACACCGGCGCGCCGTGCCGCAGCGATGATCGTGCGGCCTTCCTCGACCGAAGGAGTGATCGGCTTCTCGACGAGGACATGCACGCCGCGTTCGATGCAGGCGAGCGCAAGCTCACGGTGCATGTGGGTTGGGGCGGCGATCGTCACGGCCTCGACCCCCTCGTCAAGCAGTGCCTCGAGACCGCTGAAGGCCGGGCACCCGAGAGCGCGGGAGACGAAATCGCGCTGGTTGAGGTCGGGATCGGCGACCCCCACGAGCTTGACGGCCGGCAGCTCGGCGAGGACGCGGGCGTGGTTGCTGCCCATGACCCCCACCCCGGCCACGCCGACGCGCAGCAACCCATTCCCGCCGTGCGTCGCGGATTGCACCATGATGAAGCGATTTCCCCCGTGCCGCCGGCTCGCGGCACGCCTCCTCCTAGCACGCTCGGCTGCCTCTGGCGATGGCGTCGTTCACAGGCCCGAACACGTTTTACATCAAAGAGTTACAGCGAGCAGAGGGAGCTGCGTCAGGGCCTTCAATAGTGTTTCAGCCAATCCACAAAGCGGGCGATTCCCTCCTCGATCGGCGTGTGCGGCGAAAATCCGACCGCCCGCTCGAGCTCTTGCGTATCGGCACAGGTTTCCAGAACATCCCCCGGCTGCATGGGGAGAAGCTCCCGCGTGGCGGTCTTTCCCAAGGCCCGCTCGAGCAGTTCCACGACTCGCGTGACATCGACCGGGCGCGAGTTTCCTATGTTGTAGAGCCGCCATGGCGCGCTGCTGCTGCCTGCATCGGGCGCCTCCCCTGACCACGCCTCGTTGGGAGCGGCGGGGCGGGAAAGGAGACGCAGGACGGCCTCGACCGCATCGTCGATATAGGTGAAATCACGGCGCATGTGGCCGTGGTTGAAGAGCTTTATCGGCCGGCCTTGGCCGATTGCCTCGGCAAACAACCACATGGCCATATCGGGACGCCCCCACGGTCCGTACACGGTGAAGAAGCGCAGCCCCGTCGCCGGCAAACCGAACAAATGGGAATAGGCATGCGCCATCAACTCGTTGGCTTTCTTGGTGGCGCCATACAGGCTGAGTGGATGGGCGACATTATCGTTGATCCGGGAAGGCACCCGACGATTGGCGCCGTAGACCGACGACGAAGAGGCATAGACGAGATGGCGGCACCCGTTATGGCGGCATCCCTCGAGAATGTTGAGAAAGCCCGTGAGGTTTGCATCGGCATAGGCATGCGGCTCGACAAGGGAATGCCGCACCCCCGCTTGTGCAGCGAGGTGCACGACATCGGCGAAGCCGTGCGCGGCAAAGAGCTCGCCCATGGCGATCCGATCGGCGATGTCGAGCCGGATGAAGCGGAACGTCGGCGAACGCGCGAGCTCATCGAGGCGCGCTTGCTTGAGCCGGGGATCGTAATAGGCGTTCATGTTATCAATGCCGACGACGGCGCGGCCCGCTGCCGCAAGCCGTCGCGCCACATGCATGCCGATGAAGCCTGCTGCTCCAGTGACGAGAACAGTGTCGCGCACGAGCGCTCCTTCCGACGGGGATGGCTTATAGGAATGCGAGTCACACGGCCAGCGTCCGCCAAGCCTCAAACCGAGCGTCGAACCAACCTCAGCTGTGCAATGGCTGAACTGCTCCGAAACTGAACTGGCCCAGCACTGAGCTGCCCATGGCCGAACTGCACAACGAGACGAGGGCCCTCGAGCATTGGCTGTTCGAGCATGCGCTGCCGCTCTGGTGGGAGGTGGGCGCCGACCGTGTTGGAGGCGGCTACCACGAGGCGATCGAGCTCAATGGACGCCCATTCGCCAAACCGCACCGCGCGCGATCAATTGCCCGCATGGTGTTCGCGTTTTGCGAAGCCGGCCGGCTGGGCTGGAATGGTCCCTGGCGTGAGGCGGCAGCGCACGCGCTCGCCTATCTCGATAAGCACTTCATTTGTGCTGATGCGACCGTCGCGTCGGTGGTCGGGCTCGACGGCAGTCCTGCGAACGCGCCGTTTGATCTGTACGAGCAGGCGTTCGCGCTGCTCGCCTTTGCCTGCGGTCACGCAGCATTCGGCGGGGCGCTGGGTTGCCGGCGGCAGGCAACAGCACTGCACGCAAGCCTTGCGCGCTCGCTCGCTCATCCGCTCGGCGGCTTCCGTGAAGATGCTGACGGGCGGCTGCCGCAACGGGCTAATCCGCACATGCATTTGCTCGAGGCGGCTCTGGCCTGGATGGCCGTCGATGACGATGCGGGCTGGCGCGCCATGGCCGACGATCTCGCAACGCTCTGCCTCGAGCGGTTCATCGACGCGCAGAGCGGCGGGTTGCGCGAGCTCTTTGCCGCTGATTGGTCGCCGGCGAACGGCGTCCCCGGGCGCATTTGCGAGCCGGGACACTGCTACGAATGGGCGTTCCTGCTCGACCGCTGGGCGCGTGCCACGATGCGACCACGACCGCAGGCCGTGACGGGCTTGATCGCCTTCGCCGATACACACGGTCTCGACCGGCGCCGCGGTGTGGCCATCAATGCTGTCCTGCTGCACGAGGGAAATGTGCACGATCCGATGGCCCGCTTGTGGGCGCAGGCAGAGCGGGTGCGTGCCTATGTTTGCGAGGGCCGGTCGGAGGCTGACCTCGTGCAGGCGATCCAGGGACTGCGCCGATTCCTGGCAACCCCGGTCCCCGGGCTGTGGTTCGATCAGCTCGGTCCAGACGACCGCCCGGTGCCTGAGCCGGCGCGCGCAACCAGTCTTTACCATATCATCGGCGCAGCCACCGAGCTCGCCAAACCCGAGCTCGCCAAAGCATAGATCCGCTGGCGTCACTTCGGCTTGACCGCCTGGGCTTCCTCCGGTTGAACTGACCTCGCGTCAAGGGAGCTCGCATGGTGGCACGCATCGTCCCGGTGATCATGTGCGGCGGCGCCGGCACACGACTGTGGCCGGTCTCGCGCGAGAGCATGCCCAAACAGTTCGTGTCGCTGATCGGACCGCAGACCACGTTCCAGCAAGTGCTCGGCCGCGTTGCAGACGCCGACCTGTTCGAGCGGCCGATCGTCATCACCCATGTCGACTTCCGTTTCGTCGTCGCCGAGCAGTTGCGTACGACCGGGATCGAGGCCGATGTCGTGCTCGAGCCGACGCGGCGCGACTCCGGCCCGGCGGTGGCGGTCGCGGCTTTGTTGGCTGCACAGCGCGACCGCGACGCTCTGGTCCTGGTGCTCGCCTCCGACCACGTGATCCGCAAGGTAGACGCGTTCCACGAAACCTGCCGGCACGCAGCAGCAGCGGCTGCCGAGGGCCGTATCGTCACGTTCGGGATCGAGCCGTCGCATCCCGCCGCGAATTACGGCTACATCCGGCCGGGCGCGAAGCTCAACGGTGCAGCTGTCCGCATCGTCGACGCTTTTATCGAAAAGCCGGACGCGGCGACAGCAGCCGGCTACGTGGCCGAGCGTTATCTTTGGAACAGCGGCAACTTCCTGTTTCATGCCGCCACGATGCTCCGCGAAATAGAACGCTTCGAGCCGGCCATGGCGGATGCAGCGAAAGGCGCGGTTGCCGGGCTTCAGCATGACCTTGATTTTCTCCGCCTTGCTCCGGATGCGTTTGCGCGCGCGCCAAAGAAATCAATTGACTATGCGGTCATGGAGCGCACCAGCCTGGCCGCAGTGATCCCGGCCGATCTCGGCTGGTCCGACGTGGGCAGCTGGAGCACGGTCTGGGAGGTCCTGGAGCACGACCGGGCGGGCAACGCCACCGAAGGCAGCGTCGTCATGCTCGACAGCCGCAACAGCCTGGTACACTCGGAGGAATCCGTGCTGACGACGGTGGTCGGTCTCGACGACGTGATCGTGGTGGCGACCGGCGACGCTGTGCTGGTGACATCGCGCGCGAAGGCCGGCCAAGTAAAGACGCTGGTGGAGCAGCTCAAGGCGAGCAACCATCGGGCGGCGACCGAGCATCGGCGCATCTATCGGCCTTGGGGTTATTTCCAGGACGTCGATATTGCCGGCCGCTACCGGGTCAAACGCATTTGTGTGAAGCCCGGCGGCAAGCTGTCGCTGCAGAAGCACTTCCACCGCTCTGAGCATTGGGTGGTAGTCAAGGGCACCGCTGAGGTGACCGTCAACGAGACGGTCAAGAACGTGCACGAGAATGAATCCACCTACCTTCCTATCGGCAGCGTGCATCGGCTCGCCAATCCCGGGAAGATTCCACTCGAGATCATCGAGGTGCAGGTCGGCAGCTATCTCGGCGAGGATGACATCGTGCGCTTCGACGATGTCTATGGCCGCGGCTGAGGCAGTGTCCCGTTTCCAAAGCTCGCATCATTGTGCGGCACCGTAGTGTGCGAACTTCGGAATCGAAGCACTGGCATGCCCAGTGACGCGGGAGATAGGGCCACCCTGCCGGACACGGCGTTCATGACCGCTGCTCGGAGGCGCGTGCAGGGGCCGGCGAGTAGAACAGCCAGATTACGGCACCAGGAAGCGAGCCGGCGAGGAGCACCAGTCCGAAGCAAATCGAGAACAGCAGAGCTGTCTCTGGAGCGACGCCGTGTGGGGCAAGGAGCGAGATGACCGCGAGCTCGCGTAATCCCCATCCACCCATCGAGATCGGAAGAACGACGATGCCAACCATGACGCTGAACAGGACGAGCACATCGGCGAGCGGAAGCGTAATGCCTTGCCCGCGCGCCAAGGCCCAGACGATCGCCATAGTGAGGAGATGGATTGTGAATGCGAGGCCGAGGATCGCCGGTCCTTGCGGCCCCAGTACAACGACATACAGCGCGTCGAGCATGTTCGCGAGCCACCGCGTATAGCGCCAGCGCCGGAGCAGCGGCGTCAGCCAGGGCAACGACAGCAGGCCTGCAATGCTGCCGATGAGGACGGCCGCATAGGCGAGCAACACCCAGGTCCGGTAGCCGCCGAGTGCGGTCAAGGCGGAGGGCAGCACCAGAGCGGCGAAACCCACGACCATCAGCAACATCAATCCGGTCACGCGGTCGATCACCACGCTGGTCAGAGCGTCACGCCAGCTGGCGTCAACATGCACGAGGAGCCACGCACGCACCCCCTCGCTGGCCCCACTCGGCAGCACCTGACCGAAGAAGACACCAATCCCCGTGATGGTGGTGAGCGTCCACGCTGTCATATGCCCGCTGAGCGCTTTCAAGGCGAACAGGATTTGCCGCCAGCGGATCGCCGCGATCGGAATCTGCACGACTGCAATCACCGTCGCGATCGCGAGCCAGCGCAGGTCCACCGACGGGATCGCTGACAGAGCGCGCGAGAAATCAATCTGCCGACCGACGTACCAGAAGCAGGCTGCCGTGACGATCAGCTTGGCCGCGACCACGGCAGTCTTCTGCAAGCCACCGTGTCGCAGCACTGGCGCTTCTATGTCGCCCGCCACCGTGGAACTCATCTCGTCGATTGCTCGCGTCGCGCCCACCCGCGCGCAAGGTCCGCCCGACGACGGTAATGGCGGAGCGGTGGCCGAAGTTCAAGCGCGTATTCCTTTGCAGGCCCTTGGCACACCCGAGCGAAGCGTAAGCAGGATCGCAGCTCCACCATGCGTTCCCGACCGAGCGCAGCCAAGCTGCCGGCCGGCGGACATTGGGTCGTTGCGGTGATCCTGCGGGTTGCCGCTTCGTTCTGCAGAATGCATTTGCTCTGCGCACCGAAGTCTTGTGCCGTGCGCAGCAAAATCTTGGCCTGGTCTCACGCGAGCATCTTGCGCAGGCGGCCTTGACGCCCGGAGGACGGCTCATTACTGCACCACTCACGCATCGAAGCCAGGCACAGGCCCCATGCTTGCCCCCAGCAACGCCTCGGCAAATGAGCCGCGGACAGAAGAGCTGCCGCCCTCACCCAGTGCTCTGGCTGCGGCCTGGACGGATCTGGTCGAAGGCACGTCCAAAAGCTGGATGTGGTGGGCCATGGCCGTGCAAGACATCAAGATGCGCTACCGCGGCTCCGTGCTTGGCCCTTTCTGGCTCACGATCAGTATGGTGATCCTGATAGCGGCGCTGGGCGCGATCTATTCGCGCATGTTCAAGATGCAGATCTCGACCTATTTGCCATTTCTGACGGTCGGCCTTGTCATCTGGAACTTCGTCTCGGGGGTGATGCTGGATGGCTGCCACACTTTCCTCACGGCGCAACACATCATCACGCAAATACGCATGCCGTTCACGATTCACGCTTGGCGCGTGGTTTGTCGCAACCTCATTATCCTTGCCCATAACGTGGTCATCATTCCGGTCGTGATGATCGCGTTCGGAGTGCGCGTGGGCTCCGACGTCCTCATGCTCGTTCCGGCTCTTATGATTCTCACCGTCAACGGCGTGTGGGTGAGCATTCTCCTTGGCATGGTGAGTGCGCGCTATCGTGATGTCCCGCCGATCGTGATGAGCATCGTCAACGTCGTCTTCTTTGCGACCCCGATATTCTGGCCGCCTGAGGCCATTGGCGATTGGCAGGCCTACCTGCCATTCAACCCGATGTTCGCGGCGATCGACGTGGTACGCGCACCTTTGTTGGGCACAGCCCCGTTTCCCTATTCCTGGCCGGTGTTGCTGAGCGTGACAGTGCTGGGCGGGCTGATCAGCTTCGCCCTGTTCGTAAAGTTCCGCTCGCGCATCGCGTTCTGGGCCTGAGCATGGCATCGCTGCGTCTACGCAATGTCTGCATCGACTTTCCGATGTATCGGGGCAGCAGCCGCTCCCTCAAGAAGCTCCTTTTTGCCACCAGCACGTATGGCAATCTCGCTCGCGACGCGACAGATCGCGTCAATGTGCGGGCGCTGAACAACGTCACGCTCGACATCGAGGATGGGGAGCGCATCGCGCTCATCGGCGCAAACGGCGCCGGAAAGACGACGCTGCTGCGAGTGATGGCGGGCATTTATGCGCCCACGCGCGGGCGGGTTTTTTCCATCGGCAGGATGTCGGCCCTGCTCGACGTATCGGTCGGCCTTGATCCCGATGCCACCGGACGCGAGAACATCATTCTGCGCGGGATGTATATGAATATTCACCCGCGAGAGATGCGCCAGCGCGTCGACGAGATTGCCGATTTCACCGAGCTCGGCGCCTATCTCGACATGCCGACCCGCACCTACTCCGCCGGAATGACCGTGCGGCTCGGATTTGCCGTGTCCACCTGCATCCATCCGGAGATTCTGTTGATGGATGAATGGCTCTCCGCGGGGGACGCAGGCTTCATGGCCAAGGCGCAGCAGCGCATGGAGAAATTTGTTACGAGCTCCAGCATCCTTGTGCTGGCCTCCCATTCGCAGGAGCTACTGCGCAAATGGTGCAACCGCGGACTGCTGCTGCGACAGGGCGAGGTCGTGACCTACGGCGACATCGACGATGTGATCGCGGCCTACGGCGAGCTGCTGCATCAGCCGGCAGCGGCTATGCCGCAGCTCTAGGAGCCTGTCTGACGTTAGGACGTGACGGGGGAGCCGCACTTCGGTGGAACAGAGCCACGCTGGTGCACTCGCACCAATTGCCTTGAACGACAACAGGGTGACGGGCGAGAGCTCGCTGCGCGCACGCACCGCCCCCATTGCTGATGGGCTGCTGGCCGCTATTGCCGTGGCGCTGCCCTGGTCCACATCGGCGACGGCGGTGCTCATCGTACTCTGGTTCATCGCAGTCACGCCCCTCGGCTACACCGCCGTGCGGCGCGAGCTCTTGACTGCCTCCGGCGGGCTACCCGTGTTGTTGTGGACGATCGGCGCGCTCGGCATGCTCTGGGCAGACGTGAGCTGGACCGAGCGCCTCGATGGGGTCAGCGGCTTTCACAAGCTCCTCTTCATTCCGCTGGTGCTTGCCCACTTCCGCGCCGGCGGCCGGCCGCTATGGCCTGCCATGGGCTTTCTCGCATCCTGCACGGTCCTGCTGATCGTCTCCTGGGTGCTTTTTCTCACTCCGGGATTGAGCTGGCGAGGCCGCTCCGTTGGTGTTCCGGTCAAGGACTACATCCTGCAGAGCACGGTCTTTGCGATCTGCGCGCTCGCCCTCTTGTGGCAGGGGACGGCGCTCTGGCGCAGGCAATTTGCACTCGCTCTGGCAATGCTGATGGGCGCGGCCGTGTTCATGGCCAACATCCTTTATGTGGCGGCGGCACGGACCATGCTGGTGGTCCTCCCGGTGCTGCTGGCACTGTTCGGCTGGCGCCGGTTCGGCGGGCGCGGGGTTTTGGCCATGCTGTCGATTGTAATTGTCATGGTCACGGCAGCATGGCTCTCGTCACCCTATTTTCGCGCGCGGGTATCGAGCGCCATCACCGACGTAGAGAGGCACGAGGCAGGCGAGATCACCGCAGCCGGTCTGCGGCTCGATTTCTGGGAGAAATCACTCGGGTTCGTCGCCGAGGCGCCGGTCATTGGGCACGGCACCGGTGCCATCGGCCAGCTGTTTCGGCGTGACGCCGCGCCCGGCGTGGATCCCCAGCTGCTGACCGATAACCCTCACAACCAGTTGCTGACGGTGGCACTTCAGGTGGGCTTGCCGGCTGCTGCCGTGTTGGTTGCCCTTTGGATGGCGCATATCACGCTGCTGCACCGGGCCAGTACACTGGTCGAGTGGATCGGTCTGATGATCGCCGTTGAAAACGTGATCGGCTCGCTCTTCAACTCCTTCCTGTTCGATTTCGGACAGGGCTGGCTTTACGTCTTCGGCGTCGGCATGGCCGGAGGCGAGGCGTTGCGGCGGGCCGCTGCAACCGGCCCGGTCTCGACCACTCATCCCGCTTGCCCGTGAACCGGTACACCGACTGGCGGCCATACATTCAGGCCCCCGTTGTCCGCGCGCAAGCGGCCTCCACCGGGCCTGCTGCGACTGCCGCCTTGGAAACGCGGCGAACATGCCTTAGATGTCAGGCGCGCTCGGCTGGAAGAGCAGGACGTTGGCTTGCATACGCTTCTGAGCAGATCCTGCCAATTATTTGCAGAGACTGTCTTTTGGGGGATAGTTCAATGGTAGAACAGCGGACTCTGACTCCGTTAATCTAGGTTCGAATCCTAGTCCCCCAGCCATACGAAGTCCCCCTGTTTACAAGTACTTAACCCAATCACCTGCAGTTCATGCGGCGCGTGCATGTCGCGTCATGTTGCAAAATATTCCAAAGCGTTTTCAATGGCTGCCAAACAGTAGCGGCGCTTCCGTGCGATATGACTGCGACATGGGAGTTGTAGCATGTAAACACTGGGACTCGACTCCGGGGGGGCTGCTCCCGTTATTGGCCCATGCATGTCCCGTCCGGTGCACCCGTCCGGCTTCGTTTCACCGTGCCTGCCGAGTCGGGCCGAGCGGCCGCCCTCCGGCCCTGACTGGGTTCACGAGATCAAGCACGACGGCTTTCGCCTTCTCGCATGCCGCGAGGGCAATGGCGTGCGTCTCTTCACCCGCCGAGGCATCGACTGGACGGACCGCTTCCCACTGATTCTAGCGGCTGTCTCCACGCTCACCGTGCGCTCTTGTCTGATCGATGGCGAGGCGGTGGCTTGCGATCAGACCGGCCTCACTGACTTTCAGCGGCTCCGCTACCGGCGTGCCCCGGTGCACTTGGTTGCCTTCGACGTGCTCGAGCTTGACGGCCGCGATATACGACGTGAGCCATTCAGTGCTCGCCGCCGCGTGTTAGCGAAGCTCCTCCGCCGGCAGTGGGCGGGCCTCGTGCTCAACGAAACCTACAAGGCACCCGGTGAAATGGTTTATGACCACGCCTGCGCTCTGGGGTGTGAGGGCATCGTCAGCAAGCATGTGCGGTCTGCCTACTTAAGCGGCCGCACAGATGTTTGGCGAAAGGTGAAGAACCCAGACGCCCCTGCGATCCGCCGGGAGTTTGAGGAAGACTGGCGCCGCCCCTAATCATGCTCACGCTTCGCCAAATTCTGTGGGACGGCGAGGGTGACGCTTACCGGAGGCTCTATCCCGATTACTCGGTGTTTGACGATGGCCAGAAGATCGGCCGCATCTACCGATCCAGCGCCGCGCGCGCCGACATGAGCCCTTTGCAAAGCTCTATGCGATGAACGCGCGCCCGGCGCAGAAGGTGAACCGCCGCTTCGTGCTGCGGTCTGGGTGAAATGCCACGGCGGAGGCGAGGGGATGACGGGTCAAATCCGTTTGAACGCCCGAATTCTCGTAGACGTCGCCGATGCCCTCATTTGTGCGGATCGCTCTGGCGTGATGCTGCGATGGAATCGCGCTTCCCAAACTTTCGTGATTTGCGTGCCTATGTCTCCGTTGTCTCGACCCAGTGCTACGGTGGGGACGGTTAACGCATTGCTGTTGATGCTGGCACAAGACGAAGTCGCCTCAAGAGCACGGCGTTGACACCCTGCTACTTTGGGCACTTACTTACGTTCGTCTCGAGAGCGTACTTTCTATCATGAGGAGAGCGTAACATGCACCGTGGACTTCAAACTCTCGCGCTTGCTTCGGTCGGTATGGTGGGGCTGGTGCTCGCGTCGAGTGCTCAGGCGCAAGTCACGACCACTACCACGACAACGACGACGACCACCACAACTCCCGAGCCAGCTAACGGGAAGAGGGCAAAGACAGCAAAGACCGGGAGGACGGCTAAGCAGGCTGGTCACTGCGTCACGAACCTAGAGAAACCGGGCCACCCGACGACCTGCTATGATACCTTCACGGCCGCTATAGCGGCCGCGACCGGCGGCCAAGTCACCGACGCTCCAGCCGACGTAGGGACAGCAATGAACGACAAGGCCCTTTTGGGCAGGCTGAACGCTAGCACAGGCGACAAGAAAAACGCGTCAGCACCGGGATCGGCCGACCCGCCGACAGTACACGCCGCAGCGATAGTTCTCACTTTATTCTGCAATACCAACTACCGACCGTGCGTCATCGGCGGTAGCTCTGTCAGTTGGACAGGAAGAAGTTGCACTAACACAACCTCCGACGTCGACCAGACAATCCCGTATGTTGGTGACGACTGGAATGACTGGGCCGAGTCCTTCATTGCGTACAACAATTGTTGGGCGAAGGTTTATGAGCACAGCAATTTTGGAGGCGCCAGCCTCGATTACGCTCCTCAACGGCCTGACTTGGGTGTTCTTGAGGATGAGGTGAGTTCAGTTGAATTGTCCTAGTTCCCCGAGGCTAATTCTGTAAACTCACCGGACGCCGGGACCAGCATACAGGCCGGTCCCGGCGCAGGTATCCGTCCCTCGCAATTGTCCCTTAAATCGCGAAGGGTTCCCAGCTTCGGGGGCTGGAGGATTGGCCAACGTCCTCGCAATCGTGCAAATTGTCCGTTCTTCATGGGCTTCCTCTTGACCCGCTGCCGCGCCTCGTGTGCGGCGGCGGGTTTTGACTTCAGGAAGCCGGCAATGAGCGCATCCGACTCTCGCCATTGACCCGGCAGCCTCCCGAATGTCAGCGGAAATTTTTTGCCAAATCCGGAGGGCCGAATTGATCCGCCTGAACGTCGACATTATTGTCACGAGTGGGGTCGCACTTCTCGCTGCAAAGCAAGCTACTTCAATAATTCCGATCGTCTTCGCGACGGCAACGGATCCGATCGGTAGCGGATTGGTTGCGAGCCTCGCGCGGCCGGGCGGAAAGATCACCGGCCTCTCGGCACTAGGCTCCGACCTTTCAGGCAAGCGGCTAGAACTGCTACGCGACGTTCTTCCGGCTGTTCGCCGAATTGCTGTCATGGCGAATGTGGCCTACGCCGCAGCCGGGCAGCTGATACACGAGATTCAGACAGAGGCTCGTCGGCTCGAGCTCGACATCATTACCTTGGACGTGCGGCGGGTCGATGATATCGCGCCTGCTTTCGAGTCGGTGAAGTGACGGGCGGAGGCGATTTATGTTCCAGCTGATCCATTCGTGAACTCGAACCGTGTTCTAACTGCTACTCTCGCATCGGGTATGAGGCTGCCGACAATGTTCGATTTGGGGGAGTACGTCGCATCGGGAGGTTTGATGTCCTATGGACCATACTTCCCAGACCTATTTCGACGTGCTGCTGATTATGTCGATAAGATTGCACGCGGGACGAAGCCCGGCGATATCCCCGTCGACAACCGACGAAGTTCGAGCTGGTCGTCAACCTCAAGACCGCCAAGGCACTTGGTCTTGAATTGCCGCCCACGCTGCTCGCCCGCGCCGATGAGGTGATTGAATAGTGCGCCGGCGCGAAGTGATGTCCCTCTTTGGTGGGTCGGCCCTCGCCGTCGGCGCGGCAGCATGGGCAGTTCGCTCCTCAGCCCAGGAGCGATGGGTTGCGCCTCTGATTGGTGTCCTCGCCGGGGGTTTAGCGGCACAAAAAGAAGACGTCGTGCGCCAATTTCGGAAGGGGCTCCTCGACTCTGGCTTACCTCATGAGCCGCGATTTGAAGTTCGCCAGACCGAGCACAACGAGCAGCTTGCAATGTTCGCCGCCGAGCTGGTTGGGCGCCCGGTTGATCTCCTATTTGCGACAGGGAATGCCAATGCCGCGCAGGCGGCGAAAGGCGTGACATCAGCCACACCGATTGTCTTCAGCAATGGCGGAGATCCCGTGAAGCTTGGCCTCGTGGCGGCAATGAACCGGCCAGGGGGCATGTTACTGGTGTCACCTACTATAGTAGCTTTCTCGTGGCAAAACGAAATGCCCCCACGCTGCTCGCGCGCGCCGACGAGGTGATCGAGTAATGCGGCGGCGCGAGGTCAATGCAGGCCTGGGCAGCGCGGCTGCGTGGCCGCTCCCGGGTTCTGTCAACCTTATTCGTGAATTCAGCGTGGCTTGCCGCGCCGAACTCGAGACGCTGCAGGCTCAGCAGTTCTGAATTGCAGCGGATCAGAACAACACGGACCGGAATGCGCGCATCGGCTTAATGGATTTCTTTTGCGACCTCGGATTGTCTGCTGAGGTCCAGCAAGCGGGGCATTTGAACCTAGCAGATTAAGCCCACTTTGGATCGAAAGCCCAACGGGCGGGCAGGCGGTCCGGGGCGTTTGCGGTTGTGGGCGGCTATCATGGTGAGCAGATACGGTGATGATGGCATTGGCTGTCTGAGCGGGTGGGTACCACGACATTGGGATTTAGCGCGAGATAATTCGGCTTGAGTTGATCGCCCGCAAGCAGGTCGAGCTTGATCTCGGCGAATGGAATACTCTTGGCGTTGAGCACGAAGCGCGCACGCTGGCTACAGGTCGATTGCGGTGCGTTGTAAAATGTAAACGTCATGATTGCCTTGGTATCGCTTTGGCGCCGCTCAGCAGAACCGTGGAGGGCGCGGTCGGCAAGAATGATTTCGACGTCGTTAATACCAATTGCGCGACTGGGAGCCAGGTGAAATCGTTCCATTCCAATTTAATCGCCTGAGGGAGAAAGCTTGTCTCGACCGGCCGCGGGCCTTCCCATTGATCATTGAATGTATTTGATCTCCGCTTCGCCCTTACCAAGCTTGACAACCGCGCCGACACTTTTCCCGACCAGCGACCGCGCCAACGGCGAGACATGAGAAATCGTTCCACGTGCAGGATCTGCTTGATCTTCACCGACGATCTGAAAGGTCTGCTCCCTTCCGTCGGAGCGTAGGATAGTGACTGAGCTGCCGAAGCGTACGTGCGTCCGTTCCGTGGGATCGGGAATCACGTGAGCGCTGGCACGCCGGGCGCTCCAGTAGCGCAATTCACGCGACGCGCGTGCCATGGCGTCCCGGTCTTGCGCGGCAAGGGCGACGGCATGAGCCTTTCGGGCGTCATTCAACATGCTCTCAAGGTGGATCATGCCTTGCGGCGTGACGTCGTTCGGATGCGTGGAGATGGGGCGGTCGGGCAATTCCTCCAGTGCCGCAGCATCTTCCTTCACGAACGCTCTACTCATGCCCGGGTCCCAAAGCAGCTCACCGGTGTAGTTTATCCAGCGTGATCGGCAGATCTCGCACGCGCTTTCCGGTTGCGTGATAGATGGCGTTGGCGATTGCCGCCGCAACGCCGACGATGCCGATCTCACCCACGCCCTTGATGCCAAGAGGATTTACAATGCTGTCCGGTTCTTCGACGAAGATCACCTTGATATCCTGCACATCCGCATTCACTGGAACGTGGTATTCGGCCATGTTGGCATTCATCACGCGGCCAAACCGATGGTCCACCAGAGTCTCCTCGTGGAGCGCCATGCCTATGCCCCAGACCACGCCCCCCATGACCTGGCTGTGAGCTGTCTTGGTATTGAGGATGCGCCCGGCGGCGACCGCGTTGACAACTCGCGTAACGCGGACAACGCCAAGTTGTTCGTCCACCTTCACTTCGGCGAAGATCGCGGAGTGCGTGTTACGTGCGTAATTCTTGTCCTCTTTGAATTCCACCGATTTTTCGTGCTCGATGCGGTCCACCGTGCCATGCCGCATGGCGTCAGCGATCGACACGCTACAGTTCGCGTCCTTTTTGCTGACAATCATCCCTTCCGTCAGAAACACATCGTCCGACCGCAAACCGGCGAGCGGCGAATCTGGCACCTTCCGGGCTAGAGCGAGCAGTTCCTTGCGGATCTCGTCGGCTGTCGCTGCGATGGCGTGCGCCACCGAGGCGGCGGTCCATGAGCCCCCTTCGACCTCGGCATGCGGCAGGGTCGAGTCTCCAAGTTTCACGGTTATATTTTCAATCGGCACACCCAGCATGTCGGCTGCGACCTGCGCCATAATCGTGTAGGTACCGGTTCCGATATCGGACGTTGCACAGGACACCTCCGCATGGCCATTGGCAGTCAGCGTGATGCGGGCGGCCGTCGGCATTTGCAGCGCCTCCCACACCCCCGTCGCCATGCCCCAACCGACCAAATCGCTGCCGTCTCTCATCGAGCGCGGCTGCGGATTGCGTTTTTCCCAGCCGAACTCCGCCGCGCCTTGGCGGTAGCATTCTTTCAGTTTTTTGCTGGTGTACGGAACGTCATTTTGCTGGTCCCGGTCGGAATAGCATCGCAGGCGTAGCTCCAGAGGATCGGTCTTGAGCGCAACAGAGAGCTCATCCATCGCGCATTCGAGCGCAAAAACACCTGTCGCTGCGCCGGGAGCCCGCATATCGGACGGTGTTGGCAGGGCAAGTGCGACAAGTTTGTGCACGGATTTCGTGTTGGATGCTTTGTAAAGCATCATCGACCAGCCTGTGTCGTTACGAGAAAACTTCTCGTACTGCGAAGTCATCGCGATTGCTTCGTGCTTGATTGCGTCGAGCGTGCCGCCGGCGTTGGCGCCGAGAGCAACGCGCTCGATGCTGGCGGGGCGATAGCCAATCCCGTACATCTGCTCGCGGGTCAGCACCAGCCGCACCGAGCGCTTCAGCGCTTGCGCAGCGAGAACGGACAGCACGACCTCATATTGCGGACGCAGGCCGGAACCGAAAGCGCCGCCGACAAACGGCGACATCACCTGTACAGCGTCTGCTTTCAAGCCGAAAACGCTGCAGATATAGCGCTGCACGTTCTGTACGCCTTGCGTCTTGTCATAGACGGTGAGCCTGCCATCGCCGTTCCACACCACCGTTGCGGCAACGAGCTCCATCGGATTGTGATGCTCGGTCGGGATGAAATACTCGGCCGCGTGCCGCACCTCGGCTGCCGCATAAGCCTTGTCGGCCTTACCTCTGAGCTTCTCGGGCTTTTCCACCGCGAAGGCGTCATCAAGCCGTGCGTGCAGGTCGGTTTGGAAATCCTCCGGCATGTATTCGACACGCACCAGAGAGGCCGCAAATCGCGCAATCTCCCATTCCTCGGCGAGCACCAGCGCGATCGGTTGGCCATTGAACTTGATCTTGTCATCGTAGAGCGGGCGAAACGGGGAGCCGTCGTCGGGCGCCACATCGTCATGGTAAGCCTTGTCGGTGCGCGCCATGCTTGGACGGTTGTCGTGTGTGAGGACGTCGATTACCCCTTCGACCGCGAGCGCCGCGCTGCGGTCGATGCGAGCAATGCGCCCCTTGGCGATGGTTGAGGTGACGACGTGGGCATAGGCCAGATCTTCAACGGAGAATTCGCCGGCGTATTGAGCTTTGCCGGTCACCTTGTCGCGCCCATCGACGCGTGAAATAGGGGTGCCAATATACGGTTTCATTCGATCACCGGATCTTCTTGCTGGACTGCACTTGAGGGGTGCCGTTGGCCGCCTGCGTCAGCGCGCGGACAATGGCGCGGCGCGCCAGACCGATCTTGAAGGCATTATGGGAGAAGCCCTTTGCGTCGCGCAGCAAAAGATCGGCTGCGCCCCGGAACGCCAACTCGTCGGCGGCGTGACCGCGCAACATCGTCTCAACCTCCGGATCGCGCCACGGCTTGTGCGCGACCCCACCTAGCGCCACACGAGCCTCCTTGATTCGCCCATCGTCGATTTCAAGGGCAGCCGCGACCGAAACGAGTGCGAACGCGTAGGAAAGCCGGTCGCGTATCTTCAGGTACGTGAAGTTCGCGGCGAAGCCGCGCGCGGGAAGCTCGATGCTCGTGATGATCTCGTTGGGTTCCAGATTGGTGTCGCGCTGCGGTGTATCGCCGGGTAGCCGGTGGAAATCTGCGAACGCGATGGCGCGCTCTCCCGTGGGCCCCGTCACATGAACCTTGGCTTCCAGTGCGGTAAGCGCGACGCACATGTCGGAGGGTTGCGTGGCGATGCATGCCTCGCTTGTTCCGAGGATCGCATTAATCCGGTTGATGCCGGTGATGGCGGAGCAGCCGCTGCCCGGCTCGCGTTTGTTGCATGGGGTTGCGACGTCATAAAAATAGAAACAGCGCGTCCTCTGCAGGAGATTTCCGCCTGTTGAAGCCATGTTGCGCAATTGTTGCGACGCGCCGGCCAGGATCGCGCTCGACAACAAGGGATAGCGCTGCTCGATCAGCGGGTGATACGCGAGATCGCTGTTCGGTACCAATGCGCCAATGCGCAACCCTCCCGTCGAAGTTTCCTCGACGGTAGCAAGCGGCAATCGGGAGATATCAATTAGTCGTGCGGGCCGCTCGACGTCATATTTCATAAGGTCGATGAGGTTGGTACCACCGGCTATGAATTTTGTCGCTGGATCAGCTGAGACTTGGCGCACAGCATCGGCCACATCTGTTGCACGCGCATACTGAAAGTTCATCATGGCTTGACCCCCGTCGCCCTCATCGCCTGCTGGATGGCGGCAACAATGTTGGGGTAGGCGCCGCATCGACAAATGTTGCCGCTCATCAGTTCGCGGATCTCGTCCGGTGTGGTTGCCTTGCCCTCGGCAAGGAGTCCGGCAGCCGAGCAGATCTGACCCGGCGTGCAGTATCCGCATTGGAACGCATCGTGATCGAGGAAGGCCTGCTGCAAGGGATGGAGCGCTCCCTTGGCACCGAGCCCCTCAATGGTGGTGATCGCGGCCCCGTCCTTCATGACAGCCAATGTTAGACACGAATTGACGCGCCGACCGTCGACAAGGACAGTGCACGCGCCGCACTGGCCCTGGTCGCAGCCTTTCTTTGTGCCTGTCAGATTGAGACGGCCGCGGAGCGCGTCCAGAAGCGTGGTCCATGGCGCAACAGTCAGCCTTCGCTCGACACCATTTACATGAAGCGTGACGGCCATCTTGGCAGGAGGAGAGGTCGTTGGCACTGGGTGTCGCGGCACGGAATGAGATCCAGTCATTGGCATCCTCCCGAACTTGGGTCAAAGTTGCGGCGTCAGAGGCTCCATGACATCGCTGCCGCTGAACAGCTCGACGCGGATTGGCCGATCTCGAATGCCCATGGCGCGAACACGTCAAGCAACACGTGGCTGTGCGACGGACCCCGCAACCCTGCGTCGACCTCGCACTCGGCAACACCTATGCCTCTCGCAAATTAAATGCGTAATATATTGCTGATGCAACCCATCACCGGGCGGTTGACGATGCAACCAACGGTCTCGACAGGGCGCGGCATCGATACATTCTTGTTCAAGATAGATGTTGCGCCTTGCCTCGATCATAGTACGGCCAGCACAGTTCGATCCGGCGGGAGTGCGCCGATCATTTCGGGGACGGTCGTGTCCATGTCCACTGATCCGCTAAGCCCGGCGCACTCACGCCCGTCCTTCCCCCAGGTGCTGCGAGACACAGCCGAGGCGGCACGTAGTGCCAATCGGGAGCACCCATGGGAGCGAACGCTGCGCAAGCTCAAAGGCCGGGTCGGCATTGATGGCGTGGAGCGCATCGCCACGACCGACGTGTTCGACGTGCTCGAGATTCCCATGCGCCGCCGCCCAAGCGAGACGGTCCGGTTGTCGAAGTTGATGAGGTCGTTGGGGTGGCAACCGATACGAGCTCGTGGTCTGAACCCGGGCTCATACCGCGACCGTGTGAGAGGTTACGCGCGCGAGGTGCCGGGCCACCCTGCGAGACTGCAAAAGCCGAACGACTTCTAAGTGGACTGCTGGGAGCGCGGGTGCGCACTCAGCCTCGGCATTCTGGTCAGTATGCGTACCTATAACACTATCGGACACCTACACCCCGATAGCGTTCGGGTGCGGGCCTGACCTGTCGCGGGGTTGCGCCCACCCGAATTCTACTTGGCTGATGGCGCAACCAGGAAACCTCAGAAGCGAGAGATACCAATTTTCAAGTTCGCCTAGTTTGGGGCGCTGCTCCCAGCCGATGCGACGCGGCCGGGCCCCTGCTTTGGTCCCAATACCATAACAAGCGCGCCCGTCTTCACCCGATCGTACAGATCGATCGCATCCTCATTGGTCAGCCGGATGCAACCCGACGAAATCGCTTGTCCGATATACTCCGGCTGGTTCGTCCCATGGATGCGATACAGCGTATCCTTGCCCCCGGCGTAAAGGTATATCGCACGCGAACCCATTGGGTTGGCGGCGCCGCCGGGCATGTGGGCCGGCAGCGGTCCAAGCCGGCGCTTCTGGTCTGGAGTCGGCGTCCAACCCGGCCATTCTTCCTTGCGTCCGACCGTGGCCACGCCAGACCACGCCTGACCGTCCTCCCCTACGGCTGCGCCATAGCGGATCGCCCTGCCTTCGGGCAGTACGTAGTAAACGAAGCGCGCATCGGTATCGACCAGGATTGTCCCTGGCGCTTCGTTGCGGTCGTATGGAATGACCTGACGCTGATAGGCGGCTGGAATCGACGCCTGCGAATACGGTGGATTCGCCAGCTGCTGCTTATCCCGCGCAGTGAAATTTGCGTGTGACACCGGAGGTAGGGTTGTGTGCCCGCATCCGCCCAGCAGAAAAGCCAGCCCGGCCGTTAAGATTGCGACGATCTTCATGACGTAAACCCCCTGTGGTAGACAGCCGGACGGGGCCGGCCGAGGGACGCCTCTATTCCGCTTTATGTCCGGAAGACGCCCGCTTTTGCCATCCCACCTTCCGGCTGAAGCCGGGGAATGGCTCCCCGACTATTTGTCGCCCCAACCGGTCGAAAGGTTCAGATGCAATCCGGCACGGCCGAGCCGAAGGAGGGCCAGACTTCCCGTGCGCCAACAAGGCGAAGCCTTGCATCCAGAGTGCGAGTCGATTGAATCGCTCAGGGCCCTACAGGCTCAGACCGGCTCGGAGGTCTTCCAGGCGCAAACCAGCCTGTGCCACCCGACGGCGGCCATGATCCGCCGAGAGTTTGGCTTCTGTGCTACGAACATCTGCCAGAGCACACCTCGAGGACAACGGTCATTCAAAGTCGGGACACCCGCGGCCAGGGGTGGGTACCAAGAAAACCTTCGCGGCTAGTGCCGTCAGGGTGGCCAGTAGGAGCCGGCGCACTCATGCCGCCCCCAATCGGCGCAACCGCAAACGCCGAACCCATAACACCATCGGAGACCTAACGCGCCTATCGCGTTGGGCATCAAGGCCAGGGACCGGTCAATCTGCGTTTGCACTGCTGTCCTGTCCGGGGTGTCGGCTACGACGGCACCGCGGGGAGTGCCGGGAGTTTCACGATCCGGTTGGCACGATCACGTCTAGGGCATGTACTCACAACAACGCGAACTTTATCAAGGTCCGCTTGCCGAGTTTGCAGACTGCAGTCGGACCCTTTCGTAGGAATGAGAGGTGCCACTGCACTAAATCGCTACGCGATAGCTGCGAGGTGCGGCTCGTCCACAGCTTATCCCCAGCAAGAGATCGCGGGTAGCGGGGGAAGCAGCCTGTCTTGAGGATCGAGGTGTCTGAAGCCTGATCCAAGACAGGAGTTGCCCATGACAACCGAAGCTATCACCCCACTGCGACAGCGTATGATCGAAGACATGAGCGCACGCAAGCTGGGAGCGCACAGCCAGCGCAGCCACATCTACAGCTGCAAGTTATTTGCTGCATTTCTCAAGCGATCCCCTGAAAGCGCTACCTGCGAGGACATCCGGCGTTTTCAGCCGCACCTGGCCGGCACGGGCACGAGCATCTGCAACCGCAACCGCATCATGACGGGGGTGCGGTTCCTGTTCGCGTCACCCTGCGCCGGTTGGACCTTGCCGCCGAGATCTATCACCTCCGCGAGCCGCAGAAGATTCCGCAAGTCGTAAGCACGGAAGAGGCGCGCAGGTTGTTGGCGGTCGCCGGTAGCCTTAAGGCACGCGTGATGCTCAGTCTGTGCTACGGCTGCGGTCTGCGCGCCGGCGAGGTGGTATGGCTGAAGGTCAAGCACATCGACAGCGCGCAAAAGATCATCCGCATCGAGCAGTCCAAGGGTGGCAAAGATCGCAACGTCATGCTCTCGCCCGAGATGCTCGATCTGTTGCGGCAATGGTGGAAGGCGCGGCCGTCGCGTTACGATGGGGACATGCCGGTCCAGGAACGCTGGCTGTTTCCTGCCAGCAAGGGCAGAACGATCGGCAAGCCGATAACCACACGTCATCTGAGCCGGCTGTTCCATGAAGCCGCCAATGGCGCTGGGATCAAGAAGAGCGTGACGCTGCATGCGCTGCGCCACAGCTTTGCAACGCATCTGCTTGAGCGCGGCACGGATTTCAGAATCATTCAGGCGCTTTGGGTCACGAGAAGCTTGATTACACCGCGCGTTATACCCGCGTCGCCGCCGGTATGGTCGCCAGGATTGAGAGCCCCCTCGACCTGCTGTCACAGCCCAATCGCAAGAAGTCCAGACAAGCCGAGAGGAGCAGTAAACCAATCCAGCCATCGGCCTAACCGCCTGCGGCTGTGCCCCGTCCAGCGCTGGAGGTTGCGGACATCTTCCGCGACCACGGGGCCGCGTGGCGTGCTGCCAATGCGGGCCACGTCAGCCTCGACCAACTGAAGGTGATGACAGCGCCAAAGAGTCGCCACGATGCATGGTGCGCGTGAAAGCGTTTTGAGCGGCGGGCTCTTGGCCTACGGTGCCCACTCTGAATGGATGTGGCGGCGTTGCGCTGACTTTGTGGACAGGATCCTGCAGGGTGTCCAACCGGCCAATCTGCCGGTTGAGCAGCCCACGCAATTTGTTCTTACGATCAACCTGATCACTGCTGAGGCGCTGGGCATCGCGGTGCCGCCCACTTTACTTGCCCGGGCCGACGAGGTGATCGAGTGAGTGCGCCAGGAGTAAGCTGGTGCGATCCAGCCGGTGAAAGTCCGGCCCAAGTAAGGAGTAGCGTCCGCTTGGTAGCGAGTGTTGCGTGGTCACTGGCGACAATGGCTGCGAAGCGTACACAGCGATTGCATGGGGTGTGGGATTGAGCCACGAAAGGTCATACATCGCGGGGGCCGAGAGTTTTCACTCCCTCGAAGGCAATATGTGCGGCACCGTCCGTCAAGGGATGCGAGGTGCTGACGCCCTGCCGGGGTCTAAGGCCACATCACGTGCAAAGGGATCGTATCGGAGCCTGGGAGGTGTCGGGTCCGGCCGTCAGTGTAGCGTGCGAGGGACGGTCCGCATCGGGAAGGTGAGGAGCCATAGCCGATGATGCACGGACGCGAGAAGTCGGACCTCGTCATAGTAGTGATGAAGCCGGCGAACAAAACGAGGAAAGCTCATTGCGGAGGCATGTGCATGGGCGGTCGTGGCGGAGCCGGTGGAACGAAGGGCCGGGGTCAAGGGGAATACGCACCAGCAAAGCACGCACTGTGGCAAAGGCGCTGGAGCGTATACGGCCGCTGGTGCCGTCACACACCCGAGACAGGAGCCGTATGCGAGAAAGACGCACGTACGGATCTGGGCGGGGGGCGCGCGGTGAAACGCGCGTCCTACCGCTACAAACTCCGCCCGGCGATGTGCGCGGTGCAGGGTAATCCTGAGCGAGCTTTGAACGCAGGGTCGCGCAGCCCGCAGCCGGACGGAGCACCACCCAAAATCCGGGTCTCGCGTCTGCGGCAAGACTGCTCCCCAATTGCGCGCGCTTCGCGCCCTCTAGCCGAGCTACGGATTCTGCTTGTGCGTGGCCAGGAGGTGATCAAGCTGCTTAGCAATTCGGTGAGGCGGCTCGTGAGGTGTCTTTGCTCCACCCCGCTTACAGCTGAACACTCATCCTCTTTGCAAGCTCGGAAGAGATCGGGTCGATCTCATCCAGAGTATACGCCAAAGTCGGCGCGAGTGCAGCAACTAGAGGTTCCCATTGCGAGCGAAGCTCCACGTAGAGCGCCGCACCTGCTGCTTCGTCGGCCAGCACGGAAAGACCTGCATCCATCAACCGTTTCCTCGCTAGACGGTAGCGCGCAACCCACAAATCACAATGCCGCGCAGCGGCGGCCTCGGCGGGCTCTGGTTCCGCGTGCAGGAAGCAATGATCCAAAGTAGAGAGCAGCATGAGCGAGACGCACCAGAGTTGCTGAACCGCGGCTGACCCTTTGAGCCACGCCGCACTATCGTCTGCCAGCGAACTCCTGATGAGAGATACAGCGTCCAATGCAAGGAACGTTATGCGCGATACAGAATAGAGAGCGTCGTGAAACCGGAAATAGAACAGTACCGGATAAAAGTGATGCGCCTCCTTTGTGGTTGCGATTTCGCCCGCAATTTCGGTCAGGATGTTGTAGCCGCTGCTGAGTTGATCTCGAGGGAAAAGTCGGGCCACAAGCTCGGACGAGTCCCCAGTTTGGCTCGACATTGTTTCCAGCTTCAGTCCGAGCGCGTTGCGCTCGCGAAGCGCGGCATAGACCTGCATCAGGTACGTCAAAGTCAGAGAGATGACCGACGTTCCGATGACTGCGTTGAGGATGAAAAAGACCTTGGTGCTTGAGGTCTGCGGCTCCAGATCACTGGAGCTAACGATGGAAAGGCTGCTGCCCCCGACGTAAACGGCCGTTACGAAATCCGTGGGACTGCTGCCACTGCTCGAGCGGATGCCGGTGCCCAGCAATGGGTGGACGATCATGCCGGCCCCCAAATCCAGAAGGAGGGACCATGTAAGTACGAGTAGCACGAGTATGGACGGACCACAAAACGAAAGCACTGTAGGAAGGTGGCGCTTCGCTGGGGCATTTCGAAAGATTGCCCACACCATGCGCGCAAGCTTTTCGCTGATGATCCCGGTCCCAGCCCGCGCGTAAAGCACTGTGAGGAACACGTCAGCTAAGACGAGGAGCATCAGCAGACCGCCGAGCGACTGCTCCATGACCCTAAGCATCGGCCGGCTGCTCCGCACCCCCAACTCAGGAACGCTTCACGGCCAAGTTCGTTTCGGCGATGGGGAATTGGTGCCTGCGGCAAGACTGCTCCCGGATTGCGCGCGCTTTCGCCGGGGAGCGATCGCACACCCTCTCTGCTGCGTCCCCCGCGCGTGCGAGACGGAGATCAGAGTGAGCGAGCGCGGGGAAGTGCAGCACCCTAGTGGCATGCTGGCAAAGTACAATTGCACCAACGCCGGCAGGGAGAACCCCTGGCTGATCCCAGGAAGCCCTGTGATCGAGTGATTGATGCGCTCAAGGATTGCTTCCGGCGCACGGGGGGCAGGTATAAAAAAGTAGTAATCTTCCTGTCTTGAAAGTAGCATCCGTGAACAGTGCGCTCCCTCACACATGAAACGAGTGCCACTGTCGGGAACGGCCTGACAACATTAAGAAAAGCAGAGCCTTATCCCAAAAAGGGGCGGGGCCTAAGGGGAGCATCGAGTGACTTACGAGTGGGTAGACTGCGACCCCAGAGCCATAGTTGCGCGGTATGATCGCATCTCAGGGTTCATCGGGTTTATGGATTGGTTATTCTTTGTCCCGCCCGACTTACGCAGACGGGCGGCCCAACGGGTTGCGCCTACACCAGGCGGAGCGGTGCTGGAAATCGGCTGCGGTACCGGCCGCAATTTTCCGCATTTGCAAGCGGCGGTCGGTCCTGGTGGGCGCATCTATGGCGTTGATCTCTCACCCGGCATGCTCGGCAGAGCACGCAACCTAATTGCGCGAAACAACTGGAAAAATGTGCACGTCACGCTGGGCGATGCGGGAGCCTATGTGGCGCCTGAGCCGCTAGACGCAATCTTGTTTGGGTTTTCCTACAACACGATGCCGCATCACCGGCTGGTCTTGCAGCATGCGATGTCCCAACTGCGGCGCGGTGGCCGCCTAGTCATTTTGGATGGCAAACTGCCGAATGGCTCGGCAGGCGAGTGGCTGCTGCCCTTTTCGCTCTGGCTGATGCGCTCGACCCTGCTCGGAAATCCGCTCATCCAACCGTGGCGTGACCTCGCGGGCGCGGTTGAGGGTTTCGAGATGGAACAGTTCGTGTTCGGATCCTGGTACATCTGTTGGGGTAGCAAGCCTCTTCCAGCTTATGTCGGAGCAGCCGCTGAAAGATCGAGCAGTCCGAACCAGCAGAAGGACCCGAAATCTGCGGCCGCTCCGACTGACGGAGGGTTTTAGAGTGAAAGACATCTAAGCGCTGGGCGTGCAACGGATCAGTGTCGCCGGACAGCTTCGCGAAGCAGCAAACCCAGAGTGCTGCGCCCGTGCTGGCCACACACCGTCGTCCGCAATGAGCCCGCGGCTTTCAGTAAATGAAAATGCATCTGCTGCCTTGCCGGAATGGCAGTATCGGCGGGCGCACCATGCTCTCCGACCCGGCGCGCACCCGCGATGCCTGATTTATGCGGAAGTCTCGTGCTCTTCCCAGTGTTCGGCACTGGCGCCGGCCAGGGCCCGCACGCGCGCTTCGTCCTTGGCAAAGTCGGCTGCCGGACCGGACCAAACCACCTTCCCATCGGTCAGCACATAGGCGCGATCCGCGATCTCCACCGCTGCTCGCACGTTCTGCTCCACAAGGAGGACGGAGATGCCTTGATCGCGCACCGAGGCCACTACCCGGAAAACTTCCTGCACGATCATGGGTGCGAGCCCCTGGCTCGGCTCATCAAGCAGCAGCAGTTTGGGATTGAGCAGCAGCGCGCGCGCGATTGCCAGCATTTCCTGCTCACCGCCGGAGAGCTGACGGCCTTTGTTCGTCTTGCGCTGGGCGAGCCGCGGAAACAGCTCATAGATGCGCTCGATCGTCCACGGGCCAGGCCGCTCCAGCGGCACCTTCAAATTCTCCTCCAGCGTCAAATTTGCGAAAATACGCCGGCCCTCGGGGACGTAGCCGACCCCGAGCGCCGCGACCCGAAACGCCGGCCAATCGCGGGTCGAGTTGCCAAAAATCCGCACGCTTCCTTCGCGCGCATGCGTTAGCCCGACCATGCTTCGCAAAGTCGTCGTCTTGCCGGCACCGTTGCGACCGAGCAGCGTGACGATCTCGCCCTCGCCTACCTCCAGGCCGACGCCGTGCAGGATGTGGCTCTTGCCGTAGAACGTATGCAGGCCTTCCGCCTCGAGCGCGACGCTGCTCATGCGGCCGCCTTGCCGAGGTAGGCTTCCTGCACCGCCTCGTTCGCCGCGATTTCCGGCGGCGTGCCTTGCGCCAGCATCTTGCCTTCGGCGAGCACCAAGATGAGGTCGGCGAGATGGAAGACGACACGCATGTCGTGCTCGATCAGGACAATGGTCAGTTTCTGGTCCCGGTGCAGCTTCCGAATCAACTGGGTGATCTCGTAGGTCTCTTGATCCCCCATGCCGGCGGTAGGCTCGTCGAGCAACATGAGGCGCGGCCTGAGTGCGAGGGCCATCATGAGCTAGGCGCGCCAGAGGCGCGGCGACGCCGTCGGCGCCCGACAGGACCAGCCTAAACACAAGGAAATGCGGCTCCTCGCGGCTGAGCAGCCAGCTTGCAGAGCAAGCACCCGGTCGATAGACGGACACAATCGTCTTATCCCGGGGGCAGAGACAGCTTAACTTGGCCGGGATGCCACACGGCGCTGCCGCCCTACACATGGCGCCCGTGGTGTAGACCGAAGTTGCGACCGGACTATCATTTGCAAGTGCACCGCCGAGACCGCATGAAGCACTCCGGCTCGGGCGCGCGCAATGTTTTTGGGTGAGGAAGGGCTCCTCAAATGGAGACTACCAGTATGAAGAGGTTAATCATTCTTGCACTCTCCCTCGTCATCGGCCCGCACGCTGCTTTGGCTGCACCGGGCACGATAACCGGCCCCACCGCCCTCGCCCTGGCCGCCGTGATAGCCCCGTATTCGGCTTTAATTCGTCCTTTCGATAAGCGAGTCATCGCTCGGCTATTCCGCGGCAATACTTCCTTTGGCTTTACGCCGAACAACACCATTGCCGTCAATGCGTATGCTGTGGCCTGCCGCGTGAGCAACGTCGATATCACCTCGCGCAGCTGCGAGCTCACGTTCAACTCGCGCAAGAACACCGTGAACGGGCGCGAGGCCAACGAAATCAGTGCCACCGCGGCCGCCGCAGGCATTCCGTCGGAAGGGGCAGCGGGCTCGACTCTTCTCAGCGTCTCGAAGTTGATGTGCGCGATTAGCCCGAATGAGATCATGAAGAAGGCGGGTGGTGGCGCGAACTGCACCTTCGAAACGGGGCAGTAGAGCGTTCGCGCCGCGCATCGAGCGCAGTTCATGGGGACAGACAGCGCTGTTCGCGGCATGCTCGCGCTTTCTACCGCGATTCTAGTCGCCGGGGCGCTTTACCTCGCGCGCTCCGTCTTTACCCCGGTGGCGTTCTCGATCTTCGCGATGGCCATAGTCTGGCCGCTGCAAAGGGCGCTGCATGCAAAATTACCGAAGGTCATTGCCCTTCTTCTCACGCTTCTTCTGAGTCTTGGCGTGCTTCTCTTGCTCGGGCTTGCCATCGCATGGGGATCAAGCCAAGTCGGCCGGTGGCTGTTGGGCAATCTCGACCGTTTTCAGTTTATCTACGCCAGGACCAATGAATGGCTGGAGGGGCACGGCATCGTTGTGAGCGGATGCTCGCCGAGCAATTTGATGTCTCATGGATTATTCGTCTCGCGCAGCAAGCCGCCGCGCGGCTCAATTCCATGGCTGGGTTTGCGCTGCTTGTTTTCGCCTACACGATGTTGGGCATCATGGAAGTTGGCCCGTTCGATCGGAGGATGAAGAGGCTTGAGACCCGCTATCCAAGCTTGCAATTATCGCAAGTCGGTGAGCGGATCGCGAGACAATTCCGCACCTACATGCTTATTCGCACCGTGGCAAGCATCCTTACCGGAATCATTACCTATTGTTTTGCGCTTCTTGTCGGGCTCGATCTGGCGTTGTCTTGGGGCGTGATTTCCTTCGTCCTGAATTACATTCCGGTGCTGGGGCCGCTTGCAGCAGTCGCGCTCACGACGTTGTTTGCCGCCGCGCAATTCGAAGCGCTGCAGCCGGCGCTGATCGTCTTGGCCGGATTGAGCGTCATTCAGTTCGTCACCGGCAACTATATCGAGCCGCTGCTTGCCGGCGCGACGCTGGCAATTTCGCCGTTTGTCGTCTTGTTCGCCGTGTTCTTCTGGACGTTCCTCTGGGGCATTCCCGGCGCGTTTATCGGCGTCCCCATGGTGATCGCGCTGCTGACCATCTGTGGACAGTACGTGTCCAGCAGCTGGTTGCCGGGCCTGATGTCGGACTCCGAGCTGCGCGCACGGCCGCAATGACAGCTATGCGCTTACTCGTCTGCTCGAACCTCTCCAGCGCTCGTGA
>JBJMTV010000027.1:0-25212 GCA_045811525.1 Xanthobacteraceae bacterium | reverse complement strand
GAGATCGACTGCCGGCGTCGGTACCTTCTCGCCCTTGCAGAACTCGCGATAGGCGGTGTGCAGGTCGCTGAAATTGATGCCGCGAAAGACCTTGGTGTCGCCGATCGCCTGCGGATCATCAAGCGCAGTGGTGATCAGCTCATCGACATTGACGTCCTCTATGTCGAAGGCCTTGCGCATGTGGGCACAGCCCGCGCGCAGCAATTGTGCCACCTCCGGCTGATCGGCCGAGCGGTCAAACTGCGTCTTCACGGCGTCCGGCGTAGTCGTGACCTGGCTCAGCGCCAGCGCGGTCGCGAAGATCTTGATGAGGACGCTTTCCATCCCGCGCGTGCCAAATGCCTCAGCCCAAGTTCCTGACTAAGTCCCGTGCCAAGCCGCGGTTCCCAGGGGACGGGACATATTTTGCCCGTCAAACCCGCATCACATCGACGTGTCACTGAGCTGAATCATTTGCTGCTGCAGGCCGCGGGATTAGTGGCCTATTTCACAAACTCATTCGTGTAGAGATCCTCCAGCGGTGACTTGCGTTGGATGATGCCTTTCGCGAGGTAAAAGTCCTGCAGCGTGGCCAACCTCTCGACGTTGACCTCGCCGAGAACCTTCTGCCCTGGATAAACGAGCGTGGCGTAATAATTCAACGTCGCCTTGACCGCTGCTTCCTTGCCTTTCCACTCCGGAACAAATCGGACGAAGTCGTCGGCGGCACGGTCCGGATCATCCATAATGTCCTTCATGCCGTGCAGAGCGGCACGAACGAAGCGGCGCACGAGGTCAGGCTTTTCCTTCAGCACCTGATCGGAGACACCGATGCCCTGTGCCATGTGCGGGAAAAATGAGTCTGTTTGAATGACACGTACCTTGGTACCGGCGGCCTCGACCGGCGGTATCCAGTCCGGCACGCCCGCCATTCCCGCCGATTTGCCGGTGGCAACGAACTCCCAAACCCCGCTCGGGCCGGCCGATTGGATATTCAGGTCGTCAGGCGTGAGGCCGGCGCTCGCGAGTAACCCGAGCAATGCGTAATAGGTTGTGTCCTGGAATGACATGACCGAGATGGTCTTGCCTTTGAGGTCAGCCGGTTTTTGGATGCCGGAGTCCTCGCGCACCACCAACTGCATGAAGCCGCGACCGCCAAACACTGCGACGATCTTGATCGGCACCCCATTCTGCCGGACCATGATCGGGCCATCGGCAACAATGCCGCCAAGCGGCGCGTTACCGGCCCCGACCTGCTTGGCCACGTCGACCCCGCCGCGGCCCATTGCGAAATTCACGTCGATGCCGGCTTCGCTGAAGTAGCCTTTGCCCTGTGCAATTCGGATCGGGCCGAATGCCGGCAGGCTGGGCGGCGCGGGGAAAAGATATGTCACCGCATCAGCAGCGAAAGCCGGCCCGGCGGCAAATAGCATAGAGGCAACCAGGATGATGGGCACCACCAGGTAGAATCGCGAAAGTTGTATTGTCTCAGCGTGCTTCATCGAGCTTCCTTCTACAGTTGGCCGCTCCGGTCAAAACGGCACCACCAGCCCCTCGAGCGCCGCCGCGCAGTTCACGAGATCGACGCGCTTCCACTGGATCTGAAAAGTGCTGTCTCGCCGCAGCAGGCGGTGCAGACAGGTTCCACCGAAAATGCGCTGCGTGTCGCGGCGGTATTCGAGCAGCTGAAACTTCGAGCGAACAGTGCATGCGTCGGCTGCCGCGTCCTCGATTGTGACATTGCCGATCATGCGACTCGTGCGCGAGCGCGGCTCCTGCGAATAGATGCGCGGGCTGGCGAGACGGCGAACTCTTGTCTCGAGCAGACGGCGGTCATCATAGATCAAGGAGACCGTGTCACGTGGACTGGACTGATCCGGCTCCGAAGGAACCCAATACCACGCGTCGGAGGTGAACAGGGCAAGCCATTCGTCGAAATGGCCATCGTCGAGCAGACCCGCCTCGCGTACCAGAAACTGCTCGCATTCAGCAACGGTCAGCGGCTCGCCGGATGGGCTCGGCACGGGCAGCACTCCAGAGGTCTGCGCGTTGCTTACCGCGCCAGCTCGGCCATGGCGCGAGGCGACGGCGCCAGCGGTGCCGACGACGAGGCGCGACCATCGGTCATCAATGCGAGCCAAGCGTCGAACATGCCGCGGATGTAAACCTCGCTCGTCGAATTCCTGCCCTGCCGACCGCCGTGCTCGTCTGCACGATCCCCGGTATAGCCACGGCCGATCTCGAGCCACTCCGCGCCTGTGCTCGCGAGGCCAAACCGAATCCGATTGTAGATTTCGAGATCGTCAGTGAGGACGAGTGACCCAGTTCCGTTCACGATGTTGGCGAAGCTGATGGTGTTCTCAAACATCTTCTCGGGGGCGCCCTTGAGCCGGAAAGTGTAGGTGTGCACGACCGTCTCGTTGACGGAGATCGGGTGCACAACGCGCAGCTGCTGGAACTGGCTCATGAAGGAGAGGTTCGGATAAACATTGCTGTTCCAGCGCCGTACCTCGAGGATCCGTTTCGTTTCTGCCTTGCCTTTCTTGGCTTCCATGGCGGCGACGTAATCGCGAAAGGCAGGATCATTCATGGCGGCAACCAGTTTCGCATCGTCGTGGTAGTCGCCGAGGAAGCTATGTCCGTTGGGGTAGGTCCAGATGCCGACATTGGCTTCCCAAAAGCTGTAGGGCGCGCCGTTCTGCCGCATCTGCCGCACCGCAATCTCGCCTGAGCCGTCCGAATAAACCTCGTCCGACTGCTCGCGCGCGGCATCAATAGAGGACTGGTGCACAAATATTGGGTGCGCGGCATCGCAGAGATTCTCGAGGTAGAGCTTCCAATTTCCTTGATAGCTGTGCTTGAACGAGCCCCCCGCCAGCTCGAGCTCCCCGTCGGGTGCGCGATCGACCATGTCATCGAACGAGGTCGTCATGTAGCCGAGATACTCGGTGAGGCTCGGGCCGTCCTGCGCCAAGCTCCCGAAGACGAAACCGCGGTAGCTCGCGACACGCGGCACCGGCAGCATTGCAAGCTCCGGGTTCTTGGGGTCGAAGTGAGCCGGATAACCATGCAGCAACGGGGCGGCCTTGAGGCTGCCGTCGAGGTGGTAGGTCCAGCCGTGATAGCAGCAGCGAAACTCGCTCGTATGGCCTCCCTCGGAAGCGACCACCATGGCGCCGCGATGGGCGCACTGGTTGTGCAGCAACTGGATGCGCCCTTTGGCATCGCGGACCAGCAGCAGCGGCTTGCGGCCTATTCTGGTCGCGAGGAAATCTCCGGGCTTCTTGATCTGGCTTTCGTGGCCGACATAGATCCAAGCTGCCGCAAAAATACGCTCGAGCTCGAGCTCGAATATGTCAGGATCGGTATAGAGGCTGCGGTGCACCCGGCCGGGCTGAACGAGTTCCCGGAGATCCTTGCCGCTGATCGGGTTCATTCCGTAAGCTCCTGGCAGCAGGGTGGCAGTGGTGTCTTCGTGCTGATTGCTGCGCAGGCTAACGGGACCGAACGATGCACACAAGTCAGCCTTCCGCGCCATAGATAGCCGCGAGATGATGATGGGCACGCCCCGCATCGTTGCAGCCTGTTTGCTGACCTGCGTCATCACGGCCGCAGCGCCGACGCGGGCCGAGCCAGTGACCTTGCGCCTCGGCCATGGCGGTGCCGCCGAGGAGCCGATGTGGCTGATCATGGTGAAGCCGGAGCGGGCGAAGAACTACGGCAAGATCTATCGGCTCGAGACCACGCGCTTTGTCAGCTCCGATAAACGTTCGCAGGCGTTCGAGGCCGGCGCTATCGATCTATGGGTGGGTGGTGCTATAGGCCTCATCTTCGCCGCCGCTGAGGGCGTCACTGCCAAATTCATCGCCTCGATCTCGCGCGAAAGTACGCGCGGGTTCAGCACCAGCTTCTACGTGAAGGAGAGCTCCGCCATCCGCTCCGTTGCGGACCTGCGCGGGCGTATCATTGGCATCAACGGGTTCTCCACCTCGGGCCACCTTTGGGTCAAGGCCGCGCTGGAAAAGCACAACATCACTGATACCGAGGTCAGGCTGACCCCCATTCCATTCTCAGCGATGCAGGAGGCGCTGGACGCCGGCAAAATCGATCTCGGCATGTTCCCGCAGCCGTTCGCCGCGCTCGTGGAAAAGCAGATGAAGGTCCGCAAGCTGTTCGATGCCAAATACGGGGTGCCGTTCGAGGAGGAGCTGACTGTCATGGCCGGCAAGGACGCCTTCTTGAAAGCGAATGCGGCCGCGGTGCGCGGGCTGCTGGCGGATCTGAAGGAGTCGATGCGGTTCTATCTCGATCATCCGCGTGAGGCCCGGCAAATTCTCATCGATGCTCGCATCATACGGGTCGTTCCCGAGGTCTACATGAGCATGCAGGATTACTATCGCGACCCGACGCTGCATGTCGATGCCGATGCGCTGGAGACCATGCAGCAGTTTCAGATCAGAGCCGGATTCCAGCGGCGGCAGGTCGACCTGCGCTCATTGGTGGACCTTAGTTATCTGCCCCAATGAGGGAGAATTTCAGAAAGATGCGTCGATGCCTTTGCTGGAGGTGATCGATCTGGACAAGACCTTCACCGCCGACAAGCGAACGGTGACAGCGATCGACCAGCTTTCTCTCGGCATTGACGAGCACGAGTTCGTGTCCATCGTCGGCCCCTCGGGCTGCGGTAAGAGCACGTTCCTGCATATCGTCGGTGGATTCGAGCCCGCCACCCGCGGTGCAGTGCTTCTTAACGGCCAGCCAATCGGTCCACCCGGCCCTGACCGCGGCATGATGTTTCAGGACTTGTCACTGTTTCCGTGGCTGACCGCCATCGAGAACGTGGCTTGGCCTCTCGAAATGAAAAAGGTGGGCAAACGCGAGCGGCTCGCCAGAGCGGCCGAATACCTGGATCTCGTGCACCTCTCGCGCTTTGCCAACCTCTATGTGGGTGAGCTCAGCGGCGGGATGAAGCAGCGGGTGGCCCTGGCGCGCTTGTTTGCGCTCGATCCGGAAATCATGCTGATGGACGAGCCGTTCGGCGCACTCGACTCGCAGACCCGTGAATTGCTGCAGGAGGAGCTGCAATCGATCTGGCGAGGCGCGCGCAAGACGGCTTTGTTTGTCACCCACGACATCGATGAGGCGATCTACCTCGGCACCAGGCTTATCGTATTCACGGCACGCCCCGGACGTATCAAGGCCGACATCCGCCTGCCGAGCGGCAACCGATCCAGCGACTACCGCAAATCCCCGGAATACCTCGCGCTGCGAGTGCGGGTCTGGGAGCTGGTGCGCGAGGAAGTGCTGAAGGCGCGCGCACTGGAGGAAGCGTGAGGGTACCCACATCGATCCAGCACTGGATCGTGCCGGTCACGACCATTGTGGCCTGGGAGTTGCTCGGCGACTGGGGCATGCTGCCGCGCTATCTCTCGTCACCCAGCGCCATCTCTCTCGGCTTGTGGGAGCTCGCCACGACCGGGGAGCTGTGGGTGGCGCTTGCCGCCAGCGTCTATCGCGTGGCCGTCGGCTTTGCGCTCGGCACCTCGGCAGGGATCGTCGTTGGGCTCGGCGCAGGCCTCGTGCCGGGCGTGCGCCATTTCTTCGACCCGCTGGTATCCTTGCTCTATTCTGTTCCCAAGGTGGCGTTCCTGCCGATCTTCCTGCTGCTGTTCGGCCTGGGGCATGCGTCGAAGATCGCGATCATTTCGTTTTCGGTATTCTTTCCGGTGTTCATTGCCTCTCGCCACGCCGTGCTGTCAGTCAACAGGCTGCTCGTCTGGGCGGCGCACAATATGGGGACGCCGCGGCGCGTCGTCTTCCTGCGTGTGATCATCCCGGCGGCAGCGCCGCAGCTGTTCTCAGGCATTCGCATCGGCCTGGCGCATGCCTTCGTTGTGTTGTTCGCCGCCGAGTTGATCGGCTCCAAGGTCGGGCTCGGGAACATCATCACCTATTCCGAGGAATGGGTGCGTTTCGATCTGATGTTTGCCGGGATTGTCTGCTTTGCTGCTCTGGGGTTCGTCAGCGACCGCCTCCTTTTGGCTGTTCGCGCGAGGGTGCTCAAAGGCCAGGCGATCGGCACCGAGGAGCAGACGGTGCCATGACGGTTCGCAGCGTCATCGCGCGCTGGTATTCAATCCCGCTCCTGATCCTGGTCTGGCAGGTGGCGGTCGGCACCGGCCTCGTTGAGTCACGACTGCTGCCGAGCCCGCTGCGGGTATGGAATGCGCTCGTGATCGATATCGGCGACGGCACCTTGACCTATCATGCCGGCGTAACCCTCTATCGTGCGCTCCTCGGGTTCCTGCTGGCAGCACTGCTAGGCGTTCCGTTTGCTGCTGCCATGGCGCGCGTGCCGGTGGTGCGTAATCTGTTCGAGCCGATCTTTTTCTTCGGCTACCCAGTTCCCAAGATCGCTCTGTTTCCTGTTTTCTCGTACGTGTTCGGGTTCGGCACGCCGTCCAAGGTCGCATTCACATTTCTGGAGTGTCTCTATCCCATCGTGGTGACGTGCTATTTCGGGTTTCGCGGCGTGCAGACGCGGCTCATCTGGAGTGCACAGAACTTGGGTGCGGGGCGGAGCACGATTCTGCGCCGGGTCATCGTGCCGGCGGCGATGCCAAGCATCTTTTCCGGCCTGCGCATCGCGCTGCCGGTGGCGATCATTGTGGTCGTCATTACCGAGATGATCGGCGATTCAGTCGGTCTCGGCTATTATATAAACATCTGGAGCACGCGCTTTTCCTTCGCGAATGTCTATGCCGCCATCGTCGTGATTGCCCTCTGTGGCCTTGCGCTCGATCAGACGCTGCTGCTGCTGCGACATCGCCTGGTCTATTGGCAACGGGAGTCGGCTGCGTGACTGCAGCGCCAGGCATGAGCTATGTCGGGCGGCCAATACGCCGCCGCGAGGATCGCCGGCTCGTGCAGGGCAGGGGCCGCTACGTCGATGACGTGGCGCTTCCCCACACTGCCTGGTGCGCGTTCGTCCGCAGTCCGCATGCGCATGCACGTATTCGCGCGCTGTCGACCAGGCAAGCCTTGGGGAGCCCGGGTGTTTTGCTCGTGCTCACCGCGCAGGATTGGGCCAAAGCCGGTCATGGCGAGCTTACCGTCGTGCACCCGATGCCGTTCGGCGACGGCCGACCGATGAACTGCGTGCCACGCGCCGCCTTCGCACAGGACAAGGTCCATCATATCGGCGACATCGTCGCAGCCGTTGTCGCGGAAGACCGGTTTGCCGCTGAACAGGCGCTCGAGGCGGTGAGCGTCGAGTACGAGCCGCTGCCGGCAATTACCACGCCGCGAGCGGCGGTCGCCGCCGACGCGCCGCTCGTGCACGAAGAGTTCATGAGCAACGTCGTGTTTGAGATTGAGCGTGGCGATCGTGCCCGGACCGCGGCGGCGCTCGGGGCGGCGTTCAAGGTTGTCGAGCTGCGCCTCAACAATAACCGCATATCAGCCAATCCAATCGAGCCGCGTTCCTATCTCTGCGACTACGATCTTGGCCTTGACCAGCTCACGCTTTATGCAACCTCGCAGCAGCCGCATTATCTGCGGCGCTGGCTGTCCGCCTACACGCTGCATATTCCAGAGCACAAGATGCGCGTCGTCTCGCCCGATGTGGGGGGCGGATTTGGCTCGAAAGGTGTGCTCACGGTCGAGGTCTCGACCGTAGTCTGGGCGGCGCAGCTGCTGCGCCGTCCGGTCAAATGGACGGCGACCCGCGCGGAGACATTTCTTTCCGATGCGCAGGCGCGCGATCACGAGACCGTTGCGCGCATGGGCTTCGATCGGGATGGCCATGTCCTCGCCTTGCAGATCGACACTGTCGCGGCGCTTGGCGGCTATCTCAGCAATTTCGCACCGAGCATTCCGGGCAACTCCTACCCGCAGACCATTACGGGCCTTTACCGCACGCCGCATCTGCATCTGCGGGTGCGCGGTGTGTACACCAACACGGTGCCGGTCGACGCTTATCGCGGCTCGGGACGGCCGGAGGCGACCTGGATCAACGAGCGCCTGATCGAGCGTGGCGCGCGCGAGTTGGAGATCGACGTCGCTGAGATCCGCCGGCGCAACCTGATCAGCTCCGCCGATTTCCCCTATGCCGCGCCGGGGGGCCGCGTCTACGATTGCGGCGATCCGCCCGCGATGCTCGACCGCCTGCTGGCGCTCGCCGACTACCGTTTGCTGCGGCGGCGCCAGGCCGAGCTGCGCACGGCTGGCGTATTGATGGGCATCGGCTTTGCTGCATTCGTCGACAAGGCCGGCACCGGTCCGAGCGGCAACCTGGCCAAGCGCGGCGGTTTGCACGGCGGCTGGGAGTGCGCGCTCGTGCGTGTGCACAGCGATGGGAAAGTGACGCTGTTCACCGGCACCCATTCGCACGGGCAGGGGCACGAGACTGCGTTCTGCCAGATTGCAGCGGACGCGCTCGCTCTACCGCTCGAGCATATCGTGCTGGTGCAGGGCGATACCGATCGCATCCCGTTTGGCAACGGGACCTGGGGAGCACGTTCCGCCTCAGTGGCAGGAGCTGCCCTCCATCGCGCATGCGGCAGGATCGTCGAGAAGGCGCGCCGTCAGGCAGCGCAGGCGCTGGAATGCGCCGAGGACGACCTGGATTATGCGGCGGGGGTGTTCACCGTTCGCGGCACGGATCGCGCCATTACCTTCGCGCGGGTTGCCGACATCGCCTATCACGGGGCCATGCTGCCGGCCGATGGCTCGCCAGGACTCGAGGTCACCGAGTTCTACGATCCGCCCGATACCAACGATCCGCAAGCCATGCATCTCGCCGTGGTCACGGTCGACGCGCAGAGCGGAGCGGTGTCACTGTCCGCCTTCTATACAGTCGATGACTGCGGCGTCATCATCAACCCGATGATCGTGGAAGGCCAGGTGCACGGCGGTCTTGCCCAAGGCATCGGCCAAGCCTTGCGCGAGCACATAGTCTACGATCGGTCGGGGCAACTCCTCACCGGCTCGTTCATGGATTACGCCATGCCACGCGCGGCGGATGTTCCTTCTTTTTGCACCGACTTCCTGGTAACGCCCGCGCCGAGCAACCCGCTGGGCGTCAAGGGAGCGAGCGAAAGCGGCGCAATTGGTGCCCCCGCAGCGATCGGCAATGCGGTCATCGATGCCCTCTGGCATCTCGGCGTGTGCGATATCACTCTGCCGATCACCTCCGAGAAAGTCTGGCAAGCACTTCGCGAGGCCCGCTCGCAACGCCATTGCCACGAGAGCCGTGCAGAGAGCATCCCAGCATGAGCGACAAAGCCAATGCCGTCGCGCAGCAGATCGCCGATGAGCTCGCCTCGTCGAAGGTCAAGCTCGTCGCCTCGCTTCCCGACAATTGGCTGATGTCGCTCATTGAAACCGTGGATCGCGACGCGCGCTTCGTACATGTACGCGTCAATCGCGAGGAGTCGGCGATAGGCCTCTGCTCCGGTGCCTATCTTGGCGCGCTCGGCTCCGCAGTGATCATGGGCGCGTCCGGCTTCATGACCGTGATCTATGCCATCACCAAGATAAACTACACGTACGAGATCCCGCTGTTCCTCATCCTGACGCTGCGCGGCCGGGTGGGCGACCATCATAAGCACCACGTGTCCAACGGCCTTTATTTGCGGCCGGTGCTTGAGGCCATCAACCTGCCATATCAGGTGATCGCGACGGCGGCCGACATTCCGGCAATCTCGCGCTGCTATCAGCACACGCGCATCTACAGCCGGCCAATGGCAGTGCTGCTGACGCGCGACCTGCTGCGGGGAAGCCACCCATGAACTACCTTGCTTGTTTTCAGGTCCTGGCACGTCAGCGCCGTGACGAGATCGTCATCACATCTGCGGGAAACTCGAGCCAGGCGTGGTGGGCGGCGACCCGCGATACCGAGGCGAGCTTCTATCTCGATGCCTCCATGAGCCTTTCCAGCATGTTCGCTTCGGGGCTGGCATTGGCACGCCCGGAGCTCAGGTTCTGGGCCTTCATGGGCGACGGCGCCTTCTGCATGAATCCCGGCATGCTGATGGTCGAGCGGCAGATGAACTTGCCCAATCTCACGCATTTCTTGGTCTCGAACCGGGTCTACGGCGCAACCTCGAATGCCGCCTTGCCGAATGTGCAGCAGAATGATTACGCGGCCATCGCACGCGCCATGGGGCTCGAGCGCGTTTTCCAATTCCGCTCGCTCGAGGCGCTGGAGCGCGACCTTCCCGCTTTGATCGGTGCCAACGTACCCGGCCACAGCTTTGTCGTGCTCGAGGTCGAGCCGTTTACCGAAGCCGAGCAGAAGATGGAGCAGCCCCCGTTTGAGGGACCGGAGCTGAAATTTCGCTTCGGTCGGCATGTCGAGATGCGCAGCAAGTGCGACGTGTTCGGCTATCGCTTGTGATCGTCGGTCTTCCCGGCAACTGGAAGGTGAAGGCTAACTCCGTGCACGTGCAGCGGTCACAGATGCGCTCTACATCCGTAGAGATTGCCGCGGCTTAACTGCCTTGGTCGAGAATTCAAGTGAACAGGAGAGACGCCTTCTGGATGCGCCGCAGACCAGGCGTGAGCGCAGGCCCCGTCTGGTGTTCCCGGTGCACGGTAATGTTGCACCGCGAGATGAAACTTCCGGGAACTCCTAGTTCCGTCCGTTGTTTTAGGTGGGCCCTACCCGGCGAGGCGGGGAACAACACAAGGACACCGTTCGATGAGGAGCAAACTATTACTTAGTACAGCCGCGCTGCTGGCCGTGGTCGGCATGGCATCGGCTCAGACTAGCCCCGGTGGCGGCGCAAGCCCCGGTCCCGGCGGCGGATCGCCCGGCGGATCGCCGGGTGGCGCGTCCCCGTCGCAGCAACAGGGTAGCCCCGGCGCAACGGAGAGGCAGGGTCAAGGACAAGGTCAGCGCAGTGGCACCAGCCCGGGCCAAGCTCAAAGCGGGCAGACGGGCCAAAGCGGGCAGACCGGCCAGAGCAAGCAGGGCCAGTCTGGGCAGACCGGCCAGAGCAAGCAAGGGCAGTCTGGGCAGAGCGGCCAAGCCCAGCAGGGCCAGACCGGACAGCAGGGCCGAACTGGACAGACCCAGCAGGGCCAAACCGGACAGTCACAGCCGGGCCAGGCTGGCCAGGCACAGCAGGGCCAGACCGGGCAGACCGGCCAAACCGGCCAAGCTCAACAGGGACAGACCGGGCAGACCGGCCAGGCTCAACAGGGACAGACCGGGCAGACCCAAACTGGCCAAGCTCAGCAAGGGCAGAACGCGGGCAGCAATGTCACCCTGAACACCGAGCAGCGCACGCGCATTCGTGAGACCGTTCTCACCAACAATGCGCCGCGCGTGAACAACGTCAACTTCGCGCTCAGTGTTGGCACAGTGGTGCCGACCACCGTGCACGTGGTGACGGTGCATCCGGTGCTCATCGAGATCCACCCGGAATGGCGCGGGCACTCCTACTTCGTCGTCGGTGATCAGATCGTCATCATCGATAGCGGTCATCGCATCGTGGCAGTGCTGGCGGTCTAACAGAACCAGCTACTATCGAGCGGCAAAGGGCGGGCTCCGAGCTCGCCCTTTTTCTATGCAGGTGAAAGAGCTCACTCGAAGTGCGGCTTGCGGTCAAGGCTGATATAGACCGCTGATGACACTGAATTACGAGCGCATCATGGGGCATCGCCACCCCGACATCACCGTCGATTACGGCGCCCGTGAATGCATCCTCTATGCGTTAGGGATCGGGGTCGGGATGCATCCGGCCGAGCCGGGCGAGCTCAAGTTCGTGTATGAACGCGCCGCGCTCGAGGCGTTTCCGACCATGGCTGTGGTCCTGGGCTGGCCCGGACGAATGACCGACCCGGCCTTCGGCGTCGATGAGCGTCTGGTGGTCGCCGGCGATCTGAAGGTGACTTTGCATCGACCGCTTCCGGCACAGGCTCGTCTCGTGAGCCGCCCTCGCGTGAAGGAGGTCGTGGACAAGGGAGCGGGAAACGCGGCAATCATTCTCAACACCCGTGATCTCGTGGAGTCTGACGGGACGCTGGTCGCGACAGTCGACAGCAGCACTTTTGCGCGCAAGCACGGCGGCTTTGGCGGGCGCACGACGCAAACACCGGCGCCGCCGCCGGTACCGGAGGGTCCGCCGCACATGATCTGCGACTTGCCGACACCCCCGAACCTCGCATTGCTTTATCGTCTCAACGGCGATGAGAACCCGCTGCATGCCGACCCTGAGCGCGCCAAGGCGGCTGGTTTCGAGCGCCCCATCCTGCATGGCGCGGCCAGTTTTGGGGTTGCGGCGCACGCGATCCTGCGCACCGTCGCCGGTTACAAGGCGCAGCGTCTCGCCAGTATCGAGGCGCGTTTCTCGAAGCCGGTATTTCCCGGCGATACCATCCGCACCGAGATGTGGCTGCAGGGCGAGGCTGTGGCATTCCAATGCCGTGCGCGCGGTCGCGACGACGTGGTGCTCAGCAACGGGCTCGCACTTTTGCGCACGTGAGCGTCTCGTGTGGCACGATAGCTTTAGCCTGCTGCCGATGGTCCGGCTCAAGCGGCAGCTGATGCGGTGACCTCGCCGAGCTTGCGATAGACCTCGATCGCCTGCTCGTGGAGCATTCTCGCCTCCGACGGATCGCCGGCGAAAAGCCGCGCCGAGGCAAGTGCGCCGAGGCACCGCGCGAGTGTCTTCGTGGCCCCGGATCCTTGCACCAAGGCATGCGCCTTCTGCAGGAGCTGCTCGCCTTCCTCTACGCTATCCGGCGAGAGCCGCGCCATTCCCGCGCGCAGCAATGCGCGTCCCTCCTGGAACGATTCGCGCGCCTGATGATGCAGGGTCGCGGCACGCATGGCCTCCTCGTAGTCAGCAGGGTCATCGAGCTCGCGCACTTCTCCGGCTTGCCAGGAGAGGAGGCGAGCCACGAGCTCGGGCTTCGTCGCCGGAGTGGCGCAGGTCAGCCCCTGATCGATCCACCGCCGATGCTCCAGCATCAATCCGAGCTCGGCCCAGAGGAGGTGGCTGTGGCCGGCAAGCTCGACGCCAAGCGTCGAATCACCCGAGGGTCCGAATGCCCACTTCAATGCTGCGCGGGTATTGTCGAGGTCCGCTTCATAGAAGGCGATCCACTGGGTCGTCGGCATGGTTTCCCACTCCTGCGACGCCTGAGCCAGCCGCGCGGCAAAGTGCGCCGCGTGCTGCCGCAGCAACGCGGCACTCTCAGTGAGCTTTTCGGAGGCGTAATGTCGCGTCGATTCGAGCAGCCGATAACGCGGCTCGCTGCCGCTCAGGTCGGCGTGCACGAGCGATTTCTCGACGAGCGAGAGCAGCAGATCGCTGACCTCGGCGGCGGCGAGCTGGGCGTCCGCGACAACAGCAATGATCGACGCGAGGCTCGAGCCGCCCAGAAACACCGACAGCCGCGTGAGCATGAGCTTTTCCGGCTCGCTGAGCAGGCTGTAGCTCCAGTCGATGGTGGCATGCAGCGTCTGCTGGCGTGGAAGGGCAGTTCGGCTCCCGCCGGTGAGCAGACGAAAGCGCTCGTCAAGGCCGCGGGCAAGTTGAGCAAGCGGCAATACCTTGAGCCGTGGCACTGCCAGCTCGATCGCCAAGGGGATGCCGTCGAGCCTGTGACAGATCGAGCCCACCAGCGCGGCGTTCTCGTCGTTCAACTGAAACCCGTCGCCGAGCGCGCTCGCTCTTTCGGTGAACAGCTCGACTGCCGCGAATTGTCGAGCATGGCTCGCGCTCATCTGCCCCTCCGATTGCGGGCTGGCCAAGGAGGGCACGCGGATCACGCACTCGCCGGCGATCGCCAGCCGCACGCGGCTTGATGCCAAGATCGTCACATGCGGACAGCTGCGGATCAGGGCCTCGGCGACCCGCGCTGCCGCTGTGATAACGTGCTCGCAATTATCAATGATCAGCAAGATTTGCTTCGGCTTGAGCGCTGCAGTAAGCGCGTCGATCGGCGAATCCTGGCTGCCCAGCGAGACACCCACCGCGTCGGCAATGATGGAGGTCACCAACTGAGCATCGTTGAGCGGCGCAAGCTCGGCGAGCCACACGCCTTCGGCATAGCGGTCAAGCGAAGCTTTCCCTGCCTCGATCGCAAGACGAGTCTTCCCCACGCCGCCCGCGCCGCTAAGCGTCACCAGACGATGACTGCTGAGCCGGGACTTGATCTCGGCGAGATCGTGATCTCTGCCAATCAACGCCGTTGCTGACTGTGGAAGATTGCTGAGTGCAGGCGGGGCCGCGCTCGTGCCTCCGCTTGGCTGAGCCGGCGCGGTAACGGTCGGCTGGCCGCTGCCATCGGCGTCGCGTAGGACCGGGGCAACAAACCGGTAGCCGCGACCCGCCACGGTGACCAGATAGCGCTCGCCGGCGCCGGCGGAGCTCAGCACTTTGCGCAGCGCGGAGACGTGCACCTGGATATTGTTTTCCTCAACGATGATGCCCGGCCAGACTGCGGCCATAAGATCGTCCTTGGTGACGAGCTCGCCATGGCGGCTTACCAACGTGAGCAGAATGTCAAAGGCGCGCTGGCCGATGGTGAGTGGCACCCCATGGGCGAGGAGCTCCCTGCGGCCGACACGCAGCGTGAATGGGCCGAATACGTACGCTTCCACGACCCCGGTCATGGCGTGTGTTCCTGCGGCTGCGGCTCGACGAAGCGCAAGACCAGATGGTTGCGGCCGTCGCGTCGCTCATAGCGCATTTCGTCAGCAAAGCTGCGGATCAGGTAGATGCCCAGATCGCCGATCGCTGCATCGGCGAGAGATGTCGGCGCCCTGCGTGGCCCGACCTGTGTCGGATCGAAGTGGCAGCCGTTGTCCTCGATCAGCGCAGTCAGCGTTCCCTCGTCTCGTGCAAGCTCGACCGCAATCTCCAATGGATCACCCTTCGGGCTGCCATACATGATGATGTTGGCGACCGCCTCCTCCAAGCACAGCTGGACAGCGAACGACACATCCGACGAAACGACGATTTCGTTGGACCAGCCCTCGATCCAGCCGGCGAGCCGCTGCAGCTCAGCCAACTCATTCCGCAGCACCAGCCGTCGTGCTTGCTTGCGATCCATCTAAGGAACGGCAAGTGCGGCGGCCGCGTCCGCTTGGCTGTGGAACATCGGTATCAAGCTGTCCGTTCCAGCGATCTTGAGCACCTTGGCCACGTTGTTATCGGGACAAACCACCACCAGCTTGCCCTGCTTCGCCCTGGCAAGCTTGGCACCGACAAGCAGGACGCGAATGCCGTACGAAGCGAGGAAATTCACCTCCGACAGATCAACCAGCACTTTTTGTTTTTCAGTGACGGTCTTGTTGAAGGGCAGCTCGACCATGACCGCGCCGGTGGTATCGAAGCGGCCGCTCAAGCGAATTTTCGCGATCCCCCCTGGGATGTCCTCGACCGTGATGTTCATGCCACCACCTGCTTGAGCAGCGTCCACTGCGCCCACGCTGCGCCTGGGCACACCTGTTCATACCGATTTTCCCGTCGGGATAAAACGCCAACCCGCAATCCCTGACTCAGAGAGCTTAAGAAGGTTTCACGGCTCTCAAGATGACGAGCCGCGGGGACCGCTGGCATGCTCCGCCAACGTGCTAAGCTCCGGGCACAATCGTAAACGGGAAATAGCCGGTGGCGGAAACGCAAGCGAACGGGCAGGGGCCTCACATCCTTGTCGTCGATGACAACGACGACAATCGCTACACGCTGACGCTTTATCTTGACCTCGAGGGCTACGCCTATGTGGACGTGGCCCATGATGGGGAAGAGGCGATTGCGCGACTGCAGAGCGAGAGCTTCGACCTCATGCTGCTCGACGTCATGATGCCCAAAGTGGATGGTTACCAGGTCCTGGCCTGGCTCAAGGATCAGCCGCAGCTGCGCGATCTGCCCGTCATCATGATCTCGGCCCTGAACGAGGTGAACAGCGTCATACGCTGCATCGAGCTCGGCGCGGTCGACTACCTGCTCAAGCCTTTCAATCCGGTGATGCTCAAAGCGCGGCTCGGTGCCACGCTCGAGAAAAAGAAACTGCGCGACGAGATCAATCAGCACCTTGCTCGCCTGGAAGAGGAGCTCGATGCCGCGCGCAAGCTGCAGATGTCAATGGTGCCGCAGTCGTTTCCGGCGGCCACTGCCGCGTTCCCCATCGACATTCACGCCAGCATGGAGCCGGCACGCGAGGTCGGGGGGGACCTCTACGACTTCTTCATCACCGACGATGGCATGCTCTGGTTTCTGGTCGGCGACGTCTCGGGAAAGGGAATGCCAGCGGCCCTTTTTATGGCGCGGGCCAAGAGCCTGATCCGGATCACCACCGAGCTGATGCGCCTGCATGCTGCCGCGGCGAAGCCAGCCGACGTCATTGCGAGGGTGAACCGGGAGCTCTGTCAGGACAACCACGACTTGATGTTCGTTACGCTCTTCTTCGGCATGCTCGCACCGCACACGGGTGCAGTCGAATACTGCAATGCCGGCCACAATCCGCCTTACCGCATCAAGGCAGGAGCGCTGGAGGCGATCACCGGAGGAAAGGGCATCATCCTCGGCGTCCGCTCAGACGCGGTCTACAGCACTGGAGAGCTGTCGCTTGCACCCGGCGAGGGTATCTACGTCTACACGGATGGCGTGACGGAGGCGAACAACGCGTCAGGCGAGCTGTTCTCGGAGGAGCGGCTAGAATCCGTGCTCATTGGGGTTGCGGGTGAGCCCAGCCGGGAGGTGGTGAAGTCGGTCAGCGACGCCGTGCGCGCATTCGTCGGGAACGCGCTGCCGTCAGATGATATCACCATGCTGGGTCTTCGCCGCCTCACGGCCGCGTAGTCATGAACCAAAGCCACGTACCCACGTAGCCCGCATGGAGCGGAAGCGAAATGCGGGTTCTTGGCGCGAGGCGGATCCCTTTTGAACTAATCCCGCATTCCGCTGCGCTGCATGCGGGCTACGGCCTTCTCCCGCGCCTCAGCGCCGGTATTTGTTAATTGTAACTGCTGTTTCAGGGCGATTCAGAACGATTCAGGTTCGTCCCAAGGACTTTCCTCAAATGTTTTAGCCAAAGTGTCTGGGTGAAGTGACTGCCGCGCGCTGATTACACGACCGGCGAGGCTCGAAAGAAAAAGTTCATAACTTGTGGGACGCGAACTGGCTGAACCCCTGCGCCGGCGCGAGCCAGTTCAGGTCATCCCTGCTAAGTACATGAAGCGGCGTCATTTTCTTGCCCTGTTGGGCGGCGCTGCGGCGAGCACGATTCGCTCGCCGCTGACAGCCGCGGACCCCAACCGTCGCTTTCGCCGTGTCGGAATCCTCCTCAGCACTGCAGCCACCGATCCTCAGGCGCAGACAAACCTTGCCGCCTTCAGCAAGGGCCTCGATGACCTCGGCTGGAGGGACCATGTGCGCCTTGAGATCCGCTGGGGACTGGGTCAGGGCGCCCAGGCACGGGTGGCAGCCAAAGAGATCGTCGATCTTGCGCCTGAAGTCATACTCGTCGGAGGCGGCGGGACGGCGGCGGTGGTCCGCGATGAAACGCGCACCATTCCGACGGTTTTCGTGGGATTCACAGACCCTATAGCGGGCGGGATGGCGGAAAGCTTGGCGCGGCCCGGGCGCAACATTACCGGCTTTACCAGCGTCGAATTCTCGGTGGGCGGCAAGTGGCTGGAATTGCTCAAGGACCTAAGCCCCGAGGTCAAGCGCGTAGCGGCCATTTTCAACCCGGAAACCGTGCCGCATGGAACGGAATTCCTGCGCTCCAGCAAAAGCGTCGCAGGCTCTCTCGGCATCGATCTGGTAGGGGTGCCGGTCGGCGACGAGGCCGAAATCAGGGCTGCCATCACTGGCCTGGCTCGGGAACGTGCGAGTGGCCTGATGGTCATGCCCGACCCGTTCAACAGCACGCATAAGGGCCTGATTATCGGCTTAGCCGTAGAGTGCCGGGTTCCCGCAATCTATCCCAGCCGGTCCTATGCCATGGCTGGCGGCTTACTTTCCTACGGCGCTGAACTCCCGTATGTGTATCGGCAGGCGGCAGGCTACATCGACCGCATCTTGCGAGGCGCGCGACCCGGCGATCTGCCGGTGCAGGCGCCCAACAAGTTCGAGCTGGTGGTAAACTTGAAAACTGCCAAGCTGATGGGGACGGAAATTTCGCCCACCCTCCTGGCGATCGCCGATGAGGTCATTGAATGAGGGCGCGCCCCGTCCGGCAGCAGAGCATAGCGCGGCCAACCTTGCTACAGTGACGGGCATGGGGATTCGCGATCGTCCAAAGAGTTTGGTCTCGACATCTTCGTCGCCTTCGTTTCAGGCCGGCGAAGACGCGCAATCGCCAGCCGCGCAAGCAAAAGCGCTGCCGAAGACCCGCAGTCGCCTGTTTGCGAAATACGTGGCCTTGTTCGTCGCCGTGGTGGCCATAGCGCTGCTTTCCAACGGCATCTTCGAGGTGTTCTTTTACTATCAGGAGCACAAGACCTCGCTGATCCGCATCCAACGCGAGCAGGCAGAAGCAGCCGCCGCCAAAATCGGCCAGTTCATCAAGGAAATTGAGAGCCAGCTCGGCTGGACCACGCAGTTACCCTGGTCGGCAGGGTCGATCGAGCAGCGCCGCTTCGACGCTCTGCGCCTGTTGCGGCAGGTCCCGGCGATTACCGAGCTCGCGCAGCTCGATGCAACCGGGAAGGAGCGGCTGCGCGTGTCTCGTCTTGCCATGGACGTGGTCGCCAGCGGGACGGATCTCTCGAGCGACCCGAAGTTCGTCGAGGCCGCAGCCAAAAAGGTCTATTACGGCCCGGTCTATTTCCGGCGCGAGTCCGAGCCGTATATGACGCTCGCCATTGCGGGCACCAGACGTGATGCCGGTGTGAGCGTCGCTGAGGTGAACCTCAAGCTGATCTGGGATGTCGTGTCGCAGATCAAGGTGGGAGAGCGCGGACACGCTTACGTTGTCGATGCCCAGGGCCGGTTGATCGCCCATCCCGACATCAGCCTCGTCCTGCGCAACACCGACATGTCCAAGCTCGCACAGGTGCGTGCCGCCCGCGCCGGTTCCGGCGAGTCGGTCCAGGAGAGCGAGGACATCGAAGGGCGCAAGGTGCTCACCGCGCACGCCCCAGTCACGCCTCTGGGCTGGCTCGTCTTTGTCGAGCTTCCGGCCGAGGAGGCGTATGCGCCGCTGAATGCAGCGTTGCACCGATTGGGCTTGGTGCTGCTCGCGGCGCTCATCTTTGCGGTGCTTGCCGGCATGTTCCTGGCGAGCCGCCTGGTCGGCCCGATCCGCGCGCTGCGTGCCGGAGCGGCGCGGATCGGCAGCGGTGACCTTTCCCAGCAAATTCGCATCAAAACCGGCGACGAGCTGGAGGCGCTCGCCAACCAGTTCAACGACATGGCGGGGCGCTTACAGGAGTCCTACGCCGGATTGGAGCAGAAGGTCGAGCAGCGCACACGGGAGGTGGAGGCGCGCAGCAGCGAGCTTGCCCAATCCGTCGAAGAGTTGCGCGCTCTCGGAGAGGTGACGCAGGCGGTAAACTCCACGCTCGACCTTGCGACAGTGCTGTCAACCATCGTCTCGAAAGCTGTGCAGCTCTCCGGAACCGAAGCAGGATCGATCTATGTCACCGATCCGCAGACGCACGAATTTCATCAACGCGCGACGCACGGGATGACCGACGAGCTCATCGCCGAGCTCAACAAGCAAGGCGTTGGGCTTAGTGAAAAGACCGTGGCCACGGCCGCCGAGCAGCGCGCCCCTGTGCAGATTCCCGATCTCGCGCGGGAGCCGCCGTCGCCGTTGATGACAGTGCTGATCCGCGCCGGCTACCGCGCTCTGCTGGTCGTGCCATTGCTCGGACCGGAGGGCCTGATCGGCATGCTGGTGGTCCGCCGCACGGAGCCCGGTGAGTTTCCCAAGCACACCATCGACTTGCTGCAGACCTTCGCAGCGCAGTCGGTGCTCGCTATTCAGAACGCCAATCTGTTCGCGGAGGTGGAGGAAAAAGGCCGCCAGCTTGAACTCGCGAGCCAGCACAAGTCGCAATTCCTGGCCAATATGAGTCACGAGCTGCGGACCCCCCTCAATGCCATCATTGGCCTGACCGAAATGATGGTGAGCAACGCGGCTCGTTTCGGCACCGACAAAGCTGCTGAACCTTTGCGCCGGGTGCATCGTGCCGGCACCCATCTCCTCGGACTGATCAACCAGGTGCTCGATCTCTCCAAGATCGAAGCGGGCAAGCTGGAGCTCAGCCCTGAATCGGTAGCACTGGCTCCGCTCATCGATGAGGTGGTCGGCACCGCGCGTCAGCTGGCGGACGCCAACAAGAACAAGCTGACGGTCGAGTGCGAGGAGAATCTCGCACCCATCACCACCGATGCCATGCGACTGCGCCAGATCCTGCTCAATCTCCTCAGCAATGCTTGCAAGTTCACCAAGCAAGGAGAGGTGAAGCTGCGCGCACGCAAGATCGTTGACGGGCGCAGTTGGATCGAGCTTTCGGTCTGCGATACCGGCATCGGTATGACACCTGAACAGCAGGGAAAGCTGTTCGAGGAGTTCACGCAGGCGGACTCTTCGACGGCCCGCCGCTATGGCGGCACCGGCTTGGGCCTCGCCATCACCCGCAAGCTCGCGCGCATGATGGGTGGCGACGTCACCCTGACCAGCGAGGTTGGCAAGGGATCGGTGTTCACCGTACGACTTCCCGTCGGGGACGAGCCGGCCGCACAAGCTTCCAGCGATCCCGCTCGCCAAGGTGAAGGCGGTTGCGTGCTGGTCATTGATGACGACCCCACTGCGCGTGAGCTCATCGCTGAGCACCTCAGAGCGGAAGGCTTCTCGGTGGTTACGGCGGCGGGCGGTGTGGAAGGACTGAAGCAGGCAAGGGAGCTGCGGCCGGTAGCGATCACGCTCGACGTGATGATGCCTGATCTGGATGGCTGGTCTGTGCTCGCGGCACTGCGTCAGGACCGGGAGCTCGCGGAAATCCCGGTGATCATGGTCACCATCGTCGACGAGCAGAATCGGGCGATTGCGCTCGGCGCCTCCGGCTATCTCAGCAAGCCTATTGATCGCGAACGATTGCACCGTCTGGTCGCGCCGTTCCGGGCGGATGCGCGGCCCACTCGGGTGCTGATGGTCGAGGATGACCCTGACCAGCGTGAGCGCGCGCGCGGTTGGCTCAATGGCCACCAGTGGCTGGTCCAGGAAGCGGGGAGCGGACGTGAAGCCCTCGCGCGCCTAAGTGAGGGCACTCCCGATCTCATTCTGCTCGATTTGATGATGCCGGAGATGGATGGGTTCCAGGTCGTGGCCGCGTTGCAAAAAGAGCCCGCCTGGCGCGACATCCCGGTGATCGTAATCACCTCGCGCGATCTCGATGCCGAGGACCGCAGACGGTTGAATTCCGGAGTGCAATCAGTTCTGGTCAAGGAGAGCTTTCGCCCGGCTGAACTGGTAGCGCATATCCGTCGGGCGGTGCACTACAAGCAAACGCCGGACGTGAGAATGGAAGCTGCGTCGTGATCAAGGTCCTCTACGTCGAAGACAACGACGATAATGTCTACATGCTGAAGATGCGGCTCGAGCTTCTCGGCGATATCGAGGTGCTGACCGCCGAGGATGGCGAGAAGGGCTGTGAGGCAGCTGCCAAGGAGCGGCCGGATATTATTCTCATGGATCTCGAAATGCCGAACGTCGACGGCTGGGAGGCGACGCAGCGGCTCAAGAGCAACCCCGATACGCGCGCAATTCCCATCATCGCACTGTCGGCGCATGCGCTTGCCGGCGCTCGCGAAAAAGCCCTGGCGGCGGGTTGCGATGAGTTTGACACGAAGCCGATCGAGTTTGATCGCCTGGTGGCAACCGTCCGGCGTGTCCTGGCCACCCGCAAATCATAAACGAATGGCCGCCCTTTGCAGGCGCGCCGCTGCAGGGCGGCCGGCTACTGCTCCGGCTTGTAATCCTCACGCGGCTTATTGGCGATCCTGATCAGGAACTCTGCCGCTTGACGATCTTTCTTCAGGAAGGTCTCGAATTCCGCCGGGGTTCCAGGTGATGGCAGCACGGCCTGCTGCTCGAGGTAGTCGACGAATTTCGGCTCCTTATAGAGCCGGACGAACTCAGCGTTGAGCTTATCGACCATGGGCTGCGCCACACCTTTCGGCGCGGCCAAGCCCCACCATCCGAACGGGGGAAAGTCGATGCCCGCCTCGGCCAGCGTCGGCACCTCCGGCGCGAGCTTTGAACGGCGCTCGGCGGCAACGGCGATGGGCTTGATCTTGCCGGTGCCGAGTAGCCCGAGGAAATTGCCAAGTCCCATCTTCGCGACCTGCAGCTCGCCGCTGACCAGCGCCTGGGCGATCGGTCCACCTCCCCGGTATGGAATGCCAACGATCTTGACGTTCCAGCTTTGGTTCATCCACTTCAGGAACATCTCGGGACTGGAGCCCGGACCCAGAGTCCCGTAATTGAGCGCACCGGGATGCTCCTGAGCATAGGCCTTAAGCTCAGCCGCGGTGCTGACATTGAGCTTGCTGGACACAAACAAGGCTTCAACAAGCAGGTAGAGATTCGTGATGAGCGTGAAGTCCTTCTCGGCATCGTAAGGGAGCTTGTCGAACATCAGCGGATTGATCGACAAGGTGTTGTGATAGACGAGACACAGCGTGTAGCCGTCTGGCGCGGCCTGGGCGCAGGCTTGCGCGCCGGGAATGCCGCTGGCCCCACCCCTGTTCTCAACCACCAGCGGTTGGCCGAGCCGTGGCGCGAGCTCGGCCGCGGTTGCTCGCATGATCACGTCGGTGACGCTGCCGGCAGCGATCGGCACAATGACGCGAATTGGCCGTTCCGGGTAGCTCTGGGCACCGGCGTCCAGTGCCCAGAGCGTCAGCGCAAGTGCAGCCGCCAGCACAGCCGCAGGACGCGGCGCACGAAACGAAATCGACATGATGGCCTCTCGGTCCTGCGGTGCCGTGCACACCTTATCTGAGCTGGCCAGCGACCTTATCGATGCCGCTCTTGACGCAGGCTTCGTCCTTTTCCCCACCCGGCGCACCGGAGACGCCGAGGGCACCGATGACATCATCGTTCACGGTTATCGGCAGAGCACCGCGTGCGGTGGTGAAGCCCGTGAGATATTGGGCGCCCATCTGCGGGTTCTGCTTCAAGCGTGCTTCCATCTCGCCCGAGGGAATGCGGAAGGTGCGCGCTGTGAATGCCTTCTTGAAGCTGTTCTCCATGGTGTGCGGACCGGTGCCATCCCCCCGGATCTGCACCAGCACCTCCCCATTACGGCCGAGAACAGTCGCAGAGACCCGGTAGCCATTGGTCGTGCAGGTAGCCATGGCCGTCTGTGCCATCGTTACCGCGATCTCTGCCGAGAGATCTTTGTGGGTGAGCAGTTCTGCATTGGCGGGCGCCGCCAGGATGCAGGCAAGACCGAGACCGGCCAAACGACAGGACGCGAGCGACATGAGTTGGATCTCCCTTTCCGACACGACCGCGCTCTGGCGGTCTGCCGCGGAGCCTAGCTCATTCGTGGCGCCTTTGCTCGCCTCGAGAATGAGGGTCTGAGGCTTTCACAGGAAAGGGTGCGGGTGAAAGGCCCGACCCGAGCGGTGCCGCTCAGTGGCGCGACAATCGCTTTATCGGCTGGACGGCGGCTGTCGCGCGACTTGCCGGCGATCGAGCCGCGCAGAAGGCCTCGACAGCATCCGCCACGGCTCCGCTGATCAATCCTTGCCGGTCAACCGAGTTCAGCTCCAGCTCCTCGTCCCGGTTGATGATCAGCCCCGCCTCCAACAGAACCGCGGGCATGCGGGTGGTGCGCAGCACGATCAGCTGGTCGTAGCGATAGACTCCCGCTTCCGCATCAACGAGGATGCGCTTGCGGCTGCCCATAAACTTTTCCGTATAGTGCGGCGTGTAGTGCAGCCCGCGTTCCTTCATTTCCTTGCCGAGGAGGCTGGCAAACAGCAGGCTGCCTTTCGGGTCGGCATTATCCTTCGAGATAAAGATCGAATGTCCCTTGAAGCGATCGCTATAAGTTCGCTCGGTCTCGTCATTGCGCCACTTCTGCAGAAACCGGTTTGGCACCGAATCGTGGTGGATCGACAGGAATAGGTCCGCCGGCAAGCTGTTGGCCTGGGCCGAGCGCGTGAACAGGGTGCGGTGTGACTTGCCTGAGGTCACCAACAGCTTGGTGTTCTCGAAGCCGGCCTCTCGCAACCGTTTCTCGATCAGCTGCGCCAAGCGCAAATTGAAATCGTACTCGGAGACGCCGCGGGCGCTGATGGCACCTGGATTTTCCGCGGTGTGACCAACGTCAATGACGGGCCGGAACGTCGCGGGATTGCAGCCTTGCTGCTTCGCCTTGGCGGCTGCTGGAACCGGCACCTCGGCGCGCACGGCTTGGCGGGCGCCGGTGACGAGCACCAGTGCTGGGGCAACCAGGGCAATCGACGCGACACGGGCCCACAAGCTCATAAAAGGCGGCTCGATCCTGCTCCGGGTGGCTCCATCCACAGCCTAAAGTGGGCAATAAGATGTTGAACGGCGTCCCGCCGGTGCGATTTCTGCGTCGGTCCCTCAGGGGCGGGGAGGACGGGCTAGTACTACTGCGTCACGGGCCCCGTGACGCAGTAGTACTAGGTGTGCAGTCCCGAAGTGAGATGGCTTGGATCATATCTGAATCGATGAGGGTCGTCTGCCCAAGCCTGGCAGATGTGTTCATAGGGTGTGAGTCGTCTGAGGGTCTTCAATCGCTTGGCGAAGTTGTAGGCATTCAAGAAGGCGGCGAGGTGTTGTCTGAGCTGCCCGTGGCTATCGTAATGATACCGCCGGACGGTAGCCTCCTTAAGGGTGCGGTTCATCCGCTCCACTTGGCCATTGGTCTATGGATGGTTGGGCTTCGTGAGGCGGTGCTCGATCCCGTTCTGGCGGCAGATGCGGCCGAACATGTGTAGTCTATAGCGAGCCGTAGGCCCGGAGCGCCTTGAGGGCATATCGCAGAATTGCACACCGTTGTCGGTCAGCACGATGCGGATCGTGTTGGGCACAGCTTTAATGAGGGCTTCCAAGAAGCCGGCAGCTGTTTTTACATTGGCTGCCTGATGGAGTTGGACGAAGACGAACTTTGAAGTTCGGTCCATGGCGACAAAGAGGTGGAGCTTTCCTTCCTCGGTGCGGACCTCGGCGATGTCGATATGAAAGTAGCCGATCGGGTACTTCTTGAATGGCTGCTTG